>JAJZVV010000013.1 GCA_021845595.1 Pseudomonadota bacterium | reverse complement strand
TGCGAACGATGGACGAGTTGTGGAAGGCGCTCGGCCCGGCCGCCGACACCTTCAGCCCCGCCGAATGCAGCAACTACTTCCGTCATGCCGGATATTTCCAGTCAGACTGAAATTGCTCTAGAGCACGGTCCGACCTGATGGAATCATCCGGTCGGACGGTCGTGCTCTAGAAACCTATGAGTCTAGAGCAACTTATCTCCGATCTGATCGAGCCGGAACGGCTCAATCAGATCGGAGGTTGCTCTAGCCGCCGCGGTGCGCGGTTAGAGCGTGATGACCGAAGGCGGAATCGCCGTAGGTCTGAATCACGCGATCAAACAGAGAGCTGGAGTGGGATGACGGAGCGAAAGCGACGCCATCCCGCTCTAGCCGTCAGCCGGCGATTTCGGCCTCGCGCTCCGAACCGCCGTCCTCGCCGTCGGGCCGGGGCAGGGCGGGCAGGCTCGGCTCGATGAACGCGAAATCCAGCGCGCCGTCCTTCAGCCCGACCTTGACCGCGCCGCCCTTGGCGAGCCGGCCGAACAGCAGCTCCTCGGCCAGCGGCTTCTTGATCGTCTCCTGGATGACGCGCGCCAGCGGACGTGCGCCGTAGAGCCGGTCATAGCCGCGCTCGGCCAGCCACTCCTTGGCCGCGGACGACAGCTCGATGGTGACGTTGCGGTCGGCGAGCTGGGCCTCCAGCTGCATGACGAACTTCTCGACGACGCGGGCGACGATCTCCGGGGTCAGCGCGGCGAAGGCGATGGTGGCATCGAGCCGGTTGCGGAACTCGGGGGTGAACAGCCGTTTGATCGCGTCCTCGTCCTCGCCCTCGCGCGATTCGCGGCCGAAGCCGATCGCCTCCTTGGCGAGGTCCGAGGCGCCAGCGTTGGTGGTCATGATCAGGATCACGTTGCGGAAATCGACCGACTTGCCGTTGTGGTCGGTGAGTTTGCCGTGATCCATGACCTGCAGCAGGATGTTGAACAGATCGGCGTGCGCCTTCTCGATTTCGTCGAGCAGCAGCACCGCGTGCGGGTGCTGGTCGATGGCGTCGGTGAGCAGGCCGCCCTGGTCGAACCCGACATAGCCGGGCGGCGCGCCGATCAGCCGCGAGACCGAGTGGCGCTCCATGTATTCGCTCATGTCGAAGCGGATCAGCTCGATGCCGAGGGTTTTGGCGAGCTGGCGGGCGACCTCGGTCTTGCCGACGCCGGTCGGGCCCGAGAACAGATAATTGCCGATCGGCTTCTCGGCATCGCGCAGCCCGGCGCGGGAGAGCTTGATCGCCGCCGCGAGCGCCTCGATCGCCTTGTCCTGGCCGAACACCATGGCGCGCACATCGCGTTCGAGATTGCGCAGGGTTTCCTTGTCGTCGGCGGAGACGGATTTGGGTGGGATGCGGGCGATCTTGGCGACGATCTCCTCGACATCGCGCAGCGTCACCGTCTTGCGCCGCTTGTTCTCGGGCAGCAGCATGCGCGAGGCGCCGACCTCGTCGATGACGTCGATCGCCTTGTCGGGCAGCTTGCGGTCGTGGATGTATTTGGCCGAGAGCTCGACCGCGGCGCGGATCGCTTCCTCGGTGTAGCGCACCTTGTGGTGCTTCTCGTAATTCGCCTTCAGCCCGCGCAGGATCAGCACCGAATCCTCGACCGACGGCTCGTTGACGTCGATCTTCTGGAAGCGCCGGACGAGGGCGCGATCCTTCTCGAAATAGTTGCGGAATTCCTTGTAGGTCGTGCTGCCGATGCAGCGCAGGTTGCCCGAGGCCAGCGCCGGCTTGAGCAGGTTGGAGGCGTCCATCGCGCCGCCGGAGGTCGCACCGGCGCCGATCACGGTGTGGATTTCGTCGATGAACAGAATCGCCCCGGTCTGGTTCTCGAGCTCGGTGACGACGGCCTTCAGCCGCTCCTCGAAATCGCCGCGATAGCGGGTGCCGGCGAGCAGGGCGCCCATGTCGAGGGCGAAGATGGTCGATTTGGCCAGCACTTCGGGCACGTCGCCCTCGACGATGCGCTTGGCCAGACCCTCGGCGATCGCCGTCTTGCCGACGCCGGGGTCGCCGACATAGAGCGGGTTGTTCTTGGTGCGCCGGCAGAGGATCTGGATGGTCCGCTCGATCTCGGTCTCGCGGCCGATCAGCGGATCGATCTTGCCGGCGAGCGCCTTCTTGTTGAGGTTGACGCAATAGGTGCCGAGCGCGTCCTGGCCGCGGCGGGCGTGCTTCTCCTCGCGCTCGGTCTCGCTCGGGGGCTCCGGGTTCTGGCTGGTGGCGCCCTGGACCGGGCGCTGAACCGACCGGCCGGGCGCCTTGGCGATGCCGTGGCTGATGAAATTCACCGCATCCAGCCGGGTCATGTCCTGCAGCTGCAGGAAATAGACGGCGTGGCTCTCGCGCTCGCTGAACAGGGCGACGAGCACGTTGGCGCCGGTGACCTCGTCGCGCCCGGAGGATTGGACATGGATGGCGGCGCGCTGGACGACGCGCTGGAACCCGGCCGTGGGCTTGGGGTCGCCGGGCCGGTCGGTGCGCAGGCCGGCGAGGTCCTTGTCGAGGAACTCGGTCAGGTCGCCGCGCAGCTTGTCGAGATCGACGCCGCAGGCGCGCAGCACGGTGGCGGCGTCGGCGTCCTCGGTGAGGCCGAGGAGCAGATGCTCGAGCGTCGCGTATTCATGGCGCCGGTCGGCGGCGAAGCCGAGGGAACGGTGGAGCGTCTGTTCCAGGTTTCGCGACAGCATGGGCTCGACATCGCTCCTCAAAAATACCGCACTACGTCTTCGGCGCCGGCGGACGCCGCTCGGTCAGTCCCGCTTGCGGCGCGACGACACCTGCCACCACCTGTCCGGCTCACCCGGTCGGCGCCGGTCTACGGAACCACCCCCGGCCGAGGCCCACGCTGCGTATATGGGCGCGTCGGAGGCAGTGTGCATCTGTCTGCTTTCCGAAGTGTAGCGCGGCGAGAAATTTTCGCCGTATCCCGGTCGGCTCTGCCGCGCCCGCTGCACGGCGTCGATCGAGCCTATTCCTTCTCGATCGTGCATTGCAACGGGTGCTGGTTCTGCCGCGCCAGATCCATCACCTGCGTCACCTTGCTCTCGGCGACCTCGTAGGTATAGACGCCGCACACCCCGACGCCGCGGCGGTGGACGTGGAGCATGATGCGGGTCGCCTCCTCGCGCGTCTTCTGGAAGAAGCGCTCGAGCACGTGCACGACGAACTCCATCGGCGTGTAGTCGTCGTTCAGCATCAGCACTTTGTACATCGAGGGCTTGCGGGTCTTCGGCCGGGCCTTGACCACTACCCCGGTCACCGGCCCGTCGCCGCCGCCGCGCTTGTCGCTGTCGCTCATCGTTCGTACTTTACATCCTGGCGGCGCACCGCCCCATCGCCGTCCGGGTCACGGACCGGTCCGGCGTCACCGCCGAACAGCCTGGGACAGAATATCGGAAGCCGGGCCGCCGGGGAAAGCCCCTGCTGCGGACGCTTCGGGGGTGTGGACCCTTGGGGGCGGCCGGAGGCGGCCCGAGGTGGTGAGGGGCCTGAAACGCGCGACGCCCGGGATGAGCCATCCCGGGCGTCGGTTCGGTCGGGTCCGGCGGCAGGCGTGCCAAGTGCCGCCGGGTCCGGATCAGACGGCGTGGGAGAACTTCTCGACGGCGAGGGTCACGCGCGCGGCGATCGGCGCAACGGTCTGCTCGGCGAGCTTGAACGAGGCGTCGCTGAGGCGGCCGGTCTCCGACATCGACTTCTCCAGCGCCGAACGCGCCAGCGTGCTCTGCAGATCCACCGCTTCCTTGAGGGACTTCACCGCGGCCAGCGTCTTGAACGCCGACACGGTCTCCTCGAACTGCGCCTGGGCGTTGGCCGCGAACTGCTTGGACAGGTCCTGCACGCCGGCGAACCAGATCTGGCCGGACTTGACGACCGCCTCGAGGTTGCCCTGATTGAACGCGAAAAGCTCCTCGGCCGTCTTCATGGCCTTCTCCACCTGCTGCTGCACCTGACCCTGAACGGCCTCGATTCCACTCTGCATAACGACCTCACTCTTGGTTGCTGTCGGCTTGATCTTCGTCCCGGCCCGGGCGACGGCGATGTCGATCTCGGGGCTCGGCGTCGGCTCGGCATCGCGCGCTGCGGCGGGCGGTGCCTTCATTTTGCTCGTCACGGTCTGCCTCCTCTGTCGTGCAGCGCGGCGACCGTCGCGGGATGGAGCCGAACAGGATGCAATCCGACCATCCTCGTTAGTCCGCCGCGTTTGCTGCACTGCAACACAATGGGGTAGATAGATCATCCCGCCCGGGTGTCAAGCGGTTTTTGTGCGACGCACAATCTAGTGATTCCGAGGCTTGCGCGGCCAGCGTCGCGTGCGCCCATAACGCCTGCCGTTAACCCATTCATAGGCATCGGGTTTCGTCTGGACATCCGGTTACGGCGGAGATAGAATTGAGGGACGCAATCGCATAGGGTCGAAGGGCATGAATCTGGGTCTGCAGCAAGCCGCTTTGCAGTCGTTCGCGCCCAGGTCGCGCTCCCCGTTTCGGCCCCTTCAGTTGGTGCGGCGCCTGCTGCCCGGCGTGTTCGCCGGCGTGGCGCTCGGGTGCGCGCTGCTCGGCGCGGCGCCGGCGCGGGCGCAGATCGGGTCGGACCGCTACAGCTCCATGGTGATCGACGCCGGTTCCGGCTCGATTCTCGAGGCCGCCAACCCGGACGCGCCGCGCTACCCGGCCAGTCTGACCAAGATGATGACGCTCTACATGACCTTCGAGGCCCTGCGCGACCGCCGACTGGCGCTCGACGCCCCGGTGCCGGTTTCGGCCGAGGCCGCCGCCGCCGCGCCATCCAAGCTCGGGCTTCGGCCGGGCACCCGCCTCACCGTGCAGCAGGCCATCCTCGCTTTGGTGACGAAATCCGCCAACGACGCCGCGGTCGCCCTGGCCGAGCGACTCGGCGGCACGGAGGACCGGTTCGCGCAGATGATGACGCTGCGCGCGCGCGCCCTGGGCATGACGCGGACCACGTTCCGCAATGCCTCCGGCCTACCGGATCCGGAACAGGTGACCACGGCGCGCGACCAAGCCGCCCTGGCGCGCCACCTGGTCCGGGATTTCCCCGATCAGTACCGCTATTTCAGTGTCCCCGGCTTCGTCTTCCACGGCCGCACCATCCCCAACCACGATAATCTGCTGCGCAGCTATGTCGGCGCCGACGGGATCAAGACCGGCTACACTGACGCCGCCGGCCACAACCTCGTCTCCAGCGCGACGCGCGGGGATGTGCGGCTGATCGGGGTGGTGATGGGGGCGGGGTCCAACCCGGAGCGGGACGCGCACATGATGGCGCTGCTCGACCAGGGGTTCGCGCGGATGAACGTGGCCGAGCCCGCGGCCGGATCGCTGCCGCTGCTGGCGCATGTGCCCTCCCTGGTGCCGAGCGCCCACGCCGCCACCGTGCTGGCGCGCGGCACCCCGCGCGCGCATCTCGCCCATGCCCGCCACGGCACCTCGGCGCGCGGCACGGTTCGTCTCGCCGCCTTGCGCACCCGACCGGCCGCGACCGCCGACGGCCAGGAGCCGGCGCGCGGCGCGCACCCGCACCGGGCGCACAAGTCGCAGTTCGCCGCCGCCAAGGGGCAGGCCGAGCGGCCGTGCAGCACCTGCGCCACGCGCACGCCGCACCCCCACCAGCTCGCCCGCAGCTGACCCATTCGTCGCGCTGATCCGGCCGTCGCCGCGCGCGCGGGCCGCGCCTGTTCGCTCGGCGATGGGCTGGGATGCGGCCGGTCCGCGGCTGCGCGTCGACCGACGCCCTTGCGCGAGACGCCCGCGCCGCGCAACTGTTACCCTTCATGTCAGGGCAGAGCCGCAAGGAGCAGGGTGCGATGGATGGAGGGGCCGAGGCGCGCTCGATCGTCATTCACGGGGCCGAGGATTTCATCCCGATGCGCGCGGCCGGGCGGCTCGCCGCCGAGACGCTGGACATGATCGGGGCGCATGTCCGCCCCGGCGTCTCCACCGGGACGCTCGATACGATCTGCCATGAGTTCATCGTCGCCCATGGCGCGGTGCCGGCGCCGCTGAACTATCGCGGCTTCCCGAAATCGATCTGCACCTCCATCAACCATGTCGTCTGCCATGGCATTCCCGGCGAGCGCCGGCTGGAGGATGGCGACATCGTCAATATCGACGTCACCGTGGTGCTCGATGGCTGGCACGGCGACTCCAGCCGGATGTATGTCGCCGGCACGCCGACCCGGCGCTCCCAGGCGCTGATCGACACCACGTACGAGGCCCTGATGCGCGGCATCGCGGTGGTGCGCCCCGGGGCCACGCTCGGCGATGTCGGGCACGCCATCCAGAGCTTCGTCGAGGCGCGGCGGTTTTCGGTGGTGCGCGATTTCTGCGGCCATGGCATCGGCCTGCGCTTCCACGAGCCGCCCAACGTACTGCATTTCGGCCGCCCCGGCACCGGGCTGGTGCTGCGCCCGGGCATGTTTTTCACCATCGAGCCGATGGTGAATGCCGGCCGGCCGGAGGTGAAGGTGCTCGATGACGGCTGGACCGCGGTCACCCGCGACCGCAGCCTGTCGGCCCAGTTCGAGCACATGATCGGCGTCACCGAGCAGGGCTGCGAGGTGTTCACCCGCTCGCCCGCCGGGCTGGACGTGCCCGCCGCCGCCGGCTGAGGGCGCCCAGCCGTCTTCGTCGGGGCATCTTCCGGCGCCGGGCGCGGCGTGACAGACTGCGCCCGCAGCCGGAGGTGTGAGCATGACGCGCGGTCTCGCGGACGCCACGGGAATGTTGCCGCTGGAGCCGGCCGCCCCAGGGGACCATGCAGCGCCTCCCGCGACCCCGCCGGGCGCCGAAGGGCACCGGACGCGGATGCGCGCGCGGCTGCTGACCGCGGGGCCCGAGTCGCTAGCCGATCACGAAATGCTGGAGATGATCCTGTTCCTCGCCCTGCCGCGCCGGGACACCAAGCCGATCGCGCGCGCACTGCTCACCCGCTTCGGCAGCTACGCCGCCGCCATCGCCGCCCCGCTGCAGGAGCTGCGGGGGGTCGAAGGTCTGGGCGAGGCCGGGGCCGCGGCGCTCAAGACCGTGCAGGCCGCGGCCCTGCGGCTGGTCCGCGCCGAGCTGGTGAATCGCCCGCTCCTGGCCAACTGGGACCGGCTGATCGAATACCTCACCGCGGCGCTGGCGCGCGAGCGGGTCGAGCAGGTCCGGGTGCTGTTCCTGGACAACCGCAACCGGCTGCTGGCCGATGAAATGCAGGGCCGCGGCACCGTCAACCACACGCCGGTCTATCCGCGCGAAGTGGTGAAGCGCGCCCTCGAACTGCAGGCGAGCGCGCTGATCCTGGTCCACAACCACCCGAGCGGCGACCCCTCGCCCTCGCGCGAGGACGTGGCCATGACCCTGGAGGTGAAGGAGGCGGCGGCGGCCCTGTCGCTGGTGCTGCACGACCACGTCATCATCGGCAACGGGCGCTGGCTCAGCTTCCGGCGGGAGGGGCTGCTGTAGCCTCGTCGCCCGCCGCCGACTCGCTGCCCGTGCGCTCCGCCGGGTCAATGCCCGCGCGCTCCGCTGGGTCAATGCCCGCGCGCTCCGCTGCGACAATTTCCGCGCGCTCCGCCGCGACCAGAAACTCGCGGTTGCCCTCGGGGCCGGTGATCGGGCTCTCGGCCAGGCCGAGCACGCGCCAGCCGGGCAGGCCGGCCCACCAGGCGGTGATGCGCTCGCACACGGCCGCGTGCACGGCGGCGTCGCGGACCACGCCCTTGCGCCCGACGGCGCCGGGTCCGGCCTCGAATTGCGGCTTGATCAGCGCCACCGCCCAGGCGCCGGGCGCGCACAGCGCGAGCGGTGCCGGCAGCACCGTCTGCAGCCCGATGAAGCTGGCATCGCAGACCAGCGCGCCGACCGGCTCGCCGATCATCGCGGCGGTGAGGTGGCGGGCGTTGCAGCGCTCGTGCACCACCACGCGCGGATCGGTGCGCAGTTTCCAGGCGAGCTGGCCGTGGCCGACATCGACGGCGTGGACGCGCAGCGCGCCGTGGGTCAGCAGCACGTCGCTGAAGCCGCCGGTCGAGGCGCCGATATCGAGCCCGACGCGGCCGGCGGGCGAGAGGCCGAAGGTGGCGAGTGCGTGGGCGAGCTTGATGCCGCCGCGCGACACCCACGGGTGCTCGGCGCCGCGCACCGCCAGCGGCGCGGTCGGCGGCAGCATCTCGCCGGGCTTGTCCACGCGCCGTTCGCCGCTGAACACCACGCCGGCGAGGATCAGCGCCTGCGCCCGGGTGCGGCTCTCGGCCAGGCCGCGCGCGACGAGGAGCTGATCGGCGCGGCAGCCGGCGGCCATGGCGGGCGCTTCAGCTTCGGCGCGCCACCACGAAGGCGGCGAGCGCGCGCAGCGGGTCGGCGCGTGGGCCGAACCCGTCGAGATGGCCGGCGGCCTGCTCCGCGAGCCGCTCGGCCTGGGCGCGGGCGCGTTCGGGCCCGACCATCGCCACCAGCGTCGCCTTGCCGGCGGCGGCGTCCTTGCCGGCGGTCTTGCCGGTCTCCTCGGTGGTGCCCTCGGCATCGAGCAGATCGTCGGCGATCTGGAACGCGGCCCCGAGGTCGCGGCCGTAGCCGGCCAGCGCATGGCGGCGGGCGGCGGCGGCGCGGCCGAGAATGGCGCCGGCCTCGGCGCTGAACTGGATCAGCCGCCCGGTCTTGAGCGCCTGCAGCCGCGTCACCTCGGGGGCCGAGAGCGCCCGTCCCTCGGCCAGCATGTCGATCATCTGCCCGCCGGCCATGCCGCGCGCGCCGGAGGCAAGCGCGAGGGCGGCGACGAGCTCGCACCGCGCCAGCGGGTCGGAGTGCGTGTCCTCGTCGGCCAGCACCTCGAAGGCGCGGGTCTGCAGCGCGTCGCCGGCGAGAATCGCCGTCGCCTCGTCGAAGGCGCGGTGCGTGCTCGGCTTGCCGCGGCGCAGATCGTCATTGTCCATCGCCGGCAGGTCGTCGTGGACGAGCGAATAGGCGTGCAGCATTTCCACCGCGGCGGCGGCGCGGGCGGCGCAGGTGTCGCTGACGCCGAACAGCGCCGCGCTCTCCAGCACCAGAAAGGCGCGCAGCCGCTTGCCGCCGCCGAGCGCGGCATAGCGCATCGCTTCCACCAGCCGCAGCTCGGGCCCTTCGGGCAAAGGCAGCAGCGCATCCAGCGCCGCCTCCACCCGCCCGGCCGCGGATTCCAGCGCGCCGCGCAGCATCGTGTCGGCGAGCGGGTCGGGGGAGGGGGTCGAGGGCGGAGAGGTTTCCGTGGTCATGCTGTGATCCTGCAGCCGGGCTCAGCCGAGTTCGCGAACGCCGAGCGTGCCGCCGGCCTCGACGATCGCGGCCACGCGGGCCTCGACCTCGGCGAGCTTGGCGGCGCAGTGCCGGCGCAGCGCCTCGCCGCGCTCATAGGCGCCGATGGCATCCTCCAGCCGCAACTGGCCGGTTTCGAGGGTTTTGACGATCTGCTCGAGCTCGGCGAGCGCGTCCTCGAACGCAAGGCTCCCCGGCTCGGGCGGCGGCGCCGGGCGCGCTTGGCTGGCCTCTGGCATGGGTGGCAGCTCCTCGGAAGTCCGACCGGGCGATCGAGCCCTCTGGTAGCGGCTTCCCGGCCCGTCGCCAAGTCTGGCGGGCGCGCGCCCCTCTTGACGCCGGTCCGGGGGTTCGCGCATAGGACCGGGTCCCCGCTGGGGATGCCGCCGCTCCGCGAGGGTTCGCGCAGCGGCGCGCTTTGCGTTGAGGATGGTGATGTTCGAAAGTCTCTCCGGCAAGCTCTCCGGCGTGTTCGATCGGCTCCGCGGGCGCGGCGCGCTCAACGAGGCGGACGTTGCCGAGGCGCTGCGGGAGGTTCGCCTCGCGCTGCTCGAGGCCGACGTCGCCCTGCCGGTGGTCAAGACCTTCATCGCCGAGGTGCGCGAGCGCGCCGCCTCCGCCGAGGTGATCGAGAGCGTCACCCCCGGCCAGCAGGTGATCAAGATCGTCAACGACGTGCTCGTCGCCCAGCTCGGCGGCGCGGGCGCCGTGCCGGTCAATCTCAATGCCGCCGCGCCGGTGCCGATCCTGATGGTCGGGCTGCAGGGCTCGGGCAAGACCACCACCGCCGGCAAGCTCGGGCTGCGCCTGACCCAGCGCGAGCGCCGCCGGGTGCTGCTCGCCAGCCTGGACACGCAGCGCCCGGCCGCCCAGCTCCAGCTCGCCCAGCTCGGCGAGCGCGCCGGCGTCGCCAGCCTGCCGATCGTCGCCGGCCAGACGCCGGTCGAGATCGCCCGCCGCGCGATGGAGACCGGGCGGCGCGAGGGCTACGACGTCGTCATCCTCGACACCGCCGGCCGGCTCTCGATCGATCAGGCGCTGATGGACGAGGTCCGCGCCGTGCGTGATGCCACGAGCCCGGCCGAGACGCTGCTCGTCGTCGATGCGATGACCGGCCAGGACGCGGTCAACACCGCGCGGGCCTTCAACGAGGCGCTCGGCGTCTCCGGCATCGTGCTGACGCGGATGGACGGCGATGCCCGCGGCGGCGCGGCGCTGTCCATGCGCGCCGTGACCGGGGCGCCGATCAAGCTCATCGGCGTCGGCGAGAAGCTCGACGCGATCGAGGAGTTCCACCCCGAGCGCGTCGCCGGCCGCATCCTCGGCATGGGCGACGTCGTCGGGCTGGTCGAGCGCGCCGCCGAGACCATCGACCAGGAGGAGGCGGAGAAGCTCGCCGCGAAGATGGCCAAGGGCCGATTCGACCTCGAGGACTACGCCAAGCAGCTGCACCAGATCACCCGCATGGGCAGCCTGTCCTCGATCCTCGGCATGCTGCCCGGGGCCGGCAAGCTCGCCGGGCAGATCGACGAGAGCAAGCTCGATACCAAGATGCTGAAGCGCCAGGAGGCGATCATCGCCTCGATGACGCCGAAGGAGCGGCGGGCGCCGGACATCATCAAGGCCAGCCGCAAGCGCCGCATTGCCGCCGGCTCGGGCGTGACCGTCGCCGACGTCAACCGGCTGCTCAAGCAGTTCGACGATATTTCCGCGATGATGAAGCGGATGAACAAGCTCGGCCAGAAGGGGCTGATGCGCCACGGTCTCGCGGCGCTGATGCCCGGACGGCGCCAGCAGACCTGGCGCTGAACCGACCCGATTTCCCCCCACAGGAGGCTTTCCCGACATGAGTCTGAAAATCCGTCTCGCCCGCGCCGGCGCCAAGAAGCGGCCGTACTACCACATCGTGGTCGCCGACAGCCGCTCGCCGCGCGACGGACGGTTCCTGGAGCGGCTCGGCAGCTACAACCCGATGCTGCCGGCCGAGCACGCCGAGCGCGTGCGCCTGTTCACCGAGCGGCTGCAGCACTGGCTGAGCCAGGGCGCGCAGCCGACCGAGCGCGTCGCGCGCTTCCTCGGCGCCGCCGGGCTGGCGCCGGCGCCGGTCTATCGCGAGCAGCCGCTGCAGTCGGCGCCCAAGAAGAAGGCGCAGGAGCGCGCCAAGGCCGCCGCGGCGGCGGGCTGAGGCGCGGAGGCCGAGGCGCGCGATGACGGAGCGGCGGGTTCTGCTCGGGGTGGTCGGCCGTCCGCACGGGGTGCGGGGGCTGGTGCACGTCCAGAGCTATACCGCCGATCCCGCCGCGCTCACCGCCTACGGGCCGCTGACCGACGACGCCGGGCGGCGCTACACGCTGGCCTGGCGCGGCGCCGGCATCGCCGAAATCACCGAACTCGACGCCGAAGCGCCTGGCGGGCCGCGCCGCGTCGCCGACCGGACCGCGGCGCAGCATCTGACCAATCGCCGCCTCTATATCGACCGGGCGGCGCTGCCGGCGCCGGCGGCGGACGAGTTCTATCTCGCCGACCTGATCGGCCTGGAAGCGATGGGGCCGGAGGGTGCGCTCGGCGCGGTGGTGGCGGTGCATGAATACGGCGCCGGGACCAGCCTGGAGATCGCCCGCCCCGGGGCCCCGCCGCTGCTGGTGCCGTTCACCCGCGCGGCGGTGCCGGAGGTGGATCTCGACCGCGGCCGCGTCCAAATCTGCCCCCCGGCGGAGATTTCGCCGCGATGACCTGGCGGGCGGACGTCCTGACGCTGTTTCCGGAGATGTTCCCCGGTCCGCTCGGGCTCTCGCTCGCCGGGCGGGCGCATGGCGAAGGCGTGTGGTCGCTGGCGGCGCACGACATCCGCGCCCACGCCACCGACCGCCATCGCAGCGTCGACGACACCCCGTTCGGCGGTGGCGCGGGGATGGTGCTGCGGGCGGACGTGCTGGACGCGGCGCTGACCGCGGTCGATGACGGCCGGCCGGCGATCCTGCTCAGCCCGCGCGGCGTGGCGCTGACCCAGGCCCGCGTGCGCGACCTGGCCGCCGGCCCGGGCGTGGTGCTGGTCTGCGGCCGTTACGAGGGCGTCGATCAGCGCGTGATCGAGGCGCGCGGGCTCGAGGAGGTCAGCATCGGCGATTTCGTGCTCTCCGGCGGCGAGCCGGCGGCGCTGGTGCTGCTCGATGCCTGCGTGCGGCTGCTGCCCGGGGTGATGGGCACGGCGGCGAGCGCGGAGGAGGAGAGTTTTTCCGCCGGGCTGCTCGAATATCCCCACTATACCCGCCCCGCCATGTGGGCCGGGCGGGCGGTGCCGGAGGTGCTGCTCTCCGGCCATCATGCCGCCATCGCCGCCTGGCGGCGGGCGGAGGCGGAACGGATCACCCGCGAGCGGCGCCCCGATCTGTGGGCGCGGCGCCACGCGGCCGGCGCGGTTGCCAGCACGGTGCCGGCGCCGTAAGAAATCTTGACGAGAGGATGACACTGATGAACCTGATCCAGACGATCGAGGCCGAGCAGATCGCCCGCCTCACCGCCCAGCGCCCGGTGCCGGACTTCGCGCCCGGCGACACGGTGCGCGTGATGGTCAAGGTGGTGGAAGGCGAGCGCACCCGCACCCAGGCGTTCGAGGGCGTCTGCATCGCCCGGTCCAACAAGGGGCTGAACAGCAACTTCACCGTGCGCAAGATCAGCTACGGCGAGGGCGTGGAGCGCGTGTTCCCGCTCTATTCGCCGATGATCGCCGAGATCCAGCGCATCCGCCGTGGCGATGTCCGCCGCGCCAAGCTCTATTACCTGCGCGGGCGTAGCGGCAAGTCGGCGCGCATCGCCGAGAAGGCGCGGACGGTCGAAACGGCGCTGGCAGCGCCGGCCGAGCCCGCCGCCGAGGCGGGGGCCTGACGGGTCGCTTCCATCGGGCCGGCACGCCGGCCCGGGACGGACAGGGGGGGAACATGGGCGCGGGCATGAAACGCACGCTGTTCGACAAACTCTGGGATAGCCACGTCGTCGAGCGCCTGCCCGACGGCACGTGCGTCCTGTATATCGACCGGCATCTGGTGCACGAGGTCACCAGCCCGCAGGCCTTCGAGGGTCTGCGCCTGGCCGGGCGCGCCGTGCGCCGGCCGGAGGCGACGATCGCCGTGGTCGATCACAACATCCCGACCTCCGACCGCCGGGCCGGCATCAGCGAGCCGGAAAGCCGGCTGCAGGTCGAGACGCTGGAGAAGAACGTCGCCGAGTTCGGCGTTCCGTATTTCCCGGTGCTCGACGCGCGCCAGGGGATCGTCCACATCGTCGGGCCGGAGCAGGGGATCAGCCTGCCGGGCATGACCATCGTCTGCGGCGACAGCCACACCTCCACCCACGGCGCGCTCGGCGCCCTGGCCTTCGGCATCGGCACCTCCGAGGTCGAGCACGTGCTGGCGACGCAGACGCTGCTGCAGCGCCCGGCGAAGAACATGCTGGTCGAGGTCTCTGGCCGGCTGCCGCTCGGGGTGACGGCGAAGGATCTGGTGCTGGCCATCATCGGGCGCATCGGCACCGCCGGCGGCACCGGCCACGTCATCGAATATGCCGGCGAGGCGGTGCGCGCGCTCGACATGGCGGGGCGGATGACGGTGTGCAACATGTCGATCGAGGCCGGCGCGCGCGCCGGGCTGATCGCCCCGGACGAGACCACGTTCGCCTATGTGAAGGGCCGCCCCTACGCGCCCGCCGGCGACGCGTTCGACCAGGCCGTCGCCTACTGGCGCACGCTGCCCGCCGACGAGGGCGCCGCCTACGACAAGCGGGTCCATCTGCATGCCGCCGAGATCGCGCCGATGGTGACCTGGGGCACCAACCCCGAGGCGGTGGTGCCGATCACCGGCGCCGTGCCCGATCCGGAGGCCGAAGCGGACGAGACCGCGCGCGGCCAGATGCGGCGGATGCTCGACTACATGGGGCTGAACGCCGGCCAGCGCATGACCGAGGTGCCGATCGACGTCGTGTTCATCGGCTCGTGCACCAATGGCCGCATCGAGGATATCCGCGCCGCCGCCGCCATCGCGCGCGGACGGCGCGTGGCCGCCGGCGTGCGCGCGCTGGTGGTGGCGGGCTCCGGCCTGGTCAAGCAGCAGGCGGAGGCCGAGGGGCTGGACCGCGTGCTGACCGAGGCCGGGTTCGAGTGGCGCGAGCCGGGCTGCTCGATGTGCCTTGGCATGAACCCCGACAAGCTGGCGCCCGGCCAGCGCTGCGCCAGCACGTCGAACCGCAATTTCGAAGGCCGGCAGGGACCGGGCGGGCGCACCCATCTGGTCTCGCCGGCGATGGCGGCGGCGGCGGCGGTGCGCGGCCGGCTGGCCGATGTGCGGGAGTTCGTCTGATGGACGCGTTCACTACGCTGACCGCGATCGCCGCGCCGCTGCCGCTGGCGAACGTCGATACCGACAAGATCATCCCGGCACGCTTCCTCAAGACCATCAAGCGGACCGGGCTCGGCGTGCATCTGTTCGACACGCTGCGCTATCGCGCCGACGGCACCGAGAACCCGGATTTCGTGCTCAACAGCGAGCCCTACCGGCGCGCGCAGATCCTGATCGCGTTCGAGAATTTCGGCTGCGGGTCGTCGCGCGAGCATGCGCCGTGGGCGTTGCTGGATTTCGGCATCCGCGCCGTGATCGCGCCGGACTTCGCCGATATTTTCTACAACAACTGCTTCAAGAACGGCATCCTGCCGGTGCGCCTGCCGCGCGCGGTGTGCGAGCAGCTGATGGCGGATGCGCGCATGGGCAACAATGCGCGCGTGACCATCGATCTCGCCCGCCAGGTGGTGCTGCGGCCGAACGGGGAAGAGATCGCCTTCGAGGTCGATCCGTTCCGCAAGCATATGCTTCTCGAAGGGCTCGACGAGATCGGCCAGACGCTGCAGCACGCCGCGCGAATCGACGGCTTCGAGCGCGAACGCCAGGCGGCTCAGCCCTGGTTGCCTTCCTTGCACGCCTGAAAGGGGATTTCATGGCCGCGAACAAGCGCCTGCTGATTCTGCCCGGCGACGGCATCGGTCCCGAGGTGATGTATGAGGTGCGCCGCGTCATCGACTGGATGGAGCGGCGCCGGGCGGTGAGCTTCGAGCTCGACGAGGATCTCGTCGGTGGCGCCGCGATCGAGGCCACCGGCAAGCCGATCCAGCCGGACACCGTGGTCAAGGCGAAGGCGGCGGACGCGGTGCTGTTCGGCTCCGTCGGTGGGCCGCAATGGGACAAGCTCGGCTTCGATCTGCGTCCGGAACTCGCGATCCTCACGCTCCGCCGCGAGCTCGGCCTGTTCGCCAATCTGCGGCCCGCGGTGGTGCTCGATCCATTGGTCGATGCCAGCACGCTCAAGCCGGAGATCATCCGCGGCCTGGATCTGATGATCGTGCGCGAGAGCACGGGCGGGCTCTATTTCGGCGAGCCGCGCGGCATCGAGACGCTGCCCGACGGGCGCAAGCGCGGCGTCAACACCGAGGTCTACACCACCGACGAGATCGAGCGGGTCGGCCGCGTCGCGTTCGAGCTGGCGCGCAAGCGGCAGAACCGCGTGTGCTCGGTGGAGAAGGCGAACGTCATGGAGTCCGGCCTGCTGTGGCGCCAGACCATGACGGCGCTGCGCGAGCGCGAGTTCGCCGATGTCGAACTGTCCCACATGTACGCGGACAATTGCGCCATGCAGCTGGTCCGCAACCCGCGCCAGTTCGACGTCATCGTCACCAGCAATCTATTCGGCGACCTGCTCTCGGATCTCGCCTCGATGCTGACGGGCAGCCTCGGCATGCTGCCGTCGGCGACGATCGGCGCGCCGGAGCCGGGCGGCAAGCGGCACGCGCTCTACGAGCCGATCCACGGCAGCGCACCGGACATCGCCGGCCGCGGCATCGCCAATCCGCTCGCGCAGATTCTCAGCTTCGCGATGCTGCTGCGTTACTCGTTCGGCATGGACGAGGAGGCCGGACTGATCGAGCGCGCCATCGTCACCGTGCTCGGCAGCGGCCTGCGCACGGCCGACATCATGGCGCCGCACTGCGCCAAGGTCGGCACGCAGGTGATGGGCGAGGCGGTGGTGCGGGAGCTGGACAAGCTCGCGCCGTGACGCCGGTCGGTGGCCCCTTGCGGGGGCTGACCGGTTCGGCTACATCGCACGCCTTGGCGGCGCCCGTAGCTCAATTGGATAGAGCACCAGACTACGGATCTGGGGGTTAGGAGTTCGAATCTCTTCGGGCGCGCCATTCCCGTATGAATCCATGAGCGCCCACCATGGCCGATGTCCCGCTTGAGGGGGCGGCCAGAGCGCGCGCCGCGGCCGACCTCGATCCCATGATGCGGACGTCTCGGCCCGCGGCGTCGACGCGCTGAGCCAGCGCTCGCCGGCTGGGAGGGCGCTCAGCGCCTTCCGGACGCTTGCAAACCGGGGGCAATGTCGCGCGATACCCCGGGCCCTTCCACACCTCGCCAAGTTTCGGCAAAACGCAACCACCGGGATGGCGGCCGAAGCAAGTGGTGGGGTACGAAAGGGCACCGCGCCCTACGGTTGCAGGAACAGGGCGGCCGAGGAGGGGATGGAATGGGCGGAAATCTGGCAAGGCCGGAGGTGGCCGCGTTCGTCGATCGGGACACCAATACCATCAGCTACGTGGTGAAGGACCCTGGCTCGGACGCCTGCGCGATCATCGACAGCGTTCTGGATCTGGACTGGGCCGCGGCGCGGACGGCGACCGTTTCGGCGGATGCGATCATCGCCCATGTCCGCGCGCGCGGGCTTCGCGTCGAATGGCTGATCGAGACCCATGTCCACGCCGACCATCTTTCCGCCGCGCCCTACATCCAGTCCCGGCTCGGCGGGCGCATCGGCATTGGCGACCGGATCGGCGTGGTGCAGGCGACGTTCGGCCGCATCTTCAACGCCCGGCTCGAAGTCCGCCGCGACGGCAGCCAGTTCGACCATCTGTTCGGCGATGGCGAGCGCTACGTCATCGGCGGGATTGAAGCCACGGCGCTGCACACGCCAGGCCACACGCCGCTCTGCATGACGCATGTGATCGGCGATGCCGCCTTCGTCGGCGACACGTTGTTCATGCCGGATTCCGGAACGGCGCGGGCGGATTTTCCCGGCGGCGATGCGCGCTCTCTCTACCGCTCCGTCCGCCGCATCCTGGCACTGCCACCCGGGACGCGGTTGTTCGTCTGCCACGATTACGGCGCCGAGGGGCGCGGCCTCGCCTGGGAAACCACGGTGTCCGCGCAGCGCGCGCACAACATCCATGTCCGTGATGGCATCGGCGAGGATGCGTTCGTCGCCCTGCGCGAGGCGCGCGACGCCACGCTCGGCATGCCGCGGCTGATCATTCCCTCGATCCAGGTCAACATGAACGCCGGCCGCCTGCCGGACGCCGACGCCCACGGCCGCCGGTTCCTCACCGTGCCGCTGAACGCGCTGTAGCGGCGCGCGCCGGAAACCCTTGCGCTACTGGCCCATGCCGCGCTCGATGGGCCGCTCCACCGGCCACCGCAGGCTGTTGCCGGCACGAGGCTGGTGTCGTCTCGCCGATCACAGCGGCGGCAGGCAGTCGCCGCCGAAGCTGGCGACGAGAAAGAAGCTGAACATGCAGGTGGCGCTTTGCAGGGTTGCATCGATGACCACGCCATTGCTGTCGAACTGCACCACCAGGCGCCGGTGGCGGCGCGCGTCAGCCTCCAGGATGCCCACCTGGTAGCCCGTCGGGATGAGCAGAAGGCCGCCGCCGAGCATGTCCACGGTCTGCCAGCCGAGGGTCCGGCCGTCGGGTCGGGCCTCGTCCGGCTCGCCCAGGTGAAGGAACACGTCGGCCAGGGTGGTGCGGCCCGGCTCCAGCCAGGTGGGCACGTCCTCCGGCACGTTGGCGCGTGTAGGGACACATTCGTTCGGCGAGATGGGACGGCATGTCGCACCGTACGGCGGGATGGGAACGCATGCCGCCAGCAGAACGAGACCGGCGAGGAGGGCGTGGACGCGCATCTCACGGCTTCTGCTTCAGATCGACCAGCGCGTGGCGGCTGAGGACGCCGTTCTGGTCGAACTCCAGCACCAGGCTGTAGCGGGTGCCGTCCAATGGACGATCGCGGGCCGGGGTGCCGCGGGGATCGGGGTTCGTCGGGATGTAGAACCCGTCTCGGTCGCGCTCGATCCGATAGGTCCACACATCGCCGTTGCCCCAGATATGCGGCGGCTCTCCGAGGGTTTGGGTGACGACCCGTTTCGTCGTCGTTCCGTCCTCCAGGAAGGTGAGCAGATCCTTGTTGCCCGGCGGATGCCCGGCGCAGGCGAGGAGCGCGAGGAGCATCGGCCACACGGGGAACGCAAAGCGGTGCCGAACCGTGCGGGCGGGCACGGCGCGTCCGCGCCGTTCGGATCTCGGTTGGCGAGCGTCCATGCGGGCGTACCCGGCGAACTCGGAACGACGCGGTCACGCTGCGCCGAAGCAGCGATCGCGCAATGATCTTGATCAAATCCCGCACGCGCGCGCGGGGGGGGCGCGCGCGAGGCCGATGGTGTCTCCGATCACGGCACAAGGCTGGGATGACGCGTCTGCCGCCAAAAGAGCTTGCCCGCGGGCAGGCCATTCGCCACACTCATTTCGACACACGTTCGATACGACAAAATTCTGGAATAGGCCTTCGATGTCCCGCCGATCCTGCAGCCAGGCTCTCCGCCGGGCCGGGCGATTCCTGGCCGCCATGGTGGCGCTCGGGGGATGCGCGACGATCGTCAACGGGGCGTCGCAGAACCTCTCCGTCGTCACCGATCCTGCTGGCGCCAGCTGCATCTTCCGCCGGGACGGGCAGGTGATCGGCATCGTCAACCCGACGCCTGGAACCTTGGCGATCGCGAAAGCCTCCGCACCGATCGAAGTGCGCTGCGCCAAGGAGGGCTACGCCGAGACGAGCGGCCAGGTCGGCTCGCACTTCCAGTCCGCGACACTGGGCAACATCCTGCTCGGCGGGCTGATCGGCGTCGTCGTCGATGCGTCGAGCGGGGCGATGTCCGAATACGAGCCGGAACTGAAAGTCACGCTCGAGCCGCTGGTGTTCCCGACGGCGGCGGCGCGGGACGCGTTCTTCGAGAAGCGGCGGCGGGATTTCCTCGACGCGTCGGCGGCGGCGCAGAAGCAGATCACCGAACATTGCCGGGGCGACGGCTGCAACAAAGATCTCGCGCGCCTGAAGCAGGAAGAGCAGGCGGGGCAGGCGCGCATCGATGCCGAGTACGGAACCGCGAGGATCCAGCCATGACATTGCACACCCGCGTCCGACCGACACACGGCGCCGCGCCCGGGCGGATTCTGCTGCTGATCGGCCTGCTGTCGCTCGCCGGCTGCACCTATGCGCTCAAATACAACCCCGGCTACCTCGCCGCCGCACGCCGGCCGGCCAGCGCGCAGACCGATGGCAAAGCGCTGATCTACACGACGTCGGAGGAGGATCGATACACCTTCAGCGGCGCTCCGACGAGCATCACCGGCGGTGGGACGACGGCGGTGGTGCCGGTCGGCGAGATCGTGCGCGAGGCGGCGCGTGCGGCGTTTGCCGACGTGTTCCGCGGCGGTGCCGACACCGCCGACACGCTCGGTGCGGCGGCTGGCTATCGTGTGATCGTCGAGCCGCGCGCGGTGGATTTCAAATACCAGTACAACCAGCTCCGCAATCTCGGCTTCGCGATCACCCCGATCGTCGAGATGACCCTGGAGGTTCGCGTGCTGGACGCCAACGGGGCGATGACGTGGCATCGCGTCTATCCCTCCGGCGAGGTCAGCGGGCCATCCTACATGGTCAACCTCAGTCCCGGCGAGGAAATCAACAAGCTCGCCCACAAGGCGGCCTACGATCTGCTGGTGCAGGCGGCGGCGGATATCGCGGCGGGGCTTCCGCCCACCGCGCCCGCCACCGCGCCGGGGACGGCCAGCGCCCCGACGAAGCCCAGCTCCTGACGCGCGAGCGGCCGGGCGCGCACAGGGGGAGCCGGATGCCCGACAGGTGGTCCCACCGCCTGATGTCCGCCCCGAAGCGGCTGGGTGGACATTCGGCCATGGGCCAGGCCACAACGTCGGCCTTCATGGCGTTCAGAACGGCGTCGTGAGGGTGGGGTGCGGAAGGGCGCCCCACCCGATGTGCTCATGCCCGTCAATCCAGTGCGGGCACTGCGATGAGCAGCGCCGAAGGTCGCGGAATTCTATCGGGGATCAGGCAGCGACGCTGTGCGTATTACTGGCCCATGCCTCGCTCGATCGGCCGCTCCACGGCGCCGCCGCCCTCGATCCAGTCCTTGAACCCGCCGAGATTGAACACCCGCTCGTAGCCGAGCTCCTTCAGCGTCTTGCCGGCGAGCGCGGCGCGCCCGCCGGAGGCGCAATAGACGATCACCGCCTTGTCCTTGGAAAAATTCTTGTCGTGGAATGCCGATTCCGGATCGGCGCGGAATTCGAGCATGCCGCGCGAGACATGCACCGCGCCCTCCGCCTTGCCGCTGGTTTCCACCTCCGGCGCATCGCGCACGTCGACGAGCAGCACGTTGCCGGCGGCGACCATCGCCCGCGCGTCGGCGGCGGAAATGCGCGGCACGGCCTCGTTGGCGGCTTGCAGAAGATGTTTCACACTGGTTGCCATGGTCGCTCTACCCCCACTCGGTTCGGACGATGTCCGCCATCCCACCACGGGCCTGCCGGCCAGACAACCGGGTCGGCCTCACGCGGGCACCAGCCGGCAGCCGCCGGCCGCCATCGGGCGGAAGGCCTCGTCGGCCGGGGTGGTGGCGAGCACGGTGAAGACGTCGCCCGGATAGTGGCTTTCGGCCGGGGCTTTGGTCTGGAACAGATAGGCCGGGTGGATCTTGCGCCCGTCCGGGCGGATCACGCCGCGGCCGAAGCAATCATCGTCGGTCGGCATCGCCTTCATCGCGGCCACCGCGGCGCGCCCTGAGGCTTTCGCCGCCGACGGGCCGATCGCGCGCACCGTCTTGAGATAGTGCACCACCCCCGCATAGGCGCCGGCGTGGACGTTGTTGGGGAAGATGCCGGCGGGCAGGTTCGGCTTCACGCGGGCATAGAAGCTGCGCGTGCGCTCGTTCATGTCCCAGTAGAAGGTCTCCGTCAGCACCAGCCCCTGGCTCGTCTGCAGCCCCATGGCGACAACGCCGGTGATGCCGCCGACCATCGCTGCGAGCCGCGTGCCGTTGCGGGTAATGCCGAATTCCTGTGCCTGTTTCACGCAGTTCACCAGATCGTCGCCGGCATTGGCGAACCCGATCACGCGCGCGCCGCTGGCCTGCGCCTGCAGCAGATAGGCGGAGAAATCGGTGGTGCCGGGGAACGGATACACCGCCGCGCCGAGCACCCTGCCGCCGGCTTCGGTGACGAACTGGGTCGTGTCGCGCTGGATGGAATGGCCGAATGTGTAGTCGGCGGCGACGAAGAACCAGGTGTCGCCGCCCGCCTTGGTGAGCGCGGTGCCGGTGGAGTGGGCGAGGCACCAGGTGTCGTAGGACCAGTGGATCAGGTTCGGGCTGCAACGGTGGCCGGTGAGTTCCGAGGTGCCGGCGGCGGTGTTGAGATGGACGCGGTCCTTGTCCTCGACGACGGTGTTGAGCGCGATCGCCGCGGCGCTGTTGCCGACATCGGTGATGACGTCGACGCCGCCGCGGTCGAACCATTGCCGCGCGATGCCGACGGCGATGTCCGGCTTGTTCTGGTGGTCGGCGGCGATAACCTCGACCGGAATCGAGGGGTTGGCGGCGGTGAACTCGGCCACCGCCTGGCGCACGCAGGTAACGCTGGTCGGGCCGGTCACGTCGCGATAGGGGCCGGAGAGATCGGTCAGCACGCCGATGCGGATCGGTTCGGGGCCGGCGGCGCGGGCGCGGTGCAGCGGCGCGGCGGCGGCGGCGCCGAGCAGCAGGCGTCGTGACAGATGCATGGTTTCCCCCCGGTTTTCGCTGGCGTTGGCCGCCATGGGCGCGAGCATGGCACGAAAGGCGGCCGGCGGGGCAAGCGGAAACCGCGCGCCGGCTCGACCCAGGCCAAGGCGCATGCGTGGGCGCCGACGGCGGCCTCGCCCGATGGCGGCCGCGCGTGCCATGCTGCCGGCTGCCTCGATGGAGGGTTCGCGTGTCCGCCTGCCTCCCGCCGCGCCGCCGGGCGCACGGCCCCGCTCTTCCGCTGGCGCTGACGCTGGCCGCGCTCGCCGGGTGCGCCTCGGCGCCGCCGGCCGCGACCCGGAGCCGGGCGCCGCTCGCGGAGGGCGGGGTGCGCGCCGGTTCGCCGGAGAACTGCGCCGCCATCCACGGTACCTACGCCACGACGCCGGTGCGCGTGCGCCTCGCCGAGACCGGGACGGTGACGCTGCCCGGCCCAGGGTGGTGCATCATCGCCGACGACAACACCGGCTTCACCGCCATGCACGCGGTGGAGGAACCGGGCGCGCCGGCGCGGCCGGGCGGCGCGCTGAGCGTGAACGAGCGCCTGCATTCGGCACTGTTCAGCGTGCGCGTGTTCCGCGCCGCGGAGTATTTCGGCGCGGCGCCGCAGACGCTGGCGACGCTGCACCAGCGCGTGGCGGAGGATGCGGCCACGCTGCTCGCCGGGCGCACCGTGCCGCGGCCGGACGCCCCACCGCTCAGCGTGGTCGCGGCCAGCGCCGGTGCGCCCATCGCAGGGACCGGGTGCGTGCCGCAGCGCATCGAAATGGAAGGCGACGTGGCCGGGGCCGCGCCACCGGTGACGGCCATGCGCATCGTCACCTCGCGCTACTGCCTCAACCCCGGCGTCGCAGTGGTGGAGTTGCAGGTGACCGAAGCCTTCGTGAAAGGCGACCCCGACGCCGACCATCGCGCCGCCGGCATCCGCCGCCTCGCCGACGACTTCTTCGCCTCCCTCACCTTCACCGCCCCGCCACGGACCGATGCGGCGCGGGACTGACGGGGACAGGTTCGCGCGGGCCGTGGCAGATTTGCACGCTCTCTCGGCGCGTCCGCCTCCGCGAGATCCCCCGGCGCCGGCTCAAACCGGGGTCAGCCGCTTGACCAGCGCCGAGAGGCGGTGGCGGCGCAGTTCGGCGCGGGCGGCGGCGCCGCCGGTCATGTAGTTGAGCTGCACCACGTAGCGCTGACCGACGAACGTCTTGTGGCCGTGCCAGGCCTGCGCGGTGTTGGGGAACACCAGCAGCGTGCCGTCCACCGGCGGCACTTCCACGGCGTAGTTTTCCAGGTCCCCGGGCCCGCGCAGCAGGCGCAGGCAGCCCTCGTGGCGCGCCCAGGCGGCGGTGGAGGGGTTCAAATAGAGCAGCACCGTCACCCGCTTCGCGGTGGAATCGCAATGGATCTGTCCGTCCCGCTCGCGCGAGATGCCGCGCAGCGTGATCATCGTCGCCGCGCCCTCGAGGTCGAGGCCGAAGCGGGCGGCGATGGCCTCGCGCAGGCGCGGACCCTCCAGCGCCTCGGCCAGCGCCGCGGCGCGCGGGCCGAGCCGGAGCGAGCCGAGCGGGAAAGAGCCGCCCCGGCTCATCGGCGGCAGGTCGGCAACCACGCCCTCCAGCACGGCGGGCGGCACGAAGCGCGGCACGACGAGATGGGCGAACGGGTCGGTTGCCACCGGCTTCTCGCCCAGCGCCGCGTAGTCCAGAGTGATCGGTTCCGATGCCATCGCATCCTCCTCCCTCGGGAGAGCGACCATATAGAAGCGCGAGGCCGGGGGCCAAGGCCATGCCGGCGTTGCCCGGACGGGGCGGAGCGGCTACATGCGCTGTGCCCGATGGACGCCGCCGCCGCTCTCCCCCCGAAGCTGTCCGATCTGCCGCCCGCCGCAGCGGGGCCGCTCGCCGCCTATCGTGCGCGGCTCGGCACCGGGGAGCTGGCCACCGATCCGGCGCAGGCGCTCGCCGCCGAGCGGCTGCAGGAACTCTGGGCCCGGCTGCGCGGCTACGATCCGCCGCCACGCCCGGAGCCGGCGGGCGGGCTGCTCGCGCGGCTGCTGCGCCGCAAGCCGGCGGATTGGGCGCCAGAGGGCGCGCCGAACGGGCTCTACCTCGTCGGCGACGTCGGGCGCGGCAAGTCGATGCTGATGGATCTGTTCTTCGCCACCGCCCAGGTGGCGCGCAAGCGGCGGGTGCATTTCCACGCCTTCATGCAGGAGGCGCATGGCCGCTTCCACGCGCTGAAGCGCGATCCGGCCATCGCCGACCCGGTCCCGCCCCTCGCCGACGCACTGGCGGCCGAGACGGCGCTGCTCTGCTTCGATGAGCTGCAGGTGACCGACATCGCCGACGCGATGATCCTCGGCCGGCTGTTCGCCGCCCTGTTCGAGCGTGGCGTCGTGGTCGTGGCGACCTCCAATACCGCGCCGGACGATCTGTTCCGCGGCCAGCCCGGGCGCGACGCGTTCCAACCGTTCATCGACCTGATCAAGCGCCATCTCGACCTGCTGGTGCTGGAGGATGGGCAGGACTGGCGGCGCGGGCGGCGTCGGTCGCTGCCGTGCTGGCAGGTGCCGGCGGACGCGATGGCGACGCGGGCGCTGGATGCCGCCTTCGCCGAATGGGCCGAGCGCGAGGCGGCGCCGGCCACCATCACCGTGCTCGGCCGGACGCTGGCGGTGCCGCTGGCCGCGGGGCGCGTGGCGCGGTTCGAGTTCGCCGATCTCTGCGCCCGCCCGCTCGGCCCGGCCGACTATCTGGCGCTGGCGACGCATTTCCGGGCGCTGGTGCTGGACGACGTGCCTCGCCTCTCGCCGGCGAATTTCGACGAGGCGCGGCGCTTCATCACCCTGATCGACGCGCTCTACGAGCACCGGGTGAAGCTCTATGCCACCGCCGCCGCCGCGCCGGACACGCTCTACCGCAGCGGCGAGGGCGCGGCGGCGTTCACGCGCACCGCCTCGCGGCTGATGGAGATGCAGAGCGAGGCCTACCTGGCGCTTCCGCACCTGACATGAAACCGCATCTGGCACGAGCGCGCTTCGGCTTGCTGCAGGTGCGGCAATGGGCTAGGTCACTCGCGCCTTTCCCGACCGAGGCTGCGGCGCGAAAGGCGCTGCCCGCCGCCGGACGGCACGCTCCCGCCGGGTCGTGCCGCCCCTCGTCCCGCCCGTGGTAAGGAACCCGTCCATGGCTCGCAACAAGATCGCCCTCATCGGTGCCGGTAATATCGGCGGCACCCTGGCCCATCTCGTCGGCCTCAAGGAGCTCGGCGACGTCGTGCTGTTCGACGTCTTCGGCGGCGTCGCCGCGGGCAAGGCGCTCGACATCATGCAGTCCGGCCCGGTGGACGATTTCGACTCGGCGATGTCCGGCGGATCGGACTACGCCGCCATCGCCGGCGCCGATGTCGTCATCGTCACCGCCGGGTTCCCGCGCCAGCCGGGCATGTCGCGCGACGACCTCGTCGCCAAGAATGCCGGCGTGATCGCCGAGGTGGCGGCGGGCATCAAGACCTACTGCCCCGGCGCCTTCGTCATCGTCATCACCAATCCGCTCGATGCCATGGTGTGGGTGATGAAGGAGAAGTCCGGCCTGCCGGCCGAGCGCGTCGTCGGCATGGCCGGGGTGCTGGACAGCGCCCGTTTCCGCCTGTTCCTGGCGCAGGAATTCAAGGTTTCGGTGGAGGACGTCACCGCCTTCGTGCTCGGTGGCCACGGCGACACGATGGTGCCGCTGATCCGCTATTCGACCGTCGCCGGCATTCCCGTGCCGGACCTGATCCGCATGGGCTGGACGACGCAGGAACGCATCGACGCGATCTGCGCGCGCACCGCCAACGGCGGCGGCGAGATCGTCAAGCTGCTCGAGCGCGGCAGCGCTTTCTACGCGCCGGCGGCCTCGGCCATCGCCATGGCCGAGAGCTTCCTCAAGGACAAGAAGCGCGTGCTGCCCTGCGCCGCCTGGCTCTCCGGCCAATATGGTATCGACGGGCTGTATGTCGGCGTGCCGGTGGTGATCGGGGCCGGCGGGGTGGAGCGCGTCGTCGAGATCGCGCTGAACCCGGAGGAGAAGGCAGCGTTCGACAAATCCTGCGACGCGGTGCGCGGGCTGATCGACGCCTCCAAGAAGCTGGTCGGCTAGGGCGATGAACATCCACGAATACCAGGCCAAGGACCTGCTGCGCCGCTACGGCGTGGCGGTGCTGGACGGCCACGTCGCCTGGACGCCGGAGGAGGCGGAGGCGGCGGCAGCCAAGCTTCCGGGGCCGGTGTTCGTGGTCAAGGCGCAGATCCACGCCGGCGGCCGCGGCGCTGGCCATTTCGCCGCGGACCCGGCGGGCAAGGGCGGCGTACGCCTGGCCCGCTCGGGCGCGGCGGTGCGCGAGGCGGCGGCGGCGATGCTCGGCCAGACGCTGGTGACGAAGCAGACCGGCCCGGCCGGGCGCGTCGTCAACCGCGTCTATGTCGAGGCCGGCTGCGACATCGCGCGCGAACTCTATCTCTCCCTGCTGGTCGATCGCGCCGTCGGGCGGATCACGCTCGTCGCCTCGCGCGAGGGCGGCATGGAGATCGAGGAGGTGGCGGCGAAGAGCCCGGAGAAGATTCTCCGCGCCGCGATCGACCCCGCCAGCGGCATCTCCGCCTTCCACGCCCGCAAGCTCGCCTTCGGGCTCGGTCTCACCGGGGCGCAGATCGGTGCCTTCGCCGGGTTCGTCAGCGGGCTCTACCGCGCCTTCACCGAACTCGACGCCTCGATCGTCGAGATCAACCCGCTCGTCGTCACCGGCGAGGGCGCGGTGGTGGCGCTGGATGCGAAGATGGCCTTCGACGACAACGCGCTGTTCCGCCACCGCGAGCTGGACCAGCTGCACGATCCGGCCGAGGAGGACCCGAAGGAGCGCGAAGCGGCGCTGTTCGGGCTGAACTATGTCGCGCTCGACGGCACCATCGGCTGCATGGTCAACGGCGCCGGGCTGGCGATGGCGACCATGGACATCATCAAGCTCTACGGCGCCGCACCAGCGAACTTCCTCGATGTCGGCGGCGGCGCGACGAAGGAGCGGGTGGCGGCGGCGTTCAAGATCATCCTTTCCGACCCGAACGTCGAAGGCATCCTTGTTAACATCTTCGGCGGTATCATGCGCTGCGACGTCATCGCCGAGGGCGTCGTGGCGGCGGCGCGCGAAACTTCGCTGACCGTGCCGCTGGTGGTGCGGTTGGAAGGGACGAACGTGGCGCTCGGCAAGGAGATCCTGGCCCGCTCCGGCCTCAAGATCATCGCCGCCGACAATCTCGCCGACGCTGCCGAGAAGGTGGTCGGCGCCGTGCGGGAGGCGGTGTGATGGCGATCCTCGTCGATGCGAACACGAAAGTGATCACGCAGGGTTTCACCGGCGCGCAGGGCACGTTCCATTCCGAGCAGGCGCTGGCCTACGGCACCAAGGTCGTCGGCGGCGTCACGCCCGGCAAGGGCGGGACGCGCCACCTCGACCTGCCGGTGTTCGACACCGTGGCCGAGGCGCGCGCGGTGACGGGGGCGAACGCCTCGGCGATCTACGTGCCGCCCGCCGGCGCGGCGGACGCCATCCTGGAGGCGATCGACGCCGGCATCGAGCTGATCGTCTGCATCACCGAGGGCATTCCGGTGCTCGACATGGTGCGGGTGAAGCGGGCGCTGGACGGCTCGCGCTCGCGGCTGATCGGGCCGAACTGCCCCGGCGTCATCACGCCGGAAGCCTGCAAGATCGGCATCATGCCCGGCCACATCCATCGGCGCGGCCGCATCGGCATCGTCTCGCGCTCGGGCACGCTGACCTATGAGGCGGTGGCGCAGACCACCGCGGCGGGGCTGGGCCAGAGCAGCTGTGTCGGCATCGGCGGCGATCCGGTGAAGGGCACCGACTTCATCGAGGTGCTGGAGATGTTCCTCGCCGACGCCGAGACCGAGGCGGTGATCATGATCGGCGAGATCGGCGGGGCGAGCGAGATCGACGCCGCGGAGTTCCTCGCCCGCTCGCCGGTGAAGAAGCCGGTGGTCGGCTTCGTTGCCGGCGCGACCGCGCCGCCGGGGCGGCGCATGGGCCATGCCGGGGCGGTGATCAGCGGCGGGCGCGACACCGCTGGGGCGAAGATGGAAGCCATGCGCGCGGCCGGCATCCATGTCGCCGAAAGCCCGGCCGCGCTCGGCAGCACCATGATCCGTGCCCTCGGCCGATAGCACCTCTTCACTCGCAGTCAGAAACCATCGCGGAGACAAGCGACGATGGCCGGCGTTGATCTTCTTGCCACCGCCTTCAATGGCGCCAATGCGGCATTCCTGGCGGACCTCTACGCGCGCTGGGTGGCCAACCCGGGCGCGGTCGATCCGAGCTTCGGGGAACTGTTCGGCGCGCTGAACGACGAGGCGCGCTCGGTGCTCACCGATGCCGCCGGCGCCTCCTGGGCGCCGCGGCCGCGCAATGGCATGGCGGAGGCGGCGCCGGCGAGCAAGGAAGCTGCCGGCGCGGTCTCGCCGGAGGCGGTGCGCGCGGCGGCGCTGGACAGTCTGCGCGCGCTGATGCTGATCCGCACCTACCGCGTGCGCGGCCATCTCGAAGCGCGGCTCGATCCGCTCGGGCTGCAGGTGCCGAAGCCGCACCCCGAGCTCGATCCCGCTGCCTACGGGTTCACGCCCGCGGACTATGACCGGCCGATCTTCATCGACAACGTGCTCGGCCGTGAGAGCGCGACCATCCGCGAGATTCTCGGCATCGTGCGCGAGAGCTATTGCGGCCCGATCGGCGTCGAGTTCATGCATATCCAGGATCCGGACCGCAAATCCTGGATCCAGCGCCGCATCGAGGGCGCGCCATGGCGCCGCCACGCCGCTGACGACGCGCGCCGCGCGGTTCTGCGCCAGCTCACCGAGGCGGAAGGGTTCGAGACGTTCTGCCAGAAGCGTTTCGTCGGCACCAAGCGCTTCGGGCTCGAAGGCGGCGAGGTGCTGATTCCGGCGCTGCACGCCATCATCGCCACCGCGGCGGCGGACGGCGTGCGCGAGATCTGCATCGGCATGCCGCACCGCGGCCGGCTGAATACGCTGGTCAACATCGTGCGCAAGCCCTTCACCGCGATCTTCAGCGAGTTCGCCGGCGTCGGCGCCAATCCGGACGACGTGCAGGGCTCGGGCGACGTCAAATACCATCTCGGCACCTCGACCGATGTCGAAATCGGCGGGCAGATGGTGCATCTGTCGCTGCAGCCCAATCCCTCGCATCTCGAGGCGGTGGATCCGGTCGTCGTCGGCAAGGTGCGCGCGCGCCAGGACATGGCCGGGGACACGGCGCGGCGCCGGTCGGTGATGGGCGTGCTGATGCACGGCGATGCCGCCTTCGCCGGTCAGGGCCTGGTCTATGAGACGCTGGCGATGAGCGAGCTGATCGGCTACCGCACCGGCGGCACCGTGCACATCGTGGTCAACAACCAGATCGGCTTCACCACCGTGCCGGCCCACGCCTATTCAGGGCTCTACTGCACGGACGTGGCGAAATCGATCCAGGCACCGATCCTGCACGTCAATGGCGACGATCCGGAGGCGGTGGTGTTCTGCGCCGCGATGGCCGCCGCCTACCGCCAGGAATTCGCTGCCGACATCGTGCTCGACATCGTCTGCTATCGCCGCCACGGTCACAACGAAGCCGACGAGCCGGCCTTCACCCAGCCGCTGATGTACCGCGCCATCGGCGCGCACGCGACGACGCGCGCGCTCTACGCCGAGCAGCTCGTCGCGGAGGGCGTGCTCAGCGCCGAGGCGGCGCAGACGATGTGGGACGAGTTCGCTACCACGCTCGAACAATCCTATCAGGCGGCGCAATCGTACAAGCCGAACAAGGCGGACTGGCTGGAAGGCCACTGGGCCGGACTGAAGGAGGCCGAACAGCAGAGCGAATGGGCGGAGGAATCGACGGCGGTGCCGGTTGAGCGTCTGCGCCAGATCGGCGCGGCGCTGGCGACGACGCCGGAGGATTTCGACGTCAATCCGAAAATCGCCCGCCAGCTCGACGCGAAACGGAAAATGATCGACAGCGGCGAGGGCATCGACTGGGCGACCGGCGAGGCGCTCGCGTTCGGCAGCCTGCTGCTGGAAGGTCACCGCGTGCGGCTCTCGGGCGAGGATTGCCAGCGCGGCACCTTCAGCCAGCGCCACGCCGTGCTCATCGACCAGACCAACCAGAACGAGTATGTGCCGCTCAACAACGTCGCGCGGGTGCAGGCGAAGATCGAGATCTACAATTCGCTCCTCTCCGAGGCCGGCGTGCTCGGGTTCGAATATGGCTACTCGCTCGCGGATCCACGCACGCTGGTGCTGTGGGAAGGCCAGTTCGGCGATTTCGCCAACGGCGCGCAAGTCATCATCGATCAATTCCTTGCCTCCGGCGAAACCAAGTGGCTGCGCATGTCCGGCCTCGTGCTGCTGCTGCCGCACGGCTACGAAGGGCAGGGGCCGGAGCACTCCTCGGCGCGGCTGGAGCGCTATCTGCAGCTCTGCGCCGAGCGCAACATGACGGTGGCGAACCTCACCACACCGGCCAACTATTTCCACGCCCTGCGCCGCCAGCTCAAGCGCAATTTCCGCAAGCCGCTGGTGCTGATGACGCCGAAATCGCTGCTGCGCCACAAGCTTGCCGTCTCCACGCTGGCCGAGATGGCCGAAGGCAGCGCGTTCCGCACGGTGATCGACGAGACCGACGCGATCGCGCCGGAGGAGCGCGTGCGCCGTGTCGTGCTGTGCAGCGGCAAAGTCTATTACGACCTGCTCGCCGAGCGCCGCGCGCGCGGGATCGAGGACATCGCCCTCGTCCGCGTCGAGCAGCTCTATCCGTTCCCGACCATTTCGCTCCCCAAAGTGCTGGCACGCTACCGCAACGCGCAGGTGATCTGGTGTCAGGAGGAGCCGGCGAACATGGGCGCCTGGTGCTACGCCGATCGCCGCATCGAGCAGGTGCTGGGCGAGATCGATGTCGCCGCCAAGCGGCCACGCTATGTCGGGCGCGAGGAGGCGGCGAGCCCGGCGACGGGTCTCGCCAAGATGCATGCGGCGCAGCAGGCCGCGCTGGTCAGCGCCGCGCTGACCATCGACTGAAGGACATTCCGATGGCGACCGAGATCAAGGTACCCGCGCTGGGCGAAAGCGTCACAACTGCCACCGTCGCGCGCTGGCTGCGCCAGCAGGGCGAGCCGGTGGCGGCGGACGAGCCGCTGGTCGAGCTCGAGACCGACAAGGTGACGGTGGAGGTGAACGCGCCCGCCGCCGGCACGCTGGTGGAAATCCGCGCCGCGGAAGGCGCGGAGGTCGAGGTCGGCGCCGTGCTCGGCACGCTCGATGCGGCCGGCGCGGCACGCCACGCGCCCGGGCCGGCAGCCAATCCGCAGCCGGGCGTGCACGCGCCGCCGCGCCCCTCCGGCCCGGTCGCCCGCCCGGCGACGCCGCCGGCGGACATCGCTGCCGCCGGATCCGCCCCGCCGCTGCCGGCGGCGGCGAAGCTGATGACCGAGCAGGCGCTGACGCCCGGCGATGTCGGCGTTGGCAGCGGCAAGGACGGGCGCATCACCAAGGGCGACGTGCTCGCCTTCCTCGCCCGCCCGGCCGCCACGCCCGCACCCGCTACGGCCCCGCCCGCGCCGGCGAGCGCGCGTGCCGAGGCCGGGCGCGAGGAGCGCGTGCGCATGACGCGCCTGCGCCGCACCATCGCGCTCAGGCTGAAGGAGGCACAGAACACCGCCGCCATGCTCACCACCTTCAACGAGGTGGACATGAGCGCGGCGCAGGCGATGCGGGCGCACTACCGCGAGGCGTTCGAGAAGAAGCATGCCGGCGCGCGGCTCGGCTTCATGTCGCTGTTCGTGCGCGCCTGCGTCGTCGCGCTGAAGGAGTTTCCCGCCGTCAACGCCGAGATCGACGGCGAGGAAATCGTCTACAAGAACTACGTCCATATGGGCATTGCCGTCGGTGGCGCGTCGGGCCTCGTCGTGCCGGTGCTGCGCGACGCGGATCGCATGGGTTTTGCCGAGATCGAGCGCACCATCGCCGATTTCGGCCGCCGCGCCCGCGACGGCGCGCTGAAGCTGGAGGAACTCGCCGGCGGCACGTTCAGCATCACCAATGGCGGCGTCTACGGCTCGCTGATGTCCACGCCGATCCTCAACCCGCCACAATCGGGCATCCTCGGCATGCACAAGATCCAGGACCGGCCGGTTGCGGTGGATGGAAAGATCGAGATCCGGCCGATGATGTATCTGGCGCTGTCCTACGACCATCGCATCGTCGACGGCCGCGAGGCGGTCTCGTTCCTCGTCCGCGTCAAGGAAGGGATCGAGGATCCGCGCCGTCTGCTGCTGGATCTCTGAGCCATGGACGGGGAATTCGACGTTCTGGTGATCGGCGGCGGGCCGGGCGGGTATGTCTGCGCCATTCGCGCCGCGCAGCTCGGCCTGCGCGTCGCGTGCGCGGAGAAGCGCGCCACGCTCGGCGGCACCTGCCTCAACATCGGCTGCATTCCGTCCAAGGCGCTGCTGCAGTCGTCGGAGAATTTCCACGCCGCCGGCCACGCGCTGAAGGAACATGGCGTGCTGGTCAAGGAGGTCGGGCTCGATCTGACGCAGATGATGGCGCGCAAGGACGAGGTCGTTTCCGCCAACGTCAAGGGCGTCGAGTTCCTGTTCCGCAAGAACAAGGTGACGTGGCTGAAGGGGGCGGCGCGCATCGCCGCGCCGGGGCAGGTCGAGGTCGGCGGCAAGCGCTACGCCGCGAAGCACATCGTCATCGCCACCGGCAGCGAAAGCGTGCCGCTGCACGGCGTCGCCATCGACGAGGAGCGCATCGTCACCTCCACCGGCGCGCTCGATCTCGACGCGGTGCCCGGGCATCTCGTCGTCATCGGCGGCGGGTATATCGGGCTCGAACTCGGCAGCGTCTGGCGGCGTCTGGGCGCGGAAGTCACCGTCGTCGAGTTCCTCGACCGCATCGTGCCGACCATGGACGGCGAAGTGGCGACGCAGTTCCAGCGCATCCTCACGCGCCAGGGTCTGAAATTCCGCCTGTCGACGAAGCTTGCCGCCGCCCGGCGTGATGGCGAGGGCGTGGTTCTGGAGCTGGAGCCGAGCAAGCCGGGGCCGGATGGGGGCGGCGCGCGCGAGGAGATGCGCGCCGATGTCGTGCTCGTCGCCGTCGGCCGCCGGCCGCACACCGAGGGGCTCGGGCTGGAGGCCGCCGGCGTGGCGCTGGACGAGCGCGGCCGCGTCCGCACCGACGCGCACTACGCCACCAATGTTCCCGGCATCTACGCCATCGGCGATGTCATCGCCGGGCCGATGCTGGCGCACAAGGCCGAGGAAGAGGGCGTCGCGCTGGCCGAACAGCTTGCCGGCCAGGCCGGGCACGTGACCTACGGCGCCATTCCCGGCGTGGTCTATACCTGGCCCGAGGTCGCCGCCGTCGGGCGCACCGAGGAGGAGCTGAAAGCCGACGGCGTGGCCTACAATGTCGGCAAATTTCCCTTCACCGCCAACGGCCGCGCGCGGGCGATGGGCGACACCGACGGGTTCGTGAAACTGCTCGCCGACAAGGCCACCGACCGGCTGCTCGGCGCACACATCATCGGCCCCGATGCCGGCACGCTGATCGCCGAACTCGTCACCGCCATCGAATTCGGCGCCTCGGCCGAGGATGTCGCGCGCACCTGCCACGCCCACCCCAGCCTCAACGAGGCGGTGAAGGAAGCGGCGCTGGCGGTGGCGAGGAGGGCGATCCATATCTGAGCGCGCCGCGCCGCTGCTCGCGGTCTCGATGGGGGATCCGGCCGGCATCGGGCCGGAGATCACCGTGGCCGCCTGGGCGGCGCTGCGCGGCAGCGGGCCGGCGTTCGTCGTGCTCGGCGACCCCGCCCTCTATCCCGGCGCCAGGATGGTGGCGACGCCGGCCGAAGCGGCGGGGATTTTTCACGAGGCGCTGCCGGTGCTGGCGGTGCCGCTCGCCGCGCCGGCAGTGCCCGGCCGGCCGGACGGGGCCAATGCGCCCGCCGTCATCGAGGCGATCGAGCGCGCGACGCGGCTGGCGCTGGCCGGCACGGTTGGCGGCATCGTCACCAATCCGATCAGCAAGGCGGTGCTCTACGGCGCCGGCTTCGCCCATCCCGGCCATACCGAGTTCCTCGGCGCCCTGACCGGCGTGGCGCGGCCGGTGATGATGCTCGCCGCGCCGGCGCTGCGGGTGGTGCCGGTGACGGTGCACGTGGCGCTGCGCCGCGCCATCGAGATGCTCACCGCCGAGGCCATCGTCCATGCCGGGCAGGTGACGGCGGCGGCGCTGGCGCGGGATTTTGCCATCGCCGCGCCGCGCCTGGCCGTGGCCGGGCTCAACCCGCATGCCGGGGAGGGCGGCGCGATGGGCACCGAGGAGCAGACGCTCGTCGCCCCCGCCATCGCCGCACTGCGCGCCGCGGGCATCGCCGCTTCCGGGCCGTGGCCGCCGGATACCATGTTCACCGAGACCGCTCGGGCGAGCTACGATGCCGCCATCTGCCTCTACCACGATCAGGCGCTGATCCCGCTGAAGACGCTGGACATGACCCATGGGGTGAACGTCACGCTCGGCCTGCCGATCATCCGCACCTCGCCGGACCACGGCACGGCGTTCGACATCGCCGGGCGCGGCCGGGCGGATCCGGCGAGCCTGATCGCGTCCATCCGGCTCGCTGCGACGATGGCGGCGCGGCGGGCGCGATGAGGGCGCTGCGGCTCGGCCTGAACGTCGATCACGTCGCCACGCTGCGCAACGCCCGTGGCGGCCTGCATCCCGATCCGGTGGCGGCGGCCGAACTGGCCATTGCCTGCGGCGTCGACGGCATCACCGCGCATCTGCGCGAGGACCGGCGGCATATCCGCGACGCCGACCTGCGCCGGCTGCGCGCGCTCCCCGCGCCCCTGAACATGGAAATGGCGGCGACCGAGGAGATGGTGGCCATCGCCTGCGCGCTGCGCCCGCACGCCGCCTGCCTGGTGCCGGAGCGGCGGGCGGAGGTGACGACGGAGGGCGGGCTGGACGCGGCCGGGCAGAGCGAGGCGCTGCGCCCTGCCATCGCCCGGCTCAGCGCGGCGGGGATCCGCGTCTCGCTGTTCGTCGACCCCGATCCGGCGCAGCTCGCCGCCGCCGCCGCGCTCGGCGCGCCGGTGGTGGAACTGCACACTGGCGCCTATGCCAACGGGCGGGCCGGCGAGCGGGAGCGGCTGGCGGCGGCGGCGCGGCACGCGGCTTCGCTGGGGCTGGAATGCCACGCCGGGCACGGGCTGAATTTCGACAATGTCGGCCCCATCGCCGCGCTGCCGGGCGTGCGGGAACTGAATATCGGGCATTTCCTCATCGGCCAGGCGGTGTTCGACGGGCTCGGGCCGGTGCTCGCACGCATGCGCGCGCTGATGGATGCGGCGCGCGAGGGGGGACATTAGTCATGGCACGCCGGGTGTTCGGCCATCTCTACGCGCAGGTGCTGGTCGCGATCGTGCTCGGCGCGCTGCTCGGCCATGCCTTCCCCGCCACCGGGGCGGCGATGAAGCCGCTCGGAGACATGTTCATCGCCGCGATCAAGATGCTGATCGGGCCGATCATCTTCTGCACCGTCGTGCACGGCATCGCCGGCATGGACGACATGAAGAAAGTCGGCCGCGTCGGGCTGAAAGCGATCGTCTATTTCGAGGCGATGACGACGGCGGCGCTGGTGATCGGGCTCGTCATCGCCAATGTGCTGCGCCCTGGCGCGGGGATGCATGTCGATCCCGCCACGCTCGATGCGAAATCGGTGCAGCACTACATCACCGCCGCCCAGCACCAGAGCGCGCTCGACTACGTCACGCACCTCATTCCCGCGACGGTGGTCGGCGCCTTCGCCGAGGGCGACATTCTGCAGATCCTGTTCTTCGCCGTGCTGTTCGCATTCGGGCTGGCCTTCCTCGGCGAGCGCGGCAAGCCGCTGGTGCATCTGATCGAGCTGGTTTCGCGCGCGCTGTTCGGCGTCGTCGCCATCGTCATGCGCGCGGCGCCGCTCGGCGCCTTCGGGGCGATGGCCTTCACCATCGGCCGCTACGGGCTCGGCACGCTGGTCCAGCTCGGCGAACTCATGGCCGGGGTCTACGCCACCTGCCTGATCTTCATTTTCGTCGTCCTCGGCACGGTGGCACGGCTGGCCGGGTTCAGCCTGTGGAAATTCATCGGCGCCATTCGCGAGGAACTGCTGATCGTGCTCGGCACCTCGTCCTCGGAATCGGTGCTGCCGCGGATGATCGCCAAGCTCGAAGCGCTGGGCTGCGAGGAATCGGTGGTCGGGCTGGTGATCCCGACCGGCTATTCGTTCAATCTCGACGGCACCTGCATCTATCTCACCATGGCCGCGCTGTTTCTGGCGCAGGCGACGGGCACGCATCTCGGCCTCGGCCAGCAGCTCGGCCTGATCGGCGTGCTGCTGCTGACCTCGAAGGGCGCGGCAGGGGTCACCGGCAGCGGCTTCATCGTGCTGGCGGCGACGCTCGCCTCCGTCGGCACCGTGCCGGTGGCGAGCATCGCGCTCATTCTCGGTGTCGACCGCTTCATGTCCGAGGCGCGGGCGCTGACCAACCTCATCGGCAACGGCGTCGCCACGGTCGTGGTGGCACGCTGGGAGGGCGCCCTGGACCGCACCCGCCTCGCCGCGACGCTCGCCGGCGAAGCGGACGCAGCCGCGCCCGTGCCGGTGCGCCCGGCGGGCTGAGCGGCGCGTTCCCTGCGCCCGATCAGGGCTTGGCGGGCGCCGCGCCGTGGTTCGGCGCGCTGGCCTTGGCGCGCGCGGTCTGCTCGGCCTGACGCAGCGTGTTGATCGCCGCGCGGATCGGCGCGAACGGGCCGTATTTGTGCTGGCTTTCGGGGAATTCGTCGGCGTAGGGGCCGAACGGCGCGTCCACCAGCTTCTCCAGCCGGTTGGGGAAATCCTTCTCCAGCCCCGACCGGTGCGGGCGCGGCTGGGAATCGATGAAGGCGGCGACGTCCCAGGCATCCTCCGCCGGCAGGCTCGGCGCTTCCCAGGTGGTGCCGTTCGGCATGTTGTTATGGATGAAGTTGGCGGCGGTGATCAGCCGGGTCATTCCCGCCCCGTCGTTGAAGCTGTCCGGGCCCCAGACCGGCGGCACGGCGTAGCCGCGCGCGTCGCCGGCCGTGCCGTTGCGCTGGCCCTGGCCCTCGGCGCCGTGGCAGGCGGCGCAGATCTGGCCGAAGACCTGTTTGCCGCGCGCCGGGTCCGCCGGCCGGCTCAGCTCCGCCATTCGTCCCGGGCCGCGTCCCTCGGTCGGCGCGCCGATCTCCCGGCCGGTGGAGAGGAACTTGATGTAGGCGATGATCGCCGTCATCTCCGGCCCGTCCGGCGGCAGCGGCTTGCCGTTGAGGCTGCGCGTCATGCAGCCATTGACGCGGTCCGCCAGCGTGCCGACGCGCCCGGAGCGGATGCGGTAGCTCGGATAGGCGGCGAAGACGCCGACATAGGGAATGCCGTATTTGCGCGTGCCGGCACCGAGATGGCAGTTCTGGCAGGCGAGATTGTTGCCGGCGTAACGCTTCGCCGGGTCGGCGACCTCGGGCCCGACCAGGGCGTAGGTCTGGGCGACCAGATCGCGGCCATGGCGCACCGTCTCGCCCCAGACATCGTGGGGCAGGGCATCGATATCGGGGACGATCCACGCCCCGGGCCAGGCCCCGGACGGAGCGTCGGCGCCGCCGAGCAGCAGCAGCAGGGCGGTTGCGGCGCCGGCCCGGCGGGCCGGCCTCATCCAGCGTCGGGTCACGCGGCTTCCTCTCCAACCGTGGCGATCAGCGCATCCACCGCGACGATCGTTGCCCCGGCGCAGATCAGCGGATTGACGTCCAGCTCCCGAATCAGCGCCGCCTGGTCGGCGGCGAACTCGGACAGGCGGCAGATTACGTCGGCGAGCCGCGCGCGGTCCACCGCCGGCGCGCCGCGGAACCCGTCGAGCAGGGCGCGGCCCTTCAGCCGCTCCAGCATCGCCAGCGCCTGCGCCGGCGCCACCGGGGCGAGATCGACGGCGGTGTCCTTCAGCACCTCCACCAGCACGCCGCCGAGCCCGACCAGGATGAGCGGGCCGAACAGCGGGTCGATGCGGGCGCCGACCATGATCTCGACGCCGGCCGGCGCCATCGGCTGCACCAGCACGCCCTCGACGCGGGCGCCGGCGCGGGCCGCGTTCGCCATCACCGCCGCATAGGCCTCGCGCACCGCCTGCGCCCCGGCGAGGCCGAGGCGGATGACGCCAGCCTCGGTCTTGTGCGGCAGGTCCGGCGATTCCACCTTCAGCGCCACCGCGGTGCCGAACGCAGCGGCGGCGGCGACGGCCTCCTCGGCGCTGGCGCAGAGCCGCTCGTCGGTCACCGGCACGCCGTAGAGCGCGAGCAGGGATTTCGCCTCCCGCTCGCCGAGCGTGCGCCCGGCCGCGGCGCGCAGCGCGGCGCCGACGCGCGCCGCCGCGTCCGGCGGGGCGCTGCGGCCGAGCGTCGTCCTCGGCGGAACCGGGCGCAGCCAGGCGGCGAGGGTGGCAAAACAGCGGTCCATCGAGCGGAACAGCGCCGTATGCGGCGCCTGCTCCGCCTCGCGCGCGCCAGGACCTTCGAGGAACTCATTGACCCAGACATGGCAGACCAATTTGCCGGCTCGCTCGGCCAGGGCGGAGAGTTGGGCGACGCGCATCGGCACGCGCTCGGAGGCGAAAACCTGCGGCACCAGCAGCGCGGCGTAGGCGGGGTCGTCCAGAAGGGCGCCGGCGCAGGCGCCGAGACTGTCCGGGTCGGTGAGCACCTGCGCCGTGACATCGCACGGGTTGCGTGCCGAGCCGTATTCGGGAATGCGCGATTCCAGCACCGCGCGCGTCGCCGCCGCCGGCTGCGGCAAAGGGACGGCGTATTTGTCGGCCTTGTCGGCGGCCATGATCGCAGCCCCGCCGGAGGTGGCGAGCACGGCGATGCCTCCGGCCCGGGGTGGCGGCGCCTTGGCGAAGAAGGCGGCGGCTTCCATCACCGCCTCGAAATCCTCCACCACCACCGCGCCGGCGCGGGCGAAGGCAGCGCGCCAGGCGGCGTCCGAGCCGGCGAGCGAGCCGGTGTGGGAGAGTGCCGCCGCCGCTCCGCTGGCGCCGGTGGCGATCTTGCAGATCACCACCCGCCGGCCCGCCTCGCTGGCGCGCTCTACCGCCGCGATCAGCCGCGCGGGCTCGGCCATGCCTTCGAACATGCAGGCGATCGCCTTGCAGGCCGGCTCGGCGGCGAGGTAGGCGACATAGTCGGCCATGTCCACGTCGCAGGAATTGCCCGAGGTGAGCAGGTGGCAGACCGAGGCGCCGTGCTCCACCGCCTGCGCCATGGCGAAGCCGAGCGCGCCGGACTGGCTGACGACGCCGATCGAGGCCGGGCGGATGCTCGCCTGCGGCGGCGGCGTGAAGAAGGTCATCCACGCGCTGGCGGCATAGTTGACGATGCCGAGGCAGTTCGGCCCAACGATGGGCAGCCCGGTTTCGCGCGCGATGGCGGCCAGCCGGCGCTGGGCGGCGACGTGCTCGGGACGCGCCGTCTCGCTGTAGCCGGAGGCGAACACCACCGCCCCGCCGGCGCCCGCGGCGGCGCACTCGCTGATCACCGCCTCCACCGCCTCGCGCGGGGTGGCGATGACGACGCAGTCCGGCACCTCAGGCAGGGCGCCGACCGAGGGGTAGCAGGGCCGGTCGCCGATGCGCTCGGCGCGCGGATTGACGAGATGCACGCGTCCGGCGAAGCGGCCGAGATTCGCCGCGACGCGCTCGCCGAAGGCGCCGGCGCGGGCCGAGGCGCCGACGACGGCGATGCTGGCCGGGTGCAGCAGCCGGCGCAGTTCGTCCTGGCCGCGCAGGGGGCGGATCGATGTCTCGGTCATGGGTTTCCTCCCGATCGAGCGGCGAGGATAGGTCGGCGCCCCGCCAGGCTCAACCGGCGCTCAGCATTCCAGATTGTCGATCAGCCGCACGCGGCCGAGACGCGCGGCGCCGAGGGCGACGAGACTGCCCGGCGCGTCGTCCAGGCCCGCCGAGCGAAGGTCGGCGCGGCGGCGCAGGGTGACGTAGCCAGGGGCCCAGCCACGGTCGCCGAGCCGGCGCATCGCCTCCGCTTCAAGCGCGGCGAGGCGGGCCGGGTCGGCGGCGGCCTCGGCCCGCTCCGCGAGCCAGCGCAGCGTCGCGTGCAGCCGCGGCGCCTCGGCCCGCTCGGCGGCGGCGAGATTGACGTTGCGCGAGGACATCGCCAGCCCGTCCGGCTCGCGCACCGTCTCCACCGGCTCGATCGCGACCGGCATGGCGAACTCTGCCACCATGCGGCGGACGATGAGCAGTTGCTGATAGTCCTTCTTGCCGAACATCGCCGCGCGCGGCTGGACCATCTGGAACAGCTTCATCACCACCGTCGCCATGCCCTCGAAATGGCCCGGGCGTTCCGCACCCTCCAGCAGGCCGGCGAGGTCGGGGTCGGGGCGGATGCGGAAGGTCTGCGGCGCGGGATACATCGCCGTCTCGTCCGGGGCGAACAGCAGATCGCACCCGCCCGCTTCCAGGAGCGCGGCGTCGCGCGCCAGGCCGCGGGGATAGCGGTCGAAATCCTCGCGCGGGCCGAACTGCAGCCGGTTGACGAAAATGCTCGCCACCACTGGAACACCGCCAGGGACGCCGTCGGCCAGCGCGCGGGCGCGGGCGAGGAGGGCCATGTGGCCGTCGTGCAGGCTGCCCATGGTGGGCACGAACATGGGCGCGGGGCGCGCGGCCAGGGCGTCGCGCAGCGCGGCGAGCGTATGGACGGTGTGCATGGCGGCGCAACCTTGCCCGCCGCGCCGCCGTGGTCAATCGGTGTTGACGAGGTTGTACTGGCGCAACTCGTCGGCGTTCAGCCGCCGCGGGCTGGAATTGGGGATGGCGGCGAACTCGGTGAGGAAGCGCAGCGAGACCGACATCTCGACCAGGAACCTTGCCACCTTGGCCGCCGTCTCGGCCGCTTCCTGCTCGATCGCGCGTACCGTGGAGGGCAGGCCCTTCTCGCGCGTCTCGCTGGCGATGTCGTTGATGAAATCCTCCGAGCCGGAGGCGGTGAACATGTGCACCATGAAGACGCCGCCGGGATCGACATAGCGCACGACGCCACCCATGAAGACGAAGTTGCAGGCGCTGATGCAGGCGAAGCCGTTGGGCACGTGGGTGGTCAGTTTCCGCGCCCGCACGATGCGGCCGATCGCCAGCCCCTCCTCCAGCACGCCGCCGGGGGAATCGAGCATGATCTCGTCGATCGGGCCGGCCTGCTCCATCGCCTCGCGGAACCGCTCGGTATCGCCGGCGCCAATGCCGCCCTGCAGCACCAGGCTGCGCCGGCGGCCGGCGCGGTGGACGGCGAAATTCAGCTGGTCGCAGAAGAACAGCCGGCCCTTGGCGCAGAGTTCGGCTGGGGTCGGCTGATGGCCGGGGGCAGCCGCGGCACTCGGCTGCGGCACCGGCGTCTCGGCGGGCGGCGGCGCCGGGCGGGCCGGCGCTGTGCTGATCTGCGGCGCGACGGGCGCGGGCTGAGGCGCGGGGGCGACGCGGACGCCGTTCTCGATGATCAGCGGCTCGTCCACCGGCGCGGCGGCGGCGAGCAGCAGAGCGGCGGCGATGGCCAGCGCCGGCTTCATGGGCCTGATCTCACGATTGCACCGAGTCTCACGATTGCGCCACCCATTCGCGGTCGGCGCCGCGGCAATAGCGGGTGTTCTGGGTGGTTTCCTGGCCGCCGACATAGGCGACCTCGCGCACCGTGCGGCACTCGCCGCCGGCGGTCTGCTGCGCATCGACCAGGGTGGCGTTGCCGTGGACACCCTGGTTGTGGTCCGAGGACCAGGAGGCGGTGGTGGTCTTCACGCGCGGCTTCGGCGGCGTGGCGGCGGCGGTCTGCGCCGGCGGATATTGCACCGGCTCGTTGAGCAGGCGCTGGGTGGCGGCCTGGGCCCGGGCGCGGTCGCGCTCGTCGAGCTGGCGGCCGATCGAGCTGCCGACGAAATATCCGCCGGCCGCGCCAAGGGCGCCGCCGATGAGCGCGCCGGTGCCGTGGCCGATGGCGCCGCCGGCGAGGCTGCCGATGAGCGCGCCACCGCCGGCACCGAGCAGGCCGCCGGTCTGCTCCTGGGTCTGGCAGGCGCCGAGCAGGGGGAGGATGGCACAGGCGACGAGCGCCGCGGTCCGGGGCATGCGTTTTTCCCTCGCAATCGTCTCACGAGGGCAATAGTACACGGCACTCATTGCGTCATTGCAAGTAAATTCCGCGCGCCGTTTCCTCCCGCACGGGTTGCCTGCGAGGCTGTTGGCGCCTAGCCTGCATACCAGTGCGGTTGCGGGCGGCCGCGGCCCGACGGACAGAGGCTTCATGGCGAAAACCCGCACCGAATCTCGCGCCGAAAGGCCTGTGCACGCCCACCGCGCGAAGGCGCCAGAGCCGCCGGCAACGCCCGCCGTGGTCGGGTTCATCGACCGGATGGAGGAGGACGTCATCGAGGGCTGGGCGGTGGACCCGGCCAACGCGACGGCTCCGGCGACACTGCGGGTGATGATCGACGGGCACCTGGTGGACACGCTGGTCTGCGACCTGCTGCGCCAGGACGTGGCGGCGCGGCGGCTGGGCGTGGCGAAGGTGGGGTTCTTCTACCGCATCCCCGAGCGGTTCCAGGACGGCATGCGCCACGTGCTGGCGCTGCGCATGCTGACCGGGGAACCGGCGATGCTGCCGGGCCGCGCCGGGACCGGGGTTTCGGAATGGCATTTCTGCCTGCGCAACCCGACCAGGATCGAGGGCGTCGTCGACGGGCTGGTGGATGGGCTGATCCAGGGCTGGGCGTTGCGCACCTATGAGCGCAGCGGAACCCGCGCCGGCGGCGTGCCGATCCTCGTCACCTGCGAAGGGCGGCCACTCGTGCAGATCACCGCCGACCAGTTCCGCCCCGACGTGGGCGAGGCGCTCGGTGTCGATCCCGCCTGTGGCTTTGCCTTCAGTGTGCCGGAGCCGTTGCGCCACCGCGCGCGGATGACGCTCTCCTTCTTCGCGCTGCCGGAGCACCAGGAACTGCTGAGCAGCCCGGTTGATATCGAACTGCCGCCGCCGGCGACGCTGGCGAGGGTGAACGCGCTGCTCGACCAGAGCGACGAGCTGTTCCGGCTGGCATGGAAGCTGCGCCAGGAACTGAAATCGATCCGCCCCGCCGAGCGCTTCATGCTTTCGGACTATGCGGCCTGGGCCGAACGCGCGCTGCCGCATGCGCGCGCCCGGGCGATCGCCCGCTATGGCGAGGACGCGCTGGCGGATGCGCCGCTTGTCAGCGTCGTTTGCCCAGTCTACCGCCCGCGCGTGGCCGACTTCCTCGCCGCCGTCGATTCGGTGCGGGCGCAGACCTACGCCAACTGGGAATTGCTGCTGGTGGACGATGCCAGCGGGGACGCCGACCTCACCGCCGCAATCGCCGGGCTGGCGCGGGCCGATGCGCGCGTCCGCCCCTTCGTCCAGCGCCAGAACGGCGGCATCAGCCGGGCGACGAACCGCGCCCTCGCCGAGGCGCGCGGGGACTACGTCGCCTTCTTCGACCATGACGACGTGCTCGAACCGGCCGCGCTGGAGATTCTCGTGCGCGCGGCGCGGCGCACCGGGGCAAAGCTGCTCTATTCGGACGAGGACAAGATCGACGCCGCCGGCCGGCTCTCCGAGCCGCATCTGAAGCCGGACTGGAATCCGCGCCTGCTGCGGTCCATCAACTACATCTGCCACCTGGTCCTGGTGGCGCGGGACGCAATAGCCGCGGCGGGGCCGCTCGATGCGGCGATGGATGGGGCGCAGGACCATGATTTCCTGCTCCGCCTGACCGAACGGCTGGAGCCGGCTCAGATCCATCATGTACCAGAGGTGCTCTATCATTGGCGCAAGAGCGCGAATTCCACCGCGACCGCAAGAACCGCGAAGCCGGCGGCGGCGGCGGCTGGCGCGCGGGCCGTCACGGCGCATCTCAAGCGCCGGAAACTCGCGGCCAAGGCCGAACCGCTGGACGGGCAGACGATCTTCCGCGTCCGCTGGCAGTTCCCCGAGAGGCCGCGCGTGACGATCATCATTCCCTTCAAGGATCATATCGACATCACGCGGCTCTGCGTCGAGCGCATCCTCGCCGTCACCGAGGGCGTGGACTACGAGATTTTGCTGGTGGACAACTGGTCCGAGTCCCCCGAGGCGCAGGAGTTCTGCGCTGCCATCGCCAATGATCCGCGCGTGCGGGTGCTGCGCGTTGAGGAGCCGTTCAACTATTCGCGGCTGAACAATCTCGCGGTGGCGAAGACGGCGGCACCGTTCCTGCTGTTCCTCAACAACGATGTCATCGTCTCGCAGCCGGACTGGCTGCGCGTGCTCGCCGATGAGGCACGGGCGGATGCCCGCGTCGGCGCGGTCGGCGCCAAGCTGCTGTACCCGGATGGCAGCGTGCAGCACGCCGGCGTGGTGCTCGGCGTCGGTGGCATCGCGGACCATATCCATCGCGGCCTGCCCGGCAGCGCGCCCGGCTATGTTGCCCGCGCCATCTGCGCGCAGGAGCTTTCCGCCGTTACCGCCGCTTGCATGCTGGTGCGGGCGGAGGCATTCCGCGCCGTGGGCGGGTTCGATGCAGCGGAGCTGCCGGTGGCGTTCAACGATGTCGATCTCTGCCTCAAGCTCCGCCGGGAGGGCTGGCACGTGCTGTGGACCCCGGACGTGGTGGCCGAGCATCGCGAGAGCATGAGCCGTGGCGACGATCTGAAGGAAGGCACGCTGGCGCGCTTCATGTACGAGAACGAGGTGATGCGACAGCGCTGGGGCGACGCGCTGCCGTTCGATCCGTTCTACAACGCACAGTTCTCGCGCGAGAGCGGGATTTATCGGGAATTGGCGGCGACCTACACGGCGGCGCCGACGGCGGAGGTGCGGTTCGCGCCGATGGTGGTGGCATCCGTAACAGCGGATACGACGCCGTCTGCCCCGAAGCGCCAACTGCGGCGCGCACGCGCGAGATCTGATACTGTACTTGTTGTGAGCTAGGGCGACCTGGCGACCTAGACCGCCTCGCCGAATGGCGGGATGATGCGGGCGCTCTCGGGTCGAGGGGGGCGCCTAAAGGTTCGGTTAAAGGCGGCACGAGTCGCAAGGGAGGGTACGAGTTCTTATGAAGAAGGCGGTCTGCTGCATTGTTAAGAACGAGGAAAGAGACATTGCCGAGTGGATCGCGTTTCATTTCTGTATGGGGTTTGATTGTATAATTTTATATGACAATATGTCGAATGACAAAACATTTTCTATAGCGTGCGAATTCCAAAAAAAGAATAATATTGAAATTATAGAATGGGATAATGTAAATCCAACATATCAGATAGATGCATATATGGATTGCATTGAGAAATTCGGAGAAGTATTTGATTGGATTCTTTTCATCGATAGCGACGAATTTTATTTCGAAAAGCATTTTCATAGTGTTGACAATAGATTAGCGTTCCTTGGGAATTTCGGCGACGACGTTAGTCAGATATGCCTAAATTGGGCCACTTTCGGATCGTCTGGATACAAGAATTTTCCAAATGGACTGACAATAGAGAGTTTTATATATTTGTCAGAGCCATCTCAAGGAATCAACAGACATGTGAAGTCATTCGTGCGGCCGAGTCACGTCGTGGACCGCGGGAATCCGCATTATTTCCAGGTGACGAATAGAACCGTCGATACAGATGGTCATGATGTGCAATGGGAGGTCCCCGGTCTTGCTGCCATGGAGCCGAACTATACGGTAGCAAGAGTAAATCATTATTGGATTAAATCAGAGGCGCACTGGGAGCAGAAAATTTCAAGAGGTTATCATGATATTCCAGATAGAAAAATAGGCGAATTTAGGAATTTTGATGCAACTTGCACATGGCGGGATGAATCGGCGGTGCGCTACGTTCCGGAGGTGCTTGCCGCGTTAAGAAGTGTTGGGATCGTTCGTCCGCCGGTGGTTCGCGGAGACGTGATAAGGCGCCTTTGGCGGGGGCAAGACCCGTTCGAGGGGTTTCCCGCTGAGCGCTACGAAATGGACACGCAGGGCTGGGGAAGTGTGCACCCGTTTCTCACGGACACAATCGGGGAAATAAGACCGCGCATCGTCGCGGAGATGGGCGTCTGGAAGGGTGGATCGACATTGACAATGGCCAGTACGTTGAAAAGCCTTGATCTCGATGCCGTCGTCATAGCCGTCGATACGTGGCTCGGTTCCTGGGATCATTGGGAAAACGATATGTGGTTCGAGCACCTGAAGTTCGAACGCGGGTATCCGACCTTAATGCGCACATTCATGACCAACGTGATCAAGTCTGAATTGCAGGATTTTGTCGTTCCATTGCCGCTGGACTCACTAAATGCGGTGCACGTATTGCGCGCGTTCGGTATCGCGCTGGACCTCGTACATATCGACGGCAGCCACGCCTACGAAGCAGTATCGGCGGATATCCGTGCCTGGTGGAGCTTGCTGCGTCCGGGCGGGGTCTTGATCGGGGACGACTATGATACCGGGGGTAGTTGGCCAGACGTCCGGCGCGCCTACGATGATTTCTTCGCAGCGCAGGGGCTCGTTCCGTTCGAATATGGCGGCAATAAATGCCGCATCCGCAAGCCGCAGGCTAGTGGATAGAATCTGACGCTTGGTGCCCGCTTCCCCCGGCCAGACTGGCGGGCACCTGCCAAACCGAGCGGACTCTTTCGCCTGATTTTATCCAATAGTTCGGAACGGCGGCTCCGTTGGCGGGAGCGGCGCTACGTCGCGCAGCTTCCGGGTCGGCAGAGGCGAGGCGAGCCCTTTCGTGACCGGGGCGGCGCCGACGGCGGCGCCGGCATGAGGCCAACGCGGTGGCCGGATCCCGGATTAACCTCAAAGCGCGTGGCGCTGCAGGAACTCCGCGAGTTGCGGCCAAAGAGCTTCGACGTTCACGTCGAAATTGGCATAGGAAGGCTGCAGGTTTTCGCCGACGACGACGAGCGGCCGCTCGTCCGCGCGATCGGTGATAATGTCCGGCGCGACGAAGGCGACCTCGGTCGGATCATCCATGTATTGCGGCAAATCGTATATGTGCAGGTCGGCGCGATGCTGCAGGTTCCAGGCGCTGGAGAGGACGAATCCGGGAAGGTTCCCGACCCAGCGGTATTTCGCCAACCCGGCGCCCCAGATGGCGATGAAGACACGGCTCAGGCGGCACCAGGAAATGCTTTCCTGGATGTTGGCGCCGATCGTCGAGACAATCCGGGCCTCGGAGCCGGCGAAATGGCCCGACAGTTCGGTGACGATCTCGTGCTCGACATCCTGCGGCCGGCGGATTGCGACGTGTTCCCAGTGGCTCTCGAGGGAGCTTTCGGCATCGCCGGGCAGGCGGCGATTATGGCCGTCGATCACGAAAACGGCCGGACCGGTGCGCTGCATGAGGCGCTCGATTAGCGCTTTGAGGAAACCCGGCAGATCGACATGCGTGCGGTTCTCCACGCGCAGGCCGATCATGATGATCGGAAGCTCGCCCGAATCGGCCGCCGCCGCCGCTACGGCGCGCCCGGACGGGCTGCTGGCGGCGAAGCGGCCGATCCGCTCGCGGAGTCTCGCGGGCACCATCTCGCCGGTGAGCCGGGTGACGCAGTAGCCGCGCGCGTAGGCGTCCGGAATGAGCCCGCGCACGCCAAGCTCGGAGCGGACGACGCGGCCGACGAGTTCCGGGTAGAGCGTGTCCAGTGGACCGTAGATCTCGGTGCCCTCCGGCGCGGTTGGGACAAGGAAGTGCGGCAGATTTCCCGGCGCCAGGGCGTCGACAATGGACTCGATAGCGCCGAGCTCGTTCCACAGTTGATGGCCGAGATGAAGGCCAGGCCGCTCGCGGAGAACAGAGACGAAGGAGAAGTTCTCCAGCCTGAAATAGCGCTCGAGCAGCAGGGCGTGGCGGCCGAGATGCTGCTCCAGCCTTTCCGCCACGCCGCGGAAATGATGGCCGAGCAGGTGTGTCGCGAAGCCCGAGGGGGTGAAGACGAGGCAGGCCTGCGGCAGGAACAGCGCGATGGTGCAGGACAAATGCTCGGTGACGATGGGCACCACCACGAGCCCGCTCGCCTCGTCGAGCATCCGGTAGGCAAAGCGGAAATCATCGAGAAAGAGCCCGCCCAAAAGGCGCATCGGCGCGCCGTCCACCGGCGAGGGCCAGGTGAGGCGGCCCGTGGCGCATGCGTCGATGAAGCGGTCCTTGATCGGGGCGGCGAACAGCGCTTCGAGATGCTCGCGTCGTAGCACCGCCTCGCCGCCGTTCCACGAACAGGAAAAGGTCGGCTCGGCGTGGGCGGCGAGGTCGATCACTGTCGGTTCAGCGGGGTGCGCCTGCTGCAGGGCGGCGAGAATCTGATCGCGGATCGGTTCGTTGACGTGGAAGAAGGCGCGCGTCGCCGGGCTCAGCGCCGGGCGCGCGGCGAGCATCAGCTGCGTCCAGAGATCCGCCCGAAGTTCGGCCGCGGCTTCGAGCAGCCGGGCCTGGTGCGGGGGGGCAAATCCTTCACCGCATCGCCCAACCGCTCCAGCCGGTCATCGAGGAACCAGGTCGCGCGCTGCCCACTCTCGTGCTGCAATTCCAGCAGATGCAGTCCTGGAAACGCGGAATAGACGAACAACGGTGCCCAGCCGGGGAGAAATTCGCGTACCGGTACGCCGCCGAGCCGGATCGGCCGCAGTTCGCCCTCGCCATCGCGCAGGCAGAACCCCTCCGGCGTGGCAACCACTTCGCCGCGGATCTGCGCAGGCGGCCCGGTCATCGTTTCACTCATGGCTGCGCTCCTGCGGCGGTCCGAGCGGCGATGGCGGCAGCGAGCGCGGTGCGGACGCGGTGCGCATCGTCCGTGCCCGTGCCGAGCATTTCGATCGCCGTCCATCCCTCATAGCCGGCGGCAGCGAGGGCGGCGAAGGCGCGTGCGTGCGGCATCCGCGGGGCGGCGAAATCGCCGAGATCGCGCTCGGCGAGATGGAAATGCGCGAGGTCGGCGCCGGCTGCGGCGATGGCGCGCCCGATGTCCCCGCCGCCGAGCGTGACGCAGGCGGTGTCGAGATGCACGCGCACGCCGGGCTGGCCGATGCGGCGGACAAGGTCGATCACCTCTTCGGCGGTTTCGAGGAAGTCACCACCATACACGGCGGGAACGGGCTCGATGCCGAGGCACGCGCCGGCGTCGGCGGCGATGGCGCCGAGCCGGGCCAGGCGCTCAGTGGCGAGTGCCATCGCCGCGGCCGGCTCCAGGGTGCCGCGCCGGCGCTGGCGCGGGGCACCGAACACGATCCTGCGCGCGTCGAGCGCGGACGCGATCTCCGCCACCTGCTTCATGTGTTCGCACATGGCGTTGAACCGCGCTTCCTCATGCAGCAGGGCGATGTCCTCGCGGCCATAGAACACGGCCTGGAGCGAGCTTGCAACGAGGCCGTTCGCTGTGAGCAGGTTCCGATATGCGTGGAGGCGGGCGGGCTCGAGCGTGTCCCAGGCGCCGAGCCGCCCGGGCGCAACCTCCACACCCTCTGCCCCCCATTGCACAAGTCGGGGGAGAATCTCGGCCTCGCCCGCGCTCGTCCAGGCGAGGTTGGAGATGGCAAGAGGCGGATCAGCCATGCCGCGTCTCGGCGACGAAGCCATCGAGCGCGGTCAGCACGTCCGCCGCCGTCATCACATACGCGCCGGAGCCGCCGAAAGCCTCCGCGTGGCGCGTGCGCATGTCGTAGCTCAGCGACGGATCCGCATTGGCGCCGATCGTGGCGCCGGCGAACAGGGCGGCGTGGATTTGCGCGGTCGGCAGCGGTTCGGTCGCGAGGTTGGCAAGGTCGAGGTTGGCGGTGAGGCCGGCCTCGATGTCGCGGGCGAGGCGGGCGAGCGGGTAGTACTGGAACGCAGAGGCGGGATTGATCTCTTCGAGTCGATTGCCGTGCAGAAGATCGAAAATGACGTTCTTCTTGAGCCCGGGGCCGAACAGCCCGGGCAGGCGGAGGATGAGGACGCGCGGGAAGTGCGCGGTGACGAACTGTTCCAGCTCGTAGCGATGGCGGCCATAGGGCGCGAGTCGCTCGGCGTCGATCGCGCTGGCCTCGTCCACCGCGTGCGGATCGGGATAGACGTCGACGGTCGAGATCAGCACGAACCGTTCGGCCTGCACGCGCTGCAGTGGACCGATGAGGCGCGCGATTCCGGCGCGATCGCGCTCCGGATCCTGGTTGGCAAGCCATTTGACCGCGGAGACGCCGGCGCAGATGACGAGATCGAAGCACTTCCCGGCGATTGTCTCGATATCGGTCGATCGGAAGCGGTGCTGAAACCGCATCTGCCGGTCGAGATTGCTGCCGACGAACCCGGTATGGCCGATCAGCGCGCTGCCATGGGTCATGATTCGGCGAGATCCGCGCCGGACTCCAGGACCGCGAGGATGCGCTCGACGGCAAAGAAGATCGTATCGATCTTGCCCGACATCACCGAAAAGACGCGACCACGGCGACTGACGGTGCAACTGCGGTCGTCGCTCCGCCCGATCGGCTTGGTCTTGATGGCGAGTTGCACCCCGACCGGCCGCGCGGCGTCGCGGAAGCCTGGGAGGTACTTGCCGATCTGCGCCTCCATTGCGGCGCTTTTCAAGGCCAAGGTTGCGGTGTCGGCGGCGTCGCGCGCCGCGCGCGCCTCGGCGGCGGTAGCGAACTGCCCGAGCGGCGTGTGCGGCACGCTGGAGAGCGTGTAGAGCCCGGGCGTTTCGGTCGGATAGACCGAGCAGAGCGGGCCGTCGACGAGCGTCACGGCCGGAAAGTCGGCCGGCAACTCGTAGTAGAACAGCACCGTCGGCTCATAGATCACCGGCAATAACGGGCGGGAGAAATGGCCCCAGGTCGCGTCCACGAGCACGTCGAAGCGCTCGCCGTTGACGCGGACGCCGCCAGGCTCCTCCACGACATGCTCGGCACGGCAGCCGAGGCGCAGCGCGGCGCCCAGCCGGTCGGCGAAATAGCGCCGGGCGGTTTCGATCAGGAGCACGCGCTCGCCCACGAGCAGCGCGCCATCGATGTGCGCGAGTGGCACGTCCGGGGAGCGCGTTTCCTGGAACTCGATCCCCGACGAAGTCATGATCAGCCGGTAGGTGAGGAAGTCGATCAGCGAATCCTCGGACGGCACGGCATAGATGTTCGACCGGACCTCACGCGACAGGCGGGGATAACGCTCGATAAAGCGGTTGAACCCGTCGCGCGACTGAATGCGGGTCGCGTGATGGCGCGGATAGTGGAAGCCGAGATGCAGGCGGAACTGGTTGTTGCCCGAAGCTTCGTGCAAGGCGCGGTCATGCTGCTCGAACACGGTGACGTCGAAACCGAGTCCGCGGAGCGAGGTGCCGATATGGCAGCCATACCAGCCAGCACCGATGATCGCGACCGAAGGTTGCATACGGGCATGTTGCCCACCGGCAGCGGAACCGGTCAAGGCGGCCCGCCAAGCCTCCCCGGCCCCGGCGCCTTCCCGCCTCAGTGGCTGATGCGCGCCAGGAAATCCAGTTGCCAGCGCATGTCTTCCGGGGCGAGGGGGAAGCCGCCGGAGGGACTGGGGGCGAGGAGTTGGCTGGGCGGGATGCGGCCGAGGAGGGATTGCACGCCGGCGGCGCAGCGCATGGTGAAGCCGGCCTGCCAGATCAGGCTGACGAGGCCCTTGCCGTTGCGCAGGCCGGCGGCGCGGTTCACGGCGGCTTGCGGCACGCGGGCGGCGACGGCGAGCAGGGCGGTGGCGTAGGTGGCGTCGCCGCCTTCCACCGCGCGCATCAGGGCGGCTTCGTTGAGGCCGCCGTCGTGGTGCAGTGCCTGGGCCTGGCGCAGCGCGTGTTCGGCGTCGGCTTCCGCGGGCGCTGGCGTGGGGTCGAGGCGCGCGGCGACCCGGCGCTTGAGATCGGCGGCCGTTCCGGGGTCGAGGTCGGCGCGTTCGGCCAGAACCTGCAGCAGCCGGGTGCTGACGATTCGCGTCAGCGCGTGCACGGCGGTGGCCGAGAGATTGGGGCGGTGCACCAGCGGCTCGTGCCATTCGCCATGCTCGCCCGCCTGGGCGATGAGGGCGTCGAGCGTCGCCTCGCGGATGGTCGCGCACGGGTTGGCCAGCATGGCGCCGATGGCGGCGGTGTCGGCGGTGCGGGCGATCTGCTCGCACACCGACTCCGAGAGGCTGGCGCGCCGGGCGATGGCGGTGGTGGCGGCGGCGTGGGGCGGGGCGGCGAGGATGGCGAGCAGGTCGGCGTCGGTGAGCAGGGGCGAGAGCCGCAGGATCGGTTCGCTGACCGGCATGGCGGAATCGCGCGCGAGGCTGAGGATGAGTTCGCGCGGCGCCTGCGGCATCTCCTTGACCACATCGGCGATGGCGGCGCGGACGCGCAGCTGCGCGTCCTCGACCAGATGCATGAGCGTGCCGAGCGCCTGCTGCCCGGCTCGGTCGAGCTCGTCGCTGGCGAGATTCGGGGCGAGGGCGGCGAGCTTGCGGCCGAGCAGCAGCCGCACCCGCCCGTCGGCGTCCTCGGCGAGGACCCGGTCGGCGGCCGGCGGCGTCGCCGGGTTCATCGAAACGGCGGCACGCACGGTGACGGAGGGGTCCGCGGCGAGGACGCCGAGGACCTCGGCCGGCGTCTCGACGGCGGAGGCGAGGCGCACGCGCGCGCCTTCGGTGCCGTTCTGCAGCACCTGGCCGAGCGCGGCCTCGATGCGGGCCGCGCGCTGGCTGGCCGGCGGCGGGGCGAGGGTGCCCACGGCGAGCGCTATCCGCCGCGGCCGCTGCGCGCGACCCGCCAGTGGCCGCGGCCGCTGCGCTTCACTTCGTACATGGTCTGGTCGGCGCGGTGCATGAGGCTGTCGATGTCTTCGGCCACCCCCGGCCAGTGGGTGGCGATGCCGATGGAGAGGGTGAGGTCCTCCGGCGTGCCGTCGGCGATCTCGGCCAGTGTGCGGGGGCCGCGCTGGCGCAGCATCTCGGCCCGCTCGGCGGCGGCGAGTTCGTCGGCGCCGTCGAGCCAGATGGCGAATTCGTCGCCGCCCAAGCGGGCGAGCAGGTCGGTGGGGCGGAAGGTGGCGCGCAGCAGCGCGGTGACGCCGCGCAGCGCCTCGTCCCCGGCCTCGTGGCCGAGGCGATCGTTCAGCGCCTTGAAATTATCGAGATCGACGAACATCAGCGTGCCGGGCAGATTCTCCTGCTCCAGCCGCTCGACGCGGCGGTCCAGCTCCTCGAGGAAGGCGCGGCGGTTGTAGAGCCCGGTGAGCGGGTCCGTGCGGGCCTGGCGGACCATTTCCCGCTGCACGGATTCGTGATCGAGCGCCATGTGGACGATGCCGGCGGCGGCCGCGAGCAGCGCCTGCTCGTCGGGGTCGAAGCTGCGCCCTCCGGGAGGGCGCCAGACCACCAGGGCGGCGCCATGGTCGAGGCGGGTATCGCAGCTGCAGGCCACGACCGGGCGGCCATCGAGCGCCAGGGTGGCACCGACGGGCGTCTCGCCCGTGGCGATCATGCCGAGCCCGGCGCTCACCGCCATCGGCGCTTCGGCCCCGGAGATGTGGCGGATGATCCCCTCCGGCGCCGGCCGGTCCAGCGGGGTCTCGATCACGGCGGCGCTCTCCGCGCCGAGCGCGCGCAGGAGGGCGGCGAGCGCGGCCTGGATCATGCGCGGGGCGAGCACTTCCTGGCGGACGCTGTAGAGAATGTGGTCAACCAGCTCGGCCCGGCGCAGCCCGGCGGCGATGCGGGCGTTGAAGGCGTCGTCCTCGGTGATGTCCATGCCGAGGCCACGGCTGCCGAGCACGCCGCCGGAAGCATCCAGCATCGGGGAGGTGTTGAGGCAGAGGCAGACGGAGCTGCCATCGCCCCGGCGCAGCCAGATGCGGCGGTGGCGGGTGCGCAGGCCGGGGCGGAACGGATCGAACCCGCCCTCGGCGACCGGGGTGGCGAGCAGGGTCTGCGCCGGCTTGCCGAGCAGGGCGCCGGCCGGCCAGCCGAGCACCGGGTCCGGCGCGATGAAGACGATGCGGCCCCACGGATCGGTCTCGAAGGCGAGATCGGCGCTCATCAGCACCAGATCCTGCCAGCGCTGGCGGCTTTCGAGCAGCGCCTCGCACAGCGGCGTCGGCAGGCCGGGCCCGTCCATGGTGGCACCAAGCAAGGGCATCTCGCTCACGGGGATCATCGCTGTTCTACCGCCGGACTGGTCGTGATAGGCAGGATACAACCATTGCGGCGGTAAATGCGCGGTTATCATCTACCGTTCGGTGTCTCCCGCGCGGTCATGCCTGGATCGCGGCGTTGACTTCGCGCGGGGCGATCTGCATCGTCCGCGCCGATTTGCCCCAAGGATCCCGCTGCCATGAACCCTGCCGACCTCGCCGCCGCCATCGACGCGCTCTGGGAGCGGCGCACGACGCTGACGCCGACGAGCAAGGGCCATGACCGTGCCCCCGTCGCCGCCGCGCTCGATCTGCTCGACGAGGGCGCGGTGCGCGTCGCCGAGCCGTCGGGCGCGGGCTGGGTCGTGCATCAATGGCTGAAGAAGGCGGTGCTGCTCTCCTTCCGCCTGCACCCCAACCTGCCGATGCCGGGCGCCGGCGGGGCGCCGGTGTTCGACAAGGTGGCGATGAAGTTCGACGGCTGGGACGAGGCGCGGTTCGCCGCCGCCGGGTTTCGCGCCGTGCCCGGCGCGGTGGTGCGCCATTCCGCCTACATCGCCCCGGGCGCGGTGCTGATGCCGTGCTTCGTCAATGTCGGCGCCCATGTCGGCGAGGGCACGATGATCGACACCTGGTCCACGGTGGGAAGCTGCGCCCAGGTCGGGCGCAACTGCCATATCAGCGGCGGCGTCGGGCTCGGCGGGGTGCTCGAGCCGCTGCAGGCCAATCCGGTGATCATCGAGGATGATTGCTTCATCGGCGCCCGGTCCGAGGTGGCGGAGGGGGTGATCGTGGAGCGTGGCGCGGTGCTGTCCATGGGCGTGTTCCTCGGCGCCTCGACCAAGGTGATCGACCGCACCAGCGGCGAGGTCTTCCAGGGCCGCGTGCCGGCCTACGCGGTGGTGGTGCCGGGCAGCCTGCCCGGCCGGCCGCTGCCGGATGGCACTCCCGGCCCGGCGCTTGCCTGCGCGGTGATCGTCAAGCGCGTCGATGCCCGCACGCGCGAGAAGACCTCCATCAACGAGCTGCTGCGCGACTGATCCGGTGGCGCATTCGCCCGACCCGCTGCCGCTCGCCCAGGCGCTGATCCGCTGCCCCTCGGTGACGCCCGCCGATGGCGGCGCGCAGGAGGTGCTGGCCGGTGAGCTGGCCCGGCTCGGCTTCACGGTGACGCGGCTCGGCTTCGGTGCGGTCGAAAACCTCTATGCCCGCGTCGGCAGCGGCGGGCCGCATCTGTGCTTCGCCGGCCATACCGACGTGGTGCCGCCGGGCGACGGCGCCTGGCGGTTCGACCCGTTCGGCGCGACGGTGCAGGACGATGTGCTCTACGGCCGCGGCGCCTGCGACATGAAAGGCGCCATCGCCGCCTTCGTCGCCGCCGCCGAGGCCCACCTCGCGGACGGCCCGGCCCTGGGTTCGCTGAGCCTGCTGATCACCGGCGACGAGGAGGGCGAGGCCGTGGACGGCACCGCGCGCGTGCTGGAGTGGATGCGCACGGCGGGCGAGGTGCCGGATTTCTGCCTCGTCGGCGAGCCGACCAACCCGGCCCGGCTCGGCGAGGTGGTGAAGATCGGCCGGCGCGGCAGCCTGAACGCGCGCATCCGCATCGTGGGCACGCAGGGCCACACCGCCTATCCCCAGCGCGCCGACAACCCGGTGCACCGGCTCGTCGCCGCGCTCGCCGCGCTCACCGCCCTGCCGCTCGATGCCGGCAGCGACTGGTTCGAGCCCTCGACGCTGCAGATCACCAGCGTCGATGTCGGCAACCCGGCGAGCAACGTCATCCCGGCGGCGGCGAGCGCACGGCTCAATGTCCGGTTCAACGACCGTCATTCGGGCGTGAGCCTGACCGAGTGGCTGCGCGCGGCGCTGGCCCGGTTCGCGCCGCGGGCGGAGCTGGCGGTGAGCGTCAGCGGCGAGAGCTTCCTCACCAGCCCGGGCCCCGCCGTAGCGCGGCTCTGCGCCGCGATCGAGGCCGAGACCGGCATCGCGCCGCGGCTCGATACCGGTGGCGGGACCTCGGACGCGCGGTTCATCGCCGGCCTGTGCCCGGTGGCGGAGTTCGGCCTCGTCGGCAGCTCCATGCACCAGGTGGACGAGCGCGTGCCGGTGGCGGAGCTGCGCGCGCTGGCGCGGATCTATCGCGGCGTGATCGGGGCCTTCCTGGCCGCGGAGGCGGGCCGGTGAGCGCGCCCGGCGCGGCGTTGCGGGTGCTCGGCGGCATCGTCGCGCTGGCGCGCTTCGACCGGCGCGGGTTCGCCCGGTTCGAGGCCAGCCCGGACGCCTTCCTCGCCAGCCTGGCACCGCTGATCGCCTTTCCCCTGGTCGGGCTCGGGCTGATGCTGGCCAATGGCGGCGGGCTGCCGGCGGTGGCGGACCTGCTGGCGACGCTCTGCGCCCTGCTCGCGCCCCCGGTGCTTTCCCACGCGCTGGCGGTGCTCTGGCGCCGGCAGACGGTGTGGCTGCGCTACGCGGTGGCGTTCAACTGGTGCCAATGGGCGATCCCGGCGGCGGCGGCGCTCCTGGTGGTGCTAGCGCACGCCGCGGTGGTCCTGGGCGCGCCCACGCGGCCCACCTCCTACGCACTGCTCGCCGTGCTCGCAACCTATGGCCTGGCGCTGCACGGGTTCCTGGTGCGCTACGGCCTGGCGCTCGCCTGGCTGCCGGCGGCGGCGGTGGTGGTGGTGGTGAACGCGGTGACGACGGCACTCGTCGTCGGGCCGTCGCTGCTGCAGCGGCTGGTCTCGTAGGCGCGGCGATGGGTGCACCCGCGCGGACCCAGGGGGCAGGATAGTGCATGGCCAAGCGATCCGAGAATTTCGCCGTTCCCGGCGGCGCCCGCGCGGTGCTGGTGCACTCGTGCTGCGCGCCCTGCGCCGGGCCGATCATGGAGCGGCTGAAGGGCGAGGGCGTCGATTTCACCGTCCTGTTCTACAACCCGAACATCCACCCCCGCGCCGAATACGAGCTGCGCAAGGAGGAGAACATCCGCTTCGCCGCCCGGCTCGGCGTGCCCTTCGTCGATCTGGACTATGAGACCGAGGCCTGGTTCAAGCGCGTCAAGGGACTGGAATGGGAGCCGGAGCGCGGCGCCCGCTGCACCGCCTGCTTCGACATGCGCTTCGAGCGCAGCGCGCTGTACGCCGCGGAGCACGGGTTCAGCGTCTTCACCAGCACGCTCGGCATCTCGCGCTGGAAGGACATGAACCAGATCAACGCTGCCGGCGAGCGCGCCGCGGCGCGGCACGACGCGCTGAGCTACTGGACCTGGAACTGGCGCAAGGACGGCGGCAGCGCGCGCATGGTGGATCTCGCCAAGGAAGAGCAGTTCTACCAGCAGGAATATTGCGGCTGCCTCTACTCGCTGCGCGATTCCAACCGCCATCGCCTCGCCCAGGGCCGCGAGCGCATCGCCCGCGGCACCAAGTTCTACGGCCGCGACACCGCCTGATCCTTCCGATCCGCATTCTGGAGACCGCCATGCCCGCGTATCGTTCCCGCACCACGACCCATGGCCGCAACATGGCCGGTGCCCGCGCGCTGTGGCGCGCCACCGGCATGGGCGAGGGGGATTTCGGCAAGCCGATCATCGCCATCGCCAACTCCTTCACCCAGTTCGTGCCGGGCCACGTGCATCTCAAGGATCTCGGCCAGCTGGTCGCCGGCGAGATCGCCAAGGCCGGCGGCGTGGCCAAGGAGTTCAACACCATCGCCGTCGATGACGGCATCGCCATGGGCCACGGCGGCATGCTCTACAGCCTGCCCTCGCGCGAGCTCATCGCCGACGCCGTCGAATACATGGTGAACGCGCACTGCGCCGACGCGCTCGTGTGCATTTCCAACTGCGACAAGATCACGCCCGGCATGCTGATGGCGGCGATGCGGCTGAACATCCCGACCGTGTTCGTCTCCGGCGGTCCGATGGAGGCCGGCAAGATCATTCACGGCACGTCCAAGCGCGCCGTCGATCTCATCACCGCCATGGTCGTCGCCGCCGACCCGACGCAGAGCGACGCCGAGACCGCGGTGATGGAGCGTTCCGCCTGCCCGACCTGCGGCTCCTGCTCGGGCATGTTCACCGCCAATTCGATGAACTGCCTCGCCGAGGCGCTCGGGCTGGCGCTGCCGGGCAACGGCACCGTCGTCGCCACCCACGCCGACCGGCGCCGGCTGTTCGTCGAGGCCGGCTGGCTGATCGTCGATCTGGCGCGGCGCTGGTACGAGCAGGACGACGCCACCGCTCTGCCGCGTGGCATCGCCGGATTCGCCTCGTTCGAGAACGCGATGTCGCTGGACATCGCCATGGGCGGCTCGACCAACACCGTGCTGCACCTGCTGGCGGCGGCGCAGGAGGGCGAGGTGAACTTCACCATGGCCGACATCGACCGGCTGTCGCGGCGCGTGCCCAATCTGTGCAAGGTCTCGCCCTCGGTCTCGGACGTGCATGTCGAGGATGTCCATCGCGCCGGCGGCATTCTCGGCATCATGGGTGAGCTCGACCGCGCCGGGCTGATCCATCGCGACGTGCCGACCATCCACACGCGCACGCTCGGCGAGGCGCTGGACCGCTACGACGTGCGCGCCGATGCCAGCGGGTCGGTCGCCGAGTTCTATCGCGCGGCGCCTGGTGGGGTGCGCAGCATCGAGGCGTTCAGCCAGTCCAACCGCTACGAGTCGCTCGATCTCGACCGCAGCGCCGGCGTGATCCGCGATGTGGCGCACGCGTTCAGCAAGGATGGCGGGCTCGCCGTGCTCACCGGCAACATTGCGCGCGACGGCGCCATCGTGAAGACGGCGGGCGTCGATCCCGCGTCGCTGGTCTTCGCTGGTCCGGCGCACGTGTTCGAGAGCCAGGAGGACGCGGTCGCCGGCATCCTCGGCGACAAGGTGAAGCCGGGCGAGGTCGTGGTGATCCGCTACGAGGGCCCGAAGGGCGGGCCGGGGATGCAGGAGATGCTGTATCCGACGAGCTATCTGAAGTCCAAGGGACTCGGGAAGGTCTGCGCGCTGATCACCGACGGGCGGTTCTCCGGCGGCAGCTCCGGGCTCTCGGTCGGACACATCTCGCCCGAGGCGGCCGAGGGCGGGCCGATCGCGCTGATCGAGGACGGCGACCGGATCGAGATCGACATTCCCGGCCGCCGGCTGCATCTCGCAGTGGACGTGGCGGAACTGGCGGCACGCGAGGCGCGGATGCGCGCGCGCGGCGCGGCGGCCTACCAGCCGGCGAGCCGCGAACGGGTCGTCTCGCAGGCGCTGAAGGCCTACGCCGTGCTCACCACCAGCGCTGCCCGCGGCGCCGTGCGCGACGTGACGCAGGTGCGGCGCTGAGAGGTCAGCGTGGCGCGGAGAGCTTGAGCAGGCCGAGCAGCCCTTTGAGCAGATCGACCGGCGTCGGTGGGCAGCCTGGAATGAACAGGTCCACCGGCAGCACGGCACCGACGCCGCGCTCGCAGGCGTAGGAGCCGGCGAATTCGCCGCCGTCGTGTGCGCAGGCGCCGACGGCGACGACCCATTTCGGGTCCGGCGTCGCTTCCCAGGTGCGCAGCAGGGCGGCGCGCATGTTGTGGGTCACCGGGCCGGTGACCAGCAGCACGTCGGCGTGGCGCGGCGAGGCGACGAAGCGCAGGCCGAACCGTTCGAGATCATAGAACGCGTTGTTGAGCGCGACGATCTCCAGCTCGCAGCCGTTGCACGAGCCGGCGTCGATTTCGCGGATCGACAGGCTGCGCCCGAGCCGCGCGCGCGCCGCGACGCCGACGGCCTGCGCCACCGCCTCCAGCTCGGCCGCGTCCAGCGCCGGCGGCGGCTCGCTCAGCGGGCGGTGCAGCAGGCCTTCGAGCAGGGTTCGTCGCACGCCGCGCTCCTAAAGATCGTGACCGGAATAGGCGCAGTTGAAAGATTTGTTGCAGAGCGGGAAGTCGGCCACGATGTTGCCGTCCACCGCCGCCTCCAGCACCGGCCAGTGGAACCAGGACGGGTCGCGCAGGTGGCACCGGGCGACGGTGCCGTCCGCGTTCAGCCGCACCCAGGCGAGGATATCGCCGCGGAACCCTTCCACCAGCGCCACGCCCTCGGCCTCGGCGCCGAACGCCGCCGGCGCGCGCAGCTCGCCCGCCGGCAGCCCGGCCAGCAGCTGCTCGATCAGCCCGAGACTGGCCTCGATCTCGCCGATGCGGATCCAGACGCGGGCATTGACGTCGCCCTCCGCGCGCACCGGCACGTCGAAGCGCAGATCGCCATAGGGCGGGTAGCCGGGCCAGCGCCGCGCGTCGAAATCCCGCCCCGAGGCGCGGCCGACGAAGCCGCCGCAGCCGAACTGCCGGGCGAGAGCGGGATCGAGCCGCCCAGTGCCGACGACGCGGTCCTGCAGCGAGGCGGTATTGTCGTAGAGCTCGACCAGGCGCGGGAAGCGCTGGCGCACCGCGGCGACGACGGCGGTGATGGCGGCGGCGCCGGTGGCATCGAGATCGGTCGCGACACCGCCGACGGCGACGCGGTCCATCATCAGCCGGTGGCCGAAGGCCACGGCGGCGGCGCGCAGCACGCGCTCGCGCAGCACGGCGCAATGCGCGTTCATGATGGCGAACGACGCATCGTTGCAGATCGCGCCGACGTCGCCGAGATGGTTGGCGAGGCGCTCGAGTTCGGCCATCAGCGCACGCAGCCACACCGCGCGCGGCGGTGGGGCGAGGCCGAGCGCGGCTTCCGCGGCGCGGGCGAAGGCGAGCGTGAAGGCCACCGTGCTGTCGCCGGACACGCGCCCGGCCAGGCGCGCCGCGCGGGCGAGGTCCGCGCCCCGCATCAGCGCCTCGGTGCCCTTGTGGGTATAGCCGAACCGTTCCTCGAGCCGCACCACCGTCTCGCCGTCGGCGTGGAAGCGGAAATGGCCGGGCTCGATGATGCCGGCGTGCACCGGCCCGACCGCGACCTGGTGCAGCGCGCCGCCCTCGGCCGGCAGGAACGGGTAGGGTGCGGCGGCTTCCGCCACCGGCTCGGCGCGGCCGAGCGGGGCGCGCACGCCCCAGGCGCCGTGATCGAGCCATGGCCGCGCATCCGGCAGACCCTCGGCGACGAGCCCGAACAGGTCCTGCGCCGCCCGCTCCAGCCGGATCGCCGGCGTGTGCCGCGCGCCCAGGGCGGGGAACCGCCGGTCGGCGCAGGGCAGGCTGAGGACACCGATGGCCTCGTTCTGGCCGCGCAGCACCGCCATGTGCACCGTGTCCGCCTCGCCCCAGAGCCCGAGCAGCGTCCAGCGTCCGGCGGCGAGTTCGGCCCCGGCGAGGCGCCATGAGGCGATGTCGACGAGAAACCGCGGCCACGGGTTCTGGGTCTCGACCCGGACGGCGGTGCGCAGTTCGGGAAAGATCGGCACCGGACCCCCTCAGCCGAGCAGCACGGCGACGTGCTGGAACCAGGCGACCAGCGGCGGCGGCAGATAGATGCCGGCTCCGAGCACCAGGCCGAGATGGGCGAAGCTCGGCACGTAGGAGGCCTTGACCGGCCCGACCGGGCCGCGCGGCGCGCCGAAGGCGACCGAGGCGAGACGCGTCAGCAGCGCGCCGAAGGCGACCAGCAGCCCGAGGGCGAGCGCGGCGGCGAGGAACGGACCGCGCGCGAAGGTCGTGCTGACGATGAGGAACTCGCTCATGAAAATGCCGAACGGCGGCAGCCCGGCGATGGCCGCGACGCCGGCGACGAGGCTCCAGCCGAGCAGCGGATGGCTCGCCGTCAGCCCGCCGATCTCGGATATGCGCTGCGTGCCCTTCACCTGCGCGGTGTGGCCGACGGAGAAGAAGATCGCCGATTTCGTCAGGCTGTGCAGCGTCATCTGCAGCAGCCCGGCAAAATTCGCCAGCGGCCCGCCCATGCCGAAGGCGAAGACGATGATGCCCATGTGCTCGATCGAGGAATAGGCGAACAGGCGCTTGATGTCGCGCCGGCGGTAGAGCATCAGCGCGGCGAACAGCACCGAGAGCAGGCCGAGGGCGGCCATCAGCACGCCCGGATCCACCGTGCCCCGGTTGCCGGCGAGCAGGATCTTGAAGCGCAGCAGCGCGTAGAGCGCGACGTTGAGGAGCAGGCCGGAGAGCACGGCGGAAATCGGCGTCGGGCCCTCGGCGTGCGCGTCCGGCAGCCAGGCGTGCAGCGGCACCAGCCCGACCTTGGTGCCGTAGCCGAGCAGCAGAAAGACGAAGGCGACGTTGAGCAGCGCCGGCTCCAGCGCGCCGGATTTGCGCACCAGCAGCGTCCATTCCATTGCCGGCACACCGGTCCCGAGCACCGGGCGCGCGGCGAGATAGACGAGGATGGTGCCGAACAGCGCCAGCGCGATGCCGACGCTGCCGAGGATGAAATATTTCCACGCCGCCTCGATCGCCGCGTGCGTGCGGTAGATGCCGACCATCACCACCGTGGACAGGGTCGCGAGTTCGACGCCGACCCACATCAGCCCGATGCTGTTGGCGATGAGCGCGAGGTTCATGCCGAACATCATCACCTGGTAGATGGCGTGGTAGAAGCGCAGATGGGTGCGGGTGAGATGCCCGGTCTCCAGCTCGTGGCCGATATACGAGGCACTGAAGACGCTGGTGGTGAGGCCGACGAAGCTGTTGAGGACGAGAAAAACGATGTTGAGATCATCGACGAGAAACAGCGGGCTCGGCGCCGGCCGGGCGCCGAGCAGCAGCAGCGCGGCGAGCAGCGAGAGCAGGCTGGCGGCGATGTTCAGCCGCGCCGCGGCGCGGTAGCCGGGCAGGACGGCGAGCAGCGCGGCGGCGAGCGCCGGCGTCGCCAGCAGCGACTGCATCGCGATCGGCGCCAGCGCGGTCATCGCCGCTCGCCGCGGAACTGGTCGAGCGCCTGGACCTCGACCGTGTCGAAGCGCTCGCGGATGCGGAAGAGGAAAATGCCGATGACGATGAAGGCGATGAGGATGGAGAAGGCGACGCTGATCTCCACCACCAGCGGCATGCCCTGCGCGCCGGTGGCGGCGAGAACGAGGCCGTTCTCCAGCGACATGAAGCCGGCGACCTGGCTCACCGCGTTGCGGCGCGTGACCATGATCAGCATGCCGAGCAGGATCACCGACAGCGCCAGCGCGATATCCTCGCGCGCCAGCGGCGCGGCGGAGGCGGTGGTGCGCAGCATCACCACCAGCGCCAGCGCCACCAGCCCGATGCCGGCGAGCATGGTGGCGCTGATGCCGACGACGGGCTCGATCTCGCGATGGATGCCGAGCCGCTTGATCATCCGCTGCAGCGCCACCGGAATCGCGATCGCCTTGAACCCGAGCGCGGTCGCGGCGGTGATGATCAGTTCCGGCGCGTTCTGGATCCACGCCTGCCAGGCGACGGCGAGGGAGAGAACGAGTGCGTGCAGCGCGAGCAGGTTGATCAGCGCCGAGAGCCGGTCCTGGTAGAGCATCATGAAGCTGACCAGAACGAGGCCGCCGGCCAGCATGTGCGCGGTATCGAGCAGGGGCAGCATCATCTACAGCGTCCGCGAAACGAACAGCAACAGCGTCGCCAGCAGGCCGAGCATCAGCGCCGCGCCGAGCAGGTTGGGCAGGCGGAACACCCGCATCTTCGCCGTCGCCGTCTCGAACCCGGCGAGCAGCGCGCCGCCGGCGGCGAGCTTGCCGACATAGGCGGCGATGCCGAGCGCGTAGTCCGCGGCGGAGGCGTGTACGGGGGCGAGCAGGAACGGGGCGAACACGCAGGCGATGAGCGAGACATAGAGCAGCAGCTGGACGAAGGCGGCGAGTTCGATCATCGCCAGATGCCGGCCGGAATATTCCAGCACCATCGCCTCATGGACCATGGTGAGTTCGAGATGCGTCGCCGGATTGTCGACCGGGATGCGTGCGTTCTCCGCCAGCGCGACGATCACCAGCCCGAACAGCGCCAGCGCCAGGGAGACGCGCAGCCCGGCGCTCGCCGAGAGCATGAACAGTGCGACGTTCGAGAGCTGACTCGAACCGGCGACGAGAGCGAGGGTGAAGACGATCATGATCAGCGCCGGCTCGCCGAGCGAGGCGATCATCACCTCACGGCTGGCGCCGATGCCGCCGAAGCTGGTGCCGGCATCGAGCCCGGCGAGCGCGAGGAAGAACCGGGCGCTGCCGAGCAGCGCGGTGATGACGATGAGATCGCCGGACCAGCTGAACATCAGCCCGGCGCCGAAGGTCGGCACCAGCGCGGCGGCGACCCAGGTGGTGGCGAAAATGAGATAGGGCGCGCTGCGGAACAGCCACGACGCATTGTCCGCCAGCACCACTTCCTTGCCGAGCAGCCGGCGCAGGTCGCGATAGGGCTGCAGCAGCGGCGGGCCGGCGCGGCGCTGCAGCCGCGCTTTCAGCTTGCGCACGAACCCGGTGAGCAGCGGCGCCAGCGCCAGCACGAGCGCCATTTCCAGCCCCTGGATGGCGATGGCGCGGATCAGTGCCATACCGCCAGCACCAGCAGCAGGAACACCAGCGCCAGGAAGACGAAGCTCATGAACCGGCGGATCGAGAGGAACTGGAGGAAGTTGAGCCGGTCCGCCAGCAGCCACACGAAGCCCACCAGCGGCGCGTAGAGCCCGTCCCACACCGGGTCGATGCGGCTCTGGCGGATGCGCGCCGGCGCCGTCGCGCCGGGCGGCGGCATTTCCACCACGTCGGTGGCGCGGAAGATCGTGCTGCCGAAGGCGCGGCGGATCGGCTGGGCGAAGCTCGCGGCGGAATATTGCGCGGCGATGCCGACATCGCCGAAGCCGCAGTCCCAGGCGCGATAGCGGCGCGCGGCGCGTGAGGCGAAGCGGTGCACCGCGGCGGCGACCGTCAGCGCCGAGGCAGTGATGAACAGGAAGATCAGGATGCCGTTGTACGAGCTGCGGCTGGCTGCGACGGGGATGATCGTCAGCCACGGCAGCCCCGTCTGCACCGGCATGCGCGCGTCCACGCTCGCCTGCACCGCGGGAGCGATGGCGTCGATGACGGCGCCGGGAAACAGGCCGGCGAGCACGCAAGGCACGGCCAGGCCCCAGATCGCGGCCAGCGAGGCCCGGTCCGTCTCCACGGCCGCCGCTGCCTCGGGCGAACGGGGGCGGCCGAGGAAGGCGAGGCCGTAGAACCGCACGAAGCAGGCCGCCGCCAGCGCCGCGCCGAGCGCGAGCAGCGTGCCGGTGGCCGGCACCGCCAGTTTCAGCCCCCATTGCGGCAGGTCCGGGCTCAGCAGAATGGCCTGGAAGGTCAGCCATTCGGAGGCGAAGCCGTTGAATGGCGGCAGCGCCGCGATCGCCAGGCAGGCGCCCAGCACCGGCACGGCGAGGCTCGGCATGCGGTGGATCAGCCCGCCGAGCCGGTCCAGCGCGCGGGTTCCCGTCGCCGTCAGCACCGCGCCGGCGCCGAAGAACAGCGTGCTCTTGAACAGCATGTGGTTGAAGGCGTGGAACAGCGCCGCCGTCATCGCCAGGGCCGCCGCGGCCCCCATGGCATCGGCGCGGAACGCCAGCGCCAGGCCGAGGCTGGCGAAGATCAGGCCGATATTCTCGATCGTGCTGTAGGCGAGCAGGCGCTTGATATCGGTCTCCATCAGCGCGTGCAGCACGCCGAGCACGGTGCTGGCCCCGCCCAGCGCGAGCACGACGAGGCCCCACCACCAGGCCGGCGGGCCGGCGAGCTGGAAGACGATGCGAATGAAGGCGTAGACGGCGACTTTCGTCATCGCCCCGCTCATCAGCGCGGAGACGTGGCTCGGCGCCGCCGGATGGGCGCGCGGCAGCCACACATGCAGCGGCACCAGCCCGGCCTTGGAGCCGGCGCCGAGCAGGGCGAGCGCCAGCACCAGCGCGCCCACCCAGCCCTCCGGGCGGCGTGCCGCTATCGCGGCGAAGCTGTAATCGCCGCCGGGCCCGGCGAGAAACCCGAAGCCGAGCAGCAGGGCCAGCGTGCCGAAGCTCGCCATCAGCAGATAGAGCGTGCCGGCGGCGACGTTCTCGGCCTCGCGATGCTGCGCCAGCACCAGCGCCCACGAGGCGAGCGACATCAGTTCCCAGGAGAACAGGAAGCCGTAGGCGTCGGCCGCGAGCACGACGAGGTTCATCGCCGCCAGGAAGACAGGGAAGAACGGCAGCACGCGCCCCGGCTCCGGCTCGTGGGCGCCGTAGCCGAGGGCATAGAGGCTGGCCGCGGCGGCGGCGAGGTCGATGACGGCGAGGAAGAAGGCGGCCAGCGCGTCGAGGCGGAAATGCACGCCGAGCCAGGGCAGGCCGAGCGGCAGTGCCGCCTCCCGCGCGCCCGCCCCAAGGCTGGCGAGCGCGACGGCGGCGAGCGCGAACAGCGCGAGGGTCAACACCAGCGCGCCGCCATAGACCAGCTTCGTCGCCAGCGGCGAGCGGCGCATGGCGACGGCAGCGAGGCCGAGGACGAGCAGAGCGCCGATCAGCGCCAGCAGGGCGGCGATCACCGGTCGCCTCCGGCGGGTGCCGCGCGCTCACGCAGCCGCACGCCACGCCCGCCGCCGGCGCTGGCGGCGCCCTCGCCGATCAGCTCGACGCCGCCGGTTTCGATCGCGGCGACCAGCTTCATCAGCGAATCGACGTTGCCGCGGATCACCCCCTCGCTCGCCTCCATGCGCTGAATGGTCGGCAGCGACAGGCCGGACAGCTCCGCGAGCCGTTTCTGGTCGATCCCGAGCAGCGCGCGGGCGGCCCGCATCTGCGGCGCGGTGATCACGCGCCATCCATCCATGGTGATGTTCTACGCATTACAAAGCGAGCGTAGAACCTTCGTTCCGGGGGTTCAACCCCAATTCAGAGGCAGGCTCAGCCCCGGCGGCGCTCGATCTCGACGCCCACCGAGCCGGCATCCGCCATCACGTCCAGCTTCTCGACGCGGATGCGCGCGACATGCACCCGGCCGTCGCGCAGGCACAGTTCGGCGATGCGCTCGGCGAAGGTCTCGACGAGGCGGATATGGCCCTCGCCGGCGATGCGCCGGGTCGCGGCGGCGATGGCGGCGTAGTCGACGACACGGCCGATTTCGTCGCGCCCGATGGGCCCGCGCGAGCCTGCCCGGGCGCCGTCGTCCTCGACGCCCAGATCGATGTTCACCCGCACGCGCTGCGGCGCCACGCGCTCGTCGGTATAGACGCCGATGCGCATCTCCAGCATCAGGTCGCGGACGAAGATATGGCGCAGCGCGCGGGCGGCGTCGGCGATTCGGGGCGTGTCCATGCTGTTCCTCGATGTCCGCCCGGCGCTATTCCTCGGGCGCCGGCTGCGCGGCGGGTGACCATTGCAGGTGCTGGCCGCCGTCGAGCGCCAGCATCTGGCCGGTGAAGGAGCCGAGGCGCAGGATGGCGAGCGCCGCTTCGGCGACTTCCTCGGGGGTGGTGCCGCGCCCGAGCGGCACCGAGCGGTTCTGGCGGGCGAACTGCTCCTGCGTCTGGCGGGCGCTCGGCAGGGTCGGGCCGGGGCCGATGGCGGCGACGCGGATGCGCGGCGCCAGCGCCAGCGCCATGCTCTGCGTCAGCGCCCACAGGCCGAATTTCGACACGGTGTAGGAGACGAAATGCGGCGTCGGCGAAAACACGCGCTGGTCGAGCAGGTTGATCACCACCCCCTCGGCGCGCTCGGGCAGGGCGCGGGCGAACTCCTGCATCAGCACGAAGGGCGCGCGCAGGTTGGGCTCGATATGCGCGTCCCAACTCGCCCGCGTCGCGCTGTCCCACTCGTCGCGCTCGAACCGGCTGGCGTTGTTGACGAGAACGCCGATCGGCCCGAGAGCGGCGGTGGCGCGGCCGAGGAGCGAGGCCGTCTCCGCCTCCTGATCGAGGTCCGCGCGCAGCAGCGCCGCGCCGACGCCGAGGCCGGTTATCTCGGCTTCGCACGCTTCGGCCTCCTCGCGGCTGTCGCGGTAGTGCAGCGCCACCGCGAAGCCCGCGCCTGCCAGCGCCAGTGCCAGGGCGCGGCCGAGGCGGCGGGCGCCACCGGTGACGAGCGCGGCGCGCGGAATGGTCGGGGCGATCGCGGCGGACATGCCGTCCTCTATCGCCGGCCCGGCGCGCGGTCAAAGCCGCCGGCCTCGGCGAGCGCCGCGATCAGGCGCGGAGCGGCGGCCTGGAGCGAGAATTCCGCCGCGGCCCGCGCCCGGCCGGCGGCGCCGAGGCGCGCGCGCAGCGCCGGCTCGGCGCGCAGCCGCGTGAGGGCGGCGATCCAGGCGGTTTCATCGGCGGCGAGAAACCCGGTCTCGCCGTCGCGCACCACGCTGCGATTGGCCCCGACCGGCGAGGCGACGACGGCGCGCCCGGCGGCCATGTACTGGATCAGCTTGTAGGCCGACTTGCCGCGCGCCCAGGCTTCGTCCGGCAGCGGCATCACCCCGACATGCGCGCGCGCGATCAGCGCCGCTTCCGCGGCCTCCGACCACGGCGCGTGCATGCACTCCACGCCGGCCGCGGTGAAGCCGGGCGCGCCGATGACCAGCAGGCGCAGCGGCCCGGTGCGCGCCACGCTCTGCAGCGCCGGGATGATGGCGTCGAGATAGGCGACCGTCATCGGCGTGCCGATCCAGGCGACGGTGAACGGACCCTCCGGCTCCGGCGTCGGCGGATAGCGGTCCAGATCGATCACGGTGGGCAGCTCCAGCACGCGCCGCGCCCCGTTCGCCTCCGCCCAGGCGCGCAGATGGGCATTGGCGACGATGACCAGCGCGGCGCCGCGCAGCAGGGCGGGGAACTTGCCGCCGAGCAGCCGGCGCACGAGGGGGTTCCGATGCTGCTCGTAGCGCAGGAACCAGGCGTCGTCGAAATCCAGCACATAGGGCGTCCGGCCGAGCACCAGCCGCTCCAGTGCCGCCGGCAGATAGGGCAGCAGCTCCTTCTCGATCCAGACGAGATCGTGCCGGCGCGGCGCTGCCAGGCGCGGGATGTAGCGGGCGTAGGCCGCCAGCGCCGCCAAGCGATGCGGCCGGGCTTCGTAGAGCGCGCGCAGATAGGCGTCGTCGAGGCAGGAGATCACGTCCACCGTGAGCCCCGCGGCTTGCAGCGCGTCGCGATAGAGCAGCAGGCGCTGGCGGCTGGAAGCGCCGAGCCTGCCGTAGCGTGTGGCGAGCAGCAGCGAGGGCGCGCTCACCGCGTCCGGCCGCGTCCGGGCCGCGCCGGGCCCGGTGCCCGGCCGCTGCCAGGCTCGCGGCGCGCGCCGGGGCGCAGGGTGGCGGCGGCGGCGGGCGGCGGTTCGAGGCCGAGATCCAGCGCCTCAAGGCGGCGTATCTCGTCGCGCAGCCGCGCCGCCTCCTCGAATTCGAGGTCGGCGGCGGCGGTGCGCATGCGTTTCTCCAGCTCCGCCACCGCGGCGCGGAGATCCTTGCCGACGAACTCGGTCACCGTCGGCTTGCGCCCGCCGGATTGCAGCGGCGCGACGGTGACGTAGTCCTGCTCGAACACGCTCTCCAGCACCTTGCCGATCTCGCGCCGCACCGATTGCGGCGTGATGCCGTGGTCCTCGTTCCACGCCTGCTGCTTGGCGCGCCGCCGGTCCGTCTCCTCGATCGCCGCGCGCAGGCTGCGCGTCATGACGTCGGCATAGAGGATCACCCGGCCATCGACATTGCGCGCGGCGCGGCCGATGGTCTGGATCAGCGAGGTCTGCGAGCGCAGAAACCCCTCCTTGTCGGCATCGAGAATGGCGACCAGCGCGCATTCGGGGATATCCAGTCCCTCGCGCAGCAGATTGATGCCGATCAGAACATCGAACACACCGACGCGCAGGTCGCGGATGATCTCGATGCGCTCCAGCGTATCGATATCGGAGTGCAGATAGCGCACCTTCACGCCCTGCTCGCCGAGATACTCGGTGAGATCCTCGGCCATGCGCTTGGTCAGCGTCGTCACCAGCACGCGCCCGCCGGCGGCAGCGACGGCGCGGCACTCGGCGAGCAGATCGTCGACCTGGTGCTCCACCGGGCGCACCTCCACCACCGGATCGATCAGGCCGGTCGGGCGGATCACCTGTTCGGCGAAAGTGCCGCCGGTGCGCTCCATCTCCCACGGCCCGGGTGTGGCGGAGACGAAGATCGTCTCCGGGCGGAAACGCTCCCATTCCTCGAACTTCAGCGGGCGGTTGTCGACGCAGGAGGGCAGGCGGAAGCCGAATTCGGCGAGCACCGATTTGCGGTTGAAGTCGCCACGATACATGCCGCCGATCTGCGGCACGGTGACATGGCTCTCATCGACGATGAGCAGCGCGTTCTCCGGCAGGTACTCGAACAGCGTCGGCGGCGGGTCGCCCGGCGCGCGGCCGGTGAGGTAGCGCGAGTAGTTCTCGATCCCCTTGCACGATCCAGTGGTTTCCATCATTTCGATGTCGAAAACTGTGCGCTGTTCGAGCCGCTGCGCCTCCAGAAGCTTGCCCTCGGCGTTGAACTGCGCCAGCCTCTCCTTGAGCTCGCGCTTGATGTCGCCCACCGCCTGCGTCAGCGTCGGGCGCGGCGTGACATAGTGGCTGTTGGCGTAGATGGTGACGGTCTCGAGCGAGGCCGTGCGCTCGCCGGTGAGCGGATCGAATTCGTCGATGGAGTCGATGTCTTCGCCGAACAGGCTGATGCGCCAGGCGCGGTCCTCGTAGTGGCTGGGGTAGATATCCACCGTCTCGCCGCGTATGCGGAAGGCGCCGCGCTGGAACGCGGTGTCGTTGCGGCGGTATTGCAGCTCCACCAGCGCGCGCGCCAGCGTGTCGCGATCGATGCTGCCGCCGCGTTCGAGTTTCACCACCATTTTGGCGTAGGTCTCGACCGAGCCGATGCCGTAGATGCACGAGACGGAGGCGACGATGACGGTGTCGTTGCGCTCCAGCAGCGCCTGCGTCGCGGCATGGCGCATGCGGTCGATGGCCTCGTTGATCTGGGCGTCCTTCTCGATATAGGTGTCGGTGCGCGGCACGTAGGCTTCCGGCTGGTAGTAGTCGTAGTAGGAGACGAAATATTCCACCGCGTTGTCGGGGAAGAACGCTTTCATCTCGCCGTAGAGCTGGGCCGCCAGGGTCTTGTTCGGCGCCAGGATCAGCGTCGGCCGCTGCACCGCCTCGATCACCTTGGCCATGGTGAAGGTCTTGCCCGACCCGGTGACGCCGAGCAGCACCTGGTCGCGCTCGTTGCGGGCCAGCCCCGCGAGCAGGTCGCGGATCGCGCCCGGCTGATCCCCGTTCGGCGCGTAGGGCGAGACCACCTTGAGCGGGCGCAGCGTCGGGCGGACCGGCTGGCGCACCGGGGTGAACAGCGCCGGGTGCGGGCGGAGCTCGGCCGCAGGTGCGACGGCGTGTGACATGGCGACCTCCTTGCGGGCGGTCTCAGCCTCCGAAGCGCCGGATCGCCTCGGGATCGAACGAGAAGCCCCAGCCCGGCCGCTCCGGCACGATGGCGTGGCCGTTGTTGTCGAGCTCGATGCGCTCGCGATAGATCGGTTCGAACCAGGGCATGTGCTCCAGGAACATCGCGTTCGGCAGTGCGGCGAGCAGGGAGAGACTCATTTCGCTGAACAGATGCGAGGAGAGCGGGATGTCGAACGCCTCGGCGAGGTGGCCGGCCTTGATGAAATCCGCCGGCCCGCCCATGCGCTGCAGATCGGGCATCAGGATGTCCGCCGAGTGCCGGCGCAGCATGTCGAGAATGCCTTGATGCGTGTGCTCGGTCTCGCCCGAGGCGATCGGCGTATCCAGCGCGGCGGCGATGGCGGCCTCGCCGTCATGGTCCCAGTACGGCACCGGCTCCTCGAACCAGGTCAGGCCGAACTCCTCCAGCCGCCGGCCGAGGCGGATCGCCTGCGGCACCGTCATCTGCTGGTTGGCGTCGGCCATCAGCTTGATGTCCGGGCCGATCGCCGCGCGCACGGCGCGGACGCGGGCGATGTCCTCGTCCGCATCCGGCTTGCCGAGGCGCATTTTGATCGCCCGGAACCCCTGCGCGAGGAAATCGGCCGCCTCGCGCTGCAGTTCGTCGATGCTCGAGGAGAGCCACAACCCGCCGGAGGCGTACGTGGGCACCGCTTCGTGGCAGGCGCCGAGCAGGTGGGCGACGTTGAGCCCCGCCTGCTTGCCGCGCAGGTCCCACAGCGCCGTCTCGATCGCGGCCAGGCCGAGAATGGAGACGCCCTTGTGGCCGAGGAAGTTGATCTCCTTCCACACGCGCGCGCGCAAGGCGCCGGACCGGGTCGGGTCGAGCCCGACCACCAGCGGCTCGAGGCTGCGGACCATGGCGTGAATCACGTCCAGACGGCGGTCGTTGATGGAAAAGACCAGGCCTTCGCCGATCAGGCCGGCGTCGGTCTCGAGAAAGACGAGCACGCAGTCGGCCGAGCGGATTTCGAAGATCGCGCTCAGGATCGGCCGCGGCAGGGGCAGGTGGACGATGGTGGTGCGAAGGCGGGTGATCCGCATCGGGCGTTCTCCGGTGGCACGGGCGGCCAGGAGTAGCCCAATTCGGGTCCGGCGTCAGCGGGCGTAGCCGCCGTAGCCGCCGTAGCCGTGGGCATAGGCGCTGCCGGCGATTTCGGGCGGCGGCGGATGGCGGCGATAGGTGCGCACCCAGTCGCCGGCGATGGAGCGCTGCGCCTCGGCCAGGCTCATGCGGCCCTGGCAGACCAGATCGTGCAGCCAGAGCTCGAGATCATCCTTGCGCGCCGCGTCCCATCCGCCGGCCGCGTGGCGCGGCTGCGGCCAGAGATTGCGCGGGTCCGTGGGCGAGCCGCCGAGGGAGAGGGGGATCAGATGATCCTCCTCGTAACGGCCGAGGCGACGGTCGGCGTAGCCGTATTCGTCGATCTGGCGGCGCTTCAGCGCCTCGGTATACGGCAACGGCGGGCGGATGGCGCGAGTCCAGCCGGTGCGGCAGATGGTCGCGTGGATGTTCGCCTCGGTGACGGTGGGGTCGATCGCGCCGGGCGTGAGCGTCGGGTCCGGCCGCACCCGCTCCGCCGAATCACCCCGCGCCAGCCTCTCCTGGGCGAACGCCTTGGGCGCGAGCGCCGCGCCGCCGAGCGTCAGGCCTGCCGCTATCACCGAGACCGCCGCGCGCCAGCGGACGCCGCACCGCATGCCGTCCTCTCCCACCTCCGGACCGTGCGACTCTCGGCCCGCCGGGTTAAAGGGGGCTGAATCCCCCTCAGGGATGGTTCCAGACGACGTGGCCATGGAACTGGGTCTCGCAGTCCGGCGTGCGCACGGTGAAGACGAGCCGCCCGCTCGCCACCTTGCCGTCCAGCACCGCCTTGCCGTCGGCAGCGTGCAGGCTGCCGTCCGGCTGCAGCGAAGCGGCCAGCACCAGGCCCGGCTGGTAGGGAAAGACCAGCCCGGCATCGCCGATATTCACCACGCCGCTGCGCGAGGCGGGGCAGGCGGCGTCGGTGCCGTGCACCAGCCGCGCCCGGCCCTGGTAGCTGCCGTCATAGATGCGCGGCGAGACCGCCGGTGCATTCGCCGCCGCGGCCGGCTTGGCCGGTGCATCGGCCGCCGCGGCCGGGGTTGCCGCCATCCCGGCCACCGCGACCACGCCCGGCGCCGCCAGCGCCGCCAGCAGCACCCATCCATGCCTGCCCATTGTCATGCCCTCCGGCTTGCGGACCATGCCCGTTCCCCCGCCTGCTGCCATTGGACCTACTGCCAATGGCCCGGCAGCCAGGACCAGGTGTCGCCCTTCTTCTCCCAGTACCCGTCCTGCCACATCGTCCCATGGCCGGCACGCGGCACCCAGGCGCCCGCCTGCCAGGTGTACGTGGCGCCGGACCAGTCCCAATGCCCAGGCTCCCAGATCAGCGGCGCCTCGGAGACCGGCGGCTTCGGCAGCGTCTCCGGCCGCACCGGCGGCACCGGCGGATAGGGCGGGGCTGCGGGCGGCGCGGCGACGCACCCGGCCAGCACCAGTCCCGCGGCCAACATCGCCGCGGCGCGCCGCAAGGTCCGCCCGTTGGCTGTTCCGAATGTCATCCCCACCTTCTCTCCTGGCGTGCCGCCGCAATGGCTCCATAGTCTGGCGTCAGACTAGGGATGTTCGGGGGGACTGGCGAGGGGCTATGGCAGGGCGTGATCACAGGCGCAGGCGCGGCGGGACGGCGGCACCGCATGCCAGGCTGGGCTGTGCCCTGCTGCGCCTCCTCGCGCTTCTGGTCGCCCCCTTGGTCGCCCCCTTGGCCGGCTGCGCGACGCTGCCGCACGTCGATACCAGCGGGCTTGCCGCCGCCGACCCAGCCGGCGAGGCGCAGGCGCTGCGCCGCGAGGGCGAGCGCGTCGCCGGCGAGCATTTCTACGCCGGCAACTCGGTGCGGCTGCTGGCCAATGGCGAGCCGACCTACGCCGCGATGACCGAGGCCATCCTGTCCGCCCGCCACCGCATCGACATCGAAAGCTACGAGTTCGACCCCGATCCGAAATGGCGCCTGGTCGATCTCCTGGTGAAGAAGCGGGCCGAGGGCGTGGTGGTCAACGTCGTCTACGACGCCTGGGGCTCGCAGGACGCGCCCTCGGCCCCGTTCGACCGGCTGCGCGCCGCCGGGGCCAGCGTGCTCGAATACAACCCGCTGCGGCCGAGCGCCCGGGTCGCGCTCGATCTCAACCGCCGCGACCATCGCAAGCTGCTCGTCGTCGATGCGCGGGTGGTGATCACCGGCGGGGTGAACATCTCGCCGGTCTATTTCAACCACCCCAACCCGGCCCAGACCGACCCCGACCGCATGGCTTGGCGCGATACCGACGTGCGCATCGAGGGCCCGGTGGCGGCGCGCTTCGAGGAGCTGTTCATGGAGGAGTGGCGGGGCCAGAACGGCCCGCCGATCCCGCCGCCGCCGTCCACACCGGGCGCGACCTATGGCAACGCCACCGTCGCCGCGGTGGACGGCGCGCCGGTGCGCGACCATCCGCAGATCTACGAGGCGCTGCTGGTCGCCATCGCCATGGCGCGCCACAGCGTGCACCTGACCACCGGCTTCTTCGTGCCGACGCCGCAGCTGGTGCACGCGCTCGAGCGCGCCGCCCGCCGCGGCGTCGATGTCGCGGTGGTGGTGCCGGCGCACAGCACCAGCACCTTCGCCATCGAGGCCGGGCGGGCCTACTACGAGGATCTCATGGATGCCGGGGTGCGGATCTACGAGCGCCAGGGCGCCGTGCTGCACGCCAAGACGGCGGTGATCGACGGGCTCTGGTCCACCGTCGGGTCCTCGAACCTGGATTGGCGCAGCGTCGTGTTCAACAACGAGCTCAGCGCCATCATTCTCGATGCCGGGTTCGCGCAGCGGCTGGAGGCGATGTTCGACTACGACCTCGCCCATTCCACGCGCGTCGATCCCAAGGCCTGGGCGGGGCGGCCGCTCTACGAGAAGTTGCAGGAGTGGCAGGCCCGCGCGGTGGAGGTGCTGCTGTGAGCGCGGCCGGCCGGTCGGGCGCCGGTCAGGCGGCCAGCGCGGCGGCGGCGCGCAGCCCGTGCCAGAGGCGGACCTCCAGCGGCCCGGCGACGATGACGGGCGGGAAGGCGGCGAGGCCGGAGGCGGCGAACAGGCGGCGCAGCGCCTCGTCCTCGAACCCGGGCCAGCGATGGGCGAGGCGGTCGACGATGTCGGCGCGCCGGTGGCGGGCGAGATCGACGACGATGAGCTCCCCGCCCGGGCGCAGCACCCGCGCCGCCTCGGCGATGGCGCCGGCGGGGTCCTCGGCATAGTGCAGCACCATCTGCAGCACGGCGAGGTCGAAGGCGGCGTCGGCGAAGGGCAGGCGGTACATGTCGGCCTGCCGCACGCTGCAATGGCCGAGACCGGGACGGGCGAGCCGGTCGCGGGCCAGCGCCAGCATCGCCCGGCTGGCATCGACGCCGACCCCGGCGCGGACATGCGGGGCGAGCACCTCGAGCAGCCGACCGGTGCCGGTGCCGATGTCGAGCACGGCGCCGAGCGGGCCGGTGGGCAGGAGATCGAGCAGCGCCGCCTCGACCGCGCCGGCCGGCAGGTCGAGCGCGCGCATCTCGTCCCAGTCCGCGCCCTGGCGGCGGAAGCGTTCGGAGGCGACTCGGGCGCGCTCGGCAAGGACGCGCGCGCCCTGGCGGCGGTCGGCGGCGAGGGTGGGTTCATCCTCCGGCAGGCGGGCGAGCAGGTCGCGCACCAGGCTGCCGGCCTCGCCGCCGGCGAGGCTGAACCAGACATTGGCGCCCTCGCGCGCGCGCTCGAGCAGCCCGGCCTCGCACAGCAAGCGCAGATGGCGCGACAGGCGGGGCTGGGACTGGCCGAGGATTTCAGTGAGGTCGAGGACGCAGAAGGCGCCGCGCTCCGCGAGCGCGAGCAGGCGCAGCCGGGTCGGCTCGGCGGTGGCGCGCAGCGCGGTGAGCAGGCGGTTCATGTTTCCTCAATGACATAAACATATGCTTATGTCCAGATGATCATCTGTCGGCGGCGGCCAGCGTTCGCTGCATCAGCACGACGTCCAGCCAGCGCCCGAACTTGAACCCGACGCCGCGCAGCAGCCCGACCTGGCGAAACCCGAGGCTGGCGTGCAGTCCGATCGACCCGGCGTTGGCCTGGTCGCCGATCACCGCGATCATCTGAGTATAGCCGTCGGCGGTGGCGGCTTCGATGGCGGCGGCGACGAGGGTCTTGCCGAGTCCCTGGCCGCGCACGTCGTCGCGCACGTAAACCCCGTCCTCGGCGCAGAACCGATAGGCGCTGCGGTCGCGGTACTGGGCGTAAATGACGTAACCCTGCACGCCGGTGGCGTCCGTCGCCACCAGCCACCCGCCCCGCCGGTCGGGCGCGGCGGTGGCGGCGAAGCGGGCGGCGATCTCCTCGACCGACGGCGGCACCTCCTCGAAGGTGCCGGTGCCGTGCAGCACGTGGTGGGCGTAGATCGCCTGGATCTCGGCCAGATCGGCGGCGGTGGCGGGGCGTATCGGCATGGCGCGTGATCCTGCTTCGCTTTCGGTCATGTTCCTGGTAGAAGGTCATGGTGATCCGTGCGGGCGTGGCGTGTAAATGGCCACTGTCCCGCCCCGCTTGGCGGGCGAGGGCATCGGCTGATGCCGCGGCGCGATGGCAGGGCCGGATGGTCGGTCCCGCGATCGGGGCCCGGGCTTCGGCCATATGAGCAGTGAGAGGTCGGTCTTGGACAATTTCGACGCGATCCCGGCCGGCGATGCCAAGGCTCCGCCCGCCGCGCCGCCGCTCGCTGGCAGCGGCGCCGACCCGGCCGCCGGCGAGAGCGAGGCCGACCCGAACTCGGTGCGGGTGCGCGCGATCCTCGCCGCCGCCCGCTATCATGGCATCGATCTCGACACGAACGACCTGCGCGTCCGGCGCGGCGAGGTGGCGACGGCGCTGGCGCTGCTCGGCTGGGTGCGCAACAGCGGGCTGTGGGCCAAGGCGACGCGGCTGAGCTGGGGCCAGTTGCTGAAGCTGAAGGGGCCGGCGCCGGTGGTGCTGCTGTTCGCCGATGGCGGCGCCGGGCTGCTGGTCGGCGCCAACCCGGCGCGCAACGTCGTGTTTCTGCGCGATCCTCGCGCCCCGGCCTCGGCCGATCCGGTCGCCGTCGACGAACTTCGCCTGCAGCAGGTGTGGGGCGGCGAGGCGGTGCTGGTGCGCAAGCCGCGCGGCGCGCCGGAGGCGGACGCGCCCTTCACCTTCGGCTGGATCGCCCGCGCGGTGCTGCGCGAGCGGCGCATCCTGCGCGACATCGGCCTGGCCTCGATCGCGCTCAGCGTGCTCACCATCCTGCCGCCGCTCCTGGTCATGACGGTGATCGACCGGGTGCTGGTGCATCAGAGCCTGTCCACGCTGGTGCTGATCTCGACCATCCTCGGCGTCGGCGTGCTTTACGAGACGCTGCTCGGCTATGCCCGCCGCGAGCTGACGCAGGTGGTGGCGGCGCGCATCGACAGCACGCTGAACCTGCACATCTTCAACCGGCTGCTGGCGCTGCCGATCGATTATTTCGAGCGCAACCCGGCCGGCCAGACTAATCACCGGCTGCATCAGATCTGGAAGCTGCGTGAGTTCCTCACCGGCAAGATGCTCACCACCTTCCTGGATCTCTTCACCCTGCTCGTGCTGCTGCCGTTCCTGTTCTACCTCAGCGCCACCCTGGCCTGGATGGTGGTGGCCGGCTCGGTGCTGATCGCGCTCATCATCCTCGCTTTCCTGCCGGCGATCCGCGTCAAGGTCGGCCGCGCCATCGAGGCCGAAGTGCGCAAGAGCGTGGTCATGGTCGAGACCGTGCACGGCATCCGCACGGTGAAGTCGCTGGCCATGGAGCCGGTGCAGAAGGAGGTCTGGGACGAGCGCGTCGCCGATGCCAGCCGCAAGCGGCTGGAGGCCGGGCGCCTGTCCAACTGGCCGGCGACGCTGGTGACGCCGATCGAGCGCTTCATCGAGCGCGGCGTGCTGCTGCTGGGCGCCTATCTGGTGCTGGAGCAAGCCTCCACGGTCCAGGTCGGCGGGCTGATCGCCTTCATGCTGCTCGGCATGCGTCTGGCCCAGCCGCTGGTCGGGCTGGCGCGACTGATCGAGGACATGGAGGAAGTGCGCGCCGCCGTCGGCGAGGCGGCGATGGTGCTCAACCACCCGACCGAGATTTCCGGCGTGTCGCGTGGGCTCCGGCCGCGTTTCAACGGCGCCATCACCTTCGAGAACGTCACCTTCGCCTATCCCGGGGCCAAGGCCAAGGCGCTGGAGAAAGTCTCGTTCAGCGTCCCGGCCGGGACCATGCTCGGCCTCGTCGGCAAGAGCGGGTCGGGGAAATCCACCATCACGCGGCTGCTGCAGGGCATCAATCGGGAATATGATGGCTACGTGAAGATCGACGGCAGCGAGCTGCGCGAGATCAACCTGCCGCATCTGCGCCGCAGCTTCGGCGTCGTGCTGCAGGATAATTTCCTCTTCCGCGGCACGGTGCGGGAGAACATCCTCGCCGGACGGCCGGGGCTGACGCTGGAGGATGCGGTGCGGGCGGCGCGGCTGGCCGGCGCCGAGGAGTTCATCGAGCGCATGCCGCAGGGCTACGAGACCTTCATCGAGGAGGGTTCGCCCAACCTTTCCGGCGGCCAGCGCCAGCGCCTGGCCATCGCCCGCGCGCTGATCAACGACCCGCGCATCCTCATCCTCGACGAGGCGACCTCGGCGCTCGATCCGGAGAGCGAGGCGCTGGTCAACGCCAATCTCAAGCGCATCGGCCGCGGCCGGACGATGGCGATCGTCTCGCACCGGCTCTCCTCGCTGGTCGATTGCGACGCGATTCTGGTGCTCGACCAGGGCACGGTGGTGGATATGGGGCCGCACCGCGAACTGGTGGAGCGCTGCGCCATCTATCGCCAGCTCTGGCTGCAGCAGAACCGCCACATGCAGGACCCGGCCAATCGCCCCGCCAGCGTCGGGCCGGTGCTGGCCCAGGGTGACTGACGGCGTGACCGACGGCGCCCTGGGGTTGCCAGGCGCGTTTCGGCGCGGCGGGGAACGGGGCTTGGCAGAAGGATCGGGACGGTAATGGGTGCACTGGTCGGGACCGGCGGGTCCGAGGGCAAGCTGGCGGTGATCGGTGGCCGCGCGCCAAAGGGCCAGGCGTCGGCGGGCCACGTGGTGCTGGGTCACGCGGCGGATGCGCTGCTCGAGTTCGAATCGCCGTCGGCGGCGGTCATCGCCACCCCGGCTGCCTTCATCGCCCGCGCCGTCACCTGGGTGGTCTCGGCGCTGGTGATCTCCGCCATCGCCACCGCGGCGCTGATCCCGGTGGACAAGGTCGTCACGGCCCAGGGCAAGGTGGTGGCCGAGACCCCGAGCATCGTCGTCCAGCCGCTGGAGACGGCGATCGTGCGCGCCATCAATGTGCGCGAGGGCGAGCTGGTGCATGCGGGCGACCTGCTGGCCCAGCTCGACCCGACCTTCGCCTCCGCCGACATGGGCTCGCTGGAGCAGCAGGTGGACAGTCTGCAGGCCGAGGTGGACCGGCTGCGCGCGGAGGCGAACGGCACCCTCTATACCGGCGACGGTGGCGGGTCCGAGGCGCGGCTGCAGGCGGCGGCCTTCGCCCAGCGCCAGGCCGAGCGCGTCGCCAAGCTGGAGAATTACCAGCGCAAGATCGACAGTCTGCAGACCCAGATCGCGCGCGACGTCGAGCAGGCGACGATCCTCCGCCAGCGCCTCTCGGTCGCCTCCAGCGTCGAGGCGATGCGCCAGACCCTGGAGCACGACAAGGTCGGCAGCCGGCTGAATTCGCTCGCCGCCACCGACACCCGTCTCGGCATGCAGCGCGATCTCTCCAGCGACGAGCGCAGCGCCGAATCCAACGCGCGCGAGCGCCAGGCGCTGATCGCCGAGCGTGACGCCTTCAGCCAAGCGTGGAGCGCCGAGATATCGAAAGATCTGGTCGAGCAGGGGCGCAAGCTCGCCGATGCCGTCGAGCAGCTGAAGAAGGCGAAGCTGCGGCGCCAATTGGTGGAGCTGCGGGCGCCGCAGGACGCGGTGGTGATGACGGTGGCCAAGGTCTCGGTCGGGTCCGTGCTGCAGTCGGGCAGCCAGTTCCTCACCCTGGTGCCGGCCAACGCGCCGCTGGAGCTGGAGACCAACGTGCTCGGCCGTGATGCCGGCTTCGTCCATGTCGGCGACCCGGTGGCGGTGAAGTTCGATACCTTCCCCTTCACCCAGTACGGGTTCGCCGAAGGCCGGGTGCGCGTGGTGAGCCCGGACAGCTTCTCCCACTCCGCGAACAGCGGCACCCAGGAGGAGCAGGCTCTGGCGGACCCGGCGCTCGGCGCGCAGACTTTCTATCGCGTCCGCATCAGTCTCGACCGGGTGAAGCTGCACGATACGCCGGTCGGGTTCCATCTCGTGCCCGGCATGCCCGTCACCGCCGATATCAAGGTCGGCAAGCGCACGGTGTTGGACTACATGCTCGGCCGCGTGCTGCCAGTGGCCATGGACGGAATGCGCGAGCCGTGAGGGTGGCCGCATGGGTCTGCTGAGCGGCATCACCGCACGCTTTTCGCCCCGCGCGCGCCTGACGCGGGCGCTCGAGCTGATCGAAGCCGGCCAGTCCGCGCGCGGCTTCCCGCTGCTGGCCAGCGCCGCGGAAGCGGGGCTGGCGGAAGCGCAGTTCCGCGTCGGTCGCGCCTACATCGAAGGCGGCACGGTGCCGTTCAGCCCGGCGGAGGCCGTGCGCTGGCTGGAGCGCGCCGCCGAGCAGGGCTATGTCGATGCGCAGACGCTGCTCGCCACGCTCTGCGTGCGCGGGCTTGCGCCCGGCGCCGCCACCGCGGCAGCCGCGGATCTGTTCCAGGCCGCGCCGGCGGCGCAGGCGCCGGATTTCGCCAAGGGACTTCTCTGGGCACGCCGCTCCGCCGAGGCCGGGTCCGCCGACGGCCAGGCGCTGCTCGCCTACATCCTCACCTCCGGCCCCGACGAGATGCAGAACCTGGAGGAGGCCGCGGACTGGTACCGCAAATCGGCCGCCGCCAATTGTCCCCAGGGCCGGCTCGGCTTGGCGCTGGCGATCCTGCGTGGCGGGCAGACGCCGGAAACGCTCGCCGCGGCGGCGGTGGAGCTGCGTGGTGCCGCGGAGGCCGGCCTGCCGACGGCGCATTACCTGCTCGGCGTGATGAGCGAGCGCGGTTCCGGCGTGGACCAGGACCTCGCGGGCGCGGCCGAGCGCTACCGCCTCGCCGCCGAGAAGGGGCTGCGCTCGGCGCAGGCGCGCTGGGGCCTGGCGCTGCTGGAAGGGCGCGGCGTGCCGCGCGACGTGCTCGATGGCGAGAGCTGGCTGCGCCGCGCCGCCTTGCAGGGCGATGCCGAGGCGGCGGCGATCGTCGGTGATCTCTATGCCCGCGGCGGCGATCTGCCGCCGAACTATGCCGAGGCGGCGCTCTGGTTCCGCCGCGCCGCCGAGGCCGGCCACAGCACCGCCGCGCGCGCGCTCGGGCTGATGTCGCTGACCGGCGCCGGCATGGTGCGCGACCCGGACGAGGCGGCGCGCTGGTTCCGCCTCGCCGCCGAGAGCGGGGATGCGCACGCCCACGCCGATCTCGCCAGCCTCGTTCAGCAGGGCGCCGGCACGGCGGAGGATTCCGTGCGCACCCGCGCCTGGTTCGAGCAGGCGGCGGCGGGCGGCGATCTCGTCGCCGCGTATAATTTCGGCGTCTGCCTCGCCGAGGGCGTCGGCATCGCGCGCGACGACCGCGCCGCCGCGCAATGGATGCGCCGCGCCGCCGACGGCATCGTCAATGCGCAATATTGGTATGGGCGGATGCTGCTCGAAGGGCGCGGCGTCGAGCCGGACGCGGAGGAAGGCCGGCGCTGGATGCAGAAGGCCGCCGATGTCGGCATGGTGGAGGCCGAGGTGGCGCTCGCCGAGCTGCTGCTGAACGGCCGCGGCGGCGCGCGCGACCATCCCGGCGCGCTGGCGCTGTTCGAGAAGGCGGCCGGGCGCGGCCATGTCGGGGCGGTGTTCGCCATCGGCGCCATGCTCGGCGGCGGGCACGACGTGCCGATGGATCGGGTGCAGGCGCAAATCTGGTTCCGGCGCGCCGCCGAACGCGGCCACGGCCACGCGCAGATGATGCTCGGCCGCTATCTCGCGCGCGGGCTGGCCGGCGAGCGCCAGCCGGAGGAGGCGCGGGTCTGGCTCCAGCGCGCCCTGGCCCAGGGGCTCGGCGAGGTCGAGGCCGATCTGGCGGCGTTGCCACCGGCCGAGCGCGTGGTTCAGGGCGCCGGCGAGGCCGCGCTGGACGCGCCGGTCGGGGCCGCCCGCTGAACCCGGCGGACCGGCCGGACGGTCCGCCGTCCGACCACGCCGCCGAACTGGCGCGCCTGCGGGCCCGGCGCGAGGCGCTGGCGCACGCCGCGCTGGCGGAGGGGCGTGCGCTGGCCGATTCCGGGCGGCTTGAGGCGGCGGAGCCGTGGCTGCGCCGCGCCCGGCGCCTGGCCCCGCGCGACGTTCTGATCCGCCTGGCCCTGGCCGGTCTGCTGTTGCGCCGTGGCGAGGCTGAGGCAGCGACGCTGTTCGAGGCGCTCGCGGCCGAGCAGGGGGCCGGTGGGGGTGGGCGCGAGATCTGGCTCGGCCTCGCCGCCGCGCACCGCCAGGCGGGCGATGCAGCCGCTGCCGCGGTGGCGCTGGCTGGTGCGCTCGCCGGCATGGTCGGCGTCGATGCCGCGCTCGCCGGCTTCGCCGACACGCTCGCCGCCGCGGCCGGCGCGCCCGGCTGGTGCGCGATCGGCGCCGATCTCCGTCCGGTGTGGCGCACGGCTGGGCCGGGACCGGTGCGATGGTCGCTGGATGGACGCCCAGGCGCTCTGCCCGCGCCGGCGCGGCTGGCGCGCGGGCAGCGGCTGGAGGCGAGCCTCGGCGGTCGCGCTCTGATCGGCAGCCCGCTCGATCTGGCCGCGATGCGCCGCGTGGAGGGGGTGGCGATCGCGCGGGCCGGCGGCATCGAGGGCTGGGCCTGGCTGCCCGGCGACCCCGACCGCGCGCCGGCGCTGCATATCGGGCCGGCCCGCGGGCGCGGCATCAGCCTCGTCGCCGCCGAACCGCTGGCCGAGGCGCTCGCGGACCGGCCGCTGGCGCGCCCGCGCGGCTTCCGCGTCGGGCCGGAGCAGCTCGCCGGCTTCTCCGGTCCGCTGCATGTGCGCGGCCCGGATGGGCGGGACCTGCTCGGCAGCCCGCTGGATCCCGGGCTGGAAATCCGCGCCGCCGCTGCCGCCGCCGCCGCCGTGGCGCGGCGCAACCCGGCCGCCGGCACACCGCGCCGGGCGGCGACGCGGGCGCCGGACTTCGTCCCGGTGCCCGCCGACCTGCCGGTCCCGATCGGGGTGCGAACGGCGCGGATGGGCGCCGCGCCGGTGACGGTGGTGATCCCGTTGCATCGCGGCCTGGAGACCTCGCGCGCCTGCCTCGATGCCGTTCTCGCCACCGTGCCTGCCGGCACCCGCATCGTCGTGGTCGATGACGCGAGCCCCGAACCGGCGCTGGCCGCGCTGGCGGACGCGCTGGCACGGGCGGGGCGGGTGCGGCTGGTGCGCCACCGGCGAAACCGCGGCTTTCCCGCCGCCGCCAATGCCGGGCTGCGGCTCGCCCGGGGCGATGCCGTGCTGCTGAACAGCGACGCCGTGCCGGCCCCGCACTGGCTCGCGCGGCTGCGCGACCTCGCCTGGTCGCGTCCGGACATCGGCACGGTGACGCCGTTCTCCAACGATGCCAGCCTGCTCAGCTATCCCGACCAAACGCGCGCCAACCCGGTGCCGGCCGACCTCGACCGGCTCGCCCGCCGCGCCGATGCGGCGAATCGCGGGCAGGCCATCGAGATCCCGACCGGGGTCGGGTTCTGCCTCTATATCCGGCGCGACTGCCTCGCCGCGGTGGGGCTGCTGCGCCAGGACGTCTTTGCCCAGGGCTATGGCGAGGAGAATGATTTCTGCCTGCGCGCGCGCCATCTCGGCTGGCGGCACGTCGCCGCCCCGGGCGTGTTCGTCGCCCATGTCGGCGGCGCTTCGTTCGGCGCCGGGCGGGCGGCGCTGATGGCGCGCAACGCCGAAATACTGGAGCGGCTGCACCCGGGCTACGCCGCGCTGATCGCCGCGCACCACGAAGCCGACCCGCTGGCGCCGGCGCGGCGGCGGCTGGACATGGCACGCTGGCCCCATACGGGGCGCGGCGCGGCGCGGGGCGAAGCGGTGCTTCTCGTCAGCCACGATCGTGGCGGCGGCGTCGAGCGGCAGGTGCGCGCGCGCGCAGCCTCGATCAAAGCGGCCGGGCTCAGGCCGATCGTGCTGCGCCCGGTGATGGCCGCGTCCGGTGCCTATCGCGGGCTGTGCCGCGTCGATGATGGCAGCGATGATTTCCCCAATCTGGTCTTCGCGCTGCCCGGCGAGGCCGCTTTGCTGGTCCGGTTCCTGCGTCGCGCCCGCCCGGTGCAGGCAGAGCTGCACCATCTGCTCGGCCATGACCGCTCCGTGCTCGACGTGCTGCGGCGGCTGGACCTGCCATGGAGCCATTTCGTGCACGACTATGCCGCGCTGTGTCCGCGCATCAGCCTGCTCGGCGCCGGCGGGCAGTATTGCGGCGAACCGGCGGTGGCGGAGTGCGCGCACTGCGTCGCCGATGGCGGGCACATGCTGGAGGAGACGATTTCCGCCGCCGCGCTCCGCGACCGCTCGGCGGCGGATTTCGCGGCAGCCGAGCGGGTGGTGGTGCCGACCGACGATGTCGCCCGCCGGCTGCGCCGCCATTTTCCGGCGCTGCGCCCGAGCGTCGAGGCATGGGAGAAGACGCCTTCGCCTGTCCCCGCCGGGCCGTCTGCCGCGGGGCCGCGGCGCGTCGCGGTGATCGGCGCGATCGGGCGGGAGAAGGGCTACGAAGTGCTGCTCGCCTGCGCCCGTGACGCCGCGCGGCGGCGGCTCGCGCTCGAGTTCGTCCTGGTCGGCCACTCGATCGACGATGAGCGTCTGCTCGCCACCGGGTGTGTTTTCGTTACCGGCGAATATGAGGCGGCGGAGGCGCCGGCGCTGATCGCCGCCCAGCACGCCGCGCTCGCCTTCCTGCCCTCGGTGGTGCCAGAGACCTGGTGCTTCACCCTGACCGAAGCCTGGCGCGCCGGGCTGCGCGTGGTGGCGTTCGATCTCGGCGCCCAGGCCGAGCGCATCCGTGCCCGCGGCGAGGGCGTGCTGCTGCCGCTCGGCCTGCCGGCGGCGGAGGTGAACGCGGCGCTGCTGCGCGCGGTGCGGGCGGATGGCCAGGGTATGTTTACCGATGCGCGCGGCGAGGCTATCACCGTCGCGGCTTTCTCGACCTCGGCCGACCCTGCTCGATTCGTGCGATCCGACTGATCAGCGCCCTCCACGCCAACATCGCGGTACCAGCCATGAGCGGATCCCCAGCAAATCCCAAGCTCTTCACCGAACTCAAAGTCTCCGGCCATCTGATGACGCTCGATGCCGGGCTGTTCTGTGTCGTGCAGACGCCCGGCGCACGGCGCGCGGAGGATGGGTCCGGCCTGCCGGGGGTACGGCTCTCGCTCCCGCCCGGCCCCGCGGGAAGGCCGGAGCATGTGAGCATCAGCGCCTTCCGCCCCGACGGCTGGCTCTCCGGCGCGGCCGATGCGGCGCTGATCCGCGTCAGTGACGGTCCGGCGCAGGTGCTGGTGACGATCTACCAGGCGCCGAACACGGCCGAGGCGGCGCCGCGGCTGCAGGTGATCCGCCTGGCCGAGGAGACAGCCGCCGCCGCTCGCCCCGCCGCGCCGTTGGCGCCGGTCCGCGCCCAGCCCGCCGCGCCGGCAGCGATGGCCGCCGCCATGGCTGCGCCGGGGAGCGCGATCAATCCGCCCGAGGCGGTCGCCCATGTGCAGATGCGCGGCGATGTCGGTGCCGCGCTCGGCGAGTGGATCGGCGAGCGCGGCAGCAAGCGCTGGATCGAGGGGTTCGCCGTGACGCCGCAGGGACGGATCGCGCCGGAGGACATCGAATACCAGGGCGTGCTCGGCCGCGGCTGGCTCTCGCCCTGGGTCGAGGGCGGGCAGCTCTGCGGCAGCCGCGGCATGGCGCTGCCGCTGCTCGGCCTGCGCGTGCGCCTGCGCGGCAAGTCGGCCGAGGCATTCACCTGCACCTATTCGGCGAGCTTCGTCGATGGCAGCGCGGTCGGCCCGGTCGAGGCCGGCGAACCGTGCGAGGCGGCGAGCCTGGCGCCGATGGAGGCGTTCCAGATCGTGTTGACGAAGCGGGCGGAAGCGGCGGTCCCGATCGGAGACAAGCCAGCGGCGCACGCGGCGGTCGGCAAGCCGGCGGTCGGCAAGACGGTGGGGAAAGCCCCGGCCAAGTCGGCACCCGGCAAGCCCGCGCCGGTCGCGCCGCGGGGCAAGCCTGCGCCGGTTCGTCCGACGGGACGCAAGGGCGCGCGCTAGGGCGCGCCGGGGCCCAGGGACGAGCGGGGACGGGACGGGGCCGTGCGCTATCTGTTCGTGCATCAGAATTTCCCCGGCCAGTATCTGCATCTGGTGCGCGACCTCGCCGCCGGCGGAAACGAGATCCTGTTCCTCACCGAGGACAACCCCAACTTCATCGCCGGCGTGCGCAAGATCGTCTACAAGCTGCCGCGCGGCGCCAGCGCTGCGACGCACCAGGACGCGCGCGACTTCGAGCAGGCGATGCTGCGTGCGGAGGCAGTGGCGCGGGCGGCGGCGAGCCTGCGCGCGCTCGGCTTCATGCCCGACGTCATCATCGGTCATCACGGCTGGGGCGAGCTGCTCAATCTGCGCGATGTCTGGCCCGACCCGCCGCTGCTCGGCTATTTCGAGTTCTTCTACCATCTGCGTGGGCTCGATGTCGGCTTCGATCCCGAGTTCCCCACCGTGCCGGCGCTCTACCCCTCGATCCGGGCGAAGAACGCGGTCAATCTGCTCGCCCTGAGCATGGATGGCGTCGGGCAGACGCCGACGCGATTCCAGCACGAGACTTACCCGGACTGGGCGCGCCCGCGCATCCGGCTGCTGCCGGAAGGGGTGGACCTGCAGACCTGCCGGCCGGACCCGGCGCTGCGCCAGGCGCCGTTCGAGCTCGGCCCGATCGCGCTGGCGCCGGAGCAGCGCCTCGTCACCTATGTCGCGCGGGACCTCGAGCCCTATCGCGGCTTTCATGTGCTGATGCGTGCCCTGCCGCGCGTGCTCGCCGAGCGCGCCGATACCGAGGTGGCGCTGGTCGGCGGCGATGGCGTGAGCTATGGCGCGCGCCTGCACCAGGGAACCTGGCGCGAGCGCCTGCTGGCCGAGCTCGGCGGGCGGATCGACCCGGCGCGGGTGCATTTCCTCGGCAAGGTGCCCTACGCCAGCTATCTGCGGCTGCTGCAGCGTTCGGACGCGCATGTCTATCTCACCTACCCGTTCGTCGCCTCCTGGTCGCTGCGCGAGGCGCTGGCGGCGGGGTGCGCGGTGATCGGCAGCGATACCGCCCCGGTGCGGGAATTCATCACCCATGGCCGCAACGGCCTGCTGACGCCGTTCCACGCCCCCGATCGCCTGGCCGCGGCGATTCTGGCCATGCTCGAGGACGGCAGCGGCAGCGCACGCCTGCGCGAGGGCGCGCGGCGCTTCGCCGAGGCCAACCTGCCGCTCGATGTCTCGATCGCGCGCATCAAGGCGACGATCGCCGATCTCGTCGCCGGCCGCGCCGCGGCGTGAAGGGCAATCCGGCGATTTCCGCCGCTGCGGCGATGCTATAGGCTCGCGGTCACAGCACCAGGGAGGACCGCATGATCCACGTCGTCGCCATCATCACCGCCAAGCCGGGCCAGCGCGAGGCGATCCTGCGCGCGTTTCACGACAACATGCCGGCGGTGCACGCGGAGAAGGGCTGCATCGAATATGGCCCGGCGGTGGACGCCGAGGGGATGGGCGGGTTCCAGACCAAGTTCGGCGCCGACACGTTCGTCGTCATCGAGAAATGGGAGAGCGTCGAGGCGCTGAAGGCGCACGCCGCCTCGGCGCACATGGCGGCCTACGCGGCGCGGACGAAGGAGATGATCGCCAGCCGCGTCATCCACGTGCTCAGCCCGGCCTGAGCCGGCGCGCGCTTCAGCCGGAGAGGTGGCGGCGCAGCCACTCCCCGGCGGCGGCGACGGCGGCGCGGGCGACGGCGACCGCTTCGGTGGTGCGCATGAAGCCGTGCAACATGCCCGGGTAGGTCACGCACTCCACCGGCACCGCGGCGCCAGCGAGGCGACGGGCCAGCGCCTCACCCTCGCTGCGAAGCACGTCGAGCTCGGCGAGCTGGATCAGCACCGGCGCCAGCCCCGCCAGGTCCGCGCGCAGCGGCGCGGCGAGGGGGTTGAGCCGGTCGGCGGCGTGGGCCGTGTAGCAATCCCAGTAGAATCGCATTTTCGCCCGCGTCAGCACGTAGCCCTCGGCGAATTCGCGGTAGCTTTCGGTGTCGGTATCGCTGTCGCAGACCGGGTAGGCGGCGAGGATGCCGCGCAGGCGCGGGCCGTTCGCATCGCGCAGCAACAGCGCGGTGGCGAGCGCGAGATTGCCGCCGGCGGAATCGCCGCCGAGCGCCAGCCGCGTCGGATCGAGCCCCCAGCCGGCGCCTTCCGCCGCGAGCGCCCGCACCACGCCGGCGCACTCCATCAGCGCGGCGGGAAAGCGGGCCTCGGGCGAGAGCGAATAATCGACGTTGACCACCGCGATGCCGGCGGCGGCGGCGTATTCGCGCGCCAGGCGGTCATGCGTGTCGATCGAGGACCAGACCCAGCCGCCGCCATGGATGTAGACCAGCGCCGGCAGCGCCGCGTCGATGCGCGGGCGGTGCACGCGGCACAGCACGCGCCGCCCGTGGGCGAAGACCCAGCGCTCCTCGCTCGCCGCCATGCGCGGCCCGCCCTCGGCCAGCGGCATGGCGAGCGCGTCGTTCACGGCGCGGTGCGGGTCGAGCGGCAGCTCCAGGCGGATCGGCGGATACGCCGCCGCCGCTGCCTCCGCCGCTGCCTGGACCGCGCGGATCTCGCCGTCCAGGCGCGGATCGTCGATCATGCTCAGCGCAGCGCGGCGTTGATGGCGGCGAGCGCGTCCGCGCCCGGGCACAGCGCTGCCTCGTCGAGCGCATTCAGCGGCGTTTCGAGGGTGCCGAGATGGGTGTGCAGATCCTCTGCGCCGGGCTCGACATAGAGCAGGCCGGTGGCGATCTCGCCCTCGCGCCGGCGGCTTTCGAGGAAGTTGATCGCCGCGGACCGGTCCTCGATGTCGTAGTCGGCGGCGAGCTTGCGCAGGCGCAGGACGGTGCCGTCATGCTGCGTCACCGCCACCGTCGTGCCCGGTGCGTAATCGACTGCGATCGGCTCGCGGCCGGTGATGACCTCGATGCGGTTCACCGCCTCGTTGTGATGGCGGACATAGTCGTAGCTTTTGGTCGAGCCGGCATGGTTGTTGAAGGCCACGCAGGGGGAAATGCAGTCGATGATGGCCGCGCCGGGATGCAGCAAGGCTGCCTTCAGCAGCGAGACCAGCTGTTCGCGATCGCCGGAGAAGCTGCGGGCGACGAAGCTGGCACCGAGTTCGAGGGCGAGGCCGGCGAGATCGATCGGCGAGTCGGCGTTGACGGCGCCCTTCTTGCTTTTCGAACCGCGGTCGGACGTGGCGGAGAACTGGCCTTTGGTGAGGCCGTAGACGCCGTTGTTCTCGACCACATAGACCATGTTCACGCCGCGGCGGAGCGCGTGCGCGAACTGGCCGAGCCCGATGGAGGCGCTGTCACCATCACCGGAGACGCCAAGGTAGATGAGATCGCGATTGGCGAGATTGGCGCCGGTCAGCACCGAGGGCATGCGCCCGTGCACGGAGTTGAACCCGTGCGCCTGGCCGAGGAAGTAGGTCGGCGTCTTGGAGGAGCAGCCGATGCCCGAGAGTTTGGCGATGCGGTGCGGCGGCAGCGCCAGCTCGAAGCATGCGCGGATGATGGCAGCACTGATGGAATCGTGACCGCAGCCGGCGCAGAGCGTCGAGATCGCGCCTTCGTAATCGCGCCGCGTCAGGCCGATCGCGTTGGTCGGCAGTTCGGGATGGTGCAGCTTGGGCTTGGGCAGGAAGGTCATGGCGTGGCCTTGCGCAGCGGGGCGATGCGGGAGAGGGCGACGTGTTCGGCGATGGCCTCGGCGATGAAGCGCGCGGTGATCGGCGTGCCGTCATAGTGCAGCACGCGCTTGAGCCGAGCGGGATCGATCTCGGCCTCGATGAGCAGCAGGCTGCGCAGCTGCGCGTCCCGGTTCTGCTCGACGACGAACACCGTCTCGTGCTCGCGAATGAAGGCGACGACGTCATCGTGGAAGGGAAAGGCACGGATGCGCAGGCGGTCGACGGCGGTGCCGCGCGCGGCGAGCAGGTCCGCCGCCTCGTCCATCGCCGGGCTGGTCGAGCCGTAATAGATCACGCCGAGCCGGCTGCCCTCGGGCGCGTCGTGGCGCAACGGACGCGGCACCAAGCCGCGCGCGGTTTCGAACTTCAGCGCCAGGCGCTGCATGTTGTCGGCGTAGGCGGCGCCGGCCTCGGTGTAGCGGGCGTAGCGGTCCTTGCTGCTGCCGCGGGTGAAGAACGCGCCGCGCGTCGGGTGCGCGCCGGGGTAGGTGCGCCAGGGAATGCCGTCCTCGTCGAGATCGAGATAGCGGCCGAAATCGCGGCCGGATTCGAGCTCGTCGAACCCCATGACCTTGCCGCGATCGTAGCGGCGCGCCGGGTCCCACGCGAACGGTGCACACAGCCGCTCGTTCATGCCGATGTCGAGATCGAGCATGACGAACACCGGCGTCTGCAGGCGTTCGGCGAGATCGAAGGCGGTCGCGCCGAAGGCGAAGCTCTCGGCGGGATCCTGCGGGAACAGGAGCACATGCTTGGTGTCGCCATGCGAGGCGTAGGCGCAGAGCAGGACATCCGCCTGCTGCGTGCGCGTCGGCATCCCGGTCGACGGGCCACCGCGCTGGACGTCGAAGATCACTGCAGGAATCTCGGCGAAATAGGCGAGGCCGAGGAATTCCTGCATCAGCGAGATGCCGGGCCCCGAGGTCGCGGTGAAGGCGCGCGCGCCGTTCCAGGCGGCGCCGATGACCATGCCGATGGCGGCGAGTTCGTCCTCCGCCTGCACGATGGCGAAGCGGTTCTTTCCCGTGGCGGGGTCGATGCGGGTGCGGCGGCAATAGCGCTCGAACGCCTCGGCGACCGAGGTGGAGGGCGTGATCGGGTACCAGGCCGCCACCGTCGCGCCGCCATAGACGGCGCCGAGCGCGGCGGCGCTGTTGCCGTCGATGAAAATGCGATCGCCGACGCCGTCCGACCGGCGCAGCGTGAGCCCGATCGGGCAGGGCAGATGCGCACGCGCCTCGTCGCGGCCTAGATGCAGCGCGTGCAGGTTGGCGGCGATGAGCTTTTCCTTGCCCTTGAACTGCTCAGCCAGCAGCGTCTCGACCACAGGGATCTCGAGCTCCAGCAGCGCCGCCAGCGCGCCGATATAAATGATGTTCTTGAACAACTGCCGCTCGCGCGGGTCCGCGTATGCGCGGTTGCAGATCTCGGTCAGTGGCAGGCCGAGGAGCGTGATGTCCTCGCGCAGGCGCGAGCGCGGGATCGGGCGTGTGGAGTCGAAAAACAGATAGCCGCCGGCATCGATCGCGGCGACGTCCTGGTCCCAGGTCTGCGGGTTCATCGCCACCATGAGATCGACGCCGCCGCGGGCGCCGAGATGGCCGGCCTCGGAGACGCGCACCTCGTACCAGGTCGGCAGGCCCTGGATGTTGGAGGGAAAGATGTTGCGCGGCGTCGCCGGGATGCCCATGCGCTGGATGGCGCGCGCGAACAGCCGGTTGGCGCTGGCCGAGCCGGAACCGTTGACGTTGGCGAATTTGACGACGAAGTCGTTTACGCTGGCGAGAGGCTGCGGCATGCGTGCTCCACCTGGGCGGTCGTGAGAAGGAAGCGCTGCATATCCCACGCGCCGGTCGGGCAGCGCTCGGCGCACAGACCGCAATGCAGGCAGACATCCTCGTCCTTGGCCATGACGCGGCCGGTCTTGAGGCCGTTGGCGAGATAGATCGCCTGGTCCGGATTGAGCGCCGGCGCGTTGAGCCGTGCCCGCAATTCGTCCTCCGGCCCGTCGGCGGCGAAGGTGATGCAGTCCATCGGGCAGATGTCGACGCAGGCGTCGCACTCGATGCACAGCCGCGCGCTGAACACCGTCTGCACGTCGCAATTCAGGCAGCGCTGCGCCTCGGCGAAGGCGAGCCGGTCATCATAGCCGAGCTCGACCTCGGCGCGGATATCGGCGAGCGCTTCGGGCTTGGCGCGGTGCGGCACGGCGTAGCGCTGATCAGTGGAGACCGCGTTGTCGTAGCTCCACTCGTGGATGCCCATCTTCTGGCTGGCGAGACGGACATGCGGCGCCGGGCGCTGGCGCGGATCGAGGCCGCGGCAGAAACGGTCGATGGAAACCGCCGCCTCGTGGCCATGCGCCACCGCCCAGATGATGTTCTTCGGCCCGAACGCGGCATCGCCGCCGAAGAACACGCGCGGATGGGAGGATTGCAGTGTCAGACTGTCCACGATCGGCATGCCGCGGCGGTCGAAGGTGAGGCCGATGTCGCGCTCGATCCACGGGAAGGCGTTTTCCTGCCCGACGGCGACGAGTACGTCGTCGCAGGGGATGTGTTCCGGCGGCTCGCCCGTCGGCACCAGCTCGCGCCGGCCCTGATCGTCGTAGCGGGCCGCGACCTTCTCGAACAGCACCCCGGTCAGCCGGCCCGCCTCATGGGTGAACTCGATCGGCACCATGAAGTTCAGGATCGGGATGTCCTCGCGCAGCGCGTCTTCCTTTTCCCATGGCGAGGCCTTCATCTCGGCGTAGCCGCTGCGCACGACGACGCGCACCTCCTCGCCGCCGAGCCGGCGGGCGGAGCGGCAGCAATCCATCGCCGTGTTGCCGCCGCCGAGCACGACGACGCGCCGGCCGATGCGCTCGATATGGCCGAACGAGACCGACGACAGCCAGTCGATGCCGATATGGATGTTCGCCGCCGCCTCGGCGCGGCCGGGAATGGCCAGATCGCGCCCGCGCGGGGCGCCGCAGCCGACGAAGATGGCATCGAACGGTTCGTCGAGCAGCGCGCGCAGACTGTCGATCCGCGTCCCGGCGCGCAGCGTGATGCCGAGATCGAGGATGTAGCCGACCTCCTCGTCGATCACCGTCTCGGGCAGGCGGAAGCGCGGGATCTGGGTCCGGACCATGCCGCCGGCGCGGGCGTCGGCCTCGAAGATCACACACTCATAGCCGCCGAGCGCGAGATCCCGCGCGGCGGCGAGCGAGGCCGGTCCGGCGCCGATGAACGCGACACGCTTGCCGTTACGCTGCTCCGGCGCTACCGGCAGCCGATCGCGGATATCGCCCTTGTAGTCGGCGGCGACGCGCTTGAGCCGGCAGATCGCCACCGGCGCTTCCTCGACCCGCCCCCGCCGGCAGGCCGGCTCGCAGGGACGGTCGCAGGTGCGGCCGAGGATGCCGGGCAGGACGTTGGAGTGCCAGTTGACCAGATACGCGTCGGCATGGCGGCCGGCGGCGATGAGGCGGATATATTCGGGAACCGGCGTGTGCGCCGGACAGGCATACTGACAGTCGACCACTTTATGGAAGTAGTCGGGGTCGGCGATATCCGTAGCATCCACCGTTGGCGTTCCTCTCCCCGGCGTCTGGCGCATGCGCGGCAGTTATCCGGTGGATTTATCGTACCACGCTCTGCTCGCCGGCGCCAGACGGGGCCGTCCTGCCTGTCAGGCGCGGCCGGGTTCGGCCGGGACGACGAGGCGGCGGTAGAGATGCCAGGTGGCGTGGCCGAGCACCGGCATCACCACCGCGAGGCCGAGCAGGGCCGGCACCGAGCCGATCACCAGGCCGAACGCGACGATCAGCCCCCAGCACGCCATCGGCCCGGGATTGGTCACGGTGGCGCGCACCGAGGTCCAGATCGCCGTCTCGAGCCCGGCGCGACGGTCGAGCAGGAGAGGGAAGGCGACGGCGCTGATCATCAGCACGACGAGGGCGAAGATGAACCCGGTGCCGATGCCGATGCCGATCATCGCCCATCCCGCGCGGGTGGCGACGACGTCGCGCGCGAAGGCGGTGAGCGAGGTGGGAGCGGCGGGGCCGAGCGTGTGGTCGTAAATCATCGCCGCGGCGATCAGCCAGAGGCCGAACAGGGTCGCCAGGATCAGCCCGAGCAGCAGGATCGGGCCCAGCGCGGGCGAGGCCAGCACGCCGAACGCGTCCGACCAGCGTATATCCCCGCCCAGCTCGCGGCGGCGGCTCATCTCGTTCAGCCCGACGGCGGCGAACGGACCGAGCAGGGCGAAGCCGGCGGCGAGGGGAAAGAGCAGCGGCAGCATCTCGTAGCCGAAGGCCAGCCGCGCCAGCAGCAGGCCGAGCAGCGGGTAGATCACCGAAAGGAACAGCACATCGCTGCGGTTGGCGGAGAAATCCCGCATCCCCGCGGCAAGCGCGGCGCGCACCTCGGTGAGGCCGATGCGGCGGACGATGACCGGGCCGGATGCCGGTGCCGCATCCTCGTGCCCCACCGCGAGTGCGGCGAAGCGAAGCTGATCGAGCCCCCACTCGATCGGATTGCGGATCGCGGGGCTGCGCAGGTCGGCAAAGCGAAGAGCCATGACGACGTCTCCCTCACGCGATTGTATTCTCGCGCCAGGAGTATCGCGCCGATCCGCGCTGGGGTGGGTTGCGTTCTACGCAGGTCTGACCGCTTCCGCCGCGACGGGTGCGGGTGGCTCAGCCGTAGCGTTCCTCGGTCCAGGGATCGGCGTTGTTATGGTAGCCGCGGACCTCCCAGAAGCCCGGCCGGTCGGTGGCGGAGAACTCGATCCGCCGCACCCATTTCGCCGATTTCCAGAGATAGAGGCGAGGGATCAGCACCCGGATCGGCCCGCCATGCTGGCGCTCGATCGGCCTTCCCTCCCATTCATGCACCAGGAACACGTCCGGCTGGTCGAACTGGTCGAGCCGGACATTGGTCGTGTAGCCGTCATGGGCGTGGAAGATGACGTGGCGCGCGTCCGGTTTCGGTGCGGCCAGTTCGACCAGCGTGCGCGCCGCGACGCCCTTCCAGCGATTGTCGTAGCGCGACCACTGGGTGACGCAGTGGATGTCGCAGACGCTCTCCTGCTGCGGCAGCGCCATGAATTCGTCGTAGGAGAGGCTGGCCGGACGCTCGACCGCGCCGACGAGGTCGAGGCGGAAGGTCTGCGGGCTCACCGCGGGCTGGATGCCGAGATCGAGCACCGGCCAGTCGCGCACCAGGCGCTGGCCGGGCGGCAGGCGCTGCGTCGGCTCGGCATGGGTGCCGGTGAGCAGCCGCCCCTCCCGCGCCCAGCCGGTCTTGGTCTCGATGAGCTTTTCCTTGAGCCGGCCGATCAGCCCGGACCCGTCCTCGCTTGCCATCCCGCTCACCCCCTCCCGCTCATCCTTTGGCGCGCATCAGCCGCGCCTTGTCCCGCTGCCAGTCCCGCGCGGCGATGGCGGCGCGCTTATCCGCCTGCTTGCGGCCCTCGGCGAGCCCGAGCAGCACCTTCGCCCGGCCGCGCTCGTTGAAGTGGATCTGCAATGGCACCAGCGTCGCCCCCTGGCGTGTCACCGCCCCGAGCAGTTCACGCATCTGCTTGCGATGCAGCAGCAGCTTGCGCGGCGCGCGCGGCTCGAAGCGTGACAGCACCCCGCCCTGATATTCGGGGATATAGGCATTGAAGAGGAAAATCTCCCCCTCCCGCTCGCCGGCCCAGGCCTCCGACAGCGTCGCGCGCCCGTGGCGCAGCGACTTCACCTCCGGACCCTTGAGCACCAGCCCCGCCTCGACCGTGCTCTTGATGGTGTAGTCGAACCGCGCCTTGCGGTTCTGCGCCGCGATGCCGTGCGAGATCAGGCCGGATTTGCGTCCGCCTTTCTTGGCCTCGGCCATGCTCAGTTCAGCAGCCCGACCTCGGTCAGCGCCGCGCGCACGCGCGTGCGCGTCGCCTCGCCGATCGGGGCCAGCGGCAGGCGGCACGATTCCTCGGCCAGCCCGAGCAGGCTCGCGGCATATTTCACCGGCGCCGGGCTGGTCTCGGCGAACAGCGCGTCGTGCAGCGGCAGCAGCCGGTTCTGCATCGCCATCGCCTCGCCGATCTCGCCGCGCCGCCACGCCGCCTGCATCTGCTGGCACAGGCGCGGGGCGACATTGGCGGTGACGCTGATGCAGCCGACGCCGCCGGCGGCGAGAAACGCGAGCGCGGTATGGTCCTCGCCGGAAAGCTGGCAGAATTCCGCCCCGCAGGCGCGGCGCGTCTGCAGCGGGCGGGCGAGATTGGCGGTGGCGTCCTTCACCCCGATGATGTTCGGGTGCTTCGCCAGCCGTGCCATGGTCTCGACGCTCATGTCGACCACGCTGCGGGGCGGGATGTTGTAGATGATGATCGGCAGATCAACGGCATCAGCGATCGCCTTGAAGTGCAGATACATCCCCTCCTGGGTCGGCTTGTTGTAGTACGGCGTGACGATCAGCGCCGCCGCCGCGCCGGCCGCCTTGGCGTGGCGGGTGAGGTCGATCGCCTCGTCGGTCGAGTTCGAGCCGGTGCCGGCGATCACCGGCACGCGACCGCGGGCGACGGAGACCGTGATCTCGACCACGCGCTTGTGCTCGTCATGGCTCAGCGTCGGCGATTCGCCAGTGGTGCCGGTGGGCACCAGCCCATCCGTGCCCTCCGTGATCTGCCAGTCGACGAAGCGGGCGAACGCCTCCTCATCGACCGCGCCGTCCTTGCGGAACGGGGTGAGGAGGGCAACGAGCGATCCCTTGAACATGGCACTCTCTGGCTGTGGTGATGCGCCAGCTTCGGCGTTTGGCGCGAGCGCTGGACGAGCGTCCCTGGACGAAATCTCTGATTGGGGATTCTTAGGCGCGCGGGGCAAGCGCCGCAAGGCCGGGCGCTGTCGCTGGCTACCGCTCAGTGGCGCCGCCGGGCTGAATGATGCGCGTGCCCGTCTCGTCCGGCACGAAATCGATGGGCACATCAACCGTGCGGCCGCATCCCGTCATCGTCCAGGTTTCCCACCACGGACGACGAGGATGACCGGGGCCGGGGTCCGGCACTGGAGGTTTCGCAGCACCATAGGCTTCGAATCTGGTGTTTTTGACATCGAACACCTTGCAATCCTTCACCACGAGACTGGCCCCCAAGTTCGCGTAAGATACCGCGTCCCGTCCCAGGACCGTACCCGTATGGGTTGTCCCCGGAAGACCGATGATTGTATTGATTTTCTCATCCGCATTGGCAGAGAAATAAAAATTCAGGATGGTATCATTGCCGCAGCCACTCACAGGAAAACTCTGCTTCCATTCACCGCTATTCGGGAACCCATCCTTCCCAAAAGAAATAGGCTTCAAAATCATCACCTTTGAGCCATTGGAGGCGAGGCTCGGGCATCTCTGGAAAACGGTCTTGGGGAGAGCGGCAATAGCCCGATTGATCAGGTCATTGTAATAATTGGATGCAACAAATTTTTGTAACTGGACTGAATTATCCGTTTGCGCCCGCAATTCAACGGGTTTGAGCGCCGCAGCAAGAATAGCAACAATGATTGTGATTCTTGCAAGCATTGATGGCACTGCGCCCGCCGTTGGACGGGCTCCCTGGTTCGATTTTGTCGGACCGTTCCGAGACGGAAGCGTCTGTGTGGTACGTCGGACCATTATTCCTTTCCTGCAGCCACATGCGCTTCGATCCGCGCCATCACGTCGTCCGGCAGCGCCCCGGCCTCCGCGGCGGCGACGCAGGCGGCGAGCTCGGCGCGGTTCTTCACCCCCAGCACCAGCGTGTCGATGTCGCGCCCGAGCGCGTAGCGATGCGCGAGCACCGCCGGATCGGTGCCGAGTTCTGCGGCGAGGCGGCGGAAGCCGGCGGCGCGGGCATAGTCGCGCCGCTCCGGGTGGTCCTCCGGCAGCGGCCGGTCCAGCGCCGCCGTCAGCGCGCCGGCCTGCACGGCGCGGATGCCCAGCACCGCCACGCCGCTCGCGCGCGCCGCGGCGATGATCTCGCGCGGGCGTGCCGGCCCGTCGAAGAAGGTGAGGCTGCCGGCCGAATCGAGCAGGTTGGCGATGCACTGCACCGCCGCCGGCGCCGGGCGCTCGGCGAGCACGCGGATCAGCGTGCCGGGCTCGCCGATCCCGGTCAGGCCCCAGGCGCCGATCAACCCCTCGGCGGCGAGCCGTTCCAGCGCCGGACGCACCGCGTCGACGAAGGTGGCGTAGGGCGTCAGCCGCTCGGCCACGGCGGGGTGGTGAGCGATGAAATCCCGGTCCGGCACGATGTTGGAGTGGAGGAAGAACAGGTCCAGCCGGCCGATCCGCATGCGCGCCAGGCTCGCCTCGATCGAGGCGCGCAGCATCCCTTCCACGGCTTCGGGCGGCGCGTCGCCGAGATTGCACTTGCTGGAGACGCGCACGCCCTCCGGCAGGCGGCCGGCGAAGGCCTCGCCGATGATGCGCTCGGCCAGCCCGTCGCCGTAGCGCGGCGCCATGTCGAGCAGGGTGATGCCGGCCTCGACCGCGGCGTGCACGGTGGCGACGCATTCCTCGATCGTGGTCTGCCCCCACAGCATGCCGAGCCCGCCGCCACCGAGGCTGAGCGCCGAAACCGTGCCGAGGTGGCCGAATGCGTGCCGGCGCATCAGCGCAGCAATGCGTAGGGCCCGCCACGCTCGATGGCGCGCCGATAGCCGGGGCGGGACTGCATCCGCGCCAGATAGTCCGAAAGGCGGGGATAGCCGCCATCCAGCCCGCCGCGCGCTGCCGCCGCTTCGAGCGGGAAGGTCATCTGGATGTCGGCGGCGGAAAATTCCTCGCCGGCGAAATGGCTCCCCGGCGCCAGCTCGGCTTCGAGATACGACAGGATGGACGCGATCTGCGCCTCCACACGCTCCATCACTGCTGCCGCGGCAGGCACTGCTGCCGCGGCAGGGCCGATGCGGCTGAGATAGAGCTTCAAAAGCAACGGTGTCATCGCCGATCCTTCGGCGAAGTGCAGCCAGTAGAGATAGCGCAGCCGGGCCGGCGTGCCGGCCTCCGGGCGCAGCTTGCCGCCCTCGCGTTCGACCAGATATTCGATGATGGCGCCGGATTCGGCGAGCGTGAGGGCCCCATCGCGGATCACCGGGGACTTGCCGAGCGGATGCACCGCCTTGAGCGCCGCCGGGGCGAGCATCGTCTGCGGATCGCGCGCGTAGGCGACGATCCCGTAATCGAGCCCGAGCTCCTCGAGCAGCCAGAGCACGCGCTGCGAGCGCGAATTGTTGAGATGATGGACCTCGATCATGCCCGCCCCCGCCCCCGCCACGACCCGCGACCCCCGCCGCTGGGCGTGGCGACAGTAGAGGCGGTGCGCCGGCCTGTCACCGGGGGCCGCGCGGCACCGCCTCATCGGAGATGGAGGGCGCCCTCCGCGCGGCGGTACCGTTCCGAATAAAAAATAACAACACCGGCGGTCTCGGTCTGGCCCCGATGGCGATATTGCCGTCGCCGCGCCGCTCTGTTATCGCAATCCAGTATCACATTCCTGGCGTCAGCGAGGAATTCGTGAGAACGTCGATCATCAACATTGCTTCGCCTACTCGATATGAGACGCCGGATATCGGCCATATTCAAGGGAGAGCAAGCTCATGGTGAACCAATCCCGTCGCGCCGCGATCACCCTCATCGGTGGCACGATCCTGGCCGGGTGCTCCGGCATGGGCATGGAATCGAAACAGGAGCGGGTCGCCGATGCGCAATCGACCGTCGATCAGGCGACGCACACCGTCGGCGTGATGCGGGCCAGCGCCGGGACCAAGATCGCCGGCCTGCTGCAGCGGGCCAAAGCGGTGCTGATCTTCCCGGACATGGTCAAGGGCGGCATCGGCATCGGCGCGTCGCACGGCCAGGGCGTGCTGCTGGCGCGCGGCGCCGCCGGGTGGAGCGATCCGGCGTTCTACGAATCGACCTCGGTCTCGGTCGGCCTGCAGCTCGGGGTCGAGGAGAGCGCCATCGTCATGTTCATCATGTCGCAGAAGGCGTTCGACGGGCTGCTGCAGAGCAGCAGCTTCAGCCTGAAGGCGCAGGCCGGGGTCGCCCTCGCCGATCTCAATACCGCAACCCAGGAGCAGCTCGCCGGGGCGGACGTCGTGGTGTGGTCGAAATCCTCTGGCGCCTTCGGCGGCCTGGCGGTGTCCGGCAGCGACATCGCCCAGCGGCCCGGTCTGGATCGGTCCTATTACGGCGCGCCGGTGACGGCAGCCGACATCATCGCCGGCAAGGCGACGAACCCGGCCGCGGCACCGCTGCGGGCCGCGCTCAAGGGCTGACCCGGTTTTCATCGCGCCCCGCTTCGCTCACATATTCGCCGAGCGGGCATCCAGAGCGGGAGGGGCGCGATGCCGGACTTCCTCATCGAGCGCCGGGCGGGTGGGCGCGTCGCCGGCGTGGACGAAGTCGGCCGTGGCGCGCTCGCCGGGCCGGTGCTGGCCGCCGCGGTCATCTTCCGCCGCCCGCCGCCTGCCGCCCTGGCGCGGCTGATCGACGATTCGAAGGCGCTTTCGGCGGCCCGGCGCCAGGAAGCCTATGCCGCGCTCGCCGCGCACGCCGCGGTCGAGATCACTCTCGGCGCCGCCTCGGTGAGTGAGATAGCCCGCATAAACATTCTTCAAGCGACGCTCCTTGCGATGCGCCGAGCGGTCGCGCGGCTGGCCGCGCCGCCGGATCTGGCGCTGATCGACGGCAACCAGCCGCCACCGCTCGCCTGCAAGCTGCGCTGCGTGCCGGGCGGCGATGCCAGCTCGCTTTCCATCGCCGCCGCCTCGATCGTCGCCAAAGTGGTGCGGGACCGGCTGATGGCGCGGCTGGCGCTGCGGTTCCCGCACTATGGCTGGGAGCGCAACGCCGGCTACGGCACCGGGTTCCACCGCGATGCCCTCGTCCGCCATGGCGCTTGCCGCCATCACCGCGCCGGGTTCGGGTCGGTTCCCGATGACGCGGCGGGCGCGGCGGATTGACGCTGCCCGCGGCCGACGCCACCATATCCGCCAGCCCTGGAGGTCGGCCGCCGCAGTGGAAATCGCCCGCGAACTGCCGCTCGATCAGATTCTCCTGGGCGACGCTGTGCGCATGATGCGCATGCTTCCGTCCGGGTCGATCGACTGCGTCTTCGCCGACCCCCCCTACAATCTGCAGTTGCGCGGCGAACTGCGCCGGCCCGATGACAGTCTGGTCGACGGCGTCGACGACGACTGGGACCGGTTCGACGATTTCGCCGCCTACGACGCCTTCTCCCGCGAGTGGCTCGGCGAGTGCCGGCGGCTGCTGCGCAAGGACGGCACGCTGTGGGTGATCGGCGCCTATCACAACATCTTCCGCCTCGGCGCCATCCTGCAGGATCTCGGGTTCTGGATCCTGAACGACGTGGTCTGGCGCAAGGCCAACCCGATGCCGAACTTCCGCGGCCGACGTTTCACCAATGCGCATGAGACGCTGATCTGGGCGGCGCGCGGGCGGGATTCGCGCCATCGCTTCAACTACCAAGCGATGAAGGCGCTGAACGACGACGTGCAGATGCGCAGCGACTGGTTCCTGCCGCTCTGCACCGGCGCCGAGCGGCTGCGCAACGCCCATGGCCTGAAGCTCCACCCGACGCAGAAGCCGGAGGCGCTGCTGCACCGGGTATTGCTGGCCAGCACGGTGCCCGGCGACGTCGTGCTCGACCCGTTCCTCGGCAGCGGCACCACCGCCGCCGTGGCGCGGCGGCTGGAGCGCCATTTCATCGGCATCGAGCGCCATCCCGCCTATGTCGAGGCGGCGCTGGCGCGGGTGCGCCAGGTGGCGCGCATGCCCGCCGGCGGCCTCGCCGTCACGCCCTCGCGGCGCGAGCGTCCGCGCGTCCCCTTCGGCAGCCTGGTCGAGCGCGGGCTGGTGGCGCCGGGCAGCCTGCTGGTCGACCGGCTGCGCCGGGTCACCGCCACCGTCGGCGCCGACGGCTCGATCACCGCCGGCACCGCGCAGGGCTCGATCCATCAGGTCGGTGCCGCGGTGCAGAACGCGCCCTCGTGCAATGGCTGGATGTTCTGGCACGTCGAGCGCGACGGGGCGCTCGTGCCGCTGGACGCGCTCAGGGCCGCGATCACGCCGGAGACGGCGGAAGCCGGAGGGGATTGATCGAGCGCAAGGCGCGCGGCCGCGGAACGATGTATTCCTGCGTCGAAACGGAACAGGAGAGCCCGTCATGCCGCAGCGCAAGCGCCTCTGGATCGTGATCACCGACGGCGAGCATGCCCGTATCGTCGTCCCCGGCCCCGCCGCCGGCGCCTTCCACACCGAGCGGGCGGAGGATTCCGCAACCGCGCATAAGCGCAGCACCGACCTCGGCACCGATGCTCCGGGCCGCGCCTTCGAGAGTTCCGGCAGCACCCGCCACGCCATCGCGCCGAAGCACGACCCGCACGCGATGGCGAAGCAGCGCTTCCTTCAGTCCGTCGCCGGCCAGATCAACCAGGCCGCGGCCGAGGGTGCGTTCGACGAGCTGGTTCTGGCCGTTCCGCCCGGGGAAATCGCCGATCTGCGCGATGCGCTGGATCGCGGCGCAGCGGCCAAGGTGATCGGCACGCTCGGCAAGGATCTCGTCAAGGTGCCGGACCATGAGCTGGGGCCGCATCTGGCGCAGTGGGCGCGGCCGGCGGCGCCGAAGGCGGGTTGAGCTCCGCGTCCAGCGCCGCCGGCGTCAGCGTGGCGGCGACGGCGGCGGCGGCGAGATAGGCGAGCGCGGCGAGCAGCATCGGCGCGCCCGGGAAGTGCAGCGCGGCGCCGGGCCGGGCAAAGGCGCCGAACAGGCTGGCGCCGAGCACCGGCGCGCCGACCGAGACCAGGCTCTGCAGCGCCGCCAGCGCTCCCTGCATCTCGCCCTGCCGCTCCGGGCCGGCGCGGCGTGAGATCATCGCCCGGAGGCTCGGCGTGTTCAGCGCGCCGAAGGCGAGCAGCCCCATTCCGGCATAAATCATCCAGCTCTGGCCGGCGGCGGCGAAGGTGGCGTAGCCGGCGGCGCTGAACAGGCAGCCGACGAGAAACGTGCGCCGCTCGCCGAGCCAGACGATGACGCGGCGGATCAGCACGCCCTGGACCAGCGCCGAGCCGAGCCCGGAAACGGCCAGCGCGGTGCCATTCTCGGCCGTGCCCCAGCCGAGCACGAGGCCGGTATAGAGCACGAACACGCTCTGCAGCGCGCCGAGACCGAACCAGGTGAAGCACCAGGCCGCCGAGAGCCGCGCCGTCACCGGATCTGCCACCAGCGTGCCGAGCGAGCCGACCGGGTTGGCGCGCAGCCAGACGAACGGCCGCCGCCGCTCCGGCGGCAGCGATTCGGGCAGCATCGCCAGGCCGAACAGCGCGTTCGCCCCGGCCAGTCCGGCGGCGACCGCGAACGGCATGCGCAGCCCGTAGGCGCCGAGCAGCCCGCCGAGCGCGGGGCCGAGCACGAAGCCGAGGCCGAAGGTCGCGCCCACCAGCCCGAACCGGGCCGCGCGCTTTTCCGGCGGCGTCAGGTCGGCGATGTAGGCGGTGGTGGCGGAGATATTGGCCGAGGTCGCGCCGGCCAGGAGGCGGCCGAGGAACAGCCAGCCGATCGAGGGCGCCAGCGCCAGCACGACGTAGTTGGCGCCGAGCCCGGCCACCGAGAGCAGGATCACCGGGCGGCGGCCGAAGCGGTCGGAGAGCGCCCCGAGCACCGGGGCGGCGAGGAACTGGGTGGCGGCGAAGCTCGCCACCAGCACGCCCATCCAGCCCGAGGCGCCCGCCGCATCGCCGCCGGAGAGCTCGCGCACCAGGGCCGGAACGATGGGGATGATCAGCCCGATGCCGAGCGCGTCGATCGCCAGCGTGAACAGCGCGAAGCCAATCGCGGCGCGGCGCGGCGCGCTCATCCGGCTGCCAGCCCAGCCGGTTGGGCGGCGGCGAGGGCGGCGCATTTGCGCATCAGCGAGGGCAGCGCGGCGCTGCCCAGGCCGGTGCGAGCGCAGAGGCTGCCCTCGGCCACGATCCGCTCGACCCGGGCGGCGAACACGGTCACGGTCAGCTCGAAATGGGTGAAGACGTGGTGCACCTCGCCGGCGCGGCGCCAGGCGGCCGGCGCCGGCGCGGCGGCGAGCGCCTCGGCCTCAGCATAGGGAGCGGCGCGCCAGGCCGGGCCGGGCAGCTCGTTCATGCCGCCGAGCAGGCCGCGCGGCGGGCGGCGGCGCAAAAGCACGCGTCCGGCCGCGTCCTCGAGCCAGAAGTGCACCCCGAACCGGCGCGGCCGGGCCGCACGCGGCGGCTTGTTCGGCAGCGCCTCGGCCAGCCCCAGTCGCGCCGCCGCGCATTCCGCGCGGCACGGGCAGGCGGCGCAGCGCGGCGCGGCGGGCGTGCAGATCCCGGCGCCGAGATCGAACAGCGCCTGCGCCAGATCGCCGGCCCGGGTCCGCGCCGCTCTGGTCGCGGCGAGCGAGGCTGCCGCCGCGCCGATCGCGGCACGAGCCTGGTTCAGCGGCGCGGCGATGGCGGCGAGGCGGGCGAGGATGCGGGTGACATTGCCGTCCACCGGCACCGCCGGCCGGCCGAAGGCGATGGCGCCGACCGCGGCGGCGGTATAGGCGCCGATGCCGGGCAGCGCCTGCAGCCCCTCGATACTGGTGGGAAACCCGCCGCGCGCCGCGACCGCGCGGGCGCAGGCATGAAGATTGCGGGCGCGGGCGTAGTAGCCGAGCCCGGCCCAGGCGGCCATCACCGCGTCCGCGTCGGCGGCGGCCAACGATTCGACGGTGGGGAATCGCGCCAGGAAGTTTTCGTAGTAGGGTCGCACCGCCGTGACCGTGGTCTGCTGCAGCATGATCTCGCTGAGCCAGACGCGGTAAGGGTCCTGGGTCACGCCGGGTTGGGCGCGCCAGGGAAGATCGCGGCGGTTGCCGCCATACCAGTCGAGCAGGCCGGCCGCGATCGTCTCGGCCGCGAAGGGCAGGGGGCGCTGAGGCGCGGGACGGGCGGCGATGACGGACACGGTCCCGGATATGGCCGCCCCCGACGGGCGCGGCAAGCGCGCGCCGGCGGAGGCGGCAGCAGTGGAGGAGAAGCGCCACGTCTATGGTCCACGCCCGCTGGCGGCGCTGCTGCCTGGGGTGACCCGCGCCGCGCTGCGTGGCCGCCACGCCGCGGCGACGACGCTGCGCCTGGACTGGGCCGAGATCGTCGGGCCGCGGCTGGCCGCCGAGACCGCACCGCAGCGGCTTGCCTCCGGCACACTGACGATCGCGTGTTCGGGACCGATCGCGTTGGAATTGCAGCATCTCGCGGCAGCGCTCAGCGAACGCGTCAATCGTCATCTCGGCCGCGACGCGGTGCAGCGGCTGCGCTTCGTCCAGATGCCGCCGCCGGCGCCGCCCGCGCCGGCCGGCCGGGCGCGGCCGGATCTTGCCGCCGCGGACGCACGCGCCACCGCCGCCGTCGCCGCGCTGCCGGACGGGCCGTTGCGCGACGCTCTTCTCACCCTCGGCCGCGCCGTGCTGGCCGAGACGCCGCCCCCGCGCCGAACCGCTCGACGGCCGGACACAGCTTAGAGTAGAATACCATATATAGAGGACATCATGCGGATACTGCGACGAACCCTACTATCTGTTGTAGCTTCAGCGCCTTTGCTGCCGCACTTCGCCTGGGCGGCGGATGCCCGACTCGGGCCGCGGACCTTCGGCAGCCCGGATGCCAAGGTGAAGGTCACGGAGTTCTTCTCCCTCACCTGCACCCATTGCGCCGCCTTCTCGCGCGAGACCATGCCGCAGGTGACGAAGGAGCTCATCGAGCCGGGCAAGCTGCAGATGATCTACCGCGATTTCCCGCTCGACCGGCTGGCGCTCGCCGCCGCCATGGTCGCCCGTGCGCTGCCGGCGGACCGCTACGAGCCGTTCGTCGCCGCCCTGTTCGCCAGCCAGGACCGCTGGGCCTTCAACCGCCAGGCGATGCCGATCGACGAATTGCAGAAAATGGCCATGCTCGCCGGCCTCTCGCGCGAGACCTTCGACGCCACGGTCAACGACGAGGCGTTCGCCAAGGAGATCCTGGCCGACCAGCAGGCCTCGGAGAAGGAGTTCGGCATCAACTCGACCCCGACCTTCGTCTGCAACGGCAAGGTTCGCGCCGGCGAGATGAACTTCGAGGCGTTCAGCAAGTTCATCGCCGAAACGGCCGGGTGAGGCGCGCCGCGTGCCGGTCAGGTTCGCCCGTCTGCGCATCGCCGGGTTCAAGAGCTTCGCCGAGCCGGTGCAGCTCGAGATCCAGCCCGGCCTGACCGGCATCGTCGGCCCCAACGGCTGCGGCAAGTCCAACGTCGTCGAGGCGCTGCGCTGGGTGATGGGCGAAAGCTCGGCCCGGTCGCTGCGCGGGGACGAGATGGACGACGTCATCTTCGCCGGCACCGCGCACCGGCCCTCGCGCAACCTCGCCGAGGTGACGCTGGCGCTGGAAGAGACGGCCGGCATCGCGCCGCCGCCGCTGCACGAGGCGCCGGAGCTGGAAGTGTCGCGGCGGATCGAGCGCGGCGGCGGCAGCGCCTACCGCGTCAATGGCCGCGAGGCGCGGGCGCGCGACGTGCAGACCCTGTTCGCCGACCTCGCCTCCGGCGCGCGCGCCTCGGCGATGGTCAGCCAGGGCCGCGTCGGCGCGCTGGTCAACGCACGGCCCGACGACCGCCGCGCCATTCTCGAGGAGGCGGCGGGCATCACCGGGCTGCACGCGCGGCGCCACGAGGCCGAGCTGAAGCTGCGCGCGGCGGAGACGAATCTCGGCCGGGCCGAGGATCTGCGCGGCGGGCTCGAGTCCCAGCTTCAGGGGCTCCAGCGCCAGGCGCGCCAGGCGCATCGCTACCGCAATGTCGGCACCGCCATCCGCGCCGCCGAGGCCGAACTGCTCGGGGTGCAGCAGGCCCGCGTCACGGACGCGCGGGCGCAGGCGCACACGGCGGAGGCCGAGGCGCGGACGCTGGTGGCGGCACGGGAGGCGGCGGTGCGCGCCGCTGCCGTCCTGGCGCAGGGAAGCGCCGAGGCGCTGCCGGCGCGGCGGGGGGCGGAGGCGGAGGCGCGCACTGCGCTCGAACGCCATCGCCTCGCCGAGGAGCGCGTCGCCGAGGAGGAAACCCGCGCGCGGGCGGCGCTGGCGGCGGCGCGGGCGCGGCACGACCAGATCGAGCGCGATCTCGGCCATGCCCGCCAGATCGCCGCCGACGCCGAGGCCGCCGCCGCCCGCCTGGGGCGCGAGGCGGAGACGCTGGCCGAGGAGGCGGCGGCGCATCCGGCGCGTCTGGCCGCGGCGGAGACGGAGGCCGAGGCGGCGGCGGCGGCGCTGCACGCGGCGGAAGCCGCGGCCGAGCGCGGCACCGAGACCGTCGCCCGGCTCGACGCCGAGACCCAGTCCCTGACGCGCGAACTGTCCGAGGCCGAGGCCCGCCACCGCCGCCAGAGCGAGCATCTCGCCCGCGCCGAGGCCGAGCGCGCGCGGGTGCAGATCGTCCCGCCCGAGCGGATCGACGCGGCGGCGGCGGAGCAGGGCGCGGCGGAGGCGGCACTGGCCACGGCGCGCACGGCGCTGGCCGCGGCGGAGCAGGCGCGGCAGACGGCGCAGGCCGGGCTGGCCGCCGCGCGCACCGGCGAATCGGCCGCCGCCGCGCGCCGGGCCAGGCTCGCCGCCGAGGCCGCCGCGCTGACCGAGCTGCTCGGCGCCAAGGACCAGGAGCGCTGGCCGCGCATGGTCGATGCGCTGACGGTGCCGCCCGGGCTCGAACTCGCGCTCGGCGCCGCCCTCGGCGAGGAGCTGGAATCGGCCGCCGATCCCGCCGCCGCGCGGCACTGGCGCGCGTTGCCGCCGCTCGATCCGGCGCCGCTGCCGGAGCGCGCCCGCCCGCTGGCCGAGAGCGTCGAGGCGCCGCCCGCGCTCGGCCGCGCCCTGGGGCGGATCGGCCTCGTCACCGACGCCGCCGCCGCCGAGGCGGCGCAGCCGGCGCTGGCGCCGGGCCAGATGCTGGTCTCCGCCGAGGGCGCGGTGTGGCGCTGGGACGGCTATTGCATCCGCGCCGGGGCGCCGCGCCCGGCGGCGGTACGGCTGCGCCAGCGCAACCGGCTCGCCGCCTTGCGCCTGGAGCTCGCCGAAGCCGAGCAGGCCGCCGCCGCGGCGGCGAGGGCGCTGGCCACGGCCGAGGCCGAGGACCGAGCAGCCGGCGAGGCCGAACAGCGGGCGCGCGCGGCGCGGCGCGAGGCCGAACCGCGGCTGGAGCGCGCGCGCCAGGCCGCCGCCGGCCTCGCCACCCAGGCCGCCACCGCCGCCGCGCGGCTGGCCGCGCTGGAGGAGCAGATCGGCCGCGCCGCCGCCGAGCACGAGGCCGC
>JAJZVV010000012.1 GCA_021845595.1 Pseudomonadota bacterium | reverse complement strand
GTGCTGGCCGCCGCGGCGCCGCGCCCCGCGCCGCAGGCCGTGGCCACCCGGCCAGACGCCCCCGCGACCCGGACGGCCGCCGCCAGCCCACCGGCCGCGAGCCCACCGGCCGCGGCCAAGCCGGAGCGGCCGCAGGCCGCCGAACGGCGGATCGCCATCCGCGCCGACGGCGATGCCTGGGTCGAGGTGCGCGACACTGCAGGCCAAGTGTACATCAACCGGATGCTCCACGCCGGCGATAGCTGGCGGGTGCCGGCGCGCGCGCCGGACGAGCCGGCGCTGCTGCTCACCACCGGCAATGCCGGCCACACCGTGCTGCTCGTGGACGGCGCCGAGGCTCCGCGGATCGGGCGCAGCGATACCGTGGTGCGCGATCTCGCGCTGGAACCGGACCAGATCCGCAAGGGGCATCTTCCGGCGCAGGTCGCCACCAGCCGCGCCGCCGCCAAAGCCGAGGTGCCGGCGCCGCTCTGAGCCGCGGCCAAGCGCCACCGGCCGTCACCAGGCGCGCGGCGTTGGCCGGGGGCCGCGAGCCGGCTAAGCTCCCTCCGTCCAGGCCCGGGAGGAGCGCATGCCATTCGCCACCGCCGACGACGGTGTCCGGCTCTGCTACGAGGAGACCGGCAGCGGCACGCCGCTGATCTTCGTGCATGAGTTCGCCGGCGACATGACGAGCTGGGAGGCGCAGCTGCGCCATTTCGGCCAGCGCTACCGGGCGATCGCCTTCAACGCCCGCGGCTACCCGCCTTCCGACGTCCCCCCCGACGTCGCCGCCTATTCGCAGGCCCGCGCCGCCGACGACATCGCCGCGGTGCTCGACCATCTCGGCATCGCGCGCGCCCACGTCGCCGGCCTCTCGATGGGCGGGTTCGCGACGCTGCATTTCGGCCTCCGCCATCCCGCGCGCGCGCTCTCGCTCTGCGTCGGCGGCTGCGGCTACGGCGCCGAGCCGGACAAGCGCGCCGAGTTCGCGCACGAGGCCGAGACCATCGCCGCCTTCATCACCGAACGCGGCATGGCCGCCTTCGCCGAGACCTACGCGCTCGGGCCGACGCGGGTACAGTTCGAGGCCAAGGACCCGCGCGGCTTCGCCGCCTTCCGCGCCCAGCTGGCGACACATTCGGCCCTGGGCTCGGCCAACACGCAGCTCGGCGTCCAGCGCCGCCGTCCCTCGCTCTACGACCTCACCGCCGAGATGGCGCGGCTGGAACTGCCGGTGCTGATCCTGCATGGGGACGAGGACTGGCCCTGCCTGCAGCCGGGGCTGCTGATGAAGCAGACCATCCCGACGGCGGCTCTGGCGGTGATGCCGAATTGCGGCCACGCCATCAATCTCGAAGACCCGGACGGCTACAACCACATCCTCGGCGCCTTCCTGGCGCAAGTGGATGCCGGCCGCTGGCCGCGGCGGGATCCGCGCGCGGTCGGCCGCTCGGCCACGGGCATGGTGAGGCGTTGAGCGCCGCCTTCGCCCCGCCCGTCCCCGCCATCCCCGAGCACCGGCTCGGCCGCGGCGCGTATCTGCGCACGCTGCGCACCAACACCATCGCCACCTGGCCGCGCGAGGCCTATGAACTCCCGATCCGCGCCGCAACCCTGCTGGGCCGGCCCTCGCTGCTGCTCAATGATCCCGAGGCAATCCATCACGTGCTGGTGGCGAACCCGGAGAACTATCGGCGTACCGCCGCTTCCATCCGCCTGCTCCGTCCGGTGGTCGGCAACGGGCTGCTGCTCGCCGAGGGCGATGCCTGGCGCCACCAGCGTCGCACGCTCGCGCCCAGCTTCGCGCCGCGGGTGATGCCGATGCTGTGCCGGCACATCGCGCTTGCCACCACCGGCTGGCTCTCCGGTCTCGTCCCCCGCGCCGCCGCCGGGCCGGTTGATCTCCTCGCCGAGATGCAGGGGCTCACGCTGGAAATCGCCGGCCGGGCGCTGTTTTCGCTCGAGACCGGCGCCTTCCGCGACGAGATGCGGGCGATGATCACCGAATTCGGCCTTACCCTCGCCCGGCCCTATCTGCTCGATCTGCTGCTGCCGCTCGGCCTGCCGAGCCCGCGCGATCTGCTGCGCTGGCGCTTCAAGCGGCGGTGGATGCGGCTGATCGACCGCATCCTCGCCGCGCGCCTCGCCGTGTCGGCCGGTGGGGCGGGGCCCGGTGGGACAGAGACCGGGGGCGATGCGCGCGACCTGCTCGATCTGATGCTCGCCGCGCGCGACCCCGAGAGCGGCGAAGCCTTCGACCGCACGGCGCTGCGCGAGCAGGTGGCGACGCTGATCGTCGCCGGGCACGAGACCACGGCCGTGGCCCTGTTCTGGTCGCTGTTCCTGCTCGCCGCGGTACCGGAGGAGCAGGAGCGCGTCGCCGCCGAGGTGGCGGGGCTCGCGATCACCGCGGAGAACGCGGCCACGATGCTGCCCCGCATGCCCCGCACGCGCGCCGTGGTGAGCGAGGCCCTTCGTCTCTATCCGCCGGCGGCGACGATCGTGCGCCAGGCGATGGCCGACGACCGGGCCGGGGAGATCGCCATCCGACGCGGCACGGTGGTGTTCGTCGCGCCGTGGGTGCTGCACCGCCATCGGCGGCTCTGGCACGAGCCGGACCGGTTCGACCCCTCCCGCTTCCTGCCGGACGCGCCGCCGCCACCCCGCTTCGCCTATCTGCCGTTCGGCGCCGGCCCGCGCATCTGCATCGGTGCCCAGTTCGCCCTCGCCGAGGCGGCGCTGGTGCTGGCGATGCTGATCCAGCGCTTCACCGTCACGCGCGCGACCGCCGAGCCGGTCGTACCGGTGAGCGTGGTGACGACGCACCCGGACCACCCGCCGACCTTTCGCCTGCGCGCGCGGCCCGCGGCCTGAGCGGCATTGGCGGGCCGACCGGGCTCGCCGGGCATATCTGCCTGCCCCGTCCGGCGCTTGACCACTCGATCACGGCATGCGCCACTCGCGGCCATGACGCGACATGACGGCGCGCCCGGGCAAATATCTGCGAAGAGGGCGAGGCGGTGAGCGTGCTTCTCGGCTTGGTCAATGGCGCATGCGCGGTGGCCGAGCGGGCCGGCCTCGGGGCCGAACCGCTGGACCCGGGGCGGCTGATCGCGGCCGCGCGGGCCTCGGCGCGGCTCGAGGATTTCGGCGCCGAGGCGTTCGCCGAGCCGCTCGCCGCGCTGCTCGGCGCACAGAACGCCGAGGCCGGGCTCAGCCCCTTCGGCCGCTACGCCGCGAGCTGGGACGCGCGGCGCTTCCTGGTCAACCTGCTGATCCTGCGCCAGCGCGAGCTGGCCGATCCGAGCATCGGCGAGCAGACGATCGCGCCGCCGATCTTCGTCACCGGCGTGCCGCGCAGCGGCACCACCTTCCTGCACGCGCTGCTGGCCGAGGATACCGCCAATCTCGTGCCGCGGGTCTGGCAGACGATCTATCCCGATCCGCGCCATCCCGCTGCCGGGCGCGGTGCCGGGCCCGAGCAGGTGGACCGGCAGATCGGCTTCTTCCGCCGGCTCGTTCCCGAACTCGACCAGCTGCACCCGCTGGACGCCCACCGGCCGCAGGAATGCACCGAGATCACCGCGCATGTCTTCCGCAGCCTGCGCTTCGACAGCACGCACGACGTGCCCTCGTATCGGCGCTGGCTCGCCGGCTCGGGCCATATCGCCGCCTACCGGTTCCACCAGCGCTTCCTGCGCCACCTGCAGCGCCAGACTGGGCCGGGGCGGTGGGTGCTGAAATCGCCGGACCATGTGTTCGCGCTCGACGCTCTGCGCCTGGTCTATCCCGAGGCGCGGCTGGTGTTCGTGCACCGCGACCCGCTGAAAGTGCTGCCCTCGGTGGCACGGCTGACCCAGGTGCTGCGCACGCCGTTCGCCCGTTCCGTCGATCCGCTGCGCGTGGGACGGCAGATCAGCCTCGACTGGGCGGCCGGCGCGGCGCGGATCATCGAGGCGTCCCGCACCTGGCCGGCGGCACAGCTGTTCCATGTCCAGTATCGCGCGCTGACCGCCGATCCGCTCGGCAGCGTAGCGGCGCTCTACCGGCATTTCGATCTCGACCTGGCGCCGGCGGCCATCGAACGGATGGCGAGTCTGATCGCGCGCGCGCCGCGCGGCGGCTATGGGATCAATTCCTACCGCTTCGCCGATTTCGGCCTCGACCCCCAGACCGAGCGCGCCCGCTATCGGGACTACATGGCGAGCTTCGGCATCGAGCCCGAGATTGTGGAGGCCGACGACGCCCGGCCGGCCGGCCCCAAGCCGGATGGCGCGCCGGTCACCAGCGACGCGCAGATCTCCGCCTCGCGGTGACGGCGCCACGCCGACGCCGGATCGTACTCGCAGCAGGGCTGGCGCTCGCCGCCGTCGCGCTCGCCTCCCTCGCGCCCCATCTGGACGTCGGGTCCGTACTGGGCGCACTGCGGGCGCTGGGCTGGGGCGGGTTCAGCGTCCTCCTCCTGATCCAGGCGCTGCTGATCGCGATCGCCGGGCTCGCCTGGTGGTGCCTGATGCCGCCGGCGTCAACCGGGCGCTACGGGCTCGCCCAGCGCTTCGTGCTCGCCCGGCTGATGCGCGATTCGGCGGCGCAAATCCTGCCCTTCGTCCAGCTCGGCGGCGTCGTGCTCGGGCTGCGCGTGCTGACGCTGAGCGGGGTCGATGCGGCGATGGCGATGGCGACGGCAGCGGCGGACCTCGCCGTCGAGTTCCTCGGCGAGTTGGCCTATGCCGCGCTCGGTCTCGGTCTCCTGGCGGGGCTGCGCCCGGGAGACCGGCTGATCCTGCCGCTGTTCGCGGTCCTGCTGGTGATGGCCCTGCTCGGCGGCGGCTTCGTGCTCGCCCTGCTGCGCGGCACCGGGTTGCTGGCGCGCGGCGTGGGCTGGTTCAGCGCCGGAGCGGCGGAGCGGGTGCACGCGCTCGGGCAGGCGCTGCGCAGCATCCATGCGCGGCCATCGACGCTCGGCACCGCTTGGCTCGTCCATTTCGCCGCGTGGATTCTCACCGGGGTCCAGACCTGGCTCACCCTGCGGCTGATGCACGTGCCGGCGAGCCTCGGGGCCGCGCTCGCCATCGACAGCCTGACCTTCGGCATCCGCAGCCTCGCCTTCATCGTGCCGAGCGGGCTCGGGGTGCAGGAGGGCGCGTTCGTGATGCTCGGCGGCCTGTTCGGCGTCAGCCCCGGCGCGGCGCTGGCGCTCGCGCTGGCGCGGCGCGGGCGCGAACTGGCGGTTGGGCTGCCGTCCCTGCTCCTGTGGCAGATTTTCGAGAGCCGCCGGGCCTGGCGCCGAGCGGCGTGACCGCCTGTCGGCCAGGATCGGCCTGTGCCATAAAAGATGAATCCGGGCGGCGTGCGTCGCGCCGTCGCCCATCGGAGCCAAGACCCGTGATGCCAACTGCCCGATCCGGCGCCGGCGAGGCCAAGACGCAAGCGGGCCAATGGAGCGCCGGCGGCGCGCTGCTCCGCCTGACCCTGATCGGCCGCATGCAGGCGAGCACGGAGCAGGGCCCACTGGGCCTGCCACCGGTGCGCAAGACCCGTGCCGTGCTGGCCATTCTCGCGCTGGCGGGCGGCCAGCCGGTGCTGCGCGAACGGCTGGCACAGCTGCTGTGGAGCCAGCGCGGGCGTGACCAGGCGCGCGCTTCGCTGCGCCAGTCGGTGCACGAGCTGCAGGAGGCGCTGCGCGTTCTATCCGACGATCTGCTGCAGGCCGACCGCTATCAGCTGCGCCTGGAGCCCGATCTCGTCTCGGTGGACCTGCTCGACGTCGCCCGCGCGACGACGCTGGACCCCTCGCCGCTCGCCTTGCTCGAGCGGCCGCTGCTGGAGGACCTTGTCGGGCTTGATCCGGCCTTCGATGCCTGGCTCCAGGCCGAGCGCCACCGGATCACCCAGAGTGCGACCGCGCTGGCCGAGGCGCTGCTGGCCGAGCAGCAGGGCGCCGCCGCGATCGCCGCCGCGGAGCGCGTCATCGCCATCGAGCCGGGCCATGAATCCGCCTGGCGGACGCTGATCGGCGCCCTCGCCGCGCGCGGCGACCGTGCCGGCGCCATCGCCGCCTTCGAGCGCTGCAGCGCCGCGCTGGCCCAGGCAGCAGGACTGACGCCATCTGCCGAGACGCTCTCCCTGCTGTCGCGCGTTCGCGCGCCAACCGCCGATCCCGGGCCTGCGGCGGCGACGGATGGGCTGGCGGTGCCGCCTCCGGCCGGGGCGGGGTCGCGGCCGCGGCGCGTGCGGCTCGGGGTGATGCCGCTGCGCGCGCTCGATGCCGGCCAGGAGGAGCCGATCGCCCTCGGGCTGGCCGAGGAGATCACCACGGCGCTGGCCCGCTTCCGCTGGCTGTTCCTGATCTCGAGCCTGTCGCTGCAGCATCTGGTCGGCACCCCGCCGCTGGCCGGCGAGGCCTGGCAGCGCCTCGATCTCGATTTTCTCATCGACGGCTCGGTGCAGCGCGGCAACGGCCGCGTCCGCGTCGCCGTCCGCCTGCTCGACATGCGCGGCGAGGGCGAGGTCATCTGGACCCAGCGGTTCGAGCGTGCGGACGACGACATCCTCACCCTCCAATCGGAAGTCGCCGGCGAGATCGTCGCTCAGGTCGATCCCGAACTGCTGCTCTACGAGGGCGCGCGCGCGGCGCCAGCGGGAACCCACGACGTCACCGCCTACGATCTCCTGCTGCGCGCCATTCCGGCGGTCTATCGGCTGGACGAAGCCGGGTTCCGCGCCGCCGGCGAGATGCTTGCCCAGGCGGTGGCGCGCGATCCGCAATTCGCCGCGGCGCACGCGTGGTGGGCATATTGGCACGTGCTGTCCGTCGGCCAGCGCTGGGCGCGCGATGAGGACGCGATGGCGCGCGCCGGGGCGCTGGCCGAGCGCGCGGTGCGGCTCGACCCGTCCGACGCCCGCGCCCTGACCATCGCCGGCCATGTCGAGGCATTCCTGCACCGCCGCCCGGACGAGGCGGTGCTGCTGCACGAGCGCGCGCTGCAGCTCAACCCGAACCTGCCGCTGGCCTGGGCCCTCTCCGGTCTGGCGCTGGCCTATCGCGGCGAGCACGAGGAAGCGATCCGGCGCCTGCTCCAGGCCAAGCGGCTCTCGCCGTTCGATCCGCACGCCTTCTTCTTCGACATGGCGCTGATGATGCCGCATCTGCTGCGCGGCGAATTCGACCTCGCGGTGCTGATCGGCCGGCGCGCTGCCCAGCTCAACCCCGGCTTCACCTCGACGCTGAAGGGCTATCTCGCCGCCCTCGGCCATCTCGGCCGGCGCGAGGAGACCGACCTCATCCGCGCCCGGCTGCTGGCGCTCGAACCGGGCTTCAGCGTCACCGAGGCACTGGCGCGCTCGCCGCTGATGCGCGCCGAGGACCGCATCATCTACGCCGAGGGGCTGCGCCGGGCGGGCTTGGCGGAGGCGTAGCGCGAGGCGGGGTCGCCGCGCTGGACGACCCCGCTGAGCGGCCGCTCCGAGTGAAGCTCAGCTCGGCATCAGCACGCGGTCGATGACATGGATGACGCCGTTGGACTGGTTCACGTCGGCGATCGAGATGTCGGCGACCTGGCCCTTGGCATCCTTGACGATGATGTTGGTCGGCCCGTTCATCATCAGGGTCAGCTCGCCGCCGGCCAGGGTCTTGAGGTGCGCCGTCCCGTTGCCGGCCAGGATCAGCCGGCGCAGGTCCGTCGTGGTGTAGGTGCCGGGCACGACGTGATATTCGAGCACCGTCGCCAGCGTCTTCTTGTTCTCCGGCTTGAGCAGTGTCGGCACGGTGCCGGCCGGCAGGTCCGCGAAGGCCTCGTTGGTCGGAGCGAAGACGGTGAACGGGCCGGCGCCGTTGAGCGCGTCGACCAGCCCCGCCGCCTTCACCGCCGCCACCAGCGTGGTGTGATCGGCCGAGTTCAGCGCATTGCCGACGATGGTCTTGGTCGGATACATCGCCTGGCCGCCGACCATCACCGTCATCGGCATGCCAGCCAGCGCCGGCAGTGACAATAGCCCCAGCGCGCTCGCCGCGATCAGAAGGGAACGCCTCATAATCTGCCTCCTCTTGTGGAGCGGCCGATGCGCGGCCGCCACCTCCCTAACGCGGCAGGGAGACGGCGGATGCAGCGGCGGCGCGATTTTTGCCGGTTTTGACCCGGTTCGATGCCGGCGCCATGCTGGCGCCGTCGATAGAGCGGGAGGACATCGCTTTCGCTCAGTCATCCCGCTCTATGCTCTCTGTTTGATCGCGTGATTCAGACCTGCGGCGGTTCCGCCTCCGGTCATCACGCTCAAGAGTGTCTGTTCGACCGCGTGATTCAGACCTGCGGCGGTTCCGCCTCCGGTCATCACGCTCAAGAGTGTCTGTTCGACCGCGTGATTCAGACCTGCGGCGGTTCCGCCTCCGGTCATCACGCTTGAGAGTCCCTGTTTGATCGCGTGATTCAGACCTACGGCGGTTCCGCCTCCGGTCATCACGCTTGAGAGTCCCTGTTTGATCGCGTGATTCAGACCTACGGCGGTTCCGCCTCCGGTCATCACGCTCTAGGCTGCGCACTGGGAACGGAAGCGGGGGTACGCCATGGATTTCGCACCGAGCGAGGAACAATCCGCGCTGCAGGAGGCGGTGGCGCGGATCTGCCGCCGGTTCGACGATGCCTATTGGCTGCAAAGAGACCGCGAAGGCGGGTTTCCGGTCGAGTTCCATCAGGCCCTGGCCGCCGATGGCTGGCTCGGTATCGCCATGCCGGCGGAGTATGGCGGCGCCGGGCTCGGCATCACCGAGGCGGCGCTGATGATGGAGACGATCGCCCGCTCGGGCGCGGGCATGTCCGGCGCCTCGGCCGTGCACATGAATATTTTCGGCCTCAACCCGGTGGTGGTGTTCGGCAGCGAGGCGCAGAAGCGGCGCTTCCTGCCGCCGCTGATCGCCGGGCGGGAGCGCGCCTGCTTCGCCGTCACCGAGCCGAATACCGGGCTCGACACCACGCATCTGCGCACCCGCGCCGAACGCCGCGGCGATCGCTATGTGATCAACGGCCAGAAGGTCTGGATCTCGACCGCGCAGGTGGCCGAGAAAATGCTGATCCTGGCCCGCACCACCCCGATCGAACAGGTGCGCAAGCCGGCCGAAGGGCTGAGCCTGTTCTATACCAGCCTCGATCGCACCCGCATCGAGGTGCGCGAAATCGAGAAAATGGGGCGCAAGGCGGTCGATTCGAACCAGCTCTTCATCGACGGGCTGGAGGTGCCGGTCGAGGATCGGATCGGCGAGGAAGGGCGCGGGTTCCAGATGATCCTGCACGGGCTGAACCCGGAGCGCATCCTCATCGCCGCCGAGGCGGTCGGCCTCGGGTTCGCCGCGCTCGAGCGCGCCACGGCCTATGCCAAGGAGCGGGTCGTCTTCGGCCGGCCGATCGGCCAGAATCAGGCGATCCAGCACCCGCTGGCGGAGAATTGGTGCGAGCTGTCGGCGGCGCGGCTGATGATGCTGAACGCGGCGTGGCACTACGATGCCGGCAAGCCTGCCGGGCCGCTCGCCAACGCGGCGAAATACCTCGCCGCCGAGGCCGGCTTCAAGGCGTGCCAGACCGCGGTGATGACCCATGGCGGGTTCGGCTACGCCAAGGAGTACCATGTCGAGCGCTATCTGCGCGAAATCATGATCCCCCGCCTCACCCCGGTCAGCCCGCAGCTGGCGCTCTGCCACATCGCCGAGAAAGTCCTCGGCCTGCCGAAATCCTATTGAGCCCGCTCAGAACAACGACAATTGCCGCATCGCCCCGGCGCGCGCCGGGGCGGGCGGCGGCGCGAAGCTGGTGCAGTCCAGCTCCGAGCGCGTCTCGTTCAGGCCGAACTGCCGCACCGCGCGCGCGAAGCGGGCCGCGAGCAGGTCCGCGATCGGGCCGCTGCCGTCCATGCGATGGCCGAAACGCGGATCGTTCATCTGCCCGGCGCGGGTCTGGCGCACCAGGCTCAGCACATGCGCGGCCCGGGCGGGGAAATGCGCCGTCAGCCATGCCTCGAACAGCTGCGCCACCTCGCCCGGCAGGCGCAGCAGCACGTAGCCGGCTTGCCGCGCCCCGGCGCGCGCCGCAGCCTCGAGGATTTTTTCCAGCTCGGCATCGTTCAGCCCGGGGATCATCGGCGCCGCCATCACCCCGGCGGGCACGCCGGCCTGCGCCAGCGCCGCGATCGCATGCAGCCGCCGCTCCGGGCTCGCCGCCCGCGGCTCCATCCGCCGGGCGAGCGCCGGATCGAGCGTGGTCACCGAGAGGCACACCCGGACCAGCCGGCGCTTCGCCATCGAAGCCAGGATATCGAGATCCCGCAGCACGCCGGCTGATTTGGTAACGATGGTCAGGGGATGGTTGAACCGGTCCAGCACGTCCAGCACGGCGCGGGTCAGCTTCAGGGTCCGTTCCACCGGCTGGTAGGGGTCGGTATTGGTGCCGAGCGCCAACGGCCGCGCCGTGTAGCCGCTCTTGCGCAGCTCGCGCTCCAGAATGGCGGCGACGTCCGGCTTGAACTGCAGGCGGGTTTCGAAATCGAGCCCGGGCGAGAGGCCGAGATAGGCATGCGTCGGGCGCGCATAGCAGTAGATGCAGCCATGCTCGCAGCCGCGATAGGGATTGACCGAACGGTCGAAACCGAGATCGGGGCTGGTGTTCCAGCTGATGACGCTGCGCGCGCTATCGCGGCTGAGCGTCGTCGGCACGCGTTCGGCCGGCTCGCCCGCTGCCGGTTCGGCCGCATCCCAGCCATCATCGAACGGGTCGCGCCAGGTCGGTTCGAACCGCGGCGGCGGATTGGCGGTCGCGCCGCGTCCCTTGCGCGGGCGGACCGGAAGCGGCGTGCCGGGCTCCGGCTCCGGCGCGCCCGCCGCTTCGAGCGCGGCCAGCGCCTCCGCATCCGGGGCGGACCGGGTCAGCCTCTTGCCTTCGGTGGCGCCATCGGGCATGGTTCTGTTCCCCGTTCGTTCATCAACACTCTCGTGCATCCGGCGTGACGAGTCAAGAACAGAAAGTGAACGAACCCACACCCCGCTCACGGCCCGATCGGGACCGGGTCGGTGATGAGCACCCCGATCTCGGCGAACTCGCGGTCATCATCCCGGCCCTCGATGCCGCCGCCACGCTGCCCGCGACCCTGGCCGCACTGACCAAGGCGGCCCGGCTCGGCGACATCCTCGTCGTCGATGGCGGCAGCGCCGACGCCACCGCCACCCTCGCCGCCGCCGGCGGCGCGCGGGTGCTGCGCGCGCCGCGCGCCCGGGGCAGCCAGATCGCCGCCGGCGTCGCCGCGAGCACCGCGCCGTGGCTGCTGATCCTGCATGCCGACACCGTGCTGGCGCCGGGCTGGGCGAGCATCGTTGCCCGCTTCATCGCCGCGCCGGCGAACCGGGACCGCGCCGGCTTCTTCCGCTTCACCCTCGCCAGCCCGCACCCGGCGGCACGGCGGCTGGAGCGGGCGGTTGCCTGGCGGTGCCGGATGCTCGCCCTCCCCTATGGCGACCAGGGGCTGCTCATCGCCCGGGAACGCCTCGCCGCGGCCGGGGGCGTGCGGCCCCTGCCGCTGATGGAGGATGTCGATCTCGTCCGCCGCCTCGGCCACAAGCGACTGGTGGCCCTCGATCACGCCGCCGTCACGGCGGCGACGCGGTTCGAACGGACCGGCTGGCGCCGGCGCTCGGCGCTGAATATCACCTGCCTCATGCTCTATCATCTCGGCCTGCCGCCGCGCCTGATCGCGCGTCTCTACGGATGAGGGACGTCGTCGTGGTCTTCGCCCGCACGCCGCGCCTCGGCACGGTGAAGCGGCGCCTGGCCCGCTCGGTCGGCGCGCGGGCGGCGCTGCAATTCCATCGCGCCATGCTCTCCCGCCTCGTCCGCGCGGTGCGGCGCGAGCGCCGGTTCGATACCGTGTTCGCCCTCACCGGCGGCGCCACGCGCTGGCCGCGCGGCGTCGCGCGCATCCGCCAGGAGCGCGGCGATCTCGGCCGGCGGATGGAACACGCCTTCCGCCGCTTTCCCCGCCGCCGCGTCGTCCTTGTCGGCACCGACATCCCCGCCCTCGGCGCCGCCGATCTGCGCGCCGCCTTCCGCGCCCTCGGCCGGACGACGGCGGTGTTCGGCCCGGCCGAGGATGGGGGGTTCTGGCTGGCCGGCTTCGGCCCCCGCCGTCCGGCGCGGCCGTTTGCCGGCGTGCGCTGGTCGAGCCGGCATACGCTGGCCGACACCCTGGCCAATCTCCGCCCGCGCCCGGTGGCGCTGCTGCGCCGGCTGCGCGATGTCGACACGGCGGCCGATCTCCGCGCGGCACGGGAGGCCGGGCTATGCTGAAATGGCTGGTCCGGTTGCATCTCGCGTCGCCGGCGCTGTGGCTGCGCCAGGCGATGTTCTGGGCCGGCGCGGTGCTGGTCGGGCTGGCCGCGACGGCGCTGGCCCGCGGCGCCGACCAGGCGCAGATCGTCTTCCACGCGCTGATGCGCCTCAGCGCGGCGCACGGGCTCGGCCTGTGGCCGGTCTTCGCGCTCACACCACTCGGGCTGATCGCCTCGGTACTGCTGACGCGGCGGGTCTTTCCCGGCGCGCAGGGCAGCGGCATCCCGCAGGTGATCGCGGCGGTGCGCATGCGCGATCCGGCGACGATGCGCCGGGTGCTGTCGCTGCGCATCGGCATCGGGAAACTGCTGCTCACCCTCCTCGGGCTCGCCTGCGGTGCCTCGATCGGGCGCGAGGGGCCGACGGTGCAGATCGGCGCGTCGCTGATGTTCGCCATGGGGCTGGCGCTGCGCCGGCCGCGGCGGGAACTGCAGCGCGCCCTGGTGCTCGCCGGCGGCGCGGCCGGCGTCGCCGCCGCCTTCAACACGCCGCTGGCCGGCATCGTCTTCGCCATCGAGGAGCTCAGCCGGTCGTTCGAGCAGCGCACCTCCGGCACCACGCTGACGGCGGTGATCGTCGCCGGCATCACCACGCTCGCCCTTTCGGGCAACTACACTTATTTCGGCGTCACCTCGGCGGAACTCGCCCTCGGCCCGGCCTGGCTCGCGGTGCTGCTCTGCGCCGCCGCGGGCGGGCTGGCCGGGGGCCTGTTCGGGCGGCTGCTGCTCGGCGCCGCCGGCGGCCTGCCCGGGCCGGCGGGCCGGCTGGTGATGCACCACCCGGCGGGCCGGCTGGTGATGCACCACCCGGCGGTGTTCGCCGCCCTCTGCGGCCTCGCCCTGGCGGCGATCGACGTCGCCTCGGGCGGGCTGACCGCCGGCACCGGCTATGCCGAGGCGCGCCATCTCGTCGAAGGCAGCGGCGCCGTGCCGGTGCTGTTTCCGCTCTACAAGCTCGCGGCCACCGTGATTTCCTATATCAGCGGCATTCCGGGCGGCATTTTCGCCCCCTCGCTGGCCGTCGGCGCCGGGATCGGCGCGGCGATCAGCCCGCTCGTCGCGCACACGCCGAGCGCGGCGGTGGTTCTGCTCGGCATGGTCGGCTATTTCGCCGGTGCGGTGCAGGCGCCGATCACCGCGGCGGTGATCGTGATGGAAATGACCGACAATCAGGCGATGACGGTGCCGCTGCTGGCCACCTCGCTGCTCGCCTACGGGATTTCGCGGCTGATCTGCCCGCGCCCGCTCTACGGCGCGCTGGCCGAGCGCTTTCTCGACGCGGCACTGCGCCGGCGACCGTGAGGCCGCCGTTCGTGCGTCACATCGCCCTGCGCCAGGTCGGCGCGGATCGGGCCCGCACGCGTCAGGCCGCTTCCTGCTTGGCGCGGATCAGGGCGACGAAATCGCCGACCGAGCGCAGCCGGTCGATCTCGCGCGAGCGGGTCTTGATGCCGAACCGGTCCTCGACCGCGATCAGGATCGAGACCATGCGGATCGAATCCCACCCCGGCACGTCCTTGGCGGTGGTCTCCGGCGTCACCGTCAGCGCATCATCGCCGAAGGCCTCGCGCAGGACGTCGGTGAGTTCGGCAAGAATTTCAGTCTCCGTCATCGGTCATCCCTCGGCGATGGTCATGCAGCTGGTGCGCGGCGCGATGGCCGCGAGGTCGAGAGCATAGCGGGCAGCCCCGCCGGGATCGACCGCGATCGGGGTGAAGCCGAGCTTCTCGTAATGCCCCGCCACCATCGCGTTGCGCTCGGTCGGGCGGTATTCGCCGACCAGGCGCGCGGCGCCGAGCCGGCGCGCCTCGGCGGCGACGAGATCGAGCGTCGCCTCCTCCACCTGGCGGCCGAGCACGCGGCAGGACATCAGCCAGGTGTCGATGACGAGATCGCCGTCCTCGGCAAGGCGGCCGATGACGATGGCGATGATGCCGTTGTCGCCAAACCGGTCGAGCAGGCGCAGCTGCAGCCCGAAGGCGCGCGGATCCTCCATCACCCGCACCACTTCCGCTTCGTCGTAGCGCCGGGTCGTGAGGTTGAACTGGTTGGTCTTGTTGATGAGCTGGACGATGCGCGCCAGGCCGATGCGGTCGAACCGGCGCCACAGCAGGCGCATTTCCAGGCTGCGCAGGTAGGATTCGAGATCCGTCGCGGCCCCGGCGAGGGCGGCGCGCTCGCGGTTGGCCTGATACTGCGCCCCGCGCGCGCGATCCTCGGCGGTGACGGCGATGGCCTCGAAATAGCCGGCAGCGGCGACGCAGTCGGCGTAGAGCGCCGGCTCGTCGGGCAGTTCGGGCACCGCCACCATCGGCAATTCGCGCCGCACCAGCGCCCGCTCGAACGGGTTGTCATCCACAAAAACAAGGGAATCGAGCCCGATGTTCAGCTCCTGCGCGATGGCGCGGATGTTGGCCGGCTTGTCGTTCCAGTTGGCGACGAAGCTGGCGATGTCCGACAGTGCCAGGCGCATCTCCGGATGGCGCTCGAACGGCGCGCGGGCGTTGGCCTCGTCGTTCTTCGAGCACACCGCCAGGATCACGCCGCGCCGGGCGAGGCTGCGGGCATAGTCCTGGAAGGCGACGAACGCCTCGCCGAGCGCGCTGCCCTGGCCGAGCGCGATGCCTTCGACGCCGTCATCGCCGATGACGCCGCCCCAGAGCGTATTGTCGAGATCGAGCACGAGGCACTTCGCCGACCGGCCCTGCAGCGCCGCGAGCAGGCGCGCGAGCAGGTCGCCGTAGAGCGGGGCTGCGGCCGGGCTGATCTCCTGCTTGCCGCGATGCCACAGGACCGGATCGTGCCAGGCGCCGATGCCGTCGCGCGCGGCCTGGGTGTCCACCGCGAGCAGCGCCACGCCCTCGGCGGCGGCCGCCCGGCGCATTCCGTCATTGAGACGGGTCAACAGGGCCAGCGCTGAGCCGGGGAGCGCGTGCTCGTTGCTGCCGAGCAAGGGCGCCAGCACCGGCAGCCCCGTCTGCTGCACCACGGCAGCGCCCAAGCGCTCCCGGGCCAGGCGCCACAGCCCCGCGAGCCGCGCCAGCGCCGCCTCCAGCGCCGCTTCCGCCTCCGCTTCGCCGGCGGCGGCGTCCAACCCGCCGGCGAGATGGCGAGCATCGAAGGCGAACAGCACCACATCCGGCCGGAACCGGTGCAGCGCCGAGGCGGGATCGAGCAGCTCCTGCTGGAACTGACCGTAATCCGGCTCAAAGGTGGTGACGAACAGGCCGCGGCGCAGCGCGCCGGTGCGGATGCCGGGCTGGAGATGGGTCGTCGTCGAGGAGCCGAGCAGCGCCAGGCGCACCGGCCGGGTGGCGAGCCCCTCCGGCGGCTCAGGAAAACGGCGCCGGAGCAGCCGGTCGAGCCGCTCGGTCTGCAGCAGGTCGAGATCGGCATCGGCGAGGCCCACGAGCGTGGACCAGCCGACGCCCTCGTCCTGCTCCGCCGCCTTCATCCGGGCGGCCCAGGCAGGGTCGCGCTGGAGCCATGCCATCTGCGGTCTGCCCATCATCGCCCCCTGAGGTTCGATTCGTATGTGCGGTGCAGCATAACCGATGTCGGTCCGCGGTGCCATTGTCAGGCAGCGCGGAGTCTCGCCTGCCAGAGCGGAACCGCCTGCCTGACGATGGTGCGCCAGGTGTCGAGACAGGCCGGCTGATCCCATTCGCTCGGGAAAAAGGGCAGGCTGTAGGCCTTGATCAGGTGCTCGCCGATCGCCTCGACCAGGCCGCTGGGCCGAAACCGCTCATGCGGGGCAACCCAGAGCAGCGTGTTCGCCCCATAGCGCTGCAGGCCGCGGCCGAGGCGCCTGATCTGCGATTCGTCGACCGTGTCCTCGTGCTTCAGCCGATCGTCCGGCTGCCACTTGAAGACGAAGAGCTTTTCGCCCTCCTCCAGATCCGCGAGCAGCTTGCGGCGCAGGAAGCGCAGACGCCCGACCTCGCGGCGCATCAGGTCCGCCTCGGTCATCGCCGGGCGCTTGATCCAGGTGTGGTAGGAGGTGCCGTAGGCGGTGTCCTCGACGAGGTATTCATCGGCCTCGTTGACGCGCACGCGCATGCAGGCGGGGTCGCCGATGCGCGCGAGGCCGTCGTCGAGCAGCGCGATCAGGCTTTCGATCGGGGTGGTGGCGAAGCGGAAGAGGCCCAGCGGCTCGGCCGCGAAGGCGCGCTGGACCGAGCCAAGCTCGCAGTTATAGCCGATGCTCTCGAGCGAGAGCATGAGATCGGCATCGCTCGCCGCCGTCAGGCGGGAAAGGGGGGCCGGCGCGGACGGGGCAACTCCGGCGGCGTTCCCCTCGACCAGCCGCCAGAGGCGCAGGCTGCGGAAAAACAACGCGAGCCTGCGGCGGTCTGGAACCCCATGCAGGTCGAGCGGGCTGGCGGCATCGGGATGGCGGAAGGTGATGCGCAGCGGCCGCCCGCCGGTGGCCGGCAGCGCGACCTCGAACCCGAGCACGGCCCGGCTGCCGACGCGCAGCGACGCCACGACGGCGCCGCCGATCTCGATCTCCAGGCGCTGCGCATCGAGCACGCCCTCAACGATGAGGGGTAGCACGTCGATTTCCAGCAATGCCTGCATCGGCGCGTCGATCGGTTCGAGGAGCAGCGTACTGCGCGGGCCGATCGACCAGGTTCGCTCCGCCTCGGTGTGGGACCAGCCCTCGCCGACGGCCGAGGCGCTGTTGCCGCCGTGACCGAAATCGATCGCCTGGACCAAGGTTGGCGCCGAAGATACGCCGACAGCGGCCCGCTCGTGGACCAGGGCCATCGTTTTCATGGCGAAATCTCCGATCGGTGCCGAACAGGACGGCGCGCGCAGAAACTGGGCGCCGCGAGAAAACGCCGGGTCATGCCAAGCTCGGCCAGTTCGATAGCCCTCGAAGCGATCTCCGAGCGCGAGTTCTAGAATCGACAGCCGGCCGCGGCAAGTGTTTTAGCACATAGTTTGTTTCGAGAGAGTTTGATATTATTTTGACACATTGCGATCAATGCGATGAAATTCCGATCGCTCGCTCGCATAGCGATGCGCGTATGTCCCCGCGGGCGACGGGCCCGATCGTGTTCCGCGCGCAGCCGCCACGCCACCCCTTGGCGCGCAAGCTCTATGTCCTGTTGCGCATAGCGCGCGGTCCGTTATATATCTGCGCAAATAACCACGGCCGTTCCGGCCTGCCTGGGAAGAGGACCTCATGACCCATCACACTGCTCCGCTGGCTTCGGCCGGCGCAGCCCTCCTTGTTGTTGCCGCCGCTCTGTTCGCTGCCCCTGCGCGGGCCGATGATTCCGCAACCCAGGTCAATCTGCCGGACACGACGACGATGCTCGCCGATGCCGGCGCCCAAGCCGCGACCGGCACGAGCAATCCTGACGAGGGTCCAGGCTCGCCGATCCATCAGTATTTCGCCAATTGGTTCAACCGCGTCGACAAGGCCCAGGGCGAGCAGCCGCACTGGATGACGCCGATCGTGACCGTCACCCCGCGCCTCGAAGAAGAGTTGCGGTGGGACCAGTACTGGCAGACCAATGCCAAAGGCGCCGGGATCGTCAATTACGATGCCGGCAAGGGACTGGAGTTGATTCCGTTCGAAACCGTCGAATTCATCCTCCAGTACCCGCCTTATATCCAGAGCACTGTCCTGGGTCATAAGACGGTCGAGGGCTTCGGCGACTGGCCATTCTTCCTCTATAAGCAGCGCCTGCTCACCGCGAACGAGGAAAACGGCAATTATATCCTGACCTTCTTCCTCTCGGGCCAGGCGCCGGCCGGCATCAAGCCGTTTTCGACCAACGCGTATTACGTCACCCCGACCATCGCCGGCGGCATGGGCTGGGGCGATTTCGACTTCCAGGCGACGATGGGCCTCGCCTACCCGATCAATAATGCGGCCGTCGTCGGTAAGCAGTTGGTTACGAACGTCACTCTGCAATACCATTTCCTGCAGTACATCTGGCCGGAATTCGAGTTCAACGACACGCTTTGGCTCGACGGCAATCAGCGCGGCGGCAAGAATCAGCTGTTCGCGATGCCCGGCGTGATTTTCGGTCGTTTCCCGCTGTTCTGGCGCTTCAAGGTCAATATCGGTGTCGGCTACCAGACCGCGCTGACGAAGCAGACCTATGAGCCGGCGCTAACCCCGCTCTACAACCACGCCTGGATCATGACCGCGCGCATCCCGTTCTGAGCGCGGACCAATCCCCGTGCTGCCGAAGCCGCCGGCGGCACGGGTGGTCTCTTCCAGCGCGGCGACCTCGCGCCAGACGGCGCGAGCCACCGGGGCCAGGACCGCCTGGGCGATGCGCATGCCGCGGCTGATCTCGAAGGCCGCCTCGCCGAGGTTCAGCACGATCATCTTGAGTTCGCCGCGGTAATCCTCGTCGATGGTGCCGGGGCTGTTCGGCAGCACGAGCCCGTGGCGAAGCGCGAGCCCGGAGCGGGGGCGGATCTGCAGCTCGTGGCCGGGCGGCAGGGCCAGCTCCAGCCCGGTCGGCACCAGCGCCCGCTCGCCGGGGGCGAGCCGCATCGGCATCTCCACCGCCGCGAGCAGGTCCATTCCCGCCGCGCCTGGCGTGGCGTAGGACGGCAGCGGCAGCCCCTCGCCGTGCGGCAGGCGGCGGACGCGGATCTCCGCGCTCACGCCAGCGCCTGCGCGATTCGCCGAGCCAGCCGGCTCGCCACCTCGGATTTCGTCATGCGCGGCCAATCCTCCACCGTCTCGGCGCTGACCAGATGCACCTCGTTCTCCGCCCCGCCCATGATGCCCGTGGCCGGTGAAACGTCGTTGGCGACGATCCAGTCGCAGCCCTTGCGCGCGCGCTTGGCCTGGGCATGGGCGATCACGTGCTCGGTCTCGGCGGCGAAGCCGATGACGAGGCGTGGTCGGCCGGCGGCGAGCCCCGCGAGGTGCGCGAGAATGTCCGGATTCGGCGTCAGCGTCAGCGCCGGCGCCGGTGCGCCTTCGATCTTCTTCAGCTTCTGCCCGCCGGGTTCGGCCACGCGCCAGTCGGCGACGGCAGCGGCCATCACCGCGACATCCACGGGCAGGGCAGCGAGGCAGGCAGCGAGCATCTGCGCCGCGGTCTCGACGCGCTCGACCCGCACGCCGGGCGGGTCGGCGATGCCGACCGGGCCGCTGACCAGCGTCACCGCGGCGCCGAGTTCGGCCAGTGCCGCGGCGATGGCGTGGCCCTGTCGGCCGCTCGAACGGTTGGCGAGATAGCGCACCGGGTCGATCGGCTCGTGCGTCGGCCCGCTCGTCACCAGCGCGCGGCGGCCGGCGAGCGGCTTCGCACCGTCCAGCCGCGCGGCGACGGCGGCGAGGATCGCCGGCGGCTCGGCCAGCCGGCCTGGGCCGAACTCGCCGCAGGCCATCGGCCCCTCGTCCGGCCCGACCACCCCGATGCCGCGCGCGCGCAGCGTCGCCAGATTCGCCTGCGTCGCCGCATGCTGCCACATGCGCACATTCATCGCCGGGGCGACCAGCACCGGCGTATCGGTGGCGAGCAGCACGGTGGCGGCGAGATCGTCGGCCAGACCCGCGGCCATGCGCGCCAGCAGATCAGCCGTCGCCGGCGCCACCACCAACAGGTCCGCGGCGCGCGAGAGCTGGATATGGCCCATCTCGCTCTCGTCGGTGAGCGAGAACAGGTCGGTGTAGACCCGGTTCTCCGACAGCGCCTGCAGCGACAGCGGGGTGACGAACTGCGTCCCGGCCCGCGTCAGCACGCAGGTGACGGCGACCTCCTGCGCGCGCAGCAGCCGGATCAGCTCGAGCGCCTTGTAGGCAGCGATGCCGCCGCCGATGAGGAGCAGGACGCGCTTGCCCGCCAGCGCCACGCTCAGAGCCGCCAGCCGGAGTGCAGCGCGACGATGCCACCCGAGAGATTGCGCACCGCGACACGGGCGAACCCGGCCCTGTCCATCATCGCCGCCAGAGTCGCCTGGTCGGGAAAGGTGCGGATGCTCTCGGCGAGATATTGGTAGCTCGCGGCGTCGCCGGCGACGAGCCGGCCGAGCCGCGGCAGGACCTGGAACGACCAGGCATCGTAGAGCGGCGCGAGCGCAGCGACCTCGACGCGGGAGAATTCCAGGCAGAAGAACCGCCCGCCGGGGCGCAGCACGCGCCGCGCCTCGCCGAGCACGGCCTGCTTGTCGGTGCAGTTGCGCAGGCCGAAGCTGATGGTGACGGTGTCGACGGCGCCATCGGCCAGCGGCAGCGTCTCGGCATCCGCCACCACGACACGCGCGCGCGCGATCAGCCCGCGCTCGATGGCGCGATCGCGCGCGCGGGCGAGCATCGCGGCGTTGATGTCCGTCATCAGCGCCGTGCCCCCGCCGGCCTCGAGCCAGGCGAGGCTGACGTCGCCGGTGCCGGCGGCGAGATCGAGCAGCGTGCGGCGCGGGCGCGGATCGAGCGCGGTCAGCAGCACCCGCTTCCAGGCCCGGTGGATGCCGAGCGACATCAGGTCGTTCATCAGGTCGTAGCGCGGCGCCACGCTCTCGAACACGGCGCGCACGAGATGCTTCTTCTCCGCCCGCGGCACGGCGCGGAAGCCGAAATCGGCGGTCGGTTCGGAGGCGCGGTTCGGGGCGGCGTTGTCCTGCATCGTCAGGCTCTATAGCCTGCCCGGCCTGATGCCGGAACTCCCCGAGGTCGAAACCGTGATGCGCGGGCTCGAAGCGCACCTGCTCGGGCGGCGCATCGAGTCCGTCACCGTCGGCCGGCCGGACCTGCGCCGCGCGCTGCCGGAGGGGCTGGCGACGCGGCTCGCCGGCCGGCGCATCGAAAGCTTCCGCCGGCGCGGCAAATATATCCTGATGCGGCTCTCGGACGGGGAGAGCCTGCTGATCCATCTCGGCATGTCAGGGCGGATGGTGCTGCGCGAGGCCGCTTCGGCCGAGCCGCCCGCCCGCCATGAACACGTCGTGGTCATCGCCGAGGGCGGCTGGCGCCTCGGCTTCGTGGATCCGCGCCGCTTCGGCTTGCTCGATCTCCTCCCGACCGCGGCCGAGGACGCGCACCCGCTGCTCGCCGGGCTGGGGCCGGAGCCGCTTTCGCCGGCCTTCACCGCGGCAAAGCTCGCCGCCGCGCTGGCCGGCAAGCGGACCGCCATCAAGGCCGCCCTGCTCGACCAGCGCGTCCTCGCCGGGCTCGGCAACATCTATGTCAGCGAGGCGCTGTTCCGCGCCGGCATCAGCCCGCGCCGGCTCGCGGGCACGATCCGCGGGCCGCGGGCGGCCCGGCTCGCGGAGGCGGTGCGCGCGACGCTGACAGCGGCGATCGCGGCCGGCGGCTCCAGCCTGCGCGACTATGTCCAGCCGGATGGCGCGCTCGGCTATTTCCAGCACCAGTGGAAGGTCTATGGCCGCGAGGGTGAGGCGTGCGAGCGCTGCCCCGGACCGCCCGCCTGCCACGGCATCCGCCGCCTGGTGCAGGCCGGGCGCAGCACGTTCTATTGTCCGCGCACGCAGCACTGAACCCCGAGGAGGAGACGACATGGCGGCGGAGATGATCCTGGTCGAGACCCATGGCCCGGTCGGGCTGATCCGGCTCAACCGGCCGGCGGCGCGCAATGCGCTGTGCGATCAGTTGATGCGCGAACTCGGCGCGCAGCTCCGGGCGTTCGATGCCGATGCGGCGATTCGCGCCATCGTCATCACCGGCAGCGACAAGGCCTTCGCCGCCGGCGCCGACATCAAGGAAATGCAGCCGCGGCGCTACCCGGCGGTGGCGATGGACGATTTCATCGCCGAGTGGGAGACGGTGAGCCAGATCCGCACCCCGGTGATCGCCGCGGTGGCCGGCTACGCGCTCGGCGGCGGCTGCGAACTGGCGATGATGTGCGACATCATCCTCGCCGCGGACACGGCGCGGTTCGGCCAGCCGGAGATCAATCTCGGCGTCATCCCCGGCGCCGGGGGCACCCAGCGCCTGACCCGCGCAGTGGGCAAGGCCAAGGCGATGGAAATGATCCTCACCGGGCGGCTGATGGACGCCGAGGAGGCCGAGCGCGCCAGCCTGGTCGCCCGCGTCGTGCCGGCCGAGCGGCTGATCGAGGAGGCGCTGGCGCTCGCCGGGCGCGTCGCCGAGCTCTCGCCGGTCGCGGTCGCGGCCGCCAAGCAGGCGGTGAACCGCGCCTTCGAGACCATGCTGGCCGAGGGGGTGCGGGTGGAGCGGACACTGTTCCATCCGCTGTTCGGCACCCACGACCAGATCGAGGGCATGGCCGCCTTCGTGGAGAAGCGCAAGCCGGCCTTCACCGGGCGCTGAGCGGAGGCGGCGCGGACTTGCTTGACTTGGCGGGGGCGGCTGCGTAGAACCCGCGCCTTGCCGCGGCCCCGTTCCGCCGCGGCAGCGCCGCTCCCGTTCACCGCTGCCCGTTCATCCCCGATCGTCAGAGAGCCATGGCCAACACCGCCTCCGCCCGCAAGCGCATCCGCCAGACCGAACGTCGCACCGAGCGCAACCGCGCCCACAAGTCGCGGATGCGAAGCTTCGTGCGCAAGGTTGAGGAGGCGCTGGCTGGCGGGAACGCCGAAGCGGCGCGCGAGGCGCTGCGCTTGGCCCAGCCGGAGATGCAGCGCGCGGCGACGAAGGGCGTGATCCACCGCAACACGGTGGCGCGGAAGCTGTCGCGGCTGTCGTCGCGGATCAAGACGGCCGCACAGGCCAAGCCGCCGCATGCCTGACGCCGGCCGGTGAGAGGGGCCGGCGGTATTGACGCCGCCGGGTCCGAAAGCCGAAGATGGGTGGGAGGAAAAAAATCGGCACGCAAGCCTGACAGGCAATATCGTTTATTTTGGACGTTTGAGCAGACTACCGCTCCGCCCGGAACGCGGTAAAGGTCTGATTATCAAATTCGGCACAATCTCCTAAGAAAACAAAGGCCGGATACTTCACGATTATTGTTAATCTTGTTGGCCCGGCAAAATTGTATTGTCGGAGCCTGTCTCCTCTGCAATAATCCTGCTGCGCGATGACGCTCGGTGCTGAGGATCGCGTCCTGTGGCGGCCGCTCGTGCGTCCGGTACAGCAATATCAGGGTGGTGCAACGATCGGTTACGATGATTCCCAAGCGTCTTGTTCCAAGCGCTTGGAAAAACATATGCCGGGCCGCTGGCTCCTTTGCAGGGGCGCGGGCGCCGAGAGCCCGGAAACGGGATTGGCGCCGGGTTCCACGAGAGTTTGGCCGGCGTCGCACCGCAAAAGGTTGGGATCGAGTGCCGTTTCTGCCGGAAGGGTGGTGCGTGGTGTCGAACAGCGACATGGAGCGAAGCTTGGCGACGGCCCCCGAACCCGTGCAAGCGTCCTCTGTCGACGCTGCGCTGGCGCCGCGATCGGCGCCAGAGCGGCTCGTCGAGGACACGCGGCTCGTCGAGGACACGCGGCTCGTCGAGGACAAGCGGCCCGTTCGCGCGCCCGCCGATCCGCTGGCCGCCCAATGGGCGCGGGTGCGCGCGCGCATGCAGGAGGAAGTGGGCGAGGTCGAATACCGCTCCTGGCTCCGGCAGGTCTCCCTGGCTGGGCTCGACGGCGATGAGATCACGCTGCGTCTGCCGACACGCTTCCTGCGCGACTGGGTGCGCAGCCATTACGGCGCCCGCCTGACCGCCTTGTGGCAGGCGGAGGAGCCCTGCGTGCGCCGGGTCGAGATCCGCGTCGGCGCCGGCGGCGCGCTGCCGGCCGGCCTCGCCGAAAGCCTGGCCGTCGCCCCCGAGCCGGCCCCCGCGCTTTCACTGCCCGCGGTGGCCCGAGGCCCGGTGGCGCCCGGCGGCGCGGCCCCCGCGGGGGCCCGCTCCGATCTCAAGGGCGAGCTGCGCGCGGAGGCGACGGCGCTGGACCGGCGGTTCGATTTCGACAGCTTCGTCGTCGGCAAGCCGAACGAGTTCGCATACGCCTGCGCCCGCCGGGTCGCCGAGCACCCGGCCAGCGCCGGGTTCAACCCGCTCTTTCTCTATGGTGGCGTCGGGCTCGGCAAAACGCATCTGATGCACGCCATCGCCTGGGAACTGATGCGCCGCCCGGCCACCGGCCAGGCGCCGGTTTCGGTCGCCTACATGTCGGCCGAGAAATTCATGTGGCTGTTCATCGCCGCCATCCGCAGCCAGTCCACCATCGAGTTCAAGGAGCATCTGCGCAGCGTCGACGTGCTGATGGTGGACGACCTCCAGTTCCTCATCGGCAAGGACAACACCCAGGAGGAATTCTTCCACACGTTCAACGCCCTGGTCGATGCCGGCAAGCAGATCGTGGTGTCGGCCGACAAATCCCCCTCCGACCTCTCGGGCATCGAGGACCGGCTGCGCACCCGGCTCGGCTGGGGCATGGTGGCCGACCTGCACGCCACCACCTTCGAGCTGCGCATCTCCATCCTCAGCGCCAAGGCGCTGCGCGCCGGCGTCACCGTCCCGCCCAAGGTGATGGAGTTCCTCGCCCACAAGATCACCACCAATGTCCGCGAGCTGGAGGGCGCGCTGAACCGGCTGATTGCCCACGCCAATCTGTTCGGCCGCCCGATCACCCTGGAGACCACGCAGGAGGTTCTCCACGACGTGCTCAAGGCGCACGACCGGCGCGTCACCATCGAGGAGATCCAGCGCAAGGTCGCGGAGCATTGGAACATCCGCCAGACCGACATGACCTCCGCCCGCCGCGCCCGCGCCGTCGCCCGGCCGCGGCAGGTGGCGATGTATCTCGCCAAGCAGCTCACCTCCCGCAGCCTGCCCGAGATCGGTCGCAAGTTCGGCAACCGCGACCACACCACCGTGATGCACGCCGTCTCCCGCATCGCCGAGCTGATCGCGGTGGACGCCGCCTTCGCCGAGGACGTCGAACTGCTGCGCCGCATGCTCGAATCCTGAGGCGCGGCCCGCCCGCCGCGGCCAGCTTTGCGCCGCGAATCGCCGTTGCTAGAGTAGTGTGTCGACTCCGTGTGTCACGGACCGGGAACCAGGCCGGGGCAGGCAAGCGGGCGGTAGGCGAGCAGGCAGTGGGCAAGGACTGGATCGAATGAAATTCAAGGCCGATCGCGCGACCCTCCTGAAGGCCCTGGCGCATGTCCAGAGCGTGGTGGAGAAGCGCAACACGATCCCCATCCTCGCCAACGTGCTGATCGCCGTGCGCGACGGCCGCCTCAGCCTCACCGCCACCGACATGGAAATCGCCATCGTCGAGGAGCTGCGCGCCGACACCAAGCGCGACGGTGCCGCCACCGCGCCGGCGGCGACGCTCTATGAGATCGTCCGCCGCCTGCCGGAGGATGCCAGCGTCGAGCTGGACCATGCCGGCGGCGACGCCCAGCTGGTGCTGCGGGCCGGCCGCTACACGACCAGCCTGGTGGTGTTGCCGACCGAGGATTTCCCCTCGATGACCGCGGGCGCCCTGCCCCACCGCTTCGCCTTGCCGGCCCAGGCCCTGCGCGGGCTGATCGACCGCACCCGCTTCGCCATCAGCACCGAGGAGACCCGCTACTATCTCAACGGCATCTATGTCCACGCCGCGGAGAGCGAGGGCGCCCCGGTGCTGCGCGCGGTCGCCACCGATGGCCACCGGCTCGCCCGCGTCGAGGAGCCGCTGCCGGAGGGCGCGGCCGGCATGCCGGGCGTGATCGTGCCACGCAAGACCGTGGCCGAGTTGCGCAAGCTGATCGAGGATGTCAGCGACGAAATCGAGATTGCTCTCTCCGAGACACGCATCCAGTTCCGCGCCGGCGCGCTGACCCTGACCAGCAAGCTGATCGACGGCACTTTCCCCGAATATGACCGGGTGATCCCGCGCGACAACGACAAGGTGCTGCGCGTGGCGAAGAAGGATTTTGCGGAGGCGGTGGCGCGCGTCGCCGCCATCTCGGCCGAGCGGTCGCGCCCGGTGAAGCTCTCGGTGGCGCGCGATCTGCTCGTCGTCTCGGCCGCCAGCCCCGACCAGGGCACCGCGACCGAGGAGCTCGAGGGCGGCCTGGTGCGCTACGAGTCCGGCCCGATCGAGATCGGCTTTCAGGCCCGCTATCTGAACGACGTCACCGATCAGGTCACCGGCGACGTCGAATTCCGCTTCGCCGATGGCGCCTCGCCGACCATCGTGCGCGATGCCGCCGACGCCTCGGCGCTCTACGTGCTGATGCCGATGCGCGTCTGACGGCGCGGCCCGCGCCGGCGCGCTCGGCCATGCGCCTCACGCGGCTCGCCCTGCACCAGTTCCGCAGCTACGCCGCGTTGACCTGGCGGCCGCGGGCGCGGCTGGTGGTGCTGTTCGGCGCCAATGGCAGCGGCAAGACCAATCTGCTCGAAGCGCTCTCCCTGCTGGTGCCCGGACGGGGCCTGCGCGGCGCGCGGCTCGGCGATCTCGCCCGCCGCGGCGGCGATGGGCGCTGGGCCGTCGCCGGCCGCTTCGCCACCCCGTCCGGCGAGACCGAGATCAGCACCGGCACACCGGAGGAGGGCCCGGCCGAGCGGCGGGTGTTCCGCCTCGACGGCGCCCCGGTGCGCAGCCAGGGCGAGATCGCCGCGCGCCTCGCCGCCGTGTGGCTGACACCGGCGATGGACCGGCTGTTCGCCGAGGGCGCCGGTGCGCGGCGGCGCTTCCTCGACCGGCTGGTGCTGGCGCTGGAGCCGGCACACGCGCGTGCGGTGGCGGCGCAGGACACGGTGCTGGCCGAGCGCCACGCTCTGCTGGCGCGCGAGAGGTCCGAGCCGGCGTGGCTCGACGCCGTCGAGGATTCGATCGCTCGTCACGCCGTCGCCGTCACCGCCGCGCGCGCCAGCCTGCTCGCGCGGCTGAACACGGCCCTTTCGGCCGGCGCCGCCGGCGCCTTTCCGCCCGCCCGCGCCACGCTCACCGGCGCCATCGCCGAACGGCTCGCCGCATACCCGGCGCTCGCGGTCGAGGAATGGCTGCGAGGCGAATTGGCCAGGGATCGCGCGCGCGATGCGGCGGCCGGCGGCACGAGGCTCAGCGCCCAGCGCGCCGACCTCGTCGTCACCGATGCCGCCACCGGTCTCGCCGCCGCGGACGCGAGCACGGGGCAGCAGAAGGCGCTGCTGATCGGCATCGTTCTCGGCCATGCCGCCCTGCTCGCGGCGACACGCGGCGAGGCACCGCTCCTGCTGCTCGACGAGGTCGCGGTGCATCTCGACCGCGCGCGCCGGTCCGCGCTGTTTGCCGCCCTCGCCGCCCTCGACGCGCCGGTACTGCTCACCGGCACCGACCGCGAAACCTTCCTGCCGCTGGCCGGCCTCGCGGAGGGGCTTTCGGTCGGGGATGGGCGGCTGCAGCCGGACGCGGCCTTTCCCGCGCCGCCCTGAGTTGCGAGCCTTGGCCCCGCGGGGGCTGGGTTCCGGGCACGGAACAGGGTATAGAGAGCGCCATCTCTCCCTTCATCCTGGAGCCCCAAGCCGGCATGTCCGACAGCGTCGCGCCGCAGCCCGATTCCGATGCCTATGATGCGTCCTCCATATCGGTTCTCAAGGGCCTGGATGCGGTGCGCAAGCGCCCGGGCATGTATATCGGCGACACCGATGATGGCTCCGGCCTGCACCACATGGCGTTCGAGATCATCGACAACGCCGTCGATGAGGCTCAGGCCGGGTTCGCCACCCGGGTCGCGATGACGCTGAATGGCGACGGCAGCGTCACCGTGCGCGACAATGGCCGCGGCATTCCGACCGACATCCATGCCGAGGAAGGCATCTCCGCCGCCGAACTCGTGCTGACGCGGCTGCACGCCGGCGGCAAGTTCGACCAGACGTCCTACAAAGTGTCCGGCGGCCTGCACGGCGTCGGCGCGGCGGTGGTGAATGCGCTCTCGGAATGGATGGAGGTGCGCATCTGGCGCGGCGGCTTCGAGCACCGCATCCGCTTCCGCAACGGCGATGCCGAGGCGCCACTCGCCGTCGTCGGCCCGTCAGCGGAGGAGAGCGGCACCGAGGTGACATTCCAGCCCAGCCCGGCGACATTCTCGCGCACCGAGTTCGATGCGGCGGTGATCGAGCGCCGGCTGCGGGAACTGGCCTTCCTCAATTCGGGCCTCGCCATCGTGCTGCGTGACGAGCGCCATGCCCCGGCCCGCGAGGTCGCGTTCCGCTACGAAGGCGGCCTGGTCGCCTTCGTGGACTGGCTGGACCGCGGCAAGGCCGCGGTGTTCAGCCCGCCGATCAGCGCCGCCAGCGCCGATGCCGGCTCGGGCATCAAGGTCGAGTTCGCGCTCTCGTGGAACGACAGTTTCCACGAGACGATGCTGTGCTTCACCAACAACATCCCCCAGCGCGACGGCGGCGCCCATCTCGCCGGCTTCCGCCAGGCGCTGACCCGCGTGGTGACCCGATACGCCGAAGGCATGGGCAAGAAGGAAGGCCTCGCCCTGGTCGGCGAGGACATGCGCGAGGGCCTGACAGCGGTGCTTTCGGTGAAGGTGCCGGATCCGAAATTTTCCTCCCAGACCAAGGACAAGCTGGTCAGCTCCGAGGTCCAGCCGGTGGTCCAGGCGGTAGCGGCCGATATCATCAGCCACTGGTTCGAGACCCATCCGCGCGAGGCCAAGGGCATCATCCAGAAGGTGATGGATGCCGCGTCGGCGCGCGAGGCGGCGCGGAAGGCGCGCGAGCTGACCCGGCGCAAGGGCGTGCTCGACGTCTCGACGCTGCCCGGCAAGCTCGCCGACTGCCAGGAACGCGACCCGGCGCGGGCGGAAATTTTCATCGTCGAGGGCGATTCGGCCGGCGGCTCGGCCAAGCAGGGGCGCGACCGCAAGTTCCAGGCGATCCTGCCGCTCAAGGGAAAAATCCTCAATGTCGAGCGCGCCCGGTTCGACCGCATGCTGGGCAGCGCCGAGATCGGCACGCTGATCACCGCGCTCGGCACCGGCATCGGCCCAGGCGAGCCCGATCAGGGCGGGTTCGATCCGGGCAAGCTGCGCTATCACCGCATCGTCATCATGACCGACGCGGACGTCGACGGCTCGCACATCCGCACCCTTCTGCTCACCTTCTTCTTTCGCCAGATGCCGCAGCTGATCGAGCGCGGCTATCTCTACATCGCCCAGCCGCCGCTCTATCGCGCCAAGCGCGGCAACGACGAGCGCTACCTCAAGGACGATCGGGCGCTGGAGGGCTTCCTGCTCGACAAGGCGCTCGCCGAGGCCCGCCTGACCTACGCCGACGGCACCGTCCTGGCCGGGCCCGACCTCGAAGAGGAGATCGGCCTGCTGCGCGAGGCGAGCCTGCGCCTGCGCCGCCTCGGTGCCGCGATCCCCGTGGCGCTGCTCGAACAGGCGGCGATCGCCGGCGCGCTGGGCCCGGAGACGACGCGCACCCCGGCGGCGGCGCAACTGTGCGCGGCCCGGCTCGACGCGGTCTCGCTGCCGGCCGAACGCGGCTGGCTGGTGGCCGCGGACGGCGGCCTGACCATGGCCCGCACCGTGCGCGGCGTCGCCGAGCGCTACGTGCTGGACGCCGCCAGCCTGCGCAGTGCGGAAGCGCGCTGGCTCGCCGAGCGCGCCGAGACGCTGGCCCGGCGCTTCGACCGGCCGGCCCGGCTGGGCCTTGATGGCCATGAGGCGGAGGTCGCCGGCCCGGCCAGCGCGTTCGACCGCATCCTCGCCCACGGCCGCCGCGGCTTGGCGGTGCAGCGCTTCAAAGGCCTGGGCGAGATGAACCCCGATCAGCTCTGGAAAACGACGCTCGATCCGGCGAGCCGGACGCTGATGCAGGTGAAGGTCGGCGATGCCGAGGACGCAGCGTCCGTGTTCAGCACGCTGATGGGCGACATCGTCGAGCCGCGGCGCGAGTTCATCGTCGACAACGCGTTGAAAGTGGCTAATCTGGACGTGTAGACTGCGCCGCACCGAATGCGAAACGCCGACCTGGACCGTTTGATTCGTTTATGTCTCGTTAACTCATCCGTCCCAGTGTGGATCAGGGGCGTGAACGGGTGGTGCGTGGCACCCCGGGCCCTTCGCTGGCGGGTGGGGACGCACGGGCTTCGGCGCTTGGCCCGCGATGTGAGCCGGGTCATGGTCGCGATTGATCTGTCGAAGCAACGGCCGGCGGGTCGGCAGCCTTACCAAGGCGAGGCAGAACGATATGCATGACCGGCGAGACACGACGACGTCCGCCCCCTACGACCCGACGAGCCGGGCCGGCGGGCACCGCATCGGTCGCGCGCTGATGGCGCTGCTGCTTCTGGTGGCCGCCGCGGGGCTGGTGCCAGGCTGGATCGGGCTCGAACTATGGCAGGAACGCGCGCTCGCGCTGGCCCGCCTGCAGTCCGGCGCCGCCGCGGTTGTCCCGCGCATGGCGGATCTCGCCGACCGGTTCCGCCAGGCCACGGATGCGGTCGCGTCGTCGGCGGTGCTCGCCGAAAACCGCATCGGGCTGACATCCCAGCTGCTCAAGGCGCTTCCGGCCATCGCTCCGGCGAGCGGGCTCTGGGCGTATTCGGCGCAGGGGCGGTTCCTTGCCGCCTCCCAGCCCCTGCTGCCGGGCGAGGAGAGCGTCGCCGCCGCGCCCTGGTTCCGCGCCGCGCTGGCGCCAGCCCCAGATCCCGCGACGCTGCGCGCCTACGGCGCCGGCGACGGCAGCGTGGTGCTGCTGCGCCCGATCGCCGATCGGTCCGGCACCGTGATCGCGGTGGTCGGCACCACGGTGCCGGCCCCGGCGATAGCGTCCCTGCTGCGGCCGGCGTCCCTGCCAGCCACAGCGCGGATCGATCTGCTGCCTGACGCGGGCGGCGCGGCGCTGCTCTCGCTCCCGCCGCTGCTCTCGCCGAGCGCGGGAGCGAACCAGGCACCCACCCCGAGCGAGACGCCATGGAGCAGCCACGCCGGGTCCACGCTGCGCAGCCTGATGGCCCGGTTCGGCACCAGCGACGCACTCACGGTCGCGACCGCCCTGGCGCCGCTGCCGCTGCGCTGGCAGGTGCGCTGGACGTTTCTCGACAGTATTGGCACCGAGCGCGCCGCCGAGATCATGTGGCCCGGGTTCGCCGCCGGCGCCGCGGCCCTGGCGCTGGCTTGGATCGGTCTGCGGCTGCTGTTCGCGGCCGGGCTCCGTCACACTGGCGCTGCGGCGACGAGCGCGCCGTCCGGGACGCCGGCCGAAACCGGCCATGGCACCGCCGCAGCCGAGTGGGCCTGGACCGATATGACCGGTGCCGACTGGGGATGGGAGATCGATCACAACGGCCGCTTGATTGGAGTGACCGGCGCGGCGCCGGACGCCATCGCCGCGGCGAGCGGCGGCGCCTTCACCAGCCTGGCGAGCGACGCGAATCGGGAAGGCTGGGCGCGCTTCGACGAACTGATCCGCCGGCGCGCGGACATCACCAATCTGGACCTCGAGTTCGCCGTCGCCTCCGGCAATGGCCCGAGCCGGCACAGTTTCCGCCTGAGCGGCTGGCCGATCGCGGCCACGGGCGGCTACTGGGGCATCGCCCGCGAACTCCCGCGGCAGAGCCCGACCGGGTCCCGCCGCCACGAGGCGGCCCCAACCTCGGCCCGCGCCATCCGTGCCGCCTGAGGCCGTGCCGCCCGCAGCGATGCCGCCAGTCGCACGCCAGCCCGGGATACCGGCGCCGGGGGCTTGGAGGCGAGGGCGCGCTGCTGCGTTCGCCATGGCGGGGCTTCTGACCGGGCTGTCCGCCGGGTGCGTCGCGCCGCCGCCGCCGCCGCCCGTTGCCATCGTCGCGCCGCCGCCCGAGGGGCCGCCGCCGGCGCCGGAACCCCCTGCCCGCCCCGTGGCGTTGCGCTGGAGCTTCGCCGTCGCCGAACACCTCTGTCGCGCCACCGCCGGGTCGGGCGCGATCGCGCTGACGATGGTGATCCAGGATGCCGCCCCCGAACCGGTGGCAGACGGCGGCTCCCCCACCGCGAGCGCCGCCGCGACCGCCGGCCTGTCGAGCCCGAGCGCCAGTACGCTCACCCTGACGATGCAAAGCCGACGGCGGGACGCGGCCTGGCCGCGCGCAGGCACGCCGGTCACGCTGCAATTCTCCGGAACCGCCGGTGTCTGGCAGCTGCAGGGCACCGCGCGCTCGCCGCGCACGGTTGTCGTCGTGCGCCCGTTCGATGCCGAGGCGCTCAGCTACGTTCTCTCGCTGCTCGATGGCGGCCGGCTGGACGTGCCGCGTCTGCACGGTGCCGTTCCGGTGCTGACCCTGCCTCCAGCCGGCGCGGCCGGGGTGGACTGGTTCCACTGCCCCCAGGCCCGACTCCGCAAAGCCTGATCACGGTCGACCGGCTCGGCTGCAGGTCAGAGCCCGGTCGCGTGCGGCCAAAGCCGTTGTCCGTGGAGCGGGTGACGGGAATCGAACCCGCACAACCAGCTTGGAAGGCTGGGGCTCTACCATTGAGCTACACCCGCCGGTGGACGGAGCGCCGGCGGCATCGGCTGGTGGAGGGGGTTGGATTCGAACCAACGTAGGCGTGCGCCAACAGATTTACAGTCTGCCCCCTTTAGCCACTCGGGCACCCCTCCGCCGTCCGACGCGACGGCTCGTCTATGGCGAAGCCATCCGTCTGTCAACGAAGGCCGGGCGCCGCCGCCGGCGCCGGCGCGAAGCCGAGGAACCCATCTGCCGGCTCCGAACCGCCGCCGCTCGCGGCGAGCGGCGCGGGCACGGCCGCTGCCACGGGGGCGTCCACACCCGAACGGCCAGGGACGAACGCGGCCGGCGTCGGTGAGAAGCCGAGGAAGCCGAACGCGGGCACCGGCGCGCCGCCGTTCGCCACGGGCACCGAGGGCACGGACACGGCCGCCGCGACCGGAGCCTTCGCGACCCGCCGGCCATGAGCGAGCGCCGCGGGTGCGGACGCCGCGGCCACGCGCGCGCCGGGCTGCGGCTCGCTCTCGCTGTTGCGCAGCGACAGGAGCAGGAAGGTGATCGGGTTGCGGCCGAGATCGATGGCGACGTCGAGCGGGCTCTGGCCGAGCAGATTGCGGCCGTTGAGGTCCGCCCCGCGGGAGATCGCCTCCCGTGCGCCGGCCAGGTCACCGCGATCGATGGCGTCGAACAGCGCATCGGTGGGCGACATCTCCGAAGCCGGGCGCTCGGCCGGCGCAACCGTGTCCTCGAGCGAGCGCGCACCGGGCAGCGCCGGCGCCGGCGGTGGCTTGGTATCCTTGGTCTCCGACCCGCCGCCACCGCCGCCGGCGCCGGGCGCGCCGCCCAAGGGACCCATCCCGCCCATCTGGGCGCGGGCCGGACCGACGTTCACGGCCAGGGCCAGTGTGGATAGGGCCAGTGCGGTTGCGGCCAGCAGCGCGGCCCGAACCAGCCGCGAGCGGGCCGGACCATCGGGAGCACGCACGAACGTCGACGCCATGAAGCTCGGTCCTCAGCTGTTCAGCCACCAGAAGCCGGCAGCCAGGTAGCCCGCATAGCAGGTCCACGCCAGATAAGGCAGCAGCAGCAGCGCCGCAACCGGTTCGACCCGTGCGAACACGGTCACCGTGCGCACCAGCAGCGCCAGCAGAAGCGCGATCACGATCAGCCCGCCCAGCGGGCTGCGAAGACCGAAGAACGCCGCCGACCACAGCGCATTGACAAGCAATTGCCAGCCCCACAGCCGCAGCGCCGCGAGCCGCCGCGCGGCATCGATGCGGATACACCGCCATACGAGCCAGGCGGCGACCCCCATGAGCACATAGAGCGTGGTCCAGACCGGCCCGAACACCCAGTTCGGTGGTGTGCCGGGCGGCGAATGCAGGGTCAGGTACCAACTATGCACACTGCGCGCGGTGAGGGCGCCACCCACCGCGCCGGCCAGCAGGGCCAGCCCGACGAAGCCGACCAGCGCCGCTACCGCGGAGCGCGGGCCGAACATGGAAGGCGGAACGCCCCCTTCAGGAATATCACGCTTGCGGAAGACACACCCTCCCCGGATGACCACCCCGGCGCCGCTGATTACGCAACAACGCTAACGGCCCTCGCGCCGCCAGGCCGCGAGCATGAAGCCCAGCAGCAGCGGCAGCGCCAGCCAGGGCGGCAGCAAGGTCTGCGACGCCACCCCGGTGACGAGATGATCGTGGTTGCGCCGCAGCCCGATCCAGCCGGCGCCGGCGTTGGCGGCGTCGGGCTCGACCAGGCGCAGGTCCGGAGCGCCCGCCGGATCCAGCCAATGGACCGAGCCACCGCTGCTCGCCACCAACGGCGCCAGCTTCGTCGCCGTGGCGCGCAGATCTTCGAATTCCTTCGGATTGGCCGCGCCGACGGCGGCGAAGACCGTCTGGCTGCCGTCCGTGACCTGCCACACCCCGGGCCTGGTCGCGGCCAGCACCGCATCCTCCTCGCCCGGTGCACCCCGCGTCAGCGTGAGCCGCGTCGGCGCCCCGTCCGGATCGGTGACCGTGACCGCGGCCGGAGGGCCGTCGGCAAGGCTGCGGCGGCGGATCAGCAGCTTCCCATCCTGAACCCGGGCGCTCAGCGCGTTCTCCTCGAGCTCCGGCTCCTTCATCAGCCAGTGCGCCAGCCGGCGCAGCAGCTCCGCCTGCGGACCGCCGCCCTCGTGGCCGCGCGACCACAGCCAGATCTGGTCGGAGAGCAGCAGGGCGACGCGCCCCTTGCCGACGCGGTCGAGGATCAGCAGCGGCCGGCCGTCGCCGGTCTGCATCACCACTTCGCCCCGGGCATCGCCGACCTCGATGCGGCGATACCACTCGCCCCACCGCGGCGGCCCGTTCGCCTGCCAGCCGGGCAGGTTGGCGGTCACCGGATGGCGCGTGCCGGCGGCGCTGACCAGCGGCCGGAACGGCCCCTCCACCGTCGCCTCGTCAATATCGGGCGGCACCGCCGGCAGCACCTCGCCGAGCGGCGTCGAGGCGAGGCTGGTGATGGACGCGAACTCCGGTCCCGCGCTCATCAGCAGCGCGCCGCCATTGCGGACGTATTCGGCGATGTTGCGCAGATAGGCCGGCGGCAGGATGCCACGGTTCTGGAACCGGTCGAGAATGATCAGGTCGAACTGGCGGATCTTGATCTGGAACAGCTCGCTGACCGGAAACGCAATCAGCGCCAGCTCGTTGAGCGGCGTGAGGTCGTCCTTCTCGGGCGGGCGCAGGATGGTGAAATGGACCAGATCCACCGCCGGGTCCGCCTTCAGCAGCCGCCGCCAGGTGCGCTCGCCCGGATGCGGCTCGCCGGAGACCAGCAGCACCCGCAGCCGGTCGCGCACGCCGTTGATTTCGACCACGGCGCGGTTGTTCAGCGTCGAGACCTCGCCGGGCAGGGTCTCCACCTGCAGCTCCACCGCCGTCGGCCCGGCACGGGCGATCGGCACCGGGATCGTCTGCACCCGGCCGATCGGCACGGAGGCGACCTGCGGCGGCTGCCCGTCCTGGCGGATCGTGACCCGCACGGCGCCGGCGGGGTGCGCCACGCCGAGATCCTCGACGACATAGCGCAGATCGACCCGATGCCCGACCAGCCCGAAGCTCGGCGCCTCGACGACGCGCAGCCGCCGGTCGGTCTCCTCGCCCTTGGCCGGGATCAGCACGTGCAGCGGCGCGCTCCCCCACGGGGCGGCGCCGTCGGCCGGCACGTCGTGCGCCTGGCCATCGGTGATGGCGACGATGCCGGCCAGCCGGCGGCGCGGAATATCGGCCAGGGCGCGGGTGATGGCGCCGATCAGCGGCGTGCCGGCGCTGCCCGCCTCGGGCAGGCCGACGGTGCGCAGCTCCAGCCCCGGCAACCGCGCCGCCGCCTGTTCGAGCTTCATCCGCGCCTGCTCGGCCAGCGCCGCGCGGTCCCCGATCTGCATCGAGCCGGTGCGATCGACCAGCAGCAGGCCGATATCGGGCAGGCCCTGGCGCGTCTCCTGGACCAGGCGCGGCCCAGCCAGCCACACCAGGAGGACGAGGAACGCCACCGCGCGCAGCACCGCGCCCGAGGCCCGGCGCAGCAAGGCCGGGACGATCGCCACCGCCGCCAGCAGGCCGAGGCCGGCCAGCAGCCAGAGCGGCAACAGCGGCTGGAAGCGCAGCGCGGCGATGATCGGGTCCATTCCCGCCTACTGCCCCAAGCGTTCGAGGATCGCCGGCACGTGCACCTGGTCGCCCTTGTAGTTGCCGGTGAGCGCGTACATCACGAGATTGACGCCGAACCGATAGGCCAGCAGGCGCTGGCGGGCGCCGCCGGGGATCACCGCGTAGGGGTTGTGCCCGTCCGCATCCACCGCCCAGGCCGCTGCCCAGTCGTTGGCGCCGATGATCACCGGGCTGACGCTGTCGTTGGCGCGGTCCTGCTGGCGCTGCACCCAGACCGGCGCGCCGACATAGCGGCCGGGAAAATCACGCAGCAGGTAGAAGGCCCGGGCGAGGACATGCTCGGTGGTGAGCGGGGCCAGCGGCGGCACCGAGAGCGCCTTGCCCAGCCCGGCGAGCGTGGCGTCCACGCCGGGGTTGAAATCCTCCCCGCTGCCCCCCGCGCCGCCGCGCGTGTCGATCAGGATGATGCCGCCATGCGCCATGTAGTCGTTGAGCGCGGCCAGCGCGTCGGCCGGCGGCAGCGGCGCCTCGGCGAGGATCGGCCAGTAGAGCAGCGGAAAGACACTGAGATCGTCCCGCCCTGGCGCGACGGCGATGGGCTCGGCCAGAACCGCGGCGGTGCGCTGGTTGACATAGTCCGACAGGCCGAGCAGCCCGGCGCGGGAAACCTGGTCCACGCCGTCGTCCCCGGTGACGACATAGGCGAGATGGATGGCGAGCGAGGGGTAGCGCTCGGCGGCGTGCGCCCCGGGCAGTGCCGGCGGCGCGGCCAGCAGCAGCGCCAGCGAGGCCGCCACGGCAGCACCCCGGCGCAGCACGCCGCGCAGGCCGAGCGAGACCAGAAGGTCGAGAATGAACAGCACCAGGGCGGCGGCGATCAGCCACGGGCCCAGCGCCCGCTCCGGCGCGGCGGTCCCCAGCGGCTCCTCCGCCGCCCCGGCGATCGGCGCGCTGGCCGCCAGCGGACCCAGCGCAGCGCCGAGATTGAGCGCGCGGCGGCTGGATTCCGGTCCATAGAGCCCGGGCGGGTGACGCGGCGAGACCACAGTGCGCGCGAACGCGTCCCCGGCCAGGGCCTGTGCGGCAACCGGCGGCGGGCCAAGGGCGCCGAATCCGTCCAGCGTCAGCGCCGGCGCCTGCAGCCCGCTCTCGCTTTCCGCGGCGATGCCGGCCGAGAGCGCGACCAGCCGGCGCAGCATGTCCACGAACAGGCCCGACAGCGCGAGATTGGACCAGTCGGCATTGGCGCTGACATGGAACAGCACGATGCGTCCGGCCCCGCGCGTCGCCGCCGTCACCAGCGGCGTACCGTCGGTGAGGCTGGCCCAGGCGTGGCGCGCGAGATCCGGCCGCGGTTCGGCGAGGACCTGCCGCGTGACGCTGACCTCCTCCGGTGCCGCGAGCCCGGCGAAGGGCGAGCCGGCCGGGAACGGGGCGAGATGCGCCGGCTTGCTCCAGGAAAGCGCGCCGCCCAGCGCGCGGTCGCCGGTGAGCAGGCCAACCGGAAGCATCCCGTCCGGGTGCTCGGCGAGCCGCGGGCCGGCGAAGCGGATCAACGTCCCGCCCTGCTCTACCCAGCGTTCCAGCCGCTCCGCCTCCGCCCCGTCCGGGATCACCCGGTCCGCGAGGATGAGCACGGCAAGCGGGCGGGCGAGCAGCGTCTCGAGCGAGCCCTCGCGCAGCTCGGCGTAGGGGTTTAGGGCGCGGCGGAGGTAGTAGAGCTCACCGAGCAGCGGCGTGCCGGCGCCGATCGCGTCGCCGGCCAGCAGCCCGACCGGGCGGCGGCGCCAGCGCTCGTCCAGCAGCCAATGCGCGCCGGCGGACGCGGTGCCGGCCAGGACCAGCTGGCCAAGCTCGTTGCGCAGTTCCGGCGGCAGCGCCAGCGGCGCCGCGGCGCTGGCCGCACCGGGCGGGAACTCGATCACTGCCTCGGCCAGGCTGCGCCCGTCGCTGCTCTGCGCCAGTACCCGCGCCGGTGGCGAGGGCCCGGCGACGGGCAGGCGCGCGACCACGGCGACGAGCGCTCCGCCCGCTTCGCGCGGGGCGAGCAGCAGCCGCTCGCCCCCCGGATCGGGGCGCAGCTCGGTGACTGGTCCGATACCAGCGAGGGAAGCGGCAAACTCCGCCGACCCGGGCGCGTCGACGCCGTCGCCGAGATAGACCGAGGCGCCCGAGCCCGCTCGACCCGCAGCGGCTGTCCAGGCGCGCAGCGCGGCCGCGGCTTCGGTCCGGTCCACCGGCCAGGGCTTCGGCCGCAGCACAGCGAGACGTGCGCGCAGTTCGGCCGGCGGCATCACCGGGCTCGGCGACGGGGCCATGCCGTCGTCCGTGCGCGCCGTGCCGAGCAGCGCCGCCGGCCTTCCGCTGCGCGCCAGACGGTCCAGCACGGCATCGCCGGCGGCCAGCACGCGCGGCCACGAGGCGGCGGAGGCCCAGCCATCATCGATCACCAGCAGCATCGGCCCGGTCCCGGGCAATGCCGGCCTGGCGTCGAACACCGGCCGCGCAAGGCCGACGATGACCAGCGCCGCCGCCAGCATGCGTAGCGCCAGCAGCCACCAGGGCGTGCGCGCGGCCTCCTGCTCCACCGGGTCGAGCCCGGCGAGCAGGCGGATCGCCGGGAAAATCTGCCGCCGCGGCGCCGGCGGCGTCACCCGCAGTAGCCACCACAGCACGGGCAGCGCGGCCAGGGCGAGAAGCACGGCGGGGGCGGTGAAAATCATGCGGCGAGCGCCATGTAGAGGGCGAGGAGCGCGGTCTCGGGCGAGTCGCTGGTGCGATGCAGGGAGGCGCTGAACCCGGCGCCGGTGCAGATGTCGCCGAGCCCGCGGACTTGCGCCGCCAGTCGCCGGTCATACTCGGCGCGGACATGCTCGACGCGCGGCACCAGCGTCTCCGCTTCCGCCTCCAGGCCGAGAAAGCGCACCCGGCCGCTATAGGGCAGGTCGATCTCCGCGGGATCCAACACTTGCAGCACATGGCCGCTGGCGGGCACCGCGGCAAGACGCCCGATGGCGGCCGAAGCCCCCTCCAGCGGGGCAAGGAAGTCGCCGATCAGCACCACCCGGCTGTAGCGGGTGACGACCGCGTCCGGCGGCAGGCCGCTTCCGCCGTCCGGCTCGGCGAGGAGCGCCTCGGCGAGATGCTCGAGCCCGGTGGACCCGGAGAGCGCCGGCGTCTCGGCACCGAGCAGGCGCACCCGCTCGCCGCCGCGCAGCAGCAGCGCCGCCAGCGCGAGCAGCAGCAACTCCGCCCGCGCCCGCTTGTCCTCCGCCGCCAGCGCCGAACTCCAGCGCATCGAGGCCGAGGCGTCGCGCCAGAGATAGACGCTCTGCGCCGTCGCCCATTCGCGCTCGCGGACGAAGGCGCGGTCGGACTTCGCCGATTGCCGCCAGTCGATCCGCGTCGTCGAATCCCCTTGCAGGAATGGGCGAAACTGCCAGAAGGCGTCGCCGGCACCGGGACGGCGCCGGCCGTGCACGCCTTGCGCCACCGTCGCCGCGACTCGCTGCGCCGCCACCAGGAGCGCGGGCAGGCGCGCGGCCAGCGCCTCGGCGCGGTGAGCGCTCCGCTGCACCGGGCCGGCGGCGGGCGCCGGGGTCATCCGAGCGCCTCGACCAGCCGGGCGATGACGCCGGCGAGCGTCACCCCGTCGGCACGGGCGGCGAAGGTGAGCGCCATGCGGTGGCGCAGCACCGCCGGCGCCAGGGCGACGACGTCGTCGAGGCTGGGGGCGAGGCGGCCGTCGAGCAGGGCGCGGGCACGGCAGGCGAGCATCAGCGCCTGCGCCGCGCGCGGGCCGGGCCCCCAGGCGACGTGGCGGCGGACCTGGTCGTCGCTGGCGGTCTCCGGCCGGCCGCCGCGCACCAGGGCAAGGATCGCCTCGACGACGCTCTCCCCCACCGGCACGCGGCGGATCAGCGCCTGCGCCGCGAGCAACTGCTCGGGCGAGAGCATGCGCCGCGGGGTCGCGGCCTCCGCGCCGGTGGTGGCGAGCAGCATGGTGCGCTCGGCGGCGCGGTCGGGGTAGGTCATGTCCACCTGCAGCAGGAACCGGTCGAGCTGCGCCTCCGGCAGCGGATAGGTGCCCTCCTGCTCGATCGGGTTCTGCGTCGCCAGCACGTGGAACGGCCGCGGCAACGCGTGCTCGACGCCGGCGACGGCGACGCGGTTCTCCTGCATCGCCTGCAGCAGCGCCGACTGGGTGCGCGGGCTGGCGCGGTTGATCTCGTCGGCCATCAGCAACTGGGTGAAGACCGGCCCGGCGATGAAGCGGAAGCTGCGCCGTCCGTCGCCGTCCTCGTCCAGCACCTCGCTGCCGAGAATGTCCGCCGGCATCAGGTCCGGGGTGAACTGCACCCGCTTGCTCGCCAGGCCGAGCACGGTGGCGAGCGTCTCGACCAGCTTGCTCTTGCCCAGCCCGGGCACGCCGACGAGCAGCACATGACCGCCGCAGAGCAGCGTGATCAGGGTCTGATCCACCGCCTCCTGCTGGCCGAAGATGATCCGGCTGGTTTCGGCACGAATGGAGGCGACATGGCTGCCCAGGGCGGCGACGGCGTCGAGCAGCGCCTCGCTGGCGGGCGGGGAAGCCGGGGAACCGATCGAAGACGCGGACATGGGCGGGCCTTACTCCTGGCGGGTGGCGCGGGATCCGCCACGGAAACGGCCCGCGAGGACCGGATCCGAACGGGAAGCAACCGGTCGCCGACAAAAACCGACGGCGCCGAACGGCACGGTGCAACGGGCGCACTTCCATCGCCCAGGGGATGCTACCTATATGTGTGCAGCGCTTGAAGTCTGGCGAGGTCTGGAGACGAAGACGTGAACGACGTACCGCGCCACCGGCCGACGCTGTCTTCTGGTCTGGCTCATGGTCCGGCCATGCCACCCCTCCCGCTCGTCCCGGGCGGCGTTCTCTCGTCGCATCAGCGCCGCCCGGTCGAGTGCGGCGACCTGCCTTTCGTCATCCGCCGCGACGGAACCTGGCTCTACCGAGGCAGCCCGATCGGGCGCAAGGAGCTCGTCTGCCTCTTCGCCAGCGTCCTCAAGCGCGATGACGAGGGCGCGTTCTGGCTGGAGACGCCGGCGGAGCGGGGACGCATCGTCGTCGAGGACGCGCCGTTCGTCGCCGTCGAGCTGGATTGGGGCGGGTGCGGCTGCCACCAGCAGCTCAGCTTCCGCACCAATGTCGATCTCATCGTCACCGCCGGCCCCGAGCATCCGATCCGCGTCTCCCACGACATCCTGACCTGCGACCCGACGCCCTATATCCGTGTCCGCGACGGCAGCGGGCGCTGGCCGATCGAGGCGCGCATCGCCCGCGCGGTCTATTACGAGCTGGTCGCGCTGGCCGAACCGCGCGAGGTCGGCGGGCGGCACATGCTCGGGGTCTGGAGCTGCGGCGTGTTTTTCCCGCTCGGCGAGCTGCCGGACGCCGAGGACTGAGCCGATTCCGCTCGAAGCCACCCGCCTCGCCCTGCAGCTCCCGGAGCGCCTGCGCCAGGCCGGCGCGCGCCGGGCGGAAGCCGATGACGCGACCGACCTGCTCGACCGCCCGCCAGTGCCGGCGGCGGTGCTGGTGGCGGTCGTGCTCGGCGCCGCGCCCGGCGTGCTGCTGACCAAGCGCAATGCCCATCTCAGCGCCCATGCCGGCCAGGTGAGCTTTCCCGGCGGACGCATCGACCACGCCGACGCGGACGCCGAGGCGGCGGCGCTGCGCGAGGCGCGGGAGGAGATCGGGCTCGATCCCGGCGCGGTCCGCCTCGCCGGCCGGCTCGCCGAACATGTCACCGGCACCGGCTTCCGCATCACCCCCGTCGTCGGTCTGCTGCCCGCGGGACTGGCGCTCACGCCGGCCCCGGCGGAGGTGGAAGCGGTGTTCGAGCTGCCGCTTGCGGTGCTGCTCGACCCTGCCGCGCCAGTGCGGCGACGGGCGGAATTCCGCGGCCGGATGCGCGAATTCTGGGTCTGGCCGCACCCGGAACACTATATCTGGGGCGCGACCGCATCGATCCTGATGCAGCTCGCCGCGCTGCTGCGCGAACCCCTGCCAAGGACGGAGGCGCTCGCGCGCGACGAGGCGCTTGCCGCGGGCAAGCGCGGCGTGCGGTGAACGCGGCGCCGGCGCTCGTCCTCGACCCACGACCGGCCTTCCTCGACGACCCGGCGCTGGCCGCGGTGCTGGCCGCCCTGCCCGAGGCACGGATCGTCGGCGGCGCCGTGCGCGATGCAATCGCCGGCGCCGTCGTCACCGACATCGACCTGGCGACGCCGCGCCGGCCGGAAGCCGTGATCGCGGCCCTGGGGGCGGCCGGGATCAAGCCGGTGCCGACCGGCCTCGCGCACGGCACCGTGACCGCCGTGACGGGTGGCAAAAGTTTTGAAATCACCACTTTGCGCCACGATGTGGAGACCGACGGGCGGCATGCCCGCGTCGTCTTCACCGACGATTGGCAGGAGGATGCGGCGCGGCGGGACTTCACCATCAACGCCTTGTCCATGGACCGCGCCGGCGCGGTGTACGACGCGTTCGGCGGCATCGCGGACCTGCGCGCCGGCCGACTGCGATTCGTCGGCGACCCGGCGGCCCGGCTGGCGGAGGACTGGCTCAGGGCGCTGCGCTATTTCCGCTTCTATGCCCGCTATGCCCGCCTGCCGCCCGATGCGGCGACCGAAGCGGCGCTGCGCGGCGCCCGGCTGGACGGGCTCTCGGCCGAGCGCGTCTGGAGCGAGCTCAAGCGCATCCTCGCCGCCGCAGACCCGCGGGCGGCGCTGGCGCTGATGGAGCGGTTCGGCCTGCTCGCCCGCGCCCTGCCCGAAGGCCGCGATCCGGCACGGCTCGCGCGCCTGATCGAAGCCGGCGCCCCGCCGGACCCGCTGCTGCGCCTCGCCGCCCTGCTCGATGGCGACGCCGCCGGGCTCGCCACCCGTCTGCGCTTCGCCCATGCCGAGCGCGCCCATCTGCTCGCCCTGCGGGCGCCGCCCCCACCGCGCCCCGACGATGATGACGACACCCTGCGCCGCCGGCTCGCCGATCAGCCGCACGCGGTGCTCCTCGGCCGCGCCTGGCTCGCGGAGGCGGCGGTGGGCGGCGACCCGGCCGGCTGGGCCAGGATGCGCGCCCGCGTGGCCGCCCTGCCCCGGCCGGTTTTTCCCCTCGCCGGGCGCGATGCCCTGGCAGCCGGCTACGCACCGGGGCCGCAGGTGGGGCAGGCGCTGGCCGCGGTGCGGGCCTGGTGGCTGGAGGGTGGCTGCCGCGCCGACGCGGCCACCTGCCGGGCCGAACTGGCACGAAGCCGCTCCGGCTGATAGATGCGTCCGACGATGGACGCCGCTTTCCTGCCGCCCCCGGCCGATGCCAGCACGCGCGCCCTGCTCGCGCGGCTCTGGCGCAGCGGCGTTGCCGAGCAGCGCGCGCGCCTGATCGCCATCCTGGTGCTGACCGGGCTGATGGCCGGAACCACCGCGCTCTATCCGGTGGTGATCGAGCACGCGTTCTCGCTGTTCGCGGCCAAGGATCCACGCATCCTCTACCAGATTCCAGCGATCGTCGTCGTCATCACCGGGGCCAAGGCGGCGGCGCAGTATGCGCAGAACGTCGAAGTCCAGCGCGTCGTCCTCAGCGTCATCCGCGCGCTGCAGGAGCGTATGTTCGCCCATCTCACCGCCGCCGACCTCGCCCGCGTCGAGCGCGAGGCGCCGGCGCAGCTCGCCGCGCGGTTCACCACCGATGCCGTGGTCATCCGCGAATCCCTCACCCGCGCGGTGAACGGTATCGCCGACGCGCTGACGGTGGTCGGGCTGATCGGCTCCATGCTGTATCTGGACTGGGTGCTGAGCCTGATCGCCGCCCTGCTCTACCCGCTCGCGGCGCTGCCCATCGAGCGCATCGGCCGGCGCATCCGCCGCGCCTCGGGCGGGATGCAGGAACGCATGGGCGAGACCGCGAGCCTGCTCACCGAGAGCTTCGCCCAGGCGCGCACGGTGCGCGCCTACCGGCTCGAGGCGATCGAGCAGCGCCGCGCGGCGGCGGCCTTCGGCGGGCTCTACACCGCCCTGCTGCGCATGAGCCGTGGCCGCGCGGCGATCGACCCGCTGCTGGAGATGCTGGGCGGGCTCGCGGTCGCGGCGGTGATCGGCTTCGCCGGCTGGCGGGCGGCGATGGGCGGGGCGACGCTCGGCAATTTCACCGGCTTCGTCGCCGCGCTGCTGATCGCCGCCCGGCCGCTGCGCGCGCTCGGCTCGCTCAACGCCGCGCTGCAGGAAGGGCTGGCGGGGCTGGCACGCGTTTTCGCCGTGCTCGACGAGCCGCCCGCGATCGTCGCCAGCCCGATCGCGCGCCCGCTGCCGGCGGGCCACGGCCGGGTGGAGTTCCGGGCCGTGAGCTTCCGCTACCCGGATGGCCGCGCCGGGCTGCACGATCTCAGCTTCGTCGCCGAGCCGGGGCGCACGCTGGCGCTGGTCGGACCCTCCGGCGCCGGCAAATCGACGGCGCTGGCGCTGATCCCCCGCCTGCAGGATGTCGGCGGCGGAACTGTCACGGTGGACGGGGCGGACGTGCGCGACCTCGATCTCGCCGCGCTGCGCGATGCCATCGCCTATGTCGGGCAGGACGCGCTGCTGTTCGACGACAGCATCGCCGCCAATATCCGCCTCGGCCGGCCCGGTGCCGGCGAGGCCGAGATCGAGGCCGCCGCGCGCGCCGCCGCCGGCGGCTTCATCGCCGCGCTGCCGGAGGGGTTCGCGACCCGCGTCGGGCCCGGCGGGCAGCGCCTCTCGGGCGGCCAGCGCCAGCGCGTCGTGCTCGCCCGCGCGCTGCTGCGGGATCCGCGCATCCTGCTGCTCGACGAGGCGACCAGCGCCCTCGATGCGGAGAGCGAGGCGGCGGTGCAGGCGGCGCTGGCGACGCTGCGGCGCGGGCGCACCACCATCATCATCGCCCATCGCCTCGCCACCGTGCGCGACGCCGACCTCGTCGTGGTGATGGACGAAGGGCGCGCCGTGGAGCAGGGTCGCCACGCCGACCTGCTCGCCGCCGATGGGCTCTACGCGCGGCTGGTGCGCAGCCAGGCGCTTCTGGGTTAACATTTCCCCGCCCAGCTTCGGCGCCGGTTTGCGCTGCGATGCAGCAGGTCGGCTTGCTGACCGAACGGTTCGGTTATATAGTCGTGCGACGGTAGGGAGACGGGCGGCATGGCCGATTACGGGGATGTTGCGGAGGGGATCGATGCAGCCGGCCACGCGGCGCCGACCGCGCCAGCGCCGCGCACCGGCGAGCCGGCCCGCGTCCGCCGGGCACGGGTGCCGGTCGGCCTCATCGTCATGCTGCTCGTCGTCCTCGCGCTGGCCGCCGGCGGCACATACTACTGGTACCTGACCAAGGACGAGGAAAGTACCGACGACGCCTATACGGACGGGCGCGCGGTGATGATCGCCCCGCAGGTCAATGGCGAGGTCGTGACCCTCGCGGTCACCGACAATCAGTTCGTCCACATGGGCGATCTGCTGGTGAAGATCGACCCGCGCCTGTACTCGGCCGCGCGCGACCAGGCCCAGGGCCAGCTCGCGCTGGCGGAGGCGCAGCTCAATCTCGCCCGCACCAACCGTGACCTGGCGCATATCACCTACCCCGCTCGGCTCGCATCGGCGCAGGCCGCGGTGGAGGTGGCGAAGACGGCGCAGTGGAAGGCGGATGCTGACTTCAAGCGGCAGAAGCGCATCAATCCGCAGGCGACGATGCAGGAGACCATCGACGCGGTCACCGCCGCCGCCCGCCAGGCCACCGCGCAGGTGGCGCAGGCCGAGGCGCAGCTGGCCGAGGCGCAAGTGGTGGATCCGCAGATCGCCGCCGCCGAGGCGCAGGTCAAGCAGGCCGAGGCCCAGGTGACCGAGGCCCGCGCCCAGCTCCAGCAAGCGATGATCAATCTCGGCTACACCAACGTCGCCGCGCCGCAGGATGGCTGGGTGACGAAGCGCAATGTCGAGCAGGGCAATTTCGTCGCCGCCGGCACGCAGATCATGGCGCTGGTGACACCGCAGGTCTGGGTGACGGCGAACTTCAAGGAATCCCAACTCGCCCGCATGCGCCCCGGGCAGGCGGTGGCGATCCATGTCGACGCCTATCCGCAGCTCGACCTCAAGGGCCATGTCGACAGCGTGCAGCTCGGCTCGGGGTCGAAGTTCACCGCCTTTCCGCCCGAGAACGCCACCGGCAATTTCGTCAAGATCGTCCAGCGCGTGCCGGTGAAGATCGACATCGACAGCGGCCTCGACCCGAAGCTGCCGCTGCCGCTCGGCATCTCCGTGGTGCCGACCGTCGCGCTGAAATGACGGCCGGCCGGCGATGACGAACGGCTCGCCATGACCGCGAGTGACGCTGCCGCGTGGCGGCCGCGGGTCAACCCGTGGCTGATCGCGCTCGTCGTCACGCTGGCGACTTTCATGGAGGTGCTGGACACCACCATCGTCAACGTGTCGCTGCCCTACATCGCCGGCAGCATGTCCTCCTCCAACGACCAGAGCACCTGGACGCTGACCTCCTACCTGGTCGCCAACGGCATCGTGCTGCCGATCTCGGGCTGGCTCTCGAACCGGCTCGGGCGCAAGCGCTTCTTCCTCATCTGCATCAGCGCCTTCACGCTGTTCTCGCTGCTCTGCGGCATCGCCACCTCGCTGCCGGAGCTGATCGTCTTCCGGCTGCTGCAGGGCCTGTTCGGCGGCGGGCTGCAGCCCTCCCAGCAGGCGATCGTGCTCGACACGTTCCCGCCCGAGCAGCGCAGCCGCGCCTTCGGCGTCGTCGCCATGGCGATCATCGTCGCCCCGGTGCTCGGGCCCACGCTCGGCGGCTGGCTCACCGATCACATGAGCTGGCGCTGGGTGTTCCTGATCAACGTCCCGATCGGGATCGTCACCGTGCTCGGGGTCAGCGCGCTGGTCGAGGATCCGCCCTGGCTCACGCGCCTGCGCGGGGCGGCATCGGGTTCGATCGACTATATCGGCCTCGGCCTCATCGCGCTCGGCCTCGGCTGCCTTCAGGTGGTGATGGACCGTGGCGAGGACGAGGACTGGTTCGGTTCGCGCTTCATCGTCACCTTCGCCATCCTGGCCGCCGCCGGGCTCGCCGGCTCGGTGCTGTGGCTGTGGCGGGCGCGCCATCCGGTGGTCAATCTGCGCCTGCTCCGGGACCGCAACTTCGCCGTCGGCTGCCTGATGATCTTCTGCGTCGGGGCCGTGCTCTATTCCAGCGCGGTGATCATCCCGCAGATGGCGCAGCTCGCGCTCGGCTACACCTCGCTGCTCGCCGGCCTGCTGCTGTCGCCGGGGGCGATGGTGGTGATCGTGATGATCCCCGTCGTCGTCACGCTGATGCCGCATGTGCAGACGCGCTGGATCGTCGCCTTCGGCTTCTTCACGCTCGGCCTCGCTTTGGTCTATTCGCACGGCATCACGCCGGACGTCGATTTCACCACGCTGGTCATGATGCGCACGGCGCAGACGCTGGGCCTGGCGTTCCTGTTCGTGCCGATCGGCACCATCGCCTTCGCCACCCTGCCACGCGAGATGAACAACGACGCCACCGCGCTGTTCAACATGTTCCGCAATGTCGCCGGCTCGATCGGCATCGCGGCGGCGACCTCGATGGTGACCGAGCGCACCCAGGTGCGCATGGCGCATCTGGTGCCGCACCTCACCCCGCTCGATCCGGCATTCAATCAATTGCTGGCGCAGAAGACCCAGGCGCTGACCCAGCTCGGCACCGCGCCGGCGAGCCTGACCAAGACGGCGCTCGGGCTGATCGACCAGACGCTCTATGCCCAGTCCACCATCGGCGCCTACATGGACGTGTTCGCCTACACCGCGATCATTTCCTTCCTCGTCGTCCCCCTGGCCTTCCTGTTCAGCCCGACGCGCGGCGGCGCGGCGCCCGGCGGCGGGCACTGATCGGACGTTGCTCTAGAAACCATAATGTCTAGAGCAACTTTGCCCGATCAGACTGACCGCGAAGCGGTTCAGTCTGATCGGACGTTGCTCCAGCGCGCCCGGCTTGGGAAGCGCGGCCAAACGGGCTAGGCTGCTGTTCCAGGGAACGTTCAGGGAGGACACCATGACCGACTTCATCGGCCGCGCCGCGCTTGCCGGCCTCATGCTCGCCGCCACGGCCCTGCCCGCCGCGGCCGATCTCGAACGCCGTCCGGTGCTCACGCTCGACGTGGCGAAGGCAATGGCCGCCGGCTGCGAGGCCAAGGCGCGCGCCTCGGGGTGGAAGATGAACATCTCCGTGCTCGACGCCGGCGCCAACCCGATCTATTTCGAACGCATGGACGGCGCCTTCCTCGGCAGCGGCGACATTTCCCGCCGCAAGGCCGAGTCGGCGGCCAAATTCCCCCGCTCGACCCGGCAGTTCGCCGAGATCGCCTTCGGCAAGGAGGGCAAGCCCGGCATGGTGCCCGGCATCGCGCTCGCGCCTGGCGTCACCGCCTTCCCCGGCGGTCTGCCGATCATGACCGCGGACGGGATCCAGGTCGGCGGCATCGGCGTCTCCGGCGGCACCTCGGACCAGGACGAGCTGTGCGCCCAGGCCGGCATCGACGCCGTGAAGGACCAGCTCAAGTAGCCGTCTCGATGCAGCCATGCGGCCCGGCGGCTGGACGGCGCCGGGCCCCATGGCTAATCCCTTCGTCGATCGCGAAAGGGGGGCTGGAGGTCGATGATCGACAAGACCGTGCGCACCATGGCCGAGGCCATGGCAGGGATCGCCGACGGATCGACGGTCCTGCTGGGTGGGTTCGGTGCCGTCGGCCAGCCCAATGCGCTGCTCGACGGGCTGATCGAGCAGGGTGCGAAGGACCTCACCGTCGTCGCCAACAATGCCGGCACCGGCCATGTCGGGCTGGCGCGGCTGATGGAACTCGGCCGGGTCGGGCGCATCATCTGTTCCTACCCGCGCAGCGTCGGCTCGGTGGTGTTCGAGGAGCTGTTCCGCGCCGGCAAGCTGGAGCTGGAGCTGGTGCCGCAGGGCACGCTGGCCGAGCGCATGCGCGCCGCCGGCGCCGGCATCCCCGCCTTCTTCACCCCCACCGCCTACGGAACCAAGCTCGCCGCCGGCAAGGAAACGCGCGAGATCAACGGCCGCCACTTCGTGCTCGAATACGCCCTGCCCGGTGACGTGGCGCTGATCGAGGCCTGGGAAGCGGATCGCTGGGGCAATCTCACCTACCGGGCCTCGGGGCGCAATTTCAATCCGGTGATGGCGATGGCTGCGGAGCTCACCATCGTCCAGACCCAGCACATCGTCGAACTCGGCGCGCTCGACCCGCAATGCGTCGTCACCCCGGGCATTTTCGTCAACCGCGTGCTGCACGTCCCCTACGGCGACCCGCCGCTGTGAAAGGAAACCCCATGCCGGACACGCCCCCGCCGGAGCCCATGGATGCGAAGCCGCTCGGCCGCGGCGCCATGGCCGCCCGCGTCGCCGCCGATATTCCCGAGGGCTGGTGCGTCAATCTCGGCATCGGCATCCCGACCCTCGTCGCCGACCACGTGCCGGTGGAGCGCGAGGTGATCTTCCATTCCGAGAACGGCGTCCTCGGCATCGGCCCGGCACCGGCCAAGGGGCATGAGAACCCGTGGCTGATCAACGCCGGCAAGCAGCACGTCACGCTGCGCGCCGGCGGCTCGTTCACGCACCACGCCGACAGTTTCGCCATCATCCGCGGCGGACATCTCGATCTCTGCGTGCTCGGCGCCTTCGAGGTGGCGGAGAACGGCGACGTCGCCAACTGGGCGACGAGCGAGAACGACACCGCGCCCGCCGTCGGCGGCGCCATGGACCTCGCCGCCGGCGCCAAACGGCTGTGGGTGGTGATGGAGCACACCACCAAGGACGGCCGCCCGCGCCTGGTGCAGCGCTGCTCCTACCCGCTCACCGCGCTCGGCGCGGCGAGCCGCGTCTACACCAACCTCGCGGTGCTCGACATCACCCCGCGCGGGTTCGTGGTGCGCGACATGATCCCGGGTCTCACGCTGGAGGCGCTGCAGGCGCGCACCGAAGCCCGGCTGCACCTGCCGGCATGAACCCCGACGCCGATGACGCGCTGCGCCTGATCCGCGACAGCGCCGCCGCGATCGCGCCCCGGCAGGGCGATCTCGGCCGCATCCGCGCGCTGCGCTTCACCCGCCCCGGGTTCGACCGGGCGGTGTGGCAGCAGATGGCCGAACTGGGCTGGCTCGGGCTTCTGGTCGAGGAGGCGCGCGGCGGCAGCGGGCTCGGGCCGGCCGAACTCGGCGCGCTGGCCGAGGAGCTCGGCGCCGGGCTGGTTCCGGAACCCCTGCCCTTCGCCGCCGCCATCGCGCCCCTGCTGGCGGATGCGGCGGCGGTGCTCGCCGGCGAGCGCATCGTGCTGCCGGCGTGGCAGGAACAGGCCAACACGCTCGCACCGGGGGCGGCGACACGGTTCGCCGGCGGGCGCGTCAGCGGCGCCAAGCAGCTCATTCCGATGGCCGACGGCGCCGACGCTTTCCTCGTCGCCACCGCCGACGGGCTCGCCCTGGTCGAGCGCGATGCGCCCGGCGTCACGCTCGATCTCGCCATGACCCAGGACGGCGGGCATTTCGGCACCCTCACGCTCAGCGACGCTCCGGCCACGCCCGTCCCCGGCCGTATCGAGCCGGCGCTGGAGACCATCACCCTGGCGCTGGCGGCGACGGCGCTCGGCGTGATGGACCGCGCGTTCGCGCTGACGCTCGACTATCTGCGGACCCGGCGGCAGTTCGGCCGCGCGATCGGCAGTTTCCAGGCGCTGCAGCACCGCGCCGCGGACCTCAAGCTGCAGCTCGAACTCACCCGCGCCAGCGTCGCCGCCGCCGCCGCAGCGCCGACGCCGGCCGCCGTTTCGCGCGCCAAGGCCCGGGCCGCGGAGGCATCACTGCTGCTCACGCGCCAGGCGATCCAGCTCCATGGTGGCATCGGCTACACCGACGAGTACGACGCCGGACTTTTCCTTCGCAAAGCCATGGTCATCGCCAACCTGCACGGCTCGGCCGCCCTGCACCGCGCCCGCTTCGCCGCCCTTGCCCCCGACATGACCGAGTAGAGGCCGCCATGGACGCCGCCGCCCTCGACGCGCTCGACGACGAAGCCTTCCGCCTCGAAGTCCGCCGCTTCGTCGAAGCCCACTACCCGCCGGCGCTGCGCAACCCGCCGAAGCGGCTGCACTGGGCGGAGAACCAGGTGTGGTACCGGCTTCTCGCCGAGCATGGCTGGCTTGCGCCCGGCTGGCCGCGCGAGTTCGGCGGCATGGGGCTCTCGGCCGCGAAGCAGCTCATCGTCATCGAGGAATTCGAGCGCCATGGCTGCGCGCGGACCAACGACCACGGCGTCGTCATGGTCGGGCCGCTCTTGATCCGCTACGGCAGCGCGGCGCAGAAGCGCTTCTTCCTGCCGAAAATCCTCTCCGGCGAGGCGATCTGGTGCCAGGGCTACAGCGAGCCCAACGCCGGCTCCGACCTCGCCAGCCTGCGCACCGAGGCGGTCATCGACGGCGACGACTACGTCATCAACGGCCAGAAGACCTGGACCACGCTCGCCACCGACGCCAACTGGATTTTTCTCCTCGTCCGCACCGACAAGGCGGCGAAGAAGCAGGAGGGCATCAGCTTCCTCCTGGTGCCGATGGACAGCCCCGGCATCACCGTCCGTCCGATCATCAATCTCGAGCTGCACGACGAGTTCTGCGAGGTCTTCTTCGACAATGTGCGCGTGCCGCGGGCCAATCTCGTCGGCGAGGAGAACAAGGGCTGGACCATGGCCAAGGCGCTGCTCGGCTTCGAGCGCATTTTCCTTGGCTCGCCGCGCCAGTCCGCCTACGCGCTGGTCCGGCTGAAGCGCCTCGCCGAACGCATGGGGCTGGCCGAGGATGCCACCTTCCAGGACCGCTACATCCGGCTCCGCCTCGACCTCGAGGACCACAAGGCGCTCTACGAGACCTTCGCCGCCCGCCTGCGCCGCGGCGAGGCCCTCGGCGCCGATGTCTCGATGCTGAAAATCCACCAGAGCGAGCTGTTCCAGCGCATCACCGAGGCGATGCTGGACATCGCCGGCGAGAACGCCGGCCTGCTGGAGCCGATGGAGGGCAACCGGGCGCTGCACCCCTCCGGGCTGTTCATCCAGGCCCGCCCGGCGACGATCTACGGCGGCTCCAACGAAATCCAGCGCAACATCCTCGCCGGCAACGTCCTCGACCTGCCGGCGACGTGAGCGCGGAGCAAAACCAGGGGACGCTGCCGGCCGCGGACCGGGAGGGTTTCGGGCAGGCGACGCCCCGCCTGGCGCACATCGATCTGCGCGCCGGGCTGCTCCTGGTGGTGCTGTGCGCCTGCTGGGGCTTCCAGCAGGTGGTGATCAAGCTGGCGGCGCTGCACGGGCTGCCGACGCTGGCGCAGGCGGGGCTGCGCTCGGTGCTGGCGACGCTGGTGCTGGTCCTCTGGGTTCGCTGGCGCCATGGCTCGGCGCGATGGCTGTTCGCGGTCGATGCGGTCCTGGTCCCGGGCGCGGTGATGGGGCTGATCTTCGCCGGCGAGTTCGTGCTGATGTACTGGGGCCTGCAATACACCACCGCCTCGCGCGCGGTGCTGTTCCTCTACAGCGCGCCGTTCTTCGTCGCGCTCGGCGTGCAGATCCTGGTGCCGGCGGAACGGCTGGATGCACGCCAGGCGATGGGGCTGCTCTGCGCCTTCATCGGCGTCGGCGTGGCGCTGCGGCAGGGACTCGGTGCTGGCGGCACGATCCTGGGCGATCTCATGCTCACCGGCGCAGCGGCGATGTGGGCGGCGCTGACCCTGATGGCCAAGGTGAATCGCCGTCTCGGCACCACGCCCCCGGTGCGGGTGCTGTTCCTGCAACTGGCCGGTTCGGCGCCGATCCTTCTCGCCGTGGCGGCGATGCGGGGCGGCTTCGCCGCGGCGCAACCGGACGCGCTGGCCTGGGCCGCGCTCGGCTATCAGTCCGTGCTGGTGGCGTTCATCACCTATCTCGCCTGGTACTGGCTGATCCTGCACTATCCGGCGACGCGGGTCTCGGCGTTCTCGTTCCTCACGCCCCTGTTCGGCATGCTGTCGGGGGCGGCGGTCCTGGGCGAGCCGGTTTCGGTGGCATTCCTCCTCGCTCTTTCGCTGGTCGGGGCCGGTCTCTATCTGGTCAACGGACGGACGCGGGAGCAGGCGTGATGGACGAAATGCCGATCCTGACGCGGCGGCGCATCGAGGCGGAATTCGCCCGCGGCGTCTACGAGGAAATGGCCCGCGCATTCGGCGCCGAGGCGGCGCGGCGCGTGCTCGCCGCCGCCGTGGTGCGGATGGCGAAGGCGCAGGCCGCGGACCTGGCGCGGCAGGCGCCGGGCGGGGCACCGGACCTCGCCTCCTTCCGCGCCATCCAGCGCCTCTGGACCGCCGAGGACGCGCTCGAGATCGAGGTGCTGGCCGAAAGCGCGACGGCGTTCGACTTCAACGTCACCCGCTGCCGCTATGCGGAGATGTATCGCGCGCTCGGCCTCGCCGATCTCGGCGCGGTCCTATCCTGCGCCCGAGATGGAGCATTCTGTGAGGGTTACGACCCGAAGTTAACCCTCACGCGCACGCAGACCATCATGGGCGGCGCGGCGCACTGCGATTTCCGCTACCGCCGCGAGGGGTGAGGCGCCTACCGCTCGGTCTCGTCGGAGGCCGAGTTGACGCCGATTTCCTCGCCGAGCGGGTCGGTGTCGTCCTCGAGGTCGGAGGCGTCCTCCAGCACATCCTCGTCGGCCTCGTCATCGGCCTCGACCTCGGCCTCGGCGTCCTCGAGACCCGGCGCCGGCTCGACCTTGCGCGCACGCTTGTCATCGACCGGAACGCCTGGAGCGCGGCGCAGCCTTGGCTGCTCGGCGGGCTGCTCGGTGCCGCATTTCGGGCAGACCGCGGGCACGCGCGTCAGATCGTAGAAGCGGGTGCCGCAGGAGACGCACACATGCTTGGTGCCGAGTTCGGGTTTCGCCATCGGAGGGCCTCGTCGGACAGAAGGGGCGTGGGCGCCGGGTCGGGCGGGGCGCCGCCATGCCACCGCGCGGGGCCGCTGTCAAACTGTTCGGGTGCATGGTAACTGCGCCGGGTTCGTCGTTCGAGGAGTCCACGCTGGTGCGCCCGCTCGTCGCCCGCCGCCCAGGCACCCCGCTCACCGGGCGCATCCGCGTTCCCGGCGACAAGTCGATCAGCCATCGCGCACTGATGTTCGGCGCGCTGGCGATTGGCGAAACGCATGTCAGCGGGCTGCTCGAGGGCGAGGACGTGCTGCGCACGGCGGCGGCGATGCGGGCGCTCGGCGCCGAGATCGAGCGGCTCGGCGATGGCGCCTGGCGCGTCGTCGGGCGCGGGATCGGCGGGCTCACCGAGCCGGCCGATGTGCTCGACATGGGCAATTCCGGCACCGCGGCGCGCCTGATCTGCGGCATCCTGGCCAGCCATCCGCTGTTCGCCGTGCTCACCGGTGATGCCTCGCTGCGCCGGCGCCCGATGCGCCGTGTGACCGGGCCGCTGGCCGCCACCGGGGCGCGATTCGCCGCGCGCGCCGGCGGACGCCTGCCGCTCGCCATCGAGGGCACCGGCTCGGCCCTGCCGCTCGCGCACCGGCTCGAAGTCGCCTCGGCGCAGGTGAAGTCCGCCCTGCTGCTGGCCGGGCTGAACGCCCGCGGGCGGAGCGTGGTGGAGGAACCGGCGCCGACGCGGGACCATTCGGAAAACATGCTGCGCCATTTCGGCGCCACGGTCAGCATCGAGACCGCCGGCGCCGGGCGCGTCATCACCCTCGATGGCCAGCCGCACCTCGCCGCCGCCGACGTCGCCGTGCCGGGCGATCCATCCTCGGCCGCCTTCCCACTGGTGGCGGCAGTGCTCGTCGAGGGCTCGAGCCTGGTGATCGAGCGCGTCGGGCTCAATCCGCTGCGCACCGGCCTGTTCACGACCCTGGCGGAAATGGGCGCGGACATCGCCACCAGCAACCGGCGCATCGAAGGCGGCGAGCCGGTGGGCGACGTGACCGTGCGCCATGCTGCGCTGCGCGGCGTCGAGGTGCCAGCCGAGCGGGCGCCGTGCATGATCGACGAATACCCGATCCTCGCCGTCGCCGCCGCCTGCGCCGCGGGCACGACGCGCATGCGTGGCCTTGGCGAGCTGCGGGTGAAGGAAAGCGACCGGCTGGCGGCGACGGCGTCGCTCCTGGCGGTCAACGGCGTGCGGGTGGCGATCGAGGGCGACGACCTCATCGTGCATGGCACCGGCGCGCCGCCGCCGGGCGGGGGCGTGGTGGCGACGGAGATGGATCACCGGCTGGCGATGAGCGCGCTGGTGCTCGGCCAGGCCGCCGCATCCGCCGTCACGGTCGACGATGCCGCGTTCATCGATACCAGCTTCCCTGGCTTCGTCGCGCTGATGACCGGCCTCGGCGCCGCGATCGCCGCGGCGCGGGCCGAGCGTTGAACGCGGAGGCGCCGGTGAGCGGCCCCGTCATCGCCGTCGATGGCCCCTCCGCCGCCGGCAAGGGCACGCTGGCCAGGGCGCTGGCCGCCGCCCTCGGCCTGCCCTATCTCGACACCGGCCTGCTCTACCGCGCGGTGGCGCGCAAGCTGCACGCCGAGGGCGGCGACCCGGGTGACGCGGATGCCGCCGCCCGGGCCGCGCGCCGGCTGCAGCCGGCGGACCTGGCGCGCGAGGATCTGCGGGCCGCGACGATCGACCGTGCCGCCAGCCAGGTCGCGGCGCTGGGCGAGGTCCGCGCCGCGCTGCTCGGCTTCCAGCGCGACTTCGCCGCCCGCGCCGGCGCGGTGCTGGACGGGCGGGATATCGGCACGGTGATCTTCCCCGATGCGACGCTCAAACTCTTCGTCACCGCCAGCCCCGAGGAGCGGGCGCGGCGGCGCTGGCGGGAGCGGGTGGCGCGGGGGGAAGTGGTCACGCTGGCGGCGGTCGCGGCCGAACTCGCCGAGCGCGATGCGCGCGATGCCGCCCGCGCCGCCGCGCCGCTGCGCCCGGCCGAGGACGCCCTCGTCATCGACACCACCCAGCTCGACGCCGAGGCCGTGCTGGCCGCCGCGATGGCGATCGCGGCGGCCCGGCTGAACCGTTCGCAACCCTTGACTTCGCCGGCATAGAGCCTATTCATCGTCCAGTTTTCGCTGACCCCCTCAACTGAGGCCTGCGCGCAGCGCGCGCGGGCAAGTCGTGCTTCCGTATGAATTTCCGCATCGGGAGCGCGCACGCACCGCCGCTCCGGGCCCGTCGAGGCCCGGCCGCCGCAACCGAGGACATACCCGACCCTATGGCATCCACCGCTGCTGCCCGCATGCCCACCCATTCCAGCCATGGCGAAAGCTTCGCCGACCTGCTCGACGCCACGCTCGGCCGCGATGCCGGGTTCGAGGGCTCCGTCATCACCGGCCGCATCGTTCGGCTGACCGACGACTATGCCGTCGTCGATGTCGGTCTCAAGAGCGAGGGCCGCGTGCCGCTGAAGGAGTTCGCCCCGAACGGCGCTGCGCCCGAGATCAAGCCCGGCGACGTCGTCGAGCTCTATGTCGAGCGCTACGAGGACCGCGACGGGTCGATCGTGCTGTCGCGCGAGAAGGCGCGGCGCGAGGAGACCTGGACCAATCTGGAGCGCGCCTTCGAGGCCGGCCAGCGCGTCACCGGCACCATCTACGGCCGCGTCAAGGGCGGCTTCACCGTCGATCTCGGCGGCGCGGTGGCGTTCCTGCCGGGCAGCCAGGTGGATATCCGCCCGGTGCGCGACGTCACCCCGCTGATGGGCACGCCGCAGCCGTTCCAGATCCTGAAAATGGACCGCGCCCGCGGCAACATCGTCATTTCCCGCCGTTCGGTGCTGGAGGAGACGCGGGCCGAGCAGCGCAGCGAGCTGATCCAGGGCCTCAAGGAAGGCATGGTGCTCGACGGCGTGGTGAAGAACATCACCGACTACGGCGCCTTCGTCGATCTCGGCGGCGTCGACGGGCTGCTGCACGTCACCGACATCGCCTGGCGGCGCATCAACCATCCGGCCGAGGCGCTGCAGATCGGCCAGCCGGTGCGCGTGCAGGTGATCCGCTTCAACCCGGAGACGCAGCGCATCAGCCTCGGCATGAAGCAGCTCGAGGCCGATCCGTGGGACGGGGTTGCGGCGAAATATCCGCCCGGCACCAAGTTCAGCGGCCGGGTCACCAACATCACCGACTACGGCGCCTTCGTCGAGCTCGAGCCGGGCGTCGAGGGGCTGGTGCATGTCTCGGAGATGTCCTGGACCAAGAAGAACGTGCACCCCGGCAAGATTCTCTCCACCAGCCAGGAGGTGGAGGTGATGGTGCTCGACGTCGATTCGACCAAGCGCCGCATCTCCCTCGGCCTCAAGCAGGTGCAGGGCAACCCGTGGGAGCAGTTCGTCGATCAGCACCCGGTCGGCAGCACGGTCGAGGGCGAGGTTCGCAACATCACCGAGTTCGGCCTGTTCATCGGCCTCGGTCCCGACCTGGACGGCATGGTGCACCTCACCGACCTCTCGTGGGACGAGCCGGGCGAGCTGGCGATCACCAAGTTCCAGAAGGGCGATGTCGTCAAGGCGAAGGTGCTCGACGTCGATGTCGAAAAGGAGCGCATCAGCCTCGGCGTCAAGCAGCTGCACGAAGACCCCGCCGCCGGCACGCTGGATCGCGTCCACAAGGGCGACATCGTCACCTGCGTCGTCACCGCGGTCCAGACCAACGGCATCGAGGTGAAGGTGGACGACGCCCTGATCGGGTTCATCCGTCGCGCCGAACTCGCCCGCGACAAGTCCGACCAGCGTCCGGACCGTTTCGCCGTCGGCGAGAAGGTGGACGCCAAGGTCACCGCGGTCGATCGCGCCGCGCGCCGCCTCTCGCTCACCATCAAGGGCAAGGAAGTGGACGAGGAGAAGCAGGCGATGGCGGAGTTCGGCTCGACCGACTCCGGCGCCTCGCTCGGCGACATCCTCGGCGCGGCCATCCGCCGGCGTAACCAGCAGGCGCAGCAGGAACACGACTGAGCGCCCGGCGGTGAGCCTGGAAACCGACCTGCTTCTGGACAGGCGGCGCCTCAAGCGCCGCCTGTTGCTTTGGCGCCTGCTCGCCGTCGGTGCCGTGTTCGCCGCCGCCATCCTCGCCGTGCCGCTCGCCGGGCTGCCCCGCCCGGGGGCGGCGCATGTCGCGCGGGTGACGATCACCGGCATCATCACCGAGGATCGTGACCTGGTCGAGGACATCGCCGGCCTCGCGGACGATCCCTCGGCGAAGGCGCTCGAGGTGGTGATCGACAGCCCCGGCGGGTCGGTCGCCGGCGGCGAGGCGCTGCACGACGCGATCGCCCGTGTCGCCGCGGTGAAGCCGGTCGTCGCCATCATGGGCGGCACGGCGGCCTCGGCCGGCTACATGATCGCGGTGCCGGCCCAGCGCATCCTCTGCCGCGGCGGCACGCTGACCGGCTCGATCGGGGTGATGCTGGAGACGCCGGAGCTCTCGGGGCTGCTGGCCAAGCTCGGTATCGCCAGCGATACGCTGGTTTCGGGGCCGCTGAAGGATCAGCCGAGCCTCACCCACCCGCTCTCCGCCGAGGGCCGTGCCGTGCTGCAGGGCCTGGTCGCGGACCTTTACGACCAGTTCGTCACCATGGTGGCGACGGGGCGGCACATGAGCCCCGATGCGGTGCGGGCGCTGGCCGACGGGCGCGCCTATTCGGGGCGGCAGGCGCTGGCGCTCGGCCTCGTCGACCAGATCGGTGGCGAGAAGGAGGCCCGCGTCTGGCTGGCCGAGGCCAAGGGCGTGCGTGCCTCCCTGCCGGTGCGCGATCTCGCCTCCAGCAGCCTGGTCTCGCGCACGCTCGGCGCGGGCGGCCGACAGATCCTGCACGTCCTGGCGAAAACTGTTCTGCTCCAAAGCCTTACGCTTGACGGAGCGTGGTCGCTCTGGCATCCTGCCGGATCATGACCGAGGCAGGCGTTCGGCCGCTTGCCGTGGCGGGGAGTGGGCGATGACCAAATCCGAACTCATTGCCGAACTGGCGGCGGCGCACCCGCATCTGCTGGCGCGCGACGTCGAACTCATCGTCAACACCATTTTCGACGAGATCAAGACCGCGATGCTGCGCGGCGACCGGGTGGAGCTGCGCGGGTTCGGCGCCTTCACGGTGCGCCAGCGCGATGCCCGCACCGGGCGCAATCCCCGCACCGGCGAGCCGGTGCCGGTGCGCGAGAAGGTGGTCCCCTTCTTCAAGGCCGGCAAGGAACTGCGCGACCGCATCAATCGCGGCCTGCCGGCGCCGTCGCGGCGAGCGGCGACGCACGACTGAGCCGGTGACCATGATGCGCTGGCTGATCGGAGCCCCGTTGCTCGTGCTCCTCGTGTTGTTCGCACTGTCGAATGCCACGCCCGTGCGGCTCGGCCTGTGGCCGACCGACCTGTCGATCGAGCTGCCGCTCTCGTTTGCCATCCTGGGCGGCATGGGCATCGCGTTCCTCCTGGGCGGATCCCTGGTCTGGGGCAACGCCCTGGCGGCGCGGCGACGCGCGCGGCGTGCCGAGGCCGGCGTGGAGGCGCTCACCGCCCAGCTCGACCGATTGCGCGCGCGCCTTGCAGAGGTCGCACCAGCGCCCCTGCCGCCACCCGGCTGAGCGCGATGGCCCGCAGCCCTGGTCTGATCGTCGCCCTCGATACCGCCGATCCGTCGCAAGCCGCCGCCTGGGCCGCACGGCTCGCGCCCCATGCCGGGCTGTTCAAGCTCGGGCTGGAATTCTTCATCGCCAATGGTCCCGCCGGCGTGCGGGCGTTCGGCCAGCCGGTGTTTCTCGACCTCAAGCTGCACGACATTCCGGCCACCGTCGCCGGCGCCGTGCGCGCTTCCCTGCCGCTGGCGCCGCGCCTGCTCACGGTGCATGCCACGGGCGGCGGCGCCATGGTCGCCGCCGCCCGCCGCGCCGCCGAAGCAGCGGGTGAGGACCGGCCGCGGATTCTCGCCGTCACCGTCCTCACCAGTCTCGACGACCAGGCGCTCGCCGCCACCGGCATCGCCGCCCGGGCGGCGGACCACGTGCTGCGCCTCGCCGGCTTGGCGCTCGCCGCCGGCGCCGACGGGCTCGTGTGCAGCCCGCACGAGGTCGCCCTGCTGCGCTCGGCCTTTGGCGAGGCGCCGCTGCTCGTCGTCCCCGGCATCCGCCCGCGCGGCGCGGAGGTTCAGGACCAGGCGCGGACCATGAGCCCGGCCGAGGCCGGCGCCGCCGGCGCCGACTGGATCGTCGTCGGCCGGCCGATCACCGCTGCCGCCGATCCCGCCGCCGCCGCCGCCGCGATCCGGCGCGAGATGGCCGCCGCCACCGGCTGATGGCGCGCGCCAAAATCTGCGGTCTGAACAGCGCCGCGGCGATCGACGCGGCGGTTGCGGCGGGGGCCGACTGGATCGGGTTCGTCTTTTTTCCGCCCTCCCCGCGCGCCGTCACCCCGGCAGAGGCCGCGGCGCTCGCCGCCCGGCACGAAGGCGGTCCGCCACGCGTCGGCCTTTTCGTCGCCCCCGGCGATGCCGAGATCGAGGCCGCCCTCGCCGCCGTGCCGCTCGACATCCTGCAGCTCCACCGCGTCGAGCCTGCCCGCGCCGCCGCGCTGCGCAGCCGCTTCGCCCGCCCCGTCTGGCACGCGGTGGAGATCGCCGCCGCCGCCGACCTGCCCACGGCGGCACCGGGCATCGACGCGCTGCTGCTGGACGCCAAACCGCCCGCGGACGCGACCCGCCCCGGCGGCAATGCGCGCCGCTTCGACTGGTCCCTGCTCGCCGGGTGGCAGGCTCCCGCCCCCTGGCTGCTCGCCGGCGGCCTCACCCCGGCGAACGTCGCCGCGGCCATCCGCGCCACCGGTGCGGTGGCAGTTGACGTGTCATCGGGCGTGGAGAGCGCGCCGGGCGTGAAGGACGCGGCGCTGATCCGCGCCTTTGTCGCCGCGGCGCATGGGGTCAGAGCGTGATGACCGTAGGCGGAATCGCCGTAGGTCTGAATCACGCGAGCAAACAGAGACCCTCAGGCGTGATGACCGTAGGCGGAATCGCCGTAGGTCTGAATCGCGCGAGCAAACAGAGACCCTCAGGCGTGATGACCGTAGGCGGAAACGCCGTAGGTCTGAATCACGGGAGCAAACAGAGAGAGCATAGAGCGGGGTGACGGAGTGACGGCGATGTCATCTCGCTCCATGCGGGCGGTTTGAGGCCAGGGGCTTTGCCCCTGGACCCCAGCAAAGGCGGAGCCTTTGCAATCCCGGGGATGCGGCTTACAGGCCGGCGAGATAGGCCGCCAGCACCTTCAGATCGTCATCGGAATAGGTCTTCAGGAGCGCCGTCATCCAGTCATTGTTGGCGCGCGCGCCGGAGCGAAAGGCGCGCATGGTCGCGAGCAGATAGGTCTCGCTCTGGTCGGCCAGCCGCGGCTGCACGCTGGCGCCGATATAGCCGCCCTGATGGCATTGCGGACACTGCGCCGACGCCGCCACCGTCTCGGCCCGACGCACGACATCATCCGGGGCCGATTTCTGCAGCAGGTTCGGCCATTGCAGGGTCGAGAAATACGCCGCCAGCGCCTTCATCTCGTCACGGGACAACTGCGCCACGATGGCCGCCATCTGCTCGTTCTGCCGCGCCCCGCGCGAGAAGTCGCGCAGCTGGATGTAGATGTAGCCCTCGTTCTGGCCCCAGATCACGGGGATCGATGTGTCGATCGGCACGCCCTTCTCACCATGACAGGCGGCGCAAAGCGCGGCTTTCTCCGGCGGCGCGTCGGCGCGCGCGGAGGAGGCGCCGAGACCGGCGACGAGCAACGCGGCCAGAGCTAAACGGGCAGACATCATCGGGCGAGGTCTCCGGCTGAGCAAAAAAACGAGGCGGAATCCAGCGGATTCCGCCTCGCCCCGATCACGAAGGAGGATCAGTTCAGGGTGAAGGAGATGATCGCGTTGCCGCGCTTGTAGTCGAGCTGCGCGTTACCGCCGGCGCCGACGACGATGTATTCCTTGCCATCGACGCTGTAGGCGGCAGGCGGAGCGTTGACGCCGGCGCCGGCCTGGAACTGCCAGAGCTGCGAACCGGTCTGCGAGTCATACGCCTTGAACAGGCCATTGCCCTCGCCGGTGAAGACGAGGCCGCCAGCGGTCGCCATGATGCCGCCGATCATCGGCTGGGCGGTCTTCACCTGCCAGCGGATGCGTCCGGTGTTGTAGTCCACCGCGGTGACGTTGCCCCATTGCTGTTCGGTGGGAATGACCGAGAAGGCGCCGCCGAGCCACAGCTTGCCGGCCGGGTACGCCGCCTCCTTCACCGAGTAGTGCATCGGCTGGTGGAGGTTGATCGCGTAGGCGAGGCTGAGAGCAGGATCCACCGTCATCGGCGACCACTCGACGCCGCCATTGGCCCCCGGCAGCATGCGCGTGCCGACGCCGTGCGTGGGCAGCGCATACATGTTCTCCTGCGGCACCATCGCTTCGGACACGCGGATCAGATGGCAGTCGCGCCGGTCGTTGACATAGACGAACCCGGTCTTGCCGCCATGCAGCACCGCCGGCACCAGCTTGCCGTCATTGTCCAGCGCATCGACGAGAACCGCGGGGCTGACGGAGTCCACGTCCCACACGTCATGCGGCACGTACTGGAAGTGGCAGGCGTATTTGCCGGTATCGAGATCCACCGAGACCAGCGAGTCCGTGTAGAGATTGTCGCCGGGCCGGTTCGAGCCGTCGAGATCCGGCGAGGGGTTGCCGACGACGAAATAGATCCGGTTGGCCTTGAGATCGACAGCGGGATTCTGCCACACGCCGCCGCCGAGGGTCTTGTAGGGATCGCCGCCCTTGGCCAGCGCCGCCTTCTCCGCGGCGATGTCGCGATGCAGGTCCTGCCCGCTCGCATCCTTTGTCGCCCAGACGCCGACGGAATTTTCCGGCGTGGTGTTGAAGGTCCAGAGCAGCTTGCCGGTAGCGGCGTCGAACGCCTTGACGAAGCCGCGGATGCCGTACTCGCCGCCATTGGTGCCGACGAGAATCTTTCCGTTCACCGCGGTCGGCGCCATGGTTTCCGAATAGCCGAGTTCGGGATCGGCGATGTCACTCTGCCAGGCCACCTTGCCGGTCTTGGCGTTCAGCGCGACCAGCTTGGAATCGAGGGTGGCGAGATAGACCATATCCTCGTAGGCAGCGACGCCACGATTGTTCGGACCGCAGCAATAGATCGAGATCGGGCCGAGCTTGTGCTTGTAGTGCCAGAGCTCCTCGCCGGTGCGCGCGTTCAGAGCATAGACATGATCGAAAGCGGTGGTGACGTACATCACCCCGTTGACCACCAGCGGGGTGGTTTCCATCGTGTCCTTGACCTCGGTCTGGAAGATCCAGGCCGGGTGCAGGTGCTTGACGTTCATCGTATTGATCTGCCGGTTCGGGTAGAACCGGGTCTGGCTGTAGTTGCCGTTGGTCATGAGGAAGTTGTTTCCGTCATGGCCGGCGTGATCGAGCATCGTCTGGGTGACGGCGCTCATGTCGCCGTAAAGCGTCGCCTGGGCTACTTCCTCGGCCGCGGCCTGCCCGGCCAGCCCCCAGGACAAGGCGGCGACGGCGGCAAGAACAGATGTAGCTTTCAAAATAGGCGGCATTCATTCCCTCCCCAAAAGCGTCCTGCCCGCCGGACGCAGCAGCGGTCAATGCTGACGGCGCACCATGGCGACCGCGGCAGGAATCCGTCAAGCGGGAACTGCGGCCTCGCCGTCAGCCGGGCGAGAACGCATTGAAGGCGATCAGGGTGTAAGTATCCTTAACGCCGCCGATCGTCTGCAGCCGCTCGGTCACGAAACGGCCGATATCCTCCTCGGGGGCCAGATAGAACTTTCCCAGCAAGTCATACTGTCCCGATATTGAATAAAGTTCGGAAAGTTGTTCGACCGTATCTGCGGCGTCCTGGGCGACGCGATAGGCCTGGCCCATTTCGCATTTCATCATCACGAAAATCGCGCGCATGGCTCCCTCTGCCTCAGCGTGGGGCCGCGCCGGCGCCGGGGCGCGGTTCGACCAGATAGGCGTTGCGGAACGGATCGAAATTATGGTGCCACGGCGCCGCCAGCACCTCGCCGCGGCCGGTCAGGAGCTTGATCGCGGTGATGCCGACGATGCCGGCGCAGAGAAGACAGGTGGCGCCGATCGAGGGCGCGCGCTTGCGCGCGAGGTCGAACCGCTCCGGTACCATCAGATAGTCGCGATGCCACGCCTGCGGGACGAGCCCGTCGAGGAACTTCGCCTCCATCGTCGCCTGGTCGTCCTCGCCCATGCCGAAATACGCGTCGAAGCTCATGCCGTCGGGGCGGAAAATGACGAAGGCGGCGCCAAGGCCGATCGGGCCGGCGGTCATCGCCGGAATGCCTCGGGCGCGCGCCGCGGCGAACACGCGGCGGCGGATGGAGATGGCGTGGAAATCGAACCCGTCCACGAACAGGTCGGCGCCATCGAGGAACGCATCGACGGTATCGTCCTGCACGCCCTCGTCGAAAATGCGCAGGTCGAGTTCAGGATTAATCTGCCGCGCCATCTCCGCCATCACCGCCACCTTAGGCCGGTCGAGCGTGGCCATGGTGGCGCCGACCTGACGGTTGAAATTGGCCAACTCGAACACGTCCATGTCGGCGAGATTGAACGCGCCGATGCCGAGCCGGGCCAGGGCGAGGAGATGCGCTCCGCCAACGCCACCGCAGCCGGCGATGGCCACGCGCCTGCCCCGCAGCGCGGCCTGTTCGGCTTCCGTCAGCCAGCCGATGTTGCGGTCGAACGCCTCCGCATAGGCAAATCCCGTTTCCATGGCCACCCGCTCCTCCACTGGCCCGCAGCATATCCCGGTCTGCCGCGAACGGGAATCCCGCCACGCAGTCCAAGCCCATTGCCCGGCGCCGAGGGCGCCTTATGCTCCGCCCCGGCTCATAACCCCGGCTCATAACCCCGGCTCATAACCAAGGTGGCTTGCAACCAGGCCAGCTCGCAACCAAGGAGGAAATCCCATGGACATCGCGCCCGCGCGCAAGGCGCGCATCAAGTCCCGCCCCGGCGGGCGCGTGCTGGCGGATGCGCTCGTCGCGCAGGGCATCGACCACGTGTTCGCCGTCCCCGGCGAAAGCTATCTCGACGTGCTCGACGGGCTGCACGCGGTGCGGGACAAGCTGACGCTGATCACCTGTCGGTTCGAGGCCGGCGCGGTGGATATGGCGGAGGCCTATGGCAAGCTCACCGGCCGGCCGGCGGCGGCGATGGTCACGCGCGGGCCCGGCGCCTGCCACGGCGCCATCGGCGTGCACATCGCGCGCCAGGACAGCACGCCGCTGCTGCTGTTCATCGGCCAGATTCCGTTCGCCGAGACCGACCGCGACAGTTTTCAGGAGATCGACTATCGCCGCATGTTCGGCAGCGTCGCCAAATGGGTGACGCAGATCGACGACGCCGCGCGCATCCCCGAAATCGTCGCCCACGCCGTCGACGTCGCCACCCGCGGCCGCCCCGGGCCGGTGGTGATCGCGCTGTCGGAGGAAATGCAGCGCAATCTCGTCGAGGTTGCCGATCTCGGACCGGCGACGGTCGCCGCGGCGCAGCCGGATCCGGCCGCGATCACCGCGCTCGAACGACTTCTGGCGCGCGCGCGCAAGCCGCTCGCCGTGCTCGGCGGGTCCGGCTGGAGCGAGGCCGGCCGCGCCGCCATCCGCGAATTCCTCGTCGGTTTCGATCTGCCCGTCGCCGTCACCTTCCGCCGCCAGCAGCTCTACGACGGCACGTTGTCCAACTTCGTCGGCGATCTCGGCGTCGGCTCCGATCCCGCGCTGGTTGCCAAGACGCGCGAGGCGGATCTCGTGCTCGCCATCGGCACCCGCCTCGGCGAGGCGGCGACCCAGGGCTACACGCTGTTCGACCCGGCGGGCGCGACGCCGATCGTGCATGTCTATCCCGAGCCGGAGGAGATCGGCCGGGTCTTCCGCCCCGCCCTCGGCATCGTCGCCACGCCGGACGGCTTCGCCGCCGCGGCGCGCGGGCTGGAGGCGCCGGCGCGGCCGGCCTGGCGGGAATGGACAGCGGAGCTGCGCGCCCTGCGCCTGGCCACCAGCGCCGCGCCCACGTATCCCGGCGCGCTCAATCTCGCCCAGGTGCTGCACGCGCTGCAGGCGGAGCTGCCGGAGGAGGCAGTGCTGACCTGCGACGCCGGCAATTTCGCCACCTGGCCGGTGCGCTTCATGAATTTCGCCGATCGCCAGCGCTTCATCGGGCCGTGCAACGGCGCCATGGGCTACGCCGTGCCGGCGGCGATCGCGGCCAAGCTGATCCGGCCCGAGCGGATGGCGGTCGCGTTCGTCGGCGATGGTGGCTTCCTCATGACCGGCCAGGAACTCGCCACCGCCTTCCATCACGGCGTGGCGCCGATCGTGCTCGTCTTCAACAACCAGATGTACGGCACCATCCGCATGCACCAGGAGCGTGATTTTCCCGGCCATGTCTCCGGCACGGCGCTGACCAACCCCGATTTCGCCAAGTTCATCGAGGCCTTCGGCGGCCATGGCGAGACCGTGACGACAACCGAGCAGTTCATCCCCGCCTTCCGCCGCGCGGTCGCCAGCGGCAAGCCGGCCGTGATCGAACTCGTCACCGACCCCGAGCAGATCACCACCCGCACCACCATCAGCGCCTTGCGCGCGGCGGCGGCCAAACCGAAGGCAGCGCCGGGGTCGGCACGCGCGGCGCCGAAGCGGGTCGCGGCGGTGCGCGGCAAGGCGGCGGCCAAGCCGGCACCGAAGGGACGCTGAGCGTGCGGTTCGCCCTGCTCCTCGCGCTGCTGCTGGCGGCGCTGCCCGCCGTGGCGGCGCCCAAGCCGTCGGCGCCGGCACCGCTGGAGGGCACGCTGGACCTCGCCGATGTCCGCCTCGGTGACGGCGAGACCATGCCGCGCCTGCATCTGCATTATCTGACCTTCGGCACCGCGCAGCGCGACGGGGCGGGGCGCATCGTCAACGCCGTGCTGCTGCTGCACGGCACCACCGGCGAGGCGCGCAACTTCCTGCTGCCAGGTTTCGCCGACGCCATGTTCGGCGCCGGCCAGCCGCTCGACCGGTCGCGATATTTTCTCGTCGTCCCCGACGGCATCGGCGCCGGTCTGTCGTCGAAGCCCTCGGACGGGCTCGGCGGGCGATTTCCGCACTATACCTACGCCGATCAGGTCGAGCTGCAGCGGCGGCTGCTGCACGAGGCGCTCGGCATCGACCATCTGCGCCTGGTCCTCGGCACCTCGATGGGCGGCATGCAGGCCTGGCTCTGGGCCGAGCGCTTCCCGGACATGATGGATGCGGTGGTGCCGATGGGCGCGATGCCGGTGCCGGTCAGTGGCCGCAACATGCTCTGGCGCGCCGCGGTGATGCAGGCGATCCGCGACGATCCGGACTGGCACGACGGCGCCTACGATCGCGGCCATCCGCCGACGCAATGGGCGCACACCGCCGCCATCGCGTTTGCGGTAATGACCGGCAACGCCGAGCGGCTGCAGGAGAGCGCGCAGACGCGCGAGGCGGCCACGGCCATGGAAGCCGACCTGCTGCACCGCTTCGAGCAGATGAAGCCGGACGACGTGCTCTACGCACTCGACAGTTCCGCCGGCTACAATCCGTGGCCCGATCTCGAGCGCATCCGCGCTCCGCTGCTGGCGATCAATTTCGCCGACGACCTGGTCAACCCGAACGAGCTCGGCGTGATGCAGCCGGCGATGCGCCGGATCGCGCACGGGCGGTTCGTGCTCGTACCCGCGCCGGGCGGCTGGGGACACCAGGGGCTGGCGCATCCCGAGCTTTGGGGGCATTACCTCGCCGAGTTCCTCGCCGCCCGGCCCTGAGCGCCCAGGCCGCGCGGCGGGCCGGGCCGGGGCGCCGAACGGGAGGAAACCATGAGCTTCAACCTCGTCTCGCCGCGCCTGCTGCGCATCGGCGGCGGTAGCGTCGGCGACATCGCCGCCGTGCTGGCCACCTTCGGCCTGCGCCGGCCGCTGGTGGTGACCGACCCGTTCATGGTCTCGTCCGGCCTGGTTCGCCGCTGCCTCGACCCGCTCGCCGCCGCCGGCATCGCCGCCGAAACCTTCAGCGACACCGTGCCCGAGCCGGTCGATACCGTCATCGAGGCCGGGGTGCAGCGGCTGAAGTCCGGCCCGTTCGACTGTCTGATCGGCTTCGGCGGCGGCTCGCCGATCGACACCGCCAAAGCGATGGCCATCCTCGCCGCCGGCGGCGGGAAAATGCGCGACTACAAGGTGCCGGTGCAGGCCGATCTCGCCGCGCTGCCGATCATCGCCATCCCGACCACGGCAGGCACCGGCAGCGAGGCGACGCGCTTCACCGTCATCACCGACACCGAGCGCGACGAGAAAATGCTCATCGCCGGGTTCGCCGCGCTGCCACTGGCGGCGCTCGTCGATTACCAGCTCACCTTGAGCGTGCCGCCGCGCACCACTGCCGATACCGGCATCGACAGCCTGACCCACGCGCTGGAGGCCTATGTCTCGCGCCGCGCCAATCCTTATTCGGATGCGCAGGCGCTGGCGGCGATGCGGCTGATCGGCCCCAATCTGCGCACGGTCTATCGCGAACCCACCAACGCGCCCGCGCGCGAGGCGATGATGATGGGGGCGACGCTGGCCGGCGTCGCCTTCTCCAACAGCTCCGTTGCCCTGGTGCATGGCATGTCGCGGCCGATCGGGGCGCATTTCCATGTGCCGCACGGCCTGTCGAACGCGATGCTGCTGCCGGCGGTGACGCGCTACGGGCTGGAGGCAGCGCCGGCGCGCTACGCCGCCGCGGCGCGCGCGATGGGCTTCGCCGGCGCGACGGACGATGACGAGACGGCCTGCGAGCGGCTGGCGACGGAGCTCGAGTCGCTGAACCGGGACCTGGCGGTGCCGAGCCCCGGCGAGTTCGGCATCGACGAAGCGGCCTGGACCGGCAAGCTCACGCTGATGGCCGAGCAGGCGCTGGCCTCGGGCAGCCCGGGGAACAATCCGCGCGTGCCCGAGGCGGGCGAGATCGTCGCCCTCTACCGCGAGGCCTGGGTCAGCGGCCGCAACCGTTCGTAGGCAGGCAGAACACACGCCTGCGGGGAAACTACCAAAGTTCTTTCCCGTAATGCGATAGTATGGCAACCTAAGCGGGATGATGACAGGAATTCATCCCCTTGTGGTTGTCCAAACTCATCCGGCCCGCCGCTTCGGATAGGAAGCGCCCGGAGTTTGCCCGCCCGAACCTGGGGCGCCCGCCGGGCTTCGCCGAAGGCGAGGCGGGCCCGCCGCTGGCGCGGGATGCGGAGATCAAGGCGAGCTACGCGCCGTCGCCCCCGCCGCCGTCGAGCGGCGAGCGCGAGGCGTCCGATTCGCTGCCCTTCCCCTCCACCGGGCCGCACGGCCACCGCGCCCGCATGCGCGAGAAGCTCCTCGCCCGTGGCCCCGGCGCGCTGGCCGACTATGAACTGCTGGAAATGCTGCTCTATTTCGCCCAGCCGCGGGGCGACACCAAGCCGCTGGCGAAGGCGCTGATCAACCGATTCGGCAGCTTCGGCCTGGCCTTGACCGCGCCATCCGAGCAGTTGTTCGAGGTTCCCGGGCTGAACATGCACGGCGTCGCCGCGATGAAGCTGGTTCAGGCCGCGTCGGTGCGACTCGCCCAATCCGAGATCGTCGACCGGCCCGTGCTGGGCAACTGGGATCGGCTGATGGACTATCTCACCGTCGTGCTCGCCCGCGAACCGGTGGAACATTTCCGCGTGCTGTTCCTGGACAACCGCAACCGCCTCCTCGCGGACGAGGCGCACGCGCGGGGCACGGTGAACCATACTCCGGTCTACCCCCGCGAGGTGGTGAAGCGGGCGCTGGAGGTGAACGCCACTGCCCTGATCCTGGTCCACAACCATCCGAGCGGCGACCCCACGCCGTCGCGCGAGGATATCGACATGACCGGCGAGATCAGCGAAGCCGCCGCCGTGTTCGCCATCACCGTCCACGATCATGTCATCGTCGGCAACGGGCGCTGGGTCAGTCTGCGCAAGGAACGGCTGCTGTGATGGCTCGGCGGCGGGCGCGGCGGCGGCAGGAATCCCGAGCGATGGGCATCTTGAAACGAACCGAACATCGCGTTATGTGAGCGGTTGACGACGGTGGCCGGTCTCACTAGCCTCCGCTGCCGTACGGGCTTGGCCTGCGTGGCTGACCCGCTCCCCTTCCCCCACCCCGGGCATTCCCTGGCCAAGACGCCGGCGGCCGGCACCCTGCCCGCCCCTTCCCACCGACCGGCCCCGCATCTCCTGGCTCGCTTCGAGGCGCTCCCATGCACCTTGCCGAACTCAAGGCAAAATCCCCCGCCGATCTGCTCAGCTTCGCCGAGTCCCTGCAGATCGAGAACGCATCATCCCTGCGCAAGCAGGACATGATGTTCGCCATCCTGAAAAACCTGGCCGAGAACGACCAGGCGATCCACGGCTCCGGTACGCTCGAAATCCTGTCCGACGGGTTCGGCTTCCTGCGCAGCCCGGAATCGAACTACCTGCCCGGGCCGGACGATATCTATGTCAGCCCGAACCAGGTCCGCCGCTTCGGCCTGCGCACCGGCGACACGGTCGAAGGCCAGATCCGCGCGCCGAAGGATGGCGAGCGATATTTCGCGCTGCTCAAGCTCAACACCATCAATTTCGAGCAGCCGGACGCGGTGCGCCACCGCATCAATTTCGACAATCTCACGCCGCTCTATCCGGACGAGCGGCTGCGCATGGAAGTGCAGAACTTCCAATCCGTGGCGAAGGGGCCGAGCAAGGACAACACGCTGCGCGTGATCGACCTGATCGCGCCGATCGGCAAGGGCCAGCGCGCCCTCATCGTCGCCCCGCCGCGTACCGGCAAGACGGTGATGCTGCAGAACATCGCCACCGCCATCGCCGCCAACCACCCGGACGTGTTCCTCATCGTGCTGCTGATCGACGAGCGGCCGGAGGAAGTCACCGACATGGCACGCAGCGTCAAAGGCGAAGTCGTCGCCTCGACCTTCGACGAACCGGCGACGCGGCACGTGCAGGTGACGGAGATGGTGCTGGAAAAGGCCAAGCGCCTCGTCGAGCACAAGCGCGACGTCGTCATCCTGCTCGATTCGATCACCCGACTGGCGCGCGCCTACAACACCGTCGTCCCGTCGTCGGGCAAGGTGCTCACCGGCGGTGTCGACGCCAACGCGCTGCAGCGGCCGAAGCGCTTCTTCGGCGCCGCGCGCAACATCGAGGAAGGCGGCTCGCTGACCATCATCGCCACCGCCCTGATCGATACCGGCAGCCGCATGGACGAGGTGATCTTCGAGGAATTCAAGGGCACCGGCAATTCCGAGATCATTCTCGACCGGAAGCTCTCCGACAAGCGCACCTTCCCGGCCATCGACATCACCAAGTCCGGCACCCGCAAGGAGGAGCTGCTGGTCGAGAAGGGCACCTTGTCCAAGATGTGGGTGCTGCGCCGCATCCTCAATCCGATGGGCACCGTCGATGCGATGGAGTTCCTCGTCGATAAGCTGAAATACAGCAAGACCAACGCGGATTTCTTCGACGCCATGAATACCTGACCGCGGCGCCTGCCGCCGCGGGCCCGCGAACCTTCCAGTAACCGTTTTCGGAGAGGCTGGCCGGAGCCGGTCTCCCGGCCACGAGGAGCAGAGAATGCCGGACGCCGACTACAAGGTTAAGGACATCGCGCTGGCCGACTGGGGCCGCAAGGAAATCTCCCTCGCCGAGGACGAGATGCCCGGCCTGATGGCGGTGCGCGCCGAGTTCGGCGCCTCCAAGCCGCTCAAGGGCGCGCGCATCGCCGGCTGCCTGCACATGACGATCCAGACCGCGGTGCTGATCGAGACGCTGCAGGCGCTCGGCGCCTCGGTGCGCTGGTCGTCGTGCAACATCTTCTCCACCCAGGACCACGCCGCTGCCGCCATCGCCGCCGCCGGCGTGCCCGTCTTTGCCTGGAAGGGCATGGCCGAGGACGAGTTCTGGTGGTGCATCGAACAGACGGTGCGCGGGCCGGACGGGTGGACGCCGAACATGATCCTCGACGACGGCGGCGACCTGACCAAGCTGATGCACGAGAAATACCCGGCCATGCTCGCCGATGTGCGCGGCCTGTCGGAGGAAACCACCACCGGCGTGCACCGCCTGCGCGAGATGGAGCGCGACGGCAAGCTGCTGGTGCCGGCGATCAACGTCAATGACAGCGTCACCAAGTCGAAATTCGACAATCTCTACGGCTGCCGCGAATCCCTCGTCGACGGTATCCGCCGCGGCACCGATGTGATGATGGCCGGCAAGGTCGCCGTCGTCGCCGGGTTCGGCGATGTCGGCAAGGGCTCGGCAGCGAGCCTGAAGCAGGCGGGCTGCCGCGTCCTCGTCACCGAAATCGACCCGATCTGCGCGCTGCAGGCGGCGATGGAAGGCTACGAAGTGGTGACGATGGAGCAGGCCGCGCCGCGCGGCGATATTTTCGTCACCGCCACCGGCAACATCGATGTCATCACCATCGACCACATGCGGGCGATGAAGCACCGCGCCATCGTCTGCAATATTGGCCATTTCGACTCCGAGATCCAGATCGAGGCGCTGCGCAACTACCGCTGGGAGAACGTCAAGCCGCAGGTGGACGAGGTCGTCTTCCCCGATGGCAAGCGCCTCGTCGTGCTGTCCGAAGGACGGCTGGTCAATCTCGGCAACGCCACCGGCCATCCCAGCTTCGTGATGAGCGCCAGCTTCTGCAACCAGGTGCTGGCCCAGATCGAGCTATGGACAGTACCGCCCGGCCATTACCAGCGGCGCGTCTATACGCTGCCGAAGCGGCTCGACGAGAAGGTGGCGGCGCTGCACCTGGCCAAGGTCGGCGCCACGCTCACCCGGCTGACCGCGGCGCAGTCCGATTATATCGGCGTGCCGGACAGCGGCCCGTTCAAACACGATCTCTACCGCTACTGACATGGACGAGCGCACACGCTTCGCGGCGATGATGCGCCGCTCCGCCGAACTCAAGCAGCGCATCGCCGAGGATCTGGCCGACCCGCTGGTGCGGGCGGTCGATCTCTGCGAGGCGAGCCTGCGCGCCGGCGGCAAGCTGATGCTGTGCGGCAATGGCGGCTCGGCGGCGGATGCGCAGCATCTCGCCGCCGAACTCGTCGTGCGCTTGCGCCCCAAGGTGAACCGCGATGCCTGGCCGGCGCTGTCGCTCGCGCTCGATACCTCGGCACTGACGGCGGGCGGCAACGATTACGGCTTCGATACGGTGTTCGAGCGCCCGCTGCGCGGCCTCGGCCGCAAGGGCGACGTGCTCATCGGCATCACCACCTCGGGCCGCTCTCCGAACGTGGTGCGCGCGCTCGCCGCGGCACGCGAGCTCGGCATCGGCACCATCGGCCTGCTCGGCAGCAGCGGCGAACCGGCGCTTGCGCAGTGCGACGTGGCGCTGCTGGTGCCATCGACGGAGACCGCGCGCATCCAGGAGAGCCACATCGCGCTCGGCCACGCGCTGATGGAACTGCTCGAGGACCGGCTGCTCGCCGCGGCGCCGGGCTGAGCCGATGACGGTCCTGCTCACCGGCGCGGCCGGGTTCATCGGCTCGCACGTCGCCGCCGCCCTGATCGCCCGTGGCGAACGGGTCATCGGGCTCGACAATCTCAACGACTATTACGATGTCCGTCTCAAGACGGCGCGGCTCGCACGGCTGGCCGAGCACGCCGGCTTCCATTTCGAACGGGTCGATATCGCCGACGCCGCAGCGGTCGAAGCGGTGACGGCGGCGCACCCGGAGATCGACCGCATCGTCCATCTCGCTGCCCAGGCAGGCGTTCGCTATTCGCTGGTCAACCCCTACGCCTACGTCTCGTCGAACGTCATGGGCCATCTGGTCATGCTCGAAGCGGCGCGGCGCATGCAGGGGCTGCGCCATATGGTCTATGCCAGCTCGTCCTCGGTCTATGGCGCCGACTCCGTCGTGCCGTTCGCCGAAAGCGAGCGTGCGGACACGCCGGTTTCGCTCTACGCCGCGACCAAGCGGTCCGACGAGCTGATGAGCCATTCCTACGCGCATCTGTTCGGCCTGCCGCTGACGGGGCTGCGCTTCTTCACCGTCTACGGCCCCTGGGGCCGGCCGGACATGGCTTATTACAGCTTCGCCCGCGCCATCGTTCGCGGCGAACCGATCACGGTTTTCGACGAAGGGCGGCTGAAGCGCGATTTCACCTATGTCGACGACATCACCGCCGGTGTGCTGGCCTGTCTCGACCGTCCGCCGGCCAGCGGTGAAGGCGCGCGGGTGCTGAATATCGGCAACCACCAGAGCGAGGCCGTCGGCACGCTGATCGCGCTGCTCGAACAGGGGCTCGGGCGTCGCGCGGTGATCCGCCACGCCGAGCGCCCGCGCACCGAGGTCATCGAAACCTTCGCGTCCGTGGATCGGCTCGCGGCCCTGACCGGCTACGCGCCGGCAACGCCGCTGGCCACCGGCATCGCCCGCTTCGTCGCCTGGTTCAAGGAGTGGCACGGCGACGACGCCTGACCCGGACGCACGCAAGCCTCAGCGCGGCAGCGCGGCCAGCGCCCTGGCCACCGCGTCGGCCACGCTGGCCCAGTCGCCGGGGCGGGGCTGACGGAAAAAGCGCATCGTCGGATACCAGGCCGTGTCGGTCCGCCCGAGCATCCAGCGCCAGTCCGCCGGGTCGGCGAGCATCACCCAGACCGTCTTGCCGAGCGCGCCGGCGAGATGGGCGACGGCCGTATCCACCGTCACCACCAGATCGAGATTGGCGATCAGCGCCGCCGTCTGCGCGAAATCCGTGAGCAGATCGGTGTGGTCGACGAGGCCGGGGAGAATCCCGGCCAGCGCCGGCTTGTCCCGGTCAGGAACGATTTTCTGCAGCGACACGAACGTGAGGTCGGGAATCTGCCCGATGGCGGCGAGGTCGGCGAGGGCGAGCGAGCGCCGCCGGTCGTTGGGATGGGTCGGGCGACCGGCCCAGGCGATGCCGACGCGCGGCCCCCGCTGGCCGGCGAGCCGCGCCTGCCACAGCGCGACATCACCGGCATCGGCGGCGAGATAGGGCACGCGCGCAGGGATGGTCGCCTCGGTGATCTCGAGCAGATGCGGCAGGCTGGAGAGCAGGCAATGCACCGCGTGTGGCGGGATCTCGTTCCAGCGGCTATGGCACTGCGCCACGCCCGGCAGCTTGGCGAGCAGCGGGGCGAGATCGGGGCTGCAGCCGAGCACGACCTCCTGGCAGCGCTCGGCGACGGCGGGGATGAAGCGGCAGAACTGGATGGTATCGCCGTAACCCTGATCGCCGACGAGCAGGATGCGCCCAGCCGGCAGCCGCATGCCGTTCCAGGCCGGCGCCGTCATCGGCGGCAGCATGCCCTTGGCCTGTTCGAGCTGGTTGCGCCATTCATATTCGAGCCAACCAGGCCGCCACTCGCCGCGCGCGAGCAGAATCTGGCCGATCGCCAGGTGCGCCTCCGCATTGGCCGGCTCGCGTGCCAGCGCCATCAGGAAGGCGGTCAGCGCCTCGTCGCGCTCGCCCTGATCGATCAGCGACTTGCCGAGATTGACCAGGAAGCGCGGCGCCTGCGGCTGCAGCCGCACCGCCTCGCGCGCCGCCGCCGTTGCCTCCTCGAGCCGGTACTGCATGCGGTAGAGGCCGCTGAGATTGCTGAACCAGGCCGCCACCGAGCGATCGCGCCCGATGGCGCGCTCGAGCATGGCCACGCCGCGCGTGACGTCGCCGCGATGGCCGATGATGCCGCCGAGCAGCGCCAGCGCCGGGGGATGGTCCGGCGTCGCTTCCAGCACATCCTGGCAGATGCCGGCCGCCTCGTTGAAGCGCTTGGCAACCATCGCCTGCTCGGCGCGGAGAATCAGCTCGCGCAGCGCCTGCGCGCGGGCAGCCTCGGCGTCGGCGGGCGTCGTCGTCGTCGCGGTGCTCAAACCTCGGGCTCCTTGCTCGGCTGGGCCTATATCGCCCAAGGACCGCGCCGCCGGAAGGGTGCGGCGGGCTCAGCCGCCGTCGAGCGCGCGCCAGATGGTGCCGAGCTGTTCGGCGACAGTCGCCCCGACCGCTTCGTCGCGCCGGACATCGCCGCCGCGCGAACCGCCGCCGACCAGGGCCATCTCCCGCCGCGGCGCCTCGCCGAGCCCGCCGGCTCCGGCGACGAGCGCGCCCGGCGGCAGCAAGGCGCGCAGCCGGCGGAGGCGCGGCCCCATTTCGCCGATCGGCGCGCGCAGCGTCGCCCGCGCCTCCGGGATCAGCCCCGCCCATTCGTCGAGCACGCTCGACAGCGTGTCGACCGTGCCGGCCAGCGTGGGCTGCGCCTTGTCCCAGTCGCGCATGGTCGCACCGATGTTGAGCACGGCCCGATCGACCGCGCCGAACATCGGCGCGGTGGCCTCGAGCGTCATCTGGCTGATCTCGGCGGCGACCCGCAGGTCGGTGGCCAGATCCGTGGGCATCTCGGCGAGCCGGTCCCGCATGTGCCGATGCAGCCCGGTGACCTCGTGCTGCAGCGTGCGCAGCCAGCCGCGCGCGATCGGCCCGTCGGTGGCGGCGAACCCGACCGGCAGCACGCCGTGGCTGAGCGCGGCGGTGCGGTCGTAGATTTCGCTGCGCCGCAGCCCGAGCGCGGCGGCGGCGGTGCGGACCGCAACCTGGGCGTCGCGCCGCAGGGACGAGTCGAGCCCGGGAGCCCCGCGGGCGGTCGCGGCCAGCAGCCCGCCGAGATCGGCCCGGCTCGCCCTCAGGGCATGGAAAATCAGGACGGCGTGAAGATCCCGCTCGCGCTTGCCTTCCGCTTGTTCGGTCGCGCGCGCGCCGGCCTTGGCCGCGGCACCCAGCGCGCCGGACAGCGCCACCTTGTGCACCACCGCCATCATCGCTGCCGGCGTCACCGCCTGCGCTTCCTCCACCGCGCCATGGAGCGCGGCGTCGCCCGGGCCAAACCGGACCATCTTGGGCAGATCCGCCCAGGGCACCAGGTAGCGGGCGCAATTGCCGGCGAAGTCGCGCAGGATCGCCACCAGCCCGTGACGCTCATCCTCCGCCGCGCGGGCCAGGCGCAGAACCTCGTGCTCGAACGGAACCGCCGCGCTCCGCGGCTCGCGCCGGCGAAGCATGCTGCCGACGATGCCTCCGACCCGCCAGCTGCCGACCATCGTGGCCCTGCTCCGACCGTTAAGCTCGACCCGACCCTACGCCGCCAATGATGAACGGGACATGATTCGCGCCCTCACCCAAGCCGCGCTTGCCCCGCTTCAGGCGTCGCTTTTCAGGCGTCCTTGTTCAGGTTCGACCAGATGCCGTGCAGCCGCTCGCCGAGTTCCGTCGAGACGGCGCCGCTGGCGTCCGCCTCTCCCGCGGCCGCTGGCGGCGCGGGGAGCAGCGCGCGCAGGCGGCGCAGCCGGGGCGCGAGTTCCCCGGCCGGGGCGCGCAGCGCGTCCTGCGCCTCCGGGATCAGACCGCCCCATTCGTCGAGAATGTCGGAGAGCTTGTCGATCATGTGGGTGAGCGCGGGCTGCGCCGTCTCCCATTGCCGCACCGTCGCGCCGATCCCGAGGACGGCGCCGTCGATGAGCCCGAGCAGGTGGGCAGAGGCGCGCACCGTGGCGGCGCTGACTTCCATCGCGGCACGCAGGTCAGGCACCAGCTCGGCATCCGCATCGGCGAGCCTTGTGTTCAGGCGCTGGTTCAGCTCGGCGACCTCGCGATGCACAACGCGCAGCCAGCCCGCGGCGAGCGGGCCCGTGCCAGCAGCGAAGCCAACCGGCAGAAGGCGCTTCGCCAATTCCCCGGTGCGCACGAAAATGTCGCTGCGCCGAATGCCAAGGGCGCTGGCCGCATCGTTCACCGCCGTCTTGGCGTGGCGCCCCGACGGGGTCTCGACCAGCGCCCGCACGTCCGTCTGGCTGGCATCCAGCAGGTGGAAGATCAGCACGGCGTGCAGTTCGCGTTCCCGCTGCCCATCGCTCTGCGCCTCCGCTGCCGCCTGCGCCTTGGCCTCCGGGCCGAACAGGCCGGCGAGCGCGACCTGCGCGACCGCCGCGCGCATCGCCGCCGGCGTCACCGCCTTCGTCTCGTTCACCACCTTGTGCAGTACGGCGTCACGCTCGCTCATCGGCACGGTGTCGGGCAGATCGGCCCAGGGTACGGTGAAGCGTGCGCAACTGCCGGCGAAATCCCGCAACACGGCCACCATGCCGTGACGCTCATCCTCGGCGACACGCGCCATGCGCAGCGGTCCGGATTCGAATGGCACCGCCGCGCTGCGCGCCTTGCGCCGGGTCAGAACACTGCGGACCAACCCGCCGACCAGCCAGCCACCCGCCATCGCGGCCTCGCTCCTGTTTCCCTACCGAAATCCTGGATACGCCCCCAATGGTGAACGAGATGTGTCCGCGCATCGGGCCGGCGGAGCGAAAGCCTCTGTCAATCCGGGCGGCGGTCTGGCATATTCACTTGATGAGACGTTGATGCGTTTTTGTGGTTTTCGTGCCCGAGGCGGCGGTGTCAGCCAGTTCCCTCGCGTCCCAGCCCGGCGGACAGACCGACATCATCGGTAGCGAAACCGTGCTGTCCGGCCCGGGACTCGTGCCCTACACGATCGACAGCTGGGCCACGCTGACGCTCCCCGCCGGGGCCGACATCGCCCCCATCGGCGCGGTCGTGGCCGAGATTGCCGTCATCGCCGCGTCCGGCGACACCACGCTCGATGATGGCAGCATCACGCTGGCCGGCGCGGCGACGCTGGCCTCCAGCGCCGGCACGCTCAGTCTCGGTGCCGGCCTCACGCTCGTCGCCGCTGGCACCGGGAACGCGCTGCTTGGCAGCGTGCACAACGGCGGGCAAATCGACGTCACCGGCGACCTCGCCATCGGCGGCAATTTCGTGTCCACCGGCGCGATCGACATCGCCGGCACGCTGTCGCTCACCGGCAGCGAGAGCCTCGCCGCGCTCGGCGCCATCACCGGGCCGGGGGCGATCGACGTCTCCGGCGCGCTCGATCTCGGCGGCGGCAGCCTCGCGGTCGGGCAGACGATCGGCGCGCTCAGCCTCACCGGTGCACTGCGTGACGGCACGATCGCGGCCGTGCCGGGCGCCGTCACCGTCCAGGGCGGCACTTTCGACGCGATGACCATCGACGGCACGCTCGATCTCGCCAGCCTCGGCGGCGCCCTCGCCATCGAGCGCGGCCTGACGGTGCTTGGCGGCAGCATCGCCATCACCGGCGCGGCGGCAACGCTGACGGTGCTCGACAGCGAGACGCTCGACGGCCTCGCCATCACCCTCGGCGACGGCGGCAGCCTCGCCGGGGCCGCCGGCCAGACGCTCGGGCTCGGCAGCGGGCTGACGTTGACGGCGCGTGCCGGGGCGGCGTCGCTCTCGGGCGGCGTGCTGCAGGCCGGCGGGCGTATCGACATCGCCGCCGGTAGCCTCGCCATCGGCGCCGGGGATTTCGTCAATGCCGGCACCCTCGTCCTCGCCCCCGACGCCGCGGCCTCGATCGCCGCGCAGACGATCGACAATCGCGGCGGCATCGCGCTCGGCGCCGGCGACCGCCTCACACTGGTGGCGTCCGCCCCCGGTAGCGCGGTGACCAACGAGGGGACGATCACGCTCGGCCAGACCGGCACGCTCGCCGTCGCCGGCACCGTCACGCTCGCCGGGCTCGGCTCCGTCGCCGGCGGCACGCTGGCGCTGCTGCCCGCCCTGCTCGGCGGCGCCGGCATGCCCGGCGGGTCCGCGGGCGGCGTCCTCGATCTCCAGGGTGGCACGCTCAGTATCGGTCACGGCCAGGCGCTGGCCGCGCTCGCAGTTGGCGGCACGGTGGAGAACGGAACCGTCATCTACACCCCGGGCGCGCTGCAGCTCGCGCCCGGCGGGCTGCTCCTCGACGTCACGGCGATCGACCCGCCCTGCTTCGCCGCCGGCACGCCGCTGGCGACACTCATTGGCGAGATGCCGGTGGAGGCTCTGCGACCGGGCGCGGTGATGCGCCTGGCCAGCGGGGCGACGGCGCCAGTGACCTGGATCGGGCAGGTCCGCGTCGATTGCCGGCACCACCGCCGGCCGCGTCAGGTCTGGCCGGTGCGGGTGCGCGCGCACGCCTTCGGCCCCGGCCGGCCGCACCGCGACATCCGCCTCTCGCCGGACCATGCGGTCTGGTTCGGGCCTGGCGAGACCGGCGACAGCGCTTGCCTCGTGCCCGTGAAACATCTTCTGAACGGCGCCAGCATCGTCCAGGAAGAAGCCGATTTTGTGGATTATTTCCATATTGAGCTGGCGGCGCACGCGGTGCTGCTCGCAGCCGGGCTCGAGGTCGAGAGCTATCTCGACGACGGCAATCGCGCTGCCTTCGCGCACGGGGTGGGCACGCGCGGCCCCCGGCGCGGCTGGCAACTGGCCTGCGCGCCGCTCTGCACCGGAGGGCCGATGCTGCGCGCGGCGCGGCAGCGCTTATTGACGCGGGCGACGGCGCTCGGCTTTCGCCTCTGCCGCGACGATGAACTCCGCCTCGAGGCCGGCGGACGCGTCCTGCGCGCTGCCTCCGTGCGCGGGCGTCTGCACCGGTTCGTGCTGCCGGCCGCCGCGCGCCATGTCCGCATCCACTCGCAGAGCGGGGTTCCGGCGGAACTGGATCCGGAGAGCGCCGACCAACGCCGGCTCGGCACGCGCCTCGGCGGAGTCGTGGCCAACGGGAGGATCGTGCCGCTCGAAAGCCCCGCCTTCGGCGCCGGCTTCCATCCGCCCGAGGGCCCGGACGGCGCGCGCTGGCGCTGGACCGACGGCGCCGGAGAAATCACCCTGCCCCCGCCCACCGGCGCGACCGTGCTGGATCTGCTGGCGCTCGACACGCACCCCGCCTGGGCACGCTGGACGAGGTGACGCCGCCGCGCTCAGGTTCCGGGCAGATCCCTGGTTTTGTCCGGCCTGTTCTTCCAGAACTCGGGGAACCCGGCGCTCAGCTCGTCGCCCGTGGGCATCCGGTGGTGTTCGATGAGGAACTGGGTCAGGTACTCGATGAACGCGCACCCGAGCCCGTAGGCGGCGGCACCAGCTATGCCAGCGTTGATGAGCCCGCCGGCTACACTGCCGGGCCCCAGGAGGAATTTGAGGCCTTCGCCGGCGCCAAGGCGGATGACGAGCGCCGTCAGCAAAGAGGCGATCATCGCGGACACGAGCGGCGTAAGGTTGTCGCGACTCACGGGCACGCCCATCGCCAAGGCAATGCGCACGACCATGGCCACGATGGCGGTAAAGACTAAGGCTTCTGATGCGCCCGGAACGGGTGTTGCCGCGCCAGCCGCAGCCGAAATCCCGCCTGTCTGCGCAATGCCGAAGGCTTGCTTTCTCTTTTTTTCGAGATCGATGAGCTGCGCCGAAATGAACGCGTTCCGCACCGCCTCTGGGATCAGTGCACTCGTGACCTCCACGAGCGTCTGGAGACCATGCGGTGGTACGGGCGGATCGCTGTCGTCCCAGCGCTGCGCCAATACCCGTACAAAAGCCTTTGCGCTCGGCAAGATCGCTTTGGCTTCCGCTTCCACCCTTTCGCTCATGCGATCCGTGGATTGAGTAATGACCACGACGCCCGGAATGCCGTATTTGCTGCAGAGGTCGAGCACCGCGCCTTCGGCGCCCTGCTGCACCCGGGTCTGCCGTCCGGAAATGCACAGCCAGAGGATATGGACCCGCTCCGCCGGATCTCCCTTCTCCGAGCGCACCGCGATTTCCTTTTCCAGTGCGGCGAGCGTCTCGGCGAATTCCTTCAGCTCCAGGCCCCGCGTATCGCATAGCTGAACGGGAAGATCGGGCGGACTGAACCATTCGATGTTCGTGGTCACGGGCCGGCCGACGCCGACCTTTGCAATGTCCTCGCCGAAAATCGCGTTAATGAGCGAACTCTTGCCGACGCCAGTCTGTCCGGCGATCAGAATATTGACCTTGCCCATAAGCTTTTTGCCTTTTGCAAGCTCTTGTTCAAAAAGCTCTAATGGCATATGTTGGCCAATTTTCTCCATAACAATTTTGAAGATATTGTAAAATGATCCGCTATCCTCGCCCTCATTCATTGGTATCTCCACTCTTTTGACTGGCACGTCCAAGCCCCAATAGGCCGCACGTTCGAGACGAGTCCGGCGCAATCGTGCCACGGCGACGGCCAATTGCTGCGCAGGCTCCAGGCGTTCCTTGCCGCCCAATGCCTCGACCACACGCTGTTCGAGTTCGATCAATGTCGTCCGCCGCGGAAGGCTGGCCCCGGCCCGCAACAGCGCACCTGCCGCGAGGCCGGACTGCGGATCGTCGCAGCCAACAGTTTCTCCCTGTTCGCGGCCAATCTTCTCCGCGGCCATGCCGATGCGAGCGGCGCATTCCGATAACCGCTCGGCGCAATGGAGAACCACCTCATCGCTGCCATAGGCATCGTCGCAGCCGCGTAGCGCCCGATCAATCGGCTTGAGTTCCTGGTCTGTCGCTGACACAAACAGCGATACAAACCCACGTGAAAAAACCGCTCCCTGGCCCATTCGGAGATGCTAGCCTACATCGGACGGTACGCAAGCCGGTTGGTGCGCGAAGGAGCCCGCGATGATGTCGTTTTTTGGGCGCAATCTTGGCTACCTCGCTGGCTTCTTCGCGGCCCACAGATTCAAGAACCCCGCTCTGCACGTGATCCTCGAGGGGCAGGAGGTGGGTCTGAAGGTCGCGCTGGCGCTCACGGATGTAATCATCCTCGATCGCATCGTCGGCGCTGTATGGCCGGCGGGCCTTGTGCTCGCCGCGATGATCGGCATCGATCTTTTCGGGAATCTTCTGGGTTCGCCGGAGACCGTGCGTGTCTTGATCGGCCTCCTCGTCCTGGCGGCTCTGGTATGGGCAATAGAAAGCCTCGCGCGGGGATCACGACTCATGGTCCCCCACGTGCGATTCTGGCTGGTGGCGAGACTAGGGCCGCGGCAACATCTTCGGCTGGTTCTATATCATGCCATAAGTGAGGGGCTTTCTAGCGCCATAAATCGAGAAAAACTCGGTGACTTGCTGCATGGGACGATCGATGCATTTTTAAATAAAATATCCGCGAATCCCGATCAAATTTCTTTCGAAATTGCAAGAAAATTCGCGCCCCAGATATTGCTCCATGCCATCCGACGGTTCATAACAGCGTTGATTCCTTTTGTCGCTATTATTTTTTATTATCGCTTAATTCTTTATCCGCAATTTGTGCGCTCGTTTTCCGGCGGGCTCAGCACTTGGCGCGTTGCGGCCTATCCGGTCGCGGCGCTCTTGGATCTCCTGTTCGCCAGCCATTTCCGCCTTGCCCTGACCAGCCAAGTATAGCTCGGCGTCTTTCCAGGGCGGACACCGCTCGTTCGTCTCGTTAATCCGCGGCGACGCCGACAATGGAAGCCAAGGCGGCGCCCCGTCCGGCGACGGCGTCGGCGAAGGCGGTGAAGAGGCGCCGGGAATGGGCGTCCGTCTCGAAATCGTATTCGGGATGCCACTGCACGCCGAGCGCGAATCCGGCCGGGGCGCCGCGCGGCGTGCGCTGGACCCTCACCGCCTCGATGGTGCCGTCCGGCGCCTCGCCCTCGACGACCAGGCCGGCGCCGGGGCGGTCGATGCCCTGGTTGTGCAGCGAGTTCACCGCGATCGCCTCGCAGCCGAACAGCCGGTGCAGCGAGGAGCCCGGATGGAGCCGCACGCTGTGGGCCTTGGCGATGCGCAGACGGGCGAGCTTCATCAGCGGTGTGGAATGATCGAGCCGCCCCGGCAGATCCTGCAGGCGCTGATGCAGCGTGCCGCCGAGGGCGACGTTCAGCTCCTGCAAGCCGCGGCAGATCGCCAGCACCGGCAGGCCGGCCTCGAGCGCGGCGCGGATCAGCGGCAGGGTGACGGCGTCGCGCTGTGGATCTTCGGGCGTGCCCTCGGGATGCGGCGCGCCGTCATACAGCGCTGGCTGCACGTTGGAGCGGCTGCCGGTGAGGATCAGGCCGTCGAGCCGCGCAACCAGCGTGGCGATGTCGGCGGCGTGGCCGTTCGCCGGCACCAGCACGGGAACACCCCCGACCAGCGCGTCGACGGCGCGGACATAGGTGTCCGAGGCGGCGTGGTTGAGCGTGCCGAACTGGCCGAATGGTTTGCTGCAGCAGGATATGCCGATCAGGGGTTTCATCGGGTCAGACCGTTATGAGCAAAGTCTTCATCCGTCAGATGAAGGAAGATTGAACAGGGTCTCCTGGAACCGCCCGCCCGTCTCGACGTTCGACAGGCTGACACGGGTGATGCGGTGCTGCGCGTCGACCACGGTCCATTGCTGCAGGCCAAGCGGCGCCAAGGTGAAGACGATGGCCAGCAGCCCCTCGCCCTGATTGTAGGTCTGCACCACCGAAAGCTGGATCTGGTTGGGCTGGCGCTGGATGTCGGTGACCGTCACCCGGCCGGAGAAGGTGATCGTGTCGCCGAGCAGAATGGAGAGCGGCGTGCGCTCGAGCGGGATGCGGCTGACCTGCTTCAGCTCGGCGTCGCGGAACACGATCTCACCATGGTTGGCCACCAGCAGCAGCGGGCTCGGCGGGTCGTACTCGAAGCGCATGCGCCCCGGGCGTTCGAGCCAGACCGTTCCGGTGCTCACGGACCCGTCCGCCGCGGTCTGCTCGAAGCGGGCGCGCAGCGTGTGGACGGCGTTGAGGTAGGCGGCGAGGCGGTCGAGCTCCGGCGCATCGGCCTCGGTCGCCGGCGCCGCGCGAAGCGGCAGGCTGGGGGCCAGGAGTGCGGGGGCGAGGGCGAGGAGTGTGCGGCGCAGCATCGGCGGAGAATGACGGCCTATCGAGGCAAAACCAAGGCTATTCGGCCGCTGCCGGCACGGACTCTGCCCAGAGATGCGGCTCCAGCTCCTCGCGGCGATCAGGAAAGAACAGGGCGCAGCCGAAGGTGATCACGGCGAAGGCAGCGAGCACCAGCGTGGCCGCCCCGACCGTACCGGTGCGATCGTGCAGCATCCCGACCAGCGGGGCGGCGGCGGCGCTGCCGAGGAAGCCGACGAAGAAGCGCACCGAATACATCCGCGTGCGCATCGCCGGCGAGATGTAGCGCGCCGTCATCGTCTCGTTCACCGTCACCTGGCCGAACACCGTCGCCGCGACGACGCCGGCGAGCAGGATCGCCAGCCAGCCACGGGCAAAGGCGAGGCCGAACAGCGCCGGCGCGAGCATGACGCTCATCGGCAGAAAGACCCGCCGCAGCGTCGTGCGGTCGATCAGCCGCCCGACCGAGAACTGCGTCACCGCGCCGCACAGCGTCACGCCGAAGGCGGAGAGACCGAGCAGCGGCAGCAGCCCGTCGCCGAGCCGCTCCTGCATCAGCTTCGGCAGCAGGATGGTGAAGGCGTTGAACACCAGGCCCGAGACGGCGGCGATCAGCAGCAGCACCACGACCGCGCGGCGCACCAGATGGCGCGGGATCGGCGGAAACGGGCGCGCGGCGTGGGCGGCGGCGGTGTCGGCGACCGGCACGCGCAGCCAGAGCAGGCCGAGCGCGATGGCGAACAGGCCGGGGGCCGCGAAGGCGGCGCGCCAGCCGAACCCCTGGGCGAGGAAAGCGGTGACAACGGGGGCCAGCGCGACGCCGAGATTGCCGAAGACGCCATTGACCCCGATCGCCCGTCCCGGCCGTTCCCCGGCGGCCTCGACCAGCATCGCCGTGCCGATCGGGTGATAGATGGCGGCGAACAGGCCGGCGGCAGCCAGGGTGAGGGCGAGCAGCGCCGGCGTGGGCGCCAGCGCAGTCAGGGCGAGCGAGGTACCGGTGCCGAGGAAGAAAGCCGCCATCAGGGTGCGGCGTCCGAGTCGGGCCGCGAGCCAGCCCTGTGGCAGGGAAAACAGGCCATAGAGCACGAACATGCCGGTGGAGAGCGCGACGATGCGGCCATAATCGGTGCCGAACGCGCCGCCGCGCGTCACCATCATCAACACCGCGGTCGGCAGGATGAGCAGGCTGTAATGCGTCAGACCATGGGCAGCATTGATCAGCGCCACCTGCCCGCGCGCGGCCGATGCCATGGCAAACCTCCTGAGCCCCGTCGCCCATTCTTCGAGCCCCCCAGTATAAGGTGGATTTGCCGCCTGTGCAGCCGCGTCGAGCGCGCCGCTGGGCTGCGCCCGGAACCGGCGCGCGCGTTGACCCTGCGCGGGGCGAGGTCTATGCAAACAGCGCATTGGTCGCGACGGAGATGGGAGCCTCGATGCAGGACGCACGCGAAGCGTTGATGGTGCAGCGGCGCAGCGACGGAACGGTGACGCGCCGCCCGCTCTCCCCTCATCTTCAGGTCTACCGGCCGCAGATCACATCCGTGCTGTCGGTACTGCACCGCGCCACCGGCATCGCGCTGGCGGCCGGCACGCTGCTGCTGGTCGCCTGGCTGGTGGCAGCAGCGAGTTCGCCGGCGGCCTATCGCGGCGTCGCCGGCTTCGTCGGCTCGCCGTTCGGCCTGCTGCTGCTCTTCGGCTGGTCCGTGGCGCTGATCTATCATCTGCTGAACGGCATCCGCCATCTGGCCTGGGATGTCGGGTTGGGTTTCGAGAAGGGCGAGTATCGTCGCTCCGGCAGGGCGGTGGTCATTGGCACCGGCGCGCTCACCGTGGTGGTCTGGCTCGTCGGCCTGATCGCCTGGTGAGGAGAGAGCCATGGTTGCAAAGAACGGGGACCCGATCCGCACCATGCGCTCGCCGCTCGGGCGGGTGCGCGGGCTCGGGGCGGCGCGGAGCGGGGTGGCGCACTGGTGGGCGCAGCGGCTGACGGCGCTGGCGCTGGTGCCGCTCTCGCTCTGGTTCATCGGCTCGATCATCGCGCTCGCCGGGGCCGACCAGGCGGCGGCGGCCCACTGGGCCGGCCACACCGTGAACGCGGTGCTGCTGCTCTGCCTGGTGCTGGCGACCTTCTATCACATGCAGCTCGGCTTGCAGGTCGTGATCGAGGACTACATCCATACCGAACCGTCGCGGCTTGCGGCGCTGCTGGCGACGAAATCCGTCGTCATGCTGCTGGCGCTCGCGGCGCTGATCTCGGTTCTCCGCCTCGCCCTCTGAGGGGACCCCGGGGCGAGGCCGCCCTGCCCTTCACTGCCGCCTTGCAACGGACGGATCATGAACGCCATCACCCTCCCCGCCTCCCGCGCCTACAACGTCATCGACCACACCTATGATGTCGTCGTCGTCGGCGCCGGCGGCGCCGGGCTGCGCGCGACCCTCGGCATGGGCGCGGCCGGACTCAAGACGGCCTGCATCACCAAGGTCTTCCCTACTCGCAGCCATACCGTCGCGGCCCAGGGCGGCATCGGCGCCGCGCTCGGCAACATGGGCGAGGACGATTGGCGCTGGCACATGTACGACACCGTGAAGGGGTCGGACTGGCTCGGCGATCAGGACGCGATCGAATATATGTGCCGCGAGGCGATCCCGGCCGTCCACGAGCTCGAGCATTTCGGCGTGCCCTTCAGCCGCACCGAGGACGGACGCATCTACCAGCGCCCCTTCGGCGGGCACATGAAGGAATTCGGCAAGACCCCGGCGCTGCGCGCCTGCGCCGCCGCGGACCGCACCGGCCACGCCATCCTGCACACGCTCTACCAGCAAAGCCTCAAGCACGAGGTGGAATTCTTCGTCGAGTATTTCGCCCTCGACCTGATCATGGACGAAGGCGCTTGCCGGGGCGTCATCGCCTGGGGCCTCGAGGATGGCTCGATCCATCGTTTCCGCGCCCAGACCGTCGTGCTCGCCACCGGTGGCTATGGCCGCGCCTTCCTCTCCTGCACCTCCGCCCACACCTGCACCGGCGACGGCGGCGGCATGGTGCTGCGCGCCGGGCTGCCGCTGCAGGACATGGAGTTCGTGCAGTTCCACCCGACCGGCATCTTCCCCGCCGGCTGCCTCATCACCGAGGGCGCCCGCGGCGAGGGCGGCTACCTCACCAACAGCGAGGGCGAGCGCTTCATGGAGCGCTACGCGCCCACCGCCAAGGATCTCGCCTCGCGCGATGTCGTCTCGCGCTCGATGACCATCGAAATCAACGAGGGCCGCGGCACCGGGCCGAACAAGGACCATATCCTGCTGCATCTCGAGCATCTCGGCGCCGACCTGCTGCACGAACGCCTGCCCGGCATTTCCGAGACGGCAAAAGTGTTCGCCGGTGTCGACGTCACCAAGGCGCCGATCCCGGTGTTACCCACGGTGCACTACAACATGGGCGGGGTGCCGACGAACATCCATGGCGAGGTGCTGCGCCCGACGGCCCAGGATCCGGACGCCGTGGTTCCGGGGCTGATGGCGATCGGCGAGGCCGCCTGCGTCTCGGTGCACGGCGCCAACCGGCTCGGCACCAACTCGCTGCTCGACATCGTCGTGTTCGGCCGCGCCGCGGCACTGCGCGCGGCCGAGGTGGTGCGCCCCGGGGCCAGCCAGGCACCGCTCGCACCGCGCGCCGGCGAGACCACGCTGGACCGGTTCGATCGCACCCGCCACGCCAAGGGTGGCACCCGCGTCGCCGATCTCCGCCTCGACATGCAGCGCACCATGCAGTCCCACGCGGCGGTGTTCCGCACCAGTGCGAGCCTCAAGGACGGCGTGGCGAAAATGGCCAAGGTCTGGCAGGGGCTGGACGACATCGCCGTCAGCGACCACAGCCTGATCTGGAACTCCGATCTGATGGAGGCGCTCGAGCTGCAGAACCTGATGGGCAATGCGCTCACCACCATCACCGGCGCGGAGGCCCGCCATGAGAGCCGCGGCGCCCATGCGCATGACGATTTCCCGAACCGCGACGATGCCAACTGGATGAAGCACACGCTGGCCTGGTGCGGCGAGGACGGTGCCGTGCGGCTCGATTATCGCGGCGTGAAGATGCGCACGCTGACCAACGAGGTCTCCGTGTTCCCGCCCCAGAAGCGCGTCTATTGAGCCACCGCCCGGCATGGCCTTGCTCATGCTTCCGTTCCTGCTCGTCGTCCTCGCCGTCGGCGCCATCGCCGGCTGGCTTGCGGGGCTGATCGTCCAGGGGCGCGGCTTCGGCCTGTTCGGCGACATCGTCATCGGCATTCTCGGCGCCTTCATCGGCAGCTTCGTTCTCCACGCGCTCGGCATTTTCATCATCGGTGGCCTGTTCGGCGCGATCGTCGGCGCCACCATCGGCGCAGTCATTCTGCTGCTGATCATCGGCGTGCTGCGCCGGGTATGAGCACGGCAGGCCGCCGCCGCGCGCATCGGGTCCCCTGAGCAAGCAGGAAGAATTCATGGCCACGTTCACACTCCCCGCCAACAGCCGCATCGGCAAAGGCAAAACGTTCAAGGCCCCGCAAGGCGCCAAGCGGATCAAGGAATTCCGCGTCTATCGCTGGGATCCCGATGACGGGCAGACGCCGCACATCGACACCTACGAGGTCGACCTCGACACCTGCGGGCCGATGGTTCTCGATGCGCTGATCAAGATCAAGAACGAAACCGATTCGACCCTGACCTTCCGCCGCTCCTGCCGCGAGGGCATCTGCGGCAGCTGCGCGATGAACATCGACGGCACCAACACGCTCGCCTGCCTCAAGCCCATCGACGAGGTGAAGAACGCCGTCGCCATCAATCCATTACCGCACATGCCGGTGGTGAAGGATCTGGTACCGGACCTGACGCAGCCCTACGCGCAGCTGCGCTCCATCGAGCCGTGGCTGAAATCCGACACGCCGCCGCCGCCGGACGCCGAGCGCCGCCAGAGCCGCGAGGAGCGCGCTGCGCTCGACGGGCTGTGGGAGTGCATCCTCTGCTTCTGCTGCTCGACCGCGTGCCCGAGCTACTGGTGGAACGGCGACCGCTATCTCGGCCCCGCCGTGCTGCTCGCCGCCTATCGCTGGATCGCCGACTCGCGCGACGAGACCACCGGCGAGCGGCTCGACGCGCTCGAGGATCCGTTCAAGCTCTACCGCTGCCACACCATCATGAATTGCACCGAGACCTGCCCGAAGGGGCTGAACCCTGCAAAGGCCATCGCCGAGATCAAGAAGAAGCTGGTCGAGCGGCAGGTGTGACCGACGCCGCGGAGCGCGAGGCGAAGCCGCCGCCGCTCGGTCCCTGGCTCGACAGCCTGCTCGTCGATCACGCGTTCCTCCGCCTGGGCTGGCATAATTTCGCCGCCGTCGTGCCCGGGCGGCTCTACCGATCCAATCACCCGACGCCGGCGCGCCTGGCCGCGCTCGTGCACCGCTATGGCATCCGCACGGTGATCAACCTGCGCGGCGAGCGGCCTTACCGCGGCCGCCAATCCGGCAGCAGCCTCCTCACCGAAGCGGCGGCCGTGCGCCTCGGGCTCACGCATATCTATGCCCCGTTCGAAAGCCGCGGCGCGCCGCATCGCGACCGGATCCTGCGTCTGGCGGCGATCTTCCGCACCATGGACGAGCCGGCGCTGATCCATTGCAAGTCCGGCGCCGACCGCGCCGGGCTCGCCGCCGGGCTGTTCCTGCTGCTCAACGGCGCCGACAGCGCCGCGGCGGCGCGGCAACTCTCGTGGCGCCATCTGCATCTTCGCCATTCGCCGACGGGCGTGCTGGATGCGTTCTTCCGCCTCTACGCCGAGACCGGCGAGGGCCGCGTCGGGTTCCTGGACTGGGTCGCGCGGGACTACGACGAAGAGGCGCTGCGCCGGCGCTTCCACGCCGGACCGCTGGCGCGGTTCATCAACGACCGGCTGCTGGCGCGGGAATGACGCCGCGGTCGCGGCCGATCAGGTAGAGCATGACCAGCATCGCCGGCAGCGAGGCGAACATCGAAACGGCGTAGAACAATTTCCAGCCCAGTGCAGCGGCGAGAAAGCCGGACAGGCCGCCTAGCGTGCGCACCGCCAGCGCCGCGAGCGAGGAGAGCAGCGCATATTGGCTGGCGGCGTGGGCCGGCGAGCAGAGGCTGGACAGGAACGCCAGGAACGCCGCATCCGCCAGACCTTCGGCGAGCGCCTCGCTCATCGTCGTCAGGAACAGCACGTGCCGTTCGCCGGCGGCGTAGGCCAGCACGAGATACATGGCCATCGCCGCCATCTGCACGAAGCCGGTGATGACCAGCGCGCGGCGAATGCCGAGCCGCGCCACCAGCCAACCGCCGAGCGTGATGCCAGCCAGGGTCGCCGCCAGCGAAATCGGCCCGTTGGCGACCGCGACGGCGGCGCGATCGAAGCCGAGCGCGCGATAGAACGGTGCCAGCATGATCCCCGCCAGCGCCTCGCCGAGCTTGAACAGCGCAACAAAGGCCAGGATCGCCAGCGCGTTCGGCCGCCTCAACAATTCCCGCAACGGCGCGATCACGGCCAGCCCGAGCTGGGCCAGAACCCCCCGCCCCTCCCCGAGCGGCGGCGGCGGCGGCTCCGGCGCGGCCAGGGTGGCGAGCAGGCCAAGACCGGCGAGGCCGGCCATCACCAGCAGCGCGCCGTGCCAGCCGAGCGTGTCGGCCAGCTTGATCGCGGCCGCACCCGAAATCAGCAGTGCCAGCCGGTAGCCCCAGACATAGGCCGCCAGCGCCGCCCCCTGCAGCGAGGGCGGAAACACCTCGATGCGCCAGGCATCGACGACGATGTCCTGGCTCGCCGAAAGGAAAGCGACGGCCATAGCCGCGACGACGGTGACGAGCGGCGCGCGCCGGGGATCCGACGCGGCCAGGAGCACGCAGGCGGCGACCAGCAACGGCTGCACTGCGGCGAGCCAGCCGCGGCGGCGGCCGAGGCGGCGCAGCCCGGCCGGGGGCGCAAACCGGTCGAGGGCGGGAGCCCATAGGAATTTCAGCGTGTAGGCCAGCCCGATCGAGGCTGAAAGGCCGATCGCGCCGAGCGACAGGCCGGTCTCGCTCATCCATTGGCGCAGTGTGAAGCCGGAGAGCGGAAGCGGGAGACCGCAGGCAAAACCCAGCGCTGCCATCAACCAGAGGTGGCGCCGAAAGGCCGGATCGGCTTGCCGGGTCGGCAGGAGGGGCAAGATGCGACTGCCCGGCAAGCGGCGCTTGCGGGCAGTCGCGCGTCGTGCTGGCTACTTCGTGGCGCCGGCGGCCGGAGCAGCAGCCGGGGCGGCGGCGGGCGCGGCACCCTTCTTGGCGCTGGTCTTCTTCTTGTGGTGCGCCTTCTTATGCTGCTGCTGACGCTCCTGCTTCTCCACCTGGTTGGCCGGCGTCGTGGTGTCCTGGGCAACCTGGAACGGTGCCGCCACGGTCGCGGCGAGCACCGGCGCGCCGCCAGGGAGCAGCAGTCCGGCGACTACGGCCGCCATGGTCAGCGAGCGGCTTGTGATACGCATGCGAATCTCCATCGAGTTTCTGGTCGGGGGGCAGGCACAAGCGTCACGCGCCGGCGAGGATCGCCTGTCATGAACTTGCGAAAACATCTTCTAGGGCATTGATTACCTATTCCGCAACACCCCGCTCCGCAGAGCCACGATCGCGCCTTGATCGCGTTGCAGATCGGTCACGCCGCCGCTTCGCTGCCCTGCCGTTCGGCACGTTTGCGCGCGTGCGGATCGAGATGGCGCTTGCGCAGGCGCACGGCGCGCGGCGTCACCTCGACCAGCTCATCGTCCTCGACATAGGCGATGGCCTGTTCGAGCGCGAGTCGGCGCGGCGGGATCAGCAGCATCGCGTCGTCCTTGCCCGCGGCGCGAATGTTCGTCAGCTTCTTTTCCTTGATCGGATTGACGTCGAGGTCCGAATCGCGGCTGTGCTCGCCGATGATCATGCCGACATAGACCTTTTCGCCGGGGTCGATGAACAGCACGCCGCGTTCCTGGAGATAGAACAGGGCGTAATGTACGGACTCGCCGTCCGCGTTCGAGATCAGCACGCCGTTGCGCCGCCCCTCGATCGGGCCCTTCCACGGGCCGTAGCCGGCGAACAGCCGGTTCATCACCCCCGAACCGCGCGTGTCGGTGAGGAATTCGCCATGATAGCCGATCAGGCCGCGGCTCGGCATCAGGAAGGCGAGCCGCACCTTGCCGCCGCCGGAGGGCCGCATGTCACGCAATTCAGCCTTGCGCCGGCTGAGCTTCTCGACGACGACGCCGGCATAGGGTTCGTCGACATCGACGAGCACCTCCTCCATCGGCTCCTCGCGCGCGCCGGTCTCCGGATTGCTGCGCGTCAACACGCGCGGGCGGCCGATGGCCAGCTCGAAGCCCTCGCGGCGCATGGTCTCGATCAGCACGCCGAGCTGCAACTCGCCGCGCCCGGCGACCTCGAACGCGTCCATTTCGCTGCTTTCGGCAATGCGGATGGCGACGTTGCCCTCCGCCTCGCGCAGCAGCCGGTCTCGAATCTGGCGCGAGGTGACTTTCTTGCCGTCGCGCCCGGCGAGCGGCCCGTCATTGACGCGGAACGTCATCGCCAGCGTCGGCGGATCGACCGGGATCGCCGGCAGCGGCGCGGCCAGTTCGGGCGCGCCGACGGTATCGGGAACGGTGGCCTCGGCGAGGCCAGCGACGGCGATGATGTCGCCGGCTTCCGCCTCCTCCACCGCCACGCGCTCGAGGCCGCGGAAGGCGAGCAGCTTGGTCAGCCGCGAGGTCTCCACCGTGGAGCCATCGCCGCGCAGCACTTTCACCGGCATGTTCAGCCGCGCCCGCCCCTGCTCGACCCGGCCGGTCAGCACGCGACCGAGGAAATTGTCGTATTCGAGAATGCTCGCCACCATCGCGAACGGCGCCTCGGCGTCGAGCGCCGGGGCCTTCACGTGCGACAGGACGAGTTCGAACAATGCCGAAAGGTCCTGGCGCGGCCCGTCCAGCGCCAGATCCGCCCAGCCCTGCCGGCCGGAGGCGTAGAGCAGCGGGAAATCGAGCTGGCTGTCGTCGGCGCCGAGCGCGGCGAAGAGGTCGAACACTTCGGTCGCCACCTCGTCGGAGCGGGCGTCCGAGCGGTCCACCTTGTTGATCACCACGATCGGCTTGAGCCCGCGCGCGAGCGCCTTGCCGACGACGAACTTGGTCTGCGGCAGCACGCCCTCGGCGGCATCCACCAGCACCAGCGCACCATCGACCATGTTCAGGATGCGCTCGACCTCGCCACCGAAATCGGCGTGGCCGGGCGTGTCAACGATATTGATGCGCACGTCGCGCCAGACCACCGAGGCGCATTTGGCGAGAATGGTGATGCCGCGCTCGCGCTCGAGATCGTTGCGGTCGAGCGCACGCTCGGCCACCGCCTGGTGGGCACGAAAGGCGCCCGACTGGCGGAGGAGCTGATCGACCAGCGTGGTCTTGCCGTGGTCGACATGGGCGATGATGGCGATGTTGCGAATGTCCATGGGGACCCGGATGTGATGAACACGACGACTGTCGGCGCGTTGCCCTGCCCCGCGCCGTTCGGAAAGCCATACTCACGCTTTGTGCGGCGCACACATAAGACATTCCGGCCCGATTTGCGAGCCGAAAACGCGGCGGGGCCGATCAGACGCCGACGCGGCCGACCAGCACGAACCGACCGGCCAGGAACCGCTGCAGCGGGCCGAGACGGCTGAGCAGCGCGTGATCGAGAGCGCCAAGCCGCGGCCACCAGGCGGGAAAGAGACGACCGCCGAACAGCAGAAAGAACGCGGTCCGCATCCCGCCCGGAGCCTGCGCGGCGATCCGGTCGAGCTCGGCCTCGTTCACCTTGCGCTCGTCCTCGGTGATGTAGGGCTTGTCGGTGCCGTAGATGAACCGTGTCAACCGGGGATGCGCGACGCCGGCGACGAGGCGGCTTTCGCGGAGCTTCTGCAGCCAGGAATGGGTATAGAGCTCGTTGACGACCAGCACGCCCCCTGGCTTGAGCACGCGGCCGGCCTCGGCGAGAGCGTGGGGGATATCGACGTGGTGGAGGATGTCATTGAAAAAAATGACGTCGAAGTGGCCGTCCGGATAGGTCAACGCCTCGGCCGGCATGGCGGCGAACCGCACATTGGTCAGTCCCGCCCGTGCCGCGCGGGCCCGCGCGATCTCCAGCAGCTCCTCAGAGAGGTCGAAGGCGTCCACTTCGGCCCCGAGCCAGCAGAGCCGGATCGCATCTTCGCCGAAGCCGCAGCCGGGGACCAGCACGCGCTTGCCGGCAAGGCCAAGCTCGCGCAATGCGTCGTAGGCGCACCAGTAGGCGTTCCATGGCCGGCGGGTCGGCGCACGAACGACGTCGTCGTTGACCGGCTCCTCGATCTTCGCGGCGTGCTGCCGCGCGTAATCGCGATGGAACTCGCGTTCCCGCGCTTGCCGAGTCTCCTCGTCCATCGACTCCCCCGCTGCCATGGGCCGCCCGTCAGGTGGTGTGGAGCAGGTCGCGCAGATCCGACTGCGGCCGAGCGCCATAATGGCTGATAACCTCGGCGGCCGCGATGCTGCCGAGGCGGCCGCAGGTTGGCAGGTCGCGTCCGGCGGTCAGGCCGGCGATGAAGCCGGCGGCGTACGCGTCGCCGGCCCCGGTGGTATCCACGACCCGCGCCGGCGCGGCGGCGACTTGGATGCGCTGATGTCCATGGCAGATCACGCTGCCGGCCTCGCTGCGGGTCAGCACCGCGAGCTTCACCGCCCCAGCCGCCGCCTCCGCCGCGTCCTCGAACGCGTTGACCTCGTAGAGGCTGCACACCTCGGCCTCGTTGGCGAACAGAATATCGATCCCGCGCAGCAGCTCGCGGAACGCGGTGCGGTGACGGTCGACGCAGAACGGATCCGAAAGCGACAACGCCACCTGCCGCCCCGCCCGCCGCGCGATGGCGGCGGCGCGATGGAACGCCGCCTGCGCCGCCGGCGGGTCGAACAGATAGCCCTCCAGGTAGGTCACGGCCGAATCGGCGATCAGCGCCGGATCGAGATCGTCGACACCGAAGCTGACGCAGGCGCCGAGATAGGTGTTCATGGTGCGCTGGCCTTCGGGCGTGACCAGGATCAGGCAGCGCGCGGTCGGCGCCCCGGCCTGCAGGGGCGGGGTCGGAAAATGGACGCCCGCGTCACCGATGTCGTCGCGGAAGGCCGCTCCAAGCGGGTCGTCGGCAACCTTGCCGAGGAAGGCCGCACGGGCGCCCATCGCCGCGGCGACGGCGCAGCTGTTCGCCGCCGAGCCACCGCTGCTCTCGCGTCCGGCCGGCATCACGCCACTGAGATATTCCGCCCGATCCCGATCGATCAGCGCCATCGACCCTTTGTGCATGTCGTGGCGCGAGAGAAACCCGTCATCCGCGGGAGCGACGACATCGACGATGGCATTGCCGATGCCGAGCAGATCGAAGCGGGGGGCAGTCGCCATGCAGAGCTCTCCGGATCGGAAATGAACCCGTGCCGCTAGCACCGCGCGGAGCAATCGGCAACCGCGCGGGTTGTTCGCGCCGCCGGCTCCGTGTTAGCGAACCCGCCCGTTACGCCAGGACAGGAGGCCGCCGTGTTCAAACGCCGCAAGCCCCAAGGCCCGCAAGGAGCGGAGACCGACTCGCGATTCGACGATCTGCCCGAGGACGCCGCGCCCCAGCCCGCGGCCGCCGCGCCGCGGCCCGGTGCCTTCGCCCCCCTCAACGCCGCGCGCCCAACCGATAGCGGACTCGGCGTGCCGCCCTATCGTCCTGTGCCAGCCAAGGAAGCCCAGATCATGAGCCGAACGCCGACCCCGCCCGTATCTTCCCTCCCCGGTTCGGCCGTCCCTGGTGCGGCCATTCGCTCGCCGCAAGCGTCGGCCGTCCGCCTGCCGGCACGCGAGCCGGCGGAGAGCCGGACGCTGATCGTCGGCCGCGGCATCAGCGTTCAGGGCACGGTCCAGGACGCCGAACGACTCGTCGTGGAGGGCACCGTGGAAGCCAGCATGATCCACGCCACCGAGCTCGCCGTCGCGCCGGGCGGGCTGGTCAAGGGCCAGATCGAGGTCGAGGATGCCGAGATCAGCGGCACCATGGACGGCACGCTGACCGCCCGCGCGAGCCTGGTGGTGCGCGCCACCGGCCGGGTGCTCGGCACCGCCCGCTGCCGGCGGCTGCAGGTCGAAGAGGGTGGCCAGATCACCGGCCAGATCGAGATGCTCACCGACACCCCGCGCGCCGAACCGGTCCGCCCGGCACCGGAGCCGGCCGCCGAACCGGCGCCGCGGGCGCCCGAAAGGCTCCACATCGAGCGGACCCCCCAGACTTAGCCAGGACGACGCCATCCGGCCCGTTCGGAGCCGGATGGCGTCGGCGATCAGGCGTGGCCGGCCGGCGTGCCCTGCGCAGCCGCCTGCTGCGCCCTCCGCGCCTGCCACAAAGCCACGAAGTCAACCGGCTGCAGCGTCAGCGGCGGGAAGCCGCCCTCGCGGGTGATTTCCGCCAGGATGTGGCGAGCGTAGGGAAACAGCAGGCGCGGGCATTCGACCATCAGCACCGCCTCGAGCACGTTCTCGGGCACGCCGTTCAGAGTGAAGACGCCGGCATAGACCAGTTCGGCGATGAACACCGCCGCCCGCCCCTCGGCCGCCGGCTGGCCGTTCGCCGCCGGCGCCTCGCGCGCCTCGGCGCGGATCGACAGCGCCACTTCGTAGACCGACGCCGCGTCGGGCAGCTTCTGCACCTGCACGTCCAGGCTCAGATTGATCTGCGGCGCCGTGCGCAGCGTCGCGTAGATCTGCGGCGCGCCGGGAACCTCGAAGGAGAGGTCCTTGACGAACTGGCCGTTGATCAGCAGCGGCGGCGGGCCGGATTGGGCAGCGCCCCCCGTTGGGGCCTCGGTGCTCTGGGACATGGTCATGCTCCGTGCTGTGCCGGCCGGGAGGCCGCTTATGGATTGCCGGTCTCGCGGCCGTGAAGAAGTATCGGCGGGAAACCGTCTGGCGAAAACCGGCGGTGGCCTAGCATGGCGGTAGCCGCAAGACCAGAAGGCCCGGCCACCAGAAGGCGGGTCAGGGCCGCCAGACGATGCGCTCCGGCGCCGGCGCGGTCGGATCGCAGCGCTGCCAGCCGCCATTGGGCACGCTCACGCCGGTCAGCGCCAGAATGAACCCCCAATGGCTCACCACCAGCGTCTCGGCCCAGTCGGCCCGCGCCGCCATCGCCGCACGGAAGCGCCCGGCGCGCTCGACGGTCTCCGCCTCGCCCTCGACACCCTGCGGCCACCAGACCTCCTCGAGCGCGGCGAAATCATGCTCCGGCCAGGCCTGCTCCAGTTGCCCCCGCGGCGTGCCGATATCGCAGGTGAAGGCGCAGCGCTCGCGCACCGTCGGGTCCACCACCACGGCAACGCCGAGCGCGCGGGCGATCGGCGCGGCGGTCTGCAGGGCGCGCGTATAGGGCGAGGCGATGATGCGGCGGACGCCCTCGGCCTGCATCGCCGCCACCGCGGCCTCGGCCTGCTGCGCGCCCAACTCCGTCAGCGCGGGATCGACGATGCCCGGGTCCCGCCGGGTCGCGGTGAAATGGAGATTGAACTCGCTCTGGCCGTGGCGGAGCAGAATCACGCCCTGAGGAACCCCACCAGCCGCTCGGCCTCGGCGACGATCGGATCGGCGATTGCGGCGGCCCGTTCCGCTCCCTCGCGCAGGATGGCATCGATCGTCCCCGGATCGGCGAGCAGGCGCCGCGTCTCGGCCGCGATCGGCGCCAGCGCGGCGACGAGCCGATCGGCCAGCGCCTCCTTGAAGGCGGAGAAACCCTGGCCGCCATGGTCGCGCAACACGCCGGCGGCGTCGGTATCGGCGAGCGCGGCATAGATGCCGACAAGGTTGCGCGCCTCGGGCCGCCCGTCCAGCCCCGCCGGTTCGCCTGGCAGCGGCTGCGGATCCGTCTTGGCGCGACGGATCTTCTGCGCGATCGTCTCGGCATCGTCGGTGAGATTGATCCGGCTCTGCTCGGACGGATCCGATTTCGACATCTTCTTCGTCCCGTCCCTGAGGCTCATCACCCGCGCCGCCGGCCCCAGCACCAGCGCCTCGATCGGCGGGAAGAACGCCACACCGTAATCGTGGTTGAATTTCTGCGCGATGTCGTTCGCGAGTTCGAGGTGCTGGCGCTGATCGTCGCCCACCGGCACGCGCGTCGCGTGGTAGGCGAGAATGTCGGCGGCCATGAGGTTCGGATAGACGTAGAGGCCCGAGGAGGCGTTCTCGCGGTCCTTGCCGGCCTTGTCCTTGAACTGGGTCATGCGGTTGAGCCAGCCGAGCCGGGCGACGCAATTGAAAATCCAGGCCAGCTGGGCGTGGGCGCGCACCGCACTCTGGTGGAAGAACACCGAGCGCCCGGGATCCACCCCACAGGCGATGACGCTGGCGGCGATCTCGCGCGTCTGCTGGGCGAGCTGCGCCGGTTCCTGCCACACCGTGATCGCGTGCAGGTCGGCGACGGCGAAGATGCACTCGTGGTCGTCCTGCAGCTTCACCCAGTTGCGCAGCGCGCCGAGATAATTGCCGAGCGTCGGGATGCCGGAAGGCTGGATGGCGGAGAAGATTCGCTGCATGGCGGCTCGCATGGGTTGACCCGGCCGGTTTTCCGGCCTTGGCCCGCGGCGGTCAACCCCGGGACTTGGCCGCGGCAAAGCGGCGACGCAGCAGGGTGCGGCCGAGTTCCAGCAGGTCGAACGCGCCCAGCGCCTGGCCGGCCGCGCCATATGCCACGAGGCCGGTCCCGACCAGCATCACCAGCGCCGCCGCCCGCAGCAGCGGCCGGCCGCCGGCGATGGCGAACAGCACCGGATCGAGCACCAGCAGAACGAGCGTCATCGCCCCGGCGGCGAGCACCATCCGCCCCAGGCGCCCGCCGAGCGCGGCGTCGGGGCGGAAATAGCCGCGCCAGTAGAGCAGCACGGCCAGGGCAGCAGCGTTGAACGCAGCGGCGATGCTGGTCGCCAGCGGCGGCCCGATATGGCCGAGCGGACGCATGAAGACGAGATTGAGCACCAGGTTCAGCGCCACGGCAACGAGGCCGATCTTCACCGGCGTCGCGGTATCGCCGCGGGCGAAGAAGCCGGGTGCGAAAACCTTGGCCAGCACATATGCCGGCAGCCCGACCGCGTAGGCCGCCAGCGCCTCCGCGCTCCTGGCGGCGGCCAGCGCGTCGAACGCGCCGCGGGCAAAGAGCACGCTCATGATCGGCCCGCCCGCCACCGACAGCGCCAGCGCCGCCGGCAGGGTCAGCACCAGCGCGTATTCGATGCCACGGTTGAGGGTGGTGATGGCAAGCCCCTTGTCGCCGGCCCGCACCTGGCGCGAGAGCAGCGGCAGAATCGCGGTACCGACCGCGGCGCCGATCACGCCGAGCGGCAACTGATCCACCCGATCGGCGTAGTAGAGCACCGAGACGGTGCCGGCGGGCAGCAGGCTGGCGATGACGGTATCGACCGCGACGTTGAGCTGCGTCACGCCGGCGCCGATCACGCCCGGACCCATGCGCCGCAGCACCGTGCGCACGCCGGGCGTCAGCCGCGGCCATCCGCAGGGCGGCGCCATGCCGGCGAGGCGCACCGCCAGCACCAGCACCCCGAGCTGCGCGAAGCCAGACAGCACGAGCCCGGCGGCCAGCAGGTGCCCGGTAGTCGGCAGCATGGCAACCGGGGGCACGAGCAGCGCGCCGATCAGGAAGACGTTGAACAGGACCGGCGCGCCGGCGGCCGCAGCGAACCGGTCCAGCCCGTTGAGCATGCCGCCGAAGAGCGCCGCGAGGCACATCAGCATGAGATAGGGAAAGGCGATGCGCGTCAGCGTCACGGTCAGGGCAAGCTTGGCCGGGAGCGCGGCGAAGCCGGGGGCCAGCACGACCATCAGTTGCGGCATGAAGACGATGCCGAGCACCGTGATACCGGCGAGCCAGACCGCCAGCACGCTCGCCACCTCTCCGGCCAGGCGGCGCGCCGGCTCGCGCCCGAAGCTGGCGAGCGTGCCGGCGAAGGCGGGAACGAAGGCCGCATTGAACGCGCCCTCGCCGAACAGTCGGCGGAACAGGTTCGGCAGCTTCAGGGCGACGAAAAACGCATCCGCCACCAGCCCGGTGCCGAGCCGGTCGGCGATCAGCACGTCGCGGGCGAAGCCGAGCAGGCGGCTCGCCATGGTCCAGATGCCAACGGTGAGAATGCCTCGCAGCATGGGGCGGCCGTCGGCTAGCGGCGCGACGCCAACGCCCGTTTCCGGGCGGCGGCCGAATCAGCCCACATCATGAATAGGGCGCTCTGACGCATGCCGAACCTTCCGAATGAGCCGAAGCACTACTCGATCGGCCCGGCCGGCACGTGCGCCGCCAGCGCCGCGCGGCGCATCTCCAGACTCTGCCAGACCAGCAGGATCGGGATGCCCATCGCCAGATCCCGCGCCCGGCGCAGCAGCGAGACGCTGAGCGAGAGTTCCGCCGGCACGCCGAAAATGGCGCCGAGGCTGGCATAGGCGACCTCCTGCACCCCCGCGCCGGCCGGCACCAGCACGGTAGCAGAAAGCGCGATGTGGGTCAGCGCGTCGATCGCCAGCGCGTCGTCGAAGTCGAGATCCGCGCCGAGGAGCTGGAAGGCGATCCAGGTTCCGGTGCCGCCGCCGATCCACCCGGCGAGATGCAGCGCGACGCCCAGAGCCAGCCGCGCCGAGCTGGCGTAGAGCCGCGTCAGATCGTCCTGGAACGCCCGCACGTGCGCCGGCGCCTCGGCAAACCAGGGGGCGGCGATACGGCGGGCGAGCGCGCCGAACAACCGCCCTCCCCCGCGCTGCAGCCACATGAACCCGGCCGCGCCCGCCCCGGCCAGCACGAGGCCGGCGCCGGCGGGCACCGTCAGCCGCGAGCCGGGCGCGTGGTTCAGCAGTTCGATCAGCCCGATCAGCATGAAGCCGATCTGGGCGAGGAACTCGGCCGTGACGTCGACGACGCTACCCGCCGCCGCCAGCGGCCAGCGCACGCCCTGCACCGCCAGCGCGCGGGTACCGAGCACGACCCCGCCCATCTGGGAGAACGGCAGGCAGTTGCCGGCGGCGTCGCGCACCATCCGCGCCCAGATCAGCCCGCCCGCCGGTGCCGTACCGGGCGGCATCAGCGCCGCCCAGGCCAGGCCGAGCAAGCCGGCGAGCAGCACATTCCACCCCAGCAGAGCGCTGAAGCCCTCCCAGCCGACGGACATCAGCGCATCGGCGACATGGCCCGCGCCGAACCAGCCGATCAGCGCCGTGGCGAGGATCAGGCCCGCGAATGCCAGCAGGACAGATAGTTGTTTCAACGATTTGGGGTCCCAGACGAAGCGCGTGTGACCGCCCGTTCCGGCGCGGTTACCCGGCCGGTTACACCATCCGCGCAACGGCAGATAGTCCAGCCGTTTCCGGAACGCGGCGCGGCGCGCTATAGGGCGCCCGGAACGGCATCGATCAGGAGCCAATGCAGCAGATCCGCCACAGGCCCGCAACCGAGGTTCTCGTCACCGGCGCGACCGGCTTCGTCGGCTCCGCGGTGGCGCGCGCGCTGCTGGCGCGCGGCCACGCGGTGCGCGCGCTCGCCCGCAGGGGCGGGGATCGGCGCAATCTCGCCGGGCTGGACATAGCGGTCGTCGAGGGCGACCTCACCGATGCGGACTCGCTTGCCCGCGCCGTTGCCGGCTGCCGCTTTCTCGTCCATGTCGCCGCCGACTACCGGCTATGGGTGCCGGACGAGGCGGCCATGCTCGCCGCCAATGTCGAAGGCACACGTATGCTGATGCGGGCCGCGCTGGCGGCCGGCGTGGAGCGGGTCGTGCACTGCTCCTCGGTCGCCGCCCTGGGCCTCACCGCCGACGGTTCGCCCGCCGACGAGACCACGCCAGTCGCCGAATCGGCGCTCATCGGCCCCTACAAGCGCTCCAAATACCAGGCCGAACAGGCAGTGCTGGCGCTGGTGCGCGAGGCCGGGCTGCCGGCGGTCATCGTCAACCCCTCGACCCCCGTTGGTCCGCGCGACGTCAAGCCGACGCCGACGGGCAAGATGATCCTCGACGCCGCCGCTGGGCGCATGCCCGGCTATCTCGATACCGGGCTGAACGTCGTCCATGTCGAAGACGTCGCCGAAGGTCACGCACTGGCACTCGAACGCGGGCGGATCGGCGAGCGCTACATTCTCGGCTCGGAAAACCTCAGCCTCTCGGACCTGTTCGCGGCGCTGGCGACGCTAGCCGGCGTGCGGCCGCCGCGGCTGCGGTTTTCCGAACCGATGCTCTGGCCAGTGGCGCTGGCCTGCGAGGGCCTGGCACGGATCGGCGTCGTGCCGCCGCTGGTCACGCGCGACCATCTGCGCATGGCGCGCAAGCGGATGTTCTTCTCCTCGGCGAAGGCCATCGCCGAGCTCGGCTACGCGCCGCGCCCGGCCCGCGCCGCGCTCGCCGACGCCGTCGCCTGGTTCCGCGCCGAGGGCAGGCTGCCACCGCCGCGGGCCGCCGCATGACTGCGCTCGCCGCCGCGGCCCTGCTGGTCTGGGCGGTGCTGCTGTTCGGCCGCGGAAGCTTCTGGCGCGACCGGCCGGGGCTCGCGCCGGCGCCGGCGCGGGGCGCGGTGGACATCGTCGTGCCCGCGCGCGACGAGGAAGGCGTGATCGGCGCCGCCCTCGCCTCGCTGCTGGCGCAGGATCATGCGGCGTTCCGCGTCATCCTCGTCGACGATGCCAGCACCGACGCCACCCGCGCCATCGCGCTCGGCATGAACGATCCCCGCCTGACCGTCATCGCCGGCCAGCCGCGCCCGGCCGGCTGGTCGGGCAAGCTCTGGGCCGTGGCCCAGGGACTGGCCGCGAGCACCGCCCCGTTCGTGCTGCTGACCGACGCCGACATCGTCCACGACCCCGGCCATCTGGCCGCCCTGCTCGCCAAGGCCGAGGCCGAGGATCTGGACCTCGTCTCGGAAATGGTGGCGCTGCACTGCGACAGCCTCGCCGAGCGCGCGCTGGTCCCCGGTTTCGTCTATTTCTTCCAGCTCCTCTACCCGTTCGACTGGGTCAACGACCCGCTGCGCGCCACCGCCGCCGCAGCCGGCGGCACCATCCTGATCCGCCGTCGCGCGCTCGATCGCATCGGCGGCATCGGCGTCGTCGCCGGCGCGCTGATCGACGATGTCGCGCTCGCCCAGGCCGTCAAGCGCGGCGGGCGGATCTATCTCGGCCATTCCGCCCTCGCCCGCTCGGTCCGCCCCTATCCGGACTTCGGCGAGATCTGGCGCATGATCGCGCGCACGGCCTTCGTCCAGTTGCGCCATTCCTGGGCCCTGCTCGCCCTGACCCTGCTCGGGCTCGGTCTCGTTTTCCTCGTCCCGCCGATGGCCGCGGTGTTCGGCAATGGCTGGGCGCGGCCGTTCGGGCTCGCCGGCTGGGCGGCGATGGCCTGGTCGTACGGTCCGAGCCTGCACCGCTTTCGCCGCTCGCCGTTATGGGCGCCGTTGCTGCCCCTCGTCGCCCTGTTCTACATGGCCGCGACCCTCGGCTCGGCGCTCGATCACGCGCGCGGGCGCGGGGTGGTGTGGAAGCGGCGGGCCTATACCGAGGGCGCGGCATGAGTGGCGCGGTGGCGAGCGTCGAGACCTGGTCGGGCAAGGATCGCGGCGACGAGAATTTTCCCGTCGGCTCGCTGCTGATCCGCCGCGACCTGCGCGCGCACGTGCACGCCTTCTACAGCTTCGCCCGCAACGCCGACGACATCGCCGACAGTCCCGTCCTGGCGCCGGCGGACAAGGTCGACCGGCTCGACCGGATGGAGGCGGTGCTGCTCGGCCGCGAAGCGTCGGGCTCGCCGAGCGCGCTGGCGCTGCGCGCCTCGCTCGCCGCGACCGGCGTCACATCGCGCCACGCCACCGACCTGCTGATCGCCTTCCGCCAGGACGCGACCAAGACCCGCTACGCCAGTTGGGACGAACTGCTCGACTATTGCCGCTTCTCCGCGATGCCGGTCGGGCGGCACGTGCTCGACCTGCACGGCGAGAGCCGCGACCCGTGGCCGGCCTCGGACGCGCTCTGCGCCGCGCTGCAGGTGGTCAACCACCTGCAGGACTGCGCCAGGGACCTGGCGACGCTGGATCGCTGTTACCTGCCGCTCGACCGGCTCGCCGCCCATGGCGCGACGATCGACGATGTCCGCGCTCCGGCCACCTCCAAGGCGCTGCGCGCCGTGTTCGACGCGGTGCTCGACGCCGTGGACGGGCTCAACGCGCTCGCGCCCGGCCTGCCGCGCCAGACCAGGAGCCGGCGGCTGCGGCTGGAGACGGGCGTGATCGTGGCGCTGTGCCGGCGGCTGGCGGCGCGGCTGCGGCGGCAGGACCCGCTCGCCACACGGGTGAAGCTGACGCGCCTCGATCTCGCCGCGAGCCTGATCGAAGGCACCACATGGCTCGTCGCGAGGCCGCGATGAGCGCCGCGCTGGACGCCGACCCGGCCGATCTCGCCGCGGTGGAGGCGCTGGTGCGCGCGGCCGGCACCTCGTTCTATCGCGGCATGCGCATCCTGCCGCCGGACCGGCGCGCCGGCATGTTCGGCATCTACGCCTTCTGCCGCATCGTCGATGACATCGCCGACGAGGACGGCGAGATGGCCGAAAAGCGCCGCCGGCTCGATGCCTGGCGCGACCGTGTCCAGCGCCTCGCCGCCGGCGCGGCGGATGGCCCGGTGACGCGCGTTCTCGCAGCCGCTACCGCCCGGTTCGCGCTGCGCGAGGCTGATTTCCTCGCCGTCATCGACGGCATGCAGATGGACGCCGAAACCGCCATCGTCGCGCCCGATCTCGCCACGCTCGACCTCTATTGCGACCGCGTCGCCGGCGCCGTCGGCCGGCTCTCCGTGCGCGCCTTCGGCGATGCCTCGCCGGCCGCCGATGTCGTCGCCGGCGCTCTCGGCCGCGCCCTGCAACTGACCAACATCCTGCGCGACCTGGCCGAGGACGCCGCGCGCGGACGGCTGTATCTGCCGGCCGAATTCCTCGCCGCCGAGGCGGTTCCCCCGCTGCCCGCTGCGGCGCTGGCCTCGCCCAATCTCGGCGCCGCGTGCCGGCGCACCGCCGCCCTCGCCCGCGCCCACTTCGCCACCGCCGAGACCGCGATGCGGCGCTGCGATCGCCGCGCCATGCGCCCGGCGCGGTTGATGGGCGCCACCTACGCCGCGATTCTCGCCCGGCTGGAGGACGAAGGCTGGCGCAATCCGGACCGGCGCGTCAGCCTGCCCACTTGGCAGAAGGCCTGGCTGGCGCTGCGTCACGGGTTCGCGTGAGCGGTACCGTCCACATCGTCGGCGCCGGCCTCGCCGGCCTCGCCGCCGCGACGGAGCTCACCGCCGCCGGGCGGACGGTGGCGCTGTACGAATCCGGCCCGGCGGCGGGCGGGCGCTGCCGGTCCTATTTCGACCGCGAGCTCGGCTGCCGCATCGACAACGGCAACCACCTGCTGCTCTCCGGCAACCGCGCCGCCGCCGCCTATCTCGACCGCATCGGCGCCCGCGCCACGCTTGGCGGGCCCGGCGCGCCGGTGTTCCCGTTCCTCGACCGCGCCTCCGGCGCACGCTGGGTGCTGCGGCTCAATCGCGGCCGGCTGCCCTGGTGGGTGCTGTTCCCGGAGCGGCGTGTGCCCGGGAGCCGGGTGCGGGACTATCTCGGCCTGCTCGGCCTGCGCCGCGTCGCGCCGGCGGCGAACGTCGCCGCCCTCCTCGGCGCCAATCCGCTGTTCCGCCCGCTGCTCGAACCGCTGGCCGTGGCGGCGCTGAACACGCCGGCGGCGAGCGGCAGCGCCGCGCTGTTCGCCGCCGTGGTCAACGAGACGCTGCTGGCCGGCGGCGACGCCTGCGTGCCGCTGGTGCCGCGCGAGGGGCTTTCGGAAAGCTTCATCGACCCGGCACTGTCCTGGCTCGCGGCCCGCGGCGTGCGGGCGCAATTCGGCCGGCGCATCGCCGCGCTCGATGCCGCGGACGGGCGGGTGCAGGCGTTGCAGACCGGCGACGGCGCCGTGCCGCTCGGCAGCGAGGACCGCGTCGTCCTCGCCGTGCCGCCCTGGGTTGCGGCCGACCTGCTGCCCGGCCTCGCGGCGCCGGACGCGTTCGAGGCCATCCTCAACATCCATTTCCGCACCGAGGCCGCGCCCGGCCCGGCCGGATTCTTCGGCGTCGTCGGCGGCGTCGCGGAATGGGTCTTCGTCAAGCCCGGCATCGTCTCGGTCACCATCAGCGCCGCCAACCGGATGGTCGATCAGCCGGCCGAGGCGATCGCCGCCGCGGTCTGGCCGGATGTGCGCGCCGCCTGCGGCCTCGACGGTGCGATGCCGCCGTGGCGCGTGGTCAAGGAGAAGCGCGCCACCTTCGCCGCCACGCCGGACCAGGCGGCGCGCCGCCCCGGACCGCGCACCGGACTCACCAATCTCGCCCTCGCCGGCGACTGGACCGCGACCGGCTTGCCGGCGACGATCGAAGGTGCCATCCGCTCCGGCAACGCTGCCGCGGCCTTCCTGCTCGCGCGCGGCTGAACGAGGGATTCCACGCCATGGCTGCCGAGACGCTGACCGACACGCCCGGCGAGGCGATGCTGGCGACGACGATCGCCAACGCCACGGCCGCACTCGCCCGGCGACAGAACGCGGACGGACATTTCGTCTTCGAACTCGAAGCCGACGCGACGATTCCGGCCGAATACGTGCTGCTCGAACATTTCCTCGACCGCATCGAGCCCGACCTCGAACGGCGCATCGGCGTCTATCTGCGCGAGATCCAGGGCGAGCATGGCGGCTGGCCGCTGTTCCACGACGGCGCCTTCAATCTCTCCGCCAGCGTCAAGGCCTATTTCGCGCTGAAGGCGATCGGCGACGACCCGGACGCGCCGCACATGGCGCGCGCGCGCGAAGCGATCCTCGCTGCCGGCGGCGCCGAGCGCAGCAATGTGTTCACGCGCGCGCAGCTCGCGCTGTTCGGCGAGGTGCCGTGGCACGCGGTGCCCGTGATGCCGCTCGAACTGCTGATCGCGCCGCTGTGGTTCCCGATCAATCTCTGGCGCGTCTCCTACTGGTCGCGCACGGTGATCGTGCCGCTGCTGGTGCTGATGCATCTGAAGCCGCGGGCGCGCAATCCACGCGGCGTGCATGTGCGCGAGCTGTTCCGCGACGACCCGGCGCGGATCCGCGACTGGATCCGCGGCCCCTATCGCTCGCCCTGGGGCCGCTTCTTCAAGGGACTCGATTCGCTTCTGCGCCGGATCGATCCGCTGGTGCCCGGCGCCTTCCGCGCCCGCCTGATCGAGCGCGCCAAAGCCTTCGTCATCGAGCGGCTGAACGGCGAGGACGGGCTCGGTGCGATCTATCCGGCGATGGCCAACAGCGTGATGATGTTCGACACGCTCGGCTACAGCCCTGACCATCCGCATGCCGCCATCGCCTGGGCGTCGGTGCGCAAGCTCCTGGTGGTCGAGCCGGAGCGTGCCTATTGCCAGCCGTGCCTGTCGCCCGTTTGGGACACCGGGCTCGCCGGGCACGCACTGGCCGAGACCGAGGGTGGGCAATCGGCATCCGTCGCGAGCGCCTGCGGCTGGCTGCGCGGCAAGCAGATCACCGAACTTGCCGGCGACTGGGCGGTGGCGCGCCCGGATCTGCGCCCGGGCGGCTGGGCTTTCCAGTACGAGAATGCCCACTATCCAGACGTGGACGATACCGCGGTGGTCGGGATGCTGCTGCATCGCAACGGCGATCCGTCCCATGCTGAGGCGATCGCGCGGGCGCGCGAGTGGATCGTCGGCATGCAGTGCCGCGGCGGCGGCTGGGGTGCCTTCGACGTCGACAACGACCACGACGTGCTCAACCACATCCCCTTCGCCGACCACGGCGCCCTGCTCGATCCGCCGACCGCCGATGTCACCGCACGGTGCGTCTCCTTCCTCGCCCAAACCGGGACGCGGCCTAACGAGCCGGTGCTCGCCCGCGCGCTGGCCTGGCTGCGCGGCGAACAGGAGAAGGACGGCAGTTGGTTCGGCCGCTGGGGCACAAACTATATCTATGGCACCTGGTCCGTGCTCTGCGCCTTCAACGCCGCCGGCATCGGCCGGGACGATGCGTCCGTCCGCCGCGCCGTCCGGTTCCTGCTCGACACTCAGCGCGAGGATGGCGGCTGGGGCGAGGACGAGGAAACCTACGCCGGCGCACCGCCGGGCCGCTACAGGGAGAGCACCCCCTCGCACACCGCCTGGGCCGTGCTCGGGCTGATGGCCGCCGGCGAGGCCGCTGATCCGGCGGTCGCGCGCGGCATCGCGTGGCTGGCGCGGGCGCAGCGCGCCGATGGCGAGTGGGAGGAGAAGCCCTACAACGCGGTCGGGTTTCCGCGCGTGTTCTATCTCCGCTACCACGGCTACAAGCAGTATTTCCCGCTGCTCGCGCTCGCCCGCTACCGGAATCTCGCCCGCGCCAACATGCGCGAGGTGGCCTGGGGATTCTGACGGGCCGCCCGGCACGGCGTGCCGGGGCGGCACTCTCTGCCGGGTTGTTCGCGACCCACCCGTTGGGCTCGGAACGGCGGAAAGCCGCGGCCATCCTGGCCGAAACGCGTGGCACGGTGCTTGCGCTCCCTGGGCATGGACCAACCCGGAGCAGCGACCATGTCCCTCAGCCTCGCCTACCCCGCGCGCCTCGCCCGCACCCGCGAAACCGCCAACGGCACTGCCGCCTCGCGCACGGCGGCAGAGACGCCCGCCAGCGCCACGGCCACGCGCCGGTGCGACGGATGCGGCTGGAACTGGGGCGGCGTCGTGCGCGGCATCGCGCTGCGCTGCCCCGGCTGCGGCTGGAACTGGAGCGGGCGCATCACTGGCTGAGGCGAGGGGCGCCTACGGAGCGCGGTCGCAACTTTGCCCGACCAGACTGGCCGCGCGGCGGTTCAGTCTGATCCGGACGTTGCTCTATCGTCGACGACGAGCCAGAGATCGGTATCGCCGGTATCCTCGCCGCAGGCGGTGATCAGGGCGTGGGCCTGGCCGCGGTGATGTGTCTGGTGGTTGAAGAGATGCGCCACGATGAGGCTACGGCCGTGGCGCATCTCCCGCCCCGCCGAACCGCTCGCCCAGACTAGTTCCTGTGTCAGCCAAGCCTCGTCCACTCCCTCCGCCCATCGTTCCATGCCGGCATCCACGACGGCGCGGTCGGCCGCGAGCAGGTCGAAATCGTCGAACAGCGCGCCGCTCTGGGCGAGCCCGCCGGCCGGACGCGGCCAGCCCTCGAACCGGTGCATCCAGATGCGGTCGGCCCAGACGAGATGGCAGAGCGTGCCGTGGAGGGATTTCCAGAACACGCCACGGTCCGCTCGTCGCGCTGCATCCGCGATTCGCCCCGCCGCCGCATAGACCCGGCGGTTCATCTCGGCGTTGTAGGCGGCCATCAACCGAACATAGGCAGGCGTGATCATCTGGCGCTCCACGGCGCGTTTCGGGCGTTCCCCAGTTTACCCAGCAACGCAGGGCCGACAACTGGAGCAAACTCCGATCTGATCGAGCCATTCCGGCTCGGGCCGATCGGAGGTTGCTCTAGATGTCGCTACCAAGGAGGTTGTCCCTGGTGAGTCTTGAGATCGGTGGCTTTCCTGCGAGTGCGGCGTGTGGTCGGGCGGTATTGTAGTGGTGCAGCCAGGGGTGCATGGCGGCTTGGCG
>JAJZVV010000041.1 GCA_021845595.1 Pseudomonadota bacterium | reverse complement strand
CTGCGAGTAGGCCTTTCCGCGAACCCAGGGCATCCGAACCTCCGGCTTACGACTCCGGAACCCTATGAATCACAGATCAACCCCGCGCCGGAAGCCCCTGATTCCAGTCAGCCTGAAATTGCTCTAGGCTGTCAATCACCGCCTCGGTCGGGCTGGCCTCGCGTCCCGCCAGCTCGGGGTCTCGCCTCACCAGATCGTGGTTGATGGACTCCCGGGTGCCATCGTCGCGCAGACGGGCGAACCATCGAGAGACCGTGCGCCAGGGGCGGAAACCAGTCGGGAGCAGCCGCCCTCTTACCCCGCCGCGCAGGATGCAGCCGATGACATTGACGATCCCGCGCATCGGCCTGGCCCGCTTGCGACGACACGGCGCCTCACCCGGCAAGAATGACGCCAGGATATCCCATTCGGCATCGGTCCGGTCGCTTCCATAGCGCCGCTCCGTGCGGCTATGATGTGGTCGGGTGGTCGGGGTCCGCATCGCGGTCTCGTCGAGAGGTTTGCAACCCTGACGACACGCGATCTGCCCCTGCTGCGCTGCCCGGTCATACCGGCAACCGTCGAGACAGCCTCTAAGGCATGAACATTACTCTTTCCCCCCGGGTGGATGCGATGCGCTTGTCCAAGTACGTCAGATTCATAAGCACAAAAAACGAGAAACAGATGAATCGTCGCGCAAGCATGACAGTTAGTATAACAATGCTATGCTTCTTATCTGGTATTGCTGTGCATGCCATGGCTGGAGTTGGAGATGAAAATTCTCACTTTTCTTCTGTTCCCGACAGCGCGCCGCAGAGTGCTCAGAAGGACTTCATAGAAGGTCAAAATGATTTGTCGGATTCGCTTAAGAAATTAGAGGAAACAATTGATAGAGCTCAAAAAGCTGCTGATGCTGCGTCTTCAACCGATATCAACGCGACTCGCCAACAAGCACGCACGCAGATCAATTCAATGTTAACTATACTCGACAAATTCGGACCAGACAGTAAGTTGACACAATCAATCAATAAATTGCAGAGCTGGATTTCCGCTAATCGAACGCGAGTTTCTCAGGACATTCAGCTCACATCGGAACAAAAAGAAGAGTTACTGTCTCAATGGGACAAATATCTTTCTGGAATTGACCAGATTCGTAAGCAATACGGAGAATTGGCAGATCAACTGAAAGGGAAAGCAGAGAAACTTCAGCACGAAGATGAATACATTGGTGAGCAGTTATTACTTCAAATGGGCGGAAATGCCCTTTCGGCGCTCAAGAGCATGCTCCTGCAAATGAGAGAATCAATAGACGTTATAAATCAAAAAAATCAATCTATTAAGCTGCCAACAGGACCGACGTCATAAGCTGCGGCCTCAAACTTGAAGAAGTGCTTTATGTTCTTTTCGACCAGACCCCATTGAGCTCCCGAAGGCAGCGATCAATATGTATCACCGAGACGGTCCTGTTCGACACGATCGAGCACGTTACTTTTATACCGTCGAGTGATATAACCGCGGCGGCGGCGTTGCGCTGGCCATCGATTGGAGCGAAATCGCCTATCACAGCATTAAATTCTCTTGGGACATAAGCCGTCTTCTCATGATACTCAAGATTATCCGAAAACCAGCCGTCTCGGATGACTATGACACCAACGCGGTTTTCCCAAATTCCTGCCAGCGTGCCAATCGATAATTTCGCCCCGGAGCAAGAGCTCAGAACGAAAGCCGCGCCGACGCTGGTTGATATTAGGACGATACGCCAAACTAGCGATGACCGGCGCCCATTGGTGCCTGCGACTCGTCGATGGACGTTGATTGTGCCGCCGTGCCGCGTCACATTGTTCACTCCTTGCAAAAAACAGTAAACATAATGCCGAGAATGCGACCTTCGTCAAGGATCGCCGCTGTTCCAACCTCGGAGTCGGCACAGTGGTCATGTCGCCGAAACGATCACCTCGCCACACATAGCGACAAAATTATTATGATTGCCGGTAATTTTCGACGATCTGCCGCCTAATGGGAGCAAGTGCCGCCACGCGGACGGCGGATCGCCGCCCTTGGCCATTGCGACGTTCGTGGTCGACCTGTCAAACAAATCCAAAGCCTCGTGCCAGCGACCAAAGCCGAAAATCCGGTGAGCGAATCCACGCTTTGCCACTCCGTGCCTCGCCGGGTCGAGGCCGATATCGAATCTGGCATGTCACGGATGCGATCGGTAGCCTGCACGGCGGGCTGACGCCTACCTACACAAGTTTTCTCGCGCCGCGGCGGGCGGCTGCTTAGAATCCGGACAAACTGCTCCCCCCCAACGGACACTCAAACCGAGTCCCCCCCGCCCTGGACACCACCCCCACGAAGGCGCGACAGTGCCGCGCCAGCCAGAAGGGGGGCGAAGATGGCCGAGGCGAACCACACGCTGCTGATCGACCGCGAGGAAGTGCGCGTCACCGAATGGACGCTCGCGCCGGGCGATGCCACCGGGCATCATCGGCATGGGTACGACTACGTCATCGTCCCGCTCACCACCGGCCTGCTGCGCGCCATCGGCGCCGGCGGCACCACGGATACGGCGCTGGTGCCCGGCAAACCCTATTTCCGCAAGGCCGGCGTGGAGCACGACGTGCTCAATGGCGGGGCGGAAAGCTTCACCTTCCTCGAAATCGAGCTGAAAGACCGCGCCGGATGAGCGTGCCGGCGACGCTGCACTTCGAGGACCTCGCCCTCGGCCAGACCTTCCGCTCGCGCCCGCTCACCCTCACCGCCGAGGCGATCAAGCGCTTCGCCGCCGAGTTCGATCCGCAGCCCTTCCATCTCGACGAAGCGGCGGCGGCGGCGAGCTTCTTCGCCGGGCTGTGCGCCAGCGGCTGGCACACCGCCGCGCTCACCATGCGGCTGCTCACCGAATGCGTGCCCTTCGCCGGCGGCATGATCGGGGCGGGGATGGACGAGCTGCGCTGGCCCAGCCCGGCGCGCCCGGGCGACGTGCTGACCTGCGCCGCCGAGATCACCGAGCTGCGCCCCTCGCGCTCGCGCCCGGAGATCGGGCTGGTGAAGCTGCTCACCACCACTACCAGCCAGGCCGGCGCGCCGGTGCTCATCCTGCGCTCCAACAACATCGTCCCGCGCCGCACCGGAGCCGCAAGATGACCGATCCCGCCGCCCTGCACGCGCGCACCCTGACGCTCGACAGCCATATCGACATTCCCTGGCCGGACGGGCCGGACCCGTTCAGCGACTCCTCGCGCTGCGTCGATCTGCCGAAAATGCAGCGCGGCGGCCTCGTCGCCGGCTGCTTCGTCGCCTACGTGCCGCAGGGCCCGCGCACCGAGGCGGCCAGCACCGCGGCGTTCGACCGCGCGCTCGCCATGCTGCAAGCGATCCATGCCATGGGCGCCGGCGGCGGCGGCATCGCCGCGCGGGTCGCGCGCAGCGCGGACGAGGTCGAGGCCGCGCACCGCGCCGGCGCCCGCGCCGTCATCCCGGTGGTGGAGAACGCGCAGGCCATCGGGGCGGACCTGTCGCGCATCGCCGCCTTCGCCGCCCGGTTCGTCCGCTACGTCACCCTCACCCACAACGGCCACAACGCGCTGGCCGACGCCGCCATCCCGCGCGCCGAACTCGGCGACCCGCAGGCGCTGCATGGCGGGCTGAGCCCGCTCGGGCGGCAGGCCATCCGCGAGATGAACCGGCTCGGCATCATGGTGGATGTCTCCCACACCTCGAAAGCGACGATGATGCAGGCCGCGGCGTGGTCGCGCTCGCCGATCGTCGCCTCCCACTCCTGCGCCCGCGCGCTCTCGGACCATCCGCGCAATCTCGACGACGAGCAGCTCGATGCGCTGCGCGAGTCCGGCGGCGTCATCCAGATCACCGCCATGCCCGCCTTCCTCCGCCGCGGCGCGCCGGAGGCGAGCGTCACGGTGGCCGATCTCGTCACCCATATCGACTACGCGGTGCGGCGCATCGGCCTCGACCATGTCGGCATCTCCTCGGATTTCGATGGCGGCGGCGGCATCACCGGCTGGCGCAACGCGGCGGAGAGCGGCAACGTCACCGCCGAGCTCGTCGCCCGCGGCTACGATGAAGGCGCCATCGCGGCGCTGTGGGGCGGCAATTTCCTGCGCGTGATGCGCGCCGCCGAGAGCCTAGCCGCGTGATCCCTCGCGCCTGCCTGCCGGACGGCACGGAGCTGCCCGCGCTCGGCCAGGGCACCTGGCACATGGGCGAGCGGGCGGACCGCGCGGCGGGGGAGATCGCCGCCCTGCGCGCCGGGCTCGATCTCGGCCTGACGCTGATCGACACGGCGGAGATGTATGGCGAAGGCGGGGCGGAGCGCATCGTCGGCGCCGCCATCGCCGGGCGGCGGGACGAGGTGTTCCTGGTCTCGAAGGTCTATCCGCACAATGCCGGCGGCCGGCGCCTCGCCGCCGCGTGCGAGGCGAGCCTGAAGCGGCTCGGCACCGGCACCATCGATCTCTATCTGCTGCACTGGCGCGGCGCGGTGCCGCTGGCGGAGACGGTCGCCGGCTTCGAGCGGCTGCGCGAGAGCGGCAAAATCCGCTTCTGGGGCGTCTCCAACCTCGACGCCGACGACATGGCCGAACTCGCCGCCCTGCCCGGCGGCGGCGCCTGCTCCACCGACCAGGTGCTTTACAACCCCGAGCATCGCGGCATCGAGTTCGACCTGCTGCCCTGGTGCGCGGCGCGGGGAATGCCGGTGATGGCCTACACGCCGCTCGGCCAGGCCGGCGCGCTGCTGCGCTCGAAGGCGCTGGCGGAGGTGGCGAAACGCCACGGCGCGACCCCGGCGCAGGTGGCGCTCGCCTGGTGCCTGCGCCGTCCCGGGATCATCGCGATCCCGAAAGCGGCGACCATCGCCCACGTTCAGTCCAACGCCGCCGCCGTCGCGCTGCATCTGACGGAGGCCGACCTCGCCACCATCGACGGCGCCCACCCGCCGCCGCGGCGGCGCACGCCGCTGGCGATGCTGTAGCCGCCCGTGCGGCACGCTTGGCGGCGAGAGGCTCCGTCCCGAGGACGGGTCGCCGTGATTCAGAACCCGCGGCGCCCGGCCCGCCCGCCGGCGGCGAGGGAGACGACGCTGCCCGAGTTCGGCAGCGTGTCCACAGCTGTCGTGAGCACCGCCGCCGCCCGCGCTTCGGTCACGAGACGAAAGGCTCCGACGCAAGCGACCGCGGCTGGGCCCCGACGCGCCTGCCACCCCGCGGCGTCAGGCGTCTCAGGCACCGCGACGGCGCATCACGACTAATCCGAGCCCGAGCAGTCCAGTGGTCAGCACCATCATCGACCCCGGCTCCGGCACAACGGCCAGCGAGCCCTGGGCGGTGAAGATGTCGTTCGTCGACGTGCTGCCGGTCAGCGAGCTCAGCCCGCCATTGATGAACCCACCCCAGGTGCCCGCGGCCGTGGTGTTGTAGCTCACGCCGAGCGTGAAGTTGCTGCCGTTCGAATAATCCCACGCCAGGGTCACGTTCGTTGAGCCCGTGCCGCTGGAATTGCCGGGAATGAGGTCGTTGGCGACGGCCAGGGTCGTCGAGCCCGAACTGCTGCCCACCAGCGACGTCACGAGCCCCGACAGCAGCGTACCATATGGCCCGAGACTGCTGAGAAGCTGACTCTCCAGGCTGCTCACGCTGCCCTGGAGCACCGGCGTCGTGATGCTCCCCACCTTGTTGCCGTCGAGCGTCAGGCTGCCGCTGGCAACGAAGTCGTAGGGCGTCGTGGCGGAGGGGATGGTGTTGGTGAACGCGTAGTTCCCGGTGACGACCTCGTAGAAGCTGCCCGGCACCTTGGCGTCGCCGGACGACAGGCCGCCGTTGGCGTTCCAGGCGAAATCGCCGTTCGTCAGGCTGATCGTCGCCACCTCGGCCGGCCCGGCATGCGCCGGCGCCACCCACAGCCCACCGGCCACCAACCCGGCGGCCAGAACCAAGCCGGCCTGCCCCGCTAATCGCATCCTGCGTCCCGTTTCCATGATCGTACCTTCTCCAACCCGAACGTTTCCAAATTAGTGGCTAATCCACCTTAGCTTGACGCTATATTGACTCAAATATGTCGAATGAGCAACTGGAACCGATTAATTTTTAATTTATCAGATGTCGGTCCAGCCGCCGTCTCTCGCCACGCCGGGTCCGCGCGCTGGCGAGCGTGCAGGCTGGAGGGGTGCGCTCACCGGCCCGCGACCCGACCCCATCCCGTTGCTCGACCGAGCGACTTTTCGCCGTGGGCCGATTCCGTCGGACGGGATCCTGCTCTAGATGTCGCTACCAAGGAGGTTGTCCCTGGTGAGTCTTGAGATCGGTGGCTTTCCTGCGAGTGCGGCGTGTGGTCGGGCGGTATTGTAGTGGTGCAGCCAGGGGTGCATGGCGGCTTGGCG
>JAJZVV010000002.1 GCA_021845595.1 Pseudomonadota bacterium | reverse complement strand
GCGCTGCGAACGATGGACGAGTTGTGGAAGGCGCTCGGCCCGGCCGCCGACACCTTCAGCCCCGCCGAATGCAGCAACTACTTCCGTCATGCCGGATATTTCCAGTCAGACTGAAATTGCTCTAGAGTCCAGCCAATCAATCCAGCACGGCGGCGTGCGAGTCCACCACCACGGTCCGCGGGCGGCGCATCAGGAACACCAGCGGGAACGACAGCAGCGTGGTGATCATCATGTACTGGAAATCATCGACATAGGCGATGATCGACGACTGGTAATTCACCGCGATGTTGAGCAGCGTCGCGCCGTGCGCCGTCGTCGGATCGAGGAAATGCATCGCCGTCGGGTTCGCCGTCAGCGCCCGGTTGAACGGCGTCACCGACCGCGCGATCTCCGCATGGTTGAATTGCTGCATTTCGGTCAGCAGGGTCGAGGTGACGGAAATGCCGATGGCGCTGCCGACATTGCGCAGCAGGCTGTAGATGGCGGTGCCGTCATTGCGCCGCGTCGCCGGCAGGGTGGCGAAGGAAACCACCTGCACGGGCACGAACACGAATCCCAGCCCGATGCCCATGATCACGGTGACGACGACGATTTCGGTCTGCGACACGTCCGGCGTCCACTGCGTCATCCACCACAGCGTCGCCGAGATGACGAGCACGCCGCCGCCAATCAGCGGGCGCGGGTCCATGCGCGCCGTCAGCCGTCCTGCGGCCATCATCGCGAACAGCGTGCCGATGCCGCGCGGCGCCATCATCAACCCCGCCGTATCGACCGGGAAGTTCGCCAGATTCTGCAGATACGGTGCCAGCAGCGCGGCGGAGGAGAGCAGCACCATGCCGATCGCGAACATCATGATGATGCCGGCGACGAAGTTGCGATCCCGGAAGAGCACCGGGGGGATGAACGGATTGTCCGCCGTGGCCATGTGGACCAGGAACAGATAGGCGCCGAGCCCGGCCAGCACCGCCTCGGTGATGATCTCGTAGGAGCCGAACCAGTCGAGCAGTTCGCCGCGGTCGAGCATCATCTGGAACGCCCCCAGCGCCAGCGCGAGCGCGAGGAACCCGGTCCAGTCGAAGCGCAGCGGCTGGCGCACGCTGCGCGGCATGAACAGCGCCAGGCCCGCCAGCGTCAGCAGCCCGAACGGCAGGTTGATGAAGAACACGTAGCGCCAGTCATAGGCCTGCGTCAGATAGCCGCCCAGTGTCGGGCCGACGATGGGGCCGATCATCACCCCCATGCCCCACAACGCCATCGCCGCGCCGCGCCGCTCGGGAGGGTAGATGTCCAACATCGTCGCCTGCGACAGCGGCACCAGCGCGGCGCCGAAGAACCCCTGCAGCAGGCGGAACGCGACCATCTGCTCGATCGAGGCGGCGATGCCGCAGAGCATCGACGCGATCGTGAAGCCGGCGACCGAGACCAGGAACACGCTCTTCCGCCCGAACCGGTTGGCGAGCCAGCCGGAGGGCGCGGTCATGATCGCCGCGGCGATGACGTAGGAGGTCAGCACCCAGGTGATCTGATCGTATGTCGTCGAGAGACTGCCCTGCATGTAGGGTAGCGCGACGTTGGCGATGGTGGAATCGAGCGCCTGCATCAAGGTGCCGACCATGGCGCAGAGCGTGATGATGCCGCGATGGCCGACCGTCGCGGGAGAGCCGGCCGCGCGCGTCATCGCCGCCCGCTCACCAGCCGAGAAGTTCGCTGCGCAGGCTCGCCAACGTGCGCCGGTGCCCGGTATCGATCGAAACCTCGACGCTCATGCCCGCGGCCAGCGGCGGGTCGCCCTGGTGGCGGACGATCTCGATGCGCACCGGAATGCGCTGCACCACCTTCACCCAGTTGCCGGAGGAATTCTCCGCCGGCAGCAACGAGAATTGCGATCCGGAGGCGGGGCTCAGGCTCGCGACCCTTCCGTCCCAGGTCCGTCCGGGATAGGTGTCGATCCACACCGTCACCGGGTCACCCGGCTTCACCCAGGTGAGGTCCGTCTCCTTGGCGAAAGCCGTGACCCAGACATGGTCGGTGGCGACGAACCCGAACGCGCCGGTGCCGGCGGCAAGGAACTGGCCCGGCTGCAGCTTGGCGACATCGGTGACGATGCCATCGAAGGGGGCGCGGACTTCGGCATGGCGCAACTGCCGCTCGGCCTCGCGCAGCTGCGCCAGAATCTGGCGGTAGTCGAAGGAATCCTCAGGGGCGATATCGGCGCTGCCGAGCTTGGCGAGCTGGACTTGCGCCTGCAGCTTCAGGCTGGCCAGCGTCTGCTCGGCGGCGGCCTCCTTGAAGCGGGCATTGTCGTAATCGAGCCGGGTGACGCCGCCGCGGCTGACGAGTGCCGCATAGCGCTCCAGATTGGCCTGATCGAGACGCAGCTGCTGTTCCTCGGCGGCGATGTCGCGCAGCATGCGCTGGTAGTCGGCCTTCATCGCGTTGACGGTCAGCACCATGTCGCCGAGGCGGGCGCGGGCATTGTCCACCGCATACTGGAACGGCTCGGGATCGAGGCGGAACAGCAACTGGCCCTTGCGAACGGGCTGGTTCTCGGTGACGTCCACCGACTTCACGATACCGGAGACGTCGGTCGAAACGGGCAATTTGTCGGCGTCGGTGTAGGCGTCGTTGGTCGTCGAATAGCGCCCGCCATGCAGCCAGGCGCCGAGCGCGAGCGCCGCCACCGCGATCACGCCGCCGACCATGAGGACGAAGCGCAGCACGCGGCGCGACAGACGGTTCGCCGCGCGGATATCGTCGCTGACGCGCGGTGCGGCGATCGCCGGACTGAGCTGCGACATCAGGCGGCTTCCTCCGCAGCCCCCTCCGCGCTCTCGCAGGCGGCGTCGTCCCGGCGGTTGCAGCGCAGCGCGCCGCACAATGTCGCCTTCATGCGTGCCAGCCCGTCGGTGATCACTGCCAGAGTCTCGGCATCCACGCCGGTGGTCAGCAGCGCGATGAGTTCCGCCCGTTCAGACTTGATCTTTTCGAGCAGCGGGGCGGCGCTGGGCAGCAGATGCAGGCGCCATACCCGGCGGTCCTTCGGGTCCGGCCGCCGCTCGACCAGGCCGCGCTGCTCCAGCCGGTCGACGAGCCGGGCCACGGTGATCGGCTCGACCTCGAGCAGCTCGGAGAGTTCCTTCTGCGACAGGCCGGGCTGGCGCTCCAGGCGCAGCATGATGAACCACTGCGCCCGGGTCATGCCGAATTGACGCGCCCGCTTGTCCGCGGCAATGCGCAGCAGGTGCGCCACGTCGTGGAGATAGAGCATCACATCGTGGGTGAATTCGGGCATATTCGGCCTCCGCGTCGATAATAAGGAGCGTTATCGTCACGAGTCCATGGCAGGTGCATGACAATCGCGCATGGCTGATGCGCCAACCGGGAACGAGGAGGAACGATGCTCGCCTATGCCTATGTGATGGTCGGCGGCGCCCTCGGCAGCGCTGCCCGCTATTGGCTGGCCAGCGTGGTCGCGGACTGGACGGGGCCGCGCTTTCCCTGGGGAACGCTGCTGATCAACGTGCTCGGTTCCTTCGTCATTGGCTGGTTCGGCGCCCTCAGCGCCGAGGGCGGACGCATCATCGGCTCGCACGAGGCGCGCGCGCTGGTGATGGTCGGCATCTGCGGCGGGTTCACGACCTTCTCCTCCTTCAGTCTCCAGACGCTGGCGCTGATCGAAGCCGGCGAGCTCGGCTGGGCGGGATTCTACATCGTCGGGTCTGTCGTGCTGTGCCTGCTCGGCGTTTGGGCCGGCACGGAGCTGGTGCGGGGATGACCGATGTCGTGGTCATCGGCGCCGGCGTCGCGGGGCTTGCCGCCGCCGGCGCGCTGCGCCGTCGTGGCGCCTCGGTGCGGGTGATCGAGGCCGGCCCGCGTCCCGGCGGCCGGGCCTGGACCAGCACGCCGCCGGTGCTGGGCGGCGTCCCGTTCGACCATGGCGCCGCCTGGCTGCACGCCGCCGAGGCCAACCCGCTCGTGCCCCTGGCGCAAGCCGCCGCGTTCCCGGCGCTCGACGCCGACGCGCGGCGCTCGCGCCATCTCCGCCGCGACGGAAGCGCGGCGAGCGCCGAGGACCTTGCCGCCTACCGCGCCGCATACGATGCGCTCACCGAAGCCGCCGCGGCGCGGGCCCTGTCGGGTGCGCCGGACACGACGCTCGCCGCCGCGCTCGCCGCGCCTGGCACCGAGGCCTGGGCGCCGACGGTGGCCGCCTGGGAAGGGGCGATCATCGCCGCCGCGGATGCCGACGCGCTGAGCCTCGCCGACTGGCACGCCAACGCGCTGCACGGGCGCAATCTCTCGGTTCCCGACGGGCTGGGCAGCCTGGTTCGCGCCGTGCTCGAACCCGCTGCCGGCCAGGTCGCGCTGGTAACGCCGGCGACGCGGGTCCGCTGGCAGGAGAAGACAGGCGTCGCGGTCGAGACCCCGCGCGGAACCCTCACCGCACGGGCCGTCATCGTCACCGTCTCGACCGGTGTGCTCGCCGCCGGCGCCATCGGCTTCGACCCGCCCCTGCCCGCCCCGATCGAGGCGGCCATCGCCGCGCTGCCGATGGGGCTGTTGAGCAAGGTTGCCTTGCGCGCCGCCGGCGCCGACCGGCTCGGCCTGCCGGACTCGGCTTCGGTGTTCGGGCAGGTGAGCGGGGAGGCGCGGATGGTGTTTCACGCCTGGCCGTTCGGACGCGACCATGTCGTCGGCTTCATCGGTGGCCGCGCCGCCTGGGCGCTGGCCCGCGCCGGCGCCGCGGCGGCCGAGGATTTCGCCCGGGCCGAACTGGCCGCGCTGCTCGGCCATCGAGCGGCCCAGGCGCTCGCCCCCGGCGCGGTCGTCACCGAATGGGGGACCGACCAGCCGTTTCTCGGTGCCTACTGCTATGCGCGGCCCGGCGGAGCAGCGGCGCGGCGCGCGCTCGCCGAGCCGCTCGGCGGCGGCCGGCTCGTCTTTGCCGGGGAAGCGTGCCACGCGGGGTTCGGAGGCACCGTCGCCGGGGCGTTCCTCTCGGGCGTCGAGGCCGCCCAAGCGGTCGCGTTCAGCTGAGCGCGTGGGTGCGATAGGCGGCGAGGGCGTTTTTCGCCCCGCTCGCCGCCGCACCGGCCATGCTCTGCACCTGCACCAGCGCCGCCTGCGCCTGCTGGCCGAGCCCCGCGATGGCGCCGTGCCCGGGAACACCGGGGTGCGCGCCGGACGCAACCGCCGCACCGAAGGCGGAAGACCCCGTCCGCCCGGTTGCCGCCGTCTTGGCGGCACCCAGGGTCGCCAGGCTCGACGCAGGCCCCTCGGCCGCGTTGGCATGGGCAGCACCGGAATGGCCTTGCGGCTTTTGCCGCGACCAGGCCGAAAGGACGTCGGCAACACCACTGGTTGTCGGAGGAGTCCAGGCGGCGTTTTGCGCCCAGCGATTCGGAATCGCACCACCGATGGTCATGCTCGCCTCCTTGCCAGCGCCGGTAGGGCGGCGCCGCGCAGGGGAGGCATTGCATCCTTCGTGCCAGCGCCGAAGCCGCGGAATGCGGCCGGATTCCGCGGTCAGGCCGCGGCGGCGGGCAGATCCTGCCGGGCGGATCCTGCCGGGCGGCAGGATTGCAGCAGAGCGAGGCTAAGCAGGCCGGCGGCCAGCACCGGGCCGAGCGGCAGGCCCAGCCCGCGCCCGAAGAAGGGCAGCAGCCCGGCCAGCAGGAACGTCGCGGCCAGCGCGCGCCGGTGCCGCGCCGAGGCGCCGGGCCACAGCGCGGCGATGGCGATCAGCAGTGGCATCGCGTCGTAGAACAGCGCCACTGGCACGCTCAGCAGCGTCCCCGCGGCCAGCGCCGCCGCCCGGGGTGCGGGGTCGCGCCCGGCGCGCCAGACCAGCGCGACCATGACGGAAGCGGCGAGCGCGGACGCGGTCTGAGCGATCGAAGCCATCCCCGCCCCCGCCCCGAGCACGCGCGCCGCGCCGAGAACGCTCACCAGGGCGCCGAAGCGGCAGGGAATCTCGGCGGCGAAGGCCGACGGTGCCCAGCCGGCGAGAGGTAGAAACGCGGCCCAGGTGGCGAGGCCGAAGGTGGCGACGCTGAGCGCGACCAACCCCGCCACGCCGCACCCGGCCGCGGCGACGGCGCGCCAGTGCCCGCCGGCGAGCAGCGCCACCGGCACCAGCAGGCCGAAATGCGGCTTGACCGCCAGCGCGGCGAAACAGAGTCCGGCGAGCACCGGGCGGCGATCGACCAGGGCGGCACCGAACGCCAGCGCGGCGGCGATGAACAGGCTGTTCTGGCCGAGCCCGAGCACCCAGACGGTGAGCGGGAAGGCGCATGCCAACACCGCGATCGTGCCAAGGCCGGCGCCGGACACACGGCGCAGCGCCGCCAGGAACAGAGCGAGGCCGGCGGCTTCGAAGGCGATGAACGCGGCGAGGTAGGGCAGCTTGGCCAGCGCCGCGCAGAGCAGCAGAAAGGTCGGCGGATAGAAGAAGAACTCATAGGGCACACCGGCCCCGGCGGCCTGCTGCTCGGCGATGGCGTGGGCGGCGAAATCATAGGCCAGCGGCGCCGTGCCGGCATCCGCGAGCGCGCCAGCGGCGTAGAAGCTGACGAAATCGGTCGTGGTCGCGGCGTGCAACGGCACGATCCAGCCATGCGTGCCGGCGATGGCGATGGCGAGCAGCAGCGCCTGGATTGCCGCCAGCGAACGCAGCCCCGCGCGGGCCTGGCCGGCGAGGCCGGCGGAGAGCGGCCGGATGGCGGATAGGGCGGCGGACATGCGGGCTCCGGAAGGGACGCGCCATGCCAGCACGCCGCGCTTGCGAAACCGTCAACGGCGGGGATCAGCCACCCTCGCCGGCGCATTTCCATCTCAGCGCCGGCGTGGAAAGATCGCCGCGCCCGTCGGGCCGAACGCATGGGAGGAGCCGGTCATGGATGTCGCCGAAATCTCGCCCGTCAGCGGCGCGCAAGCGGTGCCCGACAGCCGCGGGCTCAACCTCGTCCGTGCCGATCCCGCGCTGAGGGCGCTGGCGCGGCTCTATCTCCCGGCTGATCTCGCCGCCCATCTCGAGCCGCAGCTCGACCGGCTCGGCGCGCTGGCCGGTGGCCGGCTCGACGCGCTCGCCGCCACCGCCGACCGCAATCCGCCGGTGCTGCACCCGCGCGACCGCACCGGCGCGGACGAACAGCGCATCGAGACGCACCCGGCCTATCAGGCGATGGAGCACCTCGCCTTCGCGGAGTTCGGCCTCGCCGCCCTGTCGCACCGCGCCGGCGTGCTCGGCTGGCCGGCGCCGTTGCCGCCGGTGGCGAAATACCTGCTCACCTTCGTCTTCGTGCAGGCCGAGTTCGGCCTGATGTGTCCGGTCAGCATGACCGACAGCCTGACCCGCACGCTGCGCAAATTCGCCGATCCCGCCCTCGTCGCCCGCTATCTCCCCGGCCTGACCAGTCAGGACCTCGACTCCCTGCTCCAAGGGGCGATGTTCATGACCGAGCAGGGCGCGGGCTCGGATGTCGGCGCCACGGCGGTGCGCGCAGCGCCGGCGGCGGACGGCACCTGGCGCCTGTTCGGCGACAAATGGTTCTGCTCCAACGCCGACGCCGATCTGGCGATGGTGCTCGCCCGCGCCGACGGCGCGCCGGCCGGGCTGCGCGGGGTGTCGCTGTTCCTGCTGCCGCGGCGCCTGCCCGATGGCAGCGCCAACGCCTACCGGATCGTCCGGCTCAAGGACAAGCTGGGCACGCGCTCGATGGCCAGCGGCGAGATCCGGCTGGAGGGCGCGCTCGCCTACCTCGTCGGCGACCCCGGTGCCGGGTTTCGCCAGATGGCGGACATGATCAACAATTCGCGCCTCTCCAACGGCGTGCGCGCCGCCGGGCTGATGCGCCGGGCGCTGACGGAGGCGCTCTTCGTCGCCCATCGCCGCGTCGCCTTCGGCAAGCGGCTGATCGAACTGCCGCTGATGCGTCGGCAACTGGTGAAGATGCTGGTGGCAACGGAGCAGGCGCGCAGCATGATGTTCCAGGCCGCCGAGGCACTGCGCCGCGCCGATGCCGGCGAGCCCGGCGCCTACGCCCTGACGCGCATCCTCACGCCGCTGTTCAAGTTCCGCGCCTGCCGGGATGCGCGCCGTGTCACCGGGGACGGCATGGAAGTGCGCGGGGGCGCCGGCTACATCGAGGAGTGGCCGGAGCCGCGCCTGGTGCGCGACGCGCATCTCGGCTCGATCTGGGAAGGCACCAGCAACATCGTCGCCCTCGACGTGCTGCGCGCGGCCCGCCGCGAGGGGGCGCTGGAGGCGCTGGCGGCGCACGTCCGGGCGCTGGCCGCCGACGCCCCGCTGCCCGATGCCGACGCTCTGCTGCCGCGTGTCCTGCATCTCGCCGACGCGGCACAGGCCGACCCGGCCCTGGCCCGGCAGGCCGCCTCGGCGCTCTATCATCTCGCCACGGCGAGCGCGCTGGCCTGGGAGGCAGCGCGCCTGTCGGACCCGTTCCGCGCCGCCATCGCGCGCCTGGTGCTGCGCCATCGGCTGCTGCCGCGCGACCCGCTCGACCCTGCCGACCCGGACGCCGGGGCGCTGGCGGCCCTGCTGCCGGACCCGGGAGCCATCTGATCGAAGGAGTTGTCCATGCCGCTCTCCCGCCGTTCCCTGCTCGGCACCGCCGCCGCCGCCCCTTTTGCCCCGTGGCCGGCAGCGCGCGCCGCGGCGGCGCCGATCCGCATCGGCGTGCTCACCGACCTCTCCGGCCCCTATCGCGATGATGCCGGCCCCGGAGCGGTGGCCTGCGCGCACCAGGCCCTCGCCGACTACAAGGCCGCCGGCGGCGCGCTCGCGGCCGAGATCGTCGCTGCCGACCACCAGCAGAAGCCGGACGTCGCCGCTGCCATCGCGCGCGAATGGTTCGACCGCGATGGCGTCGACATGATCACCGAGATCAACAACAGCGCCATCGCGCTGGCCTGCGATGCGGTGGCCCGCGAGAAGGACAAGGTGCAGCTCAACACCGGCGCGGCCTCCTCCGACCTCACCGGCAAGCGCTGCAGCCCGAACCTGATCCACTGGACCTACGACACCTGGATGTGCGCGCACTCGATCGGCAGCGCCATGGTGAAGACGGGTGGCGACAGCTGGTTTTTCGTCAGCGCCGACTACACGTTCGGCCAGACGCTGCAGCGCGACACGGCGAATTTCGTCCGCCAGTCCGGCGGCAAGGTGCTCGGCACGGTGGCCTATCCGTTTCCCGGCACCAGCGATTTCTCGTCCTTCCTGCTGCAGGCCCAGGCTTCGGGCGCCAAAGTGCTGGCCTTCGCCAATGCCGGGCACGATCTGATCAATTGCGTCAAGCAGGCGCATGAATTCGGCGTCACCGCCAACGGCACGCGGCTCGCCGGCATGATCGTGTTCGTGACCGAGATCCACGCGCTCGGGCTCGACATCGCGCAGGGCCTCTCGCTATGCGAGACCTATTATTGGGACCTCAACGACCGCACCCGCGCCCTCGCCCGCCGGGTCGGGCCGACCATGCCCGGCGGGGCGATGCCCAACATGATCCAGGCCGGCGTCTATTCGGCGGTGCTGAACTACCTCAAAGTCGCGAGCACGCTCGGCGCGGCTCAGGCCAAGGCTTCCGGCCGGGCGATGGTGGCGGCGATGAAGCACACGCCGACCGACGACGACGCGTTCGGCGCCGGCCTGATCCGCGCCGACGGGCGGAAAATCCACCCCGCCTATCTGTTCCGGGTGAAGTCGCCGGCCGAAAGCCGCAGCGCCTGGGACTGCTACGCGCTCACCGCCACCATCCCGGCGGACGAGGCATTCCGGCCGCTCGCGGAGGGCGGCTGCGCGCTCGTCACCGGGTGACGCCGCCTCATACCGCCGGCGCGAATTGATAACTCGTCGTTCGGCTGGCGCGCCGCCGGTATGGTCTCGACTTTGCGCGCAGCCGCCACGCCAACCCTGCGCGCGATACGGTCGGCCGAAGGCGCCGACCGTATCAATCGCCGAGCGCGGCCTCGACCCGGCGGACCGCCTGCAGCGGCAGCGCGGCGCGGCCGACCACGCGCCCGCCGACACAGGCGAGCCAGAAGGCCCCTTCCGGCGGCGGCGGGCGCAGCTGCACGACGCGCGCCTCGGTATCGAGCGCCACCGCCCGGTAGTGGCGCCAGCCGGCTGAAACCGGCCCCAGAATGCGAACGACGCGGGCAATGGGTTCGCCCGCGTCGTCCAGACCTATCCATTCGAGGGCCCGCGCCGCCCCCGCTTCCTCGACCGCATGCCCCCGCATCCAGTGCAGACGCGGCTCCTGCATCAGACCTCCATCAGGCGCTCTTCGCCATGATCTCTTCGGCGATGTTGCGCGGCACCGGATCGTAGTGATGGAACTGCATCGTGAACGAAGCGCGCCCCTTGGTCATGCTCCTGAGGTCGGAAATGTAGCCGAACATCTCCTTGAGGGGAACATGGGCGCGCACGATCACGGTCGAGCCCGAGCTCTCCTGGTTCTGGATCATGCCGCGGCGGCGGTTGACGTCGCCGACCACGTCACCGACATGGTCCTGCGGGGTGGTGATCTCCACGTCCATCACCGGCTCGAGAATGATCGGCGCGGCCTTCTTCATGCCGTCGCGGAAGCAGGCCTTGGCCGCGATCTCGAAGGCCAGCGCGCTCGAGTCGACGTCGTGATACTTGCCATCGACCAGCGTGTATTTGAAATCGACGGTGGGGAAGCCGGCGAGCACGCCGCTTTCGGCCTGCACGCGGATGCCCTTCTCGACCGCCGGAATGTATTCCTTCGGGACCGAACCGCCCACAACCTTGTTCTCGAACACGACGCCGCCGTTGCGGTCCAGCGGCTCGAAGACGATCTTCACCTCCGCGTACTGGCCGGACCCGCCAGACTGCTTCTTGTGGGTGTAGATCTCGGTATGCGGCCGGCTGATCGTCTCACGATACGCGACCTGCGGGGCACCGATATTGGCCTCGACGTTGTACTCGCGCTTGAGCCGGTCGATGATGATTTCCAGATGCAGCTCGCCCATGCCGGAGAGGATGGTCTGGCCGGTCTCCTGGTCGGTGCGCAGCCGCAGCGAGGGGTCCTCGGAGGCCAGCTTCTGCAGCCCGAGGGACATCTTCTCGATCGATTCCTTGTTGCGCGGCTCGACCGAGATGTCGATCACCGGCACCGGGAAGGCCATGCGCTCCAGCACCACGGGGTCCTCGTTCGCCGCCAGCGTGTCGCCGGTGCCGGTATCCTTGAGCCCGACGAAGGCGGCGATGTCGCCGGCCGAGACTTCCTTGATCTCGGCACGCTTGTCCGCGTGCATCTGGAACATCCGCCCGATGCGCTCGCGATGGCCCTTGGTGGTGTTGAGGACGGAATCGCCGGAGCGCAGCGTGCCGGAATAGACCCGCACGAAAGTCAGCGTGCCGTACTTGTCGTTGATGATCTTGAAGGCCAGGCCGGCGAACGGCGCGGCCGGGTCGGCCTTGATGCGGCGGCGGTCGGCGGTCTCGTCCTCGCCTTCCTCGGCCGCGATCTTGATGCCGGGCACGTCCACCGGCGAGGGCAGATAGTCCACCACCGCGTCGAGCAGCGGCTGCACGCCCTTGTTCTTGAAGGCGGTGCCGCACAGCACCGGACGGAACGCGCCGGTGATGGTGCCGGCCTTGATGCAGCGCTTCAGCGTCTCGATGCCGACGTCGCCGTGCTCGAAATATTCCTCCATGGCCGCGTCGTCGACCGAGAGCGCGGTGTCGAGCAGATTCTGGCGATATTCCTTGGCCTGTTCGAGCAGGTCGGCGGGAATCGGCGCATCATGGTACTTGGCGCCGAGCTCGCCGCCCTCCCAGATGATCGCCTTCATCTCGACGAGATCGACCACGCCCTCGAACTTGTCCTCGATGCCGATCGGCAGCTGCAGGGGCAGCGCGACGATGTCGAGCTTGTCCTTCAGCGTCGCGAAGGCGCGGAAGAAATCGGCGCCGGTGCGGTCGAGCTTGTTGATGAAGATGATGCGCGGGACGTTGTAGCGGTCGGCCAGGCGCCAGTTGGTCTCGGACTGCGGCTGCACGCCGGCCACGCCTTCGATGATGAACACCGCGCCATCCAGCACGCGCAGCGAGCGGTTCACCTCGATGTTGAAATCGATGTGGCCGGGCGTGTCGATGATGTTGATGCGGTTGTTCTTCCACTCGCAGGTGACGGCGGCGGAGGTGATGGTGATGCCGCGCTCGCGCTCCTGCTCCATGTAGTCGGTGGTGGTGTTGCCCTCGTGCACCTCGCCGATCTTGTAGGACACGCCGGTGTAATACAGGATGCGCTCGGTGGTCGTCGTCTTGCCGGCGTCGATATGGGCGGTGATCCCGATATTGCGGATCCTGGCAAGCGGCGTCTCTGACACGGGTCATCCTCCATACCGGAACGGGCGCCGCGAGACCATGCCCGCGCGCCCGGTGGCGTTGCAGCAACTGATCGCCCGGCCCTGGTCGGCTGAACCCCCACACGTCGAAACCGGAGGATCCGGCACCCGCCTGCCCGGCAGAAGCAGCGGGCATATGCGGCAGCGCGCCCGGAAATGCAAGGGCGACGCGTCGGGAGGCCGCAAGTTGTTCGGCCATTACCGCTTTCTCACGTGCAGCCGGCCCGGGGCGGGGCTACACGGCGGCGATGGAGATCGACGCGGCGCATGCCCTCGTTCGCTTCGGCCTTGGCCGCAAGGGAGCCGAACCCGCTCCCGCCGACCCGAGGGCGTGGCTGCGCCAGCAGATCGAAGCGCCGGACCCGATCCGCTTCCCCGCGCTCCCCGACAGCGCCGCATGCCTGACCACGCTGCGCGAGGAGCGCGCCATGCGGCGCGAAAACCTGCCCGCCGCCCCGACGCGCGTGCGCGATCTGCTCCGCGCCGAGACCGCCGCTCAGATGCAGGCGGCGATGGCGACCGAGGCGCCGTTCCGCGAGCGTCTGGTCTGGTTCTGGGGCAACCATTTCGCCGTGAGCCTGCGCCATGGCGGCGTCGCCGCCGTTGCCGGCGCCTATCTGCGCGAGGCCATCCGCCCGCACGTCACCGGCCGCTTTGGCGACATGCTCCTCGCCGTCATGCGCCATCCGGCGATGCTGATCTATCTCGACAATGTCGGCTCGGTCGGCCCGGACAGTCCGGCGGGGCTGCGCACGGGGCGCGGGATGAACGAAAATCTGGCGCGCGAATGTCTGGAACTGCACACGCTCGGCGCCGATGGCGGCTTCACCCAGGCCGACGTCACCAGCTTCGCGCGCATCCTCACCGGCTGGTCGATCGATCTGCAAGGCCCGGAGCCCGGCTTTCTGTTCCGCGCCGGCGCCCACGAGCCGGGCGCCCAGACGCTGCTCGGGCGCCGGTTCGAGGATGGCGAGGCCGGCGGGCGGGCGGCGCTCGCCCTCCTCGCCACTCATCCCGCAACCTACCGCCACCTCGCCGGCAAGCTGGCGACGCATTTCATCGCCGATGCGCCGCCCGCGGACGCGGTCGAGAGGATCGCGTCGCGGCTCGCCGAGACCGGCGGCGATCTCGGCGCCGCGGCGCTGGCGGTGATGGCCGAACCCGCCGCCTGGCAGCCGCTGACCAAGCTGCGCACGCCGCTCGATTTCGTCGTCGCCTGCGCCCGCGCCCTCGATCTCGGCGAGGACACGATGCCGGACATCCATGCCGTTCTCGGCGGGCTCGGCGAGCCGCTGTGGATGCCGCCGCTGCCCAATGGCTGGCCCGACCGCGCGACCGACTGGGCGGCGCCGGAGCTCTTGATGCGCCGCATCGACTGGGCCCATGCCGTCAGCGGCCGCGCCGCGGGCACAGACCCGGTCCGGCTCGCCGCGACGACGCTCGGCCCTCTCCTGCGGCCCGAGACCCGTGCGGCCATGGAACGCGCCGGCTCGCGCCGCGATGCGCTGACACTGTTCCTCGGCTCGCCGGAATTCCAGAGGCGATGACATGATCCTGAACCGGCGTACGGCGTTGCTCGGTCTCACGGCCGCGGTCTCCCTGGGCCCCGCATCGCTCGCCGTCGCCCCGGCCGGCACGGACCGGCGTCTCGTCGTCATTCTTCTGCGCGGCGCGCTGGATGGTCTCGCCGCGGTGCAGCCCTATGGCGACCCGGCCATCGCCCGCTGGCGCGGACCGCTGCTGCTGCCCGAACCCGGCCAGGCCGAGGGCCTGCTCGATCTCGGCGGCAGGTTCGGCCTGCATCCGGCGCTCGGCGGGCTGCACGGGCTCTATCGCAACGGCGAGGCCCTGATCCTGCACGCCACCGCCGGCCCGTGGCGCAGCCGCAGCCATTTCGAGGCGCAGGACGATCTCGAAAGCGGCGCCGCGCAGCGTCTGGACAGCGGTTGGCTGAACCGGACCGTCCTCGCGCTCCCGTCGCCACCGGCGCGCGGCGGCGCGGTTGGCCAGGCGGTAGCCGTTGGGACGGCGATGCCGCTGCTTCTCGAGGGGCCGGCACGGGTCGCGAACTGGGCGCCAAGCCGCTTCGGCGCGCCGGCACCCGATCTCTATGCCCGGCTGGCCGCCCTCAACCGCGCCGACCCGGTGCTCGGGCCGGCCATCGCCGAGGGGCTGCGCAGCCGCGGCTTCGCCGAGCGGGTGATGGACGAGGAGGGCGCCGCGTCGATGCGCGAGCGCAACACCTTCCCCGCACTCGCCGCCGCAGCGGCCGAACTGCTGGCTGCGCCCGACGGGCCGCGCATCGCCGCGCTCGAAATCGGCGGCTGGGACACGCATGCGGACCAGAATGCGCGCCTGGTCCAGCCGCTGCGCCAGCTCGATGCCGGCATCGTGGCGTTGAAAGCCGGGCTCGGGCCGGCGTGGGCCGGCACGGCGGTGCTGGCGCTGACCGAGTTCGGCCGGACGGTGCGCGCCAATGGCACCAAGGGCACCGATCACGGCACCGGCACGGTCGCGTTCGCCGCCGGCGGCGCCATCGCCGGCGGGCGCGTGCTGGGCGACTGGCCCGGATTGTCCGAACCGGCCTTGTTCGAGGAGCGCGACCTGCAGCCGACGACGGACCTGCGGGCACTGATCAAAGGCATGCTTGCGGCCCATCTCGGGCTGGCCGAGACTGCCCTGGCGCAAATCCTGCCCGACAGCGCGGGCGTCGGGCCCATGCTCGGGCTGGTGCGAGCGGGCTGAGCGGTTCCGCTCCGCCGCGCCGGGGCCGCGGCTGGATAGCATGATGGGGCGGCAGCGGGAGGTGTCTCATGCTCGGGCTCGATGCGGCGCACCTGGCACGGATGCAGTTCGCCTTCACCGTCGGGTTTCACATCGTCTTCCCGGCCTTCTCGATCGGGCTCGCCAGCTATCTGATGGTGCTGGAGGGGCTGTGGCTGCGCACCGGGCGCGCCGTCTATCATGACCTGTTCCGGTACTGGCTGAAGATTTTCGCCGTCGGCTTCGCCATGGGCGTGGTCTCCGGCGTGCCGATGTCCTACCAGTTCGGCACCAACTGGGGCGCCTTCGCCGACAGATCCGGCCCGGTCGTCGGCCCGCTGATGGGCTACGAAGTGCTGACGGCGTTCTTTCTCGAGGCCGGGTTCCTCGGCATCATGCTGTTCGGCGAGCGCCGCGTCGGGCGCACCGCGCATTTCCTCGCCACCGTGATGGTCGCCGGCGGCACCCTGTTCAGCGCGTTCTGGATCCTGGTGGTGAATTCCTGGATGCAGACGCCGGCCGGCTACTCGCTCGGCGCCAACGGGCAGTATCTGCCGGCGGATTGGTGGGCGGTGATCTTCAACCCGTCCTTCCCCTACCGTTTCGTCCACATGGTGCTGGCCGCCTATCTGTCGGTGGCGTTCCTGGTCGGCGGCGTCGGCGCTTACCATCTCCTGCGCGAACGCGGCGGCGAGGCGGTGCGGACCATGGTCGCGATGGCACTGTGGATGGCGCTGCTGGCCACGCCGTTGCAGATTCTCGCCGGCGATATGCACGGGCTCAACACGCTCGAGTACCAGCCGGCCAAGGTGGCCGCGATGGAGGGCGATTGGGAGACGCCGCCCGAGGGTGCCGGCGAAGCGCTGGTGCTGTTCGGCCTGCCCGACGAGACCGCCGCGCGCAACCGGGCCGAGATCGCCATTCCCCATCTCGGCTCGCTCATCCTCACCCATAGCTGGTCCGGCACCATCAAGGGCCTGAAGGCATGGGCGGCAGCGGATCGCCCCCCGGTGGCGCCGGTGTTTTTCGCGTTCCGGATCATGGTCGGGCTCGGGTTCCTGATGCTCGCGCTGGGTCTGGCCGGACTCTGGCTGCGCTGGCGCGGGCGTCTCTTCGATTGCCGGGCAATGCACTGGGCGATGCTGGCGATGACGCCGGCGGGGTTCCTCGCCTTGCTTTCGGGCTGGACGGTGACCGAGGTCGGCCGCCAACCCTATACGGTCTATGGACTGCTGCGCACCGCCGACAGCCTCTCGCCGGTCGGAGCCCCGGGGGTGGCGGCGTCGCTGGCCGGGTTCGTCGTGGTCTATGCCATCGTCTATGCCGCCGGCATCACGATTTTACTGCGCATGATGGGCCGCCCGCCGCTGCCCGGGGAGAGCGGGCCGCCGCCGACGGCGCCGACGCGCACCGCCGGCCTCGCGCCCGGACCGGCGGGACAGCTCGACCCGGCGACGGAGGCCGCGCCATGAGCACGCTCGATCTGCCGATGATCTGGGCGGCGCTGATCGCGGTCGCCGTGCTCGCCTATGTGCTGCTGGACGGCTTCGATCTCGGCGTCGGCATCCTGTTCTGGCGCGAGCGCGGCGAGGACGAGCGCGACGTGATGGTGAACTCGGTGGCGCCGGTCTGGGATGGCAACGAGACCTGGCTGGTGCTCGGCGGCGGCGGGCTGTTCGCGGTGTTCCCGCTGGCCTACGCGGTGATCATGCCGGCGCTCTACCCGGTGATCATCGGCATGTTGCTGGCGCTGGTCTTCCGCGGCGTCGCCTTCGAGTTCCGCTTCAAGGCGGCGAGCGCGGGCGGGCGGCTTGCGTGGGATTTCGCCTTCGCGCTGGGCTCGACGGTGGCGGCGCTGTGCCAGGGGCTGGCACTCGGCGGGCTGCTGCAGGGCATCCGCGTCGAGGGCCGCCACTACGCCGGCGGCTGGTGGGACTGGCTGACCCCGTTCACCGTGCTGTGCGGCGTGGCGCTGGTCGTTGGCTACGCGCTGCTCGGCGCCACCTGGCTGATCTGGCGCACGGAGGGCGATCTGCAGACGCGCTGCCGCCGCGCCGCCGGCCGGCTGGGCGCGGCGCTGCTCGGCCTGATCGTGGTGGTGAGCCTGTGGACGCCGATGCTGAACCCGGCGTTCCGGGATCGCTGGTTCGGCTGGCCGGGGATTCTGCTCACCAGCCCGGTGCCGATCCTGGTCGCGCTGGCGGCCGTGCTGTTCTGGCGCGGCCTCGCCCGCCGCCACGAGGTGACGCCGTTTCTCGCCGCACTGGCCTGGTTCGTGCTGTGCTACGCGGGCCTCGGCATCAGTGTCTTTCCGATGATGGTGCCGCCTTCCATCAGCATTCGCGACGCCGCGGCCCCGGCCGCGAGCCAGGCGTTCCTGCTGGTGGGCGCGGTGGTGCTGCTGCCGATCATTCTCGCCTATGTCGGCTACGCCTACTGGGTGTTCCGCGGCAAGGTGCGGGCGGGCGCGCATTACCACTGAGATTGTCCGCGGCGCCCGGGCACCTCACAGCAGCAGATGCTTGCGGACGTTCGACTGTGAAATGTCCCCACGCGGGATCTCGGCCGCGATGCGGCCCTTCTCCATGACGTAGCCGCGCTCGGCGATGGTCAGAATCGTATCGAGATTCTGTTCGACGAACAGGATCGTCGTGCCGAGATCGTCACGGATGGCCCGCAGCACACGGCAGATCATCTGCACGATGGATGGCTGGATCCCCTCGGACGGCTCATCGAGCAGGATCAGCGCCGGATTGCCGACGAGCGCCCGGCCGATGGCGAGAATCTGCTGCTGACCACCCGAGAGCGTGCCGGCAAGTTGCCGCCTCCGTTCCTCCAGGATGGGGAAATAGGTGAAGACGCGGCCACGATCGACCGCGCCACGCTGCCGCCCGATCATCTCACCGACCCGGAGATTTTCCTCGACGGTCATGCGCGGGAAGACCTCGCGGCCCTGCGGGATGTAGCCGATGCCGAGCCGCGCCCGCCCATCGGCACCGAGCCGCGTGACATCGCGCCCTTGATACTCGATTGTGCCCGACTCGGCGCTCAACAGCCCGATCAGGCACCGCATCATCGTCGTCTTGCCAACGCCGTTGCGTCCGATCAAGGCGACGATTTCCCCCTTCTGCACGACCAGATCGACGCCGCGCAGCACCGGCGTTGCCTCGTAGCGGGCACATAGCCCGGCAACCTCAAGAATCGGCATTGGCATGCGGGGTTCCCAGGTAGATTTCGGCGACCGCCGGATCCGCGACAATGGCTTCAACGCTGCCCTCGGCGAAGATTTTGCCCAGATGCAGAACGGTCACCCGGGTCGCGATCTGCCGCACGAAATCCATGTCGTGCTCGACCACCATGACCGTCATGCCCGCCTGCGCGAGCCGCTTCACCAATTCGCCGGTGCGGAACGTCTCCTCGGGGGACAGGCCTGCCGTCGGCTCGTCGAGAAGCAGCAATTTGGGCTGCAATGCCAAGGCCATCCCGATCTCGAGCCATTGCTGCTGCCCGTGCGATAGCTCGCCAGCGGGGCGCGCTGCCTCCGCCGCCAGCCCGAGCAGATCGAGCAACCTTCCCTCCTCCGCCGCCAGCAAGCGGCGAGGAACCCGGCGCTGCAGCGCGATGTGGACATTCTGCCACACCGGCAGCGCACGAAAGACGCTTGGCGCCTGCATCTTGATGCTCATGCCGAGATTCACGCGCCGGAACGGCGGCATCTGCGTGATGTCCTCGCCATCGAACCGAATGGAGCCGTGCGTCGGAGTATAGGTTCCCATCACGAGCTTGAAGAGCGTGCTCTTTCCCGCCCCGTTCGGCCCGATCAGGCAGTGAATCTCCCCCGGATTGACGTCGAGATCGACGTCGGAGACGGCGAACAACCCCCCGAACGTCCGGCTCAGCGCGCGAATTTCGAGCAATGCCGCCATGGTCAGCCGCCACGCTTGGCGAAGGAGCGCGTCAATGACTGGCCCACGCCAACCATCAATCCGCGCGGTGCGAACAGCACCGTCGCCACCAACAGAAGTCCCATCAGGACGAGCGCGGATTGCTCGCTATAGATCGTGATCGTCTGGAACGCGAAGAGTAGAACGAATGTGCCGACGAAGGTCGCCGTGAGGTCGGAGCGCCCGGCGAACGCGACCCACACGATCGGCATCGCCGCGGCCGGCAAGCCGATGCTCGACGGCGTAATGAACTGCCCCCAGGCGGTATAGAGCGCGCCGCTCAGGCCGGCGAGCAGGCTTCCGATGACGAACGTCACCAGCTGGTAGCGCCGCACATCATAGCCCAGCAGCTCCGCCCGCTGAGGATCCTCCCGGATCGCCACCAGAACATTGCCGAACCGGGAATTCACGAGCAGGCGCAGCCCGACATACGTCGCCGCGAGCAGCACCAGCAGGAAGTAATAGAGCGCGCTCTCCTCCAGGTCGATGTCCCGCCCGAACCATGGCAATTGCAGCGGCGACATGCCCTGCATTCCGTTGAACCCGTTCAGGCGCGCCGTCCCCACCGTCCATTCGGGGCCGGCCGTCTGGCCGACGAATGCGGCCAGCGCGAGCGTCGTCGAAAGGGTCACGATGCCGAAAAAGACGCCGCCGATACGGCCATAGATCATGAAGTAGCCGAGGATCGCTGCGGCCAGCGCCGCGACCGAAACGGCGAGAACCAGCGCCGCGAGGCTGCCGCCGTGCGCAGCGCCGATATTGATCTCGATCACCCCGTAGCCATAGCCGCCAAGCCCGAAGAAGAAGGTCTGCCCGAACGAGAGCATGCCGCCATAGCCCCACATGAGGCACAGCCCGAGCGCCATGAAAATCCAGATCAGGAAGTAGGCGAAATTTCCGACATCATAGGGATCCGCAACCGCGGGGAAGGCGACCGCAACGGCGAACACGGCGAGCGCGCCGATCCAGAAGCCGCGGCCGTTGCCGAGCGTTTGCGGCCCATTCAGGCGCTGGAACATGCTTTCCCCTCTGTCCGTCAGCTCGCGCTGCGCCGCGCCAGCCAGCCGGAGAAACCGCTCGGCAGCACGCGCACGATCAGGATCACGGCGATCAGCAGCCCGATCTGGCCGATCACCTGCCCATACCAGGCGTTCAAGCCCGACCGGATGATCGCCAGCACCGCCGCGGCGGGCGCCGTCCCGAGCAGCACGCTTGCGCCACCGACGACGACGGTGACGAACGCCTCGACGATGAAGCCCGCGCCCATCGTCGGGATGAGATTCATCGTCGGCGCGTAGAGCGCGCCGCACAGGCCCGCGAGGGCAGCGCCGATGCCAAAACTGAGCGCGTAGATCCGGCTCGTCGGTACACCCAGAGCGCGGGCCATCGCCGCGTTCTGCATCGTCGCCCGGGCCTGCACGCCGAAGCCGGTGCGCATGAACAAGACATAGACGAAGCCCAGCACACCGATGGCGGCGGCGAACAGAACCATGCGGTAGGTTGAAAATGTATAGGCACCGACATCAAAGCTGCCGAGCGGCGTGCCGATCCCGGGGAACGTGGAGCCGAGTATGACGAGTGTGCCCTGCGTCGCAATGAGGCTCACGCCGAGCGTGACCAGCAGCGAGTCGAGCGGGCGGGCGTAGAGTGGCCTGATCACGAGATATTCGAGCACCACCCCCACGAGGCCGGCGGCCGCCGTCCCGCAGGCCTGGGCGAGCACCAGGGGCAGGCCCATGTGGTACGTCGCCGACGTCACGTAGACACCGCACATGATGAACTCACCATGCGCCATGTTGATGATGCCCATCATCCCGAAGATGATCGCCAGCCCCGCGGCCGACAGCACGAGGAAAGCGAAGACGTCGGCAAACTGGTAGATGTACGAGAAGAGATCGCCGGACATTACGCCTCATCACGACAGAACGTTCGTGCCACGGACGCCCCCGGGTTGAGGAGCCGGGCCCGACCATGGACCCGACCCACTCCCGGAGTGAGGCGCAGGCGCGCCCCGCTCACCTCCCCCGCCGCTTCATCCCTTCTTCGGCAGATGGTCCGGCGTGTATTGTTCCTTCGGGTCCGACTTCGTCAGATCACACCCGACCTGCCCGAGCCAGTAGGGCTCGATCACGCCGAAATCCTTCACGACATGGACCGCATGATGCTCATCGACCCGCAGCAGCCGCATACGGTGCGACGTGTGCTGACTCTTCGGATCGATGGTGATATGCCCTTCCGGCGCATCGATCCCCGCATTGCCGGTCGCGATGACCTTGCGAAGCTCCTCCTTCTTGGTCGATTTCGCGCGCTCCGCAAGCATTTTGTACATGTATACCGCGACATAGGCGTTGTAGCCCATGTCATTGATGTAGGTCTCGTTGGGAAATTTTGCGTGCCAGCGCTTCTTGAACGCATCCGCCTCCGGCGTATCCAGTTCCTCGAACCAGTTGGCGGTTGCGTACATGTTCGCGAGCGCCGGCGGCGGAAACAATTTGTGCTCGAACCCCAGCATGATCTTGATCGGGCTTCCCATCGGCAGGTTGAGTTTCGCCGCCGCCGCCTGCTCGAAGAACGAGTTTTGGGCCGCACCGACATTCAGCATGTACAGCCAGTCCGGCCGCGCCTTCTGGATGTTCTGGATGGTCTGCGCGAACTGCGAGACCCCAAGCGGGATGAACTCCTCGCCGACGACCTCGGCGCCGAGCGGCTTCAGGACGCTGCGCCCCCATTCCGCCGAAAGATGGCCGAAATTGTAGTCGGCCGCGACGGTGTAGACCCGCTTGCCGAACTTCTCGACCATGTAGGGAACCAGCGTCGCGATCTGCTGTTCGGGGACCGCGCCGACGCTGACCATATTGGCGTCACAGACACCGCCCTCGTACTGGTTCGTGTAGATGTAGAACGCATCGGCCCGATCGACGATCGGGCGGATCGCCTCGCGCGAGGCCGAGGTGATGCCGCCGATCAGCACGTCCACCTTCTCGCGCTGCAGCAGACGCCGAGCGAACTCCTGGTAGCGCGCATTGTCTCCTTGCGGGTCGAGATGCATGAGTTGGATGGGCCGCCCCATGATTCCGCCGGCCGCGTTGATCTCTTCCACCGCGAGCTGCGAGCCGTGCAGTTTCGGTATGCCGAAGATGGCAAGGTCGCCAGACACGTCCTCCAGCAACCCGATCTTGAGCGGTGTCGCGGCGCGGGCTGTTCGGTCCCGGACAAATGCAACCAGCGGCAGCGTCGCCGCGCCGGCGATAAGACTACGTCTTTTCATCGCAGTGCTCCCGAATATCGTGTGATGCGTGCAGCGCGTTCAGTGCAGCTCCGGATGGCGGTGATGCCAGTCCGTCGCCTGCTGATAGGCGTATCCGGCACGGCAGAGCAGGTCCTCACCCATGTGGCGCGCCACCAGCTGGAAGCCCAGCGGCGTGCCCGCCTCGGTGAAGGCACATGGCATTGTGATCGTCGGGCTTCCGGTCATGTCGAACGGGCAGGTGAAGCGCAGAAGCGCCATCAGCATGGCCGGATCCTGGCCAAGCGTTGCCATCGTGGCGAGGGTTGGCGACGCGAAAGGCTGTGCGGGCACCACGAGGAGATCGATCGTCTCGAACAGCGCCGCCACGGCCCCGCGGAAGTCGTTCCGGCGCAGAATGATCTTCTGGTAGTCGAACCCGCTGAGCGCGCGGCCCGCTTCGATCAGGCCGGCGAGCGCCGGGCCATACTCGGTCTTGCGCGACGGGTACGTCGCCTCGTGCGCAACGGCCGTCTCCACCGCGCAATGGGGAATCCAGTCGGCAATCACGGCCTCGGCGTTGGGAAACCGGACCTCCCGGATCTCGGCGCCCAGGCCGCGGAGCACGGCGATCGCCGCCGCGACCGATCGGGCCACCGCGTCGTCGACGCCCCGATGGTTCCAGTCCGCATCGAGGCCGACGCGGATCCCCTTGAGCCCGCGCCCGATCCCCGCCAGATAATTGGGCACGCGCTCCTGACTGGCCGTCGGGTCGTGCGGATCCGGGCCGGCGATCGCGCCCAGCATGGCCGCGGCGTCGGCGGCGCTTCGCGTCATCGGGCCCAGATGATCGAGGGTCGCCGCGAGTTCGAAGGCGCCGAACCGGCTGACACGGCCCCAGGTCGGCTTCAGTCCGGTGACCCCGTTGGCGGCAGACGGAAACCGGATCGAGCCGCCGGTATCCGACCCGATCGAGCCGAAGCAGAGCCCGGCCGCCGTAGCGACACCGGAACCGGACGACGAAGCGCCCGACCAGTGGGCCGCGTTCCACGGGTTCACCGGCGGAGTGATTGCCGGATGGTGGTCGGCGAATGCTCCTTCCGTGAGCTGCAGCTTGCCGAGCACCACGGCGCCCGCTTCGCGCAGCCGGCGCACGACGGTGCCGTCCTGATCGGGGCGAAAATCCTTGTGGATCGGCATGCCCGCCGCGGTCGGAACACCCTTGGTCCAGCATAGATCCTTCACCGCGATGGGCGCGCCATGCAGCGGACCGCGGATTTCGCCGCGCATGATCTCGCTCTCCGCGGCCCTTGCCTCCGCGCGCGCGGACTCCGCCATCAGCAGCGCGAAACTCTTGAGCCCGTCATCGAGTTTCTCGATCCGGGCGAGCTGCGCCTCGGTCGCTTCGACCGGCGAGACCTCGCGCGCGTGGATGCGGCGCGTGAGCTCCGTCAACTCCATCCAGTGCAATTCGTCGGTCGCCATCGTTCCCTCCGCCTCATCCCCCGGGATGGTGAATAACGGCATGTCCGCGCCGAGCGGCTCCGCCGTTCGCTACGTCACGATTGCGCTTGTCATCACGATTGGGCAGCGACGCTGATGCCCTGCTCTGCGCCGGGGGTGATTGTCTGCAATCACGCAGCCGGTGCGCCAACGATTACGCGTGGCTGTTTCGCTGTCAACTCGCAAATTGCGGTGTCGCGGCGTAATGGGTGGATGCAATTGTTGGGCGATCTCCACGTGATCCAGCGATGACCGCATCGCGTTGCATCCCTCGGGATTTTCGCTGATGCGCGCCCGCTATCCGATGCGCGCCAGCGTGCCGCCATCCACGGGCAAGGCGACGCCGGTGATGAATCGGGCCTCATCCGAGGCCAGGAACAGCGCGGCATTGGCGACATCCCACGCATTGCCCATTCCGCCCCGCAGAGGAACGCGCGCATCCCGTTCGGCCGCCACCGCAGTGCGGGTCTTGCCGCTCGCTCTGGCGCGCGTATCCACCGCCATCGGTGTATCGATCAACCCGGGCAGAATCACGTTGGCGCGAATGCCGTGGGGTGCATTCTGCACCGCGAGCTGCTGCGTGAAGGCGATCATCGCCGCCTTGCTCGCCTTGTAGGCGACGTAGGCATAGTCGGCCCAGGCGGCAACTGATGAGATTGCGAGGATCACGCCGGACCCCTGCGCGCGCAGCACCGGCAGAGCGTGCTTGCAGGCCATGACATAGCCGCGGAGATTGAGTCGGAAAACCGCATCGAATGCCTCCTCGGTGATGTCGAGTGGTCCGGCATCGCCGCCGGCAAGGCTGACACCGACATTGTAATGCATGATGTCGAGACGGCCCCAGCGCGCGTACGCCGCGGTGATCGCCGCTGCCAGAGCGGGCTCCTGCGTGACGTCGGCGGCGTGCGCGACACACGCGCCGCCGTCCGCCGGCGGACTGGCACCGCCCACGCGTGATCGCGAGCGTTCCACGAAGGCGGCGACGGTTTCTTCGGCCGACACGAGGTCGCGATCCACGGCGAGAACCTTGGCGCCCTCTTCGGCAAACCGCAGCGCCGTCGCGCGGCCGTTGCCCATCCCCTCGCCCGGACTCTGCCCGGCACCGACGACAATCGCGACCTTCCCCTGCAGACGCATCGATGCCTCCCGTTGCCCTATTGTTTTCGGCCCGTCCCCCTCACTGCGGGCGCACTCTACGGCATCCGGCCGCCCACCGCATCCGTTCAGGCCGTCAGCTTCAGGTACAGCGCCGGCAGCCGCTCCGGCAGGCGTTCGATGCGGTCCATCTGGAGCACATTGCGCCGCCCGAACATCCGCGCCAGGTAGCTGTCGCCGCCCGCGTCGAGACCGACACAGAACGTGTCGATGCCAGCGTGCGTCAGGCCGAGAATGGCTTTGCGGGCATCCTCGACCAGATAGCGCCGGTCGGCGATGTCGATATCGGAGGGCTCGCCGTCGGTGACGACGAGCAGGAGCTTGCGGTGGCTGCGTCGTGCCGCGAGTTCATGCCCCGCATGACGGATGGCGATGCCAAGGCGCGTCGAAAAGCCCGGGACAAGGCCAGCCAGGTGGCGCTGCGCGCGCGAGCCGAACGGCAGGTCGAAATCCTTGACGCGGTAATAGCGCACCTCATCCCGCCCATTCGAGCAGAAGGCGCGAATGGCAAACGGATCACCCAGGCCCTCCATCGCATGCGCGAGCAGCGCCGTCGCCTCGCGTTCCAAGTCCAGCACCGTGGCGCCGACCCCGTGCATGCGATCCGCGGTGGATTGCGAGATATCGAGCAGCAGCAGGGTGGTGAGATCGCGCCCGCGGCGGGCGATGGTCATGTAGACGCGCGGGTCCGGCGCCTCACCATGCCGGCGCCCCACCGCGGCGCCGATGCAGGCTTCGAGATCGAGCCGGTCGCCTTCCGGCTGCCGGCGCAACCGTTCCGGCCGGCTGACCTTCGCCGCCCGGATCAGCGCCGAGAGCCGGTCCACGACGCCGCGATGGCGCGCGTAGATCAGCGGAACGACATCCGCCCGGCCGAGCGGCGGTTCCCATTCGAGCACGGTTGCCCAATCCGGCCGCTCCCGGGAGATGAAATAATCCCACTCCGGATAGCGCGCGACTTCGATCCCGGCTTCCTGCTCGACAGCGGCGAGCGCCCGGGCACGGCCGGCCTCCGCCGCGGGCTCGGCCGGTGACGTCTCCGCCTGCCCTTCGCCGCGCTCCTCCGTTTCGAGGCGCACGGCCTCCTGCATCGCAGCGGATTCCGGGCTGGCGGATGCATCGCCGAAATCCCAGATGCCGTGATTGTCATCCCGATAGAGCGGCTCGACGACGTAGGCGCGGGGGTTGAACTGCACCCGCATCTGCCCGAGATCGTTGCCGAGCAGACTGCCGATCCTGCGGATGCTGGCGGCATCGTGGTCGCCGGGCGCACGCTCCGCGAACAGTGATCGGCCTTTTTCCACCCAGACATGGCCGTCATGGCAGGTATCGTCGAGCAACGCGCGCGAAAGGCGGGCGATCAGGCCAGGCGCCGTGACCGCGCCCAGAGGCGCCGCGCTGTGGAACTGCAGCCACAGCGGCCGCAGCCCGGGAAACTCGGCGATGGCAAGCCGCTCGACGCGCGCATCTTCCAGCGCCGAAACGATCGCCACCTGCAGCGGCTTGAGCGTGCCCAGCGGGAAACGCGCCCGCGTGAACCGCATATGCGCGGCAATATGCGCGAGCGCAGCACGGAACAACGCCACCGCCCTGTCACCGCCGACGCCGCGGTAGGTCTCGGGCACGAAGATCAGCGCGCCATCGAAACTCGTCCGCCGCGGCAGATCGAGCGCGGATCCGGAGGCTGTGCGCAGGGTCGGGTGGCAGTCCCACAGCGCCGCGAGATAGGCCTGCATCCGCCGTTCCACGGCATTGAAATGCAAGTCCTCCACCCCGCGTCCGAGCCAGCTTCGCGCGGAGGGATCGATGAGGGCGAAGAAGCGGCGGCGCTTCTCCGCATCCGCGCCGGCGGCGCGAATGCCGCTGGTCGCCCATGTCTCCAGGCCGCGCACGCCGAGATGGCCGAGAACGGTCTCGGTATGGTCGAGCAGCACCGTGGGCACATCCGGCGCCAGCGTGGCGATGCGCTCGATGGCGCCGAGCCAGTCGAGGAAAGCCTCCGCGCTGTCGAGCAGGCGCGCCGCCTTGGCCGACGCGGCAATCAGCGCCAGCGCCGCGCCGGAGCCGGCAACGGCACCGACACGGATCGCAGCGTTGGCCAGCGCAATCGCCGGACCCACCCCGAGCAGGCTCGCGCAGCCCGGCGCCTGGCGCAGATAGGCGATCAGACACGCCGTGCCGAGCCCCGCTTGGGCGATGTCGCGGCAGGCGCCGATCCACGACTCCCGGGCGCCGGCGGGCACCGCGCGCTCGGCCTGGCGCCAGAGCAGGTCGAAGGATGCGCCGAGTGCGGGCTGGTCGGTGAGAAGACCCGCGAGCGAATCGCGGAGCGGCGCACTCGCCGGCTCGCTCATCCAGGCACCGAGGCAGCCACAGCGGCGGTGAGTGCGTCGCGGATGTCCGGATCATCGGTGATCGGCAGAACGAGCGCGACCTGGCATGCGGCTTCCAGCCCGACGCCGCGTGCGATCAGACGGCCGGCGTAGATCAGCGTGCGCGTCGAGGCCCCTTCATCGAGCCCATGCCCGCGCAGCCGGCGAGACCGCTCGGCGATCGCCACCAGCCGTTCGGCCTCGGCGCGATCGATACCGGCCTCATGGGCGACGATCTCCGCCTCCACCGACGCCGCCGGATAGGTGAACTCGATCGCCCCGAAGCGCTGCTTGGTGGATTCCTTGAGGTCCTTGAGCACGCTCTGATAGCCGGGATTGTACGAAATCACGAGTTCGAAGTCCGGGTGGGCGGGAATGATCTCGCCCCGCTTCTCCAATGGCAGCGCGCGGCGGTCATCGGTGAGCGGGTGGATGACGACGGTGGTGTCCTGGCGCGCTTCGACGATTTCATCGAGATAGCAGATCGCGCCAGCGCGCACGGCCAAGGTCAACGGCCCGTCATGCCAGACGGTCCCGTTCGCATCGAGCAGGAACCGGCCGACCAGGTCCGAGGCGGTCATGTCCTCGTGGCAGGCGACCGTGATCAGCGGCCGCCGTAGACGCCACGCCATATACTCGACGAACCGCGTCTTCCCGCACCCCGTCGGGCCCTTCAGCATCATCGGCATGCGCGCGGCGTATGCCGCCTCGAACAGTGCGATCTCGTCGCCGACTGGCCGATAATATGGCTCGTGCTCGATCAGGTAGCCGGAAAGGTCCATGGCGAGGCTGTCCTGGGCGCGCCCGGCGTGGGCGTGGCCGGTGAGGTCGAACAAGCCCCCGGCGCCACGGATGCGCCGCGCCGGGGGCCGCGGTTCAGCGGTGAGCGGCAGTCTTCTGATTCGGAATGCCCTCGATCGGGCACTCATCGGTTCCCACCGTCGGGCGGGTGATCGCCTCGACCATGGCGCGGGTCGCTTCCGGATCCGTGATCCACTTCTTGTAGAAATCATACGGGCACGCGGCCTCGCCCCGCACATCCTCGCGCGAGTTGATCATGCCGGTGTAGCCGCGATGCAGCAGCTTGAAGAGATGGTTTTCCGACTGCATGTTGCGCCGCGCGTCCCGGATCAGCGACTTCGAGAGCTGCGCGTACTGGACGCCATAATCCTCCTCGCCGCACTCGCCGAGCGTGCGGCCATCGAAGCCGATGATCGCCGAGTGCCCGAAATACGAGTACACGCCGTCGAACCCCGCCGCGTTGGCCACCGCAACGTAGGTGTTGTTGGCCCAGGCCATCGCCTTGGCCATCAGCACCTGCTGGTCCTTCGCCGGATACATGTAGCCCTGGCAGCGAACGATCAGTTCGGCGCCCTTCATCGCGCAATCGCGCCAGATCTCCGGGTAGTTGCCGTCATCGCAAATGATCAGGCTCACTTTGAGGCCCTTCGGCCCTTCCGACACGAAGGTGCAGTTGCCGGGATACCAGCCCTCGATCGGCACCCAGGGCATGATCTTGCGATATTTCTGAACGATCTCGCCCTTGTCGTTCATCAGGATCAGCGTGTTGTACGGCGCCTTGTTGGGATGCTCCTCGTGACGCTCGCCCGTCAGCGAAAAGACACCCCAGACTTTCGCCTTGCGGCATGCCGCGGCGAAAATCTCCGTCTCCTCGCCCGGCACGCTGGCGGCGGTCTCGTACATCTCCTTGGCGTCGTACATGATGCCGTGGGTGCTGTATTCCGGGAAGATCACCAGATCCATCCCCGGCAGACCCTGCTTCATGCCGACCAGCATGTCGCCGATCTTCCGCGCGTTCTCGAGAACCTCCGCCTTCGTATGCAGGCGCGGCATCTTGTAGTTTACGACCGCAACACCGACCGTATCGGCGCTGCTGGAAATATCCCCGTGAAGCATCACACTCCTCCTGGTTAAGACAAAGTCGCTTTGGTCAGGGCGCGGCGCGGCTGACCGGCACTCTCAAACCGCCATGTACCGATGAACGAGCCCATCATCGAGCTCCGCCGTCGGTCCCGCGGCAGCCACGCTTCCCTTGTTCATGATGACGAACCGCCGCGCTGCCCGTCGCGCGAAGCTCACGCTCTGCTCGACGAGAATCACGGTGATGCCGCGCTCGGCATTGATCCGCGAGATGATGTGCTCGATCTCCTCGACAATGTTCGGCTGGATGCCCTCCGTCGGCTCGTCGAGGAGCATCACCTTCGGCTCAACCATCAGCGCCCGCGCAATGGCGAGCTGCTGCTGCTGGCCGCCCGACAGGTTGCCGCCCAGCCGCGAGAGGTGCTCGCGCAGCGCGGGGAAGAACTCGAACACCCCTTCATCGATCTCGCGTCGTCCCTTGGTGTTCGCAAACAATCCGAACCGCAGATTATCGAGCACGGAAAATCGCGGCAGAATACCGCGCCCTTGCGGCACATAGGCGATGCCTGCGCGCGCGCGCTGATCGGTCCGCCAACGCCCGATCTCCTGTGAGTCCAGGCGAATGCTGCCGGTCGTCCGGTCCATCAGGCCCAGGATCGCGCGCATCAGCGTCGTTTTCCCGACGCCGTTGCGGCCGAGAACGGCCAGGAACTCGCCAGCATCGACCGAGAGGCTGACGTCCTGCAGCGCGCGAATGTTGCCATAGAACGCATCCACCGAAGCCAGCTCAAGCACCGCTGATCCCTCCCGAACCCAGATACGCCGCCCGAACCTCCGCGTTCGTCTCGATCTCTCGCACGGTGCCTTCGGCAAGAAGGCGGCCCTGGTGCATCACCGAGATGATGTCGCTGATCTCCTTGATGAACCCCATGTCGTGCTCGACCACGATGAGCGTGTGTCTGCCCTTGAGCCTGTTGAACAGCTCCGCGGTCTTCGCCGTTTCATGGGCCGTCATTCCCGCCGTCGGCTCGTCCATCAGGATCAGCCGTGCGTCCTGCGCGAGGAGCAGCGCGATCTCCAGCCACTGCGTCTGGCCGTGCGATAGCGCGCCGGCCGCGACATCCATCGCCTCCTCGAGCCCGACGAGTTCGGCCAGCTTCTCCAGCTGTTCGCTGGCGCCGGAATTGCCGAACCGGAACAGATTGCCCAGCACACCGGGTGCACGGCACAACGCCACTTCCATGTTCTGCCGCACCGTGAGGTCCCGGAATACACTCGGTACCTGGAATTTCCGCCCGACCCCGTGCCGCGCGATCTGGTGCTCCTCGAGGCGCGTGATCTCCCGGCCGCCGAGCACGACCTTGCCGGACGCCGGCTTCACCTTCCCGCAAATGACATCCAGCGCCGTCGTTTTTCCGGCACCGTTCGGCCCGATGAGACAGCGCAATTCGCCTTCATGCACGTCCAGGGTCAGCCCGGCTATGGCGACGAACCCCGCGAACTCGACGGTGATGTCCCGCAGCTCGAGAATCGCCCCGGTCGTGGCCACTGCCCTAGCCGGCATTGATGCCGCTCCTGCTGGCTGCACCCGTTGCCGCCGCGGCGCGGCGCCGCGCGCTGCCGCCAAGGGGAATTCGATCCACCAGACTGATCAGTCCGCGCGGCAGGAACAGAACGACGATGATGAACAGCGCGCCCATGATGAGCGTCCAGGTCTCCAGAAAGGCCGGTGTGTCCGACAAGCTCCCTTGCACGCCGGTGACGATGATCGCCCCCATCGCCGATCCGAGCAGCGACGCGCGGCCACCGACCGCGGACCAGATCACGATCGAGAGACTGACGGGGACGGCAAGGAATGTCGGCGACGCGAACGCCATCACCAAGGTGTAGAGCATTCCGGCGAAGCCGGCGACCGCTGCGGAAAGACACAGCGCAAAAGTCTGATACGCGGCGACGTCGTAGCCGAAATAGCGGACCCGGTTCTCATCGTCACGGATCGCCTGCATGATCAGGCCGGTCTTGCTGTGCACGACCGCAAGACCGAGAAACAGCGCCGCTCCGAGCGACACAGCGATGAGATAGTAGGTCGCGTGCGCGTAGGGATCGAATGTCAGCCCGAAGAGTTCAAGCGGTGCCAGGTCCGTGAGCCCGTTGAAGCCCCCGGTCAGGCGTTGGCGGTCGATGACGACGAGGTTGATCACGACGAGCAGCGCAAGCGTGATGATCGAGACATACACGCCCGTGACCCTGGCGCGGAAGACGAAGGTGCCGATCAGCAACGCCAGGATCGTTGGCACCAGCACGCCTGCCGCGATCGCGAAGCCGTAGGAGTGGAACGGCTCCCAGAACCACGGCAGCGACTTCACGTTGTTCCAGACCATGAAGTCGGGCAGGCCCTCGGCCCCGGTCTGGATCGGAATGGTGCGGAGCTTCAGCGCCATCGCCATGCAGTAGGAGCCCAGGCCAAAGCTCACGGCCTGGCCAAGATTGAGGATGCCAGCGTACCCCCATGAGATCGACAAGGCCATCGCGACCAGGCCGAACACGAGATACCGGGCGAGTTTGTTGAGCAGGTAATCATCGGTGATGAACAGCGGAAGAATCAGGATGACGACGCAGAAGGCCGCGTAGCCGACGAGTTTGGCCCAGATCGGGTGCTTGTGCTGTCCCTCCATCGTCAGCCTCGCCGCACGCGGAGGGCGAACAGGCCTTGCGGCCGGAAGCGGATCAGCACCACCACGCCAAGGAAAACGATGGCCTTGGCGATCGTATCGTTCGAGAGATAGGCAAGCCCACCGGACAACTCCCCAATGATCCCCGCGCTCGCGACCGTGCCGAGAAGGCTTTGGACGCCGCCGACCACGACCACCATGAACGCATCAACGACATAGCCCGTGCCCATGTCCGGCGAGACGCTCTTGAGTGGCGAGACCAGCGCGCCGGCGATACCGGCGAGGCCGGCGCCATACGCGAACGTCATCGCATAGATCTGCGAGGTGTTCACGCCGAAGCACCGGGCGATCTCCGGGTTCTGCACCACGCCGCGCAGACGCATCCCGAAGCGGGTGCGGAAGATCAGCACGTAGGTGACGGCCAGGAGAATGGCGGTCAGAGCCAGCACGAACAGCCGGTAAGCCGACACGTCGACCCCGGCGAAATGGACCGCGGCGCTGAGGCCGGGCGGCATCTGCACATATCGCAGCTCGGCCCCTGCGCTCAGTCGGATTGCCTGCTGAAGGATGACGCCAAGACCCCACGTCGCCAGGATCGTGTCCAACACCCGCCCATAGAGCCGGCGAATGATCAGTCGTTCGACCACCCAACCCAGCGTGCCGACCGCGAAAAACGCCAGCACGATGCAGGGAAACAGCCCTAATCCAAAATGGTCTTCCAGGAACCACACTGCGTAGGCCCCGAGCATCACAAACTCGCCATGCGCCAGGTTGATGACCCCGACAGTGCCGTAGATGATCGCCAAGCCGAGCGATATCAGCAGCAGAATCGAGGCGATGCTGAGGCCCGAAAAAACCTGGTTGAAGATATCCGTCATGCATGGTCCTCGCGTTGACGGCGACGGACCGAGGTCCGCCGCCGCCCGTCAAGCCTGCTCAGGCTTTCTTCTCCACCATGCCCTTGGGCGTGCAGACCTGGCCGGGGTACGCCCAATAGGGATCCGGCTCGACCCACTCCTTGGATTGCTCGATGATCTTGAACTGCCCATTCATCTGCGCCTCGCCGATCTTCGGCCACAGATAGGTATGGGAATTCTGCCCGTCGATCTTCACCAGCCCTTCGGGCGCCTTGTATTCCTGGCCCCACGCCGCCTCGCGGATGGTGGGAGGGGTCAGGTCGGACCCGGCAAGCTTCGCCGCCGCCTGAGCGAACAAGTGGACCTGGAAATACGCCGGCTCGGACACGAAATTCGTCACCGCGTTTTTCCCGTATTTGCTCTGGATGGCGGCGACGAACTTCGCGTTCTCCGGTGACTCGTACGACATGAAGTAGGGCGCCGAGGTGAAGTGACCGAGGGCAAATTCACCGCCCATCGCGCGCACTTCTTCCTCGGAGGTCGTCAGGCTGGCCATCGGCATTTTCGCGGGATCGAGCCCGGCGGCCTTATATTGCCGATGGAGCGCCACCACCGAGTCCCCGACGACGGTCGAAAAGATCACGTTCGGCTTCGTATTCTTGAATTTCTCGATTACGGAGCTGAACTCGGAGTGCCCCAGCGGCACATATTCCTCGCCGACGACCTCGCCGCCGAGCTTCTGGAGCAGAATTTTGCAGACGTTGTTCTCCTCCTTCGGATAGATGTAATTCGATCCGATCAGATAGAACCGCTTGCCGAAATTCTTCACGAGCCACGGGACGAAGTCGCGCTGCTGCTGGTTGGGCACCGCACCGGTGTAGATGACGTTCATGGAGCATTCCCGACCCTCGTAGAGGGTGGGATACCAGTAGAGATTGTGGTAGCGTTCGAATATCGGCAACACCGCCTTGCGGCTGGCGGACGTGTATGAACCGAACACGCTCACGCACTTCTCGCCGATCACCAGCTTCCGCGCCTTTTCGGCGAACGTCGCCGGATCGGACGCAGGATCCTCCACGACCGGAACCAGCTTGCGGCCGTTGACCCCGCCGGCCGCATTGATTTCTTCGATCGCCATCAGCGTCGCCTGGTTGAGCGACGTCTCGATGATCGCCGTCGTCCCTGTCAGCGAGTACAGCACGCCGACCTTGATCTCGCCACCCGCCGCACGCGCCAGACCGGAGTTCTTGATCCAGATCTGCGGAAATCCGAATGTCGCAGCGCCGGCCAGCCCCGCGACGCCTTTGACGACGCCGCGCCTTGAGAATTGTGCCATGAAGCCTCCCAAACGCAAAAGCCCCCGAGCGGCCCCAATGGGGCCCCAGCGGGGGCGAAACTGCCACTGTTTCAGACGGCGACGCTGCCGTCGGTTGCAAGCAACCTAGCAGGGATGGTTAGCCGAGCATCCGCTGGGAGTCAATGATCGCTGTCGCGATCGCGGCAATCGGCACGCGCCGATCCATCGCCTGGCGCTGCATGAAACGATAGGCATCGTCCTCGCTGAGCTTCCGGCCGGTGATCAGAATCGCCTTGGCGCGCTCGACGATGCGGACCGAGCGCAAGGTCTCATCCAGCTTCGCGATGCGCTGCCGCAGGCGGCGCTCATAGCCAAACCGCGTCCAGGCCATCACCAGGCTCGTCAGCACGGCGCGCGCCGTGAATGGGCGATGCAGCACCGCATCCACCGCCAGCGTGCGGAGAAGGTCCAGGTCTCCCTCGAACTGCGCCGGCAATATGCCGACCAGGGCCGACTTTGCACAACCGGGCACCCACGCAAGCCGCGCGGAGAGTCCATCCGTCAGATCACTGAAGATCACGTCCGCACTCTCCGGCAGTGTCTCCGGTAAGGGCCAGAGATGGCGTACGGTGGCGCGCGTGCGCTGCAGCTCGCGGATCAGGAAGATGCCGGACTCGTCGCCCGGAACGGCAACGAGAATGTCGAGCCGCGCCAGTTCGCCGCGCAGCGACGAAGCCTCGCCACCCGTTCCGCCCGCGGTCCGTCGGTCAGAGCCGGAGAGCACCATCGTTCACGTCAACCCTGCCGCAAGACCCCAACCGGCCCCGACCATGTACGGGTCGGCGGGCACCACATCCTGGGACTGCAGGACAACGTCGAACTGCCCGCATCGGTTGACCCGACCGATCCGCGTCCAGAGATCGGCGTGGTTGGATGTCTCGTTGATACTGATCGCGCCCTGTGGCGCCTCGTACTCCGTTCCGAGAACCATGGTACGCAGCACGTCCGTCGCCATGGAGTTCGTGCTCTCCAGCGCTTTGGCGAAAACATGGACCTGGAAATAAGCCGCTTCGACACACGCATTGGTGGGCTCGTCCGCGCCGTACCGCTTCTGGTATCGGGAGACGAACCGTTCATTGCACGACCCGCCAATATTCTGGAAATAGGACGCTGCGGTGATGTGTCCCTTCCCGACATCGAACCCCATGGCACGAATTTCGGCCTCGGTAGTGGTGAGGCTCGCGATCGGCATGTTTGCGGAATCGAACCCTGCATCGAAATAGGACTGGTAGAGATAGACCGTCCCGTCGCCGACGACAGTGGAGAAGATCGCGTCCGGCCGGGCCGCCTTGATCAGACGCATGGCGGACCGGAAATCCGATCTCTGCGCGCGCAATGGCACGTAGACTTCGCCGACGACGTCTCCACCCTGTCGGCGCACCAGCTCCGCCATGATCCGGTTCGATTCGCGCGGATAGATATAATCCGAGCCGACGAAGAAGATGCGAGGACCGAAATTCTCCATCAAATAACGCGAGAGCACGACGCTGTTCTGGTTCGGCGCCGCACCCGTATAGATGACGTTCGGGGAAAACTCGAACCCTTCGTAGAGGGTTGGGTACCAGAGCAGCCCGTTGAGCCGCTCCACCACCGGAATGACCGCCTTTCGGCTGCTCGACGTATAACAACCGAAGATGGTGCTGATGGCATCGTCCACCATCAATCGTTTGGCGAGCTGGCCGAACACGACGGGCTCGGAGCCGGGATCGTAGATGACGGGGACAAGTTCACGGCCGTTGACGCCGCCGGCGGCGTTGATCTCGTCGATCGCCAGCAACGTCCCGCGAAGCTGCGTCTCCTCGATGATCGCCATGAACCCGCTGTGCGAGAACAGAACGCCCACGCGCCATGCATCATCGCGGCGATCACTCGTTCGAGCCATCGCATCCTCCTGTCGTCGGGGTAGGTACCGTCGTCGTACCCTTGCATCCGACGCGTGACGGTTTATCGCCCGGCCGGTCGGCTGGAGCAAGACCACAGCCGCCGCCCATGCCACCGTCGCATCGGACCCACCCCCGCAGATTGCGCATCGAGCCGCTGATCACCCCCGTCGCCGCACCCTCGCCTTTGCCGCTGGCCGTCCGAAGCCGGCGATACGCCTGCCGCGCAGGGAAAGCGGCTGTTGAGTTGCATATTTTCCGCGCAATTCGGTCTATCATGCCGGCGATCGGCCTTCAATGCCTATTATTCGCGCGCTCAATGGCCGCCCTGGGGGCATCGGGAGTCCATTCACGAGTTTGTGAACTTGCTGGCATGACCAAGAGGCGGTAGTCTATGGGTCTGATCGCGGTCCGGCACCTCGCCGTGACCCGCCGGCGGGCAGCGTCGCCCGTCCAGTGTACGCGCCAAATGGTCCTGGGAACCGTCCGCCGGGCCCTGTGTTTGCGCCTTACAGCCACCTGCCATTGCGCGCGGGCAATTGCACTCCCCATCCTACACACCAGGAGTTCTTCATGAGTCAGCATGACCCGCACGGGCACTCCGTGCGCGCCGAGGTCGAAGTCGTCGAAAACCAGATCGATCATGTCCTCGGCGAAGAATACGAACATCTGCCGGTGCCGATCAGCGCCCGGCGGAGCCTTTTTTCCGTGACCATGGTCTGGATCGGCTTTCCCATGATCATCACCGGCGCGATGACCGGTTCCGTTCTCGTGCTTGGCATGGGATTCCAGCGCGCGCTGGCCGCCATGATCATCGGCAATCTGCTGATGTTCGCCTATGTCGGGGCGCTCGGCGTCCTTGGAACTCGGCGGGGGCTGAATTTCGCGCTCCTCGCCAGCATCGTCTTCGGACGCAAAGGGTATGTCTTCGCCTCGGGCCTTCTCTCGACCTTGCTCCTCGGCTGGTATGCGGTGCAGACCGGGATCACCGGAAACCTAGTCGCCAGCACGTACCATCTGAACTACGTGATGATGACCGTCATCGCGGGCCTGCTCTACATCGCCATCACGTTCGTCGGCGTGCGCGGCCTGCATTATATCGGCCTCGTCTCGGTGCCGCTCTTCGTGCTTCTGGGGGTCTACGTCGCCGCCGATGCGGTCGCCGCCCATGGCTGGGATGCGGTCCTCTCCTACGCCGGCAATCACGGCCAGGCTTCGATGCCGATGGGCGTCGGTCTCACCATCGTCCTGACATTGTTCGTCGACGCGGGAACCGTCACCGCCGATTTCAACCGCTGGGCAAAGGATAGCGCCAGCTCGCTGATTTCCACCTTCAGTGCGTTCCCGTTCGCCAACCTCGCCGCGATGCTCGTGGGCGGCATCACAACCGCGGCTCTCGCCACACCGGACCAGAACCCCTTCGGCGCCGACAACATGTTCGGCTACCTGAACACCAAGGAGACGGCGTGGCTGAGCGGTCTCGCCTTCCTCTTCCTTTACTTCAATCTCGGCTCCGTCTGCTCGCACTGCCTGTACAATGCGGCCACCGGCTGGTCGCGAATCATGGGCAGCCATATGCGGCTGCTGGCCATCGTCCTCGGAGCCATCGGCATCATCGTCGCCGCGGGCAATGTCTGGGCGTTTTTCATCCAGTGGCTGACGCTGCTGGGCGTCCTGGTGCCGCCGATCGGCGCGATCATTCTGGTCGATCAGTACATCGTCCGCCCCGGCGCGGAGGCGAGTGTGGAGTGGAGTCCTGCGGCTTTCCTCGCCTGGGCGGCCGGCTCCATCATCGCCTTCATCGTCAGCGAAACCGCGCCCGAATATTCAACCGCGCTCTCGGCCTTTATCGTCGCTGGTGTCGCCTACGGCATTCTCGCACGCGTGATGCGGCTCGCGCCCCGCTACGCCTGACCGTCGCGGTCCACAGGCGCGCCTGCAGGCCCGCCACAATGACAGGGATATGATCGACATGGACTACGAAATCTTCGAACTCGGCGATGTCCGGCTGCAAGGGGGCGCGACACTGCGCGGCTGCCGGCTCGCCTACAAGACCTTCGGCACGCTGAACGCGGCCAAGGACAATGTCATCGTCTACCCGACCTGGTATTCCGGCCAGCATTATGAGAACGAGTGGCTGGTCGGCCCGGGGATGGCGCTCGATCCGGCAAAGTACTTCATCATCATCCCCAACATGCTCGGCAATGGCCTTTCCTCGTCCCCGTCCAACACCCCCGAGCCGTATAACGGCCCCCGCTTCCCCAAAATCACTGCGTGCGACAACGTCCGCGTGCAGCACCGGCTGGTGACCGAGAAGTTCGGCATCAGCCGCATTCGCTTGGTGACGGGCTGGTCGATGGGCGCGCTGCAGACGTTTCATTGGGGCGCGCTCTATCCAGACATGGTGGAGCGGATCGCACCATTCTGCGGCTCTGCCAAATGCTCGCGTCACAATTTCGTCTTTCTCGAAGGCGTCAAGGCCGCGCTCACCGCGGACGCAGCGTTTGCCGGCGGGTGGTACACGGAGAAGCCCAACATCGGCCTGCGCGCGATGGCGAGAGTCTATGCGGGCTGGGGATTCTCCCAATCATTCTATCGAGAGGAACTCGACCTCAAGACGCTCGGCTACTCGTCGCTGGAGGACTTCCTGGTCGCATTCTGGGAGGGATTCTTCCTTCCCAAGGACGCGAACAACCTGCTCACCATGCTGTGGACGTGGCAGCACGGCGATATCAGCGACAACGAGCTCTATCACGGCGACTTCAGGAAGGCGCTCGGCGCCATCAAGGCCCGGGCCTATGTGATGCCGGGCGCGACCGATCTCTACTTCCCGCCGGCGGACAGCGAGTTCGAGGTTGCCAACATGCCGAACGCGAAGCTGATCCCGGTGCCATCGATCTGGGGCCACTTCGCCGGCGGGCCGGGGACCAATCCGGTGGACGTGAAGTTCATCGACGACAAGCTCAAGGAACTGCTTGCGAGCTGAAGGGACGGCGGGCGGCCGTGAGGCCGCCCGTATCCCCCGATCGAAGGGAGGCGAATATGGCGGATATGGAACTCTGTGAGCTCGACGCGATCACGACCGCGCGCCTGGTGCGGGAGCGGCAAGTCTCTCCCGTTGCGGTGACGGAAGCGCATATCGCGCGCATGGAGGCGCTCGAGCCGAAGCTGCACGCCTTCTGCACGCCCACACCGGACCTCGCGCGCGAGGCTGCGCGGCGGCTCGAACAACGGATCGCGGCCGGGGAGGCGGTCGGTCCACTGGCCGGCGTGCCCGTCGGGATCAAGGATCTCGTTTGCACGAAGGGTATTCGCACGGTCTCCGGCTCCTTCGCGTACGAGAATTTCATTCCCGATGAGGACGACGTCGTGGTCGAGCGCCTCAAGGCGGCTGACGCGATCATCCTCGGCAAGACCAACGTCCCCGAATTCGGCTACAGTGGTGTCGGCCACAATCCGGTGTTCGAGACCACGCGCAATCCGTGGAATCTGGACATGACGCCTGGTGGATCGAGCGCCGGGTCGGGCGCTGCCGTCGCGGCCGGGATGTGCCCGTTCGCGATTGGCAGCGATGGCGGCGGCTCGGTGCGGATTCCGTCGGCGCATTGCGGCATCTTCGGCATGAAGGCATCGATGGGCCGGGTGCCGCTCTATCCCGGCACCAAGGACGAGCGCTATCCGGGCGTATCGAGTTGGGAGAGCCTCGAGCATATCGGCCCGATGAGTCGGACGGTTGCCGATTCCGCGCTCATGCTGTCCGTCATCGGCTCGGGCCCTGACCCGCGCGACCGTCATACCTTGCCCGGCCCCGAGTTCGATTGGATGGAGTGTTTGAAAGGCGATCTCAAGGGCAAGCGGGTTGCGCTCTCGCTGGACTGGGGCTACGCGGCGGTCGATCCGCGCGTGCGCACCATCGTCGCCGACGCGGCCCGCGTCTTCGAGCGTGATCTCGGCTGCATTGTCGAGGAAGCCCATCCGGGCTGGACGGACCCCTACCCGGCCTTCTGGGGTCTCGTCGCGCTCGAGTCCGATCTCGCCGGCATGCGTGCCCTTGCCGACAGGTTTGCCGACCGTATGACGCCGCATCTGCTCGATTTCATCCGCCGCCCGTGGACCGCGGAGGAACTCACCGGCGCGGTCATGACCCGCAAGGCGGTGAACAATCGGATGTGGCGCTTCATGGAGCGTTACGACCTGCTGCTCACACCAACGCTCGCGGTGCCGCCTTTCCCGGTCCACGTCCAGGGGCCGGAAAAGATCGACGGGCGCATCGTCGCGCCCTTCCAGTGGCTGGCCTTCACGTTCCCGATGAACATGACCGGGCAGCCCGCGGCGACCGTTCCCGCGGGCTGGACCGCCGATGGTCTGCCGGTCGGCATGCAGATCGTCGGGCGGCATCTCGATGATCCGATGGTGCTGCGCGCGTCTGCCGCTTTCGAGGCCGCGCGGCCATGGCGGCAGCGTCGTCCACCCGTGCTCGGGTAGTTCGTTCGTTCAGCGCTCGAAGACGAGCAGCGTCGACGTCGCCGAGGCATAGAGCCGGCCATCCGAGCCGGTCAGTTTCGCTTCGGCGAACGCGACGCGGCGGCCGAAACTCAGCACCAGGCCTTCGGCGCGCACCTTGCCGGTATCCTGTGTCATCGCCTTGTGATAGGCGATCTTCAGTTCGAGCGTGGTATAGCCCTGGTGCGGGCCCAGCTTGGAATGCACCGCGCAGCCGCACGCGGAGTCGAGCAGCGTCGCCGCATACCCGCCATGGACCGTTCCGATCGGGTTGTAGACATGCCGGTCGGGCGTGCCTTCGAACACGGCCCGCCCCTCCCCGACCTCGACCAGGCGAAAGCGCAGCGTCTCGCCGATGGCCGGGCCGCGCCGGCCGGTGAGAAGCGACCGCAACTGTTCGAGGCCGGACAGCGCGGCCGGGTGTTCGGCATCGTCGTTCACGTCATGTCCCCGCGCGCTCGGGTGCGGCCCTGCGAACTCATTGCTCTCGGATGTGACAGCACCGGCGCAGTCTCGGCCGGAGGCTCCGATGATGCAAGCGCGCGCTATCCGATCAAGGCCCGGCTCGCGCGCAGCATCGAGCCGAACGGCGCCGAGACACGCTGCAGGACGCCCAGTATGTCGGTTTCCGCGCCACGCGGCCGGCCGGCCACGAGCCAGAGCGCAAGCAGGGTCGCGCTGTAGGTGACCACGCCGAGCGTGACCGCCCCCACCAGCGGCGCCGCCAGTGTCGCCGGCAGCGTTTCCGCGGTGGCGTGGTTGAGGCCGCTGGCAATGACGACCGCGGCCATCACCATCGAGGCGACAACCGGGCGCCATGTCTGCGCCACCAATTCGTGTCCGCGCACGTCATAGCGCTGCATGGTCCGCCAGACATACACGGCCTGCTCCGCAATCCCAACCGGCATGCTGAGGAGCATCGCACCGAGCAGGCCGAATTTCGGCAGCAGGACGGCGAAGAGCGGCACCCCGATCGCCAGTGAGATCATCTGGACGCGGAACATCGGGGCCAGAACACCGTGCGAGCTGAACAAGGTGCAGCTTAGAGCGCCGGGAACGCCGATGATGCCGCCGATCACGATCACCTGGATCAGCGGCGCGACCTCCATCCAGCCGGGGCCGAAGGCGATGCGCACGATCGGCTCGGCCACCAGCCCGATCCCGACGCTCGCCGGCGTGATCAGCAGCATGGCGGTGCCGGCGACGCGCAGATAGGTCTCGGCGATGCTCTCCCCGGTGTGTTTCGCCACCGCGAAGGTGGAGAACAGGGCCCGGTTGAGCGGCTGCAGCAACTCGGAGCCCGGCAGCGTCGCGATCTCGCCGGCGACGGAGAAAAACCCGACCTGCGTCGTGTTCAGCAGCCGCCCGATGATGAAGCTGCCAGCGCGGTCACGCACCAGCACGCCGAGGCTGATCACCCACGTCCATAGCGAGAAGCCGATGATCCGCCGCCAGGCGCTCAGGGTGAACCCCGGCCGGTAGGGATGCATGACGTAGCTCATGCCGACGCGCAGGATGCGCCCGACCAGGATGCCGGCGACCAGCGCCCAGTAGGTGCGCAGAAGCACGGCCAGGGTGATCGTGGTGACGATCGCCGCGAGGCGCGGCACCAGGCGCAGCTTGAACTCCTTGTCGAAGGTCAGATCGCGCCGGAAATCGATGATGCCGACATTCTCGAACGCCTCGACCGCGGTGGCCAGCGCCAGCGCCAGCAGGATATGGGCGAGCCGCGGCTCGTTGAAGAAGGCCCCGACCGGAACCGCGGTCGCGGCGACGAGCATGGCCGTGAAGACATTGCGGATCGCGTTCATCGTGAAGGCGGTGTTGTAGATCGCGCGGTCCGGGTGCTTCTCCCGGATCAGGGCATCATCCACTCCGATGATGGAGAGCGCGTCGACCGCCTGCGCGAAGCTGGTGCCGAGTGCGACGAGGCCGAAATCGCTCGGCAGCAGCAGGCGCACGAGCACCAGCGTGCTGCCCAGGCCGAGCACGCGGGTCACCAGCCGCCAGACGATCATCCACCCGGTCGCCTTGGCCGTTCGGGCCAGCAACGAGCCTTGGCTCGGCGCCTCACTCATTGCGGCCAACCCCCCGCCCATCGTTGCACATAATCGCCCCTCGGCCCTCGGCGCGGGGACCCTGGCCGTGGCCAACCGGCCCGGCTCAGCCGTCTAGCCCATCAGGCCAGAGCTTGGCTAAGGAAGAGTTTCTCACCACCGCCCAGATGCGCCGCTGCGTCGGACCATCCAGCTCACGGCGCCATTTGTCCACCTCCTGCGTGGAGTCCCGGACCACGCCATAGTAGCGCTGCGGGCCGGCGCCCCGGGTGCTGCGGCGAAGAAAGGCGTCGCTCTGCGCGGTCCAGTCGAGGCCGGCGAAGGCGAACAGCGCGCGCACCTCCGTCTCCGGCCGGGCGGCGAGGTCGCCATGGCGCACCAGGCGCGCATCCGGAAGCCGCTCGAGACCGGCCGCAGCCGGCTCGGCCAGGATCACCCACCGCCAGGCGAGCTGTTCCGCCGGCTCCAGCCGGGCGAAGCCGGCGGCGGCGAGGCCATGCCGCCGCGCCGCCGGGCTGCGCAGCAGCCAGGGAAGATCGAGCTCGAGCTTCTCCTCGAACAGACCCGCGCGCGCGCCACGCAGCATGGAGGCGACCTGCCCGCAAGGATGGCGCAGAATCAGGATGGTCCGGCAGCCCGGCAGGGCGCCGGCGAGCAGCCCGAGCCGATGCGGCGAAGTTACCGATTTCAACACGATATGGAGCCGGCCGGACGCCGCGCGCCCGATGAGATCCGGTATGGCGATGGCGCGCGAAACCTTGCGCATGCTGCGCACGACACCCAGCGCGTGCAGCGCCTGCGCCAGCCGCAGGCGCAGCGCCAGGGCCATGGGGCCGCGAAAATTCTTTCCGAACATCGGCAGCGACCCGGCCGATTTCAGCGTGCGGATGCCGAGCAGCTCCCCGACATAGGCGCGCGCCGACGCGAGTTCGGCTGGCGAAAAAGTTTCCCCCGGCCACTCCGGCAGATGCCGCCCGCGCCGGATGCTGTCCGGCTCGTGCCGGTAGAGCACGTCCGGGTGGCTGTCGAACAGCTTGGCGAGCCACGTCGTCCCCGATCGTGGCAGGCCGAACAACAGGATGATTCGCTCGTCCGGCACGCCCGGAAAGAGCTCGCCCGGCGCCGCAAGACCGGCGGCGGGCGAGACGGCCAGGCCCTGGTCCAGCTTCACGTCCGCCAGCCGGGGTCAGTCCGGTCCAGCAGGCGCAGCATGGCGGGCCATTCCAGCAGGCCGAAGCGCCGCCGCGTCTGCGGGCGGTAGAGATGCACCGAACGCTCCATCACCGCCTCCGAAGGCATCGCCAGCGCCGCGCCCGAGCCCATCGCGTCCACCTGGGCGCGGCAGGCCATCTCCAGCCAATACATGGCGTTGAAGGCTTCCGCCGCCGTCGGCGCTGCCGTCAGCAGCCCATGATTGCGCAGGATCATGCAGGTCGCCGTGCCGAGATCGGCCACCAGGCGGGCGCGCTCCTCCAGCGCCACCGCCGGCCCCTCGTAATCGTGGTAGGCCACCGGCATGCAGCGCATGGCCGTCTGGGTCAGCGGCAGCAGCCCGTCGCGCATCGCCGAAACCGCCATGCCGGCGCGCGTATGGGTGTGGATCACGCAGCCGACATCGTCACGCGCCCCGTGCACCGCGCTATGGATGACGTAGCCGGCCGGGTTGATGCCAATGTCGGCGTGGGGGTTGAGCAGGATGGTCCCCGCCAGGTCGATGGTGATCAGGCTGGAGGCGGTGATCTCGTCATAGAGCCAGCCGAACGGGTTGATCAGCAGCCGATCCTCCGCGCCCGGCACCCGCACCGTGATGTGATTATAGACGAGGTCGCTCATCCCGTAATGGGCGATCAGCCGATAGCAGGCGGCGGCATCCAGCCGGGCCTGCCATTCGGCCTCCGAGACGCGATCGCGCGTCGCGGCGAGCGGCGGCGTGGCATCGGGCATGACGGACTCCCGCGGCGGCGTTTGTGATCTCAATTTTACATAAACATATCTAATACGCCAGAGCGCGGCCGAAGATGGCTGGATCGACATTGCCGCCGCTCAGCACCACGCCGACCACCCGCCCGCGCGCGTCGAGCCGGCCGGCGAGCAAGGCGGCGAGTGCCACCGCTCCGCCCGGTTCGACGACGAGCTTGAGATGGCGGAAGGCGAACGCCATTGCCTTCAGCACCTCGTCGTCGGTGACCGCGAAACCGCCGGCCAGTCGTGGCGCGTTGAGCGCGAAGGTCAGCGCGCCGGGGGTCGGCGCCAGCAGCGCATCGCACAGGGTCGAGCCGCCATGGCCGTTGGCCAGGCGGGAGCCGGCGGCGAGCGAGCGGGCAGTGTCGTCCCAGCCCTCGGGCTCGACGGCATAGACCCGCGTCGCCGGCGAAGCCCCCTCCATCGCCAGGGCGCTGCCCGCGATCAGGCCGCCGCCGCCGGTGCACACGAGCAGCGCCTCCATCGCGAGGCCGGCGGCGGCGGCGTCCTCCGCCAGTTCGAGCGCGGCAGTACCCTGCCCGGCGATGACCTCGGGGTGCTCATAGGGTGGGATGAGGCTGGCGCCGGTGGCGGCGGCGAAGGCGGCGGCGAGGTCTTCGCGGCTCTGGGTTAGGCGGTCATAGACCTCGACCCGCGCGCCCCAGCGCTCGGTGCTCTCGCGTTTGATGCGCGGCGCGTCGGACGGCATGAACACGGTCGCCGCCACGCCTTCCGCCGCTGCCGCGCACGCCACCGCCTGCGCATGGTTGCCCGAGGAATAGGTGAGCACCCCCTCGGCGCGCGCCGAGGGCGCCAGTTGCAACAGGGCGTTCGTCGCGCCGCGGAGCTTGAAGCTGCCGGTCCGCTGCAGCGGCTCCGGCTTGACCAAGACGCGCGCGCCGGTCAGGGCGTCCAGCCGTTCATTGCGCAGCATCGGCGTGCGCACGATGCGTCCGGCGAGGCGCCGGGCGGCGGCAGCGACGGTGTCGAAACTCGGTGGGATGAGGGCGGTCATCGCATCTGGCACTCCAAGGCAATATCATATTAGAGAGGAACCGCGATTATTTGTACTCCTGCCACCATTTTTTGGTTGCTATTGCGTTACGAGCGACTGAGTTCTCAGGCCTCGTTAATAATCCAGTTGGCGTTATGTAGATGTCAAAGGAAGCTCCACCTATGATTGGAGCATAATTGGCACTTCCATAGCTTACATCGAAGAATAACCAAAATATAATATTGCCTATCCCGTTAATTATTCTCATGAGAATATTATGGTGTGGCTGATTGACTTGTGCATATTCTGATAAATCAATCAAATCTGTTGAGTCTTTAGAATCTTTTACCTTATCTCTGTATCTTGTTACAATTCTGTCGACTTTATATCGCGGCGACATCCCGATTGCTTCTAATAGATATCTCGGTTTAACGATCACGCAATCTATCTCCCATTCATCTCCACCTCGCAATGGGAATTTTCTGTAGTTCATTGCATCTATTTGATAAATAATTTCCATTTTTTTTGTATCGCTGTCGCTACTATCGGCCGGAACGAAAATCAAATTTGCTATTTTCTGTTCGGACGTCAAGTTGTGGTATGATAGAAGAAACGAGCATCCAGAAAATATGAACGCTATAGCTAATAGCACTGGTAATGCAACAAATGCTTTCACGCGAGCAAATCTCTTCACATTGTCGAGGTTATACGTCTGAGCATTTTTTCGGAGCGAAGCTCATTAATATTTTGAACTATATATTCGATTGTTTATTTTCGTTGATACTGTTGTAGTAGTTCTTCCCAATTTTGTAGTCTTAGTCGTTGTCGTGGCGCCGATTTTCATTTTTGTTGTGCGGCTTGTTCCGTTTTTGTTTCTGCGAACGATAGATCTGATTTTCATAATAACCTCCCCTGTGTAGCCTATCCATCATTAAGGCCGCCAGTTTGCATTAAGTCAGAGACGTTATCAGGAACCGATGCCCAACGAAAGCCCCTGCGAGATGGCTGGAAACCCATTGAGGCGCCACATCAGCGCTCGCGCCGACGCAAAACATGGTCGAACGGGACTTTTGATGGCTCAGCCTCAATCGCCGCTATTCTCGCTATGTTGGTGGGATGAGGGCGGTCATCGCATCTGGCACTCCGCGTCCAACGCTCCGGTAAAGCGGGTCCATACTTCGCTCGCCCCGAACAGGGGCACGCCGATATAGCCGCGCAGCCGCAACCGGTCCGGTCCCTGCATGGTGAGGAGGGCGGCATAGACCCTGCCGTCGAGGGGATTATAGACATGGCCGCGCCAGCGTCCGCCAGGGTCCGGACCGTCCTCGTCGGGGCGCATGTCGGAGAACAGCGTCAGGCCACAGAGCCGGGCGCCATGCACGTCGCGGCCGGTGTCCGATGCGCCCGGCGCGATCCGTCCACCAACGATGCGCCCGCACAGGGCAGCGCCGCATCGTGTGATCTCCACCACCCCATCGCCGCGTTCCGTCAGCCAGCGCCCGCTGGGGTCCGGCACCGGCGCGGCGGCGGCGAGCAGGAGCAGCAGGGCGGCCCGGCGGATCATCGCGCGACCCGCTGCGGCAACAGCGCCGCAGTTGCGCGGTCGACGCCCGGGGGCAGCAGGAACAGCCGATACGCTTCCGCAACCGATGCCCCGCGCCGCCGCGTCAGAACAGCGACCGGGGCGCCGTCGCCGGCGGCGCGGCGCGCGCTGCGCACGAGCAGCCCCGGACCCGCCCGCAGCAGCGGCGCGGCGTCCGGCAGGGCGAACAGCCGCCAACGCGGCTCCATCCCGACGACGCGCTGATCCGCCGGAAGGCTCCAGGCGAGCATGGACGCGAGGGCGTAGTTGTCGGCCACGACATAGGCGGCACCGCTCCGCTGCCGTTCCGCCGCGATGTCCGCGGCCAGATCCCGCCAGCCGGCGAGGCGCAGCAGGCTCGGATCGAGCCCGGCCGGCAGCGTCAGCGGAGCCGCCAGGGCCTGGACATAGACGATCGCCGTCATCGCCAGCCCCAGCACCACCGCCGGACGCCACCACCGGCGCCAGGACGGCCCGGCGAAGACAGCCGCGGCGAGCGCCGCGCCGGGATAGAGCCCCGCGGGCCAGTTCCCCTGGACGCGGTCACCCAGCGCGTGGGCCAGGAAGACCAGCCCCGGCACCACGACGCTCGCCGCGAGCAGCGCCGCCGCCGCGTCCGTGCGCGCCCGGCGCAGCGCCGCCACGGTGCCGACGGCGCACAGCAGGAACACCAGCGGCGTCGCGAGTCCGATCTGCCCGGCCAGCAATTCGGCCAGGAACTGCCCGGCCCGCGCCGGCTGCCACGCGGTGACGCGTGCACCCTGCTTGACGAAGCCGGCCCAGCCATGGGCCGCGTTCCAGGCCAGCGTCGGCGCGAAGACCAGCCCGGCGATGCCGAGGCCGAGCCAGGGCCAGCGAGTGGCCAGCATCCGCCGCGTCGCCGGCAGCGCGAGCAGCCACAGCCCGACGGCAGCGAGCAGCAGCAGCGCCGTGAGCTTGCTCGCCAGCGCGAGGCCGGCGGCCAGCCCGGCGGCGAGCCACCAGCGCCCGTCGCCACGGCGCAGGCCGCGCGCGAGGGCCGCCAGCGTCGCGGTCCAGAACAGCAGCAGCGGCGTGTCCGGCGTCATCAGCACCGCGCCGGCGCCGAACAGCAACGAGGCGTTGAGCAGTGCCGCCGCGATCAGGCCGGCGTGCCGTCCCGGCGCGAGGTCCTCCGCCGCGCTGGCCAGCAGCAGCGACCCCGCCGCCGCCGCCAGCGGCGCGGCCAGCCGCACGCCGAGTTCGCTCTCGCCGACCAGCGACGTGCCGGCGCGGATCAGCAGCGCGACCATCGGCGGGTGGTCGAGATACCCGCCCGCCAGCGCCCGCGACCACACCCAGTAATAGGCTTCGTCCGGCGACAGCGGCAGGGCCGCGGCCAGCGCCAGGCGCAGCAATGTCAGCGCGGCGAGCGTCACCAGCGCCGGGCCGATCACCGCCCCCGCCAGACCAGCGTCGCCGAGACGGCGTAGTTCCACACCACCCCCACCACCGCCCCCGCTGCCCCGGCCACCGACCAGGTGGTATTCTCCGCGTAGAGCATCCGCGCGATGCCGATATTGGCGATGGCGCCGAGGCCGCAGACGAGCATGAACAGCGCCCGCCCGCGCCACAGCCGCACACCGCGCAGCCGCTGATCGCGATAGGTCAGCCGGTTGTTGAGCTCGAAATTCGCCACCATGGCGACGATCGTGGCCAGGCTCTGGGCGAGGGCGAAGTGCAGCGTGAAGCCCTCGCGGGCCAGCGTCAGCACCGCGAGATGCACCCCCACGCCGATCAGCCCGACCGCGGCGAAGGCGAGGAAGCGCAGCGGCACCAGCCCGTGCAGCTGCTTGTCGATCAGCAGCCCGGCGAACTGCGCCATCACCAGCACGTCGAGCTTGCTCTCCCCGGCTTCGCGGCTGCGGAACCGGTAGGCGACCTCGCGCACCCTGAGCGGGGCCGGCGCGGAGAGCAGGAGATCGACCAGGATCTTGAACCCCTGCCCGGTCAGCCGCGGCGCCAGCCGCTCGAACAGGGCACGCGGCAGCATGAAGAAGCCGCTCATCGGGTCGGTCAGTCCGGGGGGCAGGAAATGCTGCGCGATGCGGATTCCGGCATGCGAGAGGCGCTGGCGGTAGACGCCCGCCAACCCCGCCTCGCCGCCACCCTCGACGTGGCGACTGCCGACGACGACATCCGCCTCGCCCGCGCGCAGTTCGGCCAGCATCGCCGGCAGCCGGGTCTCGTCATGCTGCATGTCGCCGTCGATCACCGCGACATAGCGCGCCGAGGAGGCGAGCGCCCCCTCGATCACCGCCGAGGCCAGGCCTCGCCGCCCGACCCGGCGGATGCAGCGGACGCGCCCGTCCGCCGCGCCCACAGCCCGCGCCGCCTCGGCGGTGCCGTCGGGGCTGTCGTCATCGACGAAGATCGCCTCCCAGGCGATGCCGCCCAGCGCGGCGTCGAGGCGGGCCACCAGCGGGGCAACATTGGCCCGCTCGTTGTAGCACGGCACCACCACCGACACTTCCGGTGCGCCGGCGAGCACCGGCGTCGAAAGCCCATCCTTCATGTCCGGTCTTTCTTCATGTCCGGTCTATAGCGTCTGTCCGCCGGAGGCGGATAAACAGACGCGTAAACAGGGAGCTAGAGTCTGTCAGCGCTGCAATGAAGCGGCGACAGACTCTAGAGCGATTCCCGTCCGATGGGAATCGCACGCGCCCCGCTGCCGACGCCGGTTTGCCGCCAGCGCAGGTCTGAGCAATGATGCGCGCCATCGAGGAGGGCCGCATGACATCTCGTCTGATCCTGGCGCGTACCGTGCCACCCGCGGTGCGCGCGCGCGCCGAAGCCGAGTTCGACACCACCCTGATCGCCGACCCCGCGGCCGGGCCTGAGGAGATCCTCGCCGTCTGCCTGGAGCGCCGCGCCGAGGCGCTGTTCCTTACCTCCACCGTGCCGCTGCCGGGGACGATCATCGCCCGGCTGCCGGCGGAGATGAAGATCGTCGCCACCTGCAGCGTCGGGTTCGATCACGTCGACGTCGCGGCGGCCAAGGCGCGCGGGCTGATCGCGACCAACACGCCGGACGTGCTCACCGACTGCACCGCCGACATGGCGTTCCTGTTGCTGCTCGGCGCCTGCCGCCGGGCGCACGAATACGAGGCGCTGATGCGCAAGGGCTGGCGGCAGAAATTCGGCCTCGACGAATTCCTCGGCATCCGCGCCTCCGGCAAGACGCTCGGCATCGTCGGGCTCGGCCGAATCGGCCGCGCAGTGGCGCAGCGCGCGCGCGGGTTCGGCATGCGCATCCTCTATCACGACGCCGTCCGCCTGCCGGAAGCGCTCGAGCAGGGTGCCACCTATTTCCCGGACCTGCGCGCGATGCTGCCGCACTGCCAGATCCTCACCCTGCACGCCCCCGGTGGCGCCGCGACGGACCGGCTGATCAATGCCGAGACCATCGCGCTGCTGCCGAAGGGCGCGGTGGTGGTCAACGCCGCACGCGGCAGCCTGATCGACGAGGACGCCCTGATCGCGGCGCTGCGCTCGGGCCATCTCTACGCCGCCGGGCTCGACGTCTATCGCAGCGAACCGGATTTCGACCTGCGTCTGGCCGAACTGCCGAACCTGTTCCTGATGCCGCACATGGGCAGCGGCACGATCGAGACGCGCACCGCGATGGGCATGCGCGCGCTCGACAACATCGCCGCCGTCCTCGGCGGCCGGCCGGCCATAGATCCGCTCTGGAGCTGATCGCGATGAACGGCGAGGACCTCGGCGAATTTCTCCGCCCCGGCCGCTTCATCGACAGCGACGCCGAGACCGTGCGCAGCTTCGCCGCGCGCGCCGCCGCCGGTGCGAGCGGCGCGCGCGCGCAGGCCATCCGCCTGTTCCTCGCGGTCCGCGACGAGATTCGCTACGATCCCTACATCGATCTCACCGCGCCGGACTCCTGCATCGCCAGCGCCGTGCTGGCGCAGGGCCGCGGCTGGTGCGTCGGCAAGGCGGCGCTGCTCAGCGCCGCGGCGCGCACGCTCGGCATCCCGGCGCGGATCGGACTCGCCGACGTGCGCAACCATCTCGCGACGCCGCAACTGCTCGAACGCCTCGGCACCGACATCTTCGTCGATCACGGCTACAGCCAGCTCTGGCTGGACGGGCGCTGGGTGAAGGCGACGCCGACCTTCAATCTCTCGCTGTGCGAACGCTTCCGCGTCCGCCCGCTGGACTTCGACGGCATCAACGATGCGCTGTTCCACCCGTTCGACGCCGATGGGCGCGCCCACATGCAGTATCTGCGCGACCATGGCAGCTTCACCGATGTCCCGTTCGAACGCATCCGCGCCGATCTCGAGGCGACCTACCCGCGCGCGATCGGGCGCCCCGCGGACGACGGCGCGGACCGGTTCGAGCGCGAAGCCGGGGCGTAGCCTCCCGAAGCGGCGCCGCGCGGCGCCGGCGCGCGCTTCAGAGCGGGATGACATCGCTTTCGCTCAGTGGCCCCACTCCAGCTCTCTTTCTTTGATCGCGTGATTCAGACCTACGGCGTTCCGCCTCCGGTCATCACGCTTTAACGCGCCTGGGCGCTCGCTTCGCTGCGCGTCGCGCCGACGCGCGCGGCCAGGGCGGCGGCCATGAAGGCATCGAGGTCGCCATCCAGGACGGCGGCCGGGTTGCCCTTCTCGACGCCCGTGCGCAGGTCCTTCACCAACTGGTAGGGCGCCAGCACGTAGCTGCGGATCTGGTGGCCCCAGCCGATGTCGGTCTTGGCGCTCTCCGCCGCCGCCGCCGCGGCTTCGCGCCGTTGCAGCTCCTGCTCGTAGAGCCGCGCCTTCAGCATCTGCATCGCCGTGGCGCGGTTGCGGTGCTGGCTGCGGTCGGTCTGGCAGCCGACCACGATGCCGGTCGGAATATGGGTGATGCGGATGGCGGACTCGGTCTTGTTGACGTGCTGACCGCCGGCCCCGGAAGCCCGGAACGTATCGATGCGCAGATCGGATTCGTTGACCTCGATGGCGATGTTCTCGTCGACCACCGGATAGACCCAGACGCTGGCGAAGCTGGTCTGCCGGCGCGCCGCGGCATCGAACGGGCTGATGCGCACCAGACGGTGCACGCCCGACTCGGTCTTCAGCCAGCCATAGGCGCTCGGGCCCGAAATCTGCAGCGTGGCCGATTTGATCCCAGCCTGTTCGCCGTCGCTGCGCTCGATCTCCTGCACCTTGTAGCCATGCTGCTCGGCCCAGCGCTGATACATGCGCTCGAGCATCTCCGCCCAGTCCTGCGCCTCGGTGCCGCCGGCCCCGGCGTTGATCTCGACATAGGCGTCGTTGCCGTCGGCCTCGCCGGACAGCAGGCTCTCGATCTCGCGCCGCTTGGCCTCCTCGGCCAGCGCCTGCAGCGAGGCGAGCCCGTCGGCGACCATCGCCGCATCGCTCTCGGCTTCGGCCAGCTCGATCAGCCCGAGCGCGTCACCGACATCGTGGATCAGCCGGCTGACCCCCTCGATCTGCATCGCCAGCCGGGTGCGCTCGCGCAGCACCGCCTGGGCGCTGGCGGGATCGTTCCAGAGATCCGGCTCCTCGGCGCGGGCGTTCAGCTCGGCGAGGCGGTGATTGGCGGCATCCCAGTCAAAGATGCCTCCTCAGCAGGCTCACCGACTGCTGGATCTGAGCGTTGAGAGCATCGGCTTCAGCGGACATCTCTGGTTCCTTGGGCACGGTCCTTGGCCCCGCTCGCCTCCGGGGCGGACGGAGGCCGGCGAGGCGCGGTCAATACAGCCCGCCCATGCCGCTGTCGAGGCCGCCGACCTTGGCCTTGTCCGGCGTGCGCGGCGGCGCCTGGGTGCCCGCCGCTTGCCGCGGGGCGGCGTCCGCCGATGGCGGCGCGCCGTCGGGCGCGGCCGTTGGCCCCTCCGTTTGCCCGGCGGTCTGGCCCGGCGCCTGGCCCCCCGGTGCCTGACCCGATGCCTGGCCCGATGCCTGACCCGATGCCTGACCCGATTCCTGAGCCTTTGGCGCCTGGCCGGGCGGGAGCTCGGCCGCGGGCGCCGGCGCGGTTTCCGTCACCGGGGCGTCGAGCGGGCCGGAGGCGCCCGGCACCTGATCGGGCTTGAACGCATCCGTCAGGGTCATGCCACCGCTCTCCCACGTCGCGAGCGTGACGCCCGGCGGCGGGACGAAGTCGAGCACCGGCCGGCCGCGCAGCGCCTCGGCCATGAAATCATGCCAGATCGGCGCCGCCACCGCCCCTCCGGTTTCCTTCTCGCCGAGGCTCGCCGGCTGATCGAAGCCGACCCAGACGATGGTGACGAGGTCCGGCGTGAAGCCGGCGAACCAGGCATCGTTGAAATCCTGGGTGGTGCCCGTCTTGCCGGCGATCGGCCGGTTCAACCCCGCCCCGGCGGCGGTCCCGGTGCCGCGACGCACGACGTCCTGCATCATGGTGACGACCTGGAAGGTGCTGGCGGGGTCGGCAATCTGCGGCCGTGTGTCCGTGAACTCGGGCGGCTGGGCGGGATCGGGCGCCGACGCGGAAGGCAGCGGCTGAGGCGGCTCCGGCGTCTGGGCCGCACCCGCGGCGCACCCGGCGCAGGCGAGCGCATCGGGGCGCCAGATCACCTGGCCTTCGGCGTCCTGGACGCTGTCGATCAGCGATGGCGCCACGGCCCGGCCACCCTCCGCGAGCCCGGCATAGGCGCCGGCCAGGCGCAGCACCGTCGTCTCGACCGCGCCGAGGGAAGCGGGCAGCACATGCGGCATGGCATCGGTGACGTGGAAACCGGCTGCCGTGGCGGCGACGGCGTCCATGCCGACGCGGTTGGCGACGCGCAGGGTCACGAGATTCAACGACTTCATCAGCGCCACGTGCAGCGGCACCGGGCCGGAGAAATCCATCTCGTAGTTGTTCGGCCGCCATTTCCCCGCCTCACCGAGATCGACGACGAAGGGGGCATCGAGGAAGCGCTGGCTCGGCGCGATCCCCTGCTCCATGGCGGTGAGATAGACGAACGGCTTGAAGCTCGATCCGGGCTGGCGATTGGCCTGGGTGGCGCGGTCGAACTGGCTGATCTCGGCGCTCCAGCCGCCGGAGAGGGCGAGCACCCGTCCGGTGCGCGGATCGAGCGAAATCAGCGCCCCCTGCACCTCCGGAATCTGCCGCAGCGCCAGCCGCTCCGGCAGGGCCGGCGTCTTGCCACGGGCCGCCACCGCTGGCTCCGGCTCGACCAGCACCACATCGCCGGGCATGAGCGCATCGCGCATCCGCCGCGGCGCCGGGCCGAAGCTCCGCTCATGGGAAGCGGTCTCGCGCTGCGGCCGGGCCCAGCGGGTCTCGGCGAGCAGCATCGGCGCCATGTGCGCCGCCGGCTGCGTGCCGGGCTGCGCCGCGTCCGGGGTCCGTTCGAGCCAGCCGAGCCGCGCCACGGCATCGCCACTCTCCAGCACCACCGCCAGGCGCCAGCCGGGGAGCATGCCGGGAACCGGCGGCAGAGCGGCGAGCTTCTCGGCCCAGTCGCGCGCCAGCGCCGGGTCATCGAGATGGGAGACGGGGCCGCGCCAGCCGCCGTGGGACCGGTCATAGGCCATCAGCCCGCCATGCAGGGCGCGGTCGGCGGCGTCCTGCAGATGCGGATCGAGACTGGTGCGGACCATCAGCCCGCCCTGGGTGGCGCGGTCGGCGCCGAAGCGGGCGACGAGGTCGCGGCGCACCTCCTCGGCGAAATAGGCCGCGCCGGGCGGCGATCCCGGCCGGCGCGGCGCCGCCGGCAGCAGCGTCGCCGCCTTCGCCGCCGCGGCGTCCGCCGGGGTGATGGCGCGGTCTTCGACCATGCGGTCCAGAACCCAATCCCGCCGCGCCCGGGCCGCGTCGGGGTTGCGGAACGGGTTGTAATTGTTGGGCGCCTTGGGCAGCGCCGCCAGCATGGCCGCCTCGGGCAGGGTCAGCGCGTCGAGCGGCTTGGCGAAATAGGCCTCCGCCGCGGCGGCGACGCCGTAGGCGCCCTGACCGAGATAGATCTCGTTCAGATAGAGTTCGAGAATCCGCTGCTTGCTCAGACTCTGCTCGATGCGCATCGCCAGCAGCGCCTCGCGCACCTTGCGCGAGAGCGATACCTCGCCGCCGAGCAGCATGTTCTTCGCCACCTGCTGGGTGATGGTCGAGGCGCCCTTGGGCCGCCGCCCCTCGTGCAGATGGGCGAGATCGGTGAGCGCGGCGCGCAGGATGGCGGCCGGGTCGACGCCGGCGTGGCTCCAGAAATTCTGATCCTCGGCCGAAATGAAGGCGGCCTTGAGCTGATCGGGAATGGCGGTGATCGGCACGAAGATCCGGCGCTCGGTGGCGAGATCGGCGAGCAGCGTGCCGTCGGTGGCAAAGACGCGGCTCATCACCCGCGGCTGGTAGTGCTTCAGCCCCTCGATATCGGGCAGATCGGCGGCGTAATGGCGATAGGCGGCGTAGCCCGCGACCGCCGCGACGACCAGCGCCAGCACGCCGAGCCCGACCAGCGCCCCGGCGAGCCGGGCGAGCCAGCGCACGACCAGCGGCGGACGGCGCGCGGGCGGACGGGAGCGGCGCGCCGGCTCCGGGCCCGGCTCCGGGACCATGCGTTCGCGCGCCGTGACGGGATCGTTCATGAGACCGGTCATACACAATCGCCGCGCCGGCGCGTAGGGGCCTCGACGGTCAGCCTGCCATTCGCGCGAGATGGTCGGAGGTGGCGAAATAGGCCTCGACCGCCCGGCGCATCGCCGCCGCGAGGCGCACGCGGTGCTCCGTCCGGCGCAGCGCCGCCTCGTCCTGCCGGTTGGACATGAAGCCCATCTCCACCAGCACGCTCGGCACGTCGGCGGCCTTGAGCACGACGAAGCCGGCATGGCGCTCGGGGTTGGGCAGCACGGGCACGCTCGTCTCGAGCGCACCGACCATGTCCCGCGCCATTTTCGCCGAGCCGAGACGGGTCTCGCGCCGCACCAGGCTGGCGAGGATCTGCGCCACCTCCGGCGACATGCCGTGGAAGGCGCGGCCGGCGAACCGGTCGGCGGCGTTCTCGCGCAGTGCGAGCTGCGCCGACTGGGCATCGGACGCATGGGCGGCAAGCGTGTAGACGCTGGCCCCGCGCACGCCATGGTCGGGCAGTGCGTCGGCGTGCATGGAAACGAACAGGGCCGCGCCGCGCGCCTGGGCATGGCCGACGCGGGATTCGAGCGGGATGAACACGTCCCGCCGGCGCGTCAGCTCGACGCGATACTGGCCCGTCGCCTCGAGCTGGCGCTTGAGCTCGAGGGCCGCGGCCAGCGCGATGTGCTTCTCGTACGTGCCGGAGACGCCGATCGCCCCCGGGTCCTTGCCGCCGTGGCCAGGATCGAGCATCACCAGCCGGCCCGGCGGCACGGCGCGGTGGTTCGCCGCCGGCCCCGCCGGACGATGCGTTGGGCGCGCCTCAGCCATGAGCGGGCGCAGCTCCGCCGGCAGGAGGAAGCTGGCGAGCAGGCCCGGGCCAATCAACAACCGACGCGGGAAGAACCTGTCGTTCGACATCTCGGCGCCGACCTTAACACGATGGATCTGGAATCGGAGCTTCGGCTCTGATGAATATAATGACATGTGGCAGCACGGCCACGATGGCTTGCGGTGAAGGGCGGTTTGGTCCATGTTGGTTCCATGTCAGGCGCATGGAGTCCAAGGGACGGTCAACGTCTCCTGCCTCGCCGGGCTGTCGCGCGCCAATGGCGCCGGCTAAGGTTTCCGCTCGCTGCGAGCCGAATTCGCGCAGACGAACCCCGGGCGACGCCGCCGATTGCGACGCGCCCACCCTACGCCCAAGGACCGATGGCCGCCGCCCTGCCTTTCCCCCGCAATGTCTGCCCCGCCGCCATTCGCGGCAGGTGGGCGTTCGCCGCGCCGTGCGGCGGGGAAGCAAGCGGTGCGCCGTCGGGCCAGACCCCACCCTCCCGCTTACCCCCACACCCAACATCCTCCCGCCATCGAGCCGCGCGCGCGCCGCGCGGCCTGGCGATGAGGCGGAGTTTCGGATTGAATGACCAAACGTATGCTGATCGATGCAACGCACGCGGAAGAAACCCGCGTCGTCGTGCTGGATGGTAATCGCCTCGAAGATTTCGACGTAGAAACCTCGACCAAGCGGCAAATCAAGGGAAATATCTACCTTGCCCGGGTCGTCCGCGTAGAGCCGAGTCTCCAGGCCGCCTTCATCGAATACGGCGGCAACCGGCACGGGTTCCTCGCGTTCGGCGAAATCCATCCGGACTATTACCAAATTCCCATCGCGGACCGGCAGCGCCTGCTGGCGATGCAGGTCCAGGAGGCGCGCGACGAAGCCGCCCGCGACGAGGCGGAGGACACGCTCGAAGCGCCGGTGGCCGCGGAGGCGGCCGGCGCCGAACCCCCGAGCGAGGCCGCGCCGCCGCCCGAGACGCTCGCCGAGACCCCAATCGAGGCGCATGCCGAGCCGCACGTCACACCGGAATCGGCCGGTCACGCAACCGACGACACCCCGCCGGAGCCGCTTGCGGCGTCGGCAATGCCGGCGGCCATCCTGGCCGATCGGCTCGCCGGCGAGGCGATCGCGTCCGCGGACGAGCCTGTGCCCTCCGGCGACGGCGAGGACGCGGACGGCACCGGCGAACGCGCGGCCGGCGAGGAGCAAGCGGCGAGCGATGAGGCGCCGTCCGGCGAAGGCGGTCTCGACGAGGTTGCCAGCGACGCGCCGCCGCCGGAAACGGTGGGCGGAGACGCCGATGGCGCCGATGGCGCCGACGAGATGCGCGAGCGCCGCATTCCGCCGCGCTTCCTGCGCAACTACAAGATTCAGGAAGTCATCCATCGGCGCCAGATTCTTCTGGTGCAGGTGATCAAGGAGGAGCGCAGCAACAAAGGCGCCGCCCTCACCACCTATATTTCGCTCGCCGGCCGGTTCTGTGTGCTGATGCCGAACTCGCCGCGCGGCGGCGGCATTTCGCGCAAGATCACCTCGGCCGCCGATCGCAGGCGGCTGAAGGATATCGTCGGCGAGTTCGAGATCCCCGACACGATGGGCCTGATCGTCCGCACCGCCGGCGCCAACCGGCCGAAGCCCGAGATCAAGCGCGACTGCGAATATCTCCTGCGCCTGTGGGACGACATACGCGAAACGACGATGCGGTCGGTGGCGCCAGCGCTGATCTACGAGGAAGCCTCGCTCATCAAGCGCGCCATCCGCGATGTCTATTCGCGCGATCTCGACGAAGTGGTCGTCGATGGCGAAGCCGGCTTCCAGGCCGCGCACGAGTTCATGCGCATGCTGATGCCGACGCACGCCCGCAAGGTGATCGCCTGGCGCGACGACGGCCCCGGCGGACAGTCGCTGTTCGCCCGCCACCAGGTCGAGGCGCAGCTCGATGCGATGCTGTCGCCGACCGTGCCGCTGCGCTCCGGCGGTTATCTGGTCATCAACCAGGCCGAAGCGCTGGTCGCGATCGACGTCAATTCCGGCCGCTCGACGCGCGAGCGCAACATCGAAGACACCGCGCTGCGCACCAACATGGAGGCGGCGGAGGAAGTGGCGCGGCAGCTGCGTCTGCGCGACCTCGCCGGGCTGATCGTCATCGATTTCATCGACATGGAGTCGAAGAAGCACAACGCGATGGTCGAGCGCCGGCTGAAGGAGGCGCTGAAAGGCGACCGCGCCCGCATCCAGATCGGCCATATCAGCCATTTCGGCCTGCTCGAAATGAGCCGTCAGCGGCTGCGGCCCTCGCTCGCCGAGACCAGCCTCGTCACCTGCCCGCATTGCGGCGGCCTCGGCCACGTGCGCTCGACCGAGAATGCGGCCCTGCACGTGCTGCGGAGCATCGACGAGGAAGGCGCCAAGCGGCGCGCCGGCGAGATTCTGGTCCATGTCGCCGGCGCCGTCGCCTTCTACATCCTGAACCACAAGCGCGACCGGCTGGGCGAGATCGAGCAGCGCAGCGGCATGCGCGTGAGCTTCGCCGCCGATGACAGCCTGCGCCCGCCGCAGATCCGCATCGAGCGCCTGCGCGCGCCGTCGGCGATCGAAGCGCCGGCAGCGGTGACCCCGGATTTTGCCCCGGCGCTGCCGGCGGAACCGGAGCACGAGATCGCCGAGGAGCCCGTGCTCGCCGAGGCGGCGCCGGTTCCGGCCGCAGCCGGCGAGGACAGCGCGGCCGGCGAGGACGCCGAACGCCGCCGTCGCCGTCGCCGTCGGCGGCGGCGCGGGGGACGGCGCGAGGAGGGCGCGCCCGAGACGGCCATCGAAGGCGCCGGCGAGGATGCCATTGGGGACGCCATTGGGGACGCCCTCGGAGCTGCGGGCGACGGCGTGGCGCATGACGCGGCCGAAGCGCCGTTGGCGGAGACCGTGGCCGATGGTGCCGAGGCGCCCGCCGCTGAGCCCATCGATACCCTGACGATCGCCGCCGCAGCAGCGGCCGATGAAGCCGTGGCGGCCGAGGCCACCGCGCCGCGCAAGCGGACGCGACGCGGCGGACGGCGCCGGTCGGGCGCGGCCGCCGAGCCCGCCATCGGCATCGCCGACGAACCGCCGGCCGCGTCCTATACCGGCCCGACCCCGGCTAATCCGTTCGGCGGCGTGGCCTTCGACATCTACGCGGCGATCGATCAGGCACTGGAAGGCGAGCTCTCGCCCCCGCCCGCGGCGCCGCCGCCGCCTCCAGCACCGCGGCGCCGGTCGGCACCGAAGCCCGCGCCCGCCGCCGCACCGATCTCCGAACCGATCGCCATTCCGATCGACGCGGTCACCGTGCCCGATGCCGGGACGGCCACGCTCGCGGAAGCGGTCATACCCCCCCCGCCCGCCGAGCCGGTGCCGGTGCTGGTGCCGGCGCCGGAGATCGCAGCCGCGAACCCGGCGCCAGAGGCTGCCGAGCCAGAGACGGCCGAGCCAGAGACAGCGGAACCCGAAGCGGCCGAGCCGGCGATCCGCCCGATCGTCATCGGCCGCGATCCGGTGAGCGCGGAGAAAAAGCGCGGCTGGTGGCGCCGTTGAGCCGTCGCTGAAACCTGACCCCCGCCCTGAGCCAAGAGGCATCGCCGTGTTCCCCTCCGGCCCGTCCCGTGCCAACGCCTACACCGGCAACCCGCTCGACCGGGCGGTTCTCCGGCGTGAGGATGCGGCCTGGATCGAGGCCGCGCTGGACAATCCGGGCAGCCTCTTCGTCCCCGTCTGGCGTGGCCGCAGCTTGCTGCGCGGCCTCGCCGACGGGCAGCCGGAAGCGGTCTTCGTCGCCGCCCCCGCCGCCGCGCCGAGCCGCGCGACCGGCGAGCCGTGGGCATTTCTCGGGCTGCTGGGCGAGCGCGCGGTCTTCGCCGTCGACCTGAGCGCGGCCGAGGAGCCGCTGCCGCTGCTGCCCGAGGGGTTGGGCGCGTTCGAGGATCTGCGCGGCGTCGCCGGCACGCTCTCCGCCAGCGACGCCGCCATCCTCGCCCACGCCCGCGGGCTGATGCACTGGCGCACCCGGCATCGCTTCTGCGGCGTCTGCGGCGGCACCTGCACGCCGCGCAGCGCCGGCCACGTGATGGTCTGCGGCGCCTGCCAGGCGCAGCATTTCCCCCGCACCGACCCGGCGGTGATCATGCTGGTCGTGCGCGGCGGGCGGGCGCTGCTCGGGCACTCGCACCGGTTTCCGCGCGCCAACATGTATTCCACCCTCGCCGGCTTCGTCGAGCCGGGCGAGAATCTGGAGGAAGCGGTGGCGCGCGAGGTGTTCGAGGAATCCGGCGTGCGGGTCGGGCGCGTGGTCTATCATTCGAGCCAGCCGTGGCCGTTCCCGGCCTCGATCATGCTCGGCTTCTATGCCGAGGGTCTCAGCGACGAGATCAACATCGACCCCGAGGAACTGCGCGATGCGCGCTGGTTCAGCCGCGCCGAGATCCGCAACCACAAGGATCACGGCTTCCTGCTGCCACGCGGCGACTCGATCGCGCGGCGGCTGATCGAGGATTGGATGGCAGCCGAATAGCCGCCGGGCCCGACCGGATCAGGCCGCGGGCACGCCGGTCGAGGTCGAATACTGGAAATGCAGCGCCTGGCCCGGGTGGACGATCGGGTGGATGGCGTGCGCCGCCATCGCGGCCTCGGAAAATCCCTGCAGGATCAGTTTCAGCTTGCCGGGATAGGTCGCGACATCGCCGATGGCGAACACGCCCGGCAGGCTGGTCTGGCAGGTCGCCGGCTCGACGCGGACATGGTGCAGCGCGAGGTCGAGGCCCCATCCGGCGATCGGACCGAGATCGGTGGAGAGACCGAAAAACGGCAGCAGCCGGTCGGCGGCGAGCATGCGGCGCTCACCCTCCAGGCTGGCGACCTCCACCGCTTCCAGCGCGCCGTCGGCGCCGTGCAGCGCGGCGAGCTGGTAGGGGATGACGAGCTCCACTTCGCCACACGCCGCCGCCGCGTCGAGCTGGGCCGCGCTTTCCGGGGCGGCGCGGAACCGCGGGCGGCGATGGACGACGAGAATCTCGGCCGCGATGCCGCGCAGCGCCAGCGCCCAGTCCACCGCCGAATCGCCCCCGCCGGCGATGACCACGCGCCGGCCGCGGAAATCCTCGCGCTTGCGCACATAGTACTGCACCGCGCCACTCGCCTCGTAGGCGGCGAGGTCGGCGAGCGGCGGCCGGTTCGGCCCGAAGGCGCCGGCGCCGGCGGCGACGATCACGGCTTTCGCCCGCACCACGTCCCCGGCGTCGGTGCCGAGCTCGAACGCACCGCACCGGCCGGCCAGCCGCTCGACGCGCCGCCCGAGCAGGCGCGGCACCTTGAAGGGCGCGATCTGCTCCTCGAGCCGCTCGATCAGCGCCCCCGCCTCGACCAGCGGAAAGCCGGGCACGTCGTAGATCGGCTTCTCCGGATAGAGCGCCGTGCACTGCCCGCCCGCGGCATCCAGCGCGTCGATCAGAACGCAGGACAGGCGCAGCATGCCGCATTCGAACGCCGCGAAAAGGCCGACCGGCCCGGCGCCGATGATGGCGACATCGGTCTCGATGATGGTACGCAGATTGTCCTGATCCATGGCGGCAGCCTAGCCGGGCGGCGGCCGGCGTCAAAGCGCGATCGCACCCGGGCCGCTGCCCTCGCCGGGCCGTTACAGCGGCAGCGCCCCCTGCCCGGGCGGGGCCGCGCCGCGTTCGGCCCTGGCGGAGATCTCGCCATCGGCGAAGCGCAGGCGCAGCCGGGCGCCCGGCGCCACCTCGCCCGCGCGGGTGAGCAGCCGGCCGCCGCCATCGAGGACCAGCGCAAAGCCGCGGGCCAGCACCGCCTCGTGGGAGACCGAAGCGAGCCGGGCGGCGAGCCCTTCGAGCCGCGCACCGGCCTCGCGCAGCCGCGCGAGGAGCGGCGCCGGGCCCAGGCGGGCCATCGCCGGCGCAGCGCGCTGACGGCGCCCGGCGATGCTGTGGCGCAGGGCCGCACCGAGGCGCTGGCCGAGCAGGGCGAGCGCCGCCGCCCGCGCATCGAGCAGCGCCTGCGGCCCCGGCAGGCGGGCGGCGAGACGGTCGAGCGCGGCGCGCCGGGCCACGACCAGGTTGGGCAAGGCCAGCGCCAGGCGCTCGGACCGGTCATCGAGCCGCTGGCGCGAGGTGCCGAGCAGCGCGGGCAGATCCGGCAGCGCGCGCGCCGCGGCGGTCAGGCGCAGGCGACGGTCCTTGACCAGGGCGTTGGCGGCGGCGGCGAGGCGGGCGGCGCGGTGCTGCAGATCGGCGAGGAGTTCGGCCCGCACCGGCACCGCCAGCTCGGCCGCCGCCGTCGGCGTCGGCGCGCGGCGGTCGGCGGCGTGGTCGATCAGCGTGGTGTCGGTCTCGTGGCCGACCGCGGAGATCAGCGGGATGGTGCAGGCCGCCGCGGCGCGCACCACCGCCTCGTCGTTGAAGGCCATCAGGTCTTCCAGGCTGCCGCCGCCGCGGGCGACGATCAGCACGTCCGGCCGCGGCACCGCGCCCTGCGCCGGCAGGGCCGAGAACCCGTGGATGGCGGCGGCGATGCGCTCGGCCGCGCCTTCGCCCTGGACCGGCACCGGCCAGAGCAGGATCGGGCGCGGGAAGCGGCGGGCGATCGTGGTTCGGATGTCCTGGATCACCGCGCCCTGCTCGGAGCTGACCACCCCGATCACGCGCGGCAGCAGCGGCAGGCTGCGCCGGCGCTCGAACAGCCCCTCCGCGGCGAGCTTGAGGCGCAGCGCCTCGATCCGCGCCAGCAGGGCGCCGACGCCGGCATAGTCGAGGCGCTCGACGATGAGCTGGTAGCTGGAACGCTCGCCGTAGGCGGAGATCCGCCCGGTGGCGATGACCTCGATGCCATTCTCCGGCGCCAGCCCGAGCCGCGGCACCGCCGAACGCCACGCCACGGCGGCGAGCTTGCCGCCCTCGTCCTTGAGCGAGAAATAGATGTGGCCGGACGGATAGCGCTTGACCTCGGTCAGCTCGCCGCGCACCCGGATGCGGGCAAAAGCGGTTTCCAGCGTGCGCTTCACCGCCCCGGAAATCTCGGAGACGGTGAATTCGGGCAGATTGCCGCTGGTCGGCGGGGTCTGGGCGTCGTTCATGCCGCCAGCCTATGCTATGCGCAGGGCCGGCAGAACAGGGGGACGCATGCGGGTGTTGGTGGTCGGATCGGGCGGGCGTGAGCACGCGCTGTGCTGGGCGCTCTCGGCCAGCTCGCTGCTGACGAAGCTGTGGTGCGCTCCGGGCAACCCGGGCACCGCGGCACTGGCCGAGAATCTGCCGATCGGCGCCAGCGACATCGCCGCCCTGGTCGCGTTCGCGCGCGAACACCATGTCGATCTGGTGCTGCCCGGGCCGGAGGCGCCGCTGGTCGCCGGGCTGGCCGACGCCCTCGCCGCCGCCGGCATCCGCTGCTGCGGCCCCACGGCGGCGGCGGCGCGGCTCGAGGGCAGCAAGAGCTTCGCCAAGGAGATCGCCGACGCCGCGGGCATCCCGACAGCGCGCTGGGAGCACTTCACGGACCCGGCCGAGGCGGTCGAATTCGTCCGCCGCCGCGGCGCGCCGATCGTGGTCAAGGCCGACGGGCTCGCCGCCGGCAAGGGCGTGGTGGTGGCGGAGACCGAGGCCGAAGCCGAGGCGGCGATCGCCGCCTTCATGGCCGAGCGCACGCTGGGCGAGGCCGGCGCCAGCCTCGTCATCGAGGAGTGCCTGTTCGGCGAGGAGGTCTCGCTCTTCGCCCTGTGCGATGGCACCGAGGCGGTGTTTCTCGGCGCGGCGCAGGACCATAAGCGCGTCGGCGAGGGCGATACCGGACCGAACACCGGCGGCATGGGCGCCTATTCGCCGCCGCCCGCCTTCACCCCGGCGCTGGCCGATGCGGCGATGGCGCGCGTCATCCGCCCCGCGCTGGCCGAGATGGCCGCGCGCGGCACGCCGTTCCGCGGCATCCTGTTCGCCGGGCTGATGCTGACCGATGACGGGCCGAAGCTGATCGAGTTCAACGTCCGCTTCGGTGATCCGGAGTGCCAGGCCCTGCTGCTGCGCCTGCGCTCGGACCTGCTGGCGGCCCTGCTCGCCGCCTGCGACGGGGAGCTGGCGGACTTCGATCTGCGCTGGTCGGACCGCGCCTCGATCGCCGTGGTCCTGGCCGCGCGCGGCTATCCCGCCACCCCGGCGCGCGGCGGGGTCATTGCCGGGCTCGAGCGCGCCGCCGCCGTCGCCGGCGTGCAGGTGTTCCACGCCGGCACCGACCGGCGCGGCGACCGGCTGGTCGCCAATGGCGGGCGGGTGCTGACGGTGGCGGCCACCGGCGACGACCTCGCCGCGGCGCGTGCCGCCGCCTATGCTGCGATCGGCGAGATCGACTGGCCGGACGGGTTCTGCCGCCGCGACATCGGCTGGCGCGCATTGCAGGGGACGAGCGAATGAGCGGCAAACTCGCCGGCTGGACGGCGTTGGTCACGGGGGCCTCCAGCGGGCTCGGCACCGATTTCGCCCGCATCCTCGCCGCCGAGGGCGCGGCGCTCGTCCTCGTCGCCCGCCGGGCCGAGGCGCTGACGCAGCTGGCCGAGGAAATCCGAGCCCGCCACGGCACCGGCGTCGAAGTGCTGCCCGCCGATCTCGCCGATCCCGCCGCGCGCGCCGCGCTGCCCGCGCGCCTCGCCGCCGCCGGGCTCGACGTCGACCTTCTGGTCAACAATGCCGGCTTCGGCGTGTTCGGCAATTTCGCCGGCTCCGACTGGAACCGGGTCGCGCAGATGCTGGAGGTCGATGTCGTCGCGCTGACCCATCTGACGCATCTGTTCCTGCCGGGCATGCGCGCGCGCCGGCGTGGCCGGGTGCTGCTCGTCGCCTCCACCGCCGCCTTCCAGCCGACGCCCAACTATGCCGTCTACGCCGCGAGCAAGGCCTATGTGCTCTCGTTCGGTGTGGCGCTGAACGAGGAGCTGCGCGGCAGCGGCGTGAGCGTGACGACGCTGTCGCCGGGCGTGACGCGGACCGAGTTCCACCTCGTGTCCGGGCAGCGCAGCAACCGTTTCGTCGAGCGGACGGCGATGAGCAGCGAGGCGGTCGCGCGCATCGGCATTCGCGCGCTGCTCGCCGGGCGGGCGGGCGTGGTCGCTGGCGTCGGCAATGCCGCCCTCGCCGCGAGCACCAGGCTCGCGCCCCGCCCCCTCGCCGCCGCTCTGGCCGCGCGGCTCATGCGCGAGTAGCAAGGACACAGGAAACGGTGCGCGCGGCTGACCGCGACGAAGGAGAGCATCATGCGGCTGCACGGCTATTTTCGGTCCTCGGCATCGTTTCGCGTGCGCATCGCGCTGAACCTGAAGGGCATCGCGTTCGAGCAGCAGACGCACCATCTGCGCCGCGGCGAGCAGCGCGCGCCGGCATTTCTCGCCCTCAATCCGCAGGGCTTCGTGCCGGCGCTGGAGGATGGCGGCGCCGTGCTCACCCAGTCGCTGGCGATCATCGAATATCTCGACGAGACCGTGCCGAACCCGCCGCTGCTGCCGGCGACGCCGCTGGCCCGCGCGCGGGTGCGCGCGCTGGCGCAGATCGTCGCCTGCGACATTCACCCGATCGACAATCTGCGGGTGCTCCGCTACCTGCGCCAGCCGCTCGGCCACGACGAGGCGACGGTGCAGGCCTGGTACAATCACTGGATCGCCGAGGGGTTCACGGCCTTGGAAACGACGCTGGCGGCAAGCGCCGAGACCGGCCGCTTCTGCCATGGCGACACGCCGGGACTGGCCGATATCTGCCTGGTGCCGCAAGTGGTGAACGCGGCGAACTTCAAGCTCGACATGGCGCCCTACCCGACCGTCCAGCGGATTTTCACCGCGGCGATGGCCCTGCCGGCGTTCGCACGCGCGCTGCCGGCCAACCAGCCCGACGCCGAATGACCGCTCGGGCCATGGAAAATCTGCGATGAGCGATGACGAGGACTGGGAAATTCCCGACCAGTTGCAGCCCGACCCGGCCGACTATCGGTTCGAGCTGGCGCGCGCGCTGGACTGCGTGGTCGGCGTCCGCACGCTGGTGCCGTCCGACGCCTTCACCGCCGGCGCTCTCGGCACCGAGCGCAGCGGCAACGGCGTCGTCATCCGCGCCGACGGGCTGGTGCTGACGATCGGCTATCTCATCGCCGAGGCGGAAACGATCTGGCTGACCAGCCGGAAGGGCGCGGTGCCCGGCCACGCCCTCGCCTATGATCATGAAACCGGCTTCGGCCTGATCCAGCCGCTGGGCCGGCTGGACCTGCCCTGGCTGGACGCCGGCGATTCGGCAGGACTGCAGGTCGGCGATGCCGCGATCCTCGCCGCCACCGGCGGGCCGCGCCACGCCGTGGAGACCCGGGTCGTCGCCCGCCAGGATTTTTCCGGCTACTGGGAGTATCTGCTGGAAGACGCGATCTTCACCGCGCCGGCGCATCCGTTCTGGGGCGGTTCGGCGCTCATCGGCGACGACGGGCGCCTGCTCGGCGTCGGTTCGCTGATCGTGCAGCGCGCCGACGGCAAGGGGCGGCGGCTGGACATGAACATGGTGGTGCCGATCGACCGGCTGGCCCCCGTGATCGACGAGCTCACGACCTATGGGCGCCGGGCCGCGCCGCCGCGGCCGTGGCTCGGGCTCTATGCCGGCGAGAGCGACGACGCCGTCGTCGTCGGCGGGCTGGCCGAGACCGGGCCGGCCGCCCGCGCCGGCATCGAGGTCGGCGACCGGGTGATGGCTGTCCAGGGTGAGAGCATCACGGATCTGGCCAGTGTCTGGCGGCGGGTCTGGGCCGCCGGCCCGGCGGGGAGCGTCGTTCGCCTGCAGGTGCAGCGCGGCGACCAGCGCCTCGACGTCGCGATCGAATCCGCCGACCGGTCCCGGTTCCTGCGAGCGCCGCGCCTACACTGATACCAACCGGCCGAGATGCTGACACATCTCGGCCGGTTGGTATCGGGTCTTGGTTTCGCGCGCCGCCGCCCGCCAGCCCGGCGCGCGCGGCTCAATAGGCGATGCTGAAGCGCTGGCGGAGATGCGACGGGGCCTCGAGCTCATCGAGCGCGGCGATCGCGTAGTCCTCCATGGAAATGCGGCTGCGGCCTTCGGCGTCGGTGAGCAACGCGTCGCCACCGAGGCGGAACCGGCCGGTGCGTTCGCCGGGCTCGAACTCGGCGGCGGGGGAAAGGTAGGACCAATCCAGATCCTCGATCGCGCGCAGGTCGTCGAGGAACCGCTTGGCACCCTCGGCCTCGGGCCGGTAGGGCTCGGGAAAGTCCGGCAGATCGAGCAGCAGCCGTCCGGGGGCGAAGGCCAGGCTCGCCGCCCCGCCGACCACGAACAGCCGGCTCACGCCACCCCGGCGTACCGCGCCGACGAGGAATTCGACAAAGAGATCGCGCAGGAACGCAGCCACCACCACCGCGTCGTGCCCGCGCACGAGGTCCGGCAGCCGGTCGTACATCCGCGCATCGCCCTGGACCAGGGCCACGCCGTCCGGAACCAAGCCGGGGTCGGCGTTGCGGGCCAAGCCACCGACGGTGTGGCCGCGGGCGAGCGCCTCGGCCGAGATCCGCGCCCCGACCCGGCCGGTGATGCCGATGATGAAAATGCGCACGGACCGGTCCCGTCCCCGACGCTATTCGGCGGCGACGCGGACGCCGCCCGCGGCGGCGGCGACCTCCGCCTGCGCGGCGCGGTATTCGCGTCCCAGCCGCGCCACCAGATCGGCAGCGCCGACCACTTCCTTCACCGCGCCGATGCCCTGGCCGGAGCCCCACACGTCCCGCCACGCCTTCGCCTTCGAGCTGCCGGACGAGAAGTTCATCTTCGACGGGTCCGAGGTCGGCAGATCGTCCGGATCGAGGCCGGCGCGGACGATGGAGCCGCGCAGATAGTTGCCGTGCACGCCGGTGAAGAGATTGGTGTAGACGATGTCGGCGGCGTTCGACTCCACGATCATCTGCTTGTAGGCGGCATCGGCGTTGGCCTCGCGCGTGGCGATGAAGGCCGAGCCGATATAGGCGAGGTCGGCGCCCATCACCTGCGCGGCGAGCACCGCGCGGCCGGTGGCGATGGACCCGGAAAGGACCAGCGGCCCGTCCCACCAGGCGCGGATCTCCTGGATCAGCGCGAAGGGCGAGGTGGTGCCGGCATGCCCGCCGGCGCCGGCGGCCACCGCGATGAGCCCGTCGGCGCCCTTCTCGATCGCCTTGTGGGCGAAGCGGTCGTTGATGACGTCGTGGAGCACGATGCCGCCGTAGGAGTGCACCGCCTGGTTCACCTCCTCGCGGGCACCGAGCGAGGTGATGACGACGGGCACTTTGTGGCGGACGCAGGCATCGAGATCGTGTTCGAGGCGAGCGTTCGACTTGTGGACGATCTGATTGACCGCAAAGGGCGCCGACGGCGCCTCCGGGTGGGCGGCGTCGTGGGCGGCGAGCGCGGCCTTGATCTCGACCAGCCACTCATCCAGCCGGCTGTCCGGGCGCGCGTTGAGGGCCGGAAAGCTGCCGATGATGCCGGACGTGCACTGCGCGATGACCAGCGCGGGGCAGGAGATGATGAACAGCGGCGAGCCGATGGCCGGCAGGCGCAGTCGGCTCTCGAGGCTCGCGGGCAGCGTCATGGCGGGGCTCCTGGCGGTCGCTCGGGGGTTTACGGACCCTGATCGTCCGTTCGGCGCGCGCCGGCGTCAACCCAGGCGCGCCGCTTTTCGTGGCGACGCGCGACGCGAGCGGCGAGAGGCCGGAGGCGCTTGCCGCCATGAACCTGCTGGAATGCGAGTGCGCGGAGCGACCTGACGGCATCCTCGGATCCGATGGTGGTGTTGCGGAACCAATATCCGTTGCGGCGAGCCGAAGCCCCCCTCACCCGGACAGCTTGAAACTGTCATCGCCGCTGCCGATGACACGGCCCAGGCGCTCCGTTAGTGTCGCGCGGCCCGTGTCCGCGCGGGAGCGCCAGACCGAGGCCGCGACCCTGGCCACGGTCGCCGGCGGAGGGGTAAGCGCGACCGGCCGGGCCGCTCTGCAAGCAAAGAGGTCGCTGCATGGCCGCCCTTTCCGACCCGACCCAGCTGCCCGCCCGGCGACTGCCGAACCTGTGGGACGTCGTTGCGATCGCCTGCGTGTTCGCGGCGCTGGCGGCGCTCGGCCATGTCGCGCGCGGCACGCTGGTGCCGCTCGACGCGGCCGAGGCGCTGGCGGTCAACCTCGATCCGCTGCATCTGCCGCTCTATGCCGCGCGCACGACCCTGCGCATGCTGGCGGCGCTGGCCGCCTCGCTCCTCTTCACCTTCACCTACGCCACCTGGGCGGCAAAGAGCCCGCGGGCGGCGCGGCTGCTGATCCCGCTGCTCGACATTCTGCAGTCGGTGCCGATCCTCGGGTTTCTCTCCTTCACCGTGGTCTTTTTCATGAGCCTGTTCCCGGGCAAGGTGCTCGGCGCCGAGCTGGCGGCGATTTTCGCCGTCTTCACGAGCCAGGCCTGGAACATGGCGTTCAGCCTCTACCAGTCGCTGACCACCATCCCGAGCGAGCTCGAGGAAGCGGCCAACAGCTTCCGTCTCACCGCCTGGCAGCGATTCTGGCGGCTGGAAGTGCCGTTCGCCGTGCCGGGACTGGTCTGGAACACGATGCTCTCGATGTCCGGCGGCTGGTTCTTCGTCGTCGCCTCGGAGGCGGTGTCGGTCGGCGATACGACGTGGAAGCTCCCGGGCATCGGCTCCTATGTCGCGCTGGCACTGGAGAAGCGCGACATCGCCGCGGTGCTGTGGGCAATTCTGGCGATGGGGCTGGTGATCCTGGCCTATGACCAGCTCCTGTTCCGCCCGCTCGTCGCCTGGTCGGGCAAGTTCCGCTACGAGACCAGCATTGCCTCCGCCGAGGCTGAAGATCCCTGGCTGCTGGTGTTGCTGCGCCAGACGCGCGTGCTGCGCGTCGCCGCCGAGGCGTTCGGCCGCGCGGTCTCGCGTCTCGGCGGATTGCGGCTGCTGCCGGTGCGGGCGCGGGCGCGCGGCGGGGCCGGCAAGGACACGCTCTGGCTGATCGTCTCGCTTCTCGTCGTGATCATCGGCCTCGGCTGGACCGGGCGGTTTCTCCGCCCGATCCTGTCTCCGGGCGAGATCGCGACCTGTGTCGAACTCGGTCTGCTGACCCTGGCGCGGGTTCTCGTGGTGGTGGCGCTGTCCTGCCTGCTGTGGGTGCCGATCGGCGTGCGCGTCGGGCTGCACCCGCAATGGGCGCGACGGGTCCAACCGGCGGCGCAGTTCATGGCGGCGTTCCCTGCCAATCTGCTGTTCCCCCTGGTGGTGATGCTGATAGTGCGGTTCGATCTGCTGGCGGATGTCTGGCTGACGCCGCTGATGCTGCTCGGCACCCAATGGTACATCCTGTTCAACGTCATCGCCGGCGCCGCCGCGCTGCCCGCCGACCTCAAGGAGGTGGCGGAAAATTTCGGCCTGCGCGGCTGGCTGTGGTGGCGGCGGCTCATCCTGCCGGGCATCCTGCCCTATCTCATCACCGGCACCATCACCGCCTCCGGAGCGGCGTGGAACGCCTCGATCGTCACCGAGGTCGCCTCGTGGGGCTCGACGAAGCTGGTCGCGCACGGGCTCGGCGCCTACATCGCGGCGGCTTCCGATGCCGGGGACATGCGCAAGCTCGTCCTCGGCATCGCCGTGATGTCGGCCTTCGTCGTCCTGTTCAACCGCGCCCTGTGGCGCCCGCTCTATGACTACACCGCCCGCCGCGCCACGTTCTGAGGAAGCATTCGATGGATGCCGCCGCCGACCCGCTGCTCGCCGTCCGTCAGTGCCGGCAGAGCTACCACAAGGACAGCGCCGCCGATCTGCTCGTGCTCGACAATGTCGAGCTCACGCTGCGCGCCGGCGAGATCGTCGGCCTGCTCGGCCGCTCCGGCTCGGGCAAATCGACTTTGCTGCGCATCGTCGCCGGACTGCTGGCGCCGAGCGCCGGCGAGGTCCTGTGGCGCGGCGCGCCGCTGGCAGGCCCCGCGGCGGGCATCGCCATGGTGTTTCAGAATTTCGCACTGTTCCCCTGGCTCACCGTGCAGGGCAATGTCGAACTCGGACTGGAAGCGCAGGGGATCGGCCGCGCCGAACGCGAGCGGCGGGCGGAGGAGGCGATCGACCTCATCGGCCTCGGCGGCTTCGAGAGCGCTTATCCCAAGGAACTGTCCGGCGGCATGCGCCAGCGCGTCGGGCTGGCCCGCGCGCTGGTGGTGCATCCGGACCTGCTGCTGCTCGACGAACCGTTCAGCGCGCTGGACGTGCTGACGGCGGAGACGCTGCGCACCGACCTCATCGAGCTCTGGTCCGAGAACCGTCTGCCGGTGAAGGCGATGCTGATGGTGACGCACAACATCGAGGAGGCGGTGCTGATGTGCGACCGCATTCTCGTCTTCTCCGCCAACCCCGGGCGCATCGCCCACGAGATCCGCATCGGCTTCCCGCATCCGCGCGATCGCCACGCCACCGAGTTCCGCGCCCTGGTTGACGATATCTACGCGCTGATGACGCGCCGAGGCCCCCCGGCACCGGTCTCCGCGCCGGCGCTGGCCCAGGTGCTGCACCCGGTCTCGACCAATCTGCTCTCCGGCCTCATGGAGGCGCTGGCCGGCCCGCCCTACGCCGGGCAGGCCGATCTGCCCATGCTGGCCGCGGTGCTGCAGATGGAGGTGGACGAGCTGCTGGTGCTGGGCGAAGCGCTGCACGTGCTCGGCTTCGCCGAACTGGCGGAGGGCGACCTCAAGCTCACCGAGTCCGGCCGCCGCTTCGCCGACGCCGGGCGGGAGGCCCGCAAGACGCTGTTCACCAACGCCCTGCTCGCGCACGTTCCGCTCGCCGCCGAGATCCGCAAGGCTCTCGACGCTGCGCCGTCCCGACGCGTCTCGGCGGCGACGTTTCTCGAGGAGATGGAATCGCACATGTCCCCGGACTACGCCGCGGACACGCTGCGCACCGCCGTTTCCTGGGGGCGCTTCGCCGAACTCTACAGCTACGACGAGGAAGAAGAACAGTTCAGCCTGGAGCAGCCGGACTGATCGGCCGCGGGCTCACGGCCGCATCTCCAACCGCGCCGGGTCGGGCCGCAGCCGCGTCCGAGCCTGCGCCGCAAAGTCGCACAGCAGCCGGCGCGTATCGCGCGGGTCGATCAGCTCCTCGACCCAGAACGCCTCGGCGGTGCGCATCGGCGAACGCAGCTGCTCCAGCCTCGCCTCGATCTCCGCCAGCTTCGCCGCGCGGTCGTCCGCCGCATCGAGATCGGCCCGATAGGCAGCCTCGATGCCGCCTTCGAGCGGCAGCGACCCCCAGAAAGCGGAGAGCCAAGCGTGGCGCTGGGCGAAGCGCCCGGCCGGCTGATGCACTGCGCCGGCGACGCCGAAGGCATTGCGCACGATCACCGAGCACCACGGCACCGTGCTCTGGTTCACCGCCGCCATCGCGCGCACGCCGTGGCGGATGGTCGCCGTCCGTTCCGCCTCGGGGCCGATCTGAAATCCGGGACAATCGACCAGATAGACCACCGGCAGATGAAAGGTTTCGGCGAGATCGACGAAACGCACGACTTTCTGGCAGGCATCGGCCGTCCAGCAGCCGGCATGGAAGCAGGGATCGCTCGCCAGCACCGCGACCGGGTAGCCATCCAGCCGCGCCAGGGCGGTGATGACCGAGCGACCGAAGAACTTGCCGGTCTCGAACACCGAGCCGCGATCGAACACGGCGTCGAGGATCGGGCGCATCATGTAGGCGGCGCGGCGATCGCGCGGGATCGCGGCCAGCAGCATCTCCTCGCGCCGCGCCGGATCGTCCTGCGGCACCGCCCGCGGCGGCAGCTCGTGCACCGAGGCGGGGAGATAGGAGAGAAACCGCCGCGCCGCCGCGAACGCCGCCTCCTCGCTGTCCACCGCGTGGTCGACGGCGCCGCAGCCGGTCTGGATTTCCCACCCGCCCAGCGTTTCCTTGCCCAGCGTCTCGCGCTCGTGCGAGCCGCCGAGGCGCGCCACCACCGGCGGGCCGGCGACGAACACGGCGGAGGATTTCGTCATCACCGAGAAATGGCTGGCGGCCAGCCGCGCGGCGCCGAGCCCGGCGACCGAGCCGAGGCCGAGCGCGACCACCGGAACGGCGGCCAGGTTCGCTGTCGTGTAGTGGAACACCAGCGTACTGCGGCCGAGCCCGCCGGGCAGATTGGCCCGCCCCGTGGTCTCGATCGTTTTCACCGAGCCGCCGCCGCCCGAGCCCTCGATGACGCGCAGGATCGGCACGCGCATCTCCGCGGCCATCTGCTCGGCGAGCAGCGTCTTCTCGGGAATGGTGGCGTCCGCCGAGCCGCCGCGCACGGTGAAATCGTCGCCCGTGACCACCACCGGCCGCCCCTCCACCCGGCCGCGGCCGATCACGCAGTTGGCCGGAACGAACTCGGCCAGGTCACCGTCCTTGCCGTAGGTCGCGCGTCCGGCGAGGGCGCCGATCTCATGGAAGCTGCCGGGATCGAGCAGGCGTGCGATGCGCTCGCGCACCGTCAGCCGCCCGGCCTCGTGCTGGCGGCGCACCTTCTCCGCCCCGCCCATCGCCCGTGCCAGCCGCTCGCGGTCGCGCAGTTCCTCGAGTTCGGGCTGCCAACTCATCGCCCGATCCCGCTCATCGCCCTCTCACGCCATGGTGGCGTTGAAGGCCCCGCCATCGAGCAGCAGATTCTGCCCGACGATGAAGCCCGAGGAGGCGGCGCAGAGGAAGGCGCAGGCCTCGCCGAACTCCGCCGGATCGCCGACGCGGCCGGCGGGCGAGGATTTCGCCCGCTCGGCGATCATGTCATCGACACTGCGCCCGGCCTTCGCCGCCGCCTCGGCCGAGTTGGCGCGCAGCCGATCGGTGAGGAACGGGCCGGGCAGAAGATTGTTGATGGTGACATTGTGTTTCGCCACCTGCCGGGCGAGGCCCGCGACCGCGCCGGTGAGGCCGGCCCGCGCGCCGTTGGACAGGCCGAGCGTGGCGATCGGCGATTTCACCGCCGCCGAGGTGATATTGACGATGCGCCCGAAGCGGCGGGCGCACATGCCGTCCAGCACGGCGCGGATCAACGCCAGCGGCGTCAGCATGTTCGATTCCAGCGCCCGGATCCAGTCGTCATGATCGAACCCGAGAAAGTCGCCGGGCGGCGGGCCGCCGGCATTGTTGACCAGGATGTCCGGCGCCGGACAGGCGGCGAGCGCCGCGGCGCGGCCAGCCTCGGTGGTGATGTCACCGGCGACCGGCGTGACCTTGGCGCCGGTGGCGGCGCGGATCTCGGCCGCGGCCTGCTCGAGCGTCGCCGCATTCCGCGCGGTCATGACCACCGATACGCCCTCGCGGGCGAGCGCCGTGGCGCAGGCGCGGCCAAGCCCCTTGCTCGCCGCGCAGACGATCGCGCTCTTGCCCTTCAGCCCCAGATCCATGACGTTTCCCCTTTTCTCAGGCGCTGACCTCGACGGTCACCAGCAGTTGCCGCACTGCATCCGGGATCGGCACCGGACGCATGCTAGCGCGATCGACATAGACATGCACGAAATGCCCTTCCGCGGCAGCCAAGTCTGCGCCCTCGCGGAATACGGCGAGTTCGTAGCGAACCGAGCTGCGCCCGATCTTCGCGACCCGGAGCCCGACCTCGATCCGGTCTGGAAACGCAACGGATTCGTGGTAGCGGCAGCCGGTTTCGACGACGATGCCGATCGTCGCACCGCGGGCGATGTCCAGCACGCCGTTGGTGATCAGGAAATAATTGGCGGCCGTGTCGAAATACGAGGTGTACTCGACGTTATTGACGTGGCCGTAGATGTCGTTGTCCTTCCAGCGCGTGGTGATGGCGTGGAAGACGCGATATTCGGCGCGCCGGCCGCGATGCGGTTTCGTCATCGGTCATCCCAGTCCGAAATAGGCCCGGTGCAGCGCATCCTCCTGGTGCAGCGCCGCGACCGTACCGGAAAATCCGATGCGTCCGCCATCGAGCGTATAGACTCGGTCGGCCAGATCGAGAAAAGCCACGTTCTGCTCGGCGATCAGAAGCGCCAGGCCGGAGCCGCGAAAGCGACGCAGCACCGCGATCACTTCGGCGACGAACAGCGGCGACAATCCGGCGGACGGCTCGTCCATCACCAGCAGCAGCGGATCGGCGGCGAGCGCCTTGGCTATGCCCAGCATCTTGCGCTGCCCGCCCGAAAGGCTGGAGGCGAGCGCCTGGCGCTTGTCGGCGAGGGCCGGGAAGGTCTCGAACAGCTCGGCCAACCGCGCGCGCAACGGCACCGACGCAACGAACTGACCGCCGATCCGCAGATTCTCCTCGATGGTGAGGCCAGGAAACACGCCCAACTCGGACATGTAAGCCATGCGCCGGCGCACCCGCTGATCGGGCCGCAGCCGCGTGATGTCCTCGTCACCGAACGCGATGCGTCCGGTCCACGCCGGCAGCAGACCGATCAGCACCTTGAGCAAGGTGGTCTTGCCGGCACCGTTGGCGCCCAGCAGCACCACCGTCTCCGCCGCCCCCACGGCCAGCCCGGCGCCCCACAGGACCTGCACTTTGCCATAGCCGGACGAAACCTCGTCGGCGCGGAGCAGGTCAGCCGCCATGCGCCGCCCCGCCGAGAAAAACGCGCACCACCTCGGTATCCCGCACGGCTTCGGCCAGCCGGCCGTCGAAAATCTCGCGCCCGGCATTCATCACGATGACCCGGTCGGTGACCCGCTCGAGAAAGCCCATGAGGTGCTCGACGACCAGCAGCGCCATGCCCTCGGCGGCGAGCGCACGCAGCCGGTCGGCCATCAGCAGCAGCTCGGCCGGATTGAGCCCGGCCGCGATCTCGTCGACCAGGAGCAGGCGCGGCCCCGTGGCCAGCGCCCGGGCGAGATCCAGCAATTTCTGATGGGCGCTGTTGAGATCTTCCGCGCGGCGCGCGGCCTCCGCCGCCAGGCCGAGCCGCTCGAGCACGACATCGACGGCGGGCGCTGCCGTACTTGCGCGCCCGTAAGTCGCCGCGATCTCGACATTCTCACGCACGGTGAGAGAGAGGAACGGTCGCGGCGACTGGAAGGTTCGATTGATCAGGCTGCGGGCGAGGAGGTGCGGCTTGCGTCCGCCGACGCTCCGTCCGGCGAACAGCACATTGCCCTCGTCCGGCGCGTAGAGGCCCGAGATGACATTGATGCAGGTCGTCTTGCCCGAGCCGTTGGGGCCGACAAGCCCCAGCACCTCGCCACGATCGATATGGAAACTGACACCATCGAGCGCGCGGAACCCGCCGAAGCGCTTGCCGAGCCGTTCGACGCGAAGCAGCGGTTCAGGGGACACGGAACCCCCGCCGCGTGGCCAGCGATGCGAGCCCATCGGGCAGGAACAGCACGAGGAGCACGATGAGCACACCGTAGATGAGCTGGAAATATTGCGGCACGGTGATGCCGATGACGTTGTACAGCCCGTAGAGCAGCAACACGCCGAGGATGGGCCCGAGCTGCGTCGCAGCACCGCCGAACAGCGTGAAGACGATGGCGAAGATGCTGAAGCTGAGATCGAACGCCGTCTCCGGGTAGAACACCGAGATGTGCCACGCAAAGACGCCGCCGGCGAGCCCGGCGATGAGCGCCGACAGGAGCCAGGCAATCGTCCGCCCGCGAACCACGGCGACGCCGGCCATCGCCGCGCTCACCGGATCTTCGCGGATCGCTTGCAAGGCCAGGCCGAGGCGCGCGTTGCGCAGCCAGGCGACGAGGGCCAGCGTCGCCGCCAGAATGCCCAGCGCCACGCCATAGCTGAGCGCCGGTGCGAACACCGAGGACAGCGTCACACCGTACGGGCCCTTGGTAATGTCCTGCAGCGCCGGATTGGAAATGACCTGATACACCGCCTGCGCGGCAGCAAGATTGGCGATCGCGAAATAAGCCCCCGAGAGCCGCAGGAGCGGTGTCAACACGACCCCGAGCGCCAACGCCGCCACACCGGCGCAGGCCATCGCCAGCAGCGGCGAGGCATCGAGATGCATCACCGCCAACGCGAATCCATAGGCACCAGCTCCGAAAAACCCAACATAGCCAAAGGGCAGATAGCCGGTGAAGCCGTAGATCGCGTTCAATCCCTGCGCCAGGATCAGGAACATGATGAAATTGAACAGCAGCAGTTCGTTGCTGTAGACCAGCGGCGCCAGCGCCAGTGCCGCCAGCAGCGGCAGCGCGACGGCAGCGTATTCGCCCACGCCTCTACGCACGGCGCACCTGTCGGCCGAGGAGCCCGGTGGGCCGGACCAGCAGCACGGCGATGAGGAGCAGATTGGGCAGAAGATTGGCCCAGGCGCTCATGTAGGTCTGCATCAGCATCAGCGCCACACCGTAGATCAACCCGCCGAGCATGGTGCCGCGCGGGTCGCCGAGGCTGCCGATCACGATCACGGCGAAGGCGGCGAGATTGACATCGCCGCCCATCGCCGGCGTCGCACTGCCGAGCATGAACGGCGAGAAGACGCCGGCCAGCCCGGCCAGTGCCACGCCGATGGCGAAGGCGAGCGCCGAGACACGATTGACGTCGATGCCGCTGGCCAGCGCCTCGTCCCGGTTGACCATCACCGCCCGCGTCAGCGTTCCGACGCGCGAGCGGTAGAGATACAGATAGACCAAGGCAACGGCCAGGAGGCTGACGGCGGCGGAGACGACCCAGGCGACCGGAAGGGCCTGGCCGAGAAGATGCAGCGGTCCGCGCCCGAGGACCCGCCCGGGGATCGAGCGCTCGGAGGTACCGAACGCGATCGTCGCAATCGCCTCGATGATCTGCTGCACGCCGAAGAACAGGATGATCGAGAGCATCTCCGAATCCCGCGCCGCCAGCAGCCGCGGCACGACGAGATAATAGACCGGCAGGCCGAGCAGCGCGAACGCCGCCAGCACGATCACCGAGGACATCAGAGGATGCAGACCGACCAGCGCGAACAGCCAGAATGCGGCGAACGCGCCGAGCATGACGACGTCGCCATGCGCGAGATTGACGATGCGCATGACGCCGAAAATCAGGTTCAGCCCAAGTCCCACCAAGGTGAAATAGCAGCCGAACACCAGCCCGGAGAGGATCGCGTGGGCCAGCATGGCGTCTACGCGGCGTCGATCGCTACTTCGCGCCGAAGATCGGCTTGCCGCTGGACATGGCCGATGGATAGACAACGGTGAAGTGGATACCGTCGCTGCCCGCCGGCGCGATCTGGCCGATCGGCGTCAGCTCGCCGATCTGTGCGCCCTGCTCGTTCAGCTCGAACGTGCCGATCAGTGTCTTGAGCTTGCCCGAAAGCGAGAAGACCGATTTCCGCACGTCGAGCTGCGCCATGCTGTCGGTGCAGGCGAGCGTCTGGCCGAGCACGAGCCCGGTGACGTAGCCGGCGATGGCGTTCCAGCCGAACTCGACGCCGCTCTTGGCGTAGGCCTTCTCCCAGCTGCCGCGGAACTGCTCGAGCGTCATGCCGACCTCGGGCGGATAGCTGTAGGCCAGCGCCGTGACGTAGGAGAATACGCCGGCGAGCCCGGTCTGGCCGACATTCTTGAGCAGCGTGGAGGTTTCGATACCGGGGTAGAGCGTGAACACCATCGGGAATTTCGTACCCGATTCCTGCAGATTACGCAGGAAGGCGATGTCGTTGCCGACATAGCCGAGTTCGAGCACCACATCGGGTTTGGCAGCGGCGATGTTGTCGATCAGCACCGCGTAATTGGACGTGCTGGTCGGCACGCCCTGGTCGAAAACAATCTGCACCGGCGAGCCCGGCGCCTTCAGCGCCGCGCGGATCGAGGCCGCCTGGGTGCCGGTGAAATCATTGGTCGAATAGAGAATGGCGACCCGGGTCAGGCCCGCGGCGGCGACATCGCTCTTGAGAAACTCCCAGAGGAATCGCGGCCAGACTGTCGAGACCGGATCCGCGAGCAGGGCGATGTAGGGATTGTCCTTGCTGAAGAACGCCGCGCCCGTTCCCGTCGGATCGAACAGGAACATCTTGTGCTCGCGCGCGATCGGCACCGAGACCGCGGTGAGGACCGAGCCGGAGTCGGCGATCAGCAGATCGACCTTGTCCTGCGTGATGAGCTGGTTGGTGAGCGTCGCCGCCGTGCCGGGATTGCTCTGATCATCGTAGGAGATCAGCCGCAGCGGCAGCTTCCTGCCAAACGGCTTCACCACGGCGCCGCCGCCGGCATTCATCTGCTCGACCCAGAGTTTGAGGCCCAGATAGACCGGCATCGAGATCGAGGCATAGGGGCCGGAACTGGCGTGCAGATGGCCGATGCGGATTTCCGCCGGCGCGGCCGGCTGGCCGGGCTGCTGAGCGGCGGCCTGCTCGGTCTGGGCCTTGTCGAGATAGCCATCGAAGCAGCCGCCCAGCCGTTCCTCGGCGGGTCGGGATTGCTGGGCCCATGCGGCACGCGCCCCGGCCATGCACGCAAGGGCGAGCAAGCAGACGACGATCCGACGGCGCATCGCGCCCCTCCCCTTTACCTGCTGCCAGCGTCTCTGGTTCCAGCGCGCGGACGTTATGGCGCGCAAAGCCGTCGGGTCAACCCGCCGGCTCAGCGTCCCTGGTAGCGCGGCTTGCGCTTCTCGTTGAACGCCCGCACGCCCTCGCGCCGGTCCTCGGTCCCGATCAGGCGGTCGTAGGCTTCGATCTCGAACTGGGTGCCGCGGGTGAGGTCCATCTGCAACCCGTGATGGATCGACTTCTTCGCCTGCCGCACCGAAAGCGGCGCGTTGGCGGCGATCACCCGCGCCGTGGCCAAGGCCGCCTCCATGAGCGCCTCCGGCGCGCAGACACGGTTGACGATGCCCCAGGCCTGCGCCTCCTCGGCACCGAATGGTTGTCCGGTCAGGATGATCTCCTTCGCCCGCCGCTCCCCGGCGGCGCGCGGCAGGAACTGGGTGCCCCCGGCGCCGGGCATGATGCCGAGCGTGACTTCGGTGAGGGCGAAACGCGCGGTGTCGGCGGCGTAGGCGAAGTCGCAGGTGAGCGCGAGCTCGAGCCCGCCGCCATAGGCCGCGCCATTGACCGCCGCGATCACCGGAACCGGACATGCGACCAGCGCATCCCGGCCACGCTCGAACACCAGGTGCTGGGCACGCCAATCCGCGTCGCTCATGCCCTGGCGCTGCTTGAGGTCGCCGCCGGCGCAGAAGGCGCGCGTCCCGGCGCCGGTCAGGACCACGCAGCGCGCCGCATCCGGGTCTGCCACCAGGGAGGTCCAGAAATCGAGCAGATCGCGCCCCATCTGGGTGTTCATCGCATTCCCGACCTCGGGCCGGTTGAGCGTGACCCGCAAAATCGCCGCGTCGACCGCCTCGATCTGAAGGGTCTCGTAGTGGTGGGTCATGGGCGCCGCCTTCCATCCCGGACGCGGCCGTTTGCCGCTCGCCCCAGCGTTGCCGGTCCCGGCGGCAAAGGCAACCGACGCCCCATCCCGCCGGTGCGCGGCCCCGCTCGGGCGGCGGCGCGCGAAACCAGGACCCGCTCCCTCCGGCCGAGACACCTCGGCATCGCGGCCGGTTGGGCCTAGAGCACGGTCCGATCGGATGGAATCATCCGATCGGACGGTCGTGCTCTAGAAACCACATGATTAGAGCAACTTTGCCCGATCAGACTGACCGCGAAGCGGTTCAGTCTGATCGGACGTTGCTCTAGACCCGCACCGACTGCACCGCCTCCTCGAGCTCCTGGAAGCTCGGCATGTGCTCGCTGGGAGCCATCTTGCGCCCGGTCTCGATGCTGACCTGCGGGGCGTTGCCATGCAGGTGCGTGACCAGCACGGCACGAACGACTTCGTAGAACTTGGCCTCTTCCTCGATGATGGCGCGAATGCGCGTGGCGATCGGGCCAACCAGCCCATAGGCGAGCAGCACGCCCATGAAGGTGCCGACCAGCGCGCCGCCGATCATCTGGCCCAGCACCGCCGGCGGATCGTTGATGTGCGACATCGTCTTGACCACGCCGAGCACGGCCGCGACGATGCCGAGCGCGGGCAGCGCATCGGCGATGGTCTGCAGCGCGTGCGCGCTGTGCAGTTCCTCGTTCAGTGTCTTCTTCAGCTCGCGCGCCATGACGTCTTCGATCTGGTTCGGATCGTCGGCGTTCATGCCGACCATGCGCAGATAGTCGCAGATCAGCGCGGTGGCGTGATGGTTGGCCAGGATTTTCGGGTATTTCTTGAACGCCTCGCTCTGCTCCGGATTCTCGATGTGCGGCTCGAGCGCCATGGCGCCTTTGCTCGTGGCCAGCCGCGTGAAGTAGAAGAGCAGGCTGAGCAGTTCGACATAGTCGCCCTTCTTGAACACCGCCCCTTTCATGATCTTGCCGAAGCCGGCCGCGGTGTGTTTCACGTCGTGCATCGAGTTGGCCATCACCAGCGTGCCGAGCGCGGCACCGCCGATGGTCAGCAGCTCGAACGGAACCGCCTCGATCAACGGCCCGAAGCTGCCGCCGGACAGCATGTAGCTGCCGAAGACGCAGGCGAGCAGGAAGCCGAAGCCGCCGATGGTGAGCATGGCGCGGCGCTCAGCGTGCCGTGGCCGCGGCGCCCGGCGGGGCGGCCGGGGGCGGTGCCGGCTTCGCCGCCGCGGCCGGGAGCGCCGGGGCGGGCGCCAGGCGCTTCGGCACGGCGGGGGCCTCGCGCAGCACCACGATGGCGATGCGGCGATTGGCGGCGGCGAGCGGATCGGCCGGCAGCAGCGGATCCCGGTCGGCATGGCCGGTCACGCTGCGGAACCGCGCCTCGTCGAGCCCGAACTCCTGGAGCTGGCGGCGCGTGGCGTTGGCCCGCTCCGTCGACAAGTCCCAGTTGGACTTGCCGGTGCCGCGATAGGGCGCGGCGTCGGTGTAGCCGGCGACCGAGATCCCCTCATGCAGCCCGGCGAGGACCGGCGCGATCTTCTCCAGCAGGTGCCGCGCACTCTCGTTGGGGTCGGCGGAGCCGGTGGCGAACATCGGCTTCTTGTCCTCGTCGAGAATCTGGATGCGCAACCCGTCCGGCGTCTCGTCGATCGCGAGCTGGCGGGCGAGGCTGGCCAGGCCGGGGTCACTGCGCACGGCCTGGCGAATCTCCTGGGCCGCGTGTTCGAAGGCGGCGTGCTCGGCGCGCGCGGCCGCGCGTGCCTGCTGCTCGGCCATCAGCTGCGCCGCCTTGGCTTCGCTCGCCCCGAAAGGGGCCATGGCCTCGGCCGCTTCGGCTGGCGCCTTGGCCTGAGCCGCTGCCGCCGCCTGCGCCGCCGGCCGCTCGTCGATGCGAATCTCGGCGACGCCCGTCCCGGTCGCGTCGAGACGCGACTGCGCCGTCCCGGTCCGCCCGCTGCCGGGCCCCGAGGCATCCTCGTCGGGGGCGACCTCATCGCCGGGAAGATGCGGCGGCCGGGCCTGCGCTTCGGTGTCCGAATCGTTGTCCTCGGGCTCGGGCGTCACCTGGGCCGTGCCGGTGGTCACCTTGGCCGCCCCGCGATCGGAGACGAGAGCGCCATCCTCGAATGGCGTCTTGCCGCCGAACGGCTTGCCGGAACCCGACATCTGGTGGCTGAAAATATTGGATTTGCTGAAATAGTCGGCGAGCCCGCGGCGCTGCGCCTCGGTCGTCGCGTTGATCAGCCACATCAGCAGGAAGAACGCCATCATCGCGGTCACGAAATCGGCATAGGCGACCTTCCAGGCGCCGCCATGGTGCCCGCCCTCGACCACTTCCTCCTTGCGGATGACGATCGTTGGCTTGTCGTTGCCGCGCGCGCCGCCCTTCTTGCTCATCGACCCGGTTCTGCTCCTTGCCTCGGGCCCAGAATGGCAGGGCTTGCTTAATCCCCGGCTAATCCACCGCCGGGGGCCGCGCGCGCGGCGAACCGGCCAGGATCGAGACGCGCGAGCGCCGCGCCTGCGGCACCCGGATCGCGCCCGGCGATCAGGTCGGCGACGAGGCGGCCGGCGGCGGGCGAGGTCTGGATGCCATAGCCACCCTGGCCGACGCACCAGAAGAACCCGGGCGCCGCGGCATCCCACCCGATCGCCAGGCCGCGATCGGGCGTGAAGGTGCGCAGGCCCGCCCACGCCCGCTCGACCCGCCGCACCTCGATCGCCAGTGCCTGCTGCATGCGGTCGATGGCCAGCGCGATATCGAACTCATCGGGCTGAACGTCGTGGGGCGGCATCGGCGTCTCGTCCGCCGGGGTGACCATCAGCCGCGTGCGCGCCTCGGCCCGCGCATACCATGTGTGCGCGACGTCGTGCACGACGGGCCAATCGGCCACCGCCCACGGCGCCGGATCGATGATCACGCCGGTGCGCCGGCAGGGCGTCAGGCCGAGCGGCCGCAGCCCGGCCGCGGCCGCCACCACGTCGCCCCAGGCGCCGGCGGCATTGACCAGGACCGGCGCCGTGAAGGTCTCGCCCGCCGCACTGCCCACCTGCCAGATGCCATCGCGGCGCGCGAAGGTCTGCGCCCGCTGGTCCAGCGCCAGCGTGCCACCGCAGCGGCGGAACTGCCGGAGGAAGCCCTGGTGCAGCGCGGCGACGTCGATGTCGTAGGCATCATCCTCGAAGGCGCAGGCGGCGACGTAGCCTGGCCGCAGCGCCGGCACCCGCGCCATCGCCTCGGCCGGCGAGGCGACGCGCAGACCGCTGCCCTCGGCCAGCATCGCCTCGAACTCGGCCTCCTGCCCGTGTGGCGCGACGAAGAGGATGCTGCGCGGGCGCACCAGCGGCGTGTCGCAGAAGCCGGCGGGCGGCGTCATCAGGAAGTGGCGCGAGAGGCCGGTCAGCACGCGCGCGTCCGGCGTGCCATAATTCAGGATCCACATCGCCGCCGACCGGCCGGTGCTGTGCATGCCTGCCGCCGCCTCCGCCTCCAGCACGACGACGCGGTGCTCAGCGGCGAGTTCGGCGGCGGCACTGACCCCGGCGATGCCGGCGCCGATCACGATGACGTCGAACCGGTGCGTGTCCATGGCGCTGTCTTCCTCCGCTTCGGCGCCGCCGGCAAGCGCCCGGCTCGTCGTGGACTGCGCGCAGGCCCGGTTTGCCGTTGGGGCCGGCCGCGATAGAATGCAACGCGATGGGCATCCAACGACCTTCTCTCGCACTCAGCATAGCCGCGCGCGGCCTGCCGGTGCGGACGGGTGCGTTTGGCTGAGCGCGGGGTGACCTTCATGTCGGCGCTCCAACCGCTGCCGCAGTTCCCGGTAGAGATCGCGGCGCCCGATCTCGATGCTTGGATCCCCGGCAATGTCGGCATCCCGGGGTTCATCACGCGCGAGAGCGGCCGGCCCGGCCCGCACGTGGCGCTCGTGGCCTTGATGCATGGCAACGAGATCGCCGGCGCCATCGCGCTCGACCGGCTGCTGCGCGCCGGGCTGCGCCCGCGCCGGGGCCGACTGACCTTCGGCTTCGCCAACCTCGCCGCCTTTGCCCGCTTCGATCCGCGCCAGCCGACGGCCTCGCGCTATGTCGACGAGGATCTCAACCGGATCTGGGACGCCCCGTTGCTGGATGGCCCGAGGCATAGCAGCGAACTCGACCGCGCCCGCGAGATGCGCCCGCTGATCGAGGAGGTCGATGTGCTGCTCGACCTGCATTCGATGCTGTGGCCCTCTGAACCGCTGATCCTGTGCGGCAGCACGGCGCGCGGGCGGGCGCTGGCGATGGCGATCGGCCAGCCGTCGCTCGCCGTCGCCGATCGGGGCCATGCCACCGGGCCGCGTCTCATCGACTATACCCCGTTCACCGACCCCGCGGGCGAACGCGCGGCGGTCCTCGTCGAGGCCGGCCAGCACTGGGAGGCACCGTCCGTGGCGATGACGCTGGCCGCGATCGGCGGGTTGCTGCGCGCCACCGGCCTCGTGCGCGAGACCGAGCCGGCGCTGCCGCCGCGGGTGCCCGCGGCGACCCCGCGCTTCGCCGAGGTCACCGCCTGCATCGCCGCCGCCAGCGCCGAGTTCAGCTTCGTCCGGCCGTTTCGCGGCGGCGAGGTGCTGACGCGACGGGGCGAGTTGATCGCGCGCGACGGCGAGGTCGAGATCCGCAGCCCGTACGACGACTGTCTGCTGGTGATGCCGAGCCTGCGCCCCAGCCGCGGGCACACCGCCGTACGGCTGGCCCGCTTCCGCGAGCCGGGTGGCGACACCGCGTGACCGGCGGAGGCGACGCCGCCGCGCAACCCGAGGCGCTGCACCGCACGCTGCATGCGCCGCGCCACGGCGCGGCGGAGGATGCCGCGTTCCTGCAGGCGCTCGGCCTGCAGGTGCGCACCCTGCGCGCCCGGCGCGGCATCACCCGGCGCGACCTCGCCCGCCAGTCCGGTGTCTCCGAACGCTTCCTCGCCCAGCTCGAGTCCGGGCGCGGCAACGGCTCGGCACTGCTGCTGCGCGACCTCGCCCGCGCCCTCGGCGTGCGCACCCCGGATCTGCTGCCCGATGCCGCCACCCGCCCAGCCGAGCGGGCGCTGATCGAGGGCCTGCTCGATCGTCTGGACGAGACGGACCTGCGGGAGGCGCGTGCGCTGCTCGTGGCGCGCTTCGGCGGCACGCCGCTCGATGCACGGCGGCGGCGCATTGCGCTGATCGGCCTGCGCGGGGCGGGCAAATCCACTCTCGGACGGATGCTGGCCGAGCAGCGCGGGGTGCCGTTCTTCGAACTCGATCGCGAAGTCGAACGCGAGGCGGGCATGGAGCTGCGCGAGATTTTCGAGCTGCATGGCCAACGCGGGTTCCGCGGCTTCGAGCGCGCCGCGCTGCTGCGCCTGGTCGCCGAGACGCCGGATGCCGTGATCGCCGCCGGCGGCAGCATCGTCGCCGAGCCGGCGACCTATGAACTGCTGCTCAGCACCTGCTTCGTGGTCTGGATCCGCGCCTCGCCCGAGCAGCATATGCAGCGGGTGCAGGACCAGGGCGATCTGCGGCCGATGCAGGATACGGGCCAGGCGATGGAGGATCTGCGGGCCATCCTCGCCAGCCGCGAGGCGCTCTACGGCAAGGCCGACGCGACGCTCGACACCTCGGCGCAGGGCCCGGCCGAGAGCCTGGAGACGCTGTCGAGGCTCGTTCAGTAAGTCTCGATATGCAGCCGCCCATCGGCGCGCATCGCCTCGCGCAGCCCTGGCCAGTCCAATCCCTGCGCAGCGGCGATGTCGGTCAGCGCGGACTCGACGCCAGCCTCCAGCCCGCGCAGCCCGCAGACATAAAGATGCGTGGCAGGGCGCTGCAACAACGCGCCAAGCACGTCGGCGCGGGCGCGCATGCGGTCCTGGACATATTCGCGCGGCTTGCCCGGCAGGCGTGAGAAGACGAGTTCCTGCTCGAGAATGGTTGGCGGCACTTTCTGCAGCGGGCCGAAATAGGGCAGCTCCTGCGGCGTGCGGGCGCCGAAGAACAAATGCAGGCGCCCCTTGGCGTGCGGCGCGCTGCGCCGGCGATGCTCGGTGAAGGCGCGGAACGGCGCCGACCCGGTGCCGGTGCAGACCATCAGAATGTCGGCGTCGGTATCGTCCGGCATCAGGAACGTGGCGCCGAACGGACCGACGACGCGCAGCTGCGCCCCGCGCTCCAGATCGCACAGCCAGTTGGAGGCCACGCCGCGGAAAATGCTCCCGTCGGGCCGAGGTTCGGCGACCCGCTTGACGGTCAGCGCCAGATTGTTGGTGTTGGGCCGCTCGCCGTCGCGCGCCGAGGCAATCGAGTAGAGACGCATGAGATGCGGCCGGCCGGCCGCGTCGGTGCCGGGCGGCAGCAGGCCGATGCTCTGCCCTTCGAGGACGGGAAACGGCGTGGTACCGAAATCGAGGATGAGGTGCCGCACATCGGATTCGGCATCGCGGGCGGTGATGCGGTAATTGCCGGTCAGCGTCGCGATGGCCGGCGCATCGCGCGTGAAGAGGTTGATGCGCGGCTGCGAGGCGGACCGCGGCGGGCGCGCATGCCCGCCGCGCGCGTGCGCCTCGGCGATCAGCGCCGCCGCCTCGTCGTCGAGCGCGTCGGCGCGCGCCCCGTCCTCGCTCTCCGCAGCCGGCGCCGGCAGTTCGCTCCAGGTGAATTGTTCGGTCACCGGGAACGGCGCGCGCACGAGCAGCCAGTGATCGATCGCACCGGTCGGGCAGGGCGCGACGCAGTCCATGCAGAACTTGCACGCGCCGGGATCGACGACATAGTTGGCGTCGTCGTGGGTGATCGCCCCGACCGGACAGGTCGCCTCGCAGGTATTGCAGCGAATGCAGATCTCCGGATCGATGAGATGCTGCTTGACCGCGGCTTCCCCCTCCCGCACGCCGTCCATCACCTTGCCCCCGTCCGCACGGCCCCGATCGGAGCCGTTTCAGTCCTCGATGCGAACATACTCGAAGTCGCCCGGCTTGTTGTCGATGCCGACCTTCGGCGCCGCGATCCAGCTGGCATAGGCACCGCGGGCCGAGACCGGGCGCATCAGCGAGGCCACGTATGCGGCGTCATCGTCGTTCGGCAGCATGGCGTCGCGCCGCGCCGCCCAGCTGGCCGCATCGAGCAGCCGGCCTTCGGTATCGACGGGCAGCGCGGTGAATTCGCCGATATGGCGGTTGAAGGCGACGTGCGGCAGGGTGAGGCGGAAATCATACCCGGCTTTTTCGATGATCTTGTTCCACCGCCCCACGCCGCCCTGGCAGTCGGCCACGTAATCGTCGCGCAGCCGCATGTTCAGCGCCGAGAGCGCCGGTACGGCTTCCGGCACGATGGCGCCGTCGACGCAGCGCAGCACCGGATAGGTGGCGTCGCGCAGGACATGGTCATCGGTGAGCTTGTCCTCCCGATACCGTCCCTTCAGGCCGGCATTGAAGAGGTTGGCGGCATTGGTGGAGATTTCAGCGCCGAACAGATCGAGCGTGAGCGAGAAATGCAGGTTCATCTTGCGCTGCACGGCGGGCAGGTCGATCACGCCGAGGGCGCGCACGCGCTCGCTGTCGCCGGGATCCTCGATCCCCGCCGCGCGCATCGCCTGGCAGGTGCGCTCGATGATGCGCGCGACCCCGGTCTCGCCGACGAACATGTGGTGCGCTTCCTCGGTGAGCATGAAGCGGCAGGTGCGCGAGAGCGGATCGAACCCGGACTGCGCCAGGGCTTCGAGCTGCATCTTGCCGTCGCGGTCGGTGAAGAAGGTGAACATGTAGAACGAGAGCCAGTCCGGCGTCGCCTCGTTGAAGGCGCCGAGCATGCGCGGCGAATCCTGGCTGCCGGAGCGGCGGCGCAGCAGATCCTCGGCTTCCTCGCGCCCGTCGCGGCCGAAATATTTCTGCAGCAGATAGACCATCGCCCAGAGATGACGCCCTTCCTCCACATTCACCTGAAAGAGGTTGCGCATGTCGTAGAGCGACGGTGCGGTGGCGCCGAGATGGCGCTGCTGCTCGACCGAGGCCGGCTCCGTATCGCCCTGGATGACGATGATCCGGCGCAGCATGGCGCGATACTCGCCGGGCACGTCCTGCCAGGCCGGCTCGCCCTTGTGCGCGCCGAAGCCGATGCGGCGATCCTCGACGGCCGGCGCGAGCAGGATGCCCCATTTATATTCGGGCATCCGCACGTAATCGAACTTGGCCCAGCCCTTCGGGTCGACGCCGATGGCGGTGCGGAGATAGACCAGATTCTCCTGGAACCCTTCGGGCCCCATCTGCTTCCACCAATCGATATAGCCGGGATGCCAGGTTTCGAGCGCCTTGCGCAGGCGTGCATCCTGGTTGAGGCCGACATTGTTCGGGATCAGGCCGTCATAATCGACCATCATGCCATCGGGCATCGTGCGTCTCCTTCCTGCGCGCGGATCAGACCCGCTGCGGATTGAATTCCGGCTTCACGCCACTGCCATAGCGCTTCAGCGCGCCGCTCTCGCCAACCGCGTTGGGGCGCTGGAAAATCCAGTTCTGCCAGGCGGTGAGCCGGCCGAAAATGCGCGTCTCCATCGTTTCGGGGCCGGCGAAGCGGAGATTGGCCTCCATGCCGGTGAGCGCGTCGGGCGAGAAGCTGGCGCGTTCCTCGAGCATCACCCGCACCTCGTCATCCCAGTCGATCTCGTCATGCGCCACGGTGATCAGGCCCATCGCCGCGGCCGCCTCGGCCTCCAGCGGCGTGCCGATCGCGGCTTCGGCACGGCCGAGGCTGTCGGGCTCGCCATAGAAGCGGTTGGCCAGACGCGTCAGGCCATTGCCCATCGGGTAGGCGCCGAAATTGAGCGCCGTCAGGGTCAGGGCCGCCGGGGGGCGATTGTCGCCGGCGCGGCTGCCGGAGAGCATCACCGCCCGATCAGCGGCGAAGGCGATCTCGGCCAGCGTTCCGACGAAGCAGGAGCCGGGCTCGATCAGGGCGATCAGGCTGCGCGCGGTCATGTCGATGCGCTTGAGCACGCGCTTCCAGTAGAGACGAAGCTCGCGCACGAGCCAGTCCCCGCCATGGGTTTCGAGCAGCGCATCGGCCGCGCGCACGGCCGCGGCATCGCCCTCGCTGCGGAAGACCAGCAAGCCGACTTCCGGCTCGTTGAGCCGCAGATGCAGGATCGCGTCGTCGAGCTCGCGCGCCAGCGCCAGCGGCCAGAATTTCGCGCCCTGGGCGTGGATGGATGCGAGATCGGCGGCCAGCGTGCCCGGCCGCGGGCCGTGCAGCGTGATCACGGCGCGGCGCGCGGCGCGCTCCAGCGCCACGGTGACGTGCGGGTAGACCAGGCTGTCGGGCGTGATGCGCCGATCGAGCGGTGTGAGCGCAATCCCCTGCGCCGCGGCCGGCCGGTCCGACCGCGCGGCGATGGCGCGCGCCCGGGCCGCCACCGCACCCTCCCAGCCCGACGGCGGCACCACTTCGTCGACGAGCCTCCAGGCCACGGCGCGGGCGCCGCGCACGCCTTCCTCGGTGGTGCAGAAGAGATCGGCCAGATCGCGGCGCACCCGGCGCTTGTCGGTCAGCCGGGTCAGCCCGCCGGTGCCGGGCAGCACCGCGAGCAGCGGCAACTCGGGCAGGGAAACGGCACTGCGCCGATCGTCCACCAGCATGATGTGCTCGGTCGTCTCGGCCAGCTCATAGCCGCCGCCGGCGGCCGTGCCGTTCACCGCGGCAAGGTAGATCTGGCCGGAGGCCGCGCTGGCATCCTCGATCGCCAGGCGCGTCTCATTGGTGAATTTGCAGAAATTCACCTTATGGGCGTGGCTCGACTGGCCAAGCATGCGGATATTGGCCCCGGCGCAGAACACCCCGTCCTTGGCCGAGCGCAGAACGACGGCATGGACCTCCGGATGCTCGAAGCGCAGCCGCTGCACCGCGTCGGCGAGCTCGATATCGACGCCGAGATCATAGGAATTGAGCTTCAGCTCGTACCCCTCGACCAGGCCGCCCTTGGCATCGACGTCCATGATGAGATGCGCGACCGAACCATCGAAGGCGAGCCGCCAATGGCGGTAGCGCGACGGATCGGTTTGGAAATCAATGAACTGGCTTGTCATACCATCCCCCTGCGGAAACGCACTATAATACCTTCTCCGCCGAGCGCGCAAGCTATTTCACACGGATTATGCGCTATAGTGCACTTCCTTCCCTCCAGATGCCTCATCCCCGACCGCGAGAAAGGCCAGGATCGCGGCCAGCGCCGGCTCCGGCGTCTCCAGATGCGGCGCGTGCCGGGCCTCGTCCAGCAGCCGCGTGCGCACCGGCACGCGCGCCACCCGCTCGGCGAACTGCGGCTGGGCCATGGTGCCATAGGGATCCGCGCCTCCCTGCAGGATCAGCGCCGGCACCGACCAGCGCGCGACCTCGTCGCGGAGGTCGAAGGCGCGGAAGCCGGGCGCGAGCCAGGACAGATTCCAGCCGCGGAAGGCGATATCGGGGTTGGCGTGATAGCGGGCGAGCCGCGGGCGCAGATCGCCCTCGTCATACGCCACACGGGCGGCCGCGATCGCCTCCAGCGCCATATCCTCGACGAAGAAATGCGGCGCGATCAGCACCAGCCCGGCCAGCTGCGGATCCGCCCCCCCTTGCCGGCCCGCGGCGATGGAAGCGATCGAGGCCCCGTCGGAATGGCCGACCAGCACGTGCGGGCCGATGCCGGCCGCTTCCAGCACCCGCGGCAGAACCTCCAGCGCCTCCTCGTGCATGTAGGTGATCGGCCAGGGCAGTGGCCGCGGATCCGAACCGCCATAGCCGAAACGCGAGAACGCGAACACGGCGCGCCCGGTGGCCGCCGCGAGCCGGGCGGGAAAATCGCGCCACAGCCCCACCGAGCCCAATCCCTCATGCAGCAGCACCAGCACCGGCGCCGCGCGCGGCTCCCCCCACCACGCCGCCTCCACCCGCGCGCCCTCCACGACGAGCGTCACCGGCCGCATCGGCGGCGCGGTCATTCGCGCGCCTCGGCGCGCAGCTTGAAGCGCTGGATTTTGCCGGTCGCGGTCTTCGGCAGGCTTTCCACCAGTTCGATCCAGCGCGGATATTTCCACGGGCCGATGCGCTCCTTGACATGCTCCTTGAGCAGCTCGCGCAGGGTCGCGGGATCGATCGGGCTTTCCTCTTTCAATACGACGAAGGCCTTGGGCTTGATCAGCCCGTCGGCATCGGCATACCCGATTACCGCGGCTTCCAGCACCGAAGGATGCGAGATCAGCGCCGCCTCGACCTCGAAGGGCGAGACCCAGATGCCGCTCACCTTGATCATGTCGTCGGAACGGCCGCGATAGTGATAGAAGCCCTCGGTGTCGCGCAGATAGGTGTCGCCGGTATAGGTCCACTCGCCACGGAAGGTGTGGCGGCTCTTGGCCCGCTGGTTCCAGTAGCCGTCCGCCGATGAGCAGCCGCGGACGATCAGTTCGCCCTCCTGCCCGTCCGCCGCTTCGGCGCCGTTCTCGTCGATGATCTTGAGCTCATAACCCGGCACCGCCCGGCCCGACGTGCCGTAGCGCACCTCGCCCGGACGGTTGCTGATGAAAATATGCAGCAATTCGGTCGAACCGATGCCGTCGAGAATGTCCACCCCGACGGTCTCGCTCCAGCGCCGCCCGACCGTCTCGGGCAGCGCTTCGCCGGCCGAGATGCAGCGGCGCAGCCGGTCGGAACCGGCACCGGACCCGAGCCCAGGATGGGCGAGCAGCGCGGCGTAGAGCGTCGGCACGCCGCCGAAAATGCTCGGTCGATGGCGGCGCATGGTGGCGAGCACGGCATCCGGCGTCGGACGATCCGGCAGCAGCACCGCCTGGGCGCCGACCGACATCGGGAAGGTCATGCCGTTGCCGAGCCCATAGGCGAAGAACAGCTTGGCGGCGGAGAACATGACATCGTCCGGCATGATCCCCAGCACCTGGCGCGCGTAGGTATCAGCGGTGGCACGCAGGCTGGAATGGACATGCTTCGCGCCTTTCGGCGCCCCGGTCGAGCCGGAGGAGTAGAGCCAGAAGGCGACCTCGTCGGCCGCGGCAAAGACCGGCGCCAGCGAGGCCGGCCCATCGGCGAGGAAGGCGCTCCAGCCGATCGCGCGCGCATCGCCGCCAAGGTCGGGCGCGCTGCCATCCGGCGCGGCAACGATGATGCGCCGCAGATCCGGCAGCAGGCCGAGCACCGGACCGAGCGCCGGCAGCAGCGGCGCGGAAACCACCAGGGCTTCGGCCCGGCAGTCGGCGAGAATGTAGCCGATCTGTTCAGGGGTGAGCAGCGTGTTGATCGGCACCGGCACCACGCCGGCGCGGATCGCGCCCCAGAAGGCGGCGGGAAAATCGATGGTGTCGAGCAGCAGAAGCCCCACCCGGCGCTCGCGGCCGATGCCCCCCGCGCTCAGGGCCGCGGCAAATCGAGAGCTCGCCTCGGCGAGGGCGCCATAGGTGAGGGTGCGCCAGGGGTCGGCGAAGGCGAGACGCGCGGCTCGGCCCTCGCGCAGGTGGCGGTCGAGGAAGAACTCCACCGCGTTGCCGTTCTCCGTCCCTGCCGCCAGCATCACCCTCTCCTCTCCGGCGCGTTCCCCGCGCCTATAGCGGTACGCCCGCGAGGTTCCGGCTGGTGCGGATGGTCTGCAGCGTCTGCACCCGGCTCACCCGTTCCGCCCCCGTCAATCGCTCGGTGAGCTGGTTCTCGTGTGCCGTATCGCGTGCGACCAGCCGCAGCAGGAAATCGCCGCCGCCACGGATCATGTGGCACTCGCGAACCTCCGGCCAAGATGCGACCATGCGCTCGAACTCGGCCAGCACGCTCTCCTTCTGGCTATCCAGCCCGACGATCGCGAAAAACGTGATCTCCCAGCCGAGCTTCTGCGCGTCGGTTTCGGCGTGGTAGCCGTGGATGATGCCGGCCTGTTCGAGCCGGCGCACCCGGCGCAGGCAGGGCGGGGGCGAAATGCCGGCGCGCTGGGCCAGTTCGACATTCGTAATGCGCCCGTCCGCCTGCAATTCGGCGAGGATGCGGCGGTCGATATCGTCCAGTTCGGCGAAGGTGAGATCCGGCATGGCCCTGGGTTGCGCCGGCACCGACCGGTCGCGTTTCCTCCCTTGTCGTAACGGCGAAATTATATTGCGCCGCCGCCCCCGGCAAGGCCCGCGTCACCGCCACGTCGAGGCGACGCGCGCAGCAGCCATGGCCGCGAATCGGTCCTTGCTTTCCGCCGGTGACCAGCGCATATGTCGCAGACGGCACTTTTCGTGTTGGGCTTACCGTTATCTGTCACGCGCAAACGTGTCTGCTCGGTCCCCAAGCCTAGAAAAGCATTTCGGGTCGTAATTCCGCGACTCGCCGAGTTTTGTTGGAGACCGACATATGTCGACCGGTACCGTCAAATGGTTCAACGCCCAGAAGGGCTATGGCTTCATCCAGCCGGATGATGGCTCCAAGGATGTGTTCGTGCACATCTCCGCCGTGGAGCGTTCCGGCATCGGCCGCCTCAACGATGGGCAGAAGCTGTCCTACGATCTCGAGCGCGGCCAGCAGGGGAAGGTCTCGGCGACCAATCTCCGCGCGGTCTAGAGCGTGATGACCGAAGGCGGAAACGCCGTAGGTCTGAATCACGCGATCAAATAAAGAGCTGGAGCGGGATGGCAGAGCGAAAGCGATGTCGTCCCGATCCAGAGCGTGATGACCGAAGGCGGAAACGCCGTAGGTCTGAATCACGCGATCAAATAAAGAGCTGGAGTGGGATGACGGAGCGAGAGCGATGTCATCCCGCTCCAAGCCACCCTGCGCCGACCAGATCCCGGCATCGCCACGCGGCGGTGCCGGGATTTTTGTGTTCATTTGTGGCGCATCGTCACGCCGAGCTTCTGCATCTGGTCGACCACTTCCTTGGCGCCCTGGTTGCCCGCTTCGGCGAGCCTGACCGTCTCGCCGGCGAGGAGATCGAGCTGGGCGCGCAGTTTTTGGCCTTGCTCCATGGCCGGCATCTGCGCTGCCTGGATGGCGGCGAGATTCGCGCGTTCGCGCAGCATCTGCTGCGCCTGGAACGCCGTGATGACGAAGAACGCGAGGCAGATGAGCACCACGGGGAACTCGAGACCGACGCGAATGCGCGACATCATCAGGGCTTTCCGGCGCTCGGAGCGGGAGGAGTGGCGGTGCCCGAGGGTTCCGCCGGTGGCGTCGGGCTTGGAGCGGCGCCAGCCCCCGCCGCCGCGGGCGGGTTTGGCGCGTAGGTGACTCCGGCCCGGGTCAACAGCGCCTGGATTTCGGCGTTGTTGTTGTTCACCGCCTCGCCCACGAGAGCCCGGATCAGCGCGTTGTCGAGGCTTCCGGCCTGGGAATTCTGGCTGATGAATTGCTGGCGCGCGTTGGCCGCCGTGCGCGCCTGCTCGTTGCCGAGCGCCAGCACCATGTTGACGACGACGAGCACCAGGCTCGCCGCCGCCAGTGCGGTTGCGACCCAGACCACGCCGGAGGTTGCCTCCGTCGTGGTCTGGCCGCGAGAGCTACGGGTGTCGCTCAATGGCCGCGCCGCCGCCGGGCGAAGCCGAGGCCGACGAGGCCGGTGCCCAGGATCGCCAGGGTGGCGGGCTCGGGAACATTGGTGCCGCCGCCGGACACCGTCGCATCGATGGTCAGGAACACGGGCAGATTCTCGCTGTAACCGCTCGCATTATACCCCACAGCCGCGAGTTGCACAGTCTCCGCGTAGCTGCCGATCTGGGTCGGGTCGAAACCGACGGAGATGGGCTGCGACTGCTGCCCGGCGCCCAGGCCCGTGAAGCCGCCGGAGAGGCCCGACAGGTTGAACGCGCCGCTGCCGCTCACCACGCTGAAGCTGCCCTTCAACAGGTCGGCGAGGCCGGTGGCGGCATTGTAGGCGTAGAGCGATGTGGTCTCCGAACCGGCGTTCTTCGCCAGCGTGCCGAGATCGAGGGTGAACTGGTTGCCGCTCTCCGTGAGTGACCCGGCGCCGGAGGATTTGCCGAACGCGGCCTGCGCATAGTTGTTGACCTGGGCGCTGAGGCTGATCGGGGTGGTGGCGAGGGCCAGATCGGCGAGGCTCGGGTCGTGGCTGGCGAGCGCCAGTTGCGCCTGGCCCGAGAACACCCCGGACGTCTTGGTGTCGAGCCCGATCTTGAGCGAAGTGCTGTCGGTCGCCTGCGCCGCCACCCCCGCGCCGAGCGTGCCCGAACCGCTGAACGCCGTGCCGGTCACAGAGGAGAACCCGCCGACCAGCGTGTCGTTCAGGGCCGTCACCGCCGCCGCGTTGCCGACCGAGATCGCCTGCGGCCCGACGGTGTCACCGACATGGACGATGCCGAAATTCACCGCGCTCGTGTTCACCTGCGCCACCGCCGCGGTGTAGACCTTGCCGGTGACGGTGACCGCCTGCGACCCGACCGAGACCGGCGCGCCGCCATCGATGCCCTGGCCGTTGGAGGCGAAGCCGACGGTCGCGCTGCCGCTGATCAGCCCGGCGGTCGCCGTCGACAAGGCGACCTTCAGGCTGGAGGCGTCCGTTGCCCCGGCAGCGAGCTTGCTGATGCTGCCGCTCGCGCTCGTCACCGCCGGCGTCGTCGCGGTGATCGAGGCGTCGAGATTCTCCGAGAACCCGTCGGTGGCGGCGGTGTTCGTCACGCTCAGCGCACCGGCCAGCGTGCCGCCGACGCGCGCCGCGCCCAGCGAGGTCGGCGAGGACGCAGACCCGGAGGCGAGGCGATAGACATTGCCCTGCACGGCGACATTGGTGTTGCCGAGATCCGTCACCGTGCCGCCCGCGAATGCCGTGCCGTCGGATTTGAAATCCACCACCGCTTTGCCCGTCTTGGCGCCGGCCGTCGTCGTGTCGATGCCGACCTGGATGCCGGTGGTGTTCGTCTGACCGGCGGCGAGGGAATTGCCGGCCGAGCCGAAGCCGCCCGAGGCGGTGATGCCAGTGCCGGTGGTGCCGACCACGCTGCCGATCAGCCCTTCGGTGAAGTTGCTCACCGGGGCGGCGTTGGTCACGCTCAGTGCCGTCGAGCTCGGCGTCGTGTTGATGCGGACATTGCCGAAATTGATCGGCTGCGCGTTGTTGATCTGCGCCACCGCGAGGTTGGTGATGGTCGCGGTGACCGAGCCGCTGACGGCGGGGTTCTGCGTCGCCAGCTTGGTGTTGCCAAGACCGTCGATGCTGCCGTTCGAGTCCTGCAGGATGGCGATGTTGCCGCTGATGGTGCCGACGCTGGCGGTGTTCACCGAGAGCTTCATGCTCGTGCTGTCGGTTGCACCGGCGGCCAGGTTGGTGATCGAGCCCGAGAAGGTCGGGTTGATCGAGCCGCCGCTGTTCGTGTAGGCGCCGAACGCGCTGTCCAGCCCTTCGGTGAAGGCGCCGGTGGGCGCGATGTTGCTGATGCTGATCGCCTGGCTGACGATGCCGGACCCGGCGTGCAGCACACCGAGATTGATCGGCGCGATGGTGTTCGACTGGGCGAGGTTGTAGCCGGTTCCCGTCACGGTCACGCTCTGGGAAGCCAGATTGGTCTTGCCGAGCCCGCTCGTCCCCTGGCCGTCGGAGACCAGGCCGAGCGTCACCTTGCCGGTCTCGACGCCGGCCGTGCTGCCGTTCAGCCCGACCGTGATCGCCGCGTTGTTGGTGTTGCCGGCGGCGAGCAGGCTGATCGCGCCGCCATTGGAGGTCGCCGCACCGGTCGTGCCGGCAACGGAGGCATCCAGCCCTTCCTGGAAGGCGGCGTTGGTGATGGTGCTGTTGCTGATCGACAGCGCCACCTGCCCCGGCGCGGTGCCGACGTGGAAGTTGCCGAGATTGACCGGCTGCGTCGTGTTCAGCGTCGGATTGGCGTAGTCGTAGGCGGCGCCGTTCACGGCGACGGTGACCGGCCCAACATTGTCGAAGTTGGAGACGACCTTGAAGCTCTGCCCCGAGAGCGCGCCGCCGGCGGTGGGATTGTAGCTGTAGTTCACCGCCGCCGAACCGCCGAGCCCGACCGGGCCGAAATTCTGCGCCGTCAGCCCGAACGCAGGATTGCTCAGGCCGGTCGTCTGCACCGCGCCGCGGATCTGCGGCCCGGTCGTGCCGGTATTGTTGATGTCGAAGCTGCCATTGTTCGTGCTGCCGACATGCACGTTACCCAGCGTGAGCGACGCGCTGGACCCGCCGGTGATGCCGGTGCCCGTCACCGTCATGCCGACATTGCCGGCGGCCAGGATCTGCCCGGTCCCGGCGACATTGGCGTGGTTGTTGAAGCTGTTGCCGACGCCGAAATTGGCGTTGGTGTAGTCCTGGCTGACGGTGATGCTCTGCGCCCCGAGATTGAGGTTGGCGCCGTTATGGGTCAGCGTGCCGGTCGTCGAGCCGGCCTTGGCGTTGCTGAGATCCAGCGACGCACCGGCGTCGATCTGCAGCGTGCCGGACCCGGTCACACCCTGGCGGAGCGCCAGCGTGCCGCCGGTCGCCGCGACCAGCCCGTCATTGCTGAGTTGTGCTCCACTGGCGGAATGGATCGTGCCGTTGCCGGTGATACTGCCGGTCGCCGTGTTGGAGATCGTCCCCAGCCCATAGACATCGGCGCCGTTCATCGTCACCGCGCCGGCGTTGGTGAGCGAGCCGCCGACCGCGAGCTTGTCGCCCGCGGTGCCGAGGCTGAGCGCGCCGTTCTGGTTGACGGCGACGTCGGCCCCGACGGTCAGGCTCTGCGGTGTCGCGGCCTGATATTGCAGCTGGTTGCCGGACTTGATGGTGAGGCTGTTCACCGTCGCGTCCTGCGCCAGGACGACGTTGCCGTTGCCGGTATTGCCGATCGTCACGTCCGAGGTCGGGGCGGGAACGCCGTTGTCCCAGTTCCCGGCGGTGCCCCATGTGCCGGCGCCGGTGTTCCAGTTATCGGTATGGTTGGCCGGCGTATTGACGACCTGGAGCTGCACGTTGCCGGCGGTGTCGTTGTAGGAGGCCTGCAAGGTGAGCCCGTTGCCGAGATCGACCGAGGTGCCGTTGCCGGTGTGGCCGTTGTAGGAGAGCGCCCCGAACAGTCCATACAGATCGCGCGAGCCGAAGGTCATCGCGGTGAAGCTCTGCCCGGCGGCGAAAGCGAATCCGTTGTTGATGACCGGCGCGAGCGTGCCCCCTTTGAGATTCACCTCATTCCCGCCGGTCACGGCCAGGACGCTGGACTGGCCGGCACCCGCCCCCTGGATGAGCGTATTCACCGTGGCGCCGGCCAGATTCTTGAGGCCGCCGTTGATGGTCAGCGTGCCGAGCTGGTTATTCGTGAAGAACCCGCCGCCGATGCTGGCGCCATTGGTCACCGCGCCGTTGATGGTGCCGGTGCCCTGGATCGTTCCGCCAGCATTATTGACGGTGGACGCGGTCAGGGTGCCGCCGACGTTGGTCGTTCCGGCGGTCTGGGTATAGGCGTTGCCGCCGCTGACGGTGAAGACGGAGTTGGTGCCGATATTCACGGTCCCCGACGTGGTCGTGGCGCCGGTGGTGGTCAGATTGGCTTGCGCCGCCGCGTTCGAGACATTGCCGGCGAGGCTGACAACGCCCGAGTTGTTCAGCGAGCCATTGATGGTGAGCTGGTCGGACTTGCTCATGCCGCCATTGCCGACCGCGATGCCGCCGTCGCCGAACGAGCCGCCGGACGTGTTGACCACGTTGCCGCCGATCGAGACATTGCTGCCGCCCTGCCCGCCATAGGCATCCACCTTCAGCCGCGCCGAGCCGCCGCTGATGGTCAGGCCGTTCTGAGTGGTCAGACTGGCGCCGTCGCGCAGGTCCAGAATGCCGTTCGAAGCGATCGTCGACAGCGTCGCGAGCGCGCTGTTCGGCGCCGTGTTGCCGGCGATCTGGGCATAGGCGTTGGCGCCATCGATGTAGAGGCCGCCCGAATTGCTCGCCCCGTCGCCGATCTGGGTGATGGCGCCGCTGCCCCAGGTGATGCTTGCCCCGCCGGCGTTGCCGATGATGTTGTATTGCCCGGTGGCCGTCGAAGGCGCCGCGCCCGTCACATTGATCTGCCCCGTCGCGCCCGCCGTGTTGCCGCCGGTCACGTCGGTGATGGCCCCCGTGTTGGTCAGGGTGCCGTTGATGGTGAGCAGGTCGGACTTGCTCATGCCGCCATTGCCGACCGCGATGCCGCCGTCGCCGAACGAGCCGCCGGACGTGTTGACCACGTTGCCGCCGATCGAAACGTTGCTGCCGCCCTGGCCGCCATAGGCGTCCACCTTCAGCCGCGCCGAACCGCCGCTGATCGTCAGCCCGTTGCTGGTCGTCACGCTGGCGCCGTCGCGCAGGTCCAGCAGCCCGTTCGAGCTGATCGTCGACAGCGTCGACAGCGCGCTGTTCTGCCCGGTCTTGCCGGCGATCTGGGCATAGGCGTTGGCGCCGTCGATGTAGAGCCCGCCGCCGTTGCTGGCGCCGTCGCCGATCTGCGTGATCGCCCCGCTGCCCCAGGTGAGCGTGGCCCCGCCGGCATTGCCGACGATGTTGTATTGCCCGGTCAACGTCGAAGGCGCCGCTCCCGTCACGTTGATCTGCCCCGTCGCTCCGGCGGTGTTGCCGCCGGTGACGTTGGTGATGCCGCCGGTGTTGGCGAGCGTGCCGTTGATGGTGAGCAGATCGGACTTGCTCATCCCGCCATTGCCGACGCTGATGCCGCCATCGCCGAACGAGCCGAAGGACGTGTTGACCACGTTGCCGCCGATCGAAACGTTGCTGCCGCCCTGGCCGCCATAACCGTCCACCTTCAGCCGCGCCGAACCGCCGCTGATCGTCAGCCCGTTGCTGGTCGTCACGCTGGCGCCGTCGCGCAGGTCCAGGATGCCGTTGGAGGCGATGGTGGAGAGCGACGACAGCGCGCTGTTCGACCCGGTCTTGCCGACGATCTGGGCAAAGGCGTTGGCGCCGTCGATGTAGAGCCCGCCGCCGTTGCTGGCGCCGTCGCCGATCTGCGTGATCGCCCCACTGCCCCAGGTGACGCTCGCCCCGCCGGCGTTGCCGACGATGTTGTATTGCCCCGTCGCCGTCGAAGGCGCCGCCCCGGTCACGTTGATCTGGCCGGTCGCTCCGGCGGTGTTGCCGCCGGTGACGTTGGTGATGCCGCCGGTGTTGGCGAGCGTGCCGTTGATGGTGAGCAGATCGGACTTGCTCATGCCCCCGCCACCAACCGCGATGCCGCCATCGCCGAACGAGCCGCCGGACGTGTTGACCACGTTGCCGCCGATCGAGACATTGCTGCCGCCCTGCCCGCCATAGGCATCCACCTTCAGCCGCGCCGAACCGCCGCTGATGGTCAGGCCGTTCTGAGTGGTCAGACTGGCGCCGTCGCGCAGGTCCAGAATGCCGTTCGAAGCGATGGTCGACAGCGTCGTGAGCGCGCTGTTCGACCCCGTCTTGCCCGCGATCTGGGCATAGGCGTTGGCGCCATCGATGTAGAGGCCGCCCGAATTGCTCGCCCCGTCGCCGATCTGGGTGATGGCGCCGCTGCCCCAGGTGATGCTCGCCCCACCGGCGTTGCCGATGATGTTGTATTGCCCGGTGGCCGTCGAAGGCGCCGCGCCCGTCACATTGATCTGCCCCGTCACGCCCGCCGCGCTGCCGCCGGTGACGTTGGTGATGCCGCCCGAGTTGTTCAGCGTGCCGTTGATGGTGAGCAAGTCGGACTTGCTCATGCCGCCATTGCCGACCGCGATGCCGCCGTCGCCGAACGAGCCGGCCGACGTGTTGACCACGTTGCCGCCGATCGAGACATTGCTGCCGCCCTGCCCGCCATAGGCATCCACCTTCAGCCGCGCCGAGCCACCGCTGATGGTCAGGCCGTTCTGAGTGGTCAGACTGGCGCCGTCGCGCAGGTCCAGAATGCCGTTCGAAGCGATGGTCGACAGCGTCGTGAGCGCGCTGTTCGACCCCGTCTTGCCCGCGATCTGGGCATAGGCGTTGGCGCCATCGATGTAGAGGCCGCCCGAATTGCTCGCCCCGTCGCCGATCTGGGTGATGGCGCCGCTGCCCCAGGTGATGCTCGCCCCACCGGCGTTGCCGATGATGTTGTATTGCCCGGTGGCCGTCGAAGGCGCCGCGCCCGTCACATTGATCTGCCCCGTCGCGCCCGCTGCGCTGCCGCCGGTGACGTTGGTGATGCCGCCCGAGTTGTTCAGCGTGCCGCCGACCGAAAGCAGGCTCGGCGCGCTCATGCCGCCGTTGCCGACCACGACCCCGCCCGAGCCGAACGGACCGCCGGACGCGTTCACCAGCGCACCGTCGATCGTCACCTGGCTGCCGCCCCCGTTATAGGGGTCGACGGCGAACTGCCCATAGCCGCTGGTCACGCCGACATTGCCGGTGAAGGTGGCATTCGCGCCGGAGACGAAATTCACCGTGGTGTTCGTCACCGTGCCGATGCCGACGGTGATCGGCGAGGCCGTGCTGAGGGTGGCGGTACCGCCCGCGGTGAGGCTGACGTCGTAGGTATTGCCGCCGCCATTGTTGGGATAGAGGCCGTTGCAGCCGGACCAGTTGCCAGCGGTGGTCCAGTCACTATTGACCGCCTGGGTGAACGAGCAGGTGAAGCTGGCCGCCGCGGCGGGCCGGATCGCGGCTACCGTCGCCAGCGCCGTGGTGAGAGCGAACAGCGAGACACCCCAGCGGAGCGCTCCGGCATCGACCGACCGATTCCACGCCATCGTCTGCTTCCCTTCCCTTCCCTTGCCGCCGGCGCGACACAGTGCACCGGTATGCGGCGTTCATAACTCGTTAACCGTCTCACAATTTGTTCCATTGCGTCCATTGGACTAAAGTCTTAGCGCGATCCCGACTTCAGTCCCGATTGACCGTTTGCGACCAAGCGATCCTCATCATGCGTCGAATCGCGAATTCGTTGCGGATGAGATTCATAGATCGAAGCTAGTTCAATATGTTAACTAAGCTCTCCGGCCGGGCGCGAGCGTGGCTCGCAGCGAGGCGGATCGCCGGAACCGGCAGAACGGGGCACGGAGCGCCATCCGATGGAGCGTAGCTCGGCAGACAGGCTCGATTTCACGACCCGGTTGCGCGCCGAGCAGGTCGCCGATGTTGTCAGCAACGCGCCGATGGGCGTTTCCGGTGCCCTGATCGGCGGCGCGGTGCTGGTCGTTTCCCTGGCGGCGGGCGGCCTGCTCGGCTGGTCACGGGCTTTGACATGGCTCGCGGCGATCTGCGCGCCCGGATCGTTGCATCTCGTTCTCGCGGCGCTCTATCGCCGTCGCACGCCACCGCCGGAAGACTGGCGCCGCTGGGCGATCCCGTTCACGCTGTTCGCCTTCGCCGAAGGCCTGTGCTGGGGCTATGCCGCGCTGTGGCTGGTGGATCCGGTTTATGCCGAGCAGCGGCTGATCGTCATTCTCGTGGTCTGCGTCGTCGCCACCGGCGCGGTCTGGGCGTTCAGCGCGTATCCCCCGGCTTTTCTCGCGGTGTTCCTGCCGGGAATGCCGCCCTACATCCTCTACGGCCTGAGCACCGGCAGCGGCGTGGACGCCACCATCGTGCCGCTCGACGTCGTTTTCAGCATCGCCATGCCGCTGCTCGCCTTCCATGCCGCTGGCCGCTTCGCCGAGTCGCAGCGGCTTCGCTTCGCCCTCGCCGAACTCGCCGAGACGCTGCGTGAGCAGAAGGAAACCGCCGAGCAAGCCATCCAGGCTCGGGCCCGCTTCCTCGCCGCGGCCAGCCACGATCTGCGCCAGCCGGTGCACGCCCTCAGCCTGCTCGCCGGCGCACTCGCCGGGCGGCAGATGGATCGGGACGCCGCCGAGATCGTCGGCCACATCACCGCGTCGACCGCGGCGCTCGATGAACTGTTCAGTGCCCTGCTCGACATCTCGCGACTGGATGCGGGCGTCGTCGAGGTGCGGCGGGATATCTTCCCGATCGCACCGCTGCTGGCACGCCTGGCCCACGAATACGCGGCCGAGGCGGCGGCGAAAGGTCTCGTGCTGCGTGCGGTCCGGTGCAGCGCGCTCGTCGAGACGGATGCCGTGCTGCTCGAGCGGATCTTGCGCAATCTGCTCTCCAACGCCGTCCGCTATACCGATCGCGGACGCATCCTGCTCGGCTGCCGGCATCGCGATGGCGCCGTCTCGATCGAGGTATGGGACACCGGCTGCGGCATCGAGCCTGCAGCGCAGGGCCTGATCTTCGAGGAGTTCTATCAGATCGGCAACGCCGAGCGCGATCGTGCCAAGGGGCTTGGGCTCGGGCTCGCCATCGTCCGGCGGCTCAGCACCACGCTGGAGTTGGCGCTCACGCTCGGCTCGGTCCCTGGCAAAGGCTCGGTATTCCGCGTCGGCGTGACGCGCGCGCAGGCCCTGCCGCGTGCGGGCGCCCCGGGGCCGGCGACGGCTCCTGCTTGGCCGGCGGTGCCCGATCCGAGCGGATTGATCGTCGTCGTCGATGACGAGTTGGCGATCCGCGAGGCGATGCGACGGCTGCTGGGATCCTGGGGCCATCGCGTCATCATCGCCGGGTCGGGCGCGGAGGCCGCGGCACTGCTGGCCGCCGAGCCGCGCCCGCCGGATGCGATCCTCTGCGATTACCGCCTGCGGGCCGGCGAGGACGGAATCGCAGTGATCCAGGCGCTGCAATCACGCTACGACATCGCCGTGCCGGCGGCGCTGATCACCGGCGACACGGGCCCGGAGCGGTTGCGACAGGCGCAGGCGAGCGGTTTGGTCGTGCTGCAGAAGCCGCTCGCCAATGCACGCCTGCGCGCCGCGGTTGGCGCACTGCTGCGCGAGGCGTGGCGGCTCAGATAAGGCGCCGCCGCCGGGCCGCCTCCACCGCTTGCACCCGGTTGGCCACCGTGAGACCGCGGAAGATCGCCGAGACATGCGCCTTCACGGTTTTCTCGGAGACACCGAGTTGGCGGCCGATCGCCTTGTTGGGAAGTCCGTTGGCCAGCAGCCGCAGTACCTCGATTTGCCGCTCGCTCAGGCCATGGCCCTCCGGCGCGGAAGCGGCCCCGCCGGCGAGCATGGTGGGCGGGACATAGACATTGCCCGCGAGCACGAAGCGCAACGCGGCAAGCAGGCTCTGCGCATCGGACGATTTCGAGATATAGCCGAGCGCCCCGGCGCCGAGCGCCGCGCGCACCAGCGCCGGATCTTCGATCGCTGACAGCACGATCACCGGCAGATCGGGGCGGAGGCGCACGAACGCTTCGACCGCCGATGTCCCATCACCGTCCGGCAGCATCATATCGAGCAGCACGGCATCGAGTTCGGTGTGGGCGCTTGCCAGCGCCAGGCCGGTTCCGGCATCGGCCGCCTGAAGCACCGTGCCGGCTCCGGCATGCTCGCGCAGCAATGCCGCCAGCCCGGCGCGAACGACCGCATGATCATCAACGATCAGCAACGCGATGGACCCGCCGCCCACTCGCCCCCCTCGCCACCCCGGAGCGACATCCGAGGACGTTTTGCGCCCGCCACGCACGGATATTCCCCCCGACCCGACGATCGCGAGGCTACCGTTTCGCGCTCGAAGAGTTGGAATAAATATTTATTTAGTGTTGTACTGAAACAGTCTCGCGCGCGCTCGGGCACGCGCGGAACGCCGGCGCCGGGGCAAAAGAAAGCCCTGCCGGGCGTAGGACCCGGCAGGGAAAGTCAACAGGGAGGCTTCACGTCTGGGAGACGAAGGGGAAGGACCCCGATCTAGCCGAGATGGCCAGATAATGGCGCAAGCGGATCAGCACGCGAGAAGATCAGCGACGCACCACCATGAGTTGTGTAACTCACATACTTATGTATTGCGATTGCAGAAATCACATGACAGATATGCAATTATTGCATATATCCGCTCTCACCCCATCTCCGCCAGCCGCGCCAGGAGGAAGTCGCGGAAAACGGCCACGCGCTTGGAATTGCGCAACTCCTCAGGATAGACGAAGTAGATGTCCACTTTCGGCGAGGGAACGTCCGGCAACAATCGCACCAGCCCCTCGGTTTCCGTGGCGAGATAGTCGGGCAGCGCGCCGATCCCGAGGCCGGAGCGCACCGCCAGCAGGATCGCGTGGGTGCTGTTGACTTCGAGCAGCGCCCCCCGCGGCACCCCCTCGTGTCCCAATTCCCCGAGCCAATTCACGTTCGGCACCGGCGGATGATAATTGCCGAAGAGAATGAGCCGATGCCCGTCCAGCTCGGCCGGCGTGCGCGGCGTGCCGTGCTTCTCGAGATAGGCCGGGGCGGCGCAGAGATGCATCTGCATCGACAACAGGTGACGCTGCACGAGGTCCGGCTGGCGCGGCGGGTGCATGCGGATGGCGACGTCCGCCTCGCGCATCGCCAGATCGAGATCGGTATCGTCGAGGATCAGGCTGACGGAAATCTCGGGATAGGCTTCCAGGAACGCATGCAGCCGCGGGGCGAGCCAGTGCGAGCCGAACCCGACGGTGGTCGTGATCTTGAGCCGCCCGGAGGGCTTTTCCTTGCTCTCGGTCAGCAGCGCCTCGGTCATTGCCAGCTTGGCGAAGACCTCGCGCACCGTCTGGAACAGGCTTTCGCCCTGCTCGGTGAGGATCAGCCCGCGGGCATGGCGGTGGAACAGCGGCACCTGCAGCGATTCCTCGAGCGCCGAAATCTGCCGCGACACCGCGGACTGGCTGAGATTGAGCGTATCCCCGGCATGGGTGAAGCTGCCGGCCTCCGCCACGGCGTGGAACACGCGCAGCTTATCCCAGTCCATGGTCAGGACATTCGCATGCGCCCCAGCCGAGCGCCGATTCGCTTCCATCAACCCAGCCCCATCCGTCCTTTGCCCGGGCGCCTGGGGCCCGAAGCGCGTTGCTGTCACTGCGCCGCCATGCTCGGCGTGTCCGCCAGCGCCGCCAGATATTTCTCAGCCTCGAGCGCGGCCATGCAGCCGGTGCCCGCGGCCGTGACGGCCTGGCGGAAAATCCTGTCCTGCACGTCCCCGGCGGCGAACACTCCGGGCACCGAAGTGCGTGTGCTGCCCGGCGTGGTGAGCACGTAGCCCTCCGCGTCCATGGCCACCTGGCCGGCGAAAATCGCCGTGTTCGGGGTGTGGCCGATGGCGACGAAAACCCCGTCGACGGCCAGTTCGCGCGCCTCGCCGCTCACCCGGTCGCGCAACCGCACGCCGCGCACCGTCTCCGGGCTGCCGCCGCCGAGAATGTCCTCGACCACCGCGTTCCAGACGACGCTGACCTTCGGGTTGGCGAAAAGCCGCTGTTGCAGAATCTGTTCCGCCCGCAGCCGGTCGCGGCGATGGATCAGCGTCACCGTTTCGGCGTGGTGGGTCAGATAGAGCGCCTCCTCGACCGCGGTATTGCCGCCGCCGACGACGGCGACGCGCTTGCCACGGAAGAAGAACCCGTCACACGTCGCGCAGGCGGAAACCCCCGCGCCGGCGAGGCGCTTTTCGGAGGGCAGACCAAGCCAGCGCGCCTGGGCCCCGGTGGCGATGATCACCGCGTCGGCGCGGTAGACGTCCGCCGAATCACCCTCGATGCGAAACGGGCGGGCAGAAAAATCGACCGTGCGCGCCAGGTCGTCGACGATCCGCGTCCCGACATGCGCCGCCTGCGCGGCCATCTGTTCCATCAGCCACGGCCCCTGGATGACCTCGGCGAAGCCGGGATAGTTCTCGACATCGGTGGTGATAGTGAGCTGACCGCCAGGCTGCAGCCCGGTGAGCAGGACCGGCGACAGTCCCGCCCGCGCGGCATAGATCGCGGCCGTGTAGCCGGCCGGGCCGGCGCCGATGATCAGGGTGCGTGTCTGTTCGTGCTGAGGCATGCAATTCGCGCTGATGTTGCGTGACCGATAAGCATACCGGCCCGCGCGCCCGCGAGGCAAGCGGCTGAACGGCGCCGTCGCCTATCCGACGCCGCCGGCCGCCGCCTCGTTGTCCTCGGGCGCCCCCTCCGCCTCCCGCCGCAACCGACGGAAGCTGCGCAGCGAGAAGGGCAGCATGGCGAGGTAGAGCAGCCCGCCGGCCGCGAGCGCCGCCCAGGGGTCGGCGACCAGAATGGCGGCGAAGGTGCCGGTGCCCAGCAGCAGCGGCAGCACATAATGGCTCGGCACCTTGAAGTTCTTGAAGCTCCACACCGGCAGCGTGGAGACCAGCAGCCCGGCGGTGCCAACCAGCACGGCGGCGGTGAACAGCGGGAAGCGCGCCGCCGCCAACAGCCAGTTCCAGCCGAGGGCCTGCGCCTCCAGGCCGACGAAGAGCGGGAACAAGGCCAGGCCGGCCCCGGCCGGGGCCGGCACGCCGGTGAAGAAATTATAGGTGTAGGCGGGCGTCGGCCCGCTCTCCAGCGCCGCATTGAAGCGCGCCAGGCGCAGCGCCATGCAGACGGCGAAAATCACGCACGGGATGAAGCCGTAGCCGTGCGCGCCGCGCAGCGACCACAGATAAAGCACCAGCGCCGGGGCGACGCCGAAGCAAAGAAAGTCGGCCAGACTGTCGAACTCGGCGCCGAAACGGGTCACCGCCTTCAGCAGCCGCGCCAGCCGCCCGTCCAGCCCATCGATGAAGCCGGCCAGCACGATCATCGCGGCGGCGCGGCCGAACGCCTCGTCCAGGGCGAAGCGGATGGCGGTGAGCCCGGCGCACAGCCCGAGCAAGGTCATCAGGTTGGGAATGATGCGGTTGAACGACGGCCCTTTGATCCGCGGCCGATTGCGCGCGCGCAGGCGCCGCTGCAGCCGCCGCAGCCGCGCCTCGGAGCGGCCGCCGGGATCATCCGGGCGCATCATCCGCGGCCGGCGGGCGGCAACTCGGCGACCACCGTCTCGCCGCCGATCATCGTCTGGCCGAGCGCCACGCGCGGGCTGACGCCTTCGGGCAGATAGATATCCGTGCGGCTGCCGAAACGGATGATGCCGAACCGCGCGCCGGCCTGAACTGCATCGCCCTCGCGCACGTCACAGACGATCCGCCGGGCGAGGAGGCCGGCGATCTGAACCACGGCGATCTCGCGCCCATCGGCCAGCCGGATCGCCAGCGCATTGCGCTCGTTCTCCGCCGCCGCGCCGGGGCTGGCGGCATCATGAAAGCGGCCGTGCCGATAGGCGATGCGGGTGACCGTGCCATCCACGGGCACCCGGTTCACGTGCACATCCACCAGCGAGAGAAAGACGCCGACCCGCCAGCGCGGCGCGTCGCCAAGCCCGAGCTCGGGCGGCGGCGGCACCGGGCCCAGCGCGATGACCCTGCCATCGGACGGTGCCAGCACCGCATCCGCCCGCCCAGGCGGCACGCGCTCGGGATCGCGGAAGAAATAGAGACAGAAGCCGGCGAACAGCAGCCCGATCCAGGCCAGCCAATGGGACAAGAAAAGCCCGACCACGAAAGCCGCCAGGCCGCCGAGAATGAACGGCCGTCCGGCCGGATGCGGTGGCGCGAGCACGAGGCGGACAGTGTCGGCAAGGGCCATGCGGAACTCGACTGCGGTGCTGCGGGGTGGCGTGTTTATGGAAGCTTCACCGGTAGCGGACAAGACTCGCCGCCGCTGCCCGAACGCCGGAGCCCGCGATGCCTTTGGACGCCGCCATTCCGCTCGGCCCGTTCCTGGTCGACCGCGCTGGACATCTCCACCTGCGCGAACCGCATCTGCGCCCGCGGATCGCCTTCACCTGGCGCGGCCGGCCGATCATCGGCCGGCTCCAGGATGGGCGGCTCGAGATCGAGGCCATGCTCGGCCGCATCCCCAGCACCGCAGGCGGGAACCGGGAGCGCCGCGCCGCCCTGTTCACCCTGCTGCGCCAACTCCCGGCGGATCTCCCACCGGGCTGGCACGCGCGCCTGCTGCCCGATCACCGGCTGATACTGGAGACCGCGGATCGCATGCCGTTGCCGATCCGCGTATCGGCGCTGGTGGGCGCGATCACCAACGCCGTCCTGGTCCTCGCGCCCTATTTCGACTTGCTCGAGGAGCGCGGCCTCGCGGCCGGCGGCACGGACAGCACCTGCCCGGGATAGATGCGCCGCGGATCGCGGATGTGGCTGCGATTGGCCCGGTAGATCACGGCGTAGCGCGCGCCGGTCCCATAGACGCGATAGGCCAGCTTCCACAGATTCTCACCCGGCTGCACGATCACCTGGCCCGGAGCCAAGGTGGGGACCGGCTTCACCGTGTCGCGCTGGAACGGCACCTCCACGCGCGCCAGCACCCGTCCCTGGCTGTCCAGCTCGTCGACGCGAAGCTGATGCGGGCCGGCCGGCACGGCCAGACGCGGCGTCAGCATCCAGGCGCCATGGCCATCGGCTTCGGTATCTCCGGCGAGCTGGTTGTCGACGTAAAGCCGCACGGGCGCGCCGTGGAGCGCATGGCCCCCGAAGCGGATCGCGCCGCTGTCGTCATATTCCACCACCTGGAGCTCGACCGGCGTGTGCTCGGTGGCGGCCCCGGGTTGGGACGCCATGGCCTCCTTGGCGGCACCCTCCCTGGACGCCGGCACCTGCAGCACCTGGAGCCCGGCGGCGGGAGCGGCCGGGTTCTCGCTGGTCGCTGCGCCGGTCGCCGCGCTCCGGGGCGAGCCGGCTGGGGCGGCAATCGGCGCGTCCGGCGCCATCACCACCAGGGGCGTGGCGGGTGGCTTCTCGCCCGGGCCGCGCTCGGCGACGGCGACCATCACCGTCGCCGCCCCCCGGATCTCGCCCCCACCGGGCTCGCGGGCAACCAAGCTCAGAGTATGGCCGCCGGGCGGCAATGGGGTCGCCGGGGTGAAGGCCCATTGACCGTCCGGGTCCGCCCGGACATGGCCGAGTTCACGCTCGCCATCGCGGATCGCCAGGTCCGCGCTCGCCGGACCGCGGCCGGCCATCACCGCGTAGCCCTGCGCATCCACGCGGACGATGTCGAAGCTCGGCGCCACGGGAACGACAGCGCTCGGCTTCGAGGCCTCGGCATGCGCTGGCGGCGGCGGACGGGGCGCACTCTCGGCCGGCATCGCGGCACCCGGCGCGGAGGCGGCCGGCGGTGGCGGAACCGGTGCGGTCGCGGCGGATTGCGGCGGGGTCGACTGGGCGAGGGCAGGCAGCGGTGGCGCCGGCTGGGACGGCGCGGGGGCTGAAGCTGCCGGTGCCTTAGGCGGCGCGGCAGTGGCCGCGGCCGGCGGCAGCGCCGCGGGGGCGCCACTGGGCGCCGCAGTGGGGGCCGCAGTGGGGCCCCCGGCGGGCGCAGAGGTTTCCGCCTCCTCCTGTTCGCTGTCCGGCGTGTCGGTCTGAAAGAAGGGCAAGGCCACGTAAACGCCGATGCCGGCTGCCAGGGCGGCGACCGCCAGGGGAACGAGCCAGCGCCGTGGCGCGGTGGGCGGAATGGGCGGCTGGGGCGGTGATTCGGCGTCTGACATTCGCCCGAGGCTAAAGCAGATCTGCGGCCAGTGAAATCGGCAGACGCGCGGAAAACGACCGCACCACTACCGGAAGTTCAGCGCAGCCCGGCGAGCGCGGCGAACGCGTAGACAAGGAAGGCCACCATGGCGAGCGCCAGCAGCGCCGCCAGCGCCGCGGCCAGCCCGCCGGCCCGGCGCAGGCGCGGGGCGAGGCGAGACGCGAGCCAGGCGGTCGCCAGCGGTGCCAGGATCGCGGCGTCCAGCGGCCCCACCCGCCCATGGGTCAAACGGCCTGCGAGCACCGAAGCCACGCCGGCGACGGCGCCGATGCCCGCCGCCGGAGGCCACTGCGCCAGCGCCCGCCCCGGCGCCGCCAGCCCGCCGAGCACCGCGCCGGCGGGAACCAAGGCCAGCAGCGGCCAGAGCGGCGGCGCGCCCAGCGCGTGCAGCGCCGCTGCCAGCGCCACCGACGACGCCGCGACGCGCAACGGATCCGCCTCCGCAAGAACGAGCGAAGCCGCAGCCGTCGTTGCCGCGATGATGGCGATTCCGGGCAGCGCCTGCGCCACGCCTACGCCGGCCCCGAGCAGCCACCAGCCGGACATAAGGGCGCAGCCGACCAGCACCGGCGCCCGCAGCCTCGCGAGCACCGGCGAGGCGCCGAGCCCGGTCAGCACCTCGACCAGCAGCGCCAGCGCCGGCAGCCGTTCCGGCACCGTGCGCGCGAGCAGACTGGCGCCCACCAGCACCGACCAGCCCGCGGCCAATCCCAGTCCCGTGGCCGCCTGCTCCAGCCGGCGCAGCCGCAGCATCCGCCCGAGCAGCACGATCGCCAGCGCCACCAAGGCCGCCACCAGCGCCGCCCGCCAATCCCGGCCGAGATGCGTCGGAAACGCGCGAAACCAGGCGAAATGGCTGGGCATGGCGGCGGGGATTGCGCAGGCGCCGCCAGTTCGTCAAGGAGGGGCCGCAGAACGAGGGAGCACGGCGTGTCGGGGCGAGGCGGACGGGAGTTGCGGCTGTCGATGCGGGTGTGGGACGCGCCGATTCGGCTGTTCCATTGGTCGCTGGCGGCACTGGTGGCCGGTTGCTACGCGACCCAGCGCCTCTACTGGATGGAGCTGCACGCGCTGTGCGGCTATGGCGTGCTGGCGCTGCTCGTGTTCCGCGTGGCGTGGGGCTTCTTCGGCAGCGAGACGGCCCGTTTCGCGCGCTTCCTCGCCGGACCGCGCGCCGCCATCGCCCATCTGGTCCGGCTTTTCCGCCGCGAGCCCGATCTGCAGATCGGCCACAACGCCGCCGGCGGCTGGATGGTCATCGCGCTGCTGGCCCTGCTGGTCGGCGAGACCGTGAGCGGCCTGTTCAGCAACGACGACATCGCCGCGGCCGGTCCGCTGGCCAAATATGTCACCAAGTCGACCAGCGATCTGCTCAGCGGGCTGCACGATCGCGGCTGGGACATCCTGCTCGGCGCCATCGGGCTGCATGTCCTGGCGATCATGGTCTACGCCGTGGTGAAGCGGCAGGACCTGGTGCGGCCGATGATCACCGGCAAGAAGCGCCTGCCGGCGACCCTGCGCCCGCCACGCCAAGCCAGCCCCGCCCTGGCAGCCGCCTTCCTCACCGCCGGCCTCGCCCTCGCCGCGGCGATCGCCTGGCTGGCCTAACGGGCGGGGGCCAGCCCCTGGTTCGGAGCGTTGCGGGAGTTCGCGCGGCGGCAAGCGAATGCGCGGACACATGACGCGCTTTCCGCCCGAACCCCAGCACCCGGGACACCCCCGCCACCGATCGATTTGCGCCCGCCGCTGAGACTGCTAGTTTGCCCGCGCCGAACGCGGAGGGATGGCCGAGCGGCTTAAGGCGCACGCTTGGAAAGCGTGTGTGCGTTAACAGCGTACCGTGGGTTCGAATCCCACTCCCTCCGCCACGACCAACAATTTGCCGTAGCATATTTTTCTCTATGCGCGGCGCGCGGGGCAAAAGGAGGCCCAGCCGGCAAATTCCGTCGCTGCGGTCGCGTCGAGCCGCCGCGCAGCGAACCCGACCGTCAACCTCGGCCGAGCGCGAATTCCTCCCCCTGCCCGTGTCGTTCGGGGCGTCCGAGCGACCTATGGGACCCGCCCGGGCGCCACGCCGCAACGCGACGCGCGACACGCCAATCAGAGAAGTCCGTCAATACTGGAAACATGCGCTTCTAATCAGCCGAGTGACCAATCGTGCGTCGTTGTTCGACATTCGTCTGGATTGGCTGGGGGACCTGGATTCGAACCAAGGCTGCCCGGTCCAGAGCCGGGAGTTCTACCGCTAAACTATCCCCCATCACGGAGCCCCCCGCCTATAGCACCGGCTCCGACCGCCTGCAACGTACGCGGCTGCTCTGAGAGGCGTCGTGAAGGCGCGCCGGAGAAAGGGGGCCCGACGATGGAAACGCGTCAGCCCGGGACCAGCGCAGCCGTCACGCCGAGATGCCGTACCCGCGGCAGCACCTCGCGTTGCAGCATTTCCAGCGAGTTGCGCCAGGCAGCCGGGTTCTCGCTGTAATCGAAACCGAAGACCAGGAGCGACCCGAAGCCGCCGACCTCGTGCTGAATCTCTTCGATGCGCCGCACGACGGTATCCGGTGACCCGATCAGCCAGTTTCGCCGTGCGCAATACTCCACGGTGACATCGGAGTCGGCGACATCCTCGGCATGTTTCAGGTAGGTGAGGAAGCCGAAATTAGCGAGCAAGGGGAGGAAATACTCCCGCATCATGCGTCCCATCATGCCGCCCACCGAGAGCCGCCACGCCTCTTCGTCCGTGTCGGCGACGAACACTTCACGCACCAGGCGCCAGTCCGAACGCTTCGGCGTGCGTCCAGTGCGCTCTGCGCCGATCAAGACCGATTCCCAATGGCTTGCCACATAGGCCGGGTTCAGGTTTAGGCTGAGCGGCAGAAAGCCGCGCTCGCCGGCAAGCTTGAGCGTGTCGGAACCTTTCGAGAGTCCGGCCACACCGATTGGCGGGTGCGGGCGCTGGAGCGGGCCGAGATGCGGCTTCAGGAAGCCGAACATCGTCCCCGGCTTGGTGACCTTCCAGTATTTACCGATAAACTCGAACGGCTCCTCGCTGCTCCACAGCCGCAGGATGATGTCCAGCGCCTCGCGCGTCATCTCGCGGTTCACGCCGCTCATGCCGTCGACATGGAACATCGCCCAGTCGCTGGGCAAGCCCGACGCGGCGACCCCGAACATGAGCCGCCCTTCGGACAGATGGTCGAGCATGGCGACCCGATTCGCGAGTTCGGCTGGATGGTGATACGGAAGCAGGAAGCCACCCGGGCCGATGCGCAGGCGCTTGGTCTGCAACAGGCCCTGGGCTACCAGCAGATCGGGTGCAGGGTGCGGCTCCCACGGTGCGGTGTGATGCTCGCCGATCCACGCCTCGGTGTAGCCGAGTTCGTCGAGCCAGCGCAAAACCTGCAAGTCCCAGTCATGACCTGCCTTCAGCCCCCGCTCCGGCGGATGAGACGGCATGGTGAAATAGCCGAATTCCATCGTCGCTTCCCCCCGTTTTCGTTGCGGCGTCGCCGCCCCGCCATCGTGCGTGGCGGGCTCTGCTCAATACTGTACTCCCCGCGTGAGAGCCCCGTCCACCAGCAGATTCGTCCCCGTGATAAAGCTGGCAGCCGGGCTCGCCAGAAACACGGCGCCCCGCGCGACCTCCTCGGGCTTTGCCATGCGCCCGGTTGGGTTCAGGGCGAGCGCCTGAGCGAACAAGGTCGGGTTGCCGTGCTCGATCTGCTCCCATACCCCGCCCTTGAAATAGGTGTTGCCCGGCGAGACGCTGTTCACCCGGATATTCTTCGCAGCGTTCTGGAACGCCAAACCCTGCGCATAGTGGATCAGCGCCGCCTTGAAGGCGCCATAGGGTCCGGCAGCGAAATCGATTTCCCGCCCCGATACCGACGAGATGATGACGATCGCCGCGGCGTCGGATTTCTCGAGATACGGCATCGCGGCATTGACGACACGCACCGTGTGCAGCATGTCGATCTCGAATTCCTTGCGCCAGGACTCTTCGTCCGAACCGATCGCCAACGCGCTGACATTGGGAATGACGATGTCCAGCCCGCCGAATTCGCGCGCCACGTCGTGGACCCAGGCCGTCAGCGCGGCGCCATCGCCGACATCGAGCGCGCGGCCCGAGGCCTTCACGCCTCTCGTGCTGAGCGCAGAGACAGCCTCGTCGATTTCCGATTTCTGGCGGGCACAGACGGCAACATTGGCACCCTCGTCGGCCAAAATGTTGGCGATCGCACGGCCAATCCCCTTGGTGCCGCCGGTGATCAGCGCGTTGCGCCCCTTGAGTTCAAGATCCACGCTCATATCTCCGTGTTAGGATTGCAAGTAGTTCTTCGAAATTGCTGCGCCCACCGTGTATTTCGGATCGACGAAATTCCCGAGCCGGACACGTCCGCACTGGCTCAACATCATGTACGCATCCCACTGGTCGAACCCGTAGTCGGCCGCCATCCACCGCACCAGCTCACGGTAGGCGATGCGCGCCGCGTCTTCCAGCGGGCGTGCGCTGCCGATGGTCATGATGAACTCTTCCCGCTCCAGTCGCGGCCAGTCCAGCGTCCAACCCTTGATGAGATCGACGCGAATCGTCGTCAGCGAGGCATATTCGACGGCGGTGCCGCAGACCTCCCCGTCGCCCTGACAGGCATGCGCGTCGCCGATGAACAGCCGTGCGCCCGGGGCGCGGACCGGCAGGTAGGTGATGGAGCCTGGCCCCATGTCCGGCAGGTCCATGTTGCCGCCGTGCGCATCCGGCGTCAGCGTGTTGATGGAGTCGATCTCGGGCGAGGTGCTCAGCGTGCCGATATGTGGCGCATAGGGCAGCGTCACGCGATCGGACCAGCGCACCGACTTGCCCTCGATCGGCACCTTCCGCACGATTTCCGGCAGCGGCGCGTTCAGCGTCGCGGTCAATGCGGTGCCGGTGAGCGCGCCGAACTCGGGGATCATGCAGCACGTGCCGTGCGGGTTCTCCCCGCGCGGGGCCATGGATTCGATGTGGACAGCGATCGCGTCTCCGGGCTCCGCGCCCTCGATCATGATCGGGCCGTTCTGCGGATTGACGAAGGGCAGGCGCAGGCGCTTGCTCGGTTTGTCCCGCTCGGTCCGGATCGCGCCCTCGAACGCATCGCGCGTTTCCACACGGATCCGATCGCCCGGTGCGACGGTGAGAACAGGGTCCGAATAGGGGCCGATGGTGTAGTGGTATTTCCCTTGTCGCGCTTCCGTCAGGTCATGGACCGCGGGCTTCCGCTTCGCGCCCACCCCGCGTCGCGCCATGATCGAGGTCAACGTCCAATCCGCCTTTGCCACCGCCAGTCTCCCCCATAGCCCCAACCATTTCCGCCAGCGTGGCGCGGACTGTGGGCGAGTCAAGCGAAACCACAGACCGCTTGCCGCGACTCGCGTTTGCTCTGTAGGGTTCGCGCGCCAACAGGAACACAACATGAACGATTTGTTCGACCGCGTCACCAGCCAGACCGGCACCTATTCGGCCAAGGATATCGAGGTGCTCGAAGGGCTGGAGCCGGTGCGTCGGCGCCCCGGCATGTATGTCGGCGGCACCGACGAGGTCGCGCTGCATCATCTCGCCGCGGAAATTCTCGACAACGCCATGGACGAGGCGGTCGCCGGCCATGCCAGCTTCATCGAGGTCGAACTCGCTGCCGGCAACTGGCTCGCGATCCGCGACAATGGTCGCGGCATCCCGGTCGATCCGCACCCGAAATTCAAGGGCAAGAGCGCGCTCGAGGTAATTCTGACGACGCTGCATTCGGGCGGCAAGTTCGGCGGCAAGGCCTACGAGACATCCGGCGGGCTCCACGGGGTGGGCAGCTCGGTCGTGAACGCCTTGTCCGAGCGGCTCGAAGTCGAAGTGGCGCGCGACCGGGTGCTGTGGACGCAGGCCTATGTCCGGGGCAAACCGCTGGGGCCGCTGAAGAATGCCGGTTCGGTCCAGAACCGGCGGGGAACACTCGTCCGCTTCCGCCCCGACCCCGAAATCTTCGGTGGGCTGGAGTTTTCCCCGATGCGGCTCTACCGGCTGTGCCGCTCGAAGGCCTACCTCGTTCGCGGCGTGGAAATCCGCTGGTCGTGCGATCCCACGCTCGTCGGCGCGGGCGGCGAGGTGCCGGCGGATGCAGTGCTGCACTTTCCTGGAGGGCTCGCCGATAGCCTTGAAGCCGAGATCGGCTCGGCGACACGGATCGTGCCGGGGCTCTGGGCCGGAGAAGCCCCGCTGGCGGGCTCGGCCGGGCGCGTCGAGTGGGCCGTGGCGTGGCTGGATGACGCCGAGGGCAGCGTCACCTCCTACTGCAATACGGTGCCGACGCCGGCTGGCGGCACCCACGAGGCGGGTTTCCGGGCCGCGCTGCTCAAGGGAGCCCGCGCGTGGGGCGAGCACCGGTCGAACCGCCGCGCCAGTGCCATCTCCGCCGAGGATGCGGTCGGCGCCCTCGTCGCGAAGCTGTCGCTGTTCCTGAGGGAGCCGCAATTCCAGGGCCAGACCAAGGAGAAACTGACGAGCACCGAGGCGTCCCGCCTGGTCGAGACCGCGCTGCGCGATCGGTTCGACCATTTCCTCGCCGCGGATCCGGCGATGGCGGACGCTCTGCTCGCGGCGATGATCGAGCGCGCGGAGGAGCGCATTCGCCGCCGCGACGCCAAGGATACGCCGCGCAAGACCGCAACGCGCCGGCTCCGTTTGCCGGGCAAGCTCGCCGATTGCTCGCGCGAGAGCGCGGACGGAACGGAGCTGTTCCTCGTCGAAGGCGACAGCGCCGGCGGGTCCGCCAAGCAGGCGCGCAACCGCGAAACTCAGGCGGTGCTGCCCCTACGCGGCAAGATTCTCAACGTGGCCGCCGCGTCGGCCGACAAACTGCGCCAGAACCAGGAGTTGAAGGACCTCATCGAGGCGCTGGGTTGCGGCGCTGGCGACCGGCTCGATCTCGCCCGGCTGCGCTATGGCTCCGTGATCATCATGACCGACGCGGACGTCGATGGCGCCCACATCGCCTCCCTGTTGATGACCTTCTTCTATCGCGAGCTGGCGGCGCTGGTGCATGGCGGACGTCTCTACCTCGCCCGCCCCCCGCTCTACCGGCTCACCCAGGGGGCGAAAAGCGTCTACGCGATGGACGATGCCGAGCGCGAGCGGCTGATGAAGACGGGCTTCAAGCCGGGCGCCAAGGTCGAGATCTCCCGGTTCAAGGGCCTCGGCGAGATGCCACCAGCCGCGCTGCGCGAGACCACCATGGATCCGGCCAAGCGAACCCTGCTGCGCGTCGTCGCCCCGACCGAAGAACGCCGCGATACGGCGGACCTCGTGGAGAGCCTGATGGGGCGGCGGCCCGAATTGCGCTTCCAGTTCATCCAGAAACACGCGGGCAGCGTCGCCGACCTGGATGTATAGGCGAGGGCGTGATGGAGCGTGCCGGCTCGTCCTCGGCAGGGAAGGGCGGGCTGGCGCGAGGCTCGGGGTTTGCGGGGGGGCCGGTTGGGGGCAGAATGGAGGCGCGGCGCTCCGCCCGCGCTCGCAGGACAGGTGCGCCCGATGAAACATTCCCAGCCGCCGCGGGGACCCCGCCCCCCGCTTCGTAACCCGACCGAGCACAGCCGATCCCAACGCGGCCACGCGGGCAGCGGCCAGCGTGGCAACGAGGCGCCTGCGGCCCGCGGGCCGGGCGGATCGAGGGCCGAGCGCATGGCCGCGGCGGATCGGCCGCCCGAGCGGGTCAGGGACCACGGCGTCTCCGAGCCGCCGGCGCGGGGTGCTCACCACCGCCAGGACCGGCCGTCCGGGCCCGCGCGCGGCGGAGCGGCAGAAGCGCCCGGGCGCGAGCCGCCGCGGGGCGGCATCTGGCTCTACGGGCTGCATGCCGTCCGCGCGGCATTGGCGAACCCACAGCGCCGGCTGCGCCGGCTCATGCTGACCGAGGAGGCGCAGGCCGCCATCGCCGCCAAACTGACGCCGCCCTGGCCACTCGCCGCCGAGCGCACCGAGCGGGCCCGGATCGACCAGCTGCTCGGCCGCGGCGTCGTCCATCAGGGCGCCGCGCTGCTTGCCGATCCCCTGGCCCCGCCTGCCTTGGCGCAGGCACTCGAGCGCCCGGGGCCGGTGCTCGTGCTCGACCAAGTCACCGATCCGCGCAATGTCGGCGCCATTCTGCGGTCCGCCGCCGCGTTCGGGGTCGCGGCCGTACTGATGCAGGATCGACACGCGCCCGATGAGGCCGGGGCCATGGCGAAGGCGGCGTCCGGCGCGCTCGAGGCCGTCCCGCTGCTTCATGCCGTCAATCTCACGCGCACGCTCGTGGCCTTGAAGGCGGCCGGGTTCTGGGTCGTCGGCCTCGCCGCCGCCGCGCCGCCGCTCAGCGGGCCCGCGCTGGCGGGGCGACGGGTGGCGCTGGTGCTGGGGGCCGAGGATGTCGGCCTCCGCCGTCTGTTGCGCGAGACCTGCGACGAGCTTGCCGGCCTGCTCATGCTGGGCGGCATGGAAAGCTTGAATGTCTCCGCCGCGGCCGCGGTCGCGCTCTACGAGCTGGCGCGACCGTGACGGGGTACGACCCCGAGGCAACCGCGGCCTTCCTGCTCGCCGCCCGCGCGGCGCGGACGACCGTCGGGCCGTTGCCCGCGCCGCTGGTCCCGCCCGGTCTCGACGAAGCCGCGGCGGCGCAGCACGCGCTGGCCCGGCGCCTCGGCCCGCTGCCACCCGCGGGCTTCAAGGTCGGCGCGACCGCGCGGCGGATGCAGGACTATCTCGGGCTCGGCGAGCCCGCGGCGGGCGCCATGGTCGAGGCGGGCATCCACCGCTCCGGCGCTGCGCTCGCGTTTCCGGATTTCGTTCGCCCCGGCGTGGAGTGCGAACTGGCGGTGCGGCTTGGCCGCGATCTGCCGCCGGGCCGCTATGACGCAGGCGGGGTCGCCGGCGCCGTCGATTGCGTGATGGCGGCGATCGAGCTGGTCGAAAACCGCTACACGGACTTCGCTGCGATCGGGGCACCGGCGCTCGTCGCCGATCAGGTCTTCCACGCCGCCGCGGTGCTCGGCGAGCCGGTCCGCCCAGGCGCCGATCTGCGCGCATTGGCAGGCACGATCCGTATCGATGGGCAGGAGCGCGACCGTGGGACGGGGGCGGATCTGCTCGGCGATCCGCTGGCGGTGCTGGCTTGGCTCGCCGGCAGTGCAGTCGCGGCGCGGTTCGGCGGCCTGCGCTCGGGTCAGGTGGTGCTGCTCGGCAGCGTCACGCCGCCGGTCTGGCTCGACGGGCCGGCGATCGTGAGGGTCGAGTTCCCGCCGCTGCCGCCGGTCGTGCTCCAGCTGCAATAGATCACCGACCAATCGGCGCGCCCGGGCAAGGCGATGGCGCGCCGACGCAGGCTCATTGGCTGGCCCAGATGATCCGGTGCATGAAGGCGACCTCGGCGAGATCGAAGCTGTAGTCCTGATGGGCGGGGTTCAGGCTGCGCAGCTCCACCCGCCGGGCGGAGCGGCGCGCCAGCTGCTTGGCCATCACCTCGCCTTCCCGGGTCCGCACCACGACGCGGTCGCCGCGGCGGATCGGCGCGGCCGGGGCGACGATGACCATGTCGCCGTCACGGAAGACCGGCTCCATCGAATCCCCGCTGATCTCGAGCGCGTAGGCGTTGGGATCGCCGATCTCCGGCAGGCTGATCTCGTCCCAGCTGCCGCCGATCGGGTAGCCGCCATCGTCGAAGAACCCCTCGCCTCCGGCCTGGGCCAACCCGATCAGCGGGATGCGCCGCTGCCCCGCACGCGCACCACCGGCGGGCAGGGCACGGGCGCCGTTCACCAGCGTGGTGAAGTCAGCCAGATTGATGCCGGTCGAGTTCAGCACCTTGGCCAGGCTCTCGGTGCTCGGCCAGCGATGGCGCCCATCCGGCATGCTGCGTTTGGAGGGGTTGAACGTCGTCGGGTCGAGCCCCGCGAGGCGGGCGAGCCCGGAAGGCGAAAGCCCACGCTCGGCTGCCAGCGTGTCCAGCGCGCGCCAGATATCGTCATGCTTCATGCGGCAGCACCGGGGCCAGTTCAAAGGCGGGAGGGAAGGGCACGGCCGCCGGGAGGGTGATCCGGACGAGGCGACACTGTGCGCGGATTCGTGTCCGAAGGGAATAGGAAATTTTGCCTTTTTGCGCTTGCACGGCGAGTGGATTCATGGTTTCTCTCGTTCCGGTTTTGTTCAATACGTCCTTTGAAGGAGGCAAGACGCCATGGCCAACGCAGCGCAACTCAAGATGGTCCCCGCCGCCCCGACCGGCGCGCCGCTGCCGGCGCGCACCCGCGCGGCCCGCCCGCCGGTACCCTTCCGGTCGGCCGAAGAGGCGTGGTTCTGGACCATGGCCGCGCTGGCCGCCCGGCGCGACGGCGCCCGCTATACCGCCAATGCCGGCGCCGTGCCTCGCCCCTGCGAGCCCGACGATGTCGTCACCTGCCTCGATCGGCTCTATCGCCAGCGCCGGATCGACCTCGTCCATGCGCGCGTGCTCCGGGTCTGGGGCGAGCGCCGCACGGCGCCGAGCTCGTCCCACGCGGGCGAGCGGGCCGATTGGCAGCTCTGGCGCGAGGCGCTGGAGCGCCTGGAATGGCCGCTGCGCGTCAAGGGGATCGTCGGCTGACGGCAGTGCCGGCGCCACGTGGTCGCCACATGAACATCAGTTTAGGAAAAAAGTCTTGACCCGATCCCTTTCAGCCCCTAGATAGAATTCTGCCAACGGGGGACGTGTCTTCGTTGGTTCCTCCTTCTTCCCAACCCTTGGGGCCGCGTTCCAACCTCCCGGAACGCGGCCCTTTTTTTGTAGGACCTCATCCAATGGCCTTCGCGCTCCGCAATCTTTCAGTCCTCGCCTACGCGCAGGGTTTCACCCTCTGGCATTACCGCGCCGACGGCCAGCCGCTCGCCGATGTCGCCCAGCCCGGCTTCATCGATCCCGCCCGCGACGTTTTCAGCCCTGGCGACATGGTGATGATCTCCGCCGCCGACGGCGGGCGGGTGGCCTTCGTCGCCCAGCACGCCGGCCAGGCGGTCCTCGCCCCGTTGGCATGACGACGCCGTCGGGCGGCGGCGGGCTCGGTCACGCCGCCGGCCCGTGGGCGATGAAGTGGCCCGCAATGGCCCCGGGCGTCGTCAGCCACACCTCCGGGCGGCGGAGGGCGAGATGGGCCAGCGCGCGGCGGAGATGACGCAGCCGGTAAGGCTGGCCGACGATATAGGCGTGCAGCGCGACGCCCATCACCAGCGGCTGGGCGGCGCTCTGGTCCAGCATCTCATCGAACTGATCGACGATCATGTCGGCGAATTCCGACGCCCCCGCGCGGCGCACGGCGATCGCCGGGATGTCGTTGAGCTCCTGCGGGTAGGGCACCGCGAGCAGCGGGCCGGCACGGGTGCGCATCCACACCGGCTGGTCGTCGTGACACCAGTCGAGGAGGTAGCGGTAGCCGGCCTCGCGCAGCAGATCGGGCGTGACGCGGCTCTCGGCGATCCATGGCCCGAGCCAGCCCGCCGGCGCCGCGCCGGACCAGGCGGCGAGGCGAGCGGTAGCCTCGGCGATCAGCGCGCGCTCCTCCGCCTCGGCGAGGATCGACTGGCGCTCGGCATTGCTTCGGCCATGGCCGACGATCTCGTCGCCGCGCGCGCGGAACGCCTCGGCCAGTGCCGGACAGTGCTCGAGAATGGCGCTGTTGAGCAGCGCGGCGGAGGGCAGCGCGAGCCGGTCGAACAGTTCGAGCAGCCGCCAGGCGCCGACCCGATTGCCATAGTCGCGCCACGCATAGTTCAGCACGTCCGGTGGCGGCCCGCCCGGCGCGAGCTCGGCCCCGAGCCCTTCACCGAACGCGAAATGCTCGAGATTGAGCGCGACGTAGACGGCCAAACGCCTGCCCTCGGGCCAGGCGAAATCGGCCCGCGCGGTGATCGGCGAGTAGGCGTAGCGACCATGCGCAGCAAGCTTCATCGTCGTCATGCCGCCTGGGTGCGCACGAACTGGTCGCGCAGATGGGCCCCGGATGTGGTCGGCGCATAGCGCGGCGGATTGCCCGGACAGGTGCAGCTCGGCAGGCAGGTGATGTCCGCTTCGTAATTCGGATTGTGGAAGAACACGATCGAAAGCCGCCTGGTTTCCGCCCCGGCGCGTTGCGGGGGATTGATCACCCGGTGCAGGGTCGCCACCCAGCGGTCATTCGTCCAGCGCGCCATCAGCTCGCCGATGTTGATGATGAACGTGCCCGGCAGGATCGGCACGTCCACCCAGTCACCAAGCTTGTTCATCACCTGCAGCCCGCCGGGAACATCCTCGGTGCGCAGGATGGTGAGACTGCCATAGTCGCAATGCGCGCCGACGCGCAGCTGCCCGGGCAGCGGTGTGGCCTGCTGCGCCGGATAGTTGCGCACGCGCAGCCGGCTGATATGCCGGTCGATCGCGGCCTCGAAATGGGTCTCCGGCAGATCGAGCGCGAGAGCGAAGCCCCGCATGATCGTCGCCGCCAGCGTCGAGAGGGCGCGAAATCCCTCCTCATAGAGCGGACGCAGCGCCGGAGGCCGGTCGGGCCAGAGATTCGGATGGAAGTGCCGCCCGGCCGCAGGGGCCGTGAAATAGGCGTCCCCCGAGCCATCGCGCGGAACATCGACGGGCCCGATCATCAGCGACTCATTAAGATCGCCAGGTGCGTCCGCCTCGCCACGGCTGCGCGCGACGCTCTCCTCGCCGAGACCGATATAGCCGCGCGCGATATCGGGCGCCGGACGAGCCACGCGCTGCTTCTCCGCAACATCGAGGTCGAAGAAGGCGCGCGAAACGCTGCTGATACCCTGCAGCAGCCCCTCATCGACGCCATGGCCGGACACGACGAGAAAGCCGATGTCACGACAGGCGCGGTCGATCGCTGCCGCCACTTCCCGCCGGGCCGGCGCCGCGCCGGTGCGCAGCGCGGAAATATCGAGAACCGGTACCGTCAACAGCGTCATGCGCAACCTCCCGTCAGTACGATCCGGCCGCTGCTCCCGTTCCGAGGCGGCGTCTGGATCAGTCGACCCACTCAAGCCGATGCTCTGGCCCGTCCGGAACCGGCGGGCGATGTCAGAGCACCAATGCCTCGCTGCCCGGCACCGCGCCGCCGAGATAGGCGCTGGCGAGCGCGCTGTCGGCCGCCAGCACCGCCGCCTCACCGGACCGGACGATGCGGCCATTCTCGAGCACGATCCCCCGGTTGGCGACGGTGAGGGCGAGGCTTGCCATCTGATCGACCAGCACCATCGTCAGGCCCTCAGCGGCGAGCCGCGCCAGATCGGCGAACAAGCGTTCTGCCACCTGCGGCGCCAGACCGAGCGAGGGCTCGTCGAGCAGCAGCACGCGCGGCCGCGCGAGCAGGCCGCGGGCGATGGCGAGCATCTGCTGCTCGCCGCCAGAGAGCAGCCCGGCACGCTGGCGGGCGCGCTCGCGCAGGCGCGGGAAACGCGCGAACACCCCCTCCAGCTCGGCGTCCTCCGGCCAGGCCCGTCGCGCGAAGGCGCCGAGGCGCAGATTGTCGAGCACCGACAGTTCCGGGAAGACCTGCCGTCCCTCCGGCACCAGCACCAGCCCACGGGCCGCGATGGCGGCGGCCGACAGGCCGCTGAGCGCCGCCCCGGCAAGCTCCACACTGCCGGCCTGCGGCCGCTTCAGCCCGACCATGGCTGCCAGAAGGGTCGATTTCCCGGCGCCATTCGCGCCGAGGATGGCGAGCATCTCGCCGGCGCGCACATCGAACGAAACGTCGCGCACCACGGCCGCCGCGCCATAGCCCGCGGTCAGTCCGACGACGTTGAGCATGGTTTCCGCCCCGCTCGCCGCGGCCGGGGGCCGCTCGGCCGCGGGCGCGGCGGCGCCGCCGAGATAGGCGACGCGTACCGCCGGGTTCGCTTGCACCGCCTCGGGGCCGCCCTGCGCGATGACGCGCCCCTGGTCGAGCACCACGACATGGTCGGAGAGACCCATCACGAGCTTGAGATCATGCTCGACCAGCACCACCGCGACGCCGGCGGCGGCGATGCTGCGGATCAGCTCCCCGAGCGGCGCACGCTCGGCCACGGTCAGCCCGGCGGCGGGCTCGTCGAGCAGCAGCACCCGCGGCCGCAGCGCCAGCGCGCGCGCGATCTCCACCTGCCGGCGCTCGCGCTGCGCCAGGCCGGCGGCCGGAGCCGTCGGATCGCCCTCGAAGCCGACGCAGCGTAGCAGCTGCATCGCCCGCTCCGCCGCGCCGCGCGAACGCTCACCGCTTCCATGCAGGGCGACGAGCACATTCTCCGCCGCGCTCAGCGCGTCGAACAGCAGAACCGTCTGAAAGCCACGCGCCAGCCCGCTTCGCGCCAGATGCCGGGCAGCGGGATCGGCGACCAGCCTGCCGGCGAGCCGGATGCTGCCGCGATCAGCCCGATAGAAGCCGCTGAGCAGGTTCAGCGCGGTCGATTTTCCGGCGCCATTGGGGCCGATCAGCGCCGTCACCGCGCCCGCGGCGGCGATGAACGAGAGATTCTCCACCGCTCGCAGACCGCCGAAGCCGATGGCGAGCCCGACAGCCTCCAGCGCCGGAGCGCCAGGGCATGCCGCCTGATCGCCCAGGAAGGCAGTCAGATCCAGCCGCGGCGCGGGCGGCTGGCAGGCCGGCGCCCGGCGCCAGCGCCGCACCCCCCGCTCGAGCGTTCCGGCGATGCCGTCCGGGGTGATCAGCAGAACGATCAGCAGCAAGCCGCCGACGAAGAGCAGGCGATACTCGGCGAGCCCGGCCAGCATCTCCGGCAACACCACGACGACCAGGGCGCCGTAGAGCGGGCCCAGCGTGGCGCCGGCGCCACCCATCATCACCGCCAGGACGTAGAGGATCGATGCCGAGAGCGGGAAAGTCTCCGGGCTGATGAAGCCGGCGAGCGGCGCGAACAATCCCCCCGCCAGCCCGGCCAGCCCGGCCGACAGCGCGAACGCCAGGCATTTCAGCGCCACCGGGTCGAGCCCGACCGATGCGGCGGCGGTCTCAGAGCCGCGCACGGCGACGAGCGCCAGACCGGTGCGGCTGGTGCGAAACCACGCATAGGCGCCGAACAGCGCGGCGGCGATGGCCAGGATCACCGCCGCGAGGGCCTGCGCCGAGGCGCCGCCCTGGTATGGCCACGGCAGCGGCATCTCGGCGACGTTGGCGATGCCGCTGGCGCCACCCGTCAGCCCCTTCCAGCCGATGATGCCGTGCTCGATCACGAACGCCGCCGCGATGGTGATCATCGCCAGATATGGCCCGGAAAGCCGCACGGCGGGGAAGGCGAGCAGGCCGCCGATCAGAGCCGAGAGCAGCGTCCCGAGCACCAGCGCCGGCCAGAAGAGCGCCGGTGACGCGCTGGTCACCAGCGCGACGGCATAGGCGCCGACCGCCTGGAAGGCGACATGGCCGATGGACATCTGGCCGGACAGGCCGATCAGGACGTTGAGGCCGATGCCGATGATCGCGGTGACGCCGACCTCGCCGAGCACGAAGGCCTGGTAGCTGTCGAGACGGAACGCCAGCGCGCCGGCCGCGAGCGCGAGCAGAAGCGCGCCGGCCGGCGCCCGCCATGCGCGCGCCATGACGGTTCAGACCTTGCGCACGCTGGCGCGGCCGAACAGGCCGTGCGGGCGCAGATATAGGGCCAGGATGACGAGGCCGAAGCTGGCCATCACTGTCGCGGCCGAGCCGGCGAACGCGGTCGTCAGCGCCTCCGCCAGACCGAGCAGCAGCCCGGCCAGCACGACGCCCCAGGGATTTTCGAGCCCGCCCAGGATCGCGGCTGCAAAGCCCTTGATGCCGAACACGAATCCCATGTCGGCGGAGACGGAATAGAGGGGCGCGATGAGAACGCCGGCGAGCCCGGCCAGCGCCGAGGACAGAGCGTAGGCAAAGACCGTGACCCGGGCCGCATCAATGCCCATCAATTGGGCGGCACGCGGATTCTGCACCACGGCGAGCAGCGCCTTGCCGTAGGGCGTGCCCCGCGTCGCCGCCACGAAGACCAGGGCGAGCCCGATCCCGGTCACCAGGATGACGATCTGCAACGGCAGCACGCCGACGCCGAAGAGGGTGAGCGGCGCGGCGGCGAGCGAGGAGGGCATGCCACGCGGCTCCTTGCCGAACAGGAACAAGGCCGCATTCTCGACCAGCATTCCCGCCGCCACCGTCGCCATCAGCCAGGAGTCCGATCCGCGCGCGCGGAACGGGCGCACCGCGACGCGTTCGAGGACGACGCCGAAGGCGGCGCAGCCGGCGAGCGCCACCAGCAGCGCCGCCGGCATCGGCCAGCCCAAGCCGACCGTAAGCGCGAACGCGAGCACCGCGCCCAGCATCATCACGCTGCCCTGGGCGAAGTTGACGCTGCGCGAGACCACCCAGGTGACGTGGTAGCCGAGCGCCAGCAGCCCGTACATCGCGCCGATGGCCAAGCCGCTGACGATGGACGCGCCGAGCAGCACCGGCGTTCACTCCACCGGCACGATCCGGCCGCCGGCGAAGTGCACCATGATGTAGTCGTCGGCGCCGAGCGCATCATGATTGGTCGCGGTGAAGGCCGGGGCATAGCGCTTGATCAGCCCGTCATAGGGTGGCAGCGCCTCGAGCGCGGCCTGGATCGCCGGGCCATCGGTCGAGCCCGCCTTCGCGATCGCAAGCGCCAGCAGGTGCATCGCGTCGTAGGCGTTGGCCGTACCGACCGGCGCGATCACGTCCTCTGGACCCTTGATCGTGGGATAGGTCTTTTCCAGGGCCGCCAGAACCTGCTCACTTTTCGGCGCCGATTTGAAAAAACTGTAGGTCTGCACGAAGGCGACCTTCTCCGCTGAAGGCCCGGCGAGCTCCGGGAAGCGGCCGCCGGAAATCCCCCAGTGCGAGATCACCGGCACGCTCCATCCCATGCGGTCGAGCGAGCGGATCACCACCGCGGCCGGCGCAGCGTTGCCGACCAGGATGATCGCGTCCGCCCCGGCGCCCTTGAGGCGCGTGAGCTGGGGAATCATGTCGGCATCGCCGACCTCGAAACTCTCCGCGCCGGCGAGGCTCATGCCGGCGGCCTTCGCCGCCGCGTCGAGGCCCTTGTGGTTGGATTCGCCCCAGGGATTGTTGATCAGCATCAGCCCCGGATGCTGCGCCTTGGCGACGGTCGCGGCGTAGCGCAGCAGCCGTTCGTCGACCAGCGCGTCAACGGCGGAGACGCGGAAGACGAAATTCGGCGAGGCACCGTTGCGGGTGATGCCGGTCCCGGCCGCCCACACGCCCAGGAACGGCGTCTTTTCCTTGTTGGCGAGCGGTACGAGGGCAATCGAGACCGGCGTGTCGATGCCGCCGAAGAAGGCCGCGACATGATCGCGATAGATCAGCTCGCGCGCCGCGGCCACGCCCTTGCCGGGGTTGGATTCGTCGTCGCGGCGGATCAGCACGAGCGGCCGGCCGAGCACGCCCCCGGCGGCGTTGATCTCATCGATGGCAATGGTGAGCCCGCGCGTGATCGCCTCCCCGGAGACGGCGGACTGGCCGGACAAAGCGGCGACCAGCCCTACGGGGATCGGTTCGGCGGCACCGGCGGCGGCTGGCAGGGCGAGCAATGCGGCGACGGCGGCGAGCCGCGGAAGGAAACGGGACATGATGCTCCTGCGTGATCCAACAGGGTGAGGACCCGCGTCGCAGAAGCAAGAAGCGCGCCAGTCATTGGCGCACGCTCCGGTCAGATCGCCAGCTCGATGAGGAACGGCCCGGGGCGGCGGCAGGAGGCGGCCAGCAGGTCGGCGAGTGACTCCATGTCGGCCGCCCGCGCGGCCTCCACCCCCATGCCCCCGGCCAGTGCCACCCAGTCCAGATCGGGGTTGGACAGGTCCAGCATGTCGAGCGCGGTCCGCCCCGGATTGGCGCCGACATTGGCAAGTTCGTGCAGCAGGATGGCGTATCTGCGGTTGGACAGCAGGATGGTGGTGACATCCAACCGCTCGCGCGCCTGCGTCCAGAGCGCCTGCAAAGTGTACATCGCCGAGCCGTCGGCCTGCAGCCCGATGACGCGCCGGCCCGGTGCGCCGACCGCCGCCCCGGTGGCCAGCGGCAGCCCGGCGCCGATGGCACCGCCGACGATCTGCAGCCACTCATGCGGCGGCGCCGCCGCGGTGCCCCGGAAAAAACCGCGGCCGAAACTGATGCTCTCATCGACGATCACCGTGCCCTCCGGCATCAGCGCCGCGAGCGTCTGCGCCACCGCCTCCGGCCCCACCGCGCCGCGCGCCGGCTCCGGGCGTGGCCCTGGGTCCGGGGCCGCGACCGGCTTCGCGCCGAGGTCGTCGGCCAGCGCGGCCAGGGCGCCGTGCAGATCCTGCTCCGGCCGGGCCAGAACATGCAGCGTGCAGCCGGGCGCGAGCAGCCGGCCCGGCTTGCCGGGATAGCCGAAAAACGCCACCGGCTCGCTCGCCCCGACGAGGATCACATGGCGGAAACGCGCCAGCTGCTTCACCGCGGCATCCACCGGGTAGAAGACGCGCTCGACCGGCACCCTGCCCTGCCCGCGCTCGATGCGCGCGTTCGACATCGGCGCCAGCAGGGCCGCCCCGGTCGCGACCGAGATGCGATGGGCCAGCGCCAGTGGCTCGGCGCGCAGGGCCGCGCCGCCGAGCAGGATCAGCGTCTCCTCGCCCCGGCGCAGCACGGACGCGGCCTGCACGATGGCGAACGGGTCGGCCGCCTGTGCCGGCGGAACCGGCACCGGCGCGGCGACCACGCCGCCCTCGGTCCAGGCGGTGTCGGCGGGCAGGATCAGGGTTGCGATCTGGCCCGGCGGCGTGCGTGCCGCTGCCACCGCGGCGGCCGCTTCGGCGCCCACCCGGGCGGCCTCGGCGGCCGTGCGCACGAACCCCGAGACCGGTCGCGCCCAGCCCTCCGTATCGGCGGTCAGGGGCGCATCGAGCGGACGGTGATGCGTCGCCTGGTCACCGACGATGTTGACGATGGGCGACTGCGCGCGGCGCGCGTTGTGCAGATTCGCCAGCGCATTGGCGAGGCCCGGCCCGCAATGGAACAGCGTCGCGGCCGGCCGGCCGGTGACGCGCGCATAGCCGTCCGCGGCGCCGCTGACGACGCCTTCGAACAGTCCGAGCACGCAGCGCATGCCGCCGACCCGATCGAGGGCGGCGACGAAATGCATCTCCGACGTGCCGGGATTGACGAAGCAGGTATCGACCCCGCTCGCCAGCAACGTCCGCACCAGGCTTTCGGCGCCGTTCATGGACTGATCCTCCTGCACTGCGCGCCCAGACTGCCTCGCCCGCCCCGGCGCTGGCAAACCCACCCCCTCCCTTGCGCCGCCGCCGACGGCTCCGCAGGATGCGCCCCCCGCAGCAGGAGGCCCGCGCATGGATTTCACCGTCCTCTATCCCGAGGCGCTGTATTCGGATGATTCGGTGGAGCGCGAAATTTTCGGCCCCGGCGTCGAGGTGCGCGTGCGCAATGTCGCCACCATCGCCGATCTCTCGGATGAGGACTGTGCCGGCGCCGACGGGCTGATGCTGTTTCGCCATTTTCTGCCCGCCGAGGCGCTCACCCGCTTCACGCGCCTGCGCGCCATCGTGCGCATGGGCGTCGGCTACGACCGCGTCGACCGCGCCGCCGCCGCCGCGCGCCAGATCCTGGTGAGCAACGTTCCCGATTACGGCACCACGGAGGTCGCGGACCACGCCGTCGCCCTCGCGCTGGCGCTGCGCCGGGGCCTGCTGCTGCACCACGAGGCGCAGCGTGCCAACCCGCCGGCGCCGTGGATCTATATCGACAACCCGATGATCCGCCGCAGCGATGCGCTGGGCTATGGAATTCTGGGCCTCGGCCGCATCGGCACCGCCGTCGCGCTCCGCGCCAAGGCGTTCGGAGCGCGGGTGATGGCCTATGACCCCTACCAGCCCAACGGGGTCGAGCGCGCCCTCGGCATCGAGCGCGCGCGTTCGCTCGAGGAGCTGCTGGCGCACAGCGACACGCTCTCCATACACACGCCGCTGACCCCCGAGACGCGGGGAATGTTGGACTTCGCGGCGCTGTCGCGGCTGCCCCGGCACGCGATCGTGGTGAATACCGCGCGCGGGCCGATCCTCGATCTCGACGCACTGGAGCGGCTGCTGCGCGCCGACCACATCGCCGCGGCCGGGCTCGACGTGCTGCCGGCCGAGCCGCCCGTCGAGCCCATCCCCTCGCTGCTCGCGGCGTATCGCGCGCGCGCGCCATGGCTCGACGGCCGCCTCATCATCACCCCGCATTCGGCCTTCCATACGCCGGAGGCGTGGCAGGACATCCGGGTGAAGTCGGCCGAGACGATGCGTGCCGCGCTGCTCGGTCCGCGGCCACAGAACGTGATCACGCCGGAAACCCCGTAGGCGGTTCGGCCGCGCCTCAGCGGCGCCGGAAGTTCGCCGCGCGATAGACCCCGAGGATGCGCGATTCGCGTGAGAAGAACGCCATCTCCTCCAGCGCCCGGGCCAGCGCCGGCTGCTCCGGGTGGCCTTCCACGTCGCACAGGAACTGGGTCGCGGTGAACTCGCCCCCGAGCATGTAGCTTTCGAGTTTGGTGATGTTCACCCCGTTGGTCGCAAAACCGCCGAGCACCTTGTAGAGCGCGGCGGGCACGTTGCGCACGCGGAAGACGAAGGTGGTCATCACGTCGGCAGCGTCCGGGGGCGGCGTGTGCGGTGTGCGCGCCGTGATATAGAAGCGCGTGGTGTTGTGGGCGGCGTCCTCGACATTGTGCCGCAGGATGGCCAGGCCGTAGATGTCGGCGGCGAGCGCGGAGGCGATGGCGGCGTCCTCGGGGTTGTTCCACTCCGCCACGAGCTGCGCCGAACCGGCGGTGTCGGCCTCGACCACGGCCCGCAACCCGGCCTCGCGCAGAAGCTGGCGCACCTGGCCGAGCGCGACCGCGTGCGAGTGCACCCGCTTCAGTCCGCGCAGCGTCGCGCCGTGCGGCGCGAGCAGGCAGTGCTCGACGCGCTGGAAATGCTCGCCGACGATGAACAGCTGCGAATCGGGCAGCAGGTGATGGATGTCGGGCACGCGGCCGGCGAGGCTGTTCTCGCAAGGCAGCATGGCCGCCTCCGCCGTGCCGGCCCGCACCGCCTCGATCGCCGCCTCGAACGTGTCGCACGGCAAGGTCGCGACCTCGGGGAAGGCGGTCCGGCAGGCGAGGTCGGAATAGGCCCCGGGACGGCCCTGGAACGCGATCGGGCCCCGTTCGGCTATGACGTCTGGCATGGTCGCTCCTGTTGGCAGGCCGGCTCCCGCGCGCGCCGCCGGGTCAGGCGCCGGGGGCGAGCTGACGCCGGGCGCGTTCGAGGTCGTCTCGGGTATCGACGCCGAACGGTCCCTCGGCGATGCGGGCGCAGCCGATGCGCATGCCGGCCTCGAGCGCGCGCAGCTGCTCCAGCCGCTCGCGCCGCTCGAGCGCGCTCTCCGGCAGCGCCACGAAGCGCGCGAGGGCGGCGCGGCGATAGGCGTAGATGCCGATATGATGCCACCGCGGCCCTTCGCCCCAGGGGATCGGCAGACGGGAGAAATAGAGCGCCGGCGCCACCGGCTCATCGGCGGCGAAGGCGCACGCCGCCTTCACCACCTGTTCGGCCGCCGCCTCCGCGGCGCTGCCGATCGGCGCCACCAGGGTCGCGATGTCGATGGCCGGGTCGTCCAGCGGCGCCAGAACGGCGCGCAGCACGCCGGGCTCGATGGTCGGGAAATCGCCCTGGAGATTGACCACGACGTCGTGCCGCGCCTCTGGATCGATCGTGGCCAGCGCAGCGTGGACGCGGTCCGAGCCGGAGGGAAGGCCCGGGTCGGTGAGCACCGCCTCGCCTCCGGCCGCGCGCACCGCTTCGGCGATGGCCGGCTCGGCGCAGGCCACCACCACCGGGCCGATCCCGGCGGCGCGCGCACGCTCCAGCACATGCACGATCATCGGCCGCCCCTGAATGTCGGCGAGCGGCTTGCCGGGCAGCCTCGAGGCCGCCATGCGCGCCGGAATGACGACGATCGGCGTCATATCCGTGGCGGTGGAGACGAGAAAGGCGCGGAAGCAAGGGCCATGGGTTGAAGCCGCATACGGGTTTGCCTAAGGTGCCGGCACCTTAGGTACGCCTTGGACCGCATGCAACGTGGCGTGTTCGCCCGGCAGGCTCCCAGGCCCTGGTGGCTCGTGTGGCTCTCGGTTGGGGAAGACGCCGGATGGATAGCATGGATGTCAACAAGGTGATCGCGGCGGTTCTCGTCGCCGGCATCGCCTTTTCGGTCGCCGGGATGATCGGGCACGGTCTGGTCGAGGAGCGGGAACTCAAGCAATCGGCGATCAAGATCGAAGGCGCGCCGAGCCAGGCCGCCAGCGCCGCGAGCAAGCCCGCCGCGCCGTCCGTGCCGCCGATCGGGCCGCTGCTCGCCTCGGCCAGCGCCGAAGCCGGCGAGAAGGACACCCAGAAGCTCTGCACCGTGTGCCACAGCTTCAACCAGGGCGGGGCGGCCAAGGTCGGCCCCAACCTCTATGGCATCGTCGGCGACAAGCGGGCCCACGCCGAGGGCTTCAACTATTCCGACGGGCTGGCCAAGCTCGGCGGCACCTGGACCTACGAGGCTCTGAACGACTGGCTCTATGAGCCGAAGAGCGTCGTCCCCGGCACGCGCATGGCCTTCGCCGGCATCAAGAACGACAAGGACCGCGCCGACGTCATCGCCTATCTCCGCTCGCTTTCGGCCAATCCATTGCCCCTGCCGGCCGCAGACGCCGCCCCGGCGAAGCCGGAGGCCGCGCCGGCCAAGAACTGACCGCCGTACGGACCGGCGGTGGCGAGGACGGAGCTCGATCAATGGGTCGCGGTGGCCGAGGCCGCCGCCGACCTTGCCGGCGCCGTCATCCGGCCGTTCTTTCGCAACGGTCTCACGGCCGCGCTGAAGCCTGACCAGAGCCCGGTCACCGTGGCCGACCGCTGCGCCGAGGCCGCCATTCGAGCCGTTCTGCGCGAGCAATTCCCCGCTGACGGCATTCTGGGCGAGGAGTTCGGCCAGGAGCAGGAGACGGCGCGGCGCTGCTGGGTCCTCGACCCGATCGACGGCACGCGCGCCTTTCTCACCGGACGGCCCGTCTTCGGCACCTTGATCGGGCTGATCGAGGATGGCCGTCCCATTCTCGGCATCATCGATCAGCCGATCACCGGCGAGCGCTGGGTCGGCGCGGCCGGACGCGAGACACGGTTTCGCGGCCCGTTCGGCGGCCGGCCCGGCTGCCGTCCCTGCGCTCAGCTCGACGCGGCCGAGCTTTCCTGCACCAGCCCCGACATGTTCGACACCCCCGACCTGGCGCGCTTCCGCCGCCTCGCCGGCGCGGTGCGGCGCGTCTCCTGGGGCGGCGATTGCTATGGCTACGGGCTGCTCGCGCTCGGCCAGATCGATCTGATCGCCGAGGCCGACCTCAAGCCCTGGGACTGGGCACCGCTGGTGCCGATCATCGCGGGCGCCGGCGGACGGATGGTCGGGTGGAACGGCGCGGAGCTGCACTTCGGGAGCAATGGGGGCTGCGACGGGCGCGTTCTGGCCGCGGGCGATCCTGCCCTTCTCGCCGGCGCGGTGCGGCTGCTGGCCCCGTGAAGGGTGATCGCGCAACCGGACGGGAGTGTCTATCATCGGGCCAAACACCGGGGAGGAACGCAGCCTTGCGCCGCCGCACCGTCGTCACTGCTCTGCCCGCCGCCACGTTGCTCGCCTCCACCTCGCTGCTCGCGCCGCGCACCGCGCGCGCCGTGGCCGCCGAATCGCCCGTGCGCACCTACGCGCTCACCATGCTCGACAAGCCGGGCCTGCCGCCGGAGTTCACCGCGTTTCCCTATGTCGATCCGGCGGCGCCGAAGGGCGGTGAGGCGACGCTCGCCGCCATCGGCAGCTTCGACAGCTTCAACCCCTTCATCGTCCGCGGCACCGCCGCCGGTGAGCTCTCGCGGGTTTGGGACACACTTCTGGCCACGGACGTGGACGAGGTCAGCACCGCCTATGGCCACCTTGCCGCCAGCATCGAACTGCCCCCCGACCGCACCTGGGTCGCCTTCGAACTCCGCCCGGAGGCGCGCTTCCACGATGGCCACCCGGTCACCGCCGCGGACGTCGTCTGGACCTTCGAATCCCTGCTCAAGCAGGGGCGGCCCTTCTACCGCGCCTACTATGCCGATGTGGATTCGGTCACCGCCGAGAGCGACCGGCGCGTGGTGTTCCACTTCAAGACCACCAACAACCGCGAACTGCCGCTGATCATCGGCGAGATGGCGGTGCTCCCGAAACATTGGTGGGAAGGACGGGATTTCTCCCGCCCGCTGACCGATCCGCCGCTCGGCTCCGGCCCGTACCGCATCGAGACCGTCGATTTCGGCCGCAGCGTCGTCTATCAGCGCGTGCCCACCTACTGGGCGGCGAATCTCCCGACCGCGCGCGGGCGGTTCAATATCGATCGCATCCATCTGGAATATTTCCGCGATGCGACCGTCGCCTTCGAGGCGTTCAAGGCCGGCAAGATCGATTTCCGCCAGGAGAACATCGCCAAACAATGGGCCACGGCCTATGACTTTCCGGCCCTGCAGCGCGGTCTGGCAAAAAAGGAAATGCTGCGCCAGCACCTGCCCACCGGCATGCAGGGCTTCGCCATGAACACCCGCCGGCCGCTGTTCAAGGACCGGCGGGTGCGGCACGCGCTCGCCCTGGCCTTCGACTTCGAGTGGTGCAACATCAATCTCTTCTACAATGCCTACACGCGCACGACGTCCTATTTCAGCAATAGCGATCTCGCCTGCTCGGGCCTGCCCACGGGCGAGGAGCTGGCGCTGCTCGAACCATTCCGCGCCGAGCTGCCGCCCGAATTGTTCATCGAGCCTTTCCGCGTGCCGGTCACCGATGGATCGGGCAACAACCGCGACAATCTCCGCGCCGCGCTCGCCCTGTTGCGCGAGGCCGGCTACATGGTGAAAGACCGCAAGCTGGTCGGGGCGGACGGGGCGCCGTTCCGCTTCGAGATCCTGCTCAGCGAGCCGGCCTTCGAGCGGGTGGCGCTGCCCTATGTGCAGTGGCTCGGCCGCCTTGGCATCGATGCCCATGTCCGCACCGTCGATCCGGCGCAATATCAGCGCCTGACGGATGCGTTCGACTACGACATGACCGTCGCCGTGATCCCGGAGACCGACAATCCGGGCAACGAGCAGCTCGGCTACTGGAGTTGCGCCAGCGCGACGCAGGAAGGCAGCGACAATCTGATGGGCGTCTGCAGCCCGGTGATCGATGCGCTGGTCAAGCTGGTGGTCAACGCACCGGACTACGATCACCTGGTGCCGCGCGTGCGCGCGCTCGACCGGGTGCTGCTGTGGAACTGGTACATGGTGCCGCACTGGTACCTGCAGTGGGTGCGCATCGCCTACTGGAACCGCTTCGGCCGCCCCGGCAAGGAGGTCCGAACCGGCCTCGCGTTCGATTCCTGGTGGGTCGATCAGGCGCTGGCCGCCGCGACCGACGCCGCGCGCCGCGCCGGCATGGAGTAGGGGGCGGCATGGCCGCCTACCTGCTGCGCCGGCTCCTGCTCGTCATCCCGACCTTGTTCGGCATCATCGCGATCAATTTCGCGGTCGTGCAGTTCGCCCCCGGCGGCCCGGTCGAGCAGATGATCGCCGAGCTGCGCGGGCATGGCAACGCGATGGGGCGGATGGGCGGCGAGGGCGTTCATGAGGCCGCGGCGGGGCAGAGCGGGCTCTATCGTGGTGCCAGCGGGCTCGATCCGCACATCGTCGCCGACATCCGCCGCATGTTCGGCTTCGACAAGCCGCCGCTGACGCGCTTCTGGCACATGCTTAAGGGCTATGTGCGTTTCGATTTCGGACGCAGCTTCTTTCGCGACCAGACCGTTCTGCATCTGATCCTGCACAAGATGCCGGTCAGCATCTCGCTCGGTCTGTGGTCGACCCTGCTGATCTATCTGGTCTCCATCCCGCTCGGCATCGTCAAGGCCGTGCGCGACGGCAGCCGCATCGACGTCGCGACTTCGGTCATCGTGCTGATCGGCTACGCTATCCCGGGCTTCCTCTTCGCCATTCTGTTGGTGGTGCTGTTCGCCGGCGGGTCGTTCGTCGAATGGTTCCCCCTGCGCGGCCTGGTCAGCGACAACTGGGCGAGCCTGTCGTGGCCGGCGCGGATCGGCGACTATCTGTGGCACATGGCGCTGCCGGTCACGGCCATGGTGGTCGGCGGCTTTGCCAGCCTGACCATGCTGACGAAGAATTGCTTCCTCGAAGAGATTCGCAAACAGTACGTGCTCACGGCTGCCGCCAAGGGCGCCAGTCTCAACCGCATTCTCTACGGTCATGTCTTCCGCAATGCCATGCTTCTCATCGTCGCCGGATTTCCCGCCGCCTTCATCGGCATCCTGTTCACCTCGGCGCTCCTCGTCGAGATCGTGTTCTCCCTCGACGGGCTCGGCCTGCTCGGCTTCGAGAGCGCCATCGCGCGCGACTATCCGGTGATGTTCGGCACGCTCTACATCTTCACTCTGCTCGGCCTGCTGCTGCAGATCGTCGGCGATCTGCTCTACACGGTGGTCGACCCGCGCATCGACTTCGAAGCCCGGAGCGGCCGATGACGCTGTCGCCACTCACCCGCCGCCGGCTGGCGGTCTTTCGCGCGCATCGGCGCGGCTTCGTCGCGCTCTGGATCTTCACCGCGCTGTTCCTTCTCTGCCTGTTTGCCGAGTTCATCGCCAACGACCGTCCGCTCGTGATCCGCTATGATGGACAATGGTATTTCCCGGTCCTGGCCGATTACGGCGGCGACGTCTTCGACCCGACGGCGATGCCGACGGAGGCGGACTACACGGATCCGGAACTGCAGGCGGCGGTGCGCGCCAAGGGCTGGATGGTCTGGCCGCTGATCCCCTACGACTTCAAGTCCATCGTCAAGAACCTGGATCGCCCGGCGCCGTCCCCGCCTTCGTGGCACAACTGGCTCGGCACCGACGATGAGGCGCGTGACGTGCTGGCGCGCATCATCTACGGGTTCCGCCTCTCGGTCCTGTTCGGCTTCACGCTCACGGCCGTCGCCTCCGCCGTCGGCATCGCCGCCGGGGCCGTGCAGGGCTTCTATGGCGGGGCGATCGACCTCCTCTTCCAGCGCTTCATCGAGATCTGGTCGGGCATGCCGCAGCTCTACCTGCTGATCATCCTCGGCTCGGTGCTGACGCCGACTTTCTGGACCCTGCTCATCTTCCTGCTGCTGTTCAGCTGGATGCACCTGACCGGGGTGGTCCGCGCCGAGTTCCTCCGCGGCCGCAATCTCGACTATGTGCGCGCCGCCCGTGCGCTCGGGGTGGGTGACGCGGCGGTGATGTGGCGCCATATCCTGCCGAACGCGATGGTGGCGACCCTGACCTTCCTTCCCTTCACCCTGTCCGGTTCCGTGACCGTGCTCGCCAGCCTGGATTTCCTCGGGTTCGGCCTGCCGCCGGGGGCGCCCTCGCTGGGCGAACTGGTGTCCGAAGGCAAGAACAACCTTCAGGCCCCATGGCTCGGCATCACCGCCTTCGTCGTGCTCGGCGGCATGCTGACCCTGCTGATCTTCATCGGCGAAGCGGTTCGCGATTCCTTCGACCCGCGCAAGACCATGACATGAGCCTGCTCGAAGTCGAGAACCTGTCCGTCGCCTTCGGCCCCCGCCGCGTCGTGCAGGACGTCTCCTTTCATGTCGACCGGCGCGAGACGCTGGCGCTGGTGGGGGAGAGCGGCTCGGGCAAGACGCTGACGGCGCTGTCCCTGCTCCAGTTGCTGCCGCCGGGCGCAGCGAATTTCACCGGACGGGTGGTGCTCGACGGGGTGGAGACGGTCGGCGCCGACCGCGCCACCCTGCGCCGGCTGCGCGGCGGCGCAGCAGGGATGATCTTCCAGGAGCCGATGACCAGCCTCAACCCGCTGCACCGCGTCGGCCGGCAGATCGCCGAGGCGATCCGTCTCCACCGGAAGCTGCCGCGCGGCCAGACACGGGCGCGGGTGATCGAATTGCTGAGCCAGGTCGGATTCCCCGACGCCGAGCGCCGCCTCGGCGCCTTTCCCCACGAGCTCTCCGGCGGCCAGCGCCAGCGCGTGATGATCGCCATGGCGCTCGCCAACGACCCGGCGCTGCTCATCGCCGACGAGCCGACGACGGCGCTCGACGTCACCATTCAGGCCCAGATCCTGAAGCTGCTCGCCGATCTCAAGGCAGCGCGCGGTCTCGCCCTGCTGCTCATCACCCATGATCTCGAGATCGTCCGCCACTACGCCGACCATGTCGCCGTCATGAAGGACGGGCGCATCGTCGAAGCCGGCCCGGTCGCGAGCGTGTTCGGCGCACCCCAGCATCCCTACACGCTGGCGCTGCTCAACGCCCAGCCCAAGGGGCGTCCGGTCGCCCTGCCCAACGATACCGCGTGCCTGATGCGGGCGGAGGAGGTCCGGGTGCATTTCCCGATCTGCCGCGGCATATTGCGCCGCACCGTCGGCGTCATCCGCGCCGTGGACGGGGTCTCGATCCGGGTGCGCGAGGGCGAGACCGTCGGGCTGGTCGGCGAATCGGGCTCCGGCAAGTCCACTCTGGGGTTCGGCATGCTCGGCTTGGCGCCGATCGCCGGGCGCATCGCGTTCGGCGACCAGGATCTGACGACGATGGACCGAAGCGCCCTGCGCGCCTTGCGCCGGCGCATGCAGATCGTCTTCCAGGACCCCTATGGCAGCCTCTCGCCGCGCATGCATGTCGGTGAGATCGTCGCCGAGGGGCTGGCGGTGCATGAGCCGGGACTGAAACGGGCGGAGCGGCAGCGGCGGGTGATCGAGGCGCTCGGCGAGGTCGGGCTGCCGGCGGAATCGGCCGACCGCTTCCCGCACGAATTCTCCGGCGGCCAGCGCCAGCGCATCGCCATTGCCCGCGCCCTGGTGCTCAAGCCGCGCTTCGTCGTCCTCGACGAGCCGACCAGTGCGCTTGACCGCTCGGTGCAGGCGCAGATCGTGGACCTGCTGCGGGATCTGCAGTTGCGGCACGATATCGCCTATCTGTTCATCAGCCATGATCTGCGCGTGGTCCGTGCGCTGGCGCATCGCATCGTCGTGCTGCGCCAGGGCAAGGTGGTGGAGGAAGGGCCGGCCGATGTGCTGTTCACCCGCCCGCAACATCCCTACACGCGCGCGCTGATGGAGGCCGCCTTCGAGCTCGAACCCGCCGACGCCGCGCCGGCCTGACCCGATCGGCCTGACCGGCCGGGCTGGCCGGCCCCGGTCCGGCGTGCTAAGAACACGTCGGGAGGTCGGCGGCGGACGGGCGCCTCGCCAACCTGGTCAGGTCCGGAAGGAAGCAGCCACAGCGAATTTCCGCCCGGGTCGTTGATCCGGCCTCCCACCCCGCAACCGACGCCGTTGAGGAAGCCGCCGCGGCGGCTCCACGCCCGCCCCGCGCATGTCCGGCCTGTTCGACGACGCCGCGCTGCCGCCCCAGGCCCCGCCCTCCGAGCCAGTCGCGGCACCGGCGGGATACCGGGTTCTCGCGCGCAAATACCGCCCGCAGAGCTTCGCCGACCTGATCGGGCAGGAGACGATGGTCCGCACCTTGCGCAATGCCTTCGCGCAAGGCCGCGTCGCCCATGCATTCATGCTCACCGGGGTGCGGGGCGTCGGCAAGACCACGACCGCCCGCATCATCGCCCGCGCCCTGAACTGCACCGGGCCGGACGGAACCGGTGGACCCACCGCCGACCCGTGCGGGGTCTGCGCCAACTGCGTCGCCATCCTCGCCGATCGCCATCCCGACGTCGTCGAGATGGACGCCGCCTCGCGCACCGGCGTCGATGATGTGCGCGAGATCATCGAGGCCACCCGCTTCCGCCCGCTGCAGGCGCGCACCAAGGTCTTCGTCATCGACGAGGTCCATATGCTGTCGCGGAACGCCTTCAACGCGTTGCTGAAAACCCTCGAGGAACCGCCCGAGCACGTGAAGTTCGTGTTCGCCACCACCGAGCTGCGCAAGGTGCCGGTGACGGTGCTGTCGCGCTGCCAGCGCTTCGATCTGCGCCGCGTCCCCGCCCCTGACCTTGCCGAGCGATTCGCGCGTGTCGCGGCCGCCGAGGGCATCGCCGCCGAGGATGCGGCGTTGACGCTGCTCGCCCGCGCCGCCGACGGCTCGGTGCGTGACGGGCTTTCGCTGCTCGACCAGGCGATGGCGGAGCTGCCCGCGGGCGGCACGATCACCGCCGCGTCGGTCGCCGGCATGCTCGGCCTCGCCGACCGGGAAGCGGTATTCGATCTTCTCGAAGCGGTTCTCGGCGGCAACGTCGCCGCGGCCCTGGCGCTCACCGATCGCGCCCACGAGCACGGCGCCGATCTCGGCATGGTGCTGCAGGACCTGCTCGAATTGCTGCACACGCTGTCGCGGCTCAAGGCCGTGCCGGCGCTGCGCCAGGACCCGGCGCTGCCGGAGGCGGAGCGCCAGCGCGGCGGCGCCCTCGCAGACCGCAGCGCCATGGCGACGCTGGCGCGCGCCTGGCAGATGCTGCTCAAGGGTCTGAGCGAGGTGGAATCGGCGCCGGACCGGCGAGCGGCGGCGGAGATGGTACTGATCCGCCTGTGCTACGCGGCTGATCTACCGCCGCCCGCCGAGCTGGTGCGCCGCCTGAGCCGCACGGATGGCGCTCCGCCCGAAGCGGGGCCAGCCCGGCCGGACGGCCAGCCGGGACCCGCATCGGTCGCGGTCGGCAACACGCAGGCGCGGGTCCAGCCCGAGGCGCCGCCACGCCCGCGGATTTCCGGCTTTCGCGACGTCGTCGCTCTCGCCGCCGCCGAACGGGAGGCGCTGCTCCACGCCCATCTCCTCCACGCCGTCCATCTCGTCCGCTTCGCCCCGCCGGTCATCGAACTGCGCCCCGAGCCCGATGCGCCGCGCGACCTCGCCGCCCGCCTCGCCGGCCTGCTGCAACGGGCCACCGGCGAGCGCTGGACCATCGCGCTGACCGTTGCCGAAGGCGAGCCGACACTGGCGCGCCAGGGCGAGGCCGCCGACGAGGCGCGCCGGGACGATGCCAGCCGGCATCCGCTGGTCCGCGCCATTCTCGACGCCTTCCCGGGCGCGCGCATCGACGCCGTCCATGATGACACCGCCGACGCCTATGGTCTGCCCGCGGCCAATGCGACCGAGCCACCGGGCCTCGATGCCGAATCCGGGGACCAGGGCGACGCCAATTCCGAGGAGAACGCAGGATGAAGAACCTCGCCGGCCTGATGAAGCAGGCACAGCAGATGCAGACCAAAATGCAGGAGATGCAGGCCCGGCTCGAGAACACCGAGGTCGAAGGCAGCGCCGGGGCGGGGATGATCAGCCTCACCCTCAACGGCAAGGGCGAGCTCCGGCGCGTCAGCATCGATCCCAAGCTCGCCGACCCGGCGGAAATGGAGATGCTTCAGGACCTCATCGTTGCCGCCCACGCCGACGCCAAGCGCAAGCTCGAGCAGACCACCGCCGAGGAGATGCAGCGTGTCACTGGCGGCATGAATCTCCCCGCGGGGCTCAAGCTGCCGTTCTGATCGGCGGCGCCGGATGGGCGGGCCGGAGGTCGAACGGCTGATCCTGCTGCTCGCGCGGCTGCCCGGGCTCGGTCCGCGCAGTGCGCGGCGGATCGCGCTCAAGCTCCTGCGCGAGCCGGAGACGCGCCTCGCCCCGCTCGCGGCCGCGCTGGCTGCGGCGGCACAGAGCGTGCGGGCCTGCTCAACGTGCGGCAATCTCGACAGCACCGATCCCTGCAGCGTCTGCGCCGACCCGGGCCGTGAGCGGCGGGTCATCTGCGTCGTCGAGGGCATCGGCGATGTCTGGGCGCTGGAGCGCGCCGGCGCCCATCGCGGCCTCTACCACGTGCTGGGCGGGCTGCTCTCGCCGCTCGCCGGCACGGGACCGGAGGATCTCGCCATCCCCACCCTGCTGGCGCGGATCGAGGCCGGCGCGGCCGACGAGGTGATCCTGGCCCTCGCCGCCACCGTGGACGGCGCCACGACCACCCATTTCCTGGCCGAGCGTCTGCGTCCGACAGGGGTCCGGCTGACCCGGCTGGCGCATGGCCTGCCGATCGGCGGGACGCTGGAAGCGCTCGATGACGGCACGCTGGCGACCGCGCTGCGCGCCCGGCGCAGCGCGCTGTCCTAGAGCACGGTCCGACCGGATGATTCCATCTGGTCGGACCGTGCTCTAGCGTCTGTCCGCCGCAGGCGGAATCGCTGGAGGCGGATAAACAGACGCGTAAACAACGAGCTAGTGCCCTGCCCCTGAAATGCGCGTGCATTTCGGGGATGAGCAGGCCACTGAAAACAAAGAGCGAGTGCCCCGGAAATTCGTTTGCGAATTTCCGGGGCACTAGAGTCTGGCAGCGCTTCAATGAAGCGCTGCCAGACTCTAAAGAGGCGTGCGACCGGGTGGAGTCGTCAGCGCCACCCGGCCCTCCAGCGGGTAGGCTGGGTCGTTGTAGCCGGGCGTCGAGGGGTGGCCCGGCGCGACCAGCCGGTCGACGAGCGCCTCGTCGGCCGCGGTGAAGCGATAGGCGAGCGCGCCGACATAGTCCTCCCACTGAGCCTCGGTGCGCGGCCCGGCGACGGCGCCAGTGACGAGGCGGTTATTGAGCACCCAGGCGAGCGCGAACTGCCCGGGCGTGATGCCCTGCGCGCTGGCGTGGGCGGCCACGGTCTCGGCGATGTGCAGGCTCTCCTCGCGCCACTCCGTCTCCATCATGCGCCGGTCCTGCCGCCCGGCGCGCGTGCCCTCCTGGGGCGGCACGCCGGGGCGGTATTTCCCGGTCAGCACGCCGCGCGCGAGCGGGCTGTAGGGGAAGACGCCGAGCCCGAACTGCCCGCAGGCCGGCAGGTGCTCCACTTCGGGCATGCGGTTCAGCGCGTTGTAGTAGGGCTGGCTGACCACCGGCCGGTCGATTCCGGCCTGGTCGCACAGATGGCACAGCGCGGCGACACGCCAGGCGCGATGATTGGAGACGCCGAAATGGCGGATTTTCCCGGCACGGACGAGGTCGGCGATCGCATGGACCACCGCCTCCAGCGGGGTGCCGTGGTCCTCCCGGTGCAGATAGAGAATGTCGATGACCTCGGTGCCGAGCCGCTTCAGGCTGGCATCGACGGCGTGGAAGGCGTGGCGTCGCGACAGGCCGCCGCCATTGGGGCCCGGCTCGGTGACATTGCCGAACTTCGTCGCCAGCACCCACCAGGAACGCTCGGCCGCGATCGCCCGGCCGACGATCTCCTCCGAGCGCCCATCGACATAGGCATCGGCGGTGTCGATGAAATTGACGCCCTGCTCGCGCGCGCGGGCGACGATGCGCCGCGCCGTCGCTTCGTCGGTGGTCGCCCCGAATGTCATGGTGCCGAGACAGAGCGGCGAAACGGCCAAGCCACTGCGCCCGAGCCGACGATACTGCATGATCAAGCGTCTCCCTCTGCGTCCGAGGCGGTTACTCGGCCGCCACCATAGGGCCGGAAATCGCCGTCGGCGAGGCCGCCCCTTGCCTCGCCCACCCCTTGCCTCGCCGGGCCCGGCCATGGCATGCGCCTCGCTCATGGCCGCCAGCTTGTTTTTCCGCTCGCCCCGACGCTTCGGGCGCGGTTTTTTGCGGCGCATCATGAAGGTGTTTACGCGATGAATGTTCCGTCGCCGGTCGTCCCGCCCGGCCCCTCGCTGGGCCATGGCTTCAGCTTCGCCGATCTGACCGGCCGCGAGGGGCTGATCCGCCTCGACCGAAGCTTCCTCGATCGGCTCGCCGCCGCGGACGCGGCGCTGCACGCGCGCCTGCTCGCCGCCCGCGCCGCGCCGGATGCGCTGGGCGCCAAGGACGAAGGCGAGCTGCTGGTCGCGATCGGCCCGCATCTGGAGGCTTTCCTCGGCGAGCTGTTCGGCATCGGACAGGAGCTGGAGGCACTCGCTCGCGCCACCCATGCGCTCGACCCCATCCATGCCTGCAAGCGCCTGTTCGTGCAGCGCCAGGCCGTGAAGAAGCATGCGGACCCCAGCGGGCTCGACGGCGTCGCCCTGGAGACCGCGCTGAGCCAGCGGATGGGCGAGGCGCTGACCGAGGCCGGTTTCGCCGCCCATGTCCAGCGCTGGGAAGCGGCCAATGACGCCGAGGCGCTCGATCTGGCCCAGCGCTACGCCGCCTGGGCGACGCTGACCGCGGCAGGCCAGGCCCGGCACGCCGGCGGCACGCTCTTCAAGGTGCCGCACAAGCCCGACCCGCAGCACCTGATCCCGCTCGAGACCATCGAGCGCGATGGCGTCACCATGCTGCGCCTGCCGCAAGAGCACTGGCGCGCTCGCGACGGGTTCGCCCTCACCGATCCGGGCATGAATTCCCAGCAAGCCCTCGACCAGATCAACTACTGCATCTGGTGCCACACGCAGGGGAAGGATTCCTGCTCGAAGGGCCTGCGCGACCGCAAGAGCGGGGCGTTCCAGAAATCGCCCCTCGGCGTGACCCTCGCCGGCTGCCCGCTGGAAGAAAAAATCAGCGAGATGCACACGTTGCGCGCCCAGGGCTACGCCCTCGGCGCCTTCGCCACCATCCTGGTGGACAATCCGATGCTGGCCGCCACCGGCCATCGCATCTGCAACGATTGCATGAAGGCCTGCATCTACCAGAAGCAGGAGCCGGTCGATATTCCCCAGGCCGAGACCGCGGTGCTGCGCGACGTGCTCGCCCTGCCGTGGGGGTTCGAGCTTTACGCGCTGCTCTCGCGCTGGAACCCGCTCGATCTTCGCCGGCCGCTGCCGCGCCCGGACTCCGGGCGCAGCGTGCTGATCGTCGGTCTCGGGCCGGCGGGGTTCACCCTGGCGCACCATCTCCTCAACGACGGCCACGCCGTCGTCGCCATCGACGGGCTGAAGATCGAGCCGCTCGGCTTCGATCCGCACCAGCCGGTGCGCGACGCCGAAGCCCTGTTCGAGAGCCTCGACGACCGCATCCTCGCCGGCTTTGGCGGCGTCGCCGAGTACGGCATCACCGTGCGGTGGAACAAGAATTACCTGAAGCTGATCCGCCTGCTCCTGGAGCGGCGCGCCGGCTTCGCGGCGTTCGGCGGCATCCGCTTCGGCGGCGGCGCCACGGTTTCGATCGATGACGCCTGGGCGATGGGTTTCGACCATATCGCGCTGTGCATGGGCGCCGGCCGGCCGACGGTGCTGGACATTCCGAACGGACTCGCGCGCGGCGTCCGCCAGGCTTCGGATTTCCTGATGGCGCTGCAGCTCACCGGCGCGGCGAAGCGCTCGTCCATCGCCAATCTCCAGGTGCGGCTGCCGGTTGTGGTCATCGGCGGCGGCCTGACCGCGATCGATACCGCGACCGAGAGCCTCGCCTATTATGTCCGCCAGGTGGAGAAATTCGCCCTCCGCTACCACACGCTCGTGGCCGAGCGCGGCGAGGACGCGGTGCGCGCGCGCTGGAGCGCGGAGGAAGCGGAGATCGCGGCGGAATTCCTCACCCACGCCGAGGCCATCGGCGCGGAGCGCGCGCGTGCTGCGGCCGAGGGTCGGGCGCCGCGGTTCGCGCCACTGCTCGAATCCTGGGGCGGCGCGACCATCGCCTATCGCCGCCGCATGGTCGATGCGCCGTCCTACACGCTGAACCATGAGGAAGTGGCCAAGGCCCTCGAGGAAGGCGTGCGCTTCGCCGAGGGGCTGACACCGACCTCGGTCGCCGTCGACCGGCACGGCCATGCCGCCGCCCTGCACGCCAGGCGCGCGGACGGCAGCGAGGCGGTGCTCCCCGCCCGCGCGATCCTGGTCGCCGCCGGCACCCAGCCCAACACCGTGCTCGCCCGCGAGGACGGACGCATCCGCCTCGACGGCAAATATTTCGCCGCCGTCGACGAGGCCGGCGCGTCGGTCGCGCCGGAGCGCGCCCTGAGCAAGCCCGAGTCCACCCAGGTGCTGATGCATCGGGCCGAGAACGGCCGCTTCATCAGCTTCTTCGGCGATCTGCACCCGAGCTTCTTCGGCAATGTGGTCAAGGCCATGGGCAGCGCGCGCCGCGGCTATCCGGTGGTCTCCCGGCTGCTCGCCGCCGCCGCGCCCGCCGCCGGGCCGGGCCTTCTCGAGCGCTGCCGCGCCCAGCTCACCGCGCGGGTGCACCGGGTGGAGCGGCTGACCCCCACCATCGTCGAGGTCGTCATTCACGCGCCCGCCGCTGCCCGGGCCTTCCGGCCCGGCCAGTTCTTCCGCCTGCAGAACTACGAGAGCACCGCCGCCCGCGTCGACGAGCCCGGGATCGGCCGCACCGTCCTCGGCATGGAAGGGCTGGCGATGACCGGCGCCTGGACCGACCCGGACGCCGGGCTCGTGTCGGTCATCGCCCTGGAGATGGGCGGCAGTTCGGATCTGTGCGCCCAGCTCCGCCCGGGGGAGCCGGTGGTCCTGATGGGCCCGACGGGCATGCCCACCGAGATCGCCGCCGATACCACGGTCTGCCTCGTCGGCGGCGGCCTCGGCAACGCCGTGCTGTTCAGCATCGGTGCCGCGCTGCGCGCCGCCGGTACCCGCGTACTCTATTTCGCCGGCTACAAGAAGGTGATCGACCGCTACAAACTGGAAGAGATCGAGCGCGCCGCGGACGTCATCGTCTGGTGCTGCGACGAGGCGCCTGGCTTTGCCCCGACACGGACGCAGGACCGTTCCTTCGTCGGCAACATCGTCCAGGCCATGGCCGCATACGGCGACGGCTCGCTCGGGGCGCAGGACGTGCCTCTGGCGGATGCGGAGCACTTCATCGTCATCGGTTCGGACCGGATGATGCAGGCCGTCGGCGCGGCCCGCCATGGTGTCCTCGCGCCCTATCTCAGGTCCGGCCACACCGCGATCGGGTCGATCAACAGCCCGATGCAGTGCATGATGAAGGAAGTCTGCGCCCAGTGCCTGCAGCCCCATGTCGATCCGCAAACCGGGGCGCGCAGCGTCGTGTTCTCGTGCTTCAATCAGGATCAGGCGCTGGACCGGGTGGATTTCCCTGCCCTGCATGAGCGGTTGGGCCAGAACAGCCTGCAGGAGAAGCTGACCGCGCTCTGGGTCGATCGCGCGCTGCGCCAGTTGCGCGCCCGCCCGTCGCTCGCGGCGGAGTGACCGGCGAGCGCAGCGCGCCTCATTCCTCGCGGCGCGGGCGGGACAGCAGTGCCGTCATCACCTCGGCGAGCGTCATCCGCCCGCTCAGCAGATCGGCAACCGCGGTGCAGATCGGCAGCTCGAGTCCCACCGTCCGGGCGCGGGCGCAGAGTGCCGGCGCCGTCGCCACCCCTTCGGTGACGGCGTCCCGGCCGGCGAGGATGGCGGCCAGCGGTTCGCCGCGGCCGAGGGCGAGGCCGAGACTGTAATTGCGGCTGGCAGGACCGGTGCAGGTCAGCAGCAGATCGCCGAGGCCGGACAGGCCGGCCACCGTCTCCGCCCGCCCCCCCAGCGCGGCGACCAGGCGCGCGATCTCGGCCAGGCCCCGCGTGATGAGAGCCGCGCGCGCATTCTCGCCGAGCCCGGCGCCGGCGACGGTGCCGGCGGCGATGGCGATGACGTTCTTCGCCGCGCCGCCGAGCTGCGCGCCGACCGGATCGTCGTTGCCGTAGAGGCGGAACGTGGGCGTGGCGAGGCGCTCGGCGATCCGCGCGCGCAAGGCCGGATCGGCCGCGGCGACCACGGCAGCGGCCGGCAGGCCGGCGGCGATTTCGTGGGCGAAGTTGGGGCCGGTCAGCACCGCGGCGGGGCGGGCCGGGTCGAGTTCGGCCAGCACTTCGAGGGGCAGCGCCAGCGTCCCGGCCTCGACCCCCTTCGCGCAGACCACCACCGCACCCTCGGGCAGGCGCGCGGCCACGGCGCGCAGATGCTGCATCGGCACGGCGAGCAGATAGAGGTCGGCAGGGAGAAGTGATGCCGTGACCTCGACCGTCTCCGGCAGGCGCGCGCCCGGCAGGCGCGGGGAAATGCGCGTGGCGGCAATGCTCGCTGCGCGGTCCGGATCGCGCGCCCAGAGGCTGACGCGCCCGCCGGCCCGCGCCGCCTGGATCGCCAGCGCGCTCCCCCAGGCGCCGGCTCCGATCACCGCGAGCGGGGCGCTATTCATCGGCCAGCCGCAGCAGACCGGCGCCTTCGCCCCGCTCGCGCGTCCCGAGCCGGTCGAGCAGCGCGCCGAGCAGGGCGGGCGCCTCGCCCTCGAACCGATAGGGCGGATTGATGATGACGAGTCCGCAGCCGTTGAGCAGGGCGGGCTCGACCGGGTCGCGCAGCACCAGTTCGACCGCGATGACGTCGCGCAACCCGCTCTCCTTGATCGCGGCGTGGAAGGCCCGCACCGGCGCGCGATGCTTGATCGGGTACCAGGCGGCGAAGACCCCGGACCGGAACCGCGCGTGCCCACGCCGCAGGCCGGCGAGCAGGCGCTCGAACTCGTCGGTCGCCTCGTAGGGCGGATCGATCAGCACCAGGCCACGCCCGGCCTGCGGCGGCAGCAACGCGCCGAGCGCCTCGTAGCCGTCGCGGTGATGCACCGCGACCTGCCGGTCGCGCAGGAAATAGCGGCGCAGGGCCACGGCGTCCTCCGGATGCAGTTCGCAGCAGGCGAGACGGTCGTCGGCGCGCATCAGGGCGCGGATGATCGCCGGCGAGCCCGGATAGAGTCCGAGTTCGCGCACCAGCCCGACATAGTCGGCAAGCGGCGCGGGCGGCGCATCGAGCAGGCGGGCGATGCCGTGGCGCCATTCCGAGGTCCGGGCGGCCGGGCCCTCGTCGAGCCGGTAGCGGCCGATCCCGGCGTGGGTATCGAGCACGAACATCGCCGCTGCCTTGCGGGCGAGCGCGCGCAGCAGCCAGACGAGGATGGCGTGCTTCATGCAATCCGCGAAATTGCCGGCATGGTAGGCGTGGCGGTAGTTCACGCGGCGATCCGTCCTCGCTCGGCGGCCATTCCAGCCGCCTTCCCTCGCTATTCCGTCCGCTCGCCGCTGTCCATGCGCACCCGCGACCGTTGCGATTTCGCTATGTGTGCGTTAGGCTTCCTGCCTCATGGACACGTGTCGACGGCGGTGACACTCTGCCGGCCGGCGGGGGTCGCCGCGTTGGGTTGGAGGATGTGAGGGGTTCCATGCGCAGGGCTCTCCTCATGCGGGGCGCAACCGTTTCAGGCGGGCGGGCAGGTGCCATCCGTGCCGCTGCGAAAGCCCCGCGGCGGCGAGTTCGCATCGGATCCGGCCGGCGATGAGCCGCCGCCAACTGGGTGACCTCTCAGCGCGCCGGAGGGTCGTGCCACGCGCGGATGACGCCGGGCTTGGCGCCCGACTCGCCGGGTTCCGGGCCATCAGCTGCGATATTTTCGATACCGCCATCCACCGCACCCTGGCGCGCCCGGAGGACGTGCTGCTGGTCGTCGGCGCGCGCGCGCAGGCCCGTGGGCTGACCGGTTGCAGCGCCGAGGCGTTCCGCGAATTCCGCCTCGCGGCCGAGGCCGCGGTGCGGCGCGAGGTGGAGGCGGCCGGGCACGACGAGGTGCGGATCGCCGAGGTCTATGCCCGGCTCGCCGCGTGCGGCGTGCTGCCCGATGCGCAAGCAGGGGCGGCGCTGGAATTTGCCGTCGAGCAGTCGGTCTGCCGGCCGATCCCGTCTCTGCAGGCCGCTTTGCTGGCGCGCGCGCCAGGGCAGCGTCTGGTCTTTCTCTCCGATACGATGCTGCCAAGCGAATGGCTGGCGAGACTGCTGGCCGGCTGTGGCTACGGCGATGACTGCGAGGTGATCTGCTCGGCCGACACGCGCGAGAGCAAGCATAGCGGCCGGCTGTTCGCCCGACTGCTGGACCATCTCGGCGGCCCGCCGGCCGACATCCTGCACATCGGCGACAATGCCCAGGCCGACATCGCCAACGCGCGTAGCCACGGGCTCGCGACACTGCACCGCCCGTGGCATCGCCCGCCGCCGGAGGCCGAGACGGTGGCGCGAACCCATGTCGCGGTCCGTCTCGCCCACAGCCTGCGGCGCGCGCCCACCCTCGCGCCGCCGGCCGAGCCCGCCCCCCCGCTCGCCCGCCATGTCAGCCTGCTGATGCTCGGATTCACCCTCTTCGTCCTCGCGGAGGCACGCCGGCAGGGGATCGACCGCATCTTCTTCACCGCCCGCGACGGCTATCTGCCGCTGGCCATCGCCCAGCGCGTCACCGCCCGCACCGGCGAAGCCGTGACGCTGCGCTATCTCGAAGTTTCCCGGCAATCGATCGTCGTGCCAGGCCTCGGCGACGATCCGGCGCAGTTGGCGGAACTGCTCGGCAACACCGGGCTCGGTCGACCGCTCGCCACGATCCTCGAGCCGCTCGGCATCGAGGCCAGCCGAACCGCGCCGCTGCTGGCAGCACTCGGCATCGACCCCGGCCGGATCGCCGACGAGGCCGCCGGGCGCGAGGCGATGCGGCGGCTGACCGCGGCCGAGGGCACGCTGCTGCAAGCCACGCTGCGGCAGCGCCAGGAGGATGCTCGCGGTTATCTCGAACAGGTGGGCTTCCTCGCGCCGGGCCGGCGCATGGTGGTCGATGTCGGCTGGCGCGGCTCGGTGCAGCGTCAGCTCGCGCGCCTCGCCGGGCTCGCCGAGCCCGACCTGTTCGGCTGCTATCTCGGCCTGCTGCCCGAGGCGATGCGGCCGGACGTCTCGCCGCGCAATGCCAGCGGCTATCTGTTCGCCTTCGGCCACCCGCGGCCGCTGATGGACATCGTTCTCGACGGCTACATCCTGTTCGAGCTGTTCTTCTCCGCCCCGCACGGCTCGGTCGCGCGCTATGCGGCCGCCGAAGGCGGCTTCGTCGCCGTCCACGCCCAGGAGCAGGAACCGGCGGCCGAGGCGCGGGCACGCTTCTTCGCCGCGCTGGAGCGCGACTGCCTGGCCGAGATCGACGCGCTCGATGCGGTGCTGGACGGCGCCTGGCCGGAGGCGATCGACCCCGCCTCGGCGCTGTTCGACTTCGCCGGCCTGCTGCGCCGCCCGTCGCGCGCCGAGGTGGCGCGGCTCAATGCCATCCCGTTCGTCCACGGCGCCGACGGGCGGCACCTCGGGGTCGCCGTCAACCCGGCGCCGCTGCATGAAGTGCTGCTGCGCCCGGCCGCGACGATCCAACGCTTCGGCCGCGCCGCCTGGCGCTCGGGCGCGATGCGGGCGAGCCTGCCCTGGCCGATTCCCGACATGACCTATGCCGAGCTCTGCCATCGCTACGACCGGTTGCGTCGGCTGCTCGGACCATTGCTGCCGGCCAGGGCCGGGTAACGGGCGGGTTCAGGCCGCGCCAGGGGCAGGACATGCCGCGGCCACGTCCGCCGGGGGAAACGCATCGTCCAGCTCCACCTCGACCGTCAGGCTCTGCTCGCCACCGCCGAGAATGACACCGCGCAGCGGCGCGATGTCGTCATAGTCGCGGCCCCAGCCCAGCACGACATGCTCGTCATGCACGATCAGCCCGTTGGTCGGGTCGAGACCGACCCAGCCATGCTCGGAGCCCAGCCAGGCGTCGACCCAGGCGTGCGATTGATCCGCGCCAAGCCGCCGCGTCTGGCCCGGCGGCGGTCGGGTGCGGATGTATCCGGAGACGTATCGCGCCGGCAGGCCAAAGCTGCGCAAGGCGCTGATCATCAGGTGGGTGAAATCCTGGCAGACGCCCTCGCGGCGGCGCAGCACCTCCGCGATCGGCGTCGCCGTCGTCGTCACCCCGGTGCGGAACGTGAACTCGGCGCGGATCCGGCCCATCAGGTCGAGCAGCGCCGCGAGCACCGGGCGCCCCGGCGGGAAGCAGGCCGCGGCATAGGCGCGCGCGGCGGGATCGGCGCCGGCGAGCGGGCTGTCGAACAGGAACTCCGACGCCTGCCAGGCGCCCGCCCCCCCGCGCCAGGCGGCCGCGGCGACCGTCTCCCAGGGCGGCGTCGCCCGTGCTTCGGGCAACGGGGCTTCCGGCGGCGGCGCGAACGCGACCTCGACCAGCGCCCGCATCGTCACCTCGAAGGTCGCGTGCGGCGTGTCGAGGAAAAGCCAGGCGACGGCGTTGCCGAAATGGTCGACGCCATCATGCCGCCAGGAGAGCGCGGGCACCGCCTCCACCGCGGCGGAGAGAACGCGCTGACCGGGCAGCGGGCGCGGGACCAGATGCGCGAGATGGACGCCGTAATCCACCGGCGCCTGGTAGTCGTAGCGGGTGGTATGGCGGATGCGGTAGATCACGAGCCGATCCGGCGCGCCGGCGGCAGCAGCGCGAAATAGCGCCGCGACAGCCCGTTGGACAGCTCCGCGACAGCATCGCGTAGGGCGCGCAGCCGTGCCGGCAGCAGCAGCGCGGCGCGGGCCTGTTCGGGGGCGGCGGCGACATCGCGGACCATCGCCTGCGCCTCCTCGCTCAGTTGCGCGGCGAGCAGCGCCAGCGACGGGTCACCTGAACCCGCGATCTCGGCGAGCAGCGCACGGGCAGCGGCGAGTTGGTAGCCGAGGCCGCGCGGGTTGCCTTCGTCGGCAAGCACGAGATCCAGCACCGGGGCCGGCTGCAGCACCGCGAGGTAGCGGGCGCGATAGGTGATCGAGGAATCGCACAGCTCCAGCGCCAGCCGCAAGCCGTGCTCGACGCGGGCGGGCTCCTCGGTGGCACCCGGAAAATCGAGCACCCGTGCCAGTTCATCGGCCACCGCCTGGGCGCGTTCGACGCGCCGGCCGAGATCGAGAAACAGCCGCCCGCCACCGCGCACCATGTTCTCGGCGGCGAGCCCGGCGACGGTGGCGGCGAAGGCGAGAACGCGCGCCATCGCCTGGGCGGCACTGTCCAGCGCCTCGCCGTGGTGGGCGATCGCGACGCGGCCGAGCGCCTCCTCCACATCGCGCACGCCGCGGCCGATGACGGCATGCATCTCGCCGGTCAGCCGGTCGCGCAACTGGCCGCTGACCTGCATGGCCTGCCTCAGTCGCCCGTGCAGCGCGCCGCCACGCCCCGCAGCGCGCAGCAGGGCCTGAGCCAGCCCGGTCTGACTGATGCCAGCGATCGCCTCGGCGTCGAGCAGCCCGGCCTCGGTCAGACAATCCGCAAGGAGATTGATCTCGGCCAGTTCGTGCGGAGCCGGCGCGGGCTGCGCGGTGCGCGCGATGGTCAGGCGCAGCAGCCGCGCCCCGCCCTCGAGCCGCTCGAGATAGCGCCCGAACCAGAAAAAATTGTCTGCCACCCGGCTCGGCAGATCGCCGGCCGCGCGACGGATCTCGAGCCGCGGCGCCTCGCTGGCCGGCGGGCCGAAGATCGCCTCGGGCATGTCCGCCAGCACCCAGACATCCTTGGCCAGGATCGGCCCGCTCGCCGGCCAGAACGCCTCCCCCTCCGCCGGCACGCAGCCAAGGCCGCCTGGCATCGCCCGCCAGCCGTGGCCATCGGCGATCAGGAAGACGCGAATGAGAACGGGGCCGGGCTCCAGCCCCGTGGCGCCGAGGCAAGGCGCCGCGGAGGGGGGCGACGCCTCGGTCGCGGCGAAGCGCCATGGTGCCGCCGCCAGCGCCGGGCGCCAGGCGGCCGGCGCGGCATCGGCGACGACTGGCGCCACCCGCGCGCTGAACGCCGGGCGCAGTCGCCAGCGGTCCGGCGCGCCGCGGACCTGTTCGCGTGCCGCCGCATCGCCGAGCCAGAGCGTCGGTACGCTCGGCAGAGCGAGCGCCTCGCCGAGGAGGCGGGTGGCGAGATCGGGCAGAAAGGCGGCGAGCACGGGGGCGGTCGCGAAGCCGCTGCCCGGGTGGTTGACGATGCGGACCGCCCCGCGCGCCGCACCGAGCAGGCCTGGCACGCCATGGCCATCCGGGGCCAGTTCCAACGGATCGATGCCGCGGCCATCACCGCCACGCAGCAGCACGCCGATCGGCTTCAGCCCGCGCAGCGTCTTCAGCAGCAGTCGACCGTCGCGCACCGTGAGGTCGCCGCCCTCGACGAGGGCGCAGGAAAGCTCGCGCGCCAGCAGCACGTGGCCGTACCAGCCGGGATGGGCATGGCCCGCCGTCAGCAGCGCCACGCTGCCGCGATCCTGGGCGCGGTCCGGCAGCAGGCGCTGCAGCCGTTCCTGCCAGACCTCGACGAAGGGGCCGATGGGGCTGAGCTGGCGCGAGGCGAACAGCTCCGGCAGCACGCGGCCGAGCCGGCGGCGATTCTCGAGCGCCTGGGCAAGCCCGTCCGTCCAGCCGGTGCGGTCGGCCAGGACGCGCCAGGCGCCGTCCTCCCCGCGCACCAGGTCGGCGGCGTAGATCTGCATCAAGCCGTCTTCGGGCATCTGCGGGTCCAGCCGGCAGGGACGCAGAAACCCCGGGTTGCCGAACACCAGCGCCGGCGGCAACGCGCCCTCGGCGAGCAGGCGCTGGGGTCCATAGACATCGGCGAGCACCGCCTCCAGCAGCCGTGCGCGCTGGATCAGCCCGGCCTCGATGGCGGCGAATTCGGCGCGCGAGAGCGGCAGCGGGATCAGGTCGAAGCGCCAGCGATCGGGCGGCGCGCCGGGAAGCAGCCCGCCGACGCCCTCCTCGGCGAGGATGCGTTCGAGCCGCGTCCGGCGCTCGGCCAAGACCTCGTGGCCGAGTCCGGCGAGCACGCCGAGCAGACTGCGCCACTGCGGACGCATGCCCCCCCGTCCGTCGACCATCTCGTCATGCGCCATGGAAGGAAGCTGCCGGCTCACCCGTCCGGGTGCAAGCCGGGGCCGCCGAAGCCGCCGCGGGCATGCTGATCGACACGGCGCAGGTCGAGCGTGCGGGGGTGCTCGCGGGAGGGCATGGGCACCGGCTCGGGCATCGGTCCGGGCGTGTGGCCGAAGGGAAAGAACCGGGCGCGCCGGCGGCCCTCCGCCTCGTTGGCGTTGACCGGGAAACGCTCGTAGTTGCGCCCGCCCGGATGGGCGACGTGATGGGTCAGGCCGCCAAGGCTGCGCCCGCTCCAGCGGTCATAGATGTCGAACACCAGGGTGGGGTGGGCCGGCAAGGTCGGGTGCAGCGCGCTCGGAGGCTGCCAGGCCTTGAAGCGGACGCCGCCGACATATTCGCCGGCGCGGCCGGTCGGCGTCAGCGGCACGGCATGGCCGTTGCAGGCGAGCACGAAGCGCTCCTCGATCCAGCCGCCGACCCGCGCCTGCACCCGTTCGACCGAACTGTCCACGAAGCGCGCCGTTGCCCCGCCTGCGGGCTCCTCGCCGAGCACGTGCCAGGGTTCGAGCGCGTGGCGGAGCTCCAGCGTCGCGCCGCGAATGGTGATCTCGCCAATGCGCGGGAAGCGGAATTCGGCGTGCGGAGCGAACCACGCCGGGTCCAGCCGCCAGCCGCGCCCGGCCAGCTCCTCCAGCACTTCGGCCAAATCCTCCGCGACGAAGTGCGGCAGCATGAAATCGTCGTGGATGCGGGTGCCCCAATGGATCAGCGCGCGCTCGTAGGGCTGGGCCCAGAACGCCGCCACCGCGGCGCGCATCAGCAGCATCTGCGCCGCCGCCATGCGCGGGTGCGGCGGCATCTCGAAGGCGCGGAACTCGACCAGCCCGAGCCGGCCGGCGCTCGTCTCCGGCGCATAGAGCTTGTCGATGCAGAACTCGGTGCGGTGGGTGTTGCCGGTCATGTCGGCGAGCAGATGGCGCAGCATCCGATCCACCAGCCAGGGCGGTGTCTCGCGGCCGGGCACGATCTCCGTGAAGGCGATCTCGAGCTCCGCCAGACTGTCCTGACGCGCTTCGTCGATGCGCGGATGCTGGCTGGAGGGGCCGATGAACAGGCCGCTGAACAGATACGAGAGGCTGGGGTGGTTGTGCCAGAACCCGAGCATGGATTTGAGCAGGTCCGGCCGGCGCAGGAACGGACTCTGTTCCGGCGTCGCCGCGCCCATCACCACGTGATTGCCGCCGCCGGTGCCGATATGGCGGCCATCGAGCATGAATTTTTCCGTCGCCAGCCCGACCGCACGGGCCTCGGCATAGAGTTCCTCGCCGCGCTGGACCAATTCCGCCCAGCTTGCCGCCGGGTGGATATTGACCTCGATGACGCCTGGATCGGGTGTGATGGAGAAGCGGCGGAGCCGCGGGTCGAGGGGCGGGAGATAGCCTTCGAGCACCACCGGACGGGCGAGCGCCGCGGCGGTGTCCTCGATCGCGGCGACGAGATCGAGCCATGCTTCGGCGGTGCTCAGCGGGGGCAGAAAAACATGCAGCCACCCCTCGCGCGGCTCGAGGCAGAGCGCGGTGCGCACCAGGTCCGGCGCCTCGGTCCCGACTATCGGCCGCTGCTCGGCGATGGCGGCGAAACCGGGGGAGCCGGCACCTTGCTCCGGTCGGCCGCCACGAAGCTGCGCGCGTGCCGGCAGCGGCGGATGCGGCGCGAACGGATCGCGCGGCAGGTCGGCCTCGATCCGTTCCGGATCCGCCCAGGGCAGACTGTCCAGCGGCAGGCGCAGCCCGATCGGCGAATCGCCCGGGATCAGGAACATCACCCCGGCGCGGAAGAACCAGCGGCCGGACCGCCAGCCGTCCCCACCGGCGCTGCGCAACGGCAGCACGCTGCCCACCGGCTGACCGAGCCCGCCGCCGAAAATCCGCGCCAGCCGCGCCCGCTCCAGCGGATCGGCCAGCTTCGATGCCTCAGCCACGACATTCGCCGGCAGCCGGTGCTCGCGCCAGAGATAATAGTGGATGTCCTCGTAGGCCGGCAGCACCAGCGCCGGATCGATACCGAGCCGCTCGGCGAGCGCGGAGCCGAACGCCGCCGCGTCGGCCGCCGTGCAGCCCGGCGACGGCCCGGCCGCGCCATCGCCGGCGCAGAGCGCGCGGTCGCGCCACACCGGTTCGGCATCGGCCCGGCCATGCGCGTAGAGCGCCCAGCGCGGCAAGGGTTCGCCAGGATAGTGCTTGCCCTGGACCGTCTGCAGCGCCGCGCCCGGCATCCAGATCGGGGCGAGACGCCGCAGCAGCCGGTCGGCGATGCCGCGCTTGGTCGGACCGACCGCATCGACGGTCCATTCCGGCGCATCGAGATCGGTGGCGGAAACGAAGGTCGGCTCCCCACCCATGGTCAGCCGCACATCCGCCGCCGTCAGCGCCCGGTCCAGCTCGGCACCGCGCGCCAGCAGGTCCTGCCACTGCGCCTCGGTATAGGGTTTGCTGACGCGCGGCGTCTCGCGCACGCGATCCAGTGTCATCTCGAACGCGAATTCGACCTCGGCCGGCTCGACCAGGCCGGAAATGGGCGCGGCCGATTGCGGATCGGGCGTGGCGGCCAGCGGGATATGGCCCTCCCCGGCAAGCAGGCCGGAGGTCGCGTCCAGCCCGACCCAGCCGGCCCCAGGCAGATAGACCTCGGCCCAGGCGTGCAGGTCGGTGAAATCGGCGGCGGGCCCCTCGGGTCCCTCCAGCGGCTTGGTATCGGCGACGAGCTGGATCAGGTAGCCGGAGACGAAGCGGGCGGCGAAGCCGAGCTGGCGCAGCGCCTGGACCAGCAGCCAGGCCGAATCCCGGCACGAACCCTGGCCCGCGGTCAGCGTCTCCTCCGCCGTCCAGACGCCCGGTTCGAGGCGCACGATATAGGCGATGCGGCTCTGCACCAGGCGGTTGAGCATGACCAGCAGATCGACGGTCGGCTGCTCGCCGCGCGGCACCTCCGCGAGCAGGGCGGAGAGCCGGGGGCCGACCGGGTCCAGCCTGCGGAACGGCGCCAGCTCGTGCTCCAGCACCGGATCATAGGTGAAGGGAAAGTGCTCGGCCGCCGGTTCGAGAAAGAAGTCGAACGGGTTGATCGTCGCCATGTCGGCGATGAGGTCCACGGTGACCTCGAAATGGCCGACGCGCTCGGGGAAGACGACGCGGGCGACATAGTTGCCCTGCGGATCCTGCTGCCAGTTGATGAAATGCGGCTCGGGCGTGATCCGCAGCGAGTAGGCGACGATCGGCGTGCGCGCATGCGGCGCCGGTCGCAGCCGGATGACCTGGGGGCCGAGGCTGATGAGCCGGTCGTAGCGGTAGCGCGTGCGGTGGGTGAGGGCGACGTGCAGCGGCATCGAGGGCACCGAAGGTTGGGGACACGGGCTTTCCGGCTACTCAAGCAAGAAACACGCCGGACGCCTCAGGGGTCGCGGGCAGCAGCCGGATGGTTGCGGAGCCGAGTGGAGCGGAGCAGGATCGGCACCGGAGGCGAGCATGGCCGATCCAAGCCCTGATCCGAACACCCTACACGAGACCAGCGCCGATGATGCCCCCCGCAAGCGGCGGGCAAAGGGCGCGACCAAGCCCCCGACCGAGGCCGAGCCCGAGGCGATCACCTGCGCCTCGCCGCCATGTCTGCTCGGCGAACTCGACGGGTCGTACGGGACCTACTGACCCGCTCGAGCACCGTCCGATCGGACGGTGCTCTGGTGGTCCGATGCCAGCGCCCGCTTCCGGGCGGTGGCTGAATCAGCGCACAAAATCAAGCTAGTGCTCCGAGGCATGATGATCCATCCGGAAGTGTCCGAGCGCTAGAGCAACGTCCGACCAGACTGAACCGCTTCGCGGTCGGTCTGGTCGGGCAAAGTTGCTCTAGCCATTATGGTTTCTAGAGCACGACCGTCCGACCAGATGATTCCATCAGGTCGGACCGTGCTCTAGCATTTGCCCTGAAGAATGCGCCGACTGCCTGCGTTGGCGCCGACCCCGAAAGCGCAGCCGCCGGCCGTCGGCCGCCACGCACCAGGCAGCACCGATGATGCTCTCAGAGGCGCACCACACGCCGAGCGGCAGCGTCGACGGCGCCATCGCCCCCCGCACTCGAGGCCGCGGCGGGTTGCTTCACGCGTACAGAAAAACGGGCAGCGACCGAAGCCGCTGCCCGCTCCTGGACCGTCGCCGGGATCAGGCGCGACGGCGGCGGATCAGACCAAGGCCGAACAGGCCGGAGCCGAGCAGCGCCATCGAGGCGGGCTCGGGCACCGTGGCGAGGGCGTCGTAGCTGGTGGTGCCAACGCCGGTCGAGGCCAGCGTTACCACCTCGGAGAGCGTGTCGTTCCCGGTAAAGGTCACGGTGCCGCCGAAACCGCCGGTGAACGCGTTGCCCGAGTTCGTCGCGCTGCTGGTGCCGACGCTGACGCCGTTGACCAGGACCGAATAGTCGAGCGTCTGCTTGGCGCCGAGCGTGCCGCCGATCTGCCCGCCGACGGAAGCCGGACCCACCGGCGCGGTCAGGCCCGATTCGTCCAGTCGGACCGTCAGGGTGCCGGGAGTGGCCGAGGAGACGTTCACCGAGGTGAGGTCGATTTCCGGCTGGCCGGCAGTGCCGACGAGCGGCGCCCCGAGGCCGGACACCGTATTGATGGTGAACGTGCCGAACGTCTGCGCGGTGATGTTGACCGTGCCGTTGGTGGACGACACCGTGAGGGGGGTGTAGCCCGCCTCGGACAGGGTGAGCGTCAGGGTCGGCGTGGCCCACGCGGCGGAGCCGAAGGCCAGCGGCGCGGCAGCGACCACGAGCCCCAAGAACAAGTTTCTACGCATGTATCCTCCTGTATGACGATGCTCGGGTTGCAGCCAAAGATGAGCGAACGGTTAATTACTATCACCTCCACTCACCGAGTGCAACGCAAAACGTCTCAAAAAACGTTTTTGTGATCAGAATGCGGTAGCATGCTGGGCGTGCGTGTTCCCGGCCGCCATCGCCGCAAAGGCCCGTGACAGCGCCGCAAGGTGTCGGCAGATTGCGCGCACCCGAACGAGGCCCCGCAGCCGGACCATGGCCGTCTATACCGAAGTCACCGATGACGCCCTCGCCGCCTTCCTCGCCGACTACGACATCGGCGAGCTGATCGCCTTCCGCGGCATCGCCGAGGGGGTGGAGAACTCGAACTACGCACTGCGGACCGAGGCGGGGGATTTCATCCTCACGCTCTACGAGAAGCGCGTCGATCCGGCGGACCTGCCCTGGTTCCTCGGGCTGATGGAGCATCTCGCCCGCCACGGCCTCTCCTGCCCGCTGCCGGTGCGCGCGCGTGACGGTATCGCGCTGCGCCGCCTGGCCGGTCGCCATGCCGCCATCACCACCTTCCTGCCCGGCGTCTGGCCCCGCCGCGTGCGCGTCGAGCACTGCGCGCCGGTCGGCGCCGCGCTCGCTCGGCTGCACTTGGCCGGCGCCGGCTACGCCGCGGAGCGGGCGAACGCGCTCGGCCCCGCGTCCTGGGCGCCGCTGCTCGCCCGCATCGGCGATGGGGCGGACAGCGTCCGCGCCGGCCTCGGCGCCGAACTCGCCGCCGCCCTCGGCCATCTCCTCGACGCCTGGCCCGCGTCACTGCCGCGCGGCCATATCCACGCCGACCTCTTCCCGGACAACGTCTTCTTTCTCGGCGGCGAGGTTTCGGGGCTGATCGACTTCTATTTCGCCGCCACGGACCTGTTCGCTTACGACGTCGCGATCTGCCTCAACGCCTGGTGCTTCGAGGCGGACGGAGCCTGCAACGTCACCAAGGCCCGGGCCCTTCTGCGTGGCTACCAGCAGATCCGCCCCCTCGCGGAGGCCGAGCGCGCCGCGCTGCCGGTGCTCGCCCAGGGCGCTGCGATGCGCTTCCTGCTCACCCGCCTCTATGATTGGCTGAACACGCCGGCGGACGCCCTGGTGGTGCGCAAGGATCCGCTCGAATATCTGCGCCGCCTGCGCTTTCATCTCGATGCCACCAGCGAGGCGGCCTATGGGCTCTGATGCCGCGGCTGAACCGGTGGAGATCTGGACCGACGGCGGCTGCAAGCCCAATCCCGGCCCGGGCGGATGGGCGGCGATCCTGCGTTATCGCGGCCATGAGCGGGAGCTCTCCGGTGCGGAGCCGGCGACCACCAACAACCGTATGGAACTCACCGCCGCCGCCGCGGCGCTGGAGGCGCTGAAGCGCCCGAGCCGGGTAGCCCTGCACACCGACAGCCAATATGTCGCCAACGGCATCACCCGCTGGCGGCAGGGCTGGGTGCGGCGGAACTGGCGCAACGCCGCCGGCGACCCGGTGGCGAACATGGATCTTTGGCAGCGCCTGCTCGCCGCCGCGGCGCTGCACGAAGTGGAATGGCGCTGGGTGCGCGGCCATGCCGACGACCCGATGAACCATCGCGCCGACGCGCTGGCGACCGCGGCGCGGCAACGGCTGGGATAGGAACCCGGCCTCAGCCGCCGTCCTTGCGGATCACCAGCACCGCGCTGCCATCCTCGAGCGGGATCAGGTCGAGCACGTCGTGGCCCTGGTCCGCGGCCGCGCGGGGCACGTTGGCGAGTGGCTCGGCACCCCGCAGCCGTACCAGCAGCACCTGCCCCGGCGCCATCGCATCCAGCGCCAGGCGGGTGCGCACGAATGTCATCGGGCAGGTTTCCGCGCTGATGTCGATCGCCCGATCATGATCGGGCAAGGACAGCACGGTTTCGCTCGCGCGCGTCACCGGCGTCGCCTCAGTCGCCGGAGGCGGCGAGCGCAGCCACGCCGGGGAGGGTTTTGCCCTCCATCCATTCCAGGAACGCGCCCCCGGCGGTCGAGACATAGCTGAATTTGTCGGCCACTCCGGCCTGGCGCAGGGCCGCAACCGTGTCGCCGCCGCCCGCTACACTCACCAGCTGCCCGCTGGCGGTCGCGGCGGCGACGGCGCGGGCCAGCGCGATCGTGCCGGCATCGAAGGGCGGGGTTTCGAACGCGCCGAGCGGGCCGTTCCAGACCAGGGTCTTCCAGCCGACCAGCCGCGCGGTGAGGGCCTGGACCGTGCCGGGGCCGACATCGAGGATCATCGCATCCGCGTCCACCTCGGCCACCGTCACCGTCCGTGTCGCCACGCCCGGGGCGAGCGCGGCCGCGACCATCGCGTCGATCGGCAGCAGCACGGCGCAGCCGGCGGTCTCGGCGTCGGCGAGGATGCGCCGCGCCGTCTCGTGCAGGTCCGGCTCCTGCAGCGAGCGCCCGACGGCAAGCCCCTGGGCGGCAAGGAAGGTGTTTGCCATGGCGCCGCCGATGACCAGTTCGTCGACGCGCGAGACCAGATTCGCCAGCAGATCCAGCTTAGTCGAGACCTTGGCGCCGCCCACGATAGCCGCGACCGGACGTGCCGGCGCCCCGAGCGCGCGATCGAGAGCCTCGAGTTCCGCCTGCATCAACCGTCCGGCATAGGCGGGCAGCCGATGCGCCACCGCCTCGGTGCTGGCGTGAGCGCGATGAGCGGCGGAGAACGCGTCATTGACGTAGAGATCGGCCAGCGTCGCAAGTTCGCCTGCGAAGGCGTCGTCGTTGGTCTCCTCGCCAGGGTGGAACCGGGTGTTCTCCAGCACCAGCACATCACCCGCGGCCAGCAGGTCCACCGCCTGCTGCGCAGCCACGCCGATGCAATCCTCGGCGAACCGCACACGCCGGCCCAGCACCTCGCCGAGCGCGCGCGCCACCGGGGCAAGAGACATGGCCGGCACGCGCTTGCCCTTGGGACGATCGAAATGGCTGCAGACGATGACCCGCGCCCCCGCGGCGGCAAGCTCGCGGATCGTCGGCGTCAGCCGTTCGAGCCGGGTGAGATCGGTGATGCGCCCGTCACGGACCGGCACGTTGAGATCGGCCCGCAGCAGCACGCGCTTGCCGGCGACATCCACCCCATCAAGAGTGCGAAACCGCATCCTTCCTGTCCTTCGTGGTCCTGACCACCCTCAGCGCGGGGCAGGGCCGTCGAGAAACTGCTGTACCACCTGGAAGAGCTGCATCCGGTTCTTCTCCATCACCACCGTGTGCGTGCCCTCGCCGATCATGGTGTACTGCTTCCATGGCGCGTTGACGAGCAGCGGGAACAGCGTCTGGGACATATAGGGCGGAGTATCGTGATCCCACTCGCCCTGCACGAGCAGCACGGGATTGCGGATGTTCGCGGGGTCCCAGGTCGGCTTGCCGGCGCGCCAGAAGCGATCGACGTCGAACAGCACGCCGTTCGGGGCCCGCAGCACGGGCGGGCTCTGTTTCGCCCCGACCGGGTCGGTGGCGAAGGTCGCATCCGCCCACTCCTCGAACCATCCCGGCGGGATCAGGTCCGCGCGCTTGCTCTCCGGCACCCCGTTCATCCAGCGCTTGAACGCGGCATCGCGCGTCACCGTCCGATAGGCGCCGAGCTTGCCCGGCCCGGCGCTGATCGCCGGCGCGCCCTGGATGATCCACAGCGGCGCATAGAGCACCAGACGGTGAACCTGATCCGGATGCTCGGCGGCGAAGCCGGCGGCGATGGTCGTCCCCCACGACCAGCCCATGACGTCGACACTGGTGAGGTCCTGGCGCTTGCGGACGAACTCGACCACGGCGCCGAGATCGGCCACGGCCTGCTCGGTGGTCTCGAGCGGCGGGTTGGCGTCGGCCGGCTGGTCCATCTGCGCCGGGCGGGTCGATCGGCCATAGCCCGGCAGATCCAGCAGGTAGACGTCGTAGCCATGGGCCGCGAGGTAGTCCATCCAGGACTGGCCGTTCAGGGCCAGGTCGAACGCGGCGCTCGCGGGATAGGTGGCGCCGTGGACGAAGACGAGCGTGCGCGCCGGGCCGAAATGCTCGCCGCCCTGCGGACGCTTGTTGCGCACGTAGATCTGCAGCCCCGCCTGCGGCGAGGGGACGGTCATCTCCTGCATGACAATCGGCACCGACCCGCCCGGCCCGGCGGCGTACGCCATCGCAACCCCGAGGGGGCCGCTTGCTCCCGAGGGCATCAACATGCCGGACATCATGGCGACGATGGCGACGCCAAGCCTTTCAACTGCGCGCATTGTTCGTTTCCTCCCGCGTCGAGCGCCGCCTCAGAGCCGTCCAAGCAAGGCCGCGGTGTCGGACATGCGGTTGGAGAAGCCCCACTCGTTGTCGTACCAGCCCATCACCCGGGCGAATGTGCCCTCGATCACCGTCGTCTGCGTCGCATCGAAGCTGCAGGATGCGGGGCAGTGGTTGAAATCGATACTGACCAGCTTCTCCGTGCTGTAGTCGAGCACGCCCTTGAGCGGCCCGACGGCGGCGGAGTGCATGGCTGCGTTGATGGTTTCCACGCTGGCCGACCGGGCGAGGTTCACGTCGAGCGAGACCAGCGAGACGTTCGGCGTCGGCACCCGGATCGCGGTGCCGTCCAGCTTGCCCTTGAGCTCCGGCAAAACGAGCCCGACCGCGCGCGCCGCACCCGTCGTCGTCGGGATGGCGGAAACCGCCGCCGCGCGGGCGCGGTGGAGGTCCTTGTGCAGCGTGTCCACGGTGCGCTGATCACCGGTGTAGGCATGGATCGTGACCATGTAGCCACGCTCGATGCCGAAGCTCTCGTGCAGCACCTTGGCCATCGGCGCCAGGCAGTTGGTGGTGCAGGAGGCGTTCGAGACCACGGTCATCGCCGGCGTCAGCGTCGCGTGGTTGACGCCGTACACGATCGTCGCGTCCACCCCGTCGGCGGGCGCGGAGATCAGGACCTTGCGCGCTCCGGCGGTGAGCAGATGCGCCGCCTGCTCGCGCTTGGTGAACAGGCCGGTGCATTCCATCGCCACATCGACCCCGGCCAGCGGCAGCTTCGCGGGGTCACGCTCGGCGGTGACGCGGATCGGGCCGTAGGTGCGGCCGTTATGGTGGATGGTGATGCTGTCCGCGCCGACCTCGACCGTGCCGGGAAAGCGGCCATGGACGCTATCGTAACGGAACAGGTGCGCATTCGCCTCGACGCTGCCGAGATCGTTGATCAGCACCGGGGCCACATCCTCGCGCCCGCTTTCGACGATGGCACGCAGCACCAAGCGGCCGATGCGCCCGAATCCGTTGATCGCGACCTTTACCGCCATCGTCACTCTCCCTGCTCAATCCGGCCCGCCCGGGCGGGCCGCCTACCGCATCAGCCGCGGTCCAAACGCTTCCTCACCGCGGCCGCCACCGCCTCGGCGGTGATGCCGTAATGGCGATACAGCTCCTCGAACGGCGCCGAGGCACCGAACCCCTCGATGCCGATGAACGCACCCTCCGCGCCGAGCCAGCGCTCCCAGCCGAAGCCGCAAGCGGCCTCGATGCCGACGCGAGGCGCGCCACCCAGCACCGCGTCGCGGTAGCCGGCGTCCTGGTGCGAAAACAATTCCCAGCATGGCAGCGAGACCACGGCGACGGCGATGCCTTCGGCCGCCAGTGCCGCCCGCGCCTCCATGGCAATGGCCACTTCCGACCCGGTGGCGATCAGCGTCGCCCGGCGCGGGCCCTCGGCCTCGGCCAGCACGTAGCCGCCGCGGGCGGATCGGTTCTCGGCGGCGTCGGCACGCAGCCCCGGCAGTGCCTGGCGCGTCAGCACGAGCAGGCTCGGCCCGTCGGCGCGGCGCAGCGCCATTTCCCAGCACTCGGCCGTCTCCACCGCGTCCGCGGGGCGCAGCACCCAGAGATTCGGCATCGCGCGCAGGCTGGCGAGATGCTCGACCGGCTGATGCGTCGGCCCGTCCTCGCCGAGGCCGATACTGTCATGGGTGAGCACATGGATCACCCGCACGCCCATCAGTGCGGCGAGGCGGATGGCCGGACGCATATAGTCCGTGAAGGCGAAGAAGGTGCCGCCATAGGGAATGAGCCCGCCATGGAGCGCCATGCCGTTCATCGCCGCGGCCATGCCGTGCTCGCGCACGCCGAAATGGATGTATCGCCCGCCATACGCCGCCGGCGCCACCGCCGTCATGCCTTTGACCTGAGTCAGATTCGACCCGGTGAGGTCGGCCGAGCCGCCGACCAGCTCCGGCAGGGCCGGAACCAACGCCTCGAGCACCTTCTGGCTCGACTGGCGGCTGGCCAGCTTGGGACGGGATGCGGCCAGGTCCGCCTTGAACCCGGCGAAGCCCTCCTGCCAGGTTTCGGGCAGTTTCCCGGCGATCACCCGCTCGAACTCGGCGCGCTGGCCGTGGCGGGTCAGGCGCTTCAGCCAGGCCCGCCGCGCCGCCGCACCGCGCGAGCCGGCCGCCTTCCAGCGCGCCGCAACGTCCTCTGGCACGCTAAAGGGGGGCGCGTGCCAGCCCAGCGCCTGCTTGGTCGCCGCCGCTTCGGTGCCGCCCAGCGGCGAGCCATGGGCGGCTGCGGTGCCCGCCTTGGTCGGGGCGGCGAACCCGATGATGGTGCGGCAGGCGATCAGCGTCGGCTTCTTCGAGCGTTGGGCCAGCGAGAGGGCAGCGGCGATCTGCGCCGGATCATGCCCGTCGATGCGCTTCACCGTCCACCCATAGGCGGTGAAGCGCTTCAGCACGTCATCCGAGCACGCCAGGTCGGTACCGCCATCGATGGAAATGGCGTTGTCGTCGAACAGCACGGTCAGGCGATCGAGCCGCAGATGGCCGGCGAGGCTGGCCGCCTCATGGCTGACCCCCTCCATCAGATCGCCATCCGAGGCGATCACCCATGTCCGATGGTCGACTAGGCTGCGCCCGAAGCGGCCGGCCAGCATGCGTTCGGCCAGCGCCATGCCGACGGCCGTGGCGATGCCCTGGCCGAGCGGGCCGGTGGTGGTCTCGATTCCCGGGTGCCCGCCATATTCGGGATGGCCGGCGGCGGGCGAGTGCAGTTGGCGGAACCGGCGCAGGTCCTCGATGTCCATCCCGACATGGCCGCTCAGATGCAGCAGCGCATAGAGCAGCGCCGAGCCGTGGCCGGCCGAGAGCACGAACCGGTCGCGGTCCGGCCAGCGCGGATCGGCGGCATCGTATTTCAGGAACCGCGTCCACAGCATCGCGGCAACGTCCGCCATGCCCAGCGGCAGGCCCGGATGGCCGGATTTCGCCGCCTCGACGGCATCGATGGCGAGCGCGCGCAGCGCATCGGCCAGGCGCCGCTCGGCGCCGTCGGAACCGTTCAGCAGTGCCGCTTGCCGCGCCTGCGCGGAGCGGTCGAGCGGGATATCAACAACCGTTGCCATGCGCGGCCTATAGAGGCGGCCCGACGGCGAGGCAAGACGCGCCGCTCACGCGAGCGCGGGCCGGTTCGCGCGCGCCAGCACGGCCTCGAACAGCACCTGGCATCCGGCCGTGGCCTCGTCGGGCGCCATGCTCTCGGCCTCGTTGTGGGACAGTCCATCCCGGCACGGCGTGAAGATCATCGCCACCGGCAGGCGCCGCGCCAGCAGCACGGCGTCGTGGCCGGCCCCGGAGACGATCTCGCGCGACGCATATCCCGCCCGCGCCGCCGCGGCCTGGACCAGCGCGACGCATTCGGGGTCGAACGCCTGCGCCGGCATCCGGAACATCCGCGTGATCGCCAGCGTCACCCCGCAATCGCGGGCGATGAACCCGGCCTCGCGCGGGAACTGCGCATCGATGCGATCGATCTCCGCGCTGGACGGATGGCGGAATTCGACCGTGAACCGCACCTCGCCGGGGATCACATTGCGGCTGTTGGGCCGCACCTCGAACCGGCCGACCGTGCCGCGCCCGTCGGCGCCGCGCGCGCGCATCATCCGGTCGACCAGATCGACGACGCGCGCGGCGCAGACCAGCGCATCCTTGCGCGCCGCCGGCGGCGTCGTGCCGGCATGCGCATCCTGGCCGGTGGCGACCGCCTCGTACCAGACCTGCGCCTGGGCGCCGGTGACGGCACCGATCATCGCGCCCGCCTGTTCCAGGATCGGGCCCTGCTCGATATGGAGCTCGAAATAGGCATCGACCGGGAAGGACGCGGCCGGCGCCGCCCCGCGCGCGCCGATCGCGTCCAGCGCCGCGCCGAAGCTCACTCCGTCGGCGTCGGTCCGCGCCAGCACCTCGTCCAGCCCGTGCGCGCCGACCCAGACGCCCGACCCGGTCAGGCCGAGGCCGAAGCGGCTGCCCTCCTCGTCCGTCCAGTTGACCAGCTCCAGCGGCGCCGCGGTGCCCAGGCCGTGGTCGTCCAGCGTGCGCATCACCTCCAGCCCGGCCATCACGCCCAGCGCGCCATCGAACTTGCCGCCCGAGGGCTGGCTGTCGAGATGGCTGCCGAACAGCACCGGCGGGCGGGCCGGCTCGCGCCCCTCGCGGCGGGCGAACATGTTGCCGACGGCATCGACGCGCACCGCGAGCCCGGCGGCCGCGCACTGCGCGCCAAAGGCGGCGCGGGCGGCGCCGTCCTCGGCGGAGAGGGCGAGGCGGCGGACGCCGCCCTTCTGCGTGGCGCCGAACTGCGCCATGGCCATCAGGCTGGCCCACAGACGCGCACCATCGATGCGGCAGACGGGGTCCTGGCTCGGCATGGCGCGGCTCCTGGCGTGGGAACGCCGCATCTTGCCGCCGCCGCCGCTTCCTGCAAGCTTGCGCCCGCCGATGACGCTGCCCCTCCCCTTTCGCGCGACGCTTCTGCTCTTGGCCTTGGCCCTCACGGCCGGCTGCCACCTGGTCGACCAGACCGATTTCGGCGCCAAGCCGGCCCCGCCCGCGCCCGACCAGCTTGCCGAGGCGATGCGCCCGAACGCGACCGTGCCGCTGGTCGCCATCCGCTATGATGGCGGCGAGAGTGCCTATGGTCCGGCGCTGCAGCGCGCGGTGGAAATGGCCGAGGCGCGGCGGGCCGACCCGCGCTACGAAGTGGTGGCGGTGGTGCCGGCGAAGGGAACCCCCGCCGAACAGGTCGCCGCCGCCGAGCAGGCCGGTGAGGACGCCCGCGACGTCGCCGACCGCCTGCTCGCGCTCGGCGTGACGGCGGCCGCGATCCGCCTTTCGGCCCGCACCGAGCCGGGGCTCACCGCGCGTGAGGTGCGCGTCTATCTGCGCTGATCAGCGCGCCACCAGCATGTAGTGGATGGTCAGGTCGAAGGTCACCGTCGGATCCGGCGAGCCGAAGGGCAGCGGCGGGAGCCGGGCATCGCGGAACAGGCCGACGGTGGCATCGTCCAGCGCGCGATAGCCGGAACCCGACCGGAGCCCGACCGAAGCCACCGTGCCGTCGGCGTTCATGACCACGCGGACCGTGGACAGGCCCTGTTCGCCGCGCATCGCCGCATCCTGCGGATAGTATTTGTGCATCTCCAGCCAGGCAGCCAGCTCGTTGCGCCAGTCGGTGCCGAGCTGTTCGCTGGAGGAGAAATCCGCCCGCGGCGTGACCGAGAAAGTGCCCTTCCGGTGCGGCCCCTCGGCCAGCGACGTCGAGTTGCCGTTGAAGGTCGGCCCGAAGGAGAACTTCATCGGCGCGGGGAAGCGCACCGCCGGGCGCGGCGGCGCCGCTGCCTGGCGCGGTGGCGCCGGGCGCGTCGGTTTCGGCGCGGGCTCCAGCAGCGGGTGCGCTTCAACCCGGGGCGCTTCGGCTGGCGGCGTGACGGGCTCGACGCGGGGCGCCGGCTGGGCTGCCGGGGGCTTCACCACCGCCTCACTCTGCGGCGCCGTGAGAACCGGCGGCGCGGTCTCCTGCGCCGGCGTCTCCTGTGCTGGCGCCGCCTTCGGCACCGGCTCGGCGGTCCGCGGCAGCGGCGGGGCGGTCTCGGGGGCGGCGGCCGGTGGCACGGGCGGGGTGGGCGGCGCGACCGGCGTGGGCGGCGCCGGCGGCGGCGGCTCGGGCGGTGTCGGCTGCGGCTGGGCGGGCTTTGGCAGTTCCTGCGTTTCGGTCGGATGCGGCACGCTGGGGCCGTTGGTCGCGCCGGTCTCGAACACCATCGCGACTGCCGGCGGCGGCAGCGCCTCCGGCGGGGCACCGCGGCGGACGATGACGGTCAGCAGCAGGAGCACGAACAGATGGAGCAGCAGCGAGATCAGCGCCACCCGCCCGAGGCGCTGGCGCTGCCGCCGGCGCGGCCGCACCCGCACCGGCCAAGCACGCAGGTCGCTCGCGCGCGGCTGCGCCCGGCGCTGCGCTCCCGATCGCGCTTGGGTCAGCAATCTCTGCAGCGGCGTTGAACGGGGCGGCAATACGCTCAGGGCGGTCTCAACGGGCGATGATGGATATGTCGGACGAGAGGGCGCAGCCCGGACGGCGCGCCCTCCGATAGCGCACTCCGCCGCCGTTCGGAAGGGCGGGGACCAGGATCGACGCGCCGGAGGGAGGCGCGCCAAAGCGCTCGCACAACAACCCGATTGTGCACTGCACGTCTTCAGGTTGCAAAGCAGGCCCTCGCCGGCGCATTATAAATTTTCTTTAGGAATGCGTTGGTCCGCCCCATCGGCGCTCGCACTTCTGTTCGGCGTCCGCGGACCCGCCAACTGGAGGTCACGCTCATGACGATCGCCGCCATCCTGAAGCATAAAGGCCACGACGTCACCGCCGTTCGCCCGACCGATACGGTCGCCGAGGTTTCTGCTGTTCTCGCCCAGCGCGGCATCGGCGCCGTCCTGGTGCGCGACGCCGCCGCCACGGTGCTCGGCATCGTCAGCGAGCGGGACATCGTCCGCGCCATCGCCCGCCATGGCGCCCGCACCCTGGAGATGACGGCAGCGCAGCTGATGGTGACCGAATTGCGCACCGCCAAGCCGGAGACGACCGAGGCGGAGGCGATGACCATGATGACCGAGGGCCGCTTCCGCCATCTGCCGGTGGTGAAGAACGGGCAACTGGTCGGCCTGATCAGCATCGGCGACGTCGTCAAGGCGCGGCTGATGCAGCAGGAGCAGGAGGTGGACAGTCTCCGCGCCTACGTCGCCGGCGCGGCCTGAGCCGCTGCGAGGGTCCTGCATACAAGAGTCGGTTGACCCGGGCCGCCCGCCGCTGGAACACTCGTTGCGCAACAGGTCCGGCGCCGCCAGAGCGCAGGCACACGCAGCGAGGGGGAGGGTCCGATGAGTGGCTTTATTCCGAAGCGTCCGGGCTGGGTCGACGAGTTCCGCGCCTTCATCATGCGCGGCAGCGTCGTCGACCTGGCCGTCGGTATCATCGTCGGCGCGGCGTTCACCGCGATCGTCGGCAGCCTCGTCAAGGACATTTTCAATCCGCTCATCGGCCTGCTCGTCGGCGGCATCGATTTCTCGAACATCTTCATCACGCTGAAGGGCCCGAGCGCGCCGACGCTGGCCGCTGCTCAAGCGGCCGGCGCGGTCACGCTGAACATCGGCGTGTTCGTCAACGCCGTGATCCAGTTCCTGATCGTCAGTTTCGCCATCTTCTGGGTGGTGAAAGGGCTGAGCCGGATGCAGCGAAAAGCCGAGGCCGCGCCGCCGCCCCCGCCGGGGCCGACGCCGAGCGAGGCGTTGCTCGCCGAGATCCGGGACCTGCTGCGCGCCGCCGCGAAGTAGCGGCGCCTCCCGGGCGAGCAACGTCCTCCCGCCAGCCCGGTCGGCGGGTTGGTATGGTGGCCTAGTGTCCCGTTTCAGAAATTCGCAAGCGAATTTTCGGGACACTAGCCGTTTGTTTTCAGTGGCCTGCTTATCCCTGGAACGCAAGCGCATTTCAGGGGCGGGACGCTAGAGCACGGTCCGACCTGATGGAATCATCTGGTCGGACGGTCGTGCTCTAGAAACCATAATGGCTAGAGCAACTTTGCCCGACCAGACCGACCGCGAAGCGGTTCAGTCTGGTCGGACGTTGCTCTAGTAGCGCTTGTAGGGCAGGAACTTGCCGGAGAGGGTGAGCTTGACCCGGTCGCCCTTCTGGTCCGGCTGGCGTTCCAGGCTCATGTCGAAATCGATCGCGCTCATGATGCCGTCGCCGAACTCCTCCTCGATCAGCGCCTTCCAGCTGGTGCCATAGACCATGACGAGTTCGTAGAAGCGGTAGATCAGCGGGTCGGTCGGCACCGCGCCGGGGAGCGAGCCGCGATAGGGGATTTCCTGCAGCAGCGCGATCTCCTCGGCATCGAGGTCGAACAGTGCGCCGGCCTTGGCGGCGGTCTCGGCGGTCATCGACATCTGCCCCAGGCAGGCGGCGCAACTCCAAACCGGGCTGTGGCCGAGCTGCGCCGCGATCTCCGCCCAGCTCTGGCCGCGTGCGCGCTTGAGACCGAGAATCTTGCGCCCGAGCGCCGTCTTCGCATCGTTCATTCCGTCGTCCCCCCGGCCTTCCCGGCCATTCCCCCTGAGATAGTGGCACAATCCCGATTATTCCCCGGACAGCTCCCGGCGGCGGCGGTCCAGCTCCTCACTGTAGCGGCGCAGCGCATATTGCTCGGTCAGCAGCCCGATGACCCGCCCGCTCTCGCGGCTTTCGACCACGGCAAGTGCGTCGCTTTCCGCCGTTTCGAACGCGGTGGCGGCCTCCTTCACCGTCATATGCGGCAGCAGAACCGCATCGCGATAGTGCAAGAGGTCGGCGATCCGCCCGGTCGCGGCGTCGGCGGCGTGGATTTCGGGCACCAGCGCGATGCCGGCATAGCGGTCGGCCTGATCGAGCACGATGACGCGCTGCGTGGCGCCGAGCGGGAAATCGCGCCGGAAGGCGGCGATCGGCGTGTCCGCGCGCACGGTGCGGATGTCCCGGCGCATCATCCGCCCGACGGTGAGGTTGCGCATCCAGCCGATATCGACGGCGCTGCGGATCGCCTCGCCGCGCAGATGGAAGCGCCAGGTGGCGAACGAGTAGCCGAAGGTCCGCCGCACGGTCAGCGCCGAGACCACCGAGGCGGCGAGCACGGCGATGGTCAGCGGCAGACTGCCGGTGCTTTCCAGCGCCAGCAGCGACATGGTGAGCGGCCCGCCGACGATGGCGGTCGCCATCGCGCTCATCCCGACCAGGGCGCACACCACGGCCGGCAATGCTCCCGCCACCATCACCGCCGCCAGCCCGCCGGCGAACAGCTTGCCAAGCATGGCGCCAAGGAAAAGCGAGGCGAAGAACAGGCCGCCGCGAAAGCCGGCGCCGATCGAGATCACCGAGGCCATGGCCTTGAGCACGAGCAGCGTCGTCAACAGCGGCAGCGAATAGGGCGCATCAAGCCCGGCGTGCAGGGCCGCATGACCCGAGGAAAACACCTGCGGGGCGACCAGCGCCAGAAGCCCGACCATCGCGCCACCGAGCATCGGGCGCAGCCAGGTTGGCAGCCCGGTGCGCCGGAACGCCTCCTCCGTCAGGGCGACGCCGCGCATGACGAGCACGCCGAACAACGCGCAGAGCACGCCAAGAGCCAGCACCGGCAGATAGTCCAGCGCGGCGATCTCGCTCGGGACGCTGACCTGGAAACTGCCGATGTCACCGAGGAAGGCCCGGCTGACCCCGATGGCGCAGATCGCGGCGACGACCACGGGGGCGAGCGTCGCGATCGAGTATGTGCCGATGACCAGTTCGAAGGCATAGAACGCGCCGGTGAGCGGGGCGTCGAACGCGGCGCCGATGGCAGCGGCAGCGCCACAGCCGACGAGCACGCGCAGATCATTGCGCCGCACCCGGAAGCTGCGCCCGAGCCGCGAACCCAGCGCGGCGCCGGCCTGGGTATAGCCGGCCTCCAGCCCGACCGAGGCGCCGACCCCGGTCGAGAGCACGGTCTGCAGCACCACGATGAGGCTGTCGTTAAGCGACATCCGGCCGCCGAACAGCGCGTTCGCCTCGATCGGGTCGACCGCCCGGCGCGGCCACCAGCGGGCGATGGCGAGCCCGACCAGGCCGAACCCGAGCCCACCCAGGGCCGGCACCACGACCGTGCGCAGGGGCGCCAGTGACAGCGCCGTGCTCAGCCTTCCGCCCGGGGGCAGTCCATACAGGAATTCGTGCATCGCCTGGCTGGCCAGGTTCATCGCCACCACGACGAAGCCGGCGCCGAGCCCGACACAGGCGGCCAGTGCGACGAGCCAGATTTCGTCGGCGCGAACCAGGGCGCGCAGCGTCTGCGGCGCGTGCAGCAGCGCCTCGCCAAACGCCCGCCGGTGGCGGCTGGCGGTGGGCGCGCGCACGACCGCCTGGCGCACCGCTTCGGCAACACCCTGAGCGAGACCGCTCTTGCCTGGAAACCCCATCATGCCAACGTCGTCCATAGGGGAATCTGGCGCGGCGGCGAACGAAGCGTCTCTGTCATCCATCCATGCGGCCGGCGAACATGCGCCTCGATGCCAGTCTATGCCATAGAACTTACGCGTGGCTTACGAAATGGGCGTTATCTAGCAAAGAAAGCGTATGTGGCGACGTCACGGCCGCATTGTGGCGGGAATCGGGGGATCGATGGCGTGTTTCGGTAGCATTTCGGTCAGGCAATGCACGTCATCTGTGTTTCACAGCGCCGGTCGATGCGCCGAAAAGTTGCAGTCTGGCCGGGCGCGCGCGTCATTAGCGCCGGCTGGTGGCGGCAGCAATGCCCCAGTAGTCAGCGCTGCCCTGCATCGCCGCCGAACCGCGCGCGGGCCGGGCTCGCGGGCAGCATTGGCCTCGCGATTTCATCGGCGAGACCCTGGACGCCGGTGGCGGCTTCGGCCTCTAATCAGCGAATCCGACAAGGAAAGGCGACGGTAGGAATGCTGGCGGGGCAAGGCATGGCGAGGCTGGCAGCGGCGTTGCTCGCCACGGCTGCGCTCACCGCCTGCGTCGACACGCTGGCGCAGCGGCGCGCGACCCTCGCCACCAAGGTGGGCGAGCGCGAGATCGATCTGGTGCGGGAATTCGGCGTGCCGACCCGCACCTACGACACGGACGGCCACCATTTTCTCGCCTACGTCGAGACCTATCAGGTGGTCGACCCTGGCTACTGGGACCCGATCATGCCGATCATGACGCCGCCGGCGGTCTACAATTATTCCTGCACGACGACGTTCGAGATCGCGAACGGCACCGTCCAGTCCTTCACACTGGCCGGGAATGGGTGCTGAGGACAGGAGGTCCGACATGGCGGCGCGACGCATCGGCCGGGGCGGATCGGGGCGCATCCTGCTCGCCCGCTTGGCCGCGCTCGGCTTGGCCGGCGCCAGTCTGGCGGGTTGCGACACGTCGCGCGCCTTCCAGGAGGCGCAAGCCCGCCGCCAGGCAGCGCTGGTCGCCATGGTCGGGCAGACCGAAGCCGACGTGATCCGCCAGTTCGGCCTGCCGCAGCAGACCTACGAGGCCGGTGGGCGGAAATTCGTCGCCTACAACCAGCCCTCGCCGTTCTTCGATCCGAGCCTCGGCGGCGCGCCGATGGTCTGCCAGACGATGTTCGAGATTTTCCAGGGCAAGGTGCAGTCGGCGAGCCTGCACGGTCCCTGCTGAACGCCGGAGGCCCAATGAGCCGCAAAATCCTGGCCGCGCTGACCCTGATGCTCCTGTGCGCCCCCGCGGCCGGGCGCGCCGCCGGGCCGGATGCCTGCGCACTGCTCAGCCGTGACGAGATTGCGGCGGCAACCGGGCGCAAGGCCCAGGGGTTCGATCGCGCTCACGAGGAAGGCGGCGTCCCGGTCTGCGCCGGCCGGGCCGGCGAGGCCAGCCTGACGCTGCGCGCCGCCAGCAGGGCCGACGCGGAGGCCGCAACCGGCCAGCCCGCGTTGGACCGGCTTCGCGGCAAGGGCGCGAAGGTCGAACTCACCCGCGCCGGAACGGCGACCTGCGTGCGCGTCACGACGCAGCAGACCATGTCCTCGGCCAGCGGACGCGCCTTCTGCACCGCACCGGCGGGCGACCGGGCCGCGATCCTCGAGACCGAGGCAGCGAGCATTATGGATCTCATCCCGCCCGCCACACTCGGCGCCCTGGCCGAGCGTGCCGCGGCGCGGCTGTAACGGTCAGGCGCGGCCGGCCGCGGCGATCGCGGCGTTCATCGCCCGGACCCCGGCCGCCGGCCCGTCCGGATGCGCCCAGACGGCGCCGATGACGGCGAGAAAATCGGCCCCGGCCTGGACCAGTGGAGCGCAGTTCGCCGCGGTGATGCCCCCGATGGCGACCGAGGGGATCTCCATCAGGTCGGACCACCACGCGACGATCTCGATCTCGGCATGGTGCGTCACGTCTTTCGACCCGGTCGGGAAGAAGGCGCCGAACGCGACATAGTCGGCGCCGTCCTCGCCAGCCTGCATCGCCAGGTGCCGGCTGTCATGGCAGGTCACGCCAAGGGTCCGCTCGGGACCGAGCAGGGTGCGCGCCGCCCGGGCCGCCATGTCGCCCTGGCCGACATGGGCACCGTCGCAACCGGTCTGAACCGCGAGATCCGGCCGGTCATTCAGCAGAAAGGCGACGGCGCGCGCCTGCGCCACCGGCCGCAGCGTGTCGACGGCGCGGCAGATCGCTGCGTCATCGGCGTCCTTCAGCCGCAGCTGCACCGCCGCGACGTCCCCGGCGTCCAACGCCTCGGCCAGCTTGTCCGCGAACGGCGCCGACTCGAGCACGGGCGGGGTAACGAGATACAGCCCGCACCCCGCCGCTCGGCCCATCAAGCGCGGCCCTGGTAGATATCGATGATCTTCGCCAGCATCGCCAGCGCCTCCTCCTTCGGCCGCTGGAACGTGTTGCGGCCGATGATGCTCCCCGAGGCACCACCGTCGCGCAGCCCGCGCACGGTCTCGTAGAGTTCCTCCGTGCCCGTGCTCTCGCCGCCCGAGAACACGACGAGCCGCCGCCCGGCGAAGGCGGACTGGACGACATGCTCGACCCGACGCGCCAGGGTCGAGCGGTCGATGCCCTGCTTCTCGTAGACCTTCTTCGCCGCGTCCAGGCTGACCACCTCGGTGGGCGGCTTCACCTTGATGATGTGCGCCCCCATCAGCGCGGCCATGTGCGCGGCGTAGGCGCAGATGTCGAGCGCCGTCTCGGCCGCCTTGTCCAGCCCCGGACCGCGCGGATAGCTCCACACCACGACGGCGAGGCCGACCGACTTCGCCTCCTCGGCCAGTTCTCGCAGCTCCTCCATCTGCTCGAAGGCGTATTCGCTGCCCGGGTAGATGGTGAAGCCGATCGCCGCGCAGCCCAGCCGCAGCGCGTCGGCGACCGAGCCGGTCACGGCCTGGTCCTTGCTCGTGGCCAGACTGTTGGAACTGTTCACTTTCAGGATCGTCGGAATGGCCCCGGCAAAGCTGTCGGCGCCGGCCTCGATCATGCCGAGCGGGGCGGCGTAGGCCGAGAGGCCGGCCTCGATTGCGAGCTGGAAATGGTAGTGCGGGTCGTAGGCGGGCGGATTGGGCGCGAAGCTGCGCGCCGGCCCGTGCTCGAAACCCTGATCGACCGGGAGGATAACGAGTTTGCCGCTGCCGCCCAGCTTGCCTTCCATCAGAATGCGCGCGAGGTTCGCTTTGGTTCCGGGATTGTCGCTCTCGTAGCGGTCGAGGATTTTCTTCACGCGTTGGGTGATGCGCATGCCGGCTCTCCGTTCCTGGCGTGGTGTGCTCGCCGGAACGCCCTGGCATCGAACCCGGTGCGTGCGCCGGGATTGGTCAGCCGGATCAGGCGCTAGCGGGACGAGCCGACGGGAAAATCCGTCGCGACCGCACCACTAGCCCAAGCCTTTGCGTCTGTCACGCCATCCAGCCATGGCCGCAGATGCCGCGCCGCCGCACCCGCCCGGGCGAGATCGAGCGCCGGCGGGGCGGCGGCGAGCAGACGCGCCCCGCAAGCCGACGCGGCGCCGGCTACGGCGGCGAACCCCGGGGTGCCCTCGAGCAGTACTAGACCCTTCTGGCCGATCGCCAGCGCCTCGAAGGCGCGTCCCGGCGCGTCGGCGCAATCGAGGATGTCGATGCAGGGGGTCGCCGGATAGCCGCGGCGCGCTTCGCCGACGAGAGCGCGCCAGAACCCGGCGCCGGCGTAGCATGCCGCGCCGGGCGCGGAGAGCAGCGTGACCGGGCAGCCGGGCGCCAGCGCGGCGAGGGCGTGCGTCAGACCATGCACGATGACGGCGGGCGGCAGCGGCGGCCAGACCTGGTTCATGCTTGACGATCCGTTGCCCGCTTGCTTTCAAGGACGCTCGCAATCACCCGGGAACAGAGGGCGCGATGGCCGAAACCGAAGAGGAGGCCGCGGCGCGGCTGGAGGCGGCCTTGGACCGCATCGCCGCCCGCACCAAGGAGCCGCCATCAGCGCCCACGCCGGCCGCGGCCGCAACGGCCGCCCCGCCGCTGCCGGCGGTTCTCGCCGAGCGGCTCGATGCCCTGATCGGCGCCGTCCGCGCCGGCCTTGCCACCAGCTGACGGAGCGGACCATGGCGCAGGTGACGATCCGGATCAACGGCTACGCCTACACCGTCGGCTGCGAGGATGGGCAGGAGACCCATCTCCAGGCCATGGCCGGCGAGATCGACGAGCGCATCGCCGGGATCAAGGCCCTTGGCGGGCAGACCGGCGAGGTGCGGTTGCTGATGCTGGCGGCGCTGCTGATGGCCGACGAAGTGCACGACCTGAAGGGCGAACTCGCCCGGCTCCAGTCCGAGCGCCCCGCCGCCGACCCTGGCGCCGCCAAGACCCGCGCCGCGACATCGCGCCGCCTTGCCCGCCTCGCGGACCGGGCCGAGGAGATCGCCGCCGGGCTCGATCGCGGCTGAGATCTCACGCGCCGAGAAACGCCCGCATCCAGGCCTCATACGCGCCGGCACGGCTGGCCCGCTGCAGCAGTTCCGGGGACAGTGTGGCCGCGATCTCCGCCGGCCGCGTTCCGGCGCGCAACGCCGCCAAGGTCGTCTCCACCGCCTGGAGCGCGGCCTGGCTCGGCAGATGGCCCTGCAGCGCCACCCGCACGCCCTGGGCCGCGAGCCATGCGCGGTCCTCCAGCGCCGGGGCGAGGCCGCCCAGCATCAGCGGCAGCTTCACCGCTTCGGCGATGGCAGCGAGTTCCTCGCGGCGTGTGACGCCGGTGAGGAACAGCGCGTCCACCCCGGCCGCTTCATAGGCGCGCCCGCGCGCGATCGCCTCCGCCACGCCGGCCACCGACACGGCCCCGGTGCGCCCGACCACGACCAGCGCCGGATCCTGCCGCCCGGCAAGCGCCGCGCGCATCTTGCCCACACCTTCCTCGACCGGGACGAGCTGCATCCGGCCGACGCCGCCATAGGGCACGGGCAGAAGCGTGTCCTCGATGGTCAGCGCGGCGACCCCGGCGATCTCCAGCTCCTCGACGGTTCGCTTCACGCTCAGCGCGTTGCCGTAGCCGTGATCGGCATCGACCATCAGCGGCAGATCGGCAGCCCGGCCGATGCGCAGCGCCAGGCCGGCGAGCTCGCTCAGCGTGAGCACGATGAGGTCGGGCGCGCCGAGCACGGCGAGCGCGGCGACCGAGCCGGCCAGCATGCCCATTTCGAAGCCGAGATCGAGCGCGATACGCGCACTCAGCGGGTCGTGCAGCGAGGCGGGAAAAATGCACGCGTCGCCATCGAGAAGCGCGCGCATCCGCGCCCGGCGCGGGGCGACATTCACCGATCGCGTCCGAATTCGCGCAAAGGGAAGGCGCTGTGGACATGTGGCGCGATCACCGGCTGCGTCGCGGCGAGCAGCCCGGGGTGGAGTTGGTCGAGCCTGGTGACCCCGAGCAGTCCGAGGGCGATGCGCACTTCCTCCTCCAGCAGTTCGAGCACGCGCAGGATGCCCGGCGCGCCGGCGGCGGCGAGCCCGTAGCAGAACAGCCGCCCGATGCCGACGAGATCGGCGCCAAGGGCGATCGCCTTGACGATATCGGTGCCGCGGCAGAAGCCGCCATCGATGACGATGCGGGCCCGCCCGCGCAGCGCAGCGACGATTTCGGGCAGAACGGTCATCGTCCCCAGGCCGTGATCGAGCTGCCGCCCGCCATGATTGGAGACATAGACGAACGCGACACCGAGTTCCGCGGCGCGCGCGGCATCCTCCGCGGTGGCGATACCCTTCAGCATCAGCGGGATGGCGTGCCGGTCGCGCAGGCGCGCCACGTCGTGCCAGTTGAGCGCCGCCTGGAACGCCAGCCCCTGCGGATTGCGCCGCCAGGGCTTGTCGAAACGGTTGGCGATATCCCGCTCACGGCGGCTGTACTGGGCGGTATCGACGGTGAGGCAGAACGCGTCGTAGCCGGCCGCGATGGCGCGGCGCAGGTGTTCGTCCACCCAGGCGCCGTCGCCGCGCACATAGAGCTGATAGACCCGCGGCCCGCTCGCAACCGCCGCGGCGGCTTCGAGCCCCGGCTGGGTGACCGAACTGAGGCAGAAGGGCACGCCGAAGGCCCCAGCGGCGCGCGCCACCGCCGCGCCGGCATCGGGATGGAAGGATTCGAGCGAGCCGATCGGCGCCAGGGCCACCGGCAGGCGGATGGACTTGCCGAGAAAGCGCGCCGAGGCATCGATGCGGGAGACATCGCGCAGAACGCGCGGACGAAAGGCCAGCGCGTCCAGCGCGGCGCGGTTGCGCGCGACGGTGGTCTCGGTCTCCGTGCCACCGATGAGATAGCCCCAGATCTCACGCGACAGCGCCGCCTCGGCCGCCGGCAGGAATTCGTGCAGCGCCTGGAAGCGCTGGGCAAGTTCGTCGGCCTCGGCCATTGCCGCCTCCGTTTCCTCCATGGAGGCCGCAGTCTAGCCGCGGACGCTGGGCGGGCAAGACGCGCCGTCTGCCGCAGACGCAGTCACCGGCGTAGCGGATGCTTCGGAATTGGGCACGCGCGCATCCTTGGGCCAGCCGCATTCGATCCCACCATCGGCGATAGGCCGCGGCAGATCTGGCACGCACTTTGCTTCGAGGGTTTCCGAGCGTGAAAACGGCATGCGGAGGGAAGGAAGACGGAATGGCATCCGGTAGTGGGTTTTCCCGGCGGGCAGTACTCGCCGGGCTCGGCGTCGGGACGGCGGGTCTGGTGGCCGGGCCTTTGGCGGGACGGCAAGCTCGCGCCGCGGACAAGGCCGTGGTCGGTTTCATCTATGTCGGCACCGCCAATGACTATGGCTACAACCAGGCCCACGCCGAGGGCGCCGCCGCCGTGCGCAAGATGCAAGGCGTCACCGTGCTGGAGCAGGCCCGCGTGCCGGAGACGGTGGCGGTGCAGAACACCATGGATGGGATGATCAATCTCGACGGCGCCTCGATCCTGTTCCCGACCTCGTTCGGCTATTTCGATCCGTTCGTGCTGCGCCTGGCGAAGAGCAAGCCGAAGGTGCAGTTCCTTCACGCCGGAGGCCTGTGGAAGGAGGGCGAGCCGCTCAACGCCCATTCCTATTTCGGCTTCATCAGCCAGGCGGTCTACACCGCGGGCATCGTCGCCGGGCACATGAGCAAAACCAAGAAGCTCGGCTTCGTCGCCGCCAAGCCGATCCCGCAGGTGCTGCGCAACATCAATGCCTTCACCCTCGGCGCGCAGAGCGTCGACCCATCGATCAGCACCACCGTCGTCTTCACCGGTGACTGGTTCCTGCCCGTGCGCGAGGCCGAAGCGGCGAACAGCCTCGCCGATCAGGGTGCGGATGTTCTCACCTGCCACGTGGACAGTCCAAAAGTGGTGATGGAGACAGCGGAGAAGCGCGGCATCTTCTGCACCGGCTATCACACCAACCAAGCGGTGCTGGCGCCCAAAGCCTATCTCACCGGCGCGGAATGGAATTGGACCGGGCTCTATCCACGCCTGGTCGGCGATCTCATCGCCGGCAAGACTCTCCCCAACATGATCCGCGGCGGATTTCGCGAGGGGTTCGTGCGCAACTCCGCCTACAACGCGATCGTTCCCGAGGCAGCGCGCAAGCAGGCCGATGGCGTGCGGGCGCAGTTCATGGCCGGCAATTTCGCGGTGTTCAAAGGACCGCTCAAGGACAACAAGGGCAATACCGTCATCGGCGCCGGGACGACGGTCGACGAATTCGACCTCGTGCTGGAGCAGATGAACTATCTCGTTGCCGGCGTCATCGGCAGCACCAGCTGAGGCCGGGGCGATGCGGCTGGTGCGGCTGGCGGAAGCGGCGGCGCCACCGCTGGTGGCGCTGCTTGCCACTGTCGCCGCATTCGCGCTGTTCCTGCTTGCCGCCGGCGCCGATCCGCTGCGGGCCTACGGGCTGATCTATCTCGGCGCTTTCGGCACATGGTTCTCCTGGCAGAATACGCTGGTGCGCGCTGCGCCGCTGCTGCTCACCGCACTCGGCATGGCGCTGCCGGCGCAGATCGGGCTGATCGTCATCGGGGCGGAGGGCGGCTTCGTCGCCGGTGGCGTCGCTGCCATCGCTGCCGGGCTCCCACTTGCCGCCCTCGGCTTGCCCGCCGTCGCCGTGCTCACCGGCATGGCGCTCGCCGGCATGGCGACCGGCGCCGCGCTCGTCGCCGCCTGCGGCGCGCTGCGCCATTGGCGCGGCGTGAACGAAACGATCTCCTCGCTGCTGATCGCCTACATTTCCATCGCCGTCTGCGATCAGCTCGTCGAAGGCGCGATGCGCGATCCCGCCAGCCTGAACAAGCCTTCGACCCGGTCGCTGCCCGACGCGCTGATGCTCGGCACGATCCCCGGCACCAACGTCCATCTCGGCCTCGTTCTCGGACTGATCTTCTGTGTCCTGGCCTATGTTTTCGTCTTCCATACCACCTGGGGATTCGCCGCGCGCGTGGTCGGTGCCAATGCACGCGCCGGCCGGCTGGTCGGCTTGCCGGTGGGCCGCCTCATCCTCATCGTCACCGCGCTCGCCGGGGCGGCGACGGGGCTTGCCGGCATGGTCGAAGTGGCCGCGGTGCAGGGCGCAGCGAGCGCGGATCTCGCCGTGGGCTACGGCTACACCGGCATCCTCGTCGCTTTCCTGGCACGCCAGAACCCGCTCGCGGTCATCCCGGTCGCGGTGCTGATGGGCGGGCTGGAAGCGAGCGGCGGATTGCTCGAGCAGCGTCTGCAACTGCCGGATGCGACCATCACCGTGCTGCGCGGCCTGCTGTTCATCATGCTGCTCGCGAGCGAAACGCTGCAGGGCAGGCTGCGGCTGACGCTGCGCCCACGGGCGCCACGCGCCGCACCGGAGCCGGTGCGTCCGGCGCACGCGGGTGGCGCGTGAGCGGGATCGGCTGGTGGGGCGTCCCGGTCGCGGTACTCGCCGGCGCTATTCGCGTCTCCACGCCGTTCCTGTTCGTCAGCCTTGGCGAACTCGTCACCGAGAAGAGTGGGCGGGTCAATCTCGGGCTGGAAGGCACGCTGGTGATGGGCGCGATGAGCGGTTTCGCGATCGCTTGGCTCACCGGCTCGCCATGGCTTGGCGTGCTCGCCGCCGCCCTGGTCGGCGCGCTACTCGGTGTGTTGCACGCAGCGATCTGCTCGCTGCCGCGGGTCAACCCGATCGCCGTCGGGATCGCGATGATGCTCTTCGGCACCGGCCTAGCCTTCTATCTGGGCAAACCCTTCATCGAGCCAAAGGCGCCCGAACTGCCCGCGCTAGATCTCGGCTTCTGGAGCACGAGTCCGGCCATCCGCTCGGCGCTGAGGGTGAACGCGCTGTTCTTTATCGGCGTGGCGCTTGCCCCCGCCCTGGTCTCGATGCTGCGCAACTCCGGCACCGGCCTGGTGCTGCGCATGGTTGGCGACAGCGAGGACGCAGCGCGCGCGATGGGCTATTCGCCGCGCCTGGTTCGCCTCGCCGCGACCGCTTTCGGGGGAGCGATGGCGGGAATCGGCGGCTCGTTCCTCTCGCTCTACTATCCGGGGAGCTGGAACGAGGGACTGTCCAGCGGCCAGGGCATCACCGCAGTGGCGCTGGTCATCTTCGCGCGCTGGAACCCGATGGGCTGCCTCTGGGCCTCGCTTCTGTTCGGCGGCGCCGGCGCGCTGGGGCCAGCGCTGCAGGCCATCGGGGTCACCGGCTTCTACCACCTGTTCAACGCCTTGCCCTACATGGTGACATTGCTGATCATGATCGTCTCCTGCTCGCCCGACCGCACCCTGGCCGGCGCGCCAGGTGAGTTGAGCATCACACGGTGAGGGAGGAAAATGCGATGAGTGGCCTTGGCGGGCTGAACAAATCACCGAACGGCGTCGTCGTCGGGCTGGTACAGCTGGCATTGCCTGTGGTCTCGACGGCCCAAGACCTGGCGGCGCAGACGCTGAAAATCTGCGCCATGGTCGGTAAGGCGCGGCGCGGGCTCGCGGGAATGGACATCGTCGTGTTTCCAGAATACGCGCTGCACGGCCTGTCCATGGACACCAATCCGGCAATCATGTGCCGAATGGACGGACCCGAGGTCGCGGCGTTCCGCGCCGCCTGCCGCGAGCACCGGATCTGGGGCTGCTTCTCGCTGATGGAGTTCAACCCGCACGGCAATCCCTACAACACCGGCATCATCATCGACGATGCGGGGGAAGTACGCCTCTATTATCGCAAGCTGCACCCTTGGGTCCCGGTCGAGCCGTGGGAGCCAGGCGATCTCGGCATTCCAGTCTGCGACGGGCCGAACGGCTCGAAGCTCGCACTCATCATCTGCCACGACGGGATGTTTCCCGAAATGGCCCGCGAGGCCGCCTACAAGGGTGCGGAGATCATGCTCCGCACCGCCGGCTACACCGCGCCGATCCGCCACGCCTGGCGCATCACCAACCAGGCCAACGCCTTCTGCAATCTGATGGCGACGGCGAGCGTGTGCATGTGTGGCAGCGATGGCACGTTCAACTCGATGGGCGAGGCCATGCTGTGCAATTTCGACGGCACGATCCTCGCGGAGGGCGGCGGCTTCGCCGACGAGATCGTCGCTGCGGAGCTGCGCCCGGACCTGATCCGCGAGGCGCGTGCGCACTGGGGTGTGGAAAACAACATCTATCAGTTCGGTCATCGCGGCTACACGGCCGTCGCCGGCGGCGCCGGGGATTGCCCCTACACCTACATGCAGGACCTCGTGGCCGGACGCTACCGTCTGCCATGGGAGGAGAGCGTCCGTGTCACGGACGGAACATCCTGCGGCTTCCCCGCACCGACCCGCCGATACGGAGAGATAACATGAGCGAAGGCCAGATCCCGGCCGATCCCTATCCCTGGCCGTTCGATGGGGATCTCCGGCCGGCCAACACGGCGCTGATCGTCATCGACATGCAGACCGATTTCTGCGGCATCGGTGGCTATGTCGATCGCATGGGCTACGACCTCTCGCTGACGCGCGCGCCGATCGCGCCGATCGCAGCGGTACTTCGTTCGATGCGCGCCAAGGGCTACCATGTGTTCCACACGCGCGAAGGTCACCGGCCGGACCTGTCCGACCTGCCGGAGAACAAGCGCTGGCGGTCGCGGCGCATCGGCGCGGGCATCGGTGATCCCGGGCCATGCGGCAGGATTCTCGTGCGCGGCGAGCCGGGCTGGGAAATCATCCCCGATCTCGCGCCCGCACCGGACGAGGTGATCATCGACAAGCCCGGCAAGGGCTCGTTCTGCGCCACCGATCTCGAACTGATCCTGCGGCTGCGCGGCATCCGCAACATCGTGCTGACCGGCATCACCACCGATGTCTGTGTCCACACCACGATGCGCGAGGCGAATGATCGCGGCTTCGAGTGCCTGTTGCTGGAGGATTGCTGCGGCGCGACCGACGCGGCGAACCACGCGCACGCCATCCGCATGATCAAGATGCAAGGCGGCGTGTTCGGCACCGTCTCGAATTCGGCCGAATACCTCGCGCATCTGCCATGACCGACGCGCTGCGCGCATCTTCGCTCGAAGCGATCGGGATGGAGAAGCGCTTTGGCGCGCTCGCCGCGCTGGACAACGTCTCGATGCGCGTCGAAGCGGGGTCGGTGCACGCGCTGCTCGGCGAGAACGGCGCCGGCAAGTCCACGCTGGTCAAGTGCGTCATGGGCTATTATCGCCCGGACTCCGGCGCAGTGGTGCTGGACGGGCACGAGATCACGATCCGCTCGCCGCGCGATGCGCATCTGCACGGCATCGGCATGGTCTACCAGCATTTCACCTTGGTGCCGTCGATGACGGTGCTGGAAAATCTCGTCCTTGCGCGGGCCCCTGGCGCGGGACGGATCGACTGGTCCGCCGAGCGCGCGCGGCTAGACGCGTTTCTGCGCACTATGCCCTTCACCGTCAGGCTGACGACGCCGGTGGCCGCCCTGGCGGCAGGCGAACGCCAGAAGGCGGAAATTCTCAAGCAGCTCTATCTCGATGCTCGCTTCCTCATCCTCGACGAGCCGACGTCGGTGCTCACGCCGCAGGAGGCCGATGAGATGCTCGCGATGCTGCGCGGCATGGCCCGCTCCGGGCGTATCAGCGTTCTCATCATCACGCACAAATTCCGCGAGGTGCTCGCTTTCGCCGATGCCGTCACCGTGCTGCGGCGCGGCAGGCTCGCCGGCGGCGGGGCCGTCGGCGCGCTCGGCGTCGAGGCGATGGCGCGGCTGATGGTGGGAGAGGACCGCATCGCGGAGGCTGCGCCGCGCGCGGCGCGCGCGCCGGGGGCGCACCTGGTCACGGTGGAGGCGCTGGAAGCAGTCGACGATTCCGGGGCCGCGGCGCTGCGCGGCGTCAGCCTCGCCGTGCGCGCCGGCGAGATCGTCGGCATCGCCGGAGTTTCCGGCAACGGCCAGAGCGAACTGGTAGAGGTGCTCGCCGGGCAGCGCCGCGCGCGCGCCGGTGCCGTGCGCATCCACGGCGCGCCCTACCACGCGACGCGGCGCGAAATGCTGGCACACCGGCTCGCGGTGCTGCCCGAGGAGCCGCTGCGCAACGCTGCCGTCGCCACGATGAGCGTCGCGGCGAACATGGCTCTGCGGCGCTTCGACCAGCCGCCGATGGCGCGTGGCAAGTTCCTCAGCGCCGGGCGGATGCGCACCGAGGCCGAGGCGCTGATCGCGCGCTACCGCGTCAAGACCCCGTCTCCGGACGCGCCGATCGGCACGCTCTCCGGCGGCAATGTGCAGCGGGCTGTGCTGGGACGCGAACTCGGCCGCGAGGCGGATGTCCTGATCGCCGCCAATCCCGTGTTCGGCCTCGATTTCGCAGCGGTTGCGGACATCCACGCGCAGATCATCGCCGCACGCAACCGTGGCACCGCGGTGCTGCTGGTCAGCGAGGATCTCGACGAGCTGCTGGAGCTGGCCGATCGCATCCTGGTGATGGCCGGCGGGCGCGTGGTCTACGAGACGGACGCCGCGGCGGCGGACCGCATGCTGATCGGCCAGCACATGGCCGGACACGCCTGATCCCGAATGGGGGTTCAGCCCGGCGGCCCCGGCCTTGCCGCCGCGATCAGCGTCAGCACCCGCGCGGGATCGCCGACCGCCTCGGCGAGCAGCAGCGTGAGACGAGCAAGGAAGGCCGCGTCTGCCGTGCCGGCGGCGTTCAGCGCCCGGCTGGCGGCGGCGAAGACAGCCTCCAGCCCATCCTGGCCAAGCGCGCCGGCCGCTACCCCGCCAGCCTGCGGCGTCACCGGTGCCGGCGCGCGCGCCTCCCGCGCCGGAGCGTCGCTCCACCGCCGGCCCAGCGCCACCTCCAGCGCATCGCGAACCAAATTCGGGTCGGCCGCCGTGAAGCGCGCGGCGACATGCTCATCGGGGCGGATGAGATAGACGGGAAAACGGTGCGCGGCGAAGCGTGCGGCGAGTGCGCCATCCGGATCGGTGATGGGCCCGGCGCCAACCCGCAGCAGCGTCACGCCGATGCCGGCCAGCCTCTCGATCGCTTCGGCGTCCAGCCCGCCGGTGAAGACCAGCAGTGAAAACGCCTGCGCCGGCAGCGCGTCGTGCAGGAATCCGCCAGTTGGGAGCGGCAGGTTCGGCAGCGACGCACCCGGCGGGACGCCCTCGGCGGACGGTGTCGCATCGGCCAGCACCGCGGGCGAATCGTCATAGACATGCGCGGAGGATTGGCGCGGATTGATGAGTGAGCTCGCCCAGGCATGCTCGGCGGCGAGCACCAGCGCGGCATCGCGCATCAGCCGGAACCCCGGCCCGGGCGGGGACATGAACCACGTGCTCTTGGTCGCCTGTTCGAGGTTTTCCCGCGTCGCCCGGCGGCGCTCGTGGCTGTAGCTGTCGAGCAGCGAAGCGGGCGCCTGGCCACGCGCCACCATCGCCAGCTTCCAGCCGAGATTATGCGCATCATCGATGCCGGAATTGAGCCCGCGCACGCCGAAAATCGGCACCAGATGGGCGGCGTCGCCAGCGAACAGCACGCGGCCGTGGCGATAGGAATCGAGCGACAGCGCCAGCGCCTTGTAGAGGCTCCGCCAGACGATCCGCCAGGGTGCGCGCACGCCCATCATGTCGAGCTGTGCCTGCAGCCGTGCCCGCACGTTCTCCTCCCGCTGCGCCTCCTCGGTGTCCTCCTCGTCGCGCAGCTGGTAGTCGATGCGCCAGACATTGTCCGGCTGCACGTGCAGGATCACGGTCGAGCCGGGATTCGCCGGGGAATCGAACCAGACATGGCGCTCCACCGGCCAGTTCGCGCCCTCGACCGCGATGTCCGCGATGAGGTAGCGGCTTTCGTAGGCCGTGCCTTCGAGTTTCAGGCCCATGAGGTCGCGGACGGTGGAGCGCCCGCCATCGGCGGCGACCACCCACTCGGCGCACAGCGGATAGTCCCCCTCCGGGCCATTGACCGTGAGGTCCACCCCATCCCCTTGCTGGCGCAGACCCGTGAGCCGATGGTCCCAGCGCAGCTCGGCGGCCTCGCCGAGCGCACTCAGCGTGTCGAGCAGGAACTGCTCGGTGTAGCATTGCTGGAGATTGACGAAGGGCGCGTGCCGGTCGCCGGGCCCGAACGGCATGTCGAGCCGAAACACCAGCCGATCGCGGTGGAAGGTCCGCCCGCGCGACCATGGCAGCGCCTTCGCGGCGAAGGCCGGGCCGGCGCCGATGCGGTCGAGGATCTCCAGGCTGCGGCGCGAGATGCAGGTCGCCCGGCTGCTCCAGGCGATCCCCGGCTTGGCATCGAGCACCACCGGCCGCAGCCCGGCGCGCGCCAGCTCGATGGCGGCGATCAGCCCGACCGGCCCGGCACCGACCACGACGACGCGCGCGCTCGGTTCAGGGTGCACGGCGCGGCTCGGACATGCGGACTCCTCTCCTCCGTCGACCCCACGCCGGGCGGTGGAGGCTGCGCAAGGCTACATGAGCCGCATGGGCCGCGCGAGGCGGCTTCTGGGGGGCGGCGGTCAGCCGATGGCGGAAGGGTCAAGATGGCCGAGGCCGGCGAGGATGATTCGCGTGCCGTCGGTGAGGGTGAGCGTCGTTGAGCCGTTCGCCGATTGCTGCCTGGCAGCATTGGCACCGTAGCCGTCGAGCATGATCCGGTCGGTGCCGGGCCGGAAATTCTGGATCACGTCGGTGCCGCCGGCCGTGCCGTTGATGACCGTGTAGAGGTCGGTCCCGGCCCCGCCCCACACCGTCGCATCACCGCGGCCGAACACCACCACCGCGCTGCCGCTGCCAGCGACGACGACGGTGTGGCCCGCGCCGGTCCAGACCGTGTCGTTGCCACTGCCGGCGAAGATGGTGGATTGTCCGCCGTTGCCGACGAATGTCACCGACGCGTCGCCGCCGACCAGCGTTGCCGCCCCCGCCGCCCCGGCGCCCAGCGTCTCATTGCCGCTGCCGGCGAAGAGCAGGTCGCCGGCCCGGCCATTGCCCCAGAGTCGATCGCCGCTCCCGATCCCCTCCAGCGTGTCGATACCACTGCCGGCGACCAGCAGATTGTCGCCGGCGGCACCGCCGGCGAGCACATTGTCGCTGCCGCCGCCGAAGACCGTGACACTGCCCGCCCCGCCGGTGAGGCTCACGCCCCCGGTGCCGCCGATCACCGTGCTGCAGCCGTCGCCGACCGCGAAGGTCAGCCGCCCAGCGCCACCGAAGACCAGGACGTCATGTCCGGCCGCGTCGATCGTGTCGGCGCCGGCGGCGACGACGGTGTCTTCCCCGGTCGCGCTGTACCCGGTGCCGCCCGGCACCGCGACAACGCTCGCCTGCGGCAATGTCAGACCCCCGTTCGACCCCACGTAGAACTGGGTGCTGGTCTGATCGGTGAGGATGGTCGTGCCGGCCGCGGTTCCGTCCGTGGCCCATACGGCCGGGTTGCCGCTGGAGTCATAGTAGTTGAACAAAGCCTCGCCGCCGACGCTGGAAAGACTCTCGATCGTTGCCCACGACGGGTACGGTGCGTAGCTTGCCGGCATCGTGGTTATGAGCCGCGTTCCGGCTGCGGTGCCGTCGCTATACCAGAGCTGTGTCGTGTACTCGAAGGTGCCGCTGCCAGAGCTGGTTTCGGCGACGAAGACAACCGCGTCGCCGATACTCACGATGCTGCCCGCCCCGCCGAACCCGCCCGGCGTGGTGACCGACGGCTTTATCAGCACGGTCCCGGCCGCGGAGCCGTCGGTCGCTTCGAGCCCGCTCTGGGTGACAAACACATAGCGGCTGCCGGCCATGGCGCCGAGCGTGCCCTGGACGTCTGACGCCAGTTGCACCGTGCCGGAGGCGGTACCATCCGAGATCCACAGCGAGGCCTTGCCGGTCGCGGTGTCAGTGTAATCGAACAGCGCACGGTCGCCGAAGCGGGTGAAGGCGCTGATCGCGCCCCGCCCGGGCAGGGTTACGACAGGAACAGTTCCAGCGGGCGTGCCATCGGTACGCCAGAGCTGGTTGCCGAGCGGGCTGTTGCTCCAGGGCGGCGAGGGGCCGGCGCCGATCAGCACATCGCTGCCGATGCTCCCGATTGCGAAGCCGAACAGGCTGCCGAGCGCCGGCTGCAGCGAGAAGGTTCCCGAAGCGGTCCCGTCCGTCACCGCGAGCCCGGCGGTGTCGGTGAACACCAGCCGTCCGCCGGGCAGACTGCCATTGGCGCTGAGGGACGGACCGTCGGCGTTGATCAGCATCCGCGTCCCGGGGGCGGTGCCGTCGGTGGTCCAGAGCGAGGTCGTATAGTCGCTGATACTGCCATCATCGTAGGCGAAGACAGCGCGATCGCCGAGACCGACGATGGTCCAGATGCGCGCGGCGCTGTAGTAGAGGGGCGCGGCAGGCTGACTCGTGTCGGCGACCTGTGTCACGGTGGCGGGCGGCGCCACGGCGATCGCGATGGGCTGCGCAAGAGTGACGGTCACCCCGCCCGTTCCGCTGGCAGACCAGCCGCCAACCGGCGTGTAGTCGGGCAGGGTGGCGATCTGGGCCGACCCGGCCTCGGTGCCGTCGGTGATCCAGAGCTGGTTCTGCGGATCCTGCGGCGTGCCCGGAGCGCCACCGACGGCACCGCCGCCGATCAGCACCTTGCCGCCAAGCGTGCCGAGTGCCGAGATCGACTGGTAGCCATCCGCCCAGGCGCCACCCAGCGTGAAAATAGCGGTACCGCTCGACGTACCGTCGGTGATGATCAGGCCGCCGGTTGTGCCGAAAAGCGCCTTCATCAGGACGGCCCTTGGGTAGACCGTCCAAAGAGTAGGTTAATGGCGCATCGTACGCAACACCAGCCCTACGGCGGCGGGTCGAGCGCGGCGATCACCGGCGCGGATGGTGCGACCCAGCCGAAGATGCCGCCCTGCGCGGCGATCATGCGCAGGCCGGCGGCATGGAAATCCGGGAAATAGGAGCCGACGCAGTCGGACAGCACGAGGCACTCGAACCCGCGATCGTTCGCTTCGCGGACGGTGGTGTGGACGCAGACCTCGGTGGTGACGCCGCACACCAGGAGCGAGCGGATGGCGCGGTTGGCGAGGATGGCGGCGAGGTCGGTGGCGTGGAAGGCGCCTTTGCCGGGCTTGTCGATCACCGGCTCGGCGGGCAGCGGCCCGAGCTCGGGAATGATGGCGTGGCCGGGTTCACCGCGCACCAGGATACGGCCCATCGGGCCGCGGTCGCCGATGCCGACGGGAAGATGGCCCCGTGCGCGCTTGGAAGGCGGCAGGTCGGTGAGGTCCGGCCGGTGGCCCTCGCGCGTGTGGATCACCAGGAGCCCTGCCCGCCGCGCCGCCTCCAGCACCGCGCGCGTCGGAGCGATGGTCCGGCGCATCAGCGCGACATCGTTGCCGAGCGCGGCGCCGAAGCCGCCCGGTTCGAGGAAGTCGCGCTGCATATCGATGATGACGAGCGCGGTGTGCGCCGGATCGAAGGCGAATTCGTAGGGGTCTGCCGCGATCACGGCCATGGCTTCGCTCCGGCTGCTGTGCGTGCCAAGCTACGCAATCCGCGTGCCAGGAGATGCCGAACGATGCCAGCCGAAGACCCGGTCGCCGCAGTCACCGCGTCGATCGCAGCCGATCACGCCTATGCCGACCCAGCGCTGTGGATCAGCCGGGTGCCTGACGAGGCGCTGCTCGCCCGGGCACGCGCACTCGCCGCCGAGGGTCCGCGCGGGCGCGCCTTGTGGGGCGTGCCGGTGGCGGTGAAGGACAATATCGATGCCGCCGGCCTGCCAACGACGGCCGGGTGTCCCCGCTACGCCTACGTCCCGGCCGAGGATTCACCCGCGGTGGCGCGGCTCCTGGCGGCCGGTGCCATCATCATGGGCAAGACCAACCTCGACCAGTTCGCCACCGGCCTGGTCGGCGTCCGCAGTCCTTACGGGGTGCCGCGCAACAGTTTCAGCGCCGCGCACGTGCCGGGCGGGTCCTCGTCCGGCTCCGCGGTCGCCGTGGCGGCGGGGATCGTGCCGATCGCGCTCGGGACGGATACGGCCGGGTCCGGGCGGATGCCGGCCGCGTTCGGCAACATCGTCGGGCTGAAGCCGACCATCGGCAGCGTTTCGGCGCGCGGCGTCGTGCCGGCCTGCCGGTCGGTCGATACGATCTCCGTGTTCGCCACCAGCGTCGACGAGGCACTCGCCGCCCTGCGGATCATCGCGGTGCATGACCTCGAGGATGCCTACGCGCGCCCGGCGCCGTTCGCGCACCTGCGCCGGGCAGCCACCCCGCCGGGCGGGCGGATCGGCATCGCCGATATCGCGGCTCTGGTGACGCCGGACGTGGCGCACGCCTACGGGGCCGCTGCCGCACGCTGCGGCGCGACGGTGACGGTTGACATCGGCCGCTTCCTCGAGATCGCGCGCCTCCTCTATGACGGGCCGTGGGTCGCCGAGCGCAGTGCGGCGCTGCGCGGCGTGATCGAGAGGCGGCCGGAGATCCTGCACCCGACGACGCGCGCCATCCTCGAAGGCGGCATGAGCCGGCGCACCGTCGACGCGTTCGACGCCTTCCATCGCCTGACCCAGGCGCGGGCCGAGGCGCGGCGTCTGTTCGCCGGGATCGACGCGCTGCTGCTGCCGACGGCGCCCTTCTGCCCGACCCTGGCGGATCTCGCGGCCGACCCGATCGGGCCGAACGCCCGGCTCGGTACCTTCACCAATTTCGTCAATCTCTGCGACCTCGCGGCCATCGCCGTGCCGGCCGGGTTCGGCGCCGACGGGCTGCCCGTCGGCGTGACGGTGATCGGGCCAGCCTGGTTGGAAGGACGGCTGGCCACCATCGCCGACGCCCTGCACCGCGGCGCGGTTTCAACGGCCGGCGCGACCGGCCGAGCCCTGCCTCCGCCCGCGGCACCGGATGCGCTGGCGGCGGAGGAGACGGCGCTGTTCTGCGTCGGGGCGCATATGTCGGGTCTGGCGCTGAACGGGCAGATCACCGCGCTCGGCGGCCGCTTCCTGCGCACCACTCGCACCACGCCCGAATACCGCTTCCATGCCATCGGCGACCGGCCGGGGCTGGTCCGCGGCGGGACGGTCGCCATCGGCGGCGAGGTCTGGGCGCTGCCGACGGCGGCGATCGGCGCGCTCCTGGCGCGCGTGCCGGCGCCGCTCGGCTTCGGCACGGTGCGGCTGGAGGACGGGCCGTGCCTGGGCTTTCTCGCCGAGGCCGCCGGCGTCGAAGGGGCGACCGAGATCAGTGCCCTCGGGGATTGGCGCGCCTGGCTGGCGGCGCAGCGTCGCTGATTTGATAGAATGTCTTTACAATGAGATTTCGCTGCGATAAACCCGCCGGAGTTAACGGTTTGTTTACCAATGCGCATCACCATCCTCCGCATGATCGCAAGCAATTCCGTGGCGGGCTTCGCCACCAACTCGGCCGCGCTTGGCATTGGCCAAGCGGGCGCCGTGCGGCCGGTGCGGGACGTGCAGGCGCCGGGGCGCAACGCCTCGGCCCCTAAGCAAACCGCGCCATCGACGCAGTCGCCATCGCTGCTGCAACCCGGCAGCAACCTGCCGCGCGGATCGTTGCTCGACATCACCGCCTGATTCGGCGAGGCGGGGTCCGCAGGCGGGCGCGCCGATGCGAACGTTCGAATAAACCTACCCCGCGCCGCCCATTGAGATCTTGATTGGCGGCCGGAACGGTCACAGCTTGTGACCATGGCCGGACGTTACCGAATTGACCGCAGACGCGACGCGTGGGAGCGCCGTGACCGGGCCGGCCGGGAGTGGCTTGGGATTCTGCTGGGCGTGGTACTGATCGCCGCCGCGCCGGCGGCTCCCGATTCCGGTGGGTTCGTGCCCGCGCCCCTCCCCGATACCGATATAACGGCCCCTGAGGCGCCGCAGCAGGCGCAAGGCGCGCATTTCGGGCCAAGGCTGTGGCAGCCGGTGCCGGCGGCACCAGGCGCCGCGGGCGGCAGCGCCCTCCCCGGCCTCACGACGCAGAGCGCCAAGGACCGTTACAGCCTGCCTTCGCCCGGGGTCAATCTGACGGTGCCGCTGAAATAGCGGCCGCTCGCCTCTAGAGCAACCTCCGATCTGATTGAGCCGTTCCGGCTCGATCAGATCGGAGATAAGTTGCTCTAGACTCATAGGTTTCTAGAGCACGACCGTCCGACCGGATGATTCCATTAGGTCGGACCGTGCTCTAGGGCGCGGGCCGGTCAGTCGTCGTCGCCGCCGCCCCAGCCGCCGCCTTCGCCGAAGCCGCCCATGCCGCCGAAGCCCATGCCGCCGAAGAAGGGCATCGCCGGGGCGCCGTAGCCCATACCGCCCCAGCCGCCCCCGTCGTCATCGCCGCCATCGCCCATGCCGTTGTAATAGCCCGGCCCGACAAAGCCGGCGCAGCCGCCAAGTACGGACAGAGCCAGCGCAAGCGCTGCCAGCCGCCCCGTTCTCCGTCCCATCACTGTCCTACCCCGCACGCTCACCGTCCCGCAGCCTGTCCGTTCCATCCTCGTCGAAGCCTCGCACGGGTTGGCGGCACGGACCATTAAATACCGATCCATCACCCGCGGCGCGCGATCACGGCGTGGGCAGCCACTGGACGTCGGCGATGCGATCGGCCCCGGCGGCGATCATCGCCAGCCGGTCGAACCCGAGCGCGATGCCGGCGCTCTCGGGCATAGCCGGCAAGGCGGCAAGAAGCGCCTCGTCCAGGGGCCAATCCTGCCCGCCCAGCGCGGCGCGGCGGGCACGGTCGGTGAGGAAGCGCGCGCGCTGTTCGGCGGCATCGGTCAATTCGACAAAGGCGTTGGCCAGCTCGATGCCACAGACGAACAGCTCGAACCGCAGCGCGACGCGGGGATCCGCCGGATCGCGCCGTGCCAGCGCCGCCTGCGCCGCCGGCCAGTGGGTCAGGAAGGTCGGATGGGCCCGGCCCAGTGCCGGTTCGACGCGCGCGAGGAGGAGACGAAAGAACAGGTCCTCCCAATCCTCGCCGGCCCGGAGCGCCATCCCGGCGGCTTCGGCCAGCGCCGCGGCATCGCCGGCCGTGGCCAGGAGATCGGCGCCGACATCGCGGGCGAAGGCCTCCGCCATCGTCAGCCGATCGGCCCGTGCCAGATCGGTCGTGATCCCGCGACAGGTGACCACCGGCGGCAGCACCGCGCGCAGGAGATCGTGGGTCTCGGCGATGAGTTCTTCCATCCCCGCGCCCGGATCATACCATTCCAGCATGGTGAATTCCGAAGCGTGCAGATCGCTCGCCTCCCCATTGCGCCATACGCGTGCGAGCTGAAAGATTCGGCCCGCGCCGCCGGCGAGCAGGCGCTTCATGGCGAATTCCGGGCTGGTGTGCAGGAACAAAGGCTCCCGCGTGCCGTCCGGCGTCTCGCGCTCGGTGGCGAAGGCGCGCAGGTGGACTTCCTCCCCGGGGGTCCGCACGGCGTAGGGCGTTTCGACCTCGATATAGCCGCGGGCGGTGAAGAAGGCGCGGACCGCCTGGGCGAGCCGGGCGCGCCGGCGCAGGAAGGCCAGCCTAGCGCCGAGGCGGTCCGCGTCTGCGGCGAGGCGCGATGGCGGTTGCGGCATCGGCGGGCGGCTCCTACAACGCGCCGATCATGCCCGACGGCACCCGTCCCGACCAGCACGCGACGCTGCGCGATGCCGATGGCCTGATCGCGGCCGGACTCGCCGCACCGGATCAGCGCGCGGCTCTCACCGCGGTCGCCGTCCGCTACGCCATCGCCGTCCCGGCGGCCTTGGCGGCGCTCATCGAGCATCCCGATGATCCGATTGCCCGGCAATTCATCCCCGATCCGGCGGAGTTGGTGACCGCGGCGCACGAACACCCGGACCCGATCGCCGATGCGGCGCTGTCGCCGATCAGGGGCATCGTCCATCGCTACGCCGACCGGGTCCTGCTCAAGCCGCTCCTGGTCTGCCCGGTCTATTGCCGTTTCTGCTTCCGCCGCGAGCAGGTCGGGCCGGATGGCGGGCTGCTCACCGATGCCGAACTCGATGCCGCGATCGGCTGGATCGCGGCGCGCCCGGCGATCCGCGAGGTGATCCTCTCCGGCGGCGACCCGCTGATGCTTTCCCCGCGCCGCCTCGGGCGCATCGTCGCCGCGCTGGCGGCGATTCCGCAGGTCGAGATCATCCGCGTCCACAGCCGCGTGCCAGTCGCGGATCCGGCGCGCATCAGCCCGGCGCTGGTCGCCGCTCTGGCCACCGACAAGGCGCTGTTCGTGGTGCTGCATGCCAACCATGCGCGCGAGTTCACCGCCGCGGCGCAGACGGCGATCCGGCGAATCCAGATGGCCGCGGTGCCGGTGCTGGGCCAGTCCGTGCTGCTGCGCGGGGTGAATGACAGCGCCACCGCGCTGGAGGCACTGTTTCGCGCCATGCTGCGGGCGCGGATCAAGCCATATTATCTGCACCAGCTGGACCCTGCGCCCGGCACCGCGCGCTTCCACGTGCCGATTGCCGAGGGACGCGCGCTGCTTGCCGCGCTCCGCGGCCGCGTCACCGGGCTGGCTTGGCCGACCTATGTGCTCGACATTCCTGGCGGCTTCGGCAAAGTTCCGGTCGGGCCGGACTATCTCGAACCCGATGACCAGGTCCGCGATCCGTCCGGACGACGGCACGCGCTGGCCGGTCCCGCGCTTGCCCGGGCCAACACTTCGGTCTAGAAGCCCGCGTCCCACACGAGCGCAGGTTTTTTCGGCAATGAAGCAGCAGGCCAACCAGATCCGTGCCGGCCAGGTGATCGAGCACGAAGGTCGCCGCTGGACGGTCCTCAAGCAGCAGATCATCACGCCCGGCAAGGGCGGCGCATTCATCCAGGTCGAAATGCGCGACCTCCGGACCGGCAACAAGACCAACGAGCGCTGGCGGACGGCCGATACCGTCGAGCGGCTGATGACCGACGAAAAGGAGGTCACCTACTCCTACGCCGATGGCGACAACATCGTGCTCATGGAGCCGGAGACCTTCGAGCAGATGGTGGTGCCGCTGGCCCTGCTCGGCGACGCCGCGCCGTTCCTGCAGGACAACATGCACCTTACCATCGATCTGGTGGAGGGCGAGCCGGTGGCCGTTCACCTGCCGCAGACGGTCGTTCTCGAGGTGACAGAGGCCGATCCGGTGGTCAAAGGCCAGACCGCATCCTCCAGCTACAAGCCGGCGCGACTGTCCAACGGGGTCAAGACCATGGTACCGCCTTTCGTCGAGGCCGGGGAGCGCATCGTCGTACGCACCGAGGACGCCAGCTACGTGGAGCGGGCCAAGGCCTGAGGCCGGTCCAGGGTTCGCGCCGCCATGCCCCCGCAGCCCTCGGCGCATCTCGCGGTGATGCTGAACGCTGCGCACAAGGCCGCGAAACGGCTGCTGCGCGACTTCGCCGAGGTCGAGCAGCTCCAGGTCAGCGTCAAGGGGCCGGGCGATTTCGTCTCCCAGGCGGACCTGCGCGCCGAAGCCATCCTGCGCGAGGAGCTCAACCGGGCGCGTCCCGGCTATGCCCTGCTGATGGAGGAATCCGGCGCCTCGGGCTCGGAGAAGTGGGCCTGGCGCTGGGTGGTGGACCCGCTCGACGGCACCACCAATTTCCTCCACGGCATTCCGCAGTGGGCGATCAGCATCGGCCTGGAGAAGCGCCTGCCGGACGGCGGTTCGGACATCGTTGCCGGGCTGATCTATGCGCCGGCGATGGACGAGCTGTTCTGGGCGGAGAAGGGCGGCGGCGCCTTCCTCAATGATCGGCGGCTCAGGGTTTCGGCGCGGCGCGAGCTGAAGGACGCGGTGTTCGCCACCGGTATTCCCTTTGCCGCCGCCAGCGCCGCCCAGCGGCTCGCCTTTGCCCGCACGCTGGGGCTGCTGATGCCGCAGGTCGCGGGCATCCGGCGCTTCGGTGCGGCCGCGCTCGATCTCGCCTGGGTCGCCGCCGGCCGCTTCGACGGATTCTGGGAACTCGGCCTCAAGCCCTGGGACCTAACCGCCGGCGTGCTGCTCGTGCGCGAGGCGGGCGGCTTCGTGCACGCGCCCGAGACCGAGGATCCGCGCGACCCGCCGGGCCTGGTCGCGGCCAATCCGCATCTGTTCTCGCCGCTGCGCGCGGCGGTGACGGAAGGGCTGCACGCCGCCCGCGCCCAAACCACCGGCCTCTGAGCCCCGCGCGGCACGGCGACTTTCCGCCGCCTGCGCCGCGCAAGCCGATTACGGTCGGCTGGTTCTTGGGCCAGTGTCGTGCCCCTGAAATGCGCGTGCATTTCGGGGATGAGCAGGCCACTGAAAACAAAGAGCGAGTGCCCCGGAAATTCGTTTGCGAATTTCCGAATCAGGGCACTAGGGTGCGGCGGCAATGCGCACCTCGCTCCTCATCCTGACGTTCATTCTCGCTGCCTCGGTACCCGCCGGCGCCGAGGTCACGGTCAATCCGGGCGCGCTCGACGCTCCCGTGCAAGCTGCGCCGCCATCGTCGTCGCAAGCCCAGCCATCGCCCGCCCCTGGGCCGGCCAAGCCGGCGCGGCCGAAGCGCAAGGCGCCGGCGAAGAAGGACACCGCCCCGACGACCGCCAAGCCGGCCGCCCCCGCGTCCCAGGAGCCGGTCGCGAAAGGGCCGGCGGCCACCGGCATCGTCGTGCCGCAGGCCGCGCCGCCGCCGGCCGAATTGCCGCCGGCCTTGCCGAACGAGGCGGCCCATCCGCCGGCCAAAGTGGTGCCGCCGCCCGTCGTCGCCGGCGCCGCCGGCGAGGCGACGCCGATCGCCTCCGGCGTCCGCGTCACCTTCGCGCCCGGCAGCGCCGACCTCAACCCGGCGACGCAGGCGGCGCTGCAGCGGCTGGCGCATCAGTCCGCCACCGACGGCGAGGCGCGCTTCACCATCCTCGCCGCCGCCGCGGGCGCCGCCGACGATCCCTCGACACCGCGCCGGCTCGCGCTCGCGCGCGGGCTCGCGGCGCGCGGCGTGCTGCTGGAACAGGGCATTCCGTCGCCGCATATTTATGTCCGCGTGCTGCCCCCGGGCGAGCCCGGGGCCGCTTCCGACCGGGTGGATGTGACCGTCGCCACCGCCAACGCCGCCGCCCCGACCACCATTGCCCCGACCACCATTGCCCCGACCACCATTGCCCCGACCGGCGCCACCGCCGTTCCGACGCCATCATCGACGCCCCCCGCTTCCACGCCATCGCAGTGAGATCGCCGCCCCATGACCCGGCCGACCCCTTACCTGCTGCGCATGCTCATCTTCCTGGCCCTGGTCATCGGCGTCGGCGCGGCGCTCTCGCCGGCGCTGCGCGCGGCCTTTGCCAACAACCCGCCGCTCAATGCGCTGATCCTGATGGTGCTGCTGCTCGGCATCGTCTGGAACCTGCGCCAGGTGCTGCGGCTGTTCCGCGAGGTCTCCTGGGTCGAGGCGTTCCGTCAGGGCGCGACACGGGGCGCGGCGCTCTCGGCACCGACGCCGCGTCTGCTGGCGCCGACCGCGCAGATGCTGGCGGCGCGCGCCGGCAAGATGCGCGAGGGGGCGGACCGGGTCACGCTTTCGGCTCCGGCCATGCGCAGCCTGCTCGATTCCATCTCCAGCCGTCTCGACGAAAGCCGCGACCTGTCGCGCTACATGACGGCGCTGCTGATCTTCCTCGGCCTGCTCGGCACTTTCTGGGGCCTCCTGCGCACCGTGAGCGAGGTGAGCGCGGTGATCTCCGGCATGTCGGTCGGCTCGGGTGATCTCAACACGCTGTTCGACCAGTTGAAGTCCGGCCTGGAGCGGCCCCTGGCCGGCATGGGCACGGCGTTCTCCACCTCCATGCTCGGCCTCGCCGGATCGCTCGTGCTGGGCTTTCTGGACCTCACCGCGGCCCAGGCGCAGAATCGGTTTTTCAACGAGCTGGAGGAGTGGCTGGCCGGGCTGACGCGACTCTCCTCCGGCGTGCTCGGCGGCGAAGGCGACGCGCCGGTGCCGGTCTATGTCCAGGCCCTGCTCGAGCAGACCGCGGAAAATCTGGAGAATCTCCAGCACATCCTGGCCCGCGGCGAGGAGGGGCGCGGCGTCGCCAATCAGGCGGTACTGGGCCTCACGGAGCGCATCTCGACGCTGTCGGACACGATGCGCGCGAGCCAGCAGCTCATGCTGCGCATCGCCGAATCGCAGGCGGCGCTGGCGCCGGCCCTGCAGCGCCTCACCGAGGCGCGCATGGAGCCGACGGCCGATGAAGTCGTGCGGGCGCATCTGCGCAACATCGAACTCTATCTGCAGCGGCTGCTGGCGGAGAGCGAGCAGGGCCGCGTGCAGAGCACGGCGGAGCTTCGTAACGACATCCGCGTCCTCACCCGCACCATCGCCGCTTTGGCCGAAGAATCGCAGAGGTAGTCGATGGCAACCGGTTCACGCGGGCGCAGCAGGGAAGAACCACTCAACCCATGGCCGGGCTATGTGGACGCCCTGTCCACGCTGCTCATGGTCATCATCTTCGTTCTGCTGGTTTTCGTCCTCGCGCAGGCGTTCCTCTCCGTGGTGCTCTCCGGGCGCAACAAGGCGCTCGACGTGCTCAACCACAAGGTCGCCGAATTGTCGGATCTGCTGTCGCTGGAGCGCGGCCACACGACGGACCTCAAGAGTTCGCTGGCCGGCCTCAACCACGATCTCGCGGCGGCGAACGCGGCCAAGGACGCGCTCGCCCAGCAGCTCGCCGCCCTGCGCGCCAATGTCGCCCAAGGCGAGGCGGAGCGCGCCGCACTCAAGGCCGAACGCGATTCCCTCACCGCCCGGCTCTCGGACGCGACGGCGCAGACCGCGTCCGCCGCCACCCGTGCCCAGGCGCTGCAAGCCCAGCTCGCCGAAGCCCTTACCCGCGGCAATGCGTCCAGTCAGCAGAGCGCCGCCCTGGTCGGCCAGCTCGCCGATGCCAAGCGCGAGCTGGCCGACACGCAACAGCGTCTGGCGACCATGCGCGCGCAGATGGCCGAGCTCGACAAGACGGTGACCGCGGACAAAGCGACGATCGATGCCAAGCTCTCCGATCTCGCCAAGCTCTCCGAGCAGGTGCAGGCGCTGACGGCGCTGCGTGACGAACTCGAACGCCAGACACAGGACGCAGCGGCGCGGGCGACGACGGAGCAGCAGCGCCGCGCCGCGACGGAGGCGGAGCTGGCCAACGAGAAGAAGTTTTCCGACAGCGCCCGCGCACAGATCGCGTTGCTCAACCAGCAGCTCGAACAGATGCGCGCGCAGCTCAAGGACGTCGCCTCGGCGCTCGACATCGCGGAGAAGGCTGGCCGCGACAAGGACGCGCAGATCGCCAATCTCGGGCAGAAGCTGAACGCCGCGCTCGCCGCCAAGGTCGAGGAGCTGCAGCGCTATCGCAGCGAGTTCTTCGGCCGGCTGCGCGATGTGCTGGCCAGCCAGAAGGGCATCCAGGTGGTCGGCGACCGGTTTGTCATCCAGAGCGAGGTCCTGTTTCCCACCGGCAGCGCCGATCTCACACCCGCCGGCGTGACCGAGGTCAATGCGCTGGCCGGGACGCTGAAGAAGATCAGCGGAGAAATTCCGCCCGACCTGCCCTGGGTGCTGCGCGTCGACGGGCACGCCGACAAGCAGCCGGTGGTCGGCGGCACCTTCGCCTCCAACTGGGAACTTTCCGCCCAGCGTGCGATCAACGTCGTGAAGCTGCTGGTGCTCGAAGGCGTGCCGCCGAACCATCTGGCGGCAACCGCGTTCGCCGAGTACGAGCCGATCGCGGCCGGCGACGCGCCGGAGGATTATGCCAAGAATCGCCGCATCGAGCTGCGCCTGACCGACCGCTGAGCGCGGTGGCGCGCTGCGTCGGGAGGCGTTATGGACAGGGTGAGCCAAGGGGAGAAAACGCCGATGTGGCAGCCGAGCCAGCGCTATCCGGATCCCGCCGTGCAGACACTGGATCCGCGATTCGAGCGGCTGCGCCTGCCGTTCGCGACCGTCGAGCGTCTCGCCGAGGGGTGTCGCTGGGCGGAGGGGCCGTTGTGGTTCGGCGATGGGCGATTCCTGATCTGGAGCGACATCCCCAACGACCGCATGCTGAAATGGGACGAGGAGACGGGTGCGGTCAGTCATTTCCGCAAGCCCGCCAACTACGCCAACGGCAATACCCGCGACCGGCAGGGGCGGCTGATCACGTGCGAGCATGATTCCCGCCGCGTCACCCGCACCGAATATGATGGTGCGGTCACCGTTCTGATCGACCGCTTCGAGGGCAAGCGGCTCAACTCACCCAACGACGTGGTGGTGAAGTCCGACGGGTCGATCTGGTTCACAGATCCGCCCTTCGGCATCCGCAGCAACTACGAGGGCCATCTCGACACCGAGGAACTGCCGGGCAACGTCTATCGGCTCGCGCCCGACAGTCTGCGCGCGACGGTCGTGGCCGAGGGTATCAACTGCCCCAACGGGCTCTGCTTCTCGCCCGACGAATCGCTGCTCTACATCGTCGAATCACGCTCCGTGCCGCGCTGCATCCGCGTCTTCGATGTCACCGGCGAGACCATCCGCAACGGCCGCATCTTCGTCGATGCCGGACCGCAGGGCACGCCGGACGGCATACGCTGCGACATCGAGGGCAATGTCTGGGCCGGCTGGGGCATGAGCGAGGCGCTCGATGGCGTACGCGTCTTCGCCCCCGACGGGGCACCGATCGGGCACATCGCCCTGCCGGAGCGCTGCGCCAACATCTGCTTCGGCGGCGCCAAGCGGAACCGGCTGTTCATGGCCGCGAGCCACTCGCTCTACGCGCTCTATGTCGCCACCCAGGGTGCGGCCGGTGGCTGAGGACGCAATGCTGCGCGGCATGCGCAAGGGGCTGACCAGCTACGGCGATCCTGATTTTTCGCTGTTTCTCCGCCGCGCCTTCATCAAGGCGATGGGGTTCTCCGACGACGCGCTGTCGCGCCCGATCATCGGCATCGCCAACACCGCGAGCGACTTCAATCCCTGCCACGGCAACGCCGGGGCGCTGATCGAGGCGGTCAAGCGCGGCGTGATGCTCGCCGGTGGGCTGCCGATGGCGTTCCCGACCATCTCCATCCACGAGGCCTTTTCCCACCCGACCTCGATGTATCTGCGCAACCTGATGGCGCTCGATACCGAGGAAATGATCCGCGCCCAGCCGATGGACGCGGTGGTGCTGATCGGCGGCTGCGACAAGACCATTCCGGCGCAACTGATGGGCGCGGCGAGCGCCGACGTGCCGGCCATCGTGCTGCCCACCGGGCCTATGCTGGTCGGCCACTACAAGGGCGAGGAACTCGGCGCCTGCACCGATTGCCGCCGCCTCTGGGGCCAATTCCGCGCCGGCACGATGGACGCGCAGGCGATCGCCGAGGTCAACGGGCGGCTGGCACCGACGCACGGCACGTGCATGGTGATGGGAACCGCGAGCACCGTCGCCTGCATGGCCGAGGCCATCGGCATGGCGCTGCCGGGCGCGGCAACGACGCCGGCGACCCACGCCGACCGCGTGCGCATCGCCGAGGCCTCAGGCGCGGAGGCGGTGCGGTTGGCGCGGGATGGCGTGCGGCCTTCGGCGATCATGACCCCGGCCGCGTTCCGCAACGCCTTCACCGTGCTGCAGGCGATCGGCGGCTCGACCAACGCGCTGATCCATTTCACCGCCGTGGCCGGGCGACTCGGCATCCCGGTCGATCTCGAGCTGTTCGATCGGCTGGGGCGGGAGGTTCCCGTGCTGATCGACCTGAAGCCGTCCGGGGCGCACTACATGGAGCATTTCCACTGGGCCGGCGGCGTGCCGCGGCTGGTGCGCGAACTCGGCCCGGCGCTCGATCTGGCATGCGCGACCGTGGCAGGGCTCACGCTCGGCGAGATCGCGGCTCGCGCGGAGGAGGTGCCGGGCCAGGACGTGATCCGCTCGCGCGCCGCGCCGATCGCGACCGGCGGCGGGCTGGCGGTGCTGCGCGGCAATCTCGCCCCCGGCGGGGCGCTGCTGAAGCGCTCGGCCGCGAGCCCGCATCTGATGCGCCACGAGGGCCGGGCCATCGTGTTCACCTCGGTCGAGGACATGGTGCGCCGGATCGACGACCCAGCGCTCGATGTCACGGCCGAGGACATCCTGGTGATGCAGGGCGGCGGGCCGAAGGGCGCGCCGGGCATGCCGGAGGCGGGCTACATCCCGATTCCGCGCCGGCTGGCGCGGGCGGGCGTGAAGGATATGGTGCGCATCTCCGACGCGCGCATGAGCGGCACCGCCTTCGGCACCATCGTGCTGCACGTGACCCCGGAATCGGCGGTCGGCGGGCCGCTCGGCCTCGTCCGCACCGGTGATCGGATCCGGCTCGATGCCGAGGCCCGCCGGCTCGACCTGTTGGTGGACGAGGCCGAGCTGGCCGCCCGGCGCGCGGCCTGGACGCCGCCAGCCGAGGCTCCGCGCCGCGGCTACGCGGCCCTATTCCACGGCCACGTGCTGCAGGCCGACGGCGGCTGCGACTTCGATTTCTGCCGCCGCTGAGCGCCCGAGGCCGCCGCGGCCGACGACCGCGCCGATCAGCACCAGGGTCGGGCCGCCGCGCGACCAGGCGGGGCCGTCGCGCACGAGCCCGTCGAGCGTGCCGGCGAGCTCCCGGCAGGCGGGCGTCCCGGCCGATTCGACGAGCGCCGCCGGCGTCGCCGGATCCAGCCCGGCCGCGATCAGCCCCTCGGCAAGCAGCGGCAGCGTCGCGACACCCATGTAGATCGCCAGCGTGCCGCCGAGTCGGGCCAGCGCCGCGCAGTCGAGATCCAGCGTTCCGTCGCGCGAGTGGCCGGTGGCGAAGGTCACGGTGCGGGCGACGCCGCGATGGGTGAGCGGGATCGCAAGCTGTGCGCCAGCGGCCAGGGCGGCGGTGACGCCGGGGACGATTTCGAAGCGGATGCCCGCCGCCGCCAGCGCCTCGGCCTCCTCGCCGCCACGGCCGAAGACCAGCGGATCGCCGCCTTTCAGGCGCACCACGCGTCGCCCCTCGCGGGCGAGGCGGACCAGCAGCGCGTTGATCGCCTCCTGCGACAGGCAATGGTTGGCGCGCGCCTTGCCGACATAGATGCGCTCGGCATCGCGCCGCGCCATCGCCAGCACGTCCTCGCTCACCAGCCGGTCATGCACGATCACGTCCGCCTCGCCGAGCAGGCGCTGGGCGCGCAGGGTGAGCAGGTCGGCCGCGCCGGGGCCGGCGCCGACCAGGAAGACGATGCCCTCCGGCGCCCGCGCGCAATCGGCCAGGCCGGCCTCCACGGTTGCCACGGCCGCCGCCTCGTCACCGGCGAAGACGAGATCCGCCGCCGGCCCGGTCAGGATGCGTTCGAGGAAGCGCCGGCGGGCGGCCGGGTTGGGCAGGGCGGCGCGGACGCGGTCGCGGATGCGCGCGGCGAAGCCGGCCAGCGCACCGAACCGGGGCGGCACCGCCGCCTCGATCCGCGCCCGCAGCAGCCGGGCCAGGACGGGCGCGGTGCCGGCGGACGCAACCGCGATCGTCACCGGGTCGCGGTCGATCACCGAGGGCGTGATGAAGGTGCAGAGTTCGGGTCGGTCGACGACGTTCACCGGAACGCCGCGCCGCCGTGCGGCGACGACCAGGGCGCGGAGGTCCGCCTCCGGCGCCTCGGCGCCGATGGCGATCGCGGCGCCGTCGAGATCGGCCTCGGCGAAACCCGGCCGCTCGCGGACCGAAGCCCCGGCCTCGACGAGCGCCGCCGCCTTGCGCGCCGCGACCTCGCCGCTGCCGACGACCAGCGCCGTCCGCCCGGCGAGGTCGAGGAAGATCGGAAAATGACGCATCAGGCCGCCTGCCGCTTGGCGGAGATCTCGTCGAGCAGGCGCTCGGCGCCGAGGCGGCGGCAGAATGGGCCGAACGCCTCGCCATCGAGGCGCTGGCCGGCGAAGGCGGCGAACAGCGGCTCCAGCGTCGCCGCGATCTGGTCCTCCGCGACCTTGTCGAGCAGCTTGAAGGACAGCACCGTGCCCTCGAAATCGCCCCCGACATAGAGCGCGTAGAAGCCCGGCATCCGGCCGACGATGCCGATATCGCCGGCATAGGGCCGGGCGCAGCCATTGGGGCAGCCGGTGATGCGCAGGCTGATCCGTTCCTCGCCGAGGCCGTGCCGGGCCAGCGCGGCGTCGATCGACGCGACCATCGGCGCGCGCACCCGCTCGGCCTCGGTCAGCGCCAGGCCGCAAGTGGGCAGCGCCGGGCAGGCCAGCGCCCAGCGCGCCAGCGGCGTCATCTGCTCGGCGAGAGTAACGCCATGGGCGCGCAGGATCGCCTCGATGTCGTCCCGCGCGTCGGCGGCGACGTTGCTCAGCAGCAGGTCCTGCTGAGGGGTCAGCACCGGGTCAGCGCCGAAGCGTTCGACGATGATGCGCAGCGCCGTGCGCAGCTTGGCCTCGTCGGTATCGGCGATGCGGCCGGAGGGCAGCGGCACGCCGAGCCAGAACAGCCCGTCGCCCTGCCTGTGCCAGCCGAGCAGTTCTGGCATGGCCAGATGCGGCATCAGCCGCGGCGGAGCCAGCGCGAAGCCGAGGTGCTCGGACAGCCGCGCGCGCACCCACTCGACGCCGTTATCCTCGACGACATATTTCAGCCGGGCGCGCCGCCGGTCCGCGCGGTTGCCATGGTCGCGATGCAGCGCGATCGCGGCCTGGGCCGCCGCGATGAGCTGGTCGGGGCCGACGAAGCCGACCAGCGACGCCAGGCGCGGGTAGGTCGCCGCCTTGTTGTGCGTCATGCCCAGCCCGCCACCGACGGCGATGTTGTAGCCGACGAGCCGGTTGGCCTCGTAGAGGGCGATCGCCGCAAAATCGTTGGCCAGCACGTCGGCGGTGTTGTCCTCGGGCAGGCCGAGGGCGATCTTGAACTTCCGCGGCAGATAGGCCGGCCCGTAGAGCGGCTCCGGTTCCGCCTCCGTGCCGAGGTCGGCCTGGGCCGCCGCATCGAGGAACAATTCGTGATAGGCACGGCTCGCCGGCAGAAGAGCGGTCGAGAGCGCCTGCGCGTCGGCGAGCAGGCGCTGATGGCGGGGGGTACGCCGCGGCGCCGGCGAGGTGATGACGTTGCGCACCACGTCGCCGCAGGCGCATTGCGTGGTCAGCAGCGCGTGGTTGATGGCGGCGATATGGGCGCGGAGATCGCCCTTCAGCACGCCGTGGAACTGGATCGCCTGGCGCGTGGTGACGCGCAGCGTGGCATTGGCGTAGCGATCGGCGAGCGCGTCCAGCGCCAGATACTGTGCAGCCGTCAGCGCGCCGCCAGGAATGCGCACGCGGACCATGAAGGAATAGGCCTTTTCCAGCCCCTGTTGCTTGCGCTCGGTCGCGCTGTCGCGATCGTGCTGCTCGTAGGTGCCGTGGAATTTCAGAAGGTTGTACCCGTCCTCGGTCACCTGCGTGCCGCCGGCGGCAAACTGCTCCGCGAGGTCGCCGCGCAGGCCGCGGCTGGCCAGCTTCAACCGCTCCACTCCGCTCGGCTTGGCCGTCGGCGGGATGGTCTCCGTCATGGCACGTCTCCCTCCGCGGTGACCCCGTGGATGCCGCATTCCACCTTGCCGCGGCCGGCCCAGCGGCCGGCGCGCGGATCCTCGCCGGCCCGTGTCGCCCGCGTGCAGGGGGCGCAGCCGATGGAGGCGAAGCCGTGCGCGGTCAGCGTGTGCGCTGGCAGGTCCCGAGCGGCGAATTCCGCCTCGATGCGGGCCGGGCTCCAGGCGGCGAGCGGGTTGATCTTGACCTTTCCGCCCAGCCGTTCGACCAGCGGCAGCGCCGCGCGGGTCGGACTCTGGTGGCGTTTGCGTCCGGTGATCCAGGCATCGAACGAGGCCAGCGCCACGTTCAGCGGCTCGACCTTGCGCAACGCGCAGCACGCGTCCGGGTCGAAGTGCCAGAGCCAGGAGTCCGGATCGTGCCGCTCGGTGTCGGCGCGGGCGGGGGCGACATCGCGGATGTCGGTCAGGCCCAGATGGCGGGCCAGATCGTGGCGATAGGCCAGGGTTTCGGGAAAATGCTGTCCGGTATCGAGAAACAGCACCGGCGTTGCGGGGTCGATCTCGGCGACCAGCGCCAGCAGCAGCGCCGATTCCGCCCCGAAGGAGGACACGACGGCGATACGGCCGCGGAACTCGGCGGTGATCGCGCGCCGCAGCAGGTCCAAGCCCTCGGCTTCGGCCGCGCTGAGCGCGGCATCCGGGCCGGAGGTGAGGGCAAGCGGCGCTTGCGGCAGCTCGGCGATCGAAAGGTCCATCTCTTCACAACCCTTGGCGGCGTCGGCCGATCGTATATCGGAGCCCTTACCGGATTATTCCACCACTTGGCGGGGTCGTAAAGGTGAATTCTCCTACGTGGACGGATGATAGATGCGCATGCCGCATTATTATACGATTGCGAAGCGGTAATTACGCCGCCCCACCGGTAGCCGGCGGCGGGGCGGCCGTCGCTCACGAGCCGGCGCCGGAAATCACCTCGCCGAACCGCTCCCACGTCTTGCCATTCCAGCGCGCGAGCTGAAGCTGGCGGATCGGGTGGTAGTTGGTCGGGCTGGTGTTGACCTTGATGCCGGGCAGCAAAGTCGGGATTTCCAGATCCTTCAGGTTCGTGGCCTGCTTCATGATATTGGCGCGCGACAGGTCGTTGCCGCACTGCTTCAGGACCTGGAGCAGGGTGAGGCCGACGCCGTAGCCATAGACGTAGTTCGCATCGGTGAGATCGGCGTCGGGCATGTTCGCCTTCATGAAGGCGCGCCATTCGTTCATGCCGGGGTCATTGGCCCAGGCCGGATCGGTGGCATCCTTGCCATACAGCCCGGTGATCAGGCCGACGGCCTTCTCAACGCCGGCCGGCTTGATCACCGCGCCGACGGAGACCGAGACGTCGGAAACGAATTCCAGCGGGTGCCAGCCGATATCGTAGACCTTCCGGATCGCCTGCGCCGCCATCTTGGGAATTGCCGCGATCACCAGCGTATCGGCGCCGGAGGATTGGAGGGTAACGATCTGCGAATCGATGGTCGGATCGGTGCTCTCGTAGGAGACCGCCTTCACGACCAGCGTGTCATACTGGCTGCCGAGCACGTCCTTGATGCCGAGGACGTAGTCCTTGCCGAAGTCGTCGTTCTGGAAAAGGATGGCGATCTTGGGTGCTTTTGCGGTCTTGAGAATATATTTGGCATAGACCTGCGCCTCGGTGCGATAGCTCGGCTGGTAGCCGATGGTCCAGGGATAGCGCTGGTAGTCGCCCCATTTATCGGCGCCGGTGGCGACGAAGAGCTGCGGCACCTTCTTCATGTTGAGGTATTTCTGCACTGCCGTGTTCGTCGGCGTGCCGAGCGCATTGAACATGAAGGAGACGCCTTCCTCCTCGACGAGCCGCCGCGTCTGCTCGACGGTGCGCGGTGGAATGTAGCCGTCATCGACGGAGATGAAATCGATCTTGCGGCCGTTCACGCCGCCCGCCTCGTTGACGCTCTTGAACAGCGCCGTGAGCGTGCGCCCGATCGCGCCATAGGCCGACGCGTTGCCGCTATAGGCTTCGGTCTGGCCGATCTTGATCGAGGTGGCGGTCACGCCGGGCATGTCCTCCGCGACCGCCACGCCGGAAGGCCCGGCGAACAGCAGTGCCGCCGCCATGAGGACGACCGGGCGGCGTCGAGATCTCGCATTCATGTCCGCTTCTCCTTGTTCTGCGTGTTTGCGCCCCACTCAGGCGTGGCCGTTCTCCCGCACGCCGACCTCGGTGCGGACGAGCATCGCCGGGCGTTGGGGTATCATCCGCTGCAGAATGCGCCGCGCCATGCCGGCGAAGCCCGAGGGGATGAAATAGAGGAAGCCGATGAGGATCACGCCATAAACCGCACCGGCCGCGGCCTTCGAAACCTGTTCGGCGAGGTTCGGCACGAAGACGATGAACGCCGCGCCGAAGATCGCGCCGCTGATCGAGGCGACGCCGCCCACGACCAGGCCGACGAACAGCGTGATCGACAGGAACACCGAGAAACTGTCCGGAGCGACGAACTGAACCGCGATCGCTCCGAGCGAGCCGGCGACCCCGGTGTAGAGCGCGCTGACGGCAAACGCCCGCGTCTTCAGCAGCGCGAGATCGACACCCATGGCCTCGGCGGCGATCGGGTTGTCGCGCACCGCGCGGATCGCCCGCCCGATCCGCCCGGAGAGCAGATTCGCCGCGAGCAGGAACATCACCGCGCCGACCGCCAGTGTGAACAGATAGAGCCACTGGTCGCCCGAAAGCCTTAGACCAAGGGGTGCCTCCGGCTTGCTGATGACGATCCCCTGCACGCCGCCGGTCCATGGCTCGAGCGCCGGATATTTCAGCAGTTGCGGCAGCGCGACGGCGAGAGCGAACGTGGTGAGCGCGAGATAAAGGCCGCCCAGCCGCAGCGCCGGCAGGCCGAAGGCGAAGCCGAACGCGGCGCAGATCAGCGCCGAGACGGGCAGCGTCGCCCAGTAGGGAACATCGTAGTTGCTCATCAAGATCGCCGTCACATAGGCGCCGATGGCGTAGAACGCGCCGTGGCCGAGCGAGATCTGGCCGTTGTAGCCGGTGACGATGTTGAGCCCGAGAATGGCGATGGCGTACGTCACCACCATCGTCAGCTGGAACAGATGATAGCCGCTGAGCGCGAAGGCGATGGCGACGGCGCAGGCCAGTCCTGCCATGATCGCGAGCATGCGCGTGCCGGCCATCGTCTAGACCCTCGTCACGAGGACGCGGCCGAACAGGCCGTTGGGCCGGAACACAAGGACCGCGACGATGGTGAACAGCGCCAGCGAGAGCTTCAATTCCGTGCCGACGACATAGGCGCCACCGAGATTCTCGATCACGCCCACGGCGAAGCCGCCGATCACCGCGCCGGCTGGATTGTCGATGCCGCCCAGCAACGCGCCGGCGAAGGCATAGAGCAGGATGCCGGCCATCATGTTGGGATCGAGAAACACGACCGGCGCGATCATCATGCCCGCGACCGCGCCGAGTGCGGCTGCCAGCCCCCAGCCCAGCGCGAGCATGTGCCCGACGCGGATGCCAACCAGGCGCGAGGAGACCGGATTGAACGCCGCCGCACGCATGGCCAGCCCGAGCTTGGTGTGGCGGAAAAACAGATAGACGGCGACCAGCACCGCCAGCGTCACGACCGTCGCGCCCAGTTCGTGTGGCGACAGGAAGCCACCCAGGAGCGGCCGGCTGGCCTCAAACGGAGAGGGGAAGCTCTTGATCGTATAGGAGAAGATCCAGCCCGTTATGCTGTTGAACACGAGCAGCAGACCGATGAACACGCCGACGGAGGACAGTACCGGCGCGTTCGCCATCGGCCGCATCAGGACGATCTGGATCACCGCGCCCATCACGAACGAGATCATCACCGTGGCCAGGAACGCGCCCCAGTACGGCAGGCCGGCCTCGATCAGCGCCAGCGCGATGTAGGTCGAGAACGTCGCCATTTCGCCCTGGGCGAAATTCACGTGGTGCGTGGACTGGTAGATCATCACCAGCGCCAGCGCCACGGAGGCGTAGATACCGCCGGTGACGAGGCCGGAGAGGATCTGGTGGAGCAGCCCGATCATCGCGCTCAGAACCCGAGATAGGAGCGGCGGACGGCCTCGTTCGAGGCCAGGTCCGCCGCACTGCCGGCCATCACCATGCGTCCCGTCTCCAGGAGATAGGCGCGCTCGGAAATGGCGAGCGCGAGATTAGCGTTCTGTTCCACGACCAGGATGCTCATGCGCTGCTCGCGGTTGATGCGGTGCAGGATGTCGAAAACCTCCTCGACGATCAGCGGCGCGAGCCCGAAGGATGGTTCATCGAGCAGCAGCAGCCGCGGCCGCAGCAGAAGCGCGCGTCCGATCGCGAGCATCTGCTGCTCGCCGCCCGAGAGTGTGCCGGCCTGCTGATGCAGCCGTTGCTGCAAACGCGGGAAATAGTCGAACACGTGCGCGAGGTCGTCGCGGAAGGCGCGATCGGGGCGCGTATAGGCACCGAGACGGAGATTCTCCTCCACCGTGAGTTCCATGAAGGTGCCGCGGCCGTCCGGCACATGGGCGATGCCGGCGCGCGCGATGTCCTCGGTAGCGCGGCCGTCGATGCGCGCGCCGGCGAAGTGAATCTCGCCGCTGGTCCGGACCATGCCGGAAATCGCCCGCAGCGTCGTCGTCTTGCCGGCACCGTTGGCGCCCAGCAGGCAGGTGACGCCGCCCTCCTCGACCATGAAATCGATGCCATGGAGCACCTTGCTGGCGCCATAGGCGGCGTGGACTCCGATCGCCTCAAGCAGCTTGGGCATGCACGCCGCCGCCGAGATAGGCCCGGATCACCTCGGGATCGGACTGCACCGTGGCAGGCGAGCCATCGGCGATTTTGCTGCCGAACTCGAGCGCAACGACCCGGTCCGAGACGCGCATCACGAGGTTCATGTGATGCTCGACGAGCAGGATACTGATCGCCATCCGGTCGCGGATGGCGCGGATGAGGTCGGCGAGCTGATCGACTTCACTGTGGTTGAGTCCGCCGGCCGGCTCGTCCATCAGCAGCAATTGCGGCGAACTGATCAAGGCCCGTGCCAGCTCGACACGCTTCTGGGTGGCAAATGGCAGGCTGGCGACGAGGTGCTCGGCGACCGCGCCGAGCTCCAGCATGTCCAGCACCGTGCTCAGCCGCTGCCGCGCGCTGGTCTCCTCGGCCCGGGCGCCCGGCGCGCGCAGCGCGCTGGCGATGAAGCCGGCACGGCCGAAATGGTGTGCGCCGACGAGGATGTTCTCGCGCACGCTCATGGTGCGGAACAGTGCCAGATTCTGGAAAGTCCGTCCGATCCCGTAGCCGATCATGCGATGGCGCTTGGCGCCGGTGAGGAGATGGCCGTCGAAGCGGATGCTGCCGGCGGTGCTGCGGTAGATGCCGCTGATGCAGTTGAACAGGGTCGTCTTGCCCGACCCATTCGGCCCGATCAGGCCGCAGATTTCCCGCCGCCCGACATCGAACGAAACACCCGCCAGCGCAACCACGCCGCCAAAGCGCATGGCGACATCGCGGATCTCGAGCAACACGCCACTCACTCCGCTCATCGCTGCACCCGCACGCCGCACCCGGTCGCGCTTGCCACGCTCGCCCCCCCGATTGGGCCCTTGCAGCCCATTGTTTCGTTGTCGATCGCGCCGGCGGGACAGAGCCCGATCCGGAGATCGCGAAATTAGACGAAGCGGCCCGGAGGGGCAAGCCATTCCTCAGCCGCTTATCGGTCCTGCGAATTCCGCAGACGTCGTTCGCGCCCTTCCGCCGCGCCAGTCTCCGGCGCTATTCTTCACCCCACAATGCCAGGGGAGAAAACATGCCAAGCCCATCCGCACTCGCAGGCCGGACGCTCTGCGCGATCGCGCTGCTCGCCGGGACAGCTCTCACGTCGCGGGCCGCGGCGCCGGACATCGCGCTCTCGGGCAACGACAACCATACGACGGTCGTCGACGGCAAACCGCGCGGTCTGCCCAACGCCAAACCCGACAATGTCTCCGTGATCGACGTTTCGTCGTTCCCGCCCCGCCTCGTCACCACGGTCGATGTCCCGTTCAGCGACATCGGCCCGCCGATGGCGATCGCCATCGCCCCCGACGCCAGCTACGCCCTCGTCACCGCCTCGACCAAGGCCGATCCGGCCTCGCCGGACGGGGCCTCGCCGGATGATCGGGTGAGCGTGCTCGATCTCACCGCCTCGCCGCCCCGCGTGGTTCAGACGGTGCATGCCGGCACCGGCGCGACCGCCGTCCGCATCACGCCGGACGGCACCATGGCGCTGGTGACCAACCGCAATGCCGGAACGGTCTCCGTGTTCACCATCGCCGGCCACAGTCTGAGCCCCGCCGGCACCGTCGATCTCGGCAACCCCAAGTCGATCCCGCAGGGGCTCATCATCAGCCGTGACGGCAAGACCGCGCTGGTCAGCCGCACCGGCGACAACACCATCAATCTGCTGCACATCGCCGGCACCACCATCACCGTCGATCCACGCCCGCTCACGGCCGGATTCGCCCCTGACACCATGGACCTCGATGCCGCCGGGGATCTCGCCGCGATCACCAGCGTCGGGCGCGGCGATGGCGATGTCGACACGGTCAGTCTGATCGACATGAAGGCCACCCCGCCGCGGGTCATCGACACGGTGCCGGTGCCGTCCGGGCCGGAATCGGTGAAATTCTCGCCCGATGGCTCGATGATGGCGGTGATTTCGATCAATGGCTCGATCAAGGCGCCCGGCAGCGTCTTCTACCATGATCAGGGCATGCTGACCCTCTACGCGGTGCAGCCGCCCGAGCCCGGCGCGCCGACGCAGGCCGGGCGACGTCTGAAACGCCTGGCCGAAGCACCCGCCGGCGGCTGGGCCCAGGGCATCGCCTTCTCGCGCGATGGACGGATGATCCTGGCGCAGAATTTCCGCGACCATAAGCTGATCGCCTTCCGCTGGCAGGATGGCACCCTCACGCCGACGGCGACGATCGATCTGCCGGGCGGGCCGGCGGCCTTCGCCACGCCCTGGCCGTGAGACCGTCGAGGCACGTCATACCGCTCTCTCTGGCGGTGCGGCTGGATTCGTGACACATCCGGGGAGAGCGAACCCTCTCCCCGGATCGACGCCCAGGAAGCCCGCCCGAGCATGCAGACCAGCAACGATATCCGCGCCGCCTTCCTCGATTTCTTCGCGCGCAACGGCCATGAGCCGGTGGCGAGCTCGCCCCTGGTGCCGCGCAACGACCCGACCCTGCTGTTCACCAACGCCGGCATGGTGCAGTTCAAGAACGTCTTCACCGGTCAGGAGAAGCGCCCCTACAAGCGCGCGGCAACCGCGCAGAAATGTGTCCGTGCCGGCGGCAAGCACAACGACCTCGACAATGTCGGCTACACCGCCCGGCATCACACGTTCTTCGAAATGCTGGGCAATTTCAGCTTCGGAGACTATTTCAAGGAACAAGCGATCGCCTATGCCTGGGAGCTGGTGACGCGCGATTTCGGCCTTCCCGCCGAGCGCCTCCTCGTCACCGTCTATGCCGATGATGACGAGGCCGCTACGCATTGGCGCAAAATTGCCGGCCTGCCGGAGAGCCGGATCATCCGCATCGATACGGCGGACAATTTCTGGCGCATGGGCGATACCGGCCCCTGCGGGCCCTGCTCCGAAATCTTCTATGATCACGGCGCGTCCGTGCCTGGCGGCCCGCCGGGCAGCGCCGAGGCGGACGGCGACCGGTTCATCGAGATCTGGAACCTGGTGTTCATGCAGTTCGAGGAGGGACCGCCCGGCGTGCGCACGCCGCTGCCGCGCCCTTCGATCGACACCGGCATGGGGCTCGAGCGTGTCGCCGCCATCATGCAGGGAAAGCACGACAACTACGATACCGACACGCTGCGCGCGCTGATCATGGCCTCCGCCGAAGCCTCGGGGGTCGCGCCGGACGGGCCGCACAAGGTCAGCCATCGCGTCATCGCCGACCATCTGCGCGCGACCTCGTTCCTCATCGCCGACGGCGTTCTGCCCTCCAACGAGGGGCGCGGCTACGTGCTGCGCCGCATCATGCGCCGCGCCATGCGCCACGCGCACATGATGGGCACGCGCGCGCCGCTGATGCACCGGCTGGTGCCGGCGCTGGTGCGCCAGATGGGCGTGGCTTACCCCGAACTCGGCCGCGCCGAGACCCTGATCACCGAAACGCTCGAGCTCGAGGAGACCCGCTTCAAGGCGATGCTGGAGCGCGGCCTGCACCTGCTGAGCGAGGAGACCGAGCGTCTCGGTGCCGGCCAGTCGCTGCCCGGGGCTGTGGCCTTCCGCCTCTACGACACGTTCGGCTTTCCGCTCGACCTGACGCAGGACGCGCTGCGCGAGCAGGGCCGTGGCGTCGATGTCGAGGGTTTCGAGGCCGCGATGGCCGAGCAGCGGGCCCGCGCGCGCGCCGCCTGGGTCGGGTCCGGCGAGGCGGCGACCGAGCGCGTCTGGTTCGAACTCCGCCAAAGCGTCGGCGCCAGCGAATTCCTCGGCTACGCCACCGAGACCGCGGAGGGCACCATCGTCGCCCTGGTCGAGGGCGGCGTTCAGGTCCAGCAGGCCGAGGTCGGGGCGGAGGTCGCCGTCGTGCTCAACCAGACCCCGTTCTACGCCGAGAGCGGCGGCCAGGTCGGCGACACGGGGCGCATCACCGGTGCCGACGGGCTGCTCATCACTGTCACCGATACCCAGAAGAAGCTTGGCGATCTGTTCGTCCATGTCGGCCGCGTCGAGGCCGGCAGCGCGCGGGTCGGCGCACCGGTGCTGCTCGCAGTGGACCATGCGCGGCGCAGCGCCATCCGCGCGCACCATTCGGCGACCCATCTGCTGCACGAAGCGCTGCGCCGCCGCCTCGGCGAGCACGTGACGCAGAAGGGCAGCCTGAACGCGCCGGATCGGCTGCGCTTCGATGTCAGCCATCCGAAGCCGATCACCGCCGAGGAGCTGGCCTGGGTGGAGGCCGAGGTCAACGCCCGCATCCGCGAGAACAGTGCGGTGACGACGCGGCTGATGACCCCCGAAGCGGCCGTGGCCGAGGGCGCGATGGCGCTGTTCGGTGAAAAATACGGCGAGGAAGTGCGGGTGGTCGCCATGGGAAGCGGCCAGGGCAACCGTGCAGCCTACTCGATCGAGCTGTGCGGCGGCACCCATGTCGCGCGCACCGGCGATATCGGCCTGTTGCAGATCGTCGGCGAAGGCGGGGTCAGCGCCGGCGTGCGGCGGATCGAGGCGGTCGCCGGCGCTGCCGCGCTGGAGGCTGTGACGGCGCAGCGGCGCCTGCTGGCCGAGGCCGCGGCGGGGCTCCGGGTGCAGCCGGCCGAGCTGCCCGCGCGCCTCGCCATCCTGCTCGATGAGCGGCGGCGCTTCGAGCAGCAGATCGCCGAGCTGCAGAAAAAGCTCGCGACCGGGGCCGGTGCGGCCGCGGTCGAGGATATCAACGGCATCCGCCTCGCCGCGCGCAATCTCGGCGATGTTCCACCACGCGACCTGAAGAATCTGGCCGACGCCATCCAGAAGCAGATCGGCAGCGGCGTCGTCGCGCTGGTCTCGACCGCCGAGGGGAAGGCGAGCATCGTCGTCGGCGTTTCGCCGGACCTGGCGCCGCGGTTCAGCGCCGTGGATCTGGTGCGCGCGGCGAGCACGGCGGTGGGCGGCAAAGGCGGCGGCGGACGACCGGACCTGGCACAGGCCGGCGGGCCCGATGCGGCGGCGGCGGATGCTGCCCTCGCCGCCGTACGCAGTGCGCTGGCCGCCTGATCAGCGCCGTCGCGAATGTGAGACCAGGGGGACCAACGCCATGGCTTTGACCGTCTTCGTCACCGGCGCCACCGCCGGCTTCGGCCGCGCCATCGCGACGCGCTTCGTCCGCGACGGCCACCGCGTCATCGCGGCAGGACGCCGGCGCGACCGGCTGGACGCGCTGGCCGCCGAGCTCGGGCCGTCGCTGCTCGGCTTCCCGATCGACGTGACCGACCTCGCGGCGGTCGATGCGCTGCCGCGATCCTTGCCGGACGGCTGGTCGGTCGTGGACGTGCTGGTCAACAATGCCGGCCTCGCCCTCGGGCTCGACCCCGCGCATCGCGCGAACGTGGCCGACTGGGACCAGATGGTGGCGACCAACATCACCGGTCTCATCCATATGACCCGCGCGCTCCTGCCCGGCATGGTCGAGCGCAACCGCGGCCATATCGTCAATATCGGCTCGACCGCCGGCACCTACCCCTATCCGGGCGGGCACGTATACGGGGCGAGCAAGGCGTTCGTGAAGCAGTTCAGTTTGAATCTGCGCGCCGATCTGGTCGGCACCCTGGTGCGGGTGACGGACCTGGAGCCCGGCCTGTGCGGCGGCACCGAGTTCAGCAGCGTCCGGTTTCGCGGCGATACCGACAAGGCCGCGTCGGTCTATGCCGGAACCCAGCCGCTGACCGCCGAGGACATCGCCGAGGCCACGGCCTGGGTGGTCGGGCTGCCGGCGCATTTCAACGTCAACCGCATGGAGATCATGCCGACCTGCCAGGCGCCCGGGCCGCTGGCGGTCAAGCGGGCAGTATAGCCTTGGGCGCCTCGGTCGCACATCTCGAGAAGATTCTCGACCGCTACCGCCTCACTGACGGCCGGAAATTCCACCTCGCCGATATCGACCCGGCCGATACCGCGGGACTCGATCTGGCCAAGGGCGAGGCCGAGACCATTCTCGCCCGCGACGTGAAGCGCCTCGCGGAGCTGCAATCGCTGCTCTACGCCCAGGACCGCTGGTCGCTGCTGTGCATCTTCCAGGCCATGGATGCCGGCGGCAAGGACGGCACCATCAAGCACGTGATGTCGGGCGTGAACCCGCAGGGTGTGCAGGTGAGCTCGTTCAAGGAACCCGGCGCGGAGGAGCTGGCCCACGGATTCCTCTGGCGCGTCACGCGCAAGCTGCCGGCGCGCGGCCAGATCGGCATCTTCAACCGAAGCCATTACGAGGACGTTCTGGTGGTCAGGATGCACCCGGAGCTGCTGGCCGCACAGCGGCTGCCGCACGCCGCGCACGGCAAGGAGTTCTGGCGGCACCGGTTCGAGGACATCGCCGCCTTCGAGACCTATCTCGCGCGGCAGGGCATGGTGGTGCTGAAGTTCTTCCTGCACATCTCCCGCTCCGAACAGAAGCGCCGGCTGCTCGCGCGGCTCGACGACCCGCACAAGAACTGGAAATATCGGCCCACCGACCTCGCCGAGCGACAGTACTGGGATGGCTACATAGCGGCCTACGAGGAGGCTATCGCCGCCACGGCGAAGCCGCATGCGCCGTGGTTCATCGTCCCGGCAGACCATAAATGGTTCGCCCATCTGCTCGTTGTCGCGGCGATGATCGAGGCGCTGGAGCGGCTTGATCTCAGCTATCCCGCCCCTACCGCGGCGCAGCGCGACCTCATCGCCGCGGCGCGAGCGCAGCTCGCGACCGACCCGAACTAGACCGGCATGCAGGGTCGGCGCGCGTGGCTGGCCTCGACCGCATTGCTGGCGCTGGCCGCCTGCGCCGGCCCGAACCCACCGATGCCACAGACGGGAAGCCCTCCGCCTCACCCAGTCCTGCCGGGACCCTACCAGGTGCTGACCCTGGCCGAGGCGGCGACCCTCGAGGCGATCGTCGATCGGCTGATCCCACCCGACGAGCTCGGGCCCGGCGGCCGCGAGGCGGGCTGCGCCCTGTTCATCGACCGCCAGCTTGCCGGCCCGTTCGGACGCAGCGAGTCCCTCTACCTGCTGCCGCCCTTCCTGGACGGAACGCCGGAACAGGGGCTGCAGTCCCCGCTCACGCCTGCCGTGCGCATGCGCGCCGGCCTCGCCGCGCTCGAAGCCCATTGCCGCGCCGCTTTCGTCGGCCGCGCATTCGCCGCGCTGCCGCCAGCGGGGCAGGACCGGCTGCTGTCCGAGATCGAGGACGGCACGCGGTCGCTCGCCGGCGTCAATGCACGCGCCTGGTTCGACCTGGTGCTGCAGATGACCATGGAGGGGTTCTTCGCCGACCCGATCCATGGCGGCAACCGCCAGATGGCGGGCTGGCGCCTGATCGGCTTCCCCGGGGCGCGGTATGACTACCGCGACTGGGTCGAACGCCATGGCGCCGCTTATACGCTCCCGCCGGTCGGCATCGGCGGTCGCCCGGGATGGCACGATGCCGGCTGACGCCTTGCCCGCGGCCGATGTCGTCATCATCGGCTTCGGCTGGTCCGGAGCGCTGATCGCCGAGGCGCTGAGCGCCGCCGGGCTCGGCGTCGTCGTGCTCGAACGGGGTCCGTATCGCGACACGGCGAGCGATTTCCCCCCCGGCTTCGCGCCGGATGAGCTGCGCTATGCGGTGCGCCACGATCTCGTCGTTCCGACGGCGCAGAATACCATCACCTTCCGCAACCGCGTCGGCCAGACCGCGCTGCCGGTGCGCCAATGGGGCTCGTTCCTTCCGGCCTCGGGGGCCGGCGGCGGAGGGGTGCATTGGAACGGCCAGACCTGGCGGTTCCGCCCCAGCGACTTCGTGCTCCGCAGCCACCTCGCCAACGCCCACGGCCACGACGTGATCCCGAGTGATGCCACCATCCAGGATTGGGGCGTGAGCTACGCCGAACTCGAACCCTTCTACGACCGGTTCGAATATCTCGCCGGCATCTCCGGCCGGGCGGGGAACCTGCGCGGGCACCGCCAGGAGGGCGGCAACCCGTTCGAGGGCCCGCGCCAGCGCGACTACCCGACGCCGCCGATGCGCATGACCCTAGCGCCGACCCGCTTCGCCGAGGCGGCGCGGGCGCTCGGCTATCACCCGTTCCCGCAGCCTTCGGCCAATCTGTCCGAGCCCTACACCAATTCGCTCGGCGTGGTGATCGGGCCGTGCAGCTATTGCGGGTTCTGCGAGCGGTTCGGCTGCGGCAACTATTCCAAGGCCAGCCCGCAAACCGTGCTGATGCCGGCGCTGCGCCGGCGTCCCAATGTCGCGCTGCGCACCGGAGCCGAGGTGCTCGAGATCGCGCGCACGCCGGACGGGCGGCACGCGCGCGGCGTGCGCTATGTCGACGCCGACGGGATCGAGCGGTACCAGCGGGCGGAGTTGGTCATTCTCGCCGCCTACACGTTCGAGAATGTGCGGCTTCTGCTGCTCTCCGGCATCGGGCAGCCCTATGATCCGCGTGACGGCAGCGGCGTCGTCGGCCGCAACTACGCCTATCAGACGACCGCCTCGGTGCAGCTCTTCTTCGACGAGACCCGCTTCAATCCCTTCATCGGCGCCGGTGCGCTGGGGATGGTAGTGGACGATCTGAATGCCGAAGGGCGCGACCATGCGCGGCTGGGGTTCATCGGCGGGGCACATCTGGCGGCGATGCAATCCGGCGGACGACCGATCCAGTCGCGCCCGACGCGCCCAGGCACGCCGCGTTGGGGTGGGGCGTGGAAACATGCGGTGGCGCGCGACTACCTGCGCAACGTGCGCCTCGGCGCGTCGGGCAGCTCACTCAGTCATCGCGGTGCCTGGCTCGATCTCGATCCGACCTATCAGGACCGGCACGGGCGCCGGCTGCTGCGCATGACCTTCGATTTCCACGCCAATGATCTGCGCATGATCCAGCACGCCACCGACCGGCTGGCCGAGATCGGCCGTGCCATGGGCCCGGCGGAGATGGTGGTGAACCAGAGGCATGGGCCGTACAGCGTCGTGCCGTACCAGAGCACGCACAATGTCGGCGGCGCGGTGATGGGGCCGGATCCGACCACGAGCGTGGTCAATCCATGGCTCCAGAGCTGGGACGTGGCGAACCTGTTCGTCGTCGGCGCATCGTCGTTTCCGCAGAATCCCAGCTACAACCCGACCGGCACCGTCGCCGCGCTCGCGCTTCACGCGGCGAATGCGATCCTCACCCGCTATCTCCCGGCCCCGGGGCCCCTGGTGCCGCGATGAGGGTGCTCGCCATGCTCGGGCTGCTCGCCGCGCTCGTCGCGGCCGCCTCCGATGAGACCAGGGCCGAGACCCCGGCTGAGCGTGGGCGCTATCTGGCTACCGTCGGCGATTGCGTCGCCTGCCACACCGCTCCGGGCGGCACCCCGTTCGCCGGCGGACGGGCGATCGAGACGCCGTTCGGACCGATCATCGCGCCCAACCTGACGCCCGACCGCGCCAGCGGGCTCGGGGCCTGGTCCGACGCCGATTTTCTCCGTGCCCTGAGGCGCGGCCTCCGCCCCGACGGCGCGCGTCTCTACCCCGCCTGCCCGTATGTCTATTTCAGCGCCGTGCGCGACGAGGATCTGCTGGCCATCCGCGCCTTTCTGGCAACGCTGACCCCGGTCGCCAACCCGGCGCGCGGGGCGGGGTTCGGCTTTCCCTTCAACCTGCGCCCGCTGATGGTCTTCTGGGACGCGCTCTATTTCCGCCCTGCCCCCTTCGTCGCCGACCCCGGCCGCTCGATGGCGTGGAACCGCGGCGCCTATCTCGTCGAGGGCCTCGGCCATTGCGGCGCCTGCCATGGCGCGAAGGGCGCGCTCGGCGCCGACCCCGAACCGGGGGTACTGGGCGGTGGACGCGTGCGCGGCTGGTTCGCCCCGGACCTCGGCGGCGATCCGCGCGCCGGCCTCGGCGGCTGGAGCCTCGACGACATCGAACGCTATCTCGCTACCGGGAGCAATGGGCGTGCGCTGGCGGCGGGACCGATGGCCGAGGTGGTGGAGAATTCGACGGCACGGCTGACGATGGCGGACCTCCGCGCCATCGCGCTCTATTTAAAGCAGGACGCGCCGCTGTCGCAGCCGGCCGCGGCGCCATCGCCAGTACCGAACGGCAGGATCGGGGCGGCGATCTATGCCGATGCCTGCGCCGCCTGCCACCGCGCCAACGGCGAGGGTGTGCCCGGACTGTTTCCCCGCTTGGCGGGCAGCTCCGCCGTTCAGTCGGCCCGGCCGGACACGCTGATCACCGTGGTGCTGCATGGCGGCCGAGCCGCCGCCACCGGCGCGGCCCCCACCGGACCGGCGATGCCTGCGCTCGGCTGGCGGCTGGACGACGCAAGCGTAGCAGCAGTGTTGACCTATATACGCAGTGCATGGGGCAATGAAGCCGCACCGGTGAGCAGCGAGGCCGTACGGCGCGGCCGATAGATGCGCGCCGCACCCCGACACGCTTGCCGACGCGCCCCAGGACAGGCCACACTCCGCCCATGGAGACCGACCCGCGCGCGGCGCTCAGCGCCATCGGCCAGCTTGAGGACGATGAGATCGACATCGCCGACGCGGCGCTGCAGCTGGGCCGTGTCGACGCGCCGGAGGTGGATATCGAGACGGCACGCGCGCATCTGTCCGAAATCGCGCGCGAAGCGGCCGCGCTCATCGCCGGGGTGGAAACGGCCGCCGCCGCGGTGAAGGGGCTCGCCGGGCTGCTGGCCGGCGAACACGGCTATCGCGGCGACAGCGAGACCTATGAGGATCTCGCCAACGCCAACCTGTTGCGGGTGATCGAACGCCGCCGCGGGCTGCCGGTGACCCTCGGCATTCTGTGGCTGCACGCCGCGCGCGCCGCTGGATGGACGAGTTTCGGCATCGATTTCCCCGGCCATTTCATGGTCGGGCTGGACGGGGCCAAGGGGCTGGCGGTCCTCGATCCATTCAATGGCGGCGCCGCCGTCGACGCGCGGGAGTTGCGGCGCAAGGCCGAGCCGGAGGGTGGCATCCGCCTCGGGGCCGGGGTGCTGGCGCCGATGACGACGCGGGCGGTGCTGCTGCGACTGCAGAACAACATCCTGCTGCGCCGGCTGCGGCAGGATGACCTCGCCGGCGCGCTGGCCTGTGCCGGCGACATGCTGCGCATCGCGCCGGAGGCGGCGCAGGCGCGGGCAGCGATGAGCGCGCTGCGCGCGCGCCTGCACTAACGCCCCCGCGGCGATACCGAGCTGGACAGGACACGAGGAGACGGCATGCGCAAACTCAAGGTCGCGGTGCAGATGGACCCGATGGAGTCGATCAACATCGACGCGGATTCGAGTTTCGCGCTGATGCTGGAGGCTCAGGCACGCGGCCATGCGCTGTGGCACTACGAGGTGCGTCACATGGCGCTGCGCGATGGGCGCCTGTTCGCGCGGGTGCGTCCGGTCACGGTGCGGCGCGAGCGTGGGCAGCATTTCAGCTTCGGGGTCGAGGAGCGGGCCGATCTGGCTATGATGGACGTGGTGCTGATGCGCCAGGATCCCCCGTTCGACATGGCCTATATCACCGCGACCCATCTGCTCGAACATATCCACCCGCGCACGCTGGTGGTCAACGACCCGGCTTCGGTGCGCAACGCGCCGGAGAAGATCCTGGTCACCCGATTTCCCGAACTCATGCCGCCGACGCTGATCACCTGGGACCTCGAAGCGATCCGCGCCTTCCGCGACGAGTTCCGCGACATCATCGTCAAGCCGCTCTACGGCAACGGCGGCGCCGGCGTGTTCCGCATCCGGGAGGACGACGAGAACCTGGCGTCACTCCTGGAAATGCATTTCGCGCGTTCGCGCGAGCCTTTGATGTTCCAGCGCTACGAGCCGGCGGTGCGGCGTGGCGACAAGCGCATCGTGCTGGTGGATGGCGAGCCGGTGGGCGCGGTGAACCGCGTGCCGGCTGCAGGCGAGGCGCGGTCGAACATGCATGTCGGCGGCCGGCCGGAGAAGTCGGCGCTGAGCCCGCGCGAGCGCGAGATCTGCGCGCGCATCGGATCGACGCTGCGCGAGCAGGGGCTGATTTTCGTCGGCATCGACGTGATCGGGGACTATCTCACCGAGATCAACGTCACCTCGCCGACCGGCATCCAGGAGATCGCGCGCTTCGATGGCAGCAACCCGGCCGGCTCGATCTGGGACGCGATCGAGGCGAAGCGCGCCTCAATCCCCGGCAGCGCCTAGCTTGCTCGCCAGCCGCGGCACCTGCCTCTTCTGCTTTGGTGCAAGCCAATGCTGCAGGCGGTCCAGATAGAGATACACCACCGGTGTGGTGTAGAGCGTCAGAAGCTGGCTGAGCGCGAGTCCGCCGACCATGGTGACGCCGAGCGGCCGGCGGAGTTCGGAACCGGCGCCGGTGGCGAGCATCAGCGGCAGCCCGCCAAGCATCGCGGCCAGCGTCGTCATCAGGATCGGGCGGAAGCGCAGGAGACAGGCCTGGCGGATCGCCGCGAGCGGTTCCTGGCCCTCATGCCGCTCCGCATTGATGGCGAAATCCACCATCATGATGCCGTTCTTCTTGACGATGCCGATGAGCAGGATGATGCCGATCAGCGCCATCACCGTCAGCGGATAGCCCAGCAGCATGAGCAGCAGCAACGCGCCGACGCCGGCGGATGGAAGCGTCGACAGGATGGTGAGCGGCAGGATGTAGCTCTCATAGAGCACGCCGAGAATGATGTAGACGGCGATCAGCGCGGCGGCGATCAGGTACGGCTGGCTGCGCAGCGAGGACTGGAAGGTCTGCGCGGTACCCTGGAACGAGCCCTGCACCGTCGGTGGCAGGCCCAGTTCGAGTTCGGCCTGCTGGATAGACTTCACGGCATCGCCGAGCGCCGCGCCGGGAGCCAGGTTGAAGGAGATCGTCACCGCCGGGAACATGCTCTGATGGCTGACGGAGAGCGCCACCGGCTGGGTCGTATCCCAACGTGCGAAGGTGGAGAGCGGCACCAGCTTGCCCGCAGGCGTGCGGACATAGAGCAGATCGAGCGTCGCCACCTTGCCGGCCATGTCCGGCGGCACTTCGAGGATCGCCCAGTAGGAATTGACCTGGGTGAAGAACTGCGCCACCTCGCGCTGGCCGAATGCGTCGTAGAGCGTGTCGTCGATCAGTTGCGGCTGGATGCCGAGGCTTGCCGCCTTGTCGCGATCGATATGGATGGTCGCGGCCGTGCCACCCATCTGCTGGTCGGTGGCGACATCGCGAAGCATCGGCAGGGCGCGCATCTTCGCCAGCAGTTTTGGTGACCACTCGCTCAGTTCGTCGAGATCGGCGTCCTGCAGCGTGTATTCGTACATGGTTCGCGACAGCCGCCCGCCGACACGGATGATCTGCCCCGCCTGCAGATAGAGCCGCACACCCTCGACGGCGGCGAGCTTCGGCCGCAGCTCCTCGATCACCTGCTGCGCCGTCAGCTTGCGCTCACCCCAGGGCTTGAGGTTGATGTAGACGCGCCCGTTGTTCGCCGTCTGGCCGCCGAAGCCGGGGCCGATGTAGGACGAATACGACATGACGTTGGGGTCGGCGCTGATGACGTCGTTCAGCGCCTCCTGACGACGGTACATCTCAGCGAACGAAACGTCCTGCGCGCCGTCCGAGACGCCGATGATGAGACCGATATCCTGCTCCGGAAAGAAGCCCTTCGGAATCGCGATGTAGAGGTGAACGCTGAGCGCCATCGTGGCCAGGAACACCAGCAGCGTGATGAAGCGATGGCGGAGTGCCACGTCCAGCGTGCGGGCATAGAAGCGCACGACGGCGTCGAACCCGGCCTCCATGACATTGTAGAAGAACCCGTGCTGGCCGGTTTCGTGGCGCAGGAAGCGCGAGCTCATCATCGGGGTCAGCGTCAGTGACACCACCGCCGAGACCATCACCGCGATCGAGACGGTCATCGCGAACTCGCGGAACAGCCGCCCGACATAGCCGCCCATCAGCAGCAGAGGAATGAACACCGCGATCAGTGACAGGCTGATCGATACGATGGTGAAGCCGATCTCGCCGGCGCCCTTCAGGGCCGCGTCCATCGGCTTCATGCCCTCCTCGATATAGCGGTAGATGTTCTCGAGCATGACGATGGCGTCGTCGACCACGAAGCCGACCGCGATCGTGAGACCCATGAGCGAAAAATTGTCGAGGCTGTAGCCCAGCGGATACATCACCGCGAAGGTGCCGACGAGGGCCAGCGGCACCGCGACCGAGGGGATCACCGTTCCCCACAGCGTGCGCAGGAACAGGAAGATCACCAGCACCACGAGCGCCACCGCCAGGGCCATCGAGAATTCGACATCCTCGATCGAGGCGCGGATCGTCTGCGTGCGGTCGACCAGGGTGGTGAGCTGGATCGCCGGCGGCACCGAGGCCTGCAGCCTCGGCAGGCGGGCCAGGATCTGCTCCACCGTGTCGATGACGTTGGCGCCCGGCTGCTTGAACACGGCGACCAGGATGCCGCGATGGCCGGTCAGCCATGCGGCCAGCTCCCGGTTCTCGGCGCCATCGATGGCGCGCCCGATATCGCGCACGCGGACCACCGCACCGTCATGCGCGGCAACGATCACCTTGTTCCAGTCCGCAGCGTTCATAAGCTGGTCGTTGTCGTAGACGCCGAAGGCGCGGCGCGGCCCGTCGATGCTGCCCTTGGGCGCATTGGTGGTCGCCTGCATCATCGCCTGGCGCATGTCTTCGAGCGTCAGGCCGCGGGCGATGAGCTTGTCGGGGTCGGCCTCGATGCGGACCGCCGGCTTCTGCTTGCCGGCGATGAAAACCTGCCCGACGCCGGTGATCTGCGAGATCTGCTGGGTGATGACGTTCTCGGTGTAGTCATCCACCACCGTCAGCGGCAGCGTCTCGGACTGCACCGCGAGCAGCAGGATCGGTGTGTCCGACGGATTGACCTTCTGGTAGGTCGGCGGCGAGGGCAGGTTTTTCGGCAGCTGTCCGCCCGCGGCGTTGATCGCCGCCAGCACGTCGCTGGCCGCAGCATCGATGTTGCGATTGAGATCGAACTGGATGGTGATCAGGCTCTGGCCGAGCACGCTGATCGAGGTCAGCTGCGAGACGCCGGGAACCTGGGTGAACTGCTCCTCGAGCGGGGTCGAGACCGAGGAGGCCATGGTGGCGGGACTGGCACCGGGAAACTGCGCACTGACGACGATGGTCGGGAACTCGACCTCGGGCAGCGGCGAAACGGGCAGGAACGGATAGGCGGCGATGCCGACGAGCAGGATCGCCGCCATAAGCAGCGAGGTCCCGATCGGGCGCTTGATGAAGGGAGTGGAGATGCTCACGGCGGGGTCTCAGCCGCCCGAGCCGGTATGGTCGGCCACCGCATCCGCGTGGGTCGCGACGCGGGTGCCGTTCTGCAGCCGGGACTGGCCGCTGGTGACCACGGTTTCACCGGCGTGCAGCCCCTCGGTGATCACGGCGGTGCCGTCCTGTTCCAGCGCTTCCTTCACCGGCCGCAACGCCACCCGCTCGTCCGGCTGGACGACGAACACGAACAGGCCGGACTGGCCGCGTTGCACCGCGGCCTCCGGAACCGTGAGCGCGCCGGCCAGCCGCCGCACTTCGACTCGTGCCTCGACGAACGCGCCGGGCCAGAGCGCGTTGTCGGCATTGTCGAAGATCGCCTTGAGCTGGATCGTGCCGGTGGTGGCATCGACGCTGTTGTTGGGTGTCAACAGCCGCCCCTCGGCCAGCCGGGTGCGATGGTCCGAGAGATAGGCCAGCACCGGCACCACGCCCTCCCGCATCGCCGCCGTCACCTGTGGCAGCGCCTCCTCCGGCAGGGTGAAGACCGCCGTGATCGGATGGATCTGCGCGATCGTGACGATGCCGGCCGAGTCCGTCGCATGGATCAGGTTGCCGGGATCGACCATGCGCAGGCCGATCTTGCCGTCGATCGGCGAGACCAGCCGCGTGTAGGAGAGATTGAGCGCCGCAGCTTCGATGTTCGCCTGGTCTCCCTTGATCGCGGCGGTGAGCTGATCGACCGCGCCCTGCTGGTCATCGACCTGCTGGCGCGGGGCGAAATCGGTGCGCGCGAGATGCTGGTAGCGGACGAGATCGAGCCTGGCGGTGACGAGCCCGGCATCGTCCTTGGCCTTCTGCGCGATCGCCTGATCGAGCGCCGCCTGATAGGGGCGCGGGTCGATGATCGCGAGCAGATCGCCCTTGTGAACCTCCTGGCCCTCGGCGAACAAGATCCGGTCGAGATAGCCGTCGACGCGGGCACGCACCAGCACCGAGTACAGCGCCTGGACGTTGCCGATGCCCACCAGATGGACGGGAACGTCGCGCTGGGCTACCTTGGCGACGCCCACAGGAATCGGCAGCGGCGCTGCGGCAGGCGCCTGGGCGTGCAGGCGCGGCGCGAGAAATACGCCCGACGCCAAGCCCGCAACGGCGCACAGCCCCGCCAGCGCGGCGGCTGCCGCCAGCCATCGAACGCCCAAACGCATGCCCCTTACATCCTCTCCGCGACCCCGGACCGTCCTGCAAATCGTCCGTCACCGCCCCGGATCAAGAGACGCAGCATAAACGAACCGCACTGGCCGGGCCAAGCCGACGACCCGGCGAAAGCGCATCAATTCCGCGATGGACGCGATCCGTCACCCGATCGCGACGCATTTCTTATCGGTTTGAAGTCTCAGCCGGCTCCGAGCGCGGCACGGAAGCGGTGGCACAGATGGGCGCCGTCGCGCGGCGGCAGGAAGCGTGGCGGCTCGGCGGGCGCGATGCGGATGACGGCGAAGACCGGCTCGCGCCGCAGCCTTGGCACCAGCGCGGCGAGACCCGCCGCGTCGTCGACGATGGCGGTCCGCTCCCAGCCGCAGCCGCGGGCGATGGCGGCCAGATCGGCGCCGAGGGCGGTGTGGCTCCGTTGCCCGCCGGTCTCGCCGAAGCGGCCATTGTCGAGCACCGCGATGGCGAGATTGTCCAGGCGCTGGGCGGCAGCGGTGGCGAGCGCGCCGAGGCCCATGAGGGCCTCGCCATCGCCGGTGAGCACGAGCACGTGCCGCGAGGGCTGCGCCAGCGCCAGGCCGAGCCCGATCATCGCCGCCCCGCCCATCGCCCCCCAGAGATAGAAGTTCTCCGCCCGGTCACCGGCCGCGCCGGCGTCGTAGGTGGCCGAACCGAGGCCGGAGACGACCAGCAGATCGCCCGGCTCATGCAGAAGGGTGGCGACGGCACGGCGCCGGTCCAGGAGCGCGCTCACTGGACGAACACCTTGGCGCCGATCAGCCGCTGGGCCAGCAGCACCGCGACCGGGATCTGGCTGTCGAAGGCCAGCGACGCGGCCGCGGCGACCATCGGCGCGGCTTCGGCGGGATGCTCGGCGCGGTGCACGCTGGCGCCGGCGAGCGCGAGGACCGATTGACTGATCCGTCCCATCGGCACCTGCCACGGGTTGAACTCGCCCCATTCGCCGCGCATGGTCACGAGCATGAGCAGCGGCATGCGGCAATTCACCGGCAGTGACAGCATGTTGATGCAGTTGCCGACGCCGGAGGATTGCATCAGCAGCACCGCGCGCTGCCCGCCGAGCCAGGCGCCCGCAGCCAGCGCGACGCCCTCCTCCTCGGTGGTCAGCACCACGGCTCGCATCGATGCGTCCTCATGGGCGCGCTCGATCAGCCGCTTGTGCCCGGCATCGGGCACGTAGCCCACTTGCCGTATGTTCGCAGCCTTCAGCGCCTCGAAAACCTCGTCCTGCCAGCCCGCTTCGGTCATTGGAGTCTCCCCGTGGCGCATGCTGCGACGCGCGGGCGCGTCCGGCAAGCCGGCTTGATGGCGCGGCGGCCACGGTGCACAACCGAGTCAGGCCATGAGGGAGGGGAACGATGAGCCAGGCACGACCGCTGGAAGGACTCCTCGTGCTGTCGTTCGAGCAGGCGGTGGCGGCGCCCTATTGCAGCTCCCGCCTGGCCGATGCCGGGGCGCGCGTGATCAAGCTGGAGCGCCCGGAGGGCGATTTCGCCCGCGGCTACGACCGCGCCGCCGCCGGCCAGTCGAGCTATTTCGTCTGGCTCAACCGCGGCAAGGAAAGCCTCGTCGCCGACCTCAAGAACCAGGATGACGCAGCGCTGCTGCATCGCATCCTCGAACGCGCGGACGTGTTCATCCAGAATCTCGCCCCGGGGGCGGCGGCGCGGGCCGGCTTCGGCTCGGCCGAGCTGCGCGCGCGCCACAAGCGGCTGATCACCGTCGATATCAGCGGCTACGGCGAGTCCGGCGAATACGCCACGATGAAGGCGTACGATCTGCTGGTGCAGGCGGAATCGGCGCTGGTGACGGTCACGGGCCACCCGGCGGGGCCCGGCCGCATCGGTGTCTCGGCCTGCGATATCGCCTGCGGCATGGCGGCCCATGCCGGGGTGCTGGAAGCGCTCTTCGCCCGTGCCGCCAGCGGCGCCGGGAAGGGCGTCGCCGTCAGCCTGTTCGACGGGATGGCCGACTGGATGACGGTGCCGCTGCTGATGTTCGAGGGCACCGGCGTCGCACCGCCGCGCGTCGGCCTCGCCCATCCATCGCTCTGTCCCTACGGTGCCTTCCCGCTCGCCGATGGCGGCTCGGTGCTGATCGCGATCCAGAACGAGCGCGAATGGGCGGAGTTCTGCGCAAAGTTCCTCGAAGAGCCGGACCTGCCGCGCCGCCCGGGGTTCGAAACCAATCTGATCCGCGTCGAACACCGCGCCATGGTCGATGCCCATGTCGCCGCCGCCTTCGCCGGGCTGACGCGCGAGGTGGCGGCGGCGAAGCTGCGGGCTGCCAACACCGCCTATGGTTTCGTCAACGACCTGGCGGGCTTCCAGCATCACCCGGCGCTGCGCCGGGCGAGCGTGGCGACGCCGAACGGCGAGGTCGCCATCGTCGCCCCGCCGGCGATCTTTTCGGACGGCGCGCGCGTCCTGGGTCCGGTTCCGGCGCTCGGCGCCCATTCGGGCGCCATCCGGGCCGAATTCGGCTGAGCGTGATCCGCCGGGTCTTCGTCTCCGGCGCCGACGGGTTCATCGGCGCGGCCGTGGCGCGCCATCTGCGCGCCGCCGGCATCGCGGTGGTGGAGGGCCGGCGCGCGGCAGCGGTGACGGAGGCCGAGACCGTCGCCTATGGCGACCTGCGGGCGCCGATCGCCGGCTGGGAAGCGGGGCTCGCGGGGTGTGACGGGTTCGTCCATGCCGCCGGCCTCGCCCACCGCCGCGGCACGGGCGCGGCGGAGGCCATGGACGTCAATCGCGACGGCGCCGCGCGCCTGGCACGGGCGGCGCGGCTGGCGGGTGTCGCGCGGTTCGTGCTGATCAGTTCCGCGGGCGTGCATGGCCGCGCGCTCGCCGCGCCAATCAGGGAGACAAGCCCGATCGCGCCGCCGGATGACTACGCCGCCAGCAAGTCCGCCGGCGAGGCGGCGGTCCTGGCGGAACTGTCCGGATCGGCCACGGCGCTCGCGGTGGTGCGTCCGACGGCGGTGATCGGGCCGGGCTGTCCGGGCAATCTCAATCTGCTGATGCGCGCGATCCAGGCCGGCGTCCCGTTGCCGCTCGGGGCCATCCGCAATCGGCGCAGCTTCGTCACCATCGGCCCGCTCTGCGCCCTGATCGCGCTGTGCGTGAGCGAGCCTGCCGCCGACGGCGAGACATTCCTCGCCGCCGATGCCGCGCCGATCACCACGCCGGACGTGGTGCGCGCGCTCGCCGAAGGGCTCGGCCGGCCGGCCCGCTTGGTGCCCCTGGTCCCGAGCCTCCTGGCCGGCATCGGCCGCGTGCTCGGGCGCGAGGCGATGATGCAGAGCCTGATCGGAGACTTCGTCGTCGATGCCGCCCGCGCGCGGACGCGTCTCGGCTGGGGGCCGGCCGCTGATAGTCTCGAAGAGCTCCGCGCGACGGCTCGCGCCTGGGTGCGTCAGCGCAACGGGCGCAACACGGGGGCCGGGCCCGCGAGTTCGCTCGGCGCCGCCGGCGGCGGGGCGGCGGCGAGCAGCACCGGCGCCGCCCGGTAGGACGCGAGATCGCGCCGCAGCGCCGCCGCGGCGGGAGCAGCGCCGGCGAGCGGGATCACCCGCGCGGGCGGAGCGCGGGCAAATGCGCTCAGCGTGGCGACGCCGGCGCCGGAGTAGGACGCGGCCAGGGGCGGTGAAACCATCCCCGGCGCCGGCCCCAACCCGGCGTAGGCGCGTTCCTCCGGCCAGGCGGCCAGGACCTTGCGCTGGTAGTCGGCGGCCAGCGCCGGGGTCGCGGAGTGATACAGCGCCGCCGCCTGCGGCCAACTGCCCGCCTGCTGATAGAGCTGGGTGAGAAACCGCGCGGCGTAGGCGGCATTGGCGTCGGGGTCGAAGGCTTCGTCCAGCGAGGCGAAGGCGTGCGGGTGGTGCATCAGGTTGACTTGCAGGCACCCGACATCGATCGAGGCGACCCCACGCGCCTGCAAGGCCCGCACGGCGGCGATGGCGGCCGGTTTGCTGTCCAGGAACTGGCCCTCGCCCTCCGCGTCGATGGTCCAGGGCCATGCTTGCCACGCCCCGCTGCCCGGCGCGCGGCGGCCACTCTCGACCCGGGCGATGGCGGCGAGCAGATGATCGGGCAGGCCATAGGCCCGCTCCGCCCGGGCGATGGCCGGGCGGCACAGGGTCCAGGCCGATCCGGCCGGCAGCGTCGCAGCGCCGAGCGCCTGCGGGGCCGGCCCCGAAATCGCCACGCCTGGAATAACGACCCCGGGGATCGCCACCGCTGGAATCGGCGGCGCAGGGGTTGACACGCCATCGCCGCCGGCTGGCCGCGCATGCGGCATGGCCAGCAGCCAAGGCGGCTCCGCGCCCGCCCGCTCAGGGGCGAGCGGCAGCAGGATCGCCAGCAGCGCGACGCTCAGACGCGAAACCATGCGCCATTCTCGCGCGGCCGGGCTTAGGAAACCCTTATCGTCCCGACAGCGCCGGGCCGAATGCCCCACTACATCGGTATGCTGCGCTGCACGCGGCACAGCATTGCAAAAATCCGCTTGCATCGGGCATTCAGCACCCTTACATTGTGCATCGCAGCAAGGCGGCTAGTCCGCGATGTTGCTTTCTTGGACGTTTCCTCCCTAAACTTGGCGGCGCCATAAGCGCCGCCATTTTTTTATCCACTGAGCAGCGCTGGACCCTGGCGAACGAGGCCGGCGATGATGGCGGCGATCTCGGCCTGCATCGCCGCGAAGCACGGCAGCTTCTCGATCCGAGCCTCGTCCATGTAGAGGTGGCGCGCGATTTCGATCTGCAGCGCCTGCACGCGGTCGCGCGGTCGGCCGTAATGGCGGGTGATGAAGCCACCGGCATAGGGGTCGTTGCGCCGCACCGCGTGGCCGCGTTCAGCGATGAGCCGCTCGACCAGGCGGGTGATCGGGGGCGCGCAGGTGGTCCCGTGCGCATCGCCGAGCACGAATTCCACCCGCCCCCTTCCCTCCGCGCTGCCCGAGGGCATCGAGTGGCAGTCGATCAACAGACAGCCGCCGAACTGCGCCCGGGTCGCGGCGATCAGGCTCGCCAGTTCGGCATGGAAGCGCTGCCAGTAGCGCTGCACCCGCCGCTCGGCCTCGGCGAAGCGCAGCTTGCCGCGATAGATCGGCTCGCCGGAGGCGACGACGCGCGCGATGGTGCCGAGCCCGGCGCCGACGCGCGGGCTGGCGACATTGACCCAGGCGGGCAGTGGATCCTCGAACATCGCCGGATCGAGTTCCCAGGCCTCGCGATTGGGATCGCAGAAGGCGCGCGGGAAGGTGGCGGCGAGCAGCGGGGCGCCGTGCGCGGGGGCGGCGCTGAACAGCTCATCGACAAAGCTGTCCTCGCTGCGCCGCAGCCCGAGCGGATCGAGCCGTGCGGCGGCGAGGAACTCCGCCGGATAGTCGCGCCCCGAGTGGGGCGAAGTGAAGACGATCGGCACCGTCTGGCGCGCCGGGCGAAACAGCGCGAACGGTTCGGCCGCGTCGATCGGCGCTTCGGCGGCGGGCGCAACTCCGTCCATCGTCGCGGGGCTACTCCTCCGCCGGCGCGGCAGTGCAGCGCCGTGCCTGGTCCTTGCGCCGGCGAAGATTGGCCCGCAGCGCCTCGGCCTCACGGGCGAGACGGGCGGCCCGCTCGGCGGCGGCCTCCGGGCGCAGCACTGGCCGGCTCGGCTTGGCGGGCTTCCCGGTCTTGTCCCCATTCATGACGCAAGCAAGCCGCGCGCCGGCGATGGCGTCAAGCGGGCAAGCTGCCAGCGCCGCGGCAGCGCCGCCACCCGCAGATCGAGGACGCCGCCGGACATGTCCTCGGTGAGCGCGAGCGTGCCGTCGCCATCGGTCCAGCGCCAGATCCGGTTCGCCTCCGATTCCACATTGAAAAACCCGGCGGCGAAGACACGCGCGCCGAGATCGAGCGCGCGCCCCCCGGCCACCACCCCGCTGAGCGCGATGCCGAGGCGGCGGCGGTCGCTGCTGGCAGGGTCGATGTCGGCCGGGGTGAAGCGCGCCGAGAGCAGCCGCACCGGGCCGCCGCCGGGTGGCAGAAGAAACCGATAAAGCGCCCCCTGCACCCGCGCTGGCCGCAGCACGCGCCCGCCGGCTACCAACGCCAGTCCGGGCGCCGGCTCGACCCGCCAGCCACGCCGCATCACCTCGGCGTGTAGATCAGCGCGCACCCGGGCGAGCTCCGGCCCGGCACAGCGCCGCGGCGCATATTCGCCCACCGCGCCGGGCGCGGGCGCGGCGAAATCGGCGTGCAGCGCGATGGCCGCTTCGCTCTCGAACTGGGTCCGGTTGCCGCTGTCGAGATAGCTCTCAACCGCCAGTCCCTCGGCCAGGACGGCATCGTGGCTTGCCAGCTCGATATGGTAGTAGAGCGCGGTGTCCGGCCGCTCCTGGTGGATGGTGACCCCATTGACTAGGTGCTGCACAGGGATCAGCACGCCCTCGGCGAGAATCGCGTGGTCGGGCGAAAGCCGGACATCGTGCGTCGGCCGGCCGGGCCCGAAGGCGCCGGCAAGGATGCGCACCGGCAGCACCTTCTCGGGCCTCGGGTGATGCCGGCAGGCGATGGCGCGTCGGCCGATCCAGCGGATCGGACGCGCCGGCCCGGATGCGGTGAGCAGCCGCATGCCGACGGCGAGCGCTTGCACCGGCACCGGCCCCTCCGGCGTCGCCAGCCGCGTGCCGGCAAGGAAGCAGGGCACGGTGGCGAGGATGTCGGTGCCGGCGGCATAGTCGGTGGCGAGCGTGAAGGCACCGGCGGCGTAGCTCCCGGCGACGCGCAGGGCAACGGCGACAGTGCCCCCGCTGGTGACGCTCAGCGTGCCGGCGGACCAGCCGACGCTCTCACTGGCCGGGGCAAAGGCGAGTTGCGTGAGATCGATGGCGTCGCCCGCGCCGAAGCCGCTGATGGTGCCGAGCACGGCGTTCGGCGCTGCCAGCGCCAGCGTGCCGGACCCGGTGAAGGCGAGACTCTGCGAACTCGCCGCCGCCGCAGCCAGCGCCAGCGTACCGCCGTCGCCGATGACGGCGCTGCCTCGCTGGCTACTGTCGGCGACCAGCGACTGGCCGACGCTGATCTCTCCCCCGAGCGCGAGGAGGGTGCCGTCATTGGCGAGCGAGCCAGTGATGTCGAGGCTGCCGGCGGCTGCCAGGATCGTCGCCAGATTGTCCACCGGCACACTGATGGTGCTGACCCCGAGCGCCGCGGTCTTCTCGAACAGCCCGGCGTTGGTGAGCATGGTGCTGCCGGCGGCGGCGAGCGGCGCGTCGCCGATCAGGTCCCAGGTCGCCCCGGCGGCGATGGTGGCGATGGCGACGTCGGTGCCGGTGCCAAGCGTCACTCCGCCATCCTGGGCGAGACTGCCGGCGAGGCTGAACACCGCGCCGGCGGCCAGCGTCAGCCCGGCCGCATCGCCGGTGCCGGTGAGCGCGAGCGTACCGGGCCCGCGCAGCAGCCCGCCGAGGCCGGCGACGGTGCCCACGGTGAGCGTATGGCCGGCGAGATCGAGCGTGACCGAGCTGTCGAACGCCATCGCTCCGGCGTCCGCTTCATTGGCGGTGAGCGCGAGGTCCATGCCGCCGAACACGCCGAGCGTGGCGACGGCGAGGTCCAGCCCCGGCTGCAGCGTGGTCTGGTCCGGCCCGACGAGCGCCAGCTCGCCGGCGCCCGAAACCGTGCCGGCTAGGCTATTGGTCCCCCCGGTGAGGCTGAGTGTGCCGCTCTGCACCGCGATCGTGCCACTGCTGGCGAGGCTGGCTGCAAGATCGGTGAGGCCGGCTCCGCCGCTTTTGCGCAGCGTGCCCGCATTGCTGATCGACCCGCCCGCGGCGGCGAGGATCGGCACATCCGCGCGCAGGTCGTAGAGCGCGCCGGCCCCGATGGTGAGCGCCGGCGCGTCGGCCGCCGCCATGCCGAGCGTCAGACCGCCATCCTGGGTGATGGTGCCGGCGTCCATGAGGTTGGCGGTGCCGGCGAGGCTGAGCCCGTTGAGCGCGGCGGTCGTCTGGACGAGCACCGTGCCGCTGCCGCCGATCACGCCCTCAAGACTCGTGGTACCGGCGAGGGTGAGCGCCTGGCCGCCCGGCAGTAGCGTTGCGCCGGCCGCGAGCGCGAAGCGTCCGGCGTAGCTCTCGTTCGTTTCCAGCGCCGTCGTGCCACCGGTGAGGTCCAGCGCGGCGACGCCGAGACCGAGCCCGGCGGCGAGGGTCGTCGTGCCGTCGAGCGACAGCGCACCGGGCCCGGAGAGCGCGCCGGCGATGGTCCCGCCGCCAGCGAGCATCAGGGTGCCGGCCTGGACTGCGATCGCGCCCACGCCGGTGAGCGGCGCCGCGAGTGTGGCTTCGCCAGAGGTGCCGGTCTTCTCGATCGTGCCGGCACTGGCCAGGCTCGCCGCCGCGAAGCCCGCCGTGCCGATGAGATCGAGCACGGCGCCGCTGGCCAGGCGCGCGGCGCCCAGGCTGACCGGCCCGGCGGCGATCACGGTCCCCGCCAGCGTCGCCGCCGCGCCCGATGCCGCCAGCCCGTCGAGCGTCGCGGCGCCGATGGTGAGCGTGCCGGTCCCGGCCAGGGTTCCATCCAGCGTCGCCGGTCCCGACAGCGCCAGGCTCTGCCCGCCGAGCGCCAGCGTCGCCCCCTGGTCGAGCGTGAACGGTGCGGAGACGCCCAGCGGCGTGGCGAGTGCGGCGGCCCCGGCGATTTCGAGCGAGGCGATCCCGAGGGCCAGCCCGCTGGCGAGCGTGACCGTACCGGCGCCGAGACTGAGAGCACCGGCGCCGGTGATCGTTCCGGCCAACGTGCCGGCACCCAGCGCCAGGGTCGCGCTGTCCACCTCCGCGGTGGCGCCGGCGGCGAGGGTGAAAGGCCCGGCGATGGGGAGGCCGCTGACCAGGTCGAGCAGGCCGGCGGTCTGCACCAGGCTCCCAGCGAAGCTGCCGCCGGCATTTACCGTCAGCGCACCGCCGGCCAGATCGAGGCTCGCGCCGGGGCCGGCGAAGAGCTGGTCGATCGTGTCCGTGGTATCGAAGCTCACGCTGTAGCCCGTCCCGGAGGCGGGCAGCGTGGCGCTGGCGTTGGCGCCGGGCACCGCGGCGGGCTGCCAGTTGGACGGGCTCGCCCAGTCGCCGGAGCCCGCTTGCCAGGTCGCGGCGATGATGGCGGTCTCGGGCGTGGTGAAAGCAGGGCCCGGATGGTTCAGCACCAGGGCGGTGCCGCCGGTGCCGTCGGCAAGCAGGGCCAGCGCGGCAGGCGTGGCGAGGCCCGGGAGGGCCAGGGTGGCGACGGTCGTGGTGAGGCCGTTCAGCGTGTCGGTCAGGGTCAGTGCGCCCGCTGCGTAGGCAAACCCGTTGGCGGCCAGGCCCGGCAGATCGATCGTGTCTCCGGCAGCGAATCCGGTGATGGAAGCGCCGAAGCTGCCGGGTGCGGCGATGACAAGACGGTTGCCGGCCCCGGACAGCGCGATCGTCTGGCTTGCCGCAACCGCGGCGCGCGCGGTGAGCGTGCCGGAGCCCGCGAGCGCCAGCGTGCCGACCGCGGTGGCGCCGATCGCCGCCTCGGTGATCAGGGTGCCGCCGGCGACGCTCACCGTGCCATCGTTGGTGAGCGTGCCGGCGAGATCGAGCGTCCCGGACAGCGCGGCGATCGCCCCGGTGTTGACGATCGGCGCGCCGATGCGGCTGACCCCATCGGCGCCCGTCTTCTCGAGCGTGCCGGCGTTGGCGAGAGCGACCGTGCCGAGGCCGAACATCGTCGCATCGCCGGTGATCGCCCAGGTGGCGCCGGCATCGATGGAGAGCTGAGCGGTATCGCTGACGGCCGCGCCGAGGGTGAGCGGGCCATCCTGGGTGATCAGCCCGGCGTCGACCAGCGTAACACCGTTCGCCAGGGCCAGAACGCTGACGTCTGCGCTGCCGTGCACCTGGATCGGGCCCGGCCCGTCCAGAGTGCCACCAAGCGCGGCGGCACCGGAGAGGGTCAGAGTATGCCCGGCGAGCGCGAGGCTGGCGGTGCTGGCGATGGAGAGCGCTCCGCCATAAGTCAGATCGCCGCCCAGAGTGGTCTGCCCGGTGCCCGCGAGCGCGGTCGCCGCCACCGCCAGATCGAGCCCGGCTCCGAGGCTGGCTTGCCCGGTTCCAGCCACGGCCAGCGTGCCGGCGCCGGTTATGCTGCCGCCGAGCGCGACCGAGGGCCCGTCCAGCCGCAGCGTGCCGCGATCGATGGCGATGCTGCCGCTGGAGGCGAACATCGCGGCGATGTCGCTGGTGCCGGCCCCGTCGCGTACGAGCAACCCGGCATTGGTCAGCGTGCCGCCGGCGCCGACTGCGACCGCGCCGAGCAGACTGTCGCTGCCGCCGGCCGCGATCGTAACGGCACTGCCGGGAGCGAGGGCGAGACTGCCATCCTGGAGGATGGCGCCGCCGTCGAGCAACGTCGTGCGCTGGAGCAGCGCCAGCCCATCGACCTCCGCCGTACCGGTCAGCGACAGGCTGCCAGGACCGGCGACGGTGCCATCGAGCTGCACCGTGCCCGAGAGACCCAGCGTCTGGCCGCCGAGCGCCAGCGTCGCGCTGGTGCCGAGCGCGAACGTCTCGGCATCCGTGGCACTGCCGGCGAGGCTCAGCGTCGCGCCGGCGCCGACTACGGCGAGCTCGGCGATGGCGAGCGTCGCCCCGGCGACGAGCGTCGCGGACTCGCTGCCGCCGAGCCGGCCGTCGATGAACAGCGCGCCGGCGCCGGCGATCATGCCGCCCAGCGTCGCCGTCCCAGTGGTGAGATCGAAGGCGCCGAAGGTTGCCAGGAGCGTGCCGGAGGAGACCAGGCTGCCGCTGACGCCGGCGCCGCCGGTGGTGACGATCTCGCCGGAATTGGTCAGGACGGCGCCGGCGCTGGTGGCGAGGCTCGCCGGACCCAACAGATCCAGGGTCGCGCCAGGGCCGATCGATACCGCGCCACCGGCGGCCGAGAGCGTGCCGGCCAGCGAAAACACGCCGCCTTGCAGCGCCAAGCTGCCGCCGCTGCCGATGAGGCTGCCGGCCCAGTCACCGCCGGCCGAGAGCGACAAGCTGCCCGAAACGGTGAGCGCGCTCCCCGGCGCCGCGGTCTCCACCAGTGCCGCGATGGCGGCCAGCGTGTCGAGCGTGACGCTGACCGCGATCGGTGCAGCGAACGCGGCAATGTCCGACGGACCCGGCAGGCCGGTCCGCCAGTTGGCCGCGTCGCTCCAGAGGCCAGAGTTGGCCAGCCACTGATCCGCGTAGGCGTTGATCATCCGGTCCGCTTGCGGTCGTGTCTCAGAGAGACTGACAACCGCAGGTTTGCCAGATCAACGCGCACCGCACCATGGGTAACCGCACCGGCCGCGCCGGCCGGGCGAATACCGCCGGCGGCGGCTATTCTCCCGCCAGTCTGGCCGCCATCAGCGAAGAGCCGAGGCGCAGCAGCGGTGTCACCCCGGCGGCCTGGTCCATCGCCAGGACCCCGTCGGCCAAATGGGCGGCGCGGTCCGCGCCCAGCACGCTCTCGGTCAGGCCGGCGAACTTCGCCCGCAATTCGGCCTCGGTGAGGAAATTCTCCGGCTCACCCTTGGCGTAGTGGACAAAGCGCGAGAGCGTCTGACCGCGGGCCTGCAGCGTCAGCCGCCCGGCCATGGCGCGGGGGAACTCGGCCTCCACGCCGGCGTCGAAGACGCAGGCGATCCTGGGCAGCAACCGGCGGATCTCCGGATCCTGCAGCAGGCGGTAGCTGTCCCAGCCCATCGCTCCGGTGGCCAGCGCGGTGGCGATGACGAATGGACCGCTGAACTGCCCGTCCACCACGTTCTGCGGGTTGGATTTCTGCTCGGCCGGCTCGCCGACCAGCAGCAGCCCGGCGCGCGGCAGACCCAGCGTGACCTGCTCGATCTCCGCCGCCTTCAGCCCGTGCTCGGCGCGCAGGGCGAGGGCAGCGTCGATGCCGGCATGGCCATAGCGGCACGAAGGATAGGGTTTAACCGCCGTTGCCATCAGTTCGTAGCGCTCGCCGAGGCCATCGAGCGCCCGGTCCGGCTCGGGCGCCGGGGCGTAGGCGTGGAGGAACCCGTGCCGGCCCTCGAGCGCCTCGGCCGCGCCCTTGAACCCCTCGCGCGCCAGCGTCGCGGCGGCGAGCCCGGCCATCGCGGCCCAGCCGACCTGGAAGCGCTTGGTCCAGGCGCCGTTGGCGAGAAACTGCAGGCTGCCGGCGGTCTGGCTGAGCGCGATGCCGAGGGCGGAGGCGATGCGCGCCGCGTCCAGCCCCATGATGCGCCCGGCCGCGGCCGCCGCCCCGAAGGCGCCGCAGGTCGCGGTCGGGTGGAAACCGCGGTCGTAATGCGCCTTCGCCGGCAGCGCGAGCGCGACGCGGCAGGTGATCTCGTAGCCGGCGACGATGCCGGACAGCACCTCCGCCCCCGACGCGCCGACCATCTCGCCGGCGGCCAGCGCGGCCGGGATCACCGGCGCGCCCGGGTGCAGCGAGCCCGCCGCATGGGTATCGTCGAAATCGAGCGAGTGGCCGAGCGCGCCGTTCAGGAACGCCGCGCCGGCCGGGGTGTAGCGCGCCGAATCGCCGAACACGCCGCAATTGCCGGCGGCGACACCGAGGGCGCGGGCGGCGGCGAGCAAGGAGGGGGTGCTCTCCGCGTCGTGACGGGCGCGGACGATGTTACCGACCAGATCGAGCACCAGGAACCGGGTCCGCTCCCGGACATCGGCGGGCAGGCGCGAATAATCGAGACCGGCAGCGTAAGCGGCGAGCGTTGCGGTGAGGCCCATTGGTTCGTTTCCCCTTGGAACGGTCAATATAGTGTCGCAATCGGCGGCCGGCGGAAAGGGCGCGGATTGCGGCGAGCCGCCTCGCTGTGGCAGAGCACGGTCATGCTCATGCGTCGTTCCCTGATGACCGGGCTGACCGCCTCCGTGGCCCTGCGTTCGGCGCGCGCCGAGCGCAGCTTCCCCGGGTTCCTGGCCGGCGTCTGGGCCGAGGCGCGCCTCGCCGGGGTGCGGCCGCGCACGCTCGACGCCGCGCTCTCCGGGCTCGGCGTCAATGCGCGCGTGCTGGAGCTCGACCGTCGGCAGCCGGAATTCACCATGACGTGGCAGCGCTATCGCGCCAGCCGCGTGAGCCCGCCGCGCGTCGCCGCCGGCCGGCGGGCGCTGGCGCAGAACCGGGCCTTGGTCGACGCCGTCGCGGCTCGCTACGGCGTCGATCCGGGGGTGCTGATCGGTATCTGGGGGCTCGAATCGAACTACGGCGCCGATTCGGGCGGGTTCAGCGTCGTCGAAGCGCTCGCCACGCTGGCGTGGGAAGGGCGGCGGGCGCGGTTCTTCCGCTCCGAACTCGTTCTCGCGCTGGAAATCCTCGATCATGGGGATGTTCCGCTCGCGCGCATGCGGGGCAGCTACGCGGGGGCGATGGGTCAGCCACAGTTCATGCCCTCGTCCTTCCTGCGCTACGCCGTGGATTATTCCGGCACCGGGCGGCGCGACATCTGGGACGACACCGCTGACGTGCTTGCCTCGATCGCCAATTACCTCGCCCGCTCCGGCTGGCGGCCGGGCGAGGGCTGGGGGATGGCGGTGCGCCTGCCGCCAGGACTGGACGCGGCGCGGCTCGGCGGCACGCGCCGCAGCCTCGGCGCGTGGGCCGGGCTCGGCGTCGTCACCGGGACGGGGCGCAAACCCGCGCCGGCGGACGCGGAGGCGAGCCTGCTACTGCCCGATGGGCCGGGTGGTGAGGCGTTCCTCACGCTGGCCAATTTCGCCGCCATCCGGCGCTACAACCCCTCCGATTTCTATGCGCTCGCGGTCGGTCTGATCGGCACGGAGGCCGGCGCGTGAGGCTGCGTCTGGCGCTCGCGATGTCGATCCTGCTGGCGACGTCCGGCTGCGCGCGGGCCGAGGATCTGGCCCGCCAGACCTGGCGTGGCGTGGTCTCGCTGTTCGATCAGATGTTCCATCGCGCGCCGCCGGCACCGGCCGCCGCGCCGCACTACCTGGTCGGCGAGCCCTATGCGGCCGGCGGCATCTGGTACTATCCGCGCGAGCAGTTCGACTACGACGCCACCGGGATCGCCGCCATCGTCCCGCCCGGCCATGGGCGGCTCACCGCCGACGGCGAATTGTTCGATGCCAACGCCATGGCGGCAGCGCATCCGACGCTGCAGCTGCCGGCGATCGCACGCGTCACCGATCTCGAGACCGGACGGCAGGTGCTGGTGCGGATCAACGATCGCGGCCCGGCCTCGCCGGCGCGGCTGATCGAGGTGACACCGCGCGTCGCGGCACTGCTCGGCTTCGGTCCGGCGGGAATAGCGCGGGTGCGCGTCGAGCTCGACGAGACACTATCCGAGACGCTGGCCGCGGAGCTGCAGGCGCATCAGGGCGGGCCCGCGGTGGCATCGGCGCCACGCACGGGCGTGCAATCCGCCGCGCTGGAGCCGCCGCGCGGGGTCGCCGCCGCGCCTCCGGGACGCCCGGCGCCGGCTGCGAAACCGAGCGCTGCCGCCGAGCCATCGCTACCGATGGTGCCGGCGCGCCTGCCGGAAACCGTGGTTCAAGGCGCACCGGCGCCCGGACAGATCTGGATTCTCGGCGATAGTTTCGACAGCTACGGTCCGGCCATGGAACAGCGCAACCGCCTCGGCCGCTTTGGCGCCCGCGTGGTCCGCACCTTGCGCGAGGGCCGCGAGAACGATGCCGTGATGATCGGGCCCATCGGCACCGTCGCCGAGGCCGACGCCTTGCTCGCCCAGGTCATCGGTGCCGGCGTCGTCGATGCCCACCTGATCGTGCAACAGGAGTAGCTGCCCATGCCGATCTCCCGCCGCGCCCTCGTTCCCGCTTCGGCCGCCGCGCTGTTGGCCGGAGGGCTGGTGCGCCCTGGCGTGGCTCGCGCCGAGCAGCGCCACCCGCGCAAGCCACCTGCCGCGACGGCCGCCGCGCCCCCCCCCGCCGCGACCGGGGGCACGGCGACGACCCCGCTCGGCCCGGTCGAGACCATCGCGCAATGGGCGTTCATCAGCGATTTCAGCACCGGCGCGACGCTGCTCGACAAGGACGCCGACGCGCCCATGCCGCCCTCGTCGATGACCAAGCTGATGACCGCCTACATCGTCTACAGCGCGCTGAAGGCCGGCAAGCTGCAGCTCGACCAGGAGCTTCCGGTGAGCGAGCGAGCCTGGCGCACCGGTGGGTCGAAAATGTTCGTGCCCTATCCCGGCCGGGTGAAGGTCGAGGACCTGATCCGCGGCATGATCGTCGACTCCGGCAACGACGCCTGCATCGTCCTCGCCGAGGGCGTCGCCGGATCGGAGGAGCAGTTCGTCGAGCTGATGAACCAAAAGGCGAAGGAGCTCGGCCTCATCCACTCCCATTTCCGCAACACCACGGGCCTGCCCGACGCCGACCACGTGATGTCGGCCCGCGACATCGCCATCCTGGCCGGCGCGCTGATCCGCGGCTTCCCGGAATATTACCACTTCGATTCCGAGAAGGACTACAAATACAATAATATCGTGCAGTACAATCGGAATCCGCTGGTACAGAAAGGCCTCGCCGATGGCCTCAAGACCGGCCATACCGAGGCCGGCGGGTTCGGCCTCGTCGCCAGCGCCGACCGCGCGGGACGGCGGGTGATCGTGGTGCTAAACGGCATGGCCTCGCAGCACGAGCGCACCCAGGAATCGGAACGGCTGATGGAATGGGCGTTCCGGGAATTCGAGGATGTGACGCTGTTCTCCGCCGCCGACGTGGTCGATCACGTGCCGGTCTGGCTCGGCGTCGCGCCGAGCGTGCCGCTGGTCAGCGGCCGCGACCTGGTGGTGACGATGCCGCGGCAGTGGCAGCGCAAGGCGCGCATCACGGTGCGGTTCGATGCGCCCGTGGCCGCGCCGGTGGCCAAGGGTGTGGCACTCGGCCGCCTGGTGGTCAGCGGCGACGGCGTGCCGGCACTGGACGCGCCGCTGTTCGCCGGCGCTGACGTACCCCGGCTTGCGCTGCCGGCGCGCGCGCTCGCGGTGCTCTCGCACTACGTCACCGGCGGCTGACTTGTGCGCGGGCGGTTCATCACCCTGGAGGGCGGCGAGGGCGCGGGCAAGTCGACCCAGGCCCGGCACCTGGCCGCGGCGCTGCGTGCGCGCGGATTGCCGGTGCTGCTGACGCGCGAGCCGGGTGGGACGCCGGGCGCCGAGGCGATCCGCGATCTGCTGCTCGGCGGCGGCGCGCCCCTGGCGCCGCTGGCCGAAACGCTGATGCATTTCGCCGCCCGCGCCGATCACGCCGCGGCCGTCATCGTTCCCGCGCTCGCCGCCGGACACTGGGTCGTCTGCGATCGCTTCAGTGACAGCACGATGGCCTATCAGGGCCATGGCCTCGGGGTCGACCAGGCGTTGATTCGAGCGCTGGCGGCGATGACCCGGCTCACGCCGGACCTCACCATCGTGCTCGATGTTCCGGTGGCGGTGGCACTGGCCCGGCTCGCCGGACGTGGCAGCGCGGCAGACCGTTATGAACGGCTGGGTGAAGCGTTCTTCGCCCGCGTCAACGCCGGCTTCCGCGCCATCGCGGCGGCTGAGCCAGAGCGCTGCGTCGTCGTCGACGCCGCGGCGGACGAGGCCGCGATCGCCGGCGCCGTGCTGGCGGCGGTGGAGGCGCGGCTTGGCCTCGCGCAGTGAGCCGGCGGAGCCGGTGGTCGAGGCGCCGGCGCCGCGCGAAAACGCACTCCTGTTCGGCCAGGACGCGGCCGAGGCGGCCTTGGTCCGCGCGGTGCGCGGCGGGCGGATGCACCATGCCTGGCTGCTGGCTGGGCCCGATGGCATCGGCAAGGCGACGCTCGCGTTCCGGTTCGCCCGCTGGCTGCTCGCCGGCGCGCCGGGGGAGCGCATGGCCCTCGATGCCGCCCACCCGGTGTTCCGCCGTGTCGCCGCTGGCACCCACGCCGACCTGCTCACCGTCGAGCGCGAATGGGACCCGAAGCGCAAGCGGCTGCGCGGCGAGATCGTGGTCGAGGATGTCCGCGGCATCGCCGATTTCCTGCATCGGACACCGGCGGAGGGGGGCTGGCGCGTCGTGATCCTGGACGGGGCCGAGCACCTCAACCGCAACGCCGCCAATGCCCTGCTGAAGGTCCTGGAAGAACCGCCTTCCCGCGCCGTGCTGCTGGTGGTCGCCAGCGCCCCGGGCCGGCTGCTGGCGACGATCCGCAGTCGCTGCCGCCGCCTGCCGCTCGCGCCCCTCGATCCCGAGCCGATGGCGGCGGCCCTGGCGGCGTTGCTACCGGACCTCCCCGCGCCCGAGCGCGCCCGCCTGATCGCGCTTGCCGAGGGGGCTCCGGGGCGGGCGGTGGACCTGGCCACCGGTCACGGGCTGGCGCTGGCCTCGTTGGTGGAGGACGTGCTGGCGGCGCTTCCGGCGGTGGACACGGCGCGCGCCTACGCGGTCGCCGACGCGCTGGCCGGCGAGGAGAGCAGTTTCGGGACCTTCATGGACCTGCTCCGCACCGGGCTTTCGGGCGCGGTCCGTGCCGCTGGGCGTGGCGGCGCTTCGGAGGCGCAGGCACGGCTCGCCGCTCTGCGTCCCCTTGATGCCTGGACCGACGTGTGGCACGCCCTCGCCAAGATCCAGGACGAAACCGAGCGCTTCCATCTCGACAAGCGGCAGGCCATCGTAGCCGGCCTCGCCGTGCTGGCCGGCGCGTGATCAGATCGAGCGAGCAAGCCATGAGCAAGCGCTTCTACATCACCACCCCGATCTTCTACGTCAACGGCGCGCCGCATATCGGCCACGCCTACACCGCGATCGCCGCGGACGTACTGGCGCGCTGGAAGCGGCTCGACGGCTACGAGGTCTTCTTCCTCACCGGCACCGACGAGCATGGCCAGAAGGTGGAGAAGGCGGCGCGCGAGGCGGGGGTCGATCCGCAGGCCTTCACCGACACGGTCTCCGCCGATTTCCGCGATATGGCGGCACGGATGAACGTCTCCAATGACGATTTCATCCGCACCACCGAACCGCGCCACTATGCCTCCTGCACCGAACTGTGGCGGCGGCTCGTCGCCAATGGTCATATCTACGAGGGCTTCTACGAAGGCTGGTACGCAGTGCGCGACGAAGCCTTCTACGGCGAGGACGAGCTGATCATCGCGCCCGATGGCGGCCGCGTCGCACCGTCCGGCGCGCCCGTCGAATGGGTGCGCGAACCCTCCTATTTCTTCCGGCTTTCGGCCTGGCAGGACAAGCTGCTCGCGTTCTACGCGGCGAACCCGGACTTCATCGCGCCGCACGCGCGGCGCAACGAGGTGCTCAGCTTCGTGCGAGGCGGGCTGACGGATCTCTCCGTCAGCCGCACTAGCTTCCGCTGGGGCGTGCCGGTCCCCGGCGATCCGGCGCATGTGATGTACGTATGGCTCGACGCGCTGACCAATTACATCACCGCTGCCGGCTTTCCCGACGAGAGCGCGGAGCGCTGGGCGTTCTGGCCGGCCGACGTCCACATCGTCGGCAAGGAAATCGTGCGGTTCCACGCGGTCTACTGGCCGGCCTTCCTGATGGCCGCCGGCTTGGCGCCGCCACGGCGCGTGTTCGCGCACGGCTGGTGGACCGCCGAAGGCGAGAAGATGAGCAAGTCGCTCGGCAATGTGATCGAGGCACGCGAAGTTGCAGAGACGTTCGGCCTCGACGCGCTCCGCTATTTCCTGCTGCGCGAGGTGCCGTTCGGCAATGACGGTGATTTCTCCCGCCGCTCGCTGATCACCCGGCTGAATGACGAGCTCGCCAACGATCTCGGCAACCTCGCCCAGCGCACATTGGCGCAGGTGGCCCGCAACCTCGGCGGGTGCTGCCCGGCACGGACGCCGGCGACCGAGGAGGACGCCGCCCTGCTCGCCGCCGGGGCGGCGCTGCCGGCAACGCTGCGGGAGCGGCTCGACCGCCAGGCGCTGCACGAGGCGCTCGAAGACGTGTGGAAAGTCATCCGCGCAGCCAATGTCTATATCGATCGCCAGGCGCCCTGGGCGCTGCGTCGTACCGACCCGCCGCGCATGGCGGCGGTGTTGCGCGTGCTGGTCGATGTGCTGCGCGATGTCGCGACGGTGCTGCAACCGTTCATGCCAGCGAGCATGGCGAGACTGCTCGATCAACTCGGCGTGCCGACCGAGGCGCGGGATCTCGCCAGCCTGGCCACGCCACTCACTGACGGCACGGCGCTGCCGCCGCCGCAGGGCATCTTCCCGCGCTACGCGGATCCCGTCGCATGAGCCGTCGATGCTGATCGATTCGCATTGCCATCTCGACTATTTCCGCACCGAGGAGCTTGTCGATGTAGTGGCGCGCGCCCACGCCGCCGGTGTGGCCGAGATGGTGACGATCTCCACCCGCTTCGAGGATGCGGCGAAACTCGTCGCCTTGACCACGGAATTTACTGATCTCTGGTGCACGGTCGGCGTGCATCCGCACCACGTTGCGGAGGCGCCACTGCCGGATATCGAAGCGCTCGTCGCGCACGCGGCGCACCCGCGCGTGATCGGCATCGGCGAGGCCGGGCTGGATTATTTCTACGATCGCGCGCCGCGCGACGTGCAGCAGGATGGTTTTCGCCTCCAGATCCGCGCCGCCCGCGCCGCCGGCGTTCCCCTCGCCATCCACGCGCGCGACGCGGATGACGACGTCGCGCGGATCCTTGCCGAGGAGCATGGCGAAGGCGGGCCTTTCGCCTTCCTGCTGCACTGCTTCTCCTCCACGCGCGCGCTGGCCGAGGCGGGCTTGGCGCTCGGCGGCTATATCAGCTTCTCGGGCATCCTCACCTTTCCGAAATCGCAGACGCTGCGTGAGATCGCGCGCGACGTGCCGGCCGAGCGCCTGCTCGTCGAGACCGATGCGCCCTATCTCGCGCCGGTGCCGCACCGCGGCAAGCGCAACGAGCCCGCCTTCGTCGCGCACACCGCTTCCGTTCTGGCGGAGTGCCGCGGCGTTTCACCCGCCAGCATCGCGACGCTGACGACCGAGAATTTCCGCCGGCTGTTCACCAAGACGGCGCCGCGGCCGTGACGCTGCGCGTCACCATTCTCGGGTGCGGCGGGTCCGCCGGCGTGCCGCTGATCGGCGGCGCCGATGGCCGTGGCGAGTGGGGTGTTTGCGATCCCTCCGAGCCGCGCAACCGGCGCTCCCGCGCCAGCATCGTCCTCGAACGCGCGGGGCGGCGTCTGCTCGTCGATACCAGCCCGGATCTGCGCAGCCAGCTGCTCGCCTGCGCGATTCCGGGCATCGATGCGATTTTCTACACCCACGCGCATGCGGACCACATCACCGGCCTCGATGATGTGCGCATCCTCAACCGTATCGTCGACCGTCCGCTCGAAGCGTTCGGCGGCGCGGCGGCACTGAGCGAGATCGAGCAGCGCTTCGGCTACGCGTTCCGTCCGCGCGATGCCGATTTCTTCTACCGCCCCGTGCTGCTGGCGCGCCCGGTGGCGCCAGGCGAGCGCGCGGTCATGGCCGGAATGGAACTGCGTCTATTCGACCAGGATCACGGCTTCTCGCGCACGCTCGGGTTCCGCGTCGGCGGCTTCGCCTATTCGACCGACGTGGTCTCGCTCGACGAGACCGCCTTGGCCATTCTCGCTGGGGTGGATACCTGGCTGGTCGGCTGTTTCCAGCGGGCGCCGCACCGCACGCACGCGCATCTCGGGCGGGTGCTGGAATGGACGCAACGCCTGCGGCCCGCGCGCACGGTGCTGACGCACATGGGCACGGATCTCGATTGGGCCTGGCTCCAGCACAATCTGCCGGCCGGACTCGAGCCGGCCCATGACGGCATGGTGCTGACGGTCGGCGATTCCGGCGCCGCGTAGGGCGACGCCGGAGTCGATCGCGTCGCGCGCGCTTATACCATCCGGCCGAGATGCTGACCCATCTCGGCCGGATGGTATCGACTCTTGGTTTTGCGCGCCGCCGCCCGCCAACCCGGCACGCATACCAACCGGCCGAAGCCTTGTAAGGGTCAAGGCTTCGGCCGATTGGTATTACCCGCGCTGCTCCATTGGCACGAAGTCGCGCTGCGTCGGGCCAATATAGAGCTGACGCGGACGGCCGATGCGCTGCAGCGGATCCTCGATCATCTCCTTCCACTGGCTGATCCAACCGACGGTGCGCGCGACGGCGAACAGCACGGTGAACATGTGCGTCGGGAAGCCCATCGCCTTCAGGATGATCCCGGAGTAGAAATCGACGTTTGGATATAGCTTCTTGCTGATGAAATACTCATCGCTGAGCGCCACCCGCTCCAGCTCCATGGCGAGGTCGAGCAGCGGGTCGTCATTGATGCCCAGCTCGGCGAGCACTTCGTGGCACGTGCGCTCCATGATTTTGGCGCGCGGATCGTAGTTCTTGTAGACGCGGTGGCCAAAGCCCATCAGCCGGACGTTGCTGTTCTTGTCCTTCACGCGGGCGATGAATTCGGGGATGCGGTCGATATGGCCAATCTCGCCGAGCATCTTCAGCACCGCCTCGTTCGCGCCCCCGTGCGCCGGGCCCCAGAGGCTGGCAATGCCGGCGGCGATGCAGGCGAACGGATTGGCGCCCGTCGAGCCGGCGAGCCGCACCGTGCTGGTCGAGGCGTTCTGCTCGTGGTCGGCGTGCAGGATCAGAATGCGATCCATCGCGCGGGACAGCACCGGGTTCACGTAGCTCGATTCCGTCGGCACGCCATTCATCATGTGCAGGAAGTTCTCGGCGTAGCCGAGGTCGTTGCGCGGATACATGAACGGCTGGCCGATGGAATATTTATAGGCCCAGGCAGCGATCGTCGGCATCTTCGCGATCAGCCGGAAGGCGCTGATGCGCCGGTGCTCGGGGTCGTTGATGTCGAGACTGTCGTGGTAGAAGGCCGAGAGCGCCCCGACGACGCCGCAGAGCACCGCCATGGGATGCGCGTCGCGGCGGAAGCCGTTGTAGAAGCTGCGGATCTGCTCGTGCAGCATGGTATGGCGCAGGATTCCGCGCTCGAACGTCTGGCTCTCGGCGCGGTTCGGCAGCTCGCCGTTCAGCAGCAGATGCGCGACCTCCAGAAAGGTGGAGTGCTCGGCGAGCTGCTCGATCGGGTAGCCGCGATAGAGCAGCACGCCCTCGTCACCGTCGATATAGGTGATGCGGCTTTCGCACGAGGCCGTGGCGCCATAGCCCGGATCATAGGTGAACACGCCGAGATCGCCGTAGAGCTTGCGGATGTCCGCCACTGCGGGGCCGATGCTCCCGTGCAGCAACGGCAACCGCGTCGCCTTGTTGCTGCCCTCGACCGTGAGAGTGATGGACCCGTTCGCCGTGCCGCTCATGTTTCTGTCCCTGTCGAGATGGTGCCGCGGGCGCTCCGGGCGCGTCGCGCCGGGCGGCGAGGAGTGTGTCGCAGAAAGGTAGATAAAAGCCGAAGCGGGCGGACGCAACCTTCGCGGCTGCAGCAAAGCGCCGCCCCGGGAAAAGCCGCCCTGGCGCGACGGCGGATCAAGGTCGCCCGGCCGGGGCCAGCAAGGCAGGGTTGAGCGCCGCGCCACCTGCGGCGCAGGCCGCCGTGAGTCGTCCGTCCCGATCGGTGCCGACGATCTCGCACGTGACGTCCTTGCCGCGGACCAGGGCCGCCAGTGCCGCCGTCGCCGCCGCGCCGCAATCCGCGGCCGCCCCGCTCGCGTCGCGGCAGGTCTCCAGCCGGGAGGGCGCCTCCACCCCAGCCAGGCGGACGATGTCGGCGCCGAGCCGCAATGTCTCGCCGTCGAGCACGGCGACATCGGTGGCATTGGCACGGATTTGGCCCGCCGCCCGGGGCGGCGGCGAGGCGTGTGGAGCGTCGCTGGGCTGGACGGGCGCGCGTCGGGCGCGGTGCCAGAGGCCGGCCCCGCCCCAGGCCAGCAGCGCGACAATGGCAAGACCTGCAGCCCCGGCCACCCAGCGGCGTGCGCCGGTCCGGCGGGGCCTCGGCGTCACGGCGGATCGGAAGATGCGGCGTCGGGGCGTCAGCACCATGCCACCCTGTCTCCGGGCCTCACGCGCGGCCCGGTCCCGCGACCGGCCGGCCGGTTCACTAGCGCGCAGGCAGCGGTGGGCGCAATCCTCCCGTTGGCACGGCCCGTCAGGCCCAGAACGGCTGGGTCCGGCGCCAGCGGTCGAAGGCGCGTTCCCCGTCGGCGCGGGCCGCGGCGGCGCGGGCGGCGGCGAAGCCGATGACGAGACCCTGGGCGTGGCCACGGTCGGTCTCGCTGCCCCGCGCACGGCCGAGTTCGCGCATCAGCGCCGCCGCCACGGCGCCGTCGTTGAGGCTGCCGAGCACCTCCTGGAGGTCGACGAGGCGGCGGATGAAGCGCCGGGCGTGGCCGCCGGGAAAGAGAGGGGCGAAGAACTCGCTGGCGTAGCGCAGCCGCTTGCCGTCCAGGCGCAGCGCGTGCAGGGCCTCGATGGGCATGGTGGTCATCTCGGCGCCGTCCCGCAGCAGGCGGCGGCGCCTCCGATTGAGCACGCGGCCGGCAAAATGCTCGGCCGGGGCTTCCAGCACCGCATGCCGCGTCTCCGGCGCGTCCGCCCGCCACGGCAGCGTGCGCGGCAGGAAGGCGAGCGCGATGCCAAGGCCCCGGAACTCGGGGCCGCCGAGATGGGCGGTGAGAAGGCCGTAGTGCGCCGCGCGCCGCCGCCGCGCCGCTTCCAGCAAGGCGGTCATGGCCGGCGTTTCGGCAAAAACCTCCCCGATCTCCTGCCCCAGCCCGCCGAGAAAGACGTCCCAGTCCCGCGCCGGTCCGAGCAGGCCGGCAAGGCGCTTCAACCCGGCGCGAACGGCATCGATTTCGGCGCAGGCGAGCACCGGCTTGAACACCGAGAAGGCGGAGCGCAGCCGGCGCAGGGCGACGCGCATCTGGTGCACCGGCTCCGGCGCCCCGCTCGGCGCCAGGGCGATGACCAGCGGCGCCCAATGGACCAGAACCTCGGTCAGATGGGCGAGGATGTGCAGAAAGGCGGCCTCGACCGTCAGGCCAGGCGGCAGGTCCGGGGCGCCCAGCCGGCGTGGCGGGGGCGGTTGCGCGCGGGCGAGGGCGCGCGCCTCCGCGGCCAGGCTGGCACGCGGCAGAGCCAGATCGAAGGCGGCGGCCAGTTCGAGCGCCACGGTGCGCACCGCGGCGGTCGGGCCGTCCAGCACGGCGCGCGCGATCGGCCGCTCCTCCGTCAGCGTGCGCAGCGTGCCGTCGATCAAGGTCACGCTGACCGCGCCGTCTTCCTCGGGCGCCGCTTCGGCGGCGTGCGCCGGTTCCAGCACCAGCAGCCGGCGCTTGCCCTCGAACGCGGCGAGCGGCAGCAGCGGGCTGGGCAACGGATGGCCGAGTTCCTCGAGCGCCGCGGCCTCGGCCAGGATCGCGGGGGGCTGACCGGGCCAGGTGCCTTGCGGCGCTTCCTGGACCAGCTGCCAAGTGCCGCCGCTCTCGGCGAGAGCGATCGCCTGTTTCGCCAGCCCGTCGTCGACGCTGTCGTGCCAGACGATGGCGCAGCGTGCCGGCCGGCTGCGCCGAAGCTTCAGCCGGCCGAGTCCGCGCAACCGGCCCAGCCGTGCGGCATCGGGCGAGGCGAGCGCGAATTCAAGCATGGGGCGGCGTCAGCCGGGCTGTTCGGCCAAGTCGCGCGGCAGCAGGAAGCGCACCAGCCGCGCGGCGCCAGCATCGAGACCCGCCCAGGGACCCGGGATGCTGAATTCGGCCAGCGCCCCGGTCGGATAGCGCTCGGCGAGGCGTTCGAGCGACGGCGAGCCGTGCAGCCGCTCCCGTCCGCCGGCCAGCAACAGCGCGAGATCGTGCAGGCCGGGATTGTGCCCGATGAGCAGCACGGAGCGCGCCGTCTCCGGCACACCGCGCAGAACCTGCAGCAATTGCGGTGCGGTGGCCATGTAGAGCGCGTCGAGCGGCTCGACCAGGGGCGTGTCCTCGAACGGCTCGAGCGCCTCCAGCGTCTGCATGGTCCGCCGCGCCGAGGAGACCATCACCATATCCGGTGCCAGCCCGAGATCCCGCATCGCCGCGCGTATCGCCCCCGCCGCCCGGCGCCCGCGCGGGGCGAGCGGGCGGGCATGGTCGGGCAGCGCGGCGTCGTCCCAGGCTGATTTCGCGTGGCGGATGAGAAGCAACTGGCGCATGGAGGCATCGGGGACAATGAGTGATGACCCCCATGCTGGCACGCCGCGCCTGATTTGTCGCGGCCCACTTGCCAGCGCGCCATGGATCGCCACGCTGAAGGGAACGGTGTCACCAGGCGCGCGGAGACCAGGAGCGTGACGAATCGCGAGACCATGGCACCGGACGGCGGCAGCGCCTTTCTCTGTCGGCCTGCCTGGCCGTTGCAGCTGGCGCGGCCGCTGCCGTACCGGCTGACCCTTTTCCCCATCGCGGCCTCCGTGCGCTCGCGGCGATGAGCGACGCCGACGCGCCGCCCGATCTCGGTTCAGGGCTGACCGCGGCGGAGGCGGCGGTACGGCTGGCGCGGTCTGGCCCCAACACCATGGCTGAGGAGCAGCCGCAGCCGCTGCGGGCCCTGGCGCGCCGACTCTGGGCGCCGGTACCGTGGATGCTCGAAGCCGCGATGCTGCTGCAGCTCGCGCTCGGGGAGTTCCTGTCGGCCGGCGTGGTCGGCGGCCTGCTGGTCTTCAACGCTGTCCTGGGCACGGTGCAGGAACAGCGCACCCAGGCCGCGGTGGCGGCGCTGCGGCGGCGCCTCGCCGTCACCGCCACGGTGCGGCGCGATGGCGCCTGGCAGGTGATCGCAGCCCGCGACCTGGTCGAGGGCGACATCGTTCGCCTCGCCCTGGGCGGCATCGTCCCGGCCGATCTCCGGCTGCTCGGCGGTGCGGTCTCGCTCGACCAGTCGGCGCTGACGGGCGAGTCGCTGACCGTCGAGGTCGGCGCCGGGCGGATCGCCTATTCCGGGGCGCTCGTGCGGGCCGGCGAAGCGGTTGGCGAGACGGTCGCGACCGGCGCACGCAGCTTCTTCGGCCGCACCGCCGAGCTGGTGCGGACCGCTGGCGGGCCGAGCCGCCAGGAGGCCGAGGTGGGCGCCGTCACGCGGGCGCTGGCGCTGGCAAACGGCGGGCTCGCCATCGCCGTCGTCGGCTATGGGCACGCCATCGGCATGGGGCTGGGCGCGATCGCCCCGTTGGCGGTGACGATCCTGCTGGCGGCCATCCCGGTGGCGCTGCCGGCGGCTTTCACCCTCGCCGCCGCCCTCGGCGCGCTGGCCGCCGCGCGCAATGGCGTGCTGATCGCCCGGTTCTCGGCCATCCACGACGCCGCGGGCATGGATGTGCTGTGCTCCGACAAGACCGGCACGCTGACCCAGAACCGCGCCACGCTGGCGACGACCGAAGCGTGCGCCCCGTTCACTCCGGCCGACGTCCTGGCCGCGGCAGCGCTGGCGAGCCCGGACGGCTCGTCCGATCCCGTGGACCGGGCGGTCGCGACCGCCACGGGCGCCGCGCCGGGCTGGACCCGGACGCGGTTCACGCCCTTCGATCCGGCACGGAAATACGCCGCTGGCGCCGGCACCGACGCGGCCGGGCGGCCCGTGCAGGTCCTCAAGGGCGCACCGGCGGCGCTCGCCGCGGCCATCAGTGAGCCGAGCGATGGCGGGGCGTGGCAAGCCCGCGCCACCGCGCTCGCCAGCCAAGGGCATCGGGTGATCGCGGTGGCGATCGGGCAAGCGGAGGCGCCGGCCCGGATCGCCGGGCTGCTGGCGCTGAGCGATCCGCCCCGCGGGGATTCGGCCGCGCTCATCGCCGAACTCGGCGCGCTGGGCGTCAGAACCGTGATGGTGACCGGCGACGCGGCCGCCACCGCGACCGCGGTCGCCGCAGCGGTGGGGATCAGCGGCGGGCTGTGTCCCGCGGACGCGCTTGCCGATCATCGGCCGCCGCCGGGCTATGGCGTCTATGCTGGGGTGTTTCCCGAGGACAAATTGCGCCTCGTGCGCGCGCTGCAGGCGGAGGGCCACATCGTCGGCATGTGCGGCGACGGCGTGAACGATGCCCCGGCGCTGCGGCAGGCGGAGGTCGGTATCGCGGTCGCCTCCGCCACCGACGTGGCAAAGTCCGCCGCCGCTCTGGTGCTGACCAATCCCGGGCTCGGCGACATTCTCGCCGCGGTGCGCGAAAGCCGCCGGGTGCAGCGCCGCGCCGGCGCCTACGCGCTGAGCACACTGTTGAAGAAGTTCGAGATGGGCCTGGTCATCGCCGCCGCACTGCCGCTGTTCGGCCAGGTGGTGATGACGCCGCTGCTGATGGTGCTGCTGCTCGTCAGCAATGATTTTCTCACCATGGCGCTGGTCGCGGACCATGTCCGGCCCGCCGCGCTGCCCGAACGGTTCGCACCCCGCCCCTATATCCTCGCCGCGCTCGGGCTCGGGCTGGCGAAGGCGGGGTTTTCGCTGGCGGTGCTGTGGGCTGGTCTGCGCGGCTTCGCGATCGACGCCGCCACGGCGCCGAGCCTCGCCTTCCTGGTGCTGACGCTGGGGAGCCAGGCGAGCGCCTTCATGGTCCGCGAGCGCGGGCCGTTCTGGGCTTCGCGCCCTGCGCCGGCGCTGCTGGTCGCGGCGGCGGGCAATATCGCGCTGGCCATCGCGCTGACGGCGACCGGGGTGCTGATGCCGCGGCTCGATCCCGCCGTCATGACCGCCACGACCGCGGGGGCGGCCCTCTTCATCCTGCTCGCCGATCGCTGGAAGCGCATGCTCTTCCGCCGGCTCGGACTGGCAGCGGCCAGCGACGGTTGAGCGCAGCGAACCTTGCAACGGTTGAGCGCAGCGAACCTTGTGACGGTTGAGCGCAAAGAGCAGCGATCGCGATGAAACACCAGCGGCCGGTCACCCCTCGGGGGGCAGATCGATCCAGGACAGATGCCCGCCCTTGCCGGCGCCGGTATCGAGAAACACGGCGGCGCCGCCGCCGCGGCTCTTGCGAACATAGGGCCGGCCATCGCGGCTGCGCTGGTCATGGCCGCAATAGACGGTGACGCCGGGCGGGATGCGATCGACCCAGCGGAGGCTTCGTTCGGGAAAGCCGTCCGGCTGGATGCGGCCGGTCGGCTCGCCGTAGAGCGCGCGCGCCAGCACCGCGTCGGGGCGCCCACCGCCAATCGGGTTCGGGCAGGGCGGTGGACCCTCGAGCATGGCACTGTGGAAGCCGGCGTGGACGAAGACGCGCGCGCCGAGTTGCAGCCAGGCAGGCGCGGCGGCGATTTCGTCGAGCGTGCGCGGCACCAGCGCGCCGGGCAAGGCCGCGAGGGTGGCCAGCAGAGCCGGTGCCGTCGCCACCGTGCGGCCAAGCAACGCCTGGGCCAGCTTGAACTCATGGTTGCCGAGCAGGAACAGGCCACGCCCGGCATCGATCAGGTCGAACATCGTCGTCAGCACGGCGGCGCTGTCGGGGCCGTAATCGACGAGATCGCCGAGCTGGATGACGAACCGATCGGTGGCGACCGCATGACTGAAGGCGCGGGCATCGCCGTGCACGTCGCCGATGATACGCAAGGCGGCACCGGGCGGAACCAGGGCCGCCCTCATCGGCGCCCGGATAGGCCCACCACGGCCAAGCCCCGGCGGCTCACGCAGGAATCCCGTCAAGGCCGTGGAACGCGGCCAGGGCGCGCTCGCGCCCCGCTGCCGGCAGCACCACCGGTCGCGGATAGGTGCCGCCGAGCCGCACCCGGGCCGCCGCGAGCACTGGCTCGGGTGCCTCCCACGGCGCGTGGAGGAAGCGGTCTGGCAGCGGCGCCAACTCCGGCACGAACCGGCGCACATAGGCGCCGTCGGGATCGAATTTCTGGCCCTGCAGCACCGGATTGAAGATGCGGAAATAGGGAGCGGCGTCGGCGCCGCAGCCTGCCACCCACTGCCAGCTCGCGCTGTTCGAGCCGAGATCGGCATCGACCAGCGTGTCCCAGAACCAAGCCGCGCCCTCCCGCCAGGATATCAGCAGATGCTTGACCAGATACGAGGCGGTGATCATCCGCACGCGGTTGTGCATCCAGCCCGTCTGCCACAGCTCGCGCATGCCCGCATCAACCAGCGGAATGCCGGTGCGCCCGCGCTGCCAGGCGCGCAGCGCGGCCGGATCTTCGCGCCAGGGGAAGCGGGCGAACTCGGCGCGGAGCGGCGCCTCCGGCAGATGCGGATGGTGGTGCAGCAGGTATTGCGAGAACTCGCGCCAGAGCAGTTCGTTGAGGAAGCTTGTCAGCCCCCTGCCCTGCCCGGCGCCGGAGGCGGCGAGCCACACGCGGCGAGGCGAAATCTCGCCCCAGGCGAGATGCGGCGACAGGCGCGACGTCGCCACGATGCCGGGCACGTCGCGCCGGCGGTCGTAGGCGGCGAGACTGGCATCGAGGAACGCCCGCAGCGCGGCGCGGGCACCGGCCTCGCCCGGGCGCCAGGTGGCGGCCAATCCGCTGGCCCAGTCCGGCGCGCGTGGGGTCAGGCTCCAGTCTGCCAGTCGATCCGACGGCGGCGGCGGCGGGCTCGGGATGTGGGCGGGGGCCGGGCACGGCGGCCCGTCCAGGCCGCGCGCGTGGCAGGCACGGGCGAACGGCGAGAAGACCGAAAACCAGCCGCCCGTGCCAGTCCGAATCGCGTCGGGATCGAACAGGGCACGGGCACGATGAAGCACGAGCCGTCGGCCCTGCCCGGCAAGGTCGCGCTCCAGCGCCTCCATCTGATGCCGGGCCCAGGGTTCGGTCGGATCGCCGGCATGAACCTCGAGCGCGCCGGTTTCGGCCACGAGGCGCGGAATTTCGCGCCGCGCCTCCCCGCGGCGCAGCACCAGCGGCGCCCCGCGCGCGGCGAGATCGGCATCGAGGGCGGCGAGGCTGTGATGCAGCCACCAGCGCGCGGCGCCGCCGGGCGCCCAATGCCCCGGCGCCAGGTCGTCGAGCACGAACACGGGCAGAACCTGCCGTCCCGAGGCCAGCGCGCCGGCCAGCGCCGGATTATCGTCAAGGCGCAGCTCGGCGCGCAACCAGAGCAGCACGGGGGCGGCATCGCGGGGCATCATCGTATCATGGCCTCGTTTGATATACCCGTCTTCCTCCGGAAGCCGGGTATCTCGTTGGTTTGCGCGTGGCCGCCCCGCCAACCCCACGCGCGCTATACCCGGAATCCTGCGGATTCCAGGGATACTAGCCGGCCACGATGCAGCATCGCGGCCGGTTGGCGTCAGGACTGACATGTGGTCGAAACGCCGCTTGCAAAGCCTCGCTCAGCGCCCGACCGCAAAACTGTAGAGCCGCTCCCGTCCGAGCAGAAACGCGCGACCGCCGCGGGGGAACAGCGCGGCGATCTGCGGATGGCGGATGTCGAGCCCACCGGTATAGGCGCCGAAGGCCGGCAGCAGGATGCGGCGGGCATCGGCGAGGAAACAGGGGCGGCTGAGCCCGGTGCCGGCGATGGGAACCGTCGCCTTCGGGTGGAAATGGCCGGAAATCTCGCCGCTTCCGGTCTCGGTCCGGGGCAGCGCATGGTGGCGGAAGCGCAGCGGCCCGGCGGCGAACTCCACCGCTGATTCGCCGCCGAGCCCCTCCGGTGGCGCGGGATCGTGGTTGCCGGCGATCCAGACGAAGCGTGTGGCCGCCGCGATCCGGCCGAGCCGCGCCCGTTCCCCCGTGCCGAGTCGTGCGGCGCCCTCGCGGTCGTGAAAACTATCGCCGAGCGCCAGCACGGTCTGTGGCCGCCAGCGGCGCAGCAGCGCGGCCAGCCGGTCGAGCGTCACGGCGCTGTCATAGGGCGGCAGAAGCTGGCCGCGGGCGGCAAAGGCGGCGCCCTTGGCGAGATGCAGGTCCGCGACGGCAAGCAGGTGCTGCTCCGGCCATACCAGCGCACCCGCTGGATCGAGCAGCAGCCGTTCGCCGGCGAGGTGGATCGGGGCCGGCGTCAATCGAACAGCTCCGTCTGGGTGCGCTCCGTTTGGGCCGGCTCCGCCAACGCCATGGCTTCGGCGGCCAGCGCCTCGGCCTCGGCGAGCAAGGCCTCCTCGTCCGCTTGATCGGCGACGCGCTCGCGCCCGATCTCGACCAGGACCGGCACGGCGAGCGGCGACACGCGCGAGAGGGCGAGATGACGGATCCGCCCGTTGACGCGCGCGAGCATCGCGGACAGCCGATCGAGATCGATCAGCCCGCGCGCGGCATCGGCGCGGGTCGCGCGCAGCAGCACATGATCCGGCTGGTGGCGGCGGAGCACGTCGTAGATCAGGTCGCTGTTGACCGTCATCTGGCGTCCGGTGCGGTGGGCGTCGGGATGGTGGCGCTCGATCAGCCCGGCGATGGTGGCGACGGCGCGGAAGCTGCGGGCGAGCAGCGAGGTTTCGGCCATCCACTCGGCGAGATCGTCGCCCAGCATGTCGGCGCCGAACAGGCGGGCGATGTCGTGCGGGCGGCGGGCGGACCAGACGCCGAGCGCGTAGTCGGTGGCGACGAACCCAAGCGGAGCGAAGCCGGCGCGCTGCATCCGCCGTGTCAGCAGCATCCCCAGCGTCTGGTGCGCGTTGCGCCCCTCGAACCCGTAGGCGACGAGATACCAGCGCCCGCCGCGGGGGAATGTCTCGACCAGCAGATCCTCCCGCCCCGGCAGGCGCGAGACGGCGCGCTGCAGCCGCAGCCAGTCCTGCACCGGCGCGGGGAAGGCGGCCCAGGCATGCGGATCGTGCAGCAAGCCGCGGACGCGTCCGGCGAGATGGGTGCTGAGCGGCATGCGGGCGCCGGCGTAGGCGGGCACCAGCGGATCACGCCCGCCGGCCTCGGCGCATTCCACGGTGAGTTCGCGCAACCGCAGGAAGCGCAGCGTCCGCCCGGCGAAAATGAAGGCATCGCCAGCGCGCAGCTGCGTGGCGAAATATTCCTCGACCTCCCCGAGCACACCGCCGCCGCGCCCGGCGAGCCGTACTTTCAACATCGGCTGCTCGACGATGGTGCCGAGATTCATCCGCCACTGGCGGACGACGCGGGCCGAGCGGACATGCACCCGCCCCTCGGCATCGCGGAACAGCTTGCGGTACCGCTCGTAGGCAGCGAGCGCGTAGCCGCCGGTCTCGACGAACTCCAGCACCGCGTCGAAATCGGCCCGCGACAGCGCGGCAAAGGGGGCAGCGCGCCGGACCTCGGCGAACATCGCGTCAGGCAGGAACGGCGCGCTGCACGCCATGCCGAGCAGGTGCTGGGCGAGCACGTCGAGCCCGCCCGCGCGCGGCGGGTCGCCATCGAGCGCGCCGGCGGCGATCGCCTGGCGCGCGGCCTCGCATTCGAGCACTTCGAACCGGTTCGCTGGCACCAGCACGGCCCGGCTCGGCGTGTCGAACCGGTGATTGGCGCGGCCGATGCGCTGCAGCAGACGCGAGACGCCCTTCGGCGCCCCGACCTGGATCACCTGGTCCACCGCGCCCCAGTCGATGCCGAGATCCAGCGAGGCGGTGGCGACCACGGCGCGCAGCTCTCCCGCCGCCATCGCCGCCTCGACACGCCGGCGCAGCCCGATCTCCAGGCTGCCGTGATGCAGCGCGATCGGCAGCGTCTCCTCGTTGAGCCGCCACAGCGCCTGGAAGAGCAGCTCCGCCTGGGCACGGGTGTTGACGAAAACGATGCTGGCGCCGGCGGCGCGGATGCGGGCCAGAATCGCCGAGGCGCCGGCGAGCCCCATCCGCCCCGACCAGGGCAGCCGTTCCTCCGGCAGCAGGATGGTGATGTCCGGCGCCGGGCCCGGCGCGGCAGCGATCGGCTCGGTCCCCGGGCCGATCCAGGCGGCGAGCGCCCCTGGATCAGCGACGGTCGCCGAGAGGCCGACCCGGTGCAACCCCGGAGCGAGGGCAGCCAGCCGGGCGAGGCACAGGGCGAGCTGATCGCCGCGTTTGCCACCGGCGAGCGCGTGCGCCTCGTCGATGATGACGCGGGCGAGCCCGGCGAACGCATGCGGCGCGTCGGGGAAGGAGAGCAGCAGCGCCAGGCTCTCCGGTGTGGTCAGCAGCAGATCGGGCGGCGCGGCGCGCTGGCGGGCACGCCGGTTGGCCGGCGTATCGCCGGTGCGGGTCTCGATCGTCACCGGCAGCGCCATTTCGGCGACCGGCGTCGTGAGATTGCGCGCGATATCGGTGGCCAGCGCCTTCAGCGGGCTGACATAGAGTGTGTGCAGGCGGGGACGCTCGCCGGGGCACGGGTTGGCGGCGAGCTCGATCAGCGAGGGGAGGAATCCGGCGAGCGTCTTGCCCGTGCCGGTGGGTGCCATCAGCAGCACCGACCGCCCCGCCGCCGCGGCTTTCAGTATGGCCCGCTGGTGCGCGAACGGCACCCATCCGCGATGCGCGAACCAGGCAGCGAAAGGGTCCGGTATGTCGGCGTCCATCGCCGCCTCTGTTCCAGACAAGCTGGTCGGCGGCAAGCCTTTCGGGTGCGCGGCGGGCCGCGGTCAGCCGTCCTTCGACCCTTCCCTGTCGCGCAGCGTCCGCACCGCGTCGGTGCGCATGACGGCGATCTCCTTCTCGCGCGGATTGACCGCGACCACGAGTCCGACCTGGTTGCCGAACCGCTGCAGGGATTTGTCGGCCTTGGCCGGCAGCGGGATGCGCTGCTCCCGGCAATAGAGGATGAGAGCCACCGCGAGCGCGGGTCCCTCGACCGTCACCTTCCGTTCCGGCGGCGCGCCGGCGTCGGGCGTGTCCGGACGGATGACGACGCTGAATCCGACGGCGCTGCCGGGTTCCCCGGGCTCCAGCCCATGGCTCAAAATCGTGCCCGGCGGCAGCGGGTAGCCCATGTGTCGCTGATACTGCACGATGGCGGCGATGACTTCGCTGGGGCGGAACAGGACATGGCGCAGTTCAGTCGGCATGGCGGCTCTCTGACGACGGCCTTCCGGCGTGCGTTCGGGTGGGCGGGTGCCGAATATCCGCCCGAGATGAAAATCGGATTAGCGTCTGTCCGCCGCAGGCAGAATCGTCGGAGGCGGATAAACAGACGCGTAAACAAGCAGCTAGAGTCTGCCAGCGCTTCAATGAAGCGCTGGCAGACTCTAGCGGTGCCCGCCGCCGTGCACCGGTTCGACAAGTCGAGGCTGCGGGCCTAGGCTGCGGGACGCCAATCGTCAGACGAGAGGGCCGATGCGCGTCGGAATTCCGAAGGAAATCAAGACAGAGGAGCATCGGGTCGGGCTGACCCCGAACTCGGTGCAGGAACTCGTCCATCACGGCCATGAGGTGTTCATCGAGCGTCGTGCCGGCGCCGATATCGGCTTCGATGACGCGGCCTACCGCGCCGCTGGTGCGACGGTGCTCGATGACGCACCCCGGCTGTTCGCGGCGGCCGACATGATCGTCAAGGTCAAGGAACCGCAGGTCGAAGAGATCGCGCGTCTCCGTGCCGGCCAGGTGCTGTTCACTTATCTGCATCTCGCCGCCGACCGCGCGCAGACCGAGGGGTTGCTGCGCTCGGGCGCCACCTGCATCGCCTACGAGACCGTGACCGACGTGGATGGCAGGCTGCCGCTGCTGGCGCCGATGAGCGAGGTGGCCGGACGGATGGCAGTGCAGGTCGGCGCTCATTGCCTGGAGTGTCACCAGGGCGGCGCCGGGATTCTGCTCGGCGGCGTTCCCGGCGTGGCGCCGGCCAAAGTGGTGGTGCTCGGCGGCGGTGTCGCCGGCAGCAACGCACTGCGCATGGCCCTCGGCCTCGGCGCGCGGGTGACGGTGATTGACCACTCGCTGCCCCGTCTCTACGCGCTCGACGCCCAGTACGGCGCTGCCCTGGGTACGCTGTTCTCGACCCGGGCTGCGATCGAGGCGGAAGTCTGCGACGCGGACCTGGTGATCGGCGCCGTGCTCGTGCCGGGTGCCACCGCCCCCAAGCTGGTGACCCGGGGAATGTTGCGCCAGATGCGTCCCGGCTCCGTGCTCGTCGACATCGCGATCGATCAAGGCGGCTGCTTCGAGACATCGCGGCCGACGACGCACAGCGATCCGACCTATGTCGAGGAAGGCGTGGTGCACTATTGCGTGGCGAACATGCCGGCCGCTGTGGCGCGCACCGCGACCTTGGCGCTGAACAATGCCACCCTGCCGTTCGTCCTCGCGCTCGCCGGCAGGGGCTGGCAGCGGGCGATGGCGGAGGACGAACATCTGCGCCACGGGCTCAACGTGCATGCGGGAAAGATCACCCACGAAGCCGTGGCGCGAGATCTCTCCATGGCCTACAGTTCGCCCGAGGCGGTGCTCTCCGCCTGAAACGATGAGGGAGAGAAGCGATGCGGGAAGTCCTGCACTGGATCGGTGGCGCGATGCGCCGGTCGTCCTCGGCCCGGCTTGGCGACGTTTTCAATCCGGCGAGCGGCGAGGTGCAGGCGCGTGTTGTGCTGGGCGGCGCGGCGGATCTGGACGCCGCGGTGGCATCCGCCGCAGCGGCCTTTCCAGCATGGGCCGCAACACCGCCGCTGATTCGCGCGCGCGTGATGTTCCGCTTCCGCGAGCTTATCGAGCGCGACGCCGGCGCGCTCGCGGCGACGATCACCGCCGAGCACGGTAAGGTTCTCTCCGATGCCCGCGGCGAAGTCACGCGCGGGTTGGAGGTCGTGGAGTTCGCCGCCGGCATCCCGCACCTGCTCAAAGGCGAATTCGCCGAGCAGGTCGGCCGCGGCATCGACAGCTGGTCCGTGCGCCAGCCGCTCGGCATCTGCGCCGGCATCACGCCGTTCAACTTCCCGGCCATGGTGCCGATGTGGATGTTCCCGGTCGCGATCGCCGCTGGCAACTGCTTCATCCTCAAGCCTTCCGAGCGGGATCCCTCGGCCTCACTGCACCTGGCCGCGCTGCTCAAGGAAGCGGGGCTGCCGGACGGCGTCTTCAACGTGGTGCACGGCGACAAGGAGATGGTGGATGCGATTCTGCATCATCCCGGCATCACCGCGGTCAGCTTCGTCGGCTCGACGCCGATCGCCGAATATGTCTACGCGCAGGCGGCAGCACGGGGAAAGCGGGTGCAGGCGCTGGGCGGGGCGAAGAACCACCTGGTGGTGATGCCGGACGCCGACATGGAGCAGGCGGTGGACGCACTGATGGGAGCCGCATACGGATCCGCTGGCGAGCGCTGCATGGCCGTCTCGGTGGCGATGGCCGTGGGCAAGGCGGGTGACGCGCTGGTCGAGCGGCTGGTTCCGCGGGTGCAGGCGCTCAAGGTCGGCCCGGGGACGGATCCCGAGGCCGAAATGGGGCCATTGGTCACGCGCCAGCATCTGGAGAAGGTGCGCGGCTATGTCGACGAGGGTATCCGCGAGGGTGCGCGGCTACTGGTCGACGGGCGCGGCTTGAAGCTGCAAGGCTACGACGATGGGTTCTTCATCGGCGGCTGCCTGTTCGACGATGTCCGCCCGGAGATGCGCATCTATCGCGAGGAGATTTTCGGCCCGGTCCTCGCCGTCGTCCGCGTGCCGGATTTCGCCGCGGCGACCGCGCTGATCAACGCGCATGAATATGGCAATGGCGTCGCGCTGTTCACCCGCGACGGCGACGCGGCGCGTGAATTCGCCAACCAGATTCAGATCGGCATGGTCGGCATCAACGTGCCGATTCCCGTTCCGATGGCCTTCCACAGCTTCGGCGGCTGGAAGCGTTCGCTGTTCGGCGACATGTCGGTCCATGGCCCCGAAGGCGTGCGGTTCTACACCAGGCTCAAGACGGTGACGGCTCGCTGGCCGGCCGGAATCCGCACCGGAGCGGAGTTCGTGATGCCCACCATGCGCTGAGCATGGCGACCGGCGCGAGGCCAACCCCCGCGCCGGCCGGATCGCGATCAGTGTGCAAACGCCTTGTCCCAGACTGCGTGCGTCCACGCCCCCTCGGGTTTCTTCGTGATCACCGGATCGGACTTTCCGGACATCAGGACCGACACCGTGCGCTCGTAATCGGCGGGCTCGAGATAGCCGAGACCACGCTTGCTGCCGGCGACGAGCTTTGCCACCTCGCCCATCATGCGTGTCTGATGGGCCTCGGTCTGCGCCCCGGTGCTGTCATTGTCGAGCACGATCTTGACCGCCTCCTTCTCGTGTCCGAGCGCGTACTGCCAGCCCTGCATCGTCGCCTTCACGAAGCGCGCCAGCCGATCCACCATCTGCGGGTCATCGAGCTTCGGCTGGAGCGTGTAGAGCCCATCCTCGAGCGTCGCCACACCCTCGTCCTCGTATTTGAAGACGGTGAGTTGCGCCGGCTTCATGCCGGCTTCGATGAGCTGCCAGTACTCGTTATAGGTCATGGTCGAGATGCACGCCGCCTGCTTCTGCAGCAGCGGATCGACATTGAAGCCCTGCTTCAGCACCTTCACGTCCGGATTGGCGCCGGTATAGCTGTAGCCGAGCTTGGCCATCCAGGCGAGAAACGGGTATTCATTGCCAGAGAACCAAACCCCGAGGGTCTTGCCCTTGAAGTCGGCGGGCGTCTTGATGCCGCTATCCTTGCGGCAGGTGAGCTCCATACCGGATTTCTGGTAAACCTGCGCGATGTTGACGAGGGCGACGCCCTTCTCCCGCGTGGCCAGCGCCGAGGGCATCCAGTCCACCACCACGTCGGCGCCGCCGCCGGCGATCACCTGGGACGGATTGATGTCGGGCCCACCCGGCTTGATGGTCACGTCGAGCCCGGCGGCCTTGTAGAACCCTTTGTCGCGGGCGACGTAATAGCCCGCGAACTGGGCCTGCGTCACCCATTTCAGCTGCAGGGTCAGCGGATCGGCGGCGTTCGCCGCGCCGGTCCAGGCGAATGCGCTCGTTGCAATGGTCGCGAGAAGCAGGCGTCGCATCATGTCCTCCTTGTTGTCAGCGGCGAAAAGCGGGATGCCAGAACGTCGCCGCGCGCTCGATCAGGGCGATGGCGCCGAAGCTCAGTGACCCGGCCAGGGCGGCAACCGTGATCGTCGCCCAGACGATGTCCATGTTCATGCGGGCCGCCTCGGTGGAGATGCGGAATCCCATGCCGAGGATCGGCGTGCCGAAGAACTCCGCCACCACGGCGCCGATGAGCGCCAGGGTCGAATTCAGCTTCAGCGCGGTGAACACGAACGGCATGGACGCCGGCAGGCGCAGCTTGAACAGCGTCGGCCAGTAGCCGGCAGCGTAACAATGCATCAGATCCCGTTCCATCACCCCGGCGGCGGCCAGGCCGGCGGTGGTGTTCACGAGCATCGGAAAGAACGTCATCACCACGACGACGGCGGCCTTGGATGGCCAGTCGAACCCGAACCACATGACCATGATCGGCGCAACGCCGACGATCGGCATGACGCTCGCCAGATTGCCGAGCGGCAACAGGCCCCGGCGCAGGAACGGGGAGCGGTCGACCGCGAGCGCGACCGCGAAGCCGGCGCCGCAGCCGAGCGCGTAGCCGGCGATCACGGCGTGCAGATAGGTTTGCCGGAAATCGGTCGCGAGCGTGCCGAGATGGGTCGCGAACGCTGCGGCGATCGCCGATGGCGGCGGCAGCAGCACGAACGGAATGTGCAGGCCCAGAACGAGCATCTCCCACAGCCACAGCAGCAAGGCCCCGAACAGCGCAGGCGAGGCCAGCCGCGCCGCCAGCGTGTCGCGGCGGGCGAGCCGGGCGAGTGCCAACACGAGAAGCGGCAGCGTGACCAACGCCGCCAGCAGCGCGAGCGCCGGCACGGCGCGCAGGCTTGCACGGGCAATGCCGCCGGCAGCCAGCGCCAGCACGGCGACGAACACCGGTGAAGCGAAAACCTGCCTCACAGCCGGCCGCCACGCGCGTGCAGCACCGCGCGCTCGGCCATGCCGACGCCGAGCAGCGCGGCGATGGACAGCAAGGCAGCCATCACCAGCGTCGCCCATAGCTGGATCGTCTGCCCGTAATAGCTGCCGGTGAGCAGCCGCGCGCCCAGCCCGGCCTGCGCCCCCGTGGGCAGTTCCGCGACGATGGCACCGACCAGCGAGAGCGCCACCGCGACCCGCAGCCCGGGAAACAGGAATGCCACCGACATCGGCCAGCGCAGCTTGGTGAACACCGTTCCGGGCGACGCGCTATAGGTGCGCATGAGATCGAGCTGCAACGGGTCCGCAGCGCGCAACCCGGTCACCATGCCGACGGTGATCGGGAAAAAGGCGAGGTAGCCGGCGATGGCGGCCTTCGGCAGCAGGCCGGTGATGCCGAGATTGCCGAGCACGACGACGACCATCGGCGCGATAGCCAGGACCGGAACGGTCTGGCTGGCGATCACCCATGGCATCAACGAGCGATCGAGGGTGCGCACGTAGACGATACCAACGGCGAGCGCGATGCCGAGCACCAGCGCGATGCCCAACCCGGCCAGCGCGGCGGACAGTGTCACCCAGGCGTGATAGAGCAGATTGCGAGGCGAGGTCAGCGGGTGGAACAGGACGCTGGTCCAGAGTTCGGCCACGACCTGATGCGGCGCCGGCAGCACCGGGCGGTCCATCGACCATGCGGCACTCGCCAGGGTGGAAAACCCTGCCGCCTCATCCAAATCGAGCCGCGGCGCATTCAGCGGGATGGCCAGCGCGTACCAGAGGGCCGTCAGGATGCCGAGAACCGTGACGACCGGCAGGATGCGCGCGGCACACCGCCACGCCGCGTCAATCATAGCTGTGCCCGGCGCGCAGCCCGGCCCGCACGCGATGAGCGACGGCGAGGAATTCACCCGATTCCCGGATGCCGAGATCGCGCACAGCGCCGAGCGGGCTCTCGATCACGTCGATGATCCGTCCCGGCCGGGCGGACATCACCACGATGCGGGTGGATAGGAAAACCGCCTCGGGAATCGAGTGGGTGACGAACACGACGGTCATGCCGGTGCGTCGCCAGAGCTCATGCAGATGCAGGTTGAGACCGTCGCGGGTGATCTCGTCCAGCGCCCCGAACGGCTCGTCCATCAGCAGCAGCGTCGGTTCGAAGCAGAGGGCGCGGGCAATGGAGACGCGCTGCTGCATGCCGCCAGACAATTGCCACGGGAATTTGCGCGCAAAATCGCCGAGCCCGACCAGGCGCAGATAGTGCTCCGCCCGCCTCGCCCGCTCGCTCCGGCCCATGCCCATGATCTCGAGCGGCAGCATGACGTTGCGGGCAACGCTGCGCCACGGATAGAGGGCCGGCGCCTGGAACACGTAGCCATAGGCGCGCGCGCCTCGCGCCTCGGCCGGCGTCATCCCGTTCACCGTCAGCGTGCCTCCGCTCGGCGCCTGCAGGTCGGCGATCGCGCGCAGGAGCGTTGTCTTGCCGCAGCCGGAGGGACCGATCAGCGAAACGAAATCGCCGCGGCGAATGGCGAGATCGACGCTGGTCAGCGCGCTGACGCGCTGGCCGTCGGCCTCGAAGGCGACGCCGAGCCCGCGCGCTTCCACAACCACCGGCGCGCTCGGCGCCGGCGCGGTATCGCTCGCAAGCACGGCCGATTCGCCCATGCGCTCAGCCTTTGCCGGCTTCGGCAAGCCGCGCGTCGGTCGCCAGCACGGCACGCAGCAGCACATTCGCGGCGGCAGCGACATCCGGCTTCTCGGCGCTCTCGGCCTCGTTATGGCTGATCCCGTTGGCGCAGGGCAGGAAGATCATCGAGGTCGGCGCTACGGAGGCGACGTATGCGGAGTCGTGACCCGGCCCCGAGATCATGTCGCGATACGGGTAGCCGAGGTCGCCGGCGGCATCGCGTACGGCGCCGATGCACTCGGCGTCGAAATGCACCGGCGGCGCGTTCCAGATGCGCGTGAACGCGGCCTCCACGCCGGACGCGGCCGCGATCCGCTGCACCGCGGCGGCGACGTCGCGCTCCATGGTCTCCAGCACGCTCTCCTCGGGATGGCGCAGATCGATGCTGAAGAACACCTCGCCCGGGATGACGTTGCGGCTGTTCGGCTTGACCTCCAGCAGCCCAACCGTGGCGACCGCAACCGGCGCCTGGCGCAGCCCCGCCGCATTCACCGCCTCCACCATCCGCGCCGCGGCGAGCAGCGCGTCGTGGCGCAGCGTCATCGGTGTCGACCCGGAATGGGATTCGCTGCCCGTCACCGTCACCTCGTACCAGCGCATACCCTGGACACCGGTGACGACGCCGATGGTCTTGCCCTCCGCTTCGAGGATCGGGCCCTGCTCGATGTGAACCTCGAAATGCGCGGCGAGCGGATGCGCGCCACACGGCGCTTCGCCACGGTAGCCGATGCGCGCGAGTTCGTCGCCGAACCGGTGCCCCTCCCGATCCTCGCGCGCATAGGCCCAGTCGCGCGAAAATTTGCCGGCGAAAACGCCGGAGGCGAGCATCGCGGGGGCGAAGCGCGCGCCCTCCTCGTTGGTCCAGTCGATCACCTCGATCGGCGCGTTCGTCTCATACCCGGCATCGTTGAGCGTGCGCAGCACCTCGAGTCCGGCCAGGACGCCGACGATGCCGTCATATTTGCCGCCGGTTGGCTGCGTATCGAGATGGCTGCCCATGGCGATGGGTTTGAGGTTGGGGTTGCGCCCAGGTCGACGGGCGAAGATGTTGCCCATGTCATCGATGCTGACGCTGCAGCCGGCCGCCTTGCACGCAGCGACGAACCAGTCGCGCACGTCGCGGTCGAGATCGCTCAGCGTCAGACGCCGGATGCCGCCTTTCTCGGTGGCGCCGATCCGCGCCGTCTCCATCAGACTGTCCCACAGACGCTCCGGGTTGATGTGCAGATTGCTCGCAGTCTGGCTCATTCGGCGGCCTCACGACGGTCGGGATTGTTCGGGTGCTGTTTCCACGTACGCTTGGGCCGGGCGACATCCTTCGCCACCATGCGGATGCAGCCGCTCACCGGACAGACATGGGCGCACAGGTTGCAGCCGACGCAGTCAGCCTCGATCACCTCGAAGCGCCGACGATCGCCGTGACGATGGATCGCGATGGCCTGATGCGACGTATCCTCGCAGGCGATGTGGCAGAGGCCGCATTCGATGCAGAGCGCGGGGTCGATCCGCGCCTTGGTGACGTAGTCGAGGTTCAGATCCTCCCAATGGACGAAGTTCGGCACCGCGCGGCCGAGGAAGGACTCGATGCTGGTATGGCCCTTCTCGTCCATCCAATTGGCGAGGCCGTCCGCCATCTCCTCGATGATGCGGAAACCGCGGTGCATCACCGCGGTGCAGACCTGCACCGAGCCGGCGCCCAGGGCGATGAACTCGGCGGCGTCACGCCAGGTGGAGATGCCGCCGATTCCGGAGATCGGCAGACCGGCGAGTTCGGGATCGCGCGCCAGCTCGGCCACCATCCGCAGTGCGATCGGCTTCACCGCCGGGCCGCAATAGCCGCCATGCGTGCCCTGGCCATCCACCACCGGCTCGGGTGCCATCGAGTCGAGATCGACGGCGACGATCGATTGGATGGTGTTGATCAGCGACACCGCATCCGCGCCGCCGCGCTTGGCCGCCCGCGCTGGCGCGCGGATGTCGGTCACGTTCGGCGTCAGCTTGACGATCACCGGCATGCGCGAGTGCTGCTTGCACCAGCGCGTGACCATTTCGACATACTCCGGCACCTGTCCGACCGCCGCGCCCATGCCGCGCTCGGACATGCCGTGCGGGCACCCGAAATTCAGCTCGATGCCGTCGCAGCCCGTCGCTTCGACGCGCGGCAGGATGCGTTTCCAGCTCTCCTCGGTGCAGGGCACCATGAGGCTGACGACCAGCGCGCGATCCGGCCAGTCCCGCTTGACCGTCGCGATCTCGCGGAGATTGACCTCGAGTGGTCGGTCGGTGATGAGTTCGATGTTGGAGAATCCCGCCATGCGCGCACCGGCATGGGAAATCGCCCCATAGCGGCTCGATACATTGACGATCGGGGGGTCCTCGCCGAGCGTCTTCCACACCACCCCGCCCCACCCGGCACGAAACGCACGGACGACGTTGTATTCCTTGTCCGTCGGTGGCGCGGAGGCGAGCCAGAACGGGTTGGGCGCGCGGATCGAGGCGAAATTCACCGAGAGGTCGGCCATCGCGGTCACTCCCTGATGCCGCTCAGGCGGCGATGGATCGCCTCGGCGGCGAGCTTGCCGTCCTGCACCGCGCGCACGGTGAGATCCTGCCCCGCCACGCAATCGCCGCCCGCGAAAACGCCGGGGAGCGACGTCTCGCGGTTGGCGTCGACGACGATGCGCCCGGCGGCGACGCGCGGTGTGATGTCCAGAACAGGCAGGTCGAGCCGCTGTCCGATTGCGGTCAGAACCCGGTCGGCGGGCAAGGTCACCCGCTCGCCGGCCGGCTCCGGCGTGCCCGGACGCGCGCGCACGAACTCCACGCCCGCCACGGCACCGCCGGCGGTGACGAGGCCAAGGGGGGTCAGGTGATACAGAATGCGCACCCCCTCCGTCCGCGCGAAATCCTGCTCCCAGCGCGTCGCGCCCATGTCGGCCGGGCCACGTCGATAGGCGATGGTGACATCCTCGGCGCCAAGGCGACGCGACTGCACCGCGGCGTCGATCGCGGTGTTGCCGCCGCCGATGACGATCACACGCCGCCCAGGCACGAGTTGCCGCGGGTCCGGCGCCTGCCGCAGTTCGGCGATGAACCCGACGGCATCGCGCAGACCGGCGGGCGGCCCCTCCGGCACGAAGGCCAGGGCGTTCACGCCGGCGAGGCCGAGGCCGAGGAACACCGCGTCGAAATCCCGCTGCAGCGCACCCAGCGGCAGATCAGCGCCGAGCGTGCGGCCATGCTCGATGCGAATGCCGCCCAGAGCGAGGAGAAAAGCCACCTCGCGCTGAGCGAAGTCGTCGACGAGCTTGTAGGCGGCGATGCCGTACTCGTTGAGCCCGCCCGGCTTCGCGCGCGTCTCGAACACCGTGACGTCGTGGCCACGGCGTGCCAGCCGGTGCGCACAGGCGAGACCGGCGGGGCCGGCGCCAACCACGGCGACGCGCCGGCCGCTCGCCGGGGCGCGCTGGAACGGCTGGATCTGGCGGTCCATCAGCCAGTCGGTGGCGTGGCGCTGGAGCAGGCCGATCTTCACCGGCCGTTCCTCCTGGGCGCCGCGTACGCAGGCTTGCTCGCAGAGAATTTCCGTCGGGCAGACGCGGGCGCAACTGCCGCCGAAAATATTCTCCTCGAGGATGCGCACCGCCGCGCCCTTCAGGTTGCTGGTGGCGATGCGTCGGATGAAGCCCGGAATGTCGATGCCGGTCGGGCAGGCGTGCAGGCACGGCGCATCGAAGCAGAAATAGCAACGATTGGCCTCGACCAGAGCCTCATCCTGCGACAGCGGCGGATGCAGGTCGGCCCACGGGCCGCCCGATCCGGCCGCGCTCGTCATCTCGCCCGCGAGAGGGGTGGTGGTGATGCTGGCAGGCTCGTCCATCCGGGCGGGCTCCCTTCGCAGCGTGTCGCATTCAGCGTGGAAGAAATTGACTGTTTGGTCAACTTCTTTCAGAATTGGAGCGGTCAAAATTTTTCTGACGAGGAATTAGGCGTAATGCCTGGAAAGCAGGCGGCGTCTGCGGAGGAAACGGCCAACGCCGGGCGCATCCGGCGCGGGCAGGTGCTGCATATCGTCGAATCCGCGGAGCGCGCTTTCGCCGAGGCCGGGTTCGCCGGTACCACCATGACCAGGCTGGCCGAGGCGGCCGGGCTGCCGAAAGCGAATCTCCACTATTATTTCGGCACCAAGGAGAAACTCTATCGCGCGGTGCTGGAAAATATCCTGACCCTGTGGCTCGACGACATGGCCCCGATCGTGCCCGAGCGGGCGCCGGCCGAGGCGCTCGGCGCTTACATCCGGGCGAAAATGGGCCACAGCCGCGCCCGCCCGCACGCGTCGAAAGTGTTCGCCAACGAGATTTTGCACGGCGCGCCGCATCTGCGCGGGTTCCTCACCCATGAGCTAAGGCGCCGGGTGGCCGAAAAGACGCGGGTGATCGAGCACTGGATTGCGGGCGGACGGATGGCGCAGGTCGATCCGGTCCATCTGTTTTTCGCCATCTGGGCGATGACCCAGACCTATGCCGACTTCGACGTGCAGATGCGCGCGGTGCTCGGCTGCGCGGCACTCGGCACGGCTGAGTACGACGCGGGCGAACAAACGGTGCTGCGCCTGGTGCTCCATGGCTGCGGGCTCGAGACCAACGACACCAACGAGGGAGAGCAAGGTCGATGTCGATCCTGATCCGTGGCGGCACGGTGGTGACCGCCGAGCAGAGTTTCCGTGCCGACGTGTTGTGCGACGGCGGGCTGATCAAGGCCGTCGACGCCGCCATCGAGGCGCCGGCGGGCACCGAGATCATCGATGCCGGCGGCATGCTCGTGATGCCGGGGGGCATCGATCCGCATACCCACATGGAGCTGCCGTTCATGGGCACGGTGGCGAGCGAGGATTTCTACACCGGCACGGCGGCGGCGATGGCGGGCGGCACGACCATGGTCATCGACTTCGTCATTCCCAATCCCGGCGTCTCCCTGCTCGAAGGGTTCCGCACCTGGCGCAGCTGGGGCGAGAAGGCGGCGTCGGATTACAGCCTGCACGTCGCCGTCACCTGGTGGTCCGAGCAGGTGCGCGAGGAGATGGGCATCCTGGCGCGCGACCACGGCGTCAACAGCTTCAAGCATTTCCTGGCCTACAAGAACGCGATCATGATCGATGACGGCGTGCTCATGCACAGCATCGGCCGCGCGCTGGAGCTCGGCGCGATCTGCACGGTGCATGCCGAGAATGGCGAGGCCGTGTTCCAGTTGCAGAAGCAGATGCTGGACATGGGGATCACCGGCCCCGAGGGCCACGCGCTCTCCCGCCCGCCCGAAGTGGAGTCGGAGGCGACGAACCGTGCCATCGCGATCGCCGAGGTTCAGGGCGCACCGATCTACATCGTCCACGTCTCCGCCGAAGAGGCCGCGGCGGCGATCGGGCGGGCGCGGGCGCGCGGCGTGCGCGCCTACGGTGAAGTCCTGGCGCAGCATCTCGTCATCGACGAGAGCGTCTACCGGCGGCCGGACTGGGCCGAGGCCGCGGCCTATGTGATGAGCCCGCCGTTCCGCCCCAAGCACCATCGCAAGGCGCTGTGGGCCGGCCTCGCATCCGGCCAGCTGCAGACGACGGCGAGCGACCATTGCTGCTTCTGCGCGCCGCAGAAGGCGATGGGGCGAGACAATTTCACCATGATCCCGAACGGCGTCGGCGGCGTCGAGGACCGCATGGGCATCCTCTGGCATCATGGCGTCAATGAAGGGCGGATCACCGCGAACGAGTTCGTCCGCATCACATCCACCAACACCGCGCAGATTTTCAATCTCTACCCGCGGAAAGGCGCGGTTGCGGTCGGTTCGGATGCGGACCTGGTGGTCTGGGACCCGCAGGGGCAGCGCACCATCTCGGCGAGGACGCATCATCAGAACGTGGATTTCAATATCTACGAGGGCATGACGGTGCAGGGCCTGGCGCGGCATACGGTCAGCCAGGGCAAGCTGGTCTGGACCGATGGCGATCTGCGCGCGGTGCGGGGCGCCGGCCGCTACGTCAACCGGCCATGCTTCGCGCCCGTGTTTTCGGCACTGTCGCGGCGCGCTACGGCCACCCGTCCCGGCGCGGTGACGCGCGAGCCGGCGGCGGCCGTCACGCCGTGAGTGCCGCGGGCACCCGGAGGCTGGATAGAAATCTGGTGCGTGCATAACGCCACGAGACGGGGTATGACGACTTCGTGATCGTCGCCGCCAATGGAGGAAACAGAATGCCGGGAACCAGCGATACCGCCATACCGGGCGGTTATTTGCTATCGGAGGTAGAGCATCGCGCCCAATTGCGTCGGGCGGTACTCGCCAGCACGATCGGGACAACCATCGAGTGGTATGATTTCTTTCTCTACAGCATCGTGACCGGCCTGGTGTTCGCCAAACTCTATTTCCCCAAGTCGGACCCGCTGGTCGGGACGCTCGAAGCATTCCTGATCTATGCCGTGGGCTTCGTCGCGCGCCCGGTGGGGGCGGCGATCTTTGGCCATTATGGCGACCGCATCGGACGCAAATCGACGCTGATCGCGACATTGTTGCTGATGGGGCTTGCCACGTTTGCGGTGGCGCTGGTGCCGACCTACTCGAGCATCGGCATCTGGGGCGCGGTGCTGCTCACCGTGCTTCGCTTCATCCAGGGGGTCGGCGTCGGCGGTGAGTGGGGCGGATCTGTACTCTTGGCAATGGAATGGACGCGCACGAACAAGCATCGCGGGTTCGTGGCCGCCTGGCCACAACTGGGAGTGCCTGCCGGACTGTTCATTGCCAATCTTGCGGTGCTCGTGTTCAGCGCCGTTTCCGGGACCGATTTCCTGGTCTGGGGCTGGCGCATTCCCTTCCTGCTCAGCATCGTGCTGGTCGGGGTCGGGCTGTGGATTCGGCTCGGCATTCTCGAAACCCCGACGTTCCGCGGCCTGGTCGAGAACAACCGCCTGGAGCGGGCGCCAATGGTCGAGGTGTGGCGCAAACATCCGGGCGAGATTCTACTCAGTTCGCTCGCGCGCCTCGCCGAGCAGGCGCCATTCTATATTTTCACCGCTTTCGTTTTCTCCTATGGCGTCGGCGCCCTCAAGGTGTCGCGCGACCTGTTGCTGGTCTCGGTTCTGGCGGCCTCCGTCGTCTCGCTGGTGACGATCCCCCTCGCAGGGCATCTCTCCGACCGCATCGGCCGCCGCAAGGTCTATATGTTCGGCGCGCTGCTGATCGGTTTGTTCGGTTGGCTGTATTTCGGCATGCTCGATAGCAAGTCGCCGGTCCTGATCTTCGTCGCCATCGTCCTGTCGCTCATCCCGCACGATATTATGTATGGGCCGCAGGCGGCGCTGATCGCCGAGAGTTTCACGCCGCGGCTGCGCTACAGCGGTGCCTCGGTCGGCTACCAACTGGCCTCGATCATTGCCGGCGGACCGGCGCCGCTGATCGCGACCTGGCTGTTCGCAACCTACCACTCGGGCTACGCCATCGCCGGCTTCATCGCCGGCTGCAGCGTAGTCAGCCTGATCGCGACGTCGTTGCTGAAGGACTACACGAACCGGGACATTTCCGCAGAGTACGACGCCTAGAGCACGGTCCGATCGGATGGAATCATCCGATCGGACGGTCGTGCTCTAGAAACCACATGATTAGAGCAACTTTGCCCGATCAGACTGACCGCGAAGCGGTTCAGTCTGATCGGACGTTGCTC
>JAJZVV010000024.1 GCA_021845595.1 Pseudomonadota bacterium | reverse complement strand
GCGCGCGTCTCAGCGATGCGATCTATGAGGAATACCGGCTCCAATCGATCCGGATTCCCGGAGCCCGCGCCCATCCCACCAAGCTGGTGCAATCCGCCGCCATGTCCTCGGTCGCGCCGCCGAAGCCGAGCTACCGGCCGCGCCTGCCGATCAGTCTCGTCAGCGACGCCGTCCTGTCTGACGCCCAGCTCGAGACGATGATCTATGCCGGCGAAGCGCATGGCGACTATCTCGCCGGCGCCTGGACGGTGGACGAGACCTTCGATCTTGTCACCGCCGCCCGCGATGACGCGCCGAACGCTGTCCGTTTTCGCCGGGGTTTCATGCTGGGCGACGGAACTGGCGCCGGCAAAGGCCGCCAGTCGGCCGGCGTCATCCTGGACAACTGGCTGAAGGGCAGGCGCAAGGCGGTCTGGATCTCCAAGTCCGACAAGCTGCTTGAGGACGCGCAACGCGACTGGTCGGCCCTCGGCATGGAGCGCCTGCTCATCACGCCACTCTCGCGCTTCCCCCAGGGCAAACCGATCCGGCTCGCCGAAGGCATCCTATTTTTAACCTACGCTACGCTGCGGTCCGACGACCGCGGCGAGAAGCTTTCGCGCGTCCGCCAGATCGTTGAATGGTTGGGCTCCGACTTCGATGGAGTGATCATTTTCGACGAGAGCCATGCCATGCAGAACGCCGGTGGCGGCAAGGGCGAACGCGGCGATGTCGCGCCCTCCCAGCAGGGCCGCGCGGGCTTGCGCTTGCAGCACGCGCTGCCCGACGCGCGCGTGGTCTATGTCTCGGCCACCGGCGCGACCACCGTCCACAATCTCGCCTATGCCCAGCGGCTCGGCCTCTGGGGAGGCGAGGATTTCCCCTTCGCCACCCGCGCGGAGTTCGTGGAGGCGATCGAGGATGGCGGTGTCGCCGCGATGGAAGTGCTCGCCCGCGATCTGCGTTTGCTCGGTCTCTACACGGCCCGCTCGCTCTCCTATGACGGCGTCGAATACGAGCTGGTCGAGCACTCGCTCACCGACGAGCAGCGGCGCATCTACGACGCCTATGCCGGCGCGTTCGCCGTCATCCACAACCATCTCGACGCCGCGATGCAGGCCGCCAACATCACCGGCGAGACCGGCACGTTGAACCGGCAGGCGAAGTCGGCGGCCCGCTCGGCTTTCGAGAGCGCCAAGCAGCGCTTCTTCGGCCATCTGCTAACCTCGATGAAGACGCCGACGTTGATCCGTTCGATCGATCAGGACCTGGCGGACGGCCACGCCGCCGTCATCCAGATCGTCTCGACCGGCGAGGCGCTGATGGAACGCAGGCTCGCCGAGATCCCCACCGAGGAATGGAGCGACGTTCGCGTCGACATCACGCCGCGCGAGTACGTTCTCGACTACCTGGCCCATTCCTTCCCGGTGCAGCTCTACGAGCCCTTCACCGACAGTGAGGGCAATCTCTCCTCCCGGCCCGTCTTCCGCGACGGCCAGCCGGTCGAGAGCCGCGAGGCCGTCGCCCGTCGCAACGAGCTGATCGAGCGGCTGGCTTCGCTGCCGCCAGTGCCCGGCGCGCTCGACCAGATAGTCCAGCGCTTCGGCACGGACCTCGTAGCCGAGGTGACCGGACGCTCGCGCCGCGTGGTGCGCAAGGGCGACCGCCTCGTGGTCGAGAACCGCGCCGCCTCCGCCAATCTCGCCGAGACCGCCGCCTTCATGGACGACCTGAAGCGGGTCCTCGTTTTCTCGGAAGCGGGCGGGACGGGCCGGAGCTACCACGCCGAGCTTTCGGCGCGGAACCGCCGCCTGCGCGTCCATTATCTGCTCGAACCCGGCTGGAAGGCCGACGCAGCGATCCAGGGCCTCGGGCGCACTAACCGCACCAACCAGGCGCAGCCGCCGCTCTTCCGGCCGATCGCCACTGATGTGAAGTCCGAGAAGCGCTTCCTTTCGACCATCGCCCGTCGCTTGGACACGCTGGGCGCCATCACCCGCGGTCAGCGCCAGACCGGCGGACAGGGATTGTTCAGGCCCGAGGACAATCTGGAATCCCACTATGCCCGCGACGCGCTGCGCCAGCTCTATCTGCTGCTTGTGCGCGACAAGATTGAAGATTGCTCGCTCCAGATGTTCGAGGACGCCACCGGCCTCAAACTGATGGACGCTAACGGCATCAAGGACGAGCTGCCGCCGATAACGACCTTCCTCAACCGCCTGCTGGCGCTCACCATCGAGCTTCAGGGCGTGCTGTTCACGGCGTTCGAGCAGTTGTTGAACGCCAAGATCGAGGGCGCCATCACCAGCGGCGTCTATGACGTCGGCCTGGAGACGCTGCGGGCCGAGAGCTTCGTCGTCACCGATCGCCGCGCGATCTACACCCATCCCGCGACGGGCGCAGAGACCCGGTTGCTCACCATCACCGAGCGGCGGCGCAATCATCCGGTGACGCTGGACGACGCGCTCGATCACCTCGCCGATCCCCGCGCCATCCTGCTGATCAACGAGCGCTCGGGCCGGGCCGCCGTACAAGTCCCGGCGCCGAGCCTGATGCTGGACGATGGCGAGATCGAACGCCGAGTTCGGTTGATCCGGCCGATGGAACACCATCACGCATCGCTGAAGATGATGGACGAGAGCCATTGGCAGGCGGCCGACCGCGAGGCGTTCGCGGCGGCTTGGACTCGCGAAGTGTCGGAGGTCCCCGAGTTTGCCGACAGCACGATCCACATCGTCGCCGGCTTGCTGTTGCCGATCTGGAAGCGCCTGCCGAACGAGTCGACGCGCGTCTATCGGCTACAGACCGACGCAGGCGAACGCATCATCGGCCGCAGGGTCTCAGCCGTCTGGGCGGCGAACGCCTCGCTGACCGGGGCGACCACCATGACGCCGGATGCGGCCTTCGCGGCGCTGATCGAGGGACGCACCGTCCTCGACCTCGCCGACGGCTTGCAGCTCCACCGGGTGCGCGTCATGGGCGCTCACCGCATCGAGCTGTCAGGCTTCGCCGACACCATGCGCGATCGCCTGCGCGCCTACGGCCTCTTCAGCGAGATCATCTCCTGGAAGCTGCGCATGTTCGTGCCGACGGATGCGACCGGCGCCGGTGTGCTGACGAAGGTGCTCGACCAATATCCGGCCCTGCGCATCAGCGAGCGGGAAGCCGCGTGATGGCCCGCCACGACGCCTCCGAACTGGCACACCGTCTCGCGCGCGACGCCGAGGCGGTGTGTCGCCACTACCTTTCTGCCGGGCGGCGGGAGGGCCGCTACTGGCTCGTGGGTGACGTCCGCAATACGCCGGGCCGCTCGATGTTCGTGAGGCTCAAGGAGTCAGTGAAAGGGCCGGCCGGCAAATGGACCGACGCCGCCACCGGCGAACATGGCGACCTGCTCGACGTCATCCGCGAAAGCTGCGGCCTGGTCGACTTCAAGGACGTCGCCGATGAGGCGCGTTCGTTTCTCAGCCTGCCGCATCCCGAACTGGAGCCGGATCGTCCGCGCGCGCACAAGCCCAGTTCTCCGACCGGATCGCCGGAAGCGGCGCGGCGACTGTTCTCTATGTCGCAGCCGATTTCCCGTACTCGCGTAGAGGTGTATCTCCGCAATCGCGGCATTACGGCCTTGCACGGAACCGGAGCGCTACGCTTCCACCCACGCTGCTACTACAGGCCCGACGACGATAGCCCGACCGAGACATGGCCGGCGATGATCGCCTCCGTCACCGATCTCGTGGGCCATCTCACCGGGGCGCATCGCACCTGGCTCGATCCGGGCGGCTTCTCCGAGGCGACGCTCGGCAAGGCGCCGATCGACACCCCGAGGCGAGCGATGGGCGACTTGCTCGGTCACGCGGTTCGATTTGGCGTGGCGGGCGAGGTGATGGCGGCCGGCGAGGGCATCGAGACGATTCTGTCGCTCAGGTGCGTCCTTCCCGCCATGCCGATGGTTGCAGCACTGTCGGCGGCGCATCTCTCCGCCATCCTGTTCCCGGATACATTGCGCCGGCTCTACATCGCCCGCGACGACGATCCTGCCGGTGACGGCGCGATGGCGACGTCGATCGAGCGGGCGCAGGAGGCCGGCATCGAGGTAATCGTGATCTCCCCACGGCTCGGCGACTTCAACGAGGATCTCCGGCTGCTCGGGATCGACGCCCTTCGGGCCGCAAGCCGGGTGCAGATCGCGGCGCAGGATGTTGCCCGCTTCATGGATTTTGCGGCATAGCCTGAACGGGGATGGGGCGCGGCAGCGTCGTCGCCATAGGGTCGGCGGTCATGCTTTCCGTCAGCGTCGGAGAGCACCACGCCCACGGCCTTCTGAGAGGGCGATCGGGCGGCAAACGGCCCGGACCGGCAACCTTGTGGGCCGACTATTTTCCGTCGGCGGCAAAGCCGCCTTTACATCGCGAGACAAAATAGTCGGCCCCCTTCGGTCCTCCGCCGAGGCTCCGGCCCTTCGCTTCGCTGCGGGTGCAGGTCCGGTCCGCCCGCCGCCTTCGTCGCCATGAAGGCCGCGATGGGCGCGGTCGATCCGACGAGGAAAGCCGCGATGACCACCGACAACGACGACGATTTCGAGCCGCACCACAGCACATCCCCGACCGACCAAGTCCTCCACGAACTCCAGCTCTATGGCTACCGTCCCTTTCACGACGAGCCCGATCCCAGACCGCTTCCCGAAGCGAACATTCTCGCGGGCAGCATCTCCGACATCTTCGACGCCCTCGTGGTGGCGCTGGCCGACACGCGCCTCGAACCCGACCTCGAGGACCTGCTCTGGTCGACGGTGAACGTCTTCCACCGCGCCATCGACCGGATCGAGCGCGAACTCGACGACAACGAGCTGGCGCAGCAGCGCTCGCAACGGGAACAGGATGGCAGTGAGGTCAAGTCCGTCGAGCTGGAGCGCCTGACGGCGGAAGGGCAGACGCTGATCGAACGCCGCAACGCCTTCGAGCTGATGCGCGACCATGCCGCCGACCAATTCGAGCACCACGCCCATTCGGCCTGGCGGCCCCGCAACGGGTCGAAGGTCAACCATCGCAACCTCACCGCGGCGATGATCGACAGCCGCGACTTCCTGGCCGCGAAGAGGCGCGCCGACAGCCAGGTGCTTCTTCCTGCGGGGCCGAAGGTGGCTCTGACCGGCGGGCTCGACTTCAACGATCACCGGCTGGTCTGGGCCAAGCTCGATCAGGTCCACGCAAAGCACCCGGACATGGTGCTGCTGCACGGCGGCTCTCCCAAGGGCGCCGAGCTGATCGCCGCCAAATGGGCCGACAACCGCAAAGTCCCGCAGATCGCCTTCAAACCTGACTGGACGAAACACGCCAAGGCCGCGCCGTTCAAGCGCAACGACGCCTTGCTGGAGGTCCTACCGATCGGTGTGATGCACTTCCCCGGCACCGGCATCCAGGACAACCTCGCCGACAAGGCGAAGAAGCTCGGCATCCCGGTCTGGAAGTTCGGCGGCGCGTGAGCGCCGCCGAAGCATCGGATTAGCTCGGTCCTACTGAGCCCAGCAGCATTCCATTGGTAGCCTTCGATGGGGATACCTGAGCAATCTGCTGCACCCCCGGCAATCCTTCGAGGTAGGCCGCGTCCAACTTCACCTTTGTCTTCGGCGCCTGTACCCGGCCAGCAAGGTTACCGGCCAAGCCGATGATGGTTTCTGCGTTCTCCTCAACAAGCTCTACGGCGCGAGAGAAGAGTTTTGCATCAAGTTCGTCCAGTTCACCCTGAATCTTAGCGTCATCGGAGACATCGCTCTTGGGTGTGCTCACGTTGCGCAAGACGTGGACCAATTCTCTCGCTTTGGCGTGATCCTGCTCCGCGCCTTGCCCAGGATTGCGGATAATTTTGACCGCTTCCTCAACGTCGACTTTCTTTGTCGGCGAACCCTGGCCCGGAAGTGTCTCGGCCGCTCCCCCGGCGTAGAGCACAATCACTCGCCGCTCGAGGTAAGTGCAAAGCTCCTCGATTGACCCGATCGGCTCTGGAAGCGTCACCGCAGCAGTGCCGTGATGGCCATCAATCGGACCGATGATTTCGATCGACACGTCGCCGGTGCGGAACCCCAGAGCACGCGCAACCACGTAGTGCCCCATCTCATGCTGTGCGACGCGTCTCGCGAGTCGCCGAAGGTGGTCGGGTAAAGTCATGCGACACCGTATCATGACCAACTGGGGATTCCTGAGCCGATTTGCCGAGGCGGCCAGACTCATCCGGCCGGCTCCCCTGAACCGAACAGCACCCCGCGTCTATCAGCGCTGATCCTTGGTCCGTCCGCGGGCCTGACGCCATCAACCCGCAAGGGGTCGGCTTACGCTGGAGCGTGCCGCCGCTCTGTCTTCGCCTTCGCGGTGATTGTGGCCCTCGGCCGGACACATCGGGCGCCTGTCGCGCGGGGATGGCCCCCGCCTCAGCACAGGAGCCGGATCAATGTCTCAAGCCCTCGCATTCGCCAAGGGCTGGAACCTCGCCACCACCCTCATGGTCTGCGTCGTCGTCTTCCATGCTGACACTGGCAACTACGGCGTCATGCTGGCCGCCGAATATGACGGCGATCCCGCTGCCGTCATCCACGAATTCGACCCCTTCCAACCATGAGGGGGCGAACCACCACGAAAGCTGAACCTCAGAGCGCCAGCGGGATTTCTGCTCCCGCCGGCGCCTGTTTGCGGCTATATTCGTGGTCGCGCCGTGGTGGTGGTGGAAGGCGCGACCGTCAGACCTTTATCTCACGGAGCGCACCGCCATGATCATCTTCGGACCACTGCTCGTCATTGTCGGCATCGGCTTCTTCTGCTGGCTGCTGTTCAACCTCGCTGTCTTCGCACTGCCCTTCTTCGCTGGCCTGACGATCGGCATCTGGGCCTTCCACACGGGCGCCGGCGTGCTCGGCGGCATAGCGGTGGGTGTCGTGGCCGGCGGCATAACCTTTGGCCTTGGCCAGCTCGCGCTCGCCTTTGTGCCGTGGACGTGGCTTCGGCTCCTGATCATCCTCCTTTACGTCGCGCCCGCCGCCGTCGCCGGTTACAGCGCCACACATGGAATCGCCCAGATGGCGATGCCTTCGCCTACGTGGCAGACGATCTTCGCCGTCATCGGCGCGATCGCCGTCAGCGTCACGGCGTTTGTCCGCTTCACCGGAATGGCCGCGCCCGGACCGGCCGGACAAGGCTTGGCGCGGGGCTGACACCGTCGCGTCGGGGGCGGGGTCAGATCAGGCATCCGGGACGCCCGCAGTCCCCGTCATCGAAGCTGACCAGAGGGCGGCTTCGGCGGTGAAGTTCAGCCCGCCATCGCAGAGTGGCCGGAGTCATGGCGGTCGTCTGAGCGCTTGGACCAGATCGTGGCGCTGGCGAGACCCGGCCCACGTGTCGTGTGAAATGGAGCGTGCAGCCGGAGCTTGGGCTTCGAAACGGGAAAACCGTTGGCAGCCAGGACAGAGCTCGGATCGCCGTCGCTTTCACCGCCCGGACTTGCGGCGACTCGAAAATCGCCATGTTCCCCTTGATGTCGGCTCTGTCAGGCCGAGCGCACCCAACGGCCTCTTCGATGGACTGATCTGGCCGAAGGCCGGCTAAAGCCTCGACCGCCTATGGCGCAACAGCGGCGTCACAACTTTCTTCCCCTGCCGGCTGCGCCGCCATTCCTCGCGAAACAAGAAAGTTCCTCCTTTGCTGTCGAGCCCCTTCGGGGTGCGCCGTCGATCGCCTCCGGCCCGTCGATCACCATCGAGGCCGCAATGGTGCGGGCTCGGAAACAGAGATCAAGGAGAACTACCATGGCGACCATCGGCACCTTCAAGAAGACCGGCTCGAACGAATTCACCGGCGAAATCGTCACCCTCTCGGTCCAGGCCAAGAACGTCCGGATCGTCCCCGAAGCCACCCGCTCCGGCGACAACAGCCCCAGCCACCGCGTCTATGTCGGCCGGGTCGAGATCGGCGCCGCCTGGGCCAAGCGCTCCAACGAAGGCCGCGACTATCTGGGCCTCAAGCTCGACGATCCGAGCTTCACCGCCCCGATCTTCGCCAACCTGTTCGATGACGAGGACGGCGAGGGCTACAGCCTGATCTGGTCCCGCCCCAACGGCCGCCGCGCCGATTGACCCAGCCCAAGCCCCGCCCGGTCGGAACCGGGCGGGGTATCGCTGGGTTCTTGCGAAGCATCCTGGCCCGACGCCATCCTGACCGGGCCCCGGAAGGCAAGCGTCGCGATGATCGTTGCGGTTTACAGTCCAGATCCTGAGGTGGCCGTCCTACGATCGGCCGGAAAGCACACTATTCCTGACGCTCGCTCGGCGCCGCCGCCTGGCTGTCCGGCAGCGTCCTGCGCACAAGGTCGGCCGCCTCGATCTCCAGCGCGTCCGCGACCTGTCCCAGCACCGTGACGCTCGCAGAGACGGCCGCGCGTTCGATCGCTCCGATGTACCGGGCGCTCAACCCGGCCCGTTCGGCCAACTCCTCTTGCGTCATCCCCTTCGCATGACGCAACCGACGCAGATTGGTCGCCATGACCTCCTTGAGATCCATGGCGAGGATGGAGCAGAGATCGGAATCATCGTTCCAGGAACGATGATTCCGATTCGTCTTGGCATATTTTGAGTAACGCGCCTACAGGAGCAGGCCTACAACGCCAGCGTGCGCCACGTAATGCGCGGCGCGCATCGCCGGTGGGAAGCAATCCGGCGCAACTTTTGCAAGACTTTGCCGTAAATGAACCTTTGCCGCGTGGCTCCGATCTTGACGGGGAAAGATCGCAATGACCGAGACGCTATTCCATGACCGGCCGCCAACCTCCGACCACATAAGCGCCTATGATGAACAGCATCTGGCGATCTATCTCCGGCTTCTGATGGCCGAGGAGGAGGGAGCCGACTGGCGTGAGGTCGTGCAGGTGATCTTCGGGATCGATCCCCAGCGGGAACCCGATCGCGCGAAACTCGTCCATGACAGCCACCTGGCCCGCGCGCGCTGGATGACAAAAACCGGCTACCGTCACCTGCTGGCGCCGCGATCTCCGTGATTCAGCCCACGCCCGCCGCCCAATAGGGCGTCATGCGCGATGCAATCATGGGGTCTAGCATGGTGCGCGGGTTTCAGGATCGTCTGACGCTCCCCCCACCAGGGGGCCAGGACGAGAGGAAACGCCATGCCCACGCAGTATTGGCGCTCGCCGGAGACGATCGACCAACTGGGTCGCCTCGGCCGCCCCGGCTTCGCCGTCGAGTTCTTGCGTCGCAACGCCGACTATCGGCGCGACTATGCCCAAACGCAGCGCCAGATCGCGCGCTTGCACGTCGATGCGCAGACCGCTCGCTCCGGCCTCGCTCGGCGATGGGGGTTACGCTTTCGCGCCTGACCCCTATGCCCCGGTCGGGACCGGACCCGTGTCCTGGCTGCCGGAATTTTCCCCCGGCACCCTGATCATCGACGTCGCCCCGTCCAGCTTCGATCCCCTGTCGCTCGACCCGGCACAGCTCGGATCGGTGATCGGGGATCAGATTGACGACGACGGTCGGGAGGTCGTTGTTGCCGACGGAACCGGCGAACTTCATATCCGATTATGCAACGACAGAGCCGTATCACGCCCTGCGATCATTCTGCCCATCGGCGCCACGGCGATCGACCTCCGACTGGATGTCGCCTCGCGCTTCGTCCGCCGCCTACGCGGCCAGACCATCGGCCTTCTCCCCCAGGCGCTCAGCTTGACCGTGCTACGCAAGCGCCGGCTCATTCAGCTTCTCCAAGCCTATGACATCCACGAGACCGGAGGCAGCCCGCGCGACGTCGCCGAGGCGGTTCTGCGTTCGGAACAAGCCGGACTGCCTTCGGTTGAGTGGAAGGATTCTCATTCTCGACGCGCGGCCAACCGCCTGATCCACGATGCGATTTCCCTCGTCCAACGCGGCTATCTCAAGTTCCTGCGCGGCGATTGAACCGGCGGCCGGCCGTCACGGACGACAAACAGTCCATACAAACCTTCACGCCTCGAGCTTTTCACAGGCGACGGCCGTGCGCGTGTCCGCCTGAACGGGGGACAGACCCTCGCGAAAATCTTCGTCCACCCCCAACGCCTGAGCCCTCCGCCACCGTGCCCCCGACATGCCGCGACTTAGCCGCGGTTCTTCGAGGCAAGACGGAGGGTCCCCATGCTCGACAGGTCCGCACAGCTCGCGACACGCTATCTCCGGACACCGGAGGCGGCGCGCATCCTCGGGATCTCGCCGCGGACGCTCGAGAAATACCGCTGTCACGGAAACGGCCCGACTTTCCGTAAGCTCGGCGGCCGCGTCGTCTACGCCATCGACGATCTCCAAGCCTGGGCCGATCAGGCCGCCTGCCGCTCGACCTCCGACCCCCGTTACGTCGAGGCGCGCGCCGCCGGTCTTGGCCATCGCTAAGGCGCCGACCCTCAATGTCGCGCCGCCTCATCACTTCCAGCGAACGGAGCAAGCTCGACGCGTTCGTCGTCGCCCCGGGCGACGCCAGCCCGCGCGATCAGCGCGACCTGATGGAGCGGCCGTTTTTCTCGCTCGCCAAAACCCGGCGCACCGCGCCGATCCTCTACCAGGCCGGTGACATCCGCGTCGAAGTCTATGCCGTGGCCGAGCATGGCATGGCGACGATCTGGGACGCCGATGTGCTGATCTGGGCGGCCAGCCAGATCGTCGAGGCCGAGAACCTGGGCCTCAAGACATCGCGATTCCTGCGCTTTACGCCCTACCAGCTTCTGACCGCCATCGGCCGCCAGACCGGCGCCCGTGACTATAAGCTGCTCAAAGGCGCGCTCGCCCGGCTCCAGTCGACGGTCATCCGCACGACCATCCGCAATGGCGAGCATTGGCGGCGTCACCAGTTCTCCTGGATCAACGAGTGGGAGGAATGCGCGACGCGCGACGGTCGCGTCGAGGGCATGGAGTTCGTGCTCCCCGACTGGTTCTACCGCGGCGTCATCGATCGCTCTCTCGTCCTCGCCATCGACCCGGCCTACTTCCGCCTTACCGGAGGAATCGAGCGCTGGCTCTATCGCGTCGCCCGCAAGCACGCCGGCCGCCAGCCGGGCGGCTGGCTGTTCGAGCTCGCGCATCTGCACGAGAAATCCGGAAGCCTCGCCCGACCGCGTGATTTCGCCGTCGACCTCCGTCGCATCGCCTCCCGCCAGTCACTGCCCGGCTATCGCCTGCACATCGAGCGCGGCGACCGCGGTGAACGAATGCGCATCCTTCCAGCCGGTTTATCCACAGGTCCTGTGGATAAACGTGTGGAAGCGCTCGGGACTTCGGGCGCGCCGATCATCGGGACTTCGGGCGCGGGGGTATCGGGACTTCAGGCGCGCAAATCGCAGCTAAGCCTTTGGCCCGAAACCGCGATTCCAGCCCTTAACTTAGAGTCTAACTCAGATTCTAACTTTTCTTGTTGGCGCAGTGGATCTGCGGATAACCCGGCCGCTCCAGCGCAGATCTCCGAGCATCCGGCCCAGCAACCGTCGCTGCCCTTCGGCCAAAGGCCGGGAGGGGGAAGATGATCGTCGCCTTGCTCAACCAGAAGGGCGGCGTCGGCAAAACCACGCTCGCCCTGCACCTCGCCGGAGAATGGGCGCGGCACGGCGAGCGCGTGACCTTGATCGACGCCGATCCGCAAGGCTCGGCGCTCGATTGGTCGCAGCAGCGGGCGCGGGAGAACGTGGCTCGGCTGTTCGGGGTCGTCGGCCTGGCGCGCGATACGCTCCATCGCGAAGCGCCAGACCTCGCCGGCGCCGTGGATCATGTCGTCATCGACGGCCCACCGCGTGTCGCGGGACTTATGCGCTCGGCCCTGCTGGCCGCCGACGTGGTCCTTATCCCCGTGCAGCCGTCGCCGCTCGATGGCTGGGCGTCGGCCGAAATGCTCAGTCTTCTTCGCGAGGCGCGCATCTACCGCCCCCAGCTCGCCGCGCGGTTTGTGCTGAACCGCTGTGGCGCGCGCACCGTCATCGCACGCGAGACGGCGGAAACGCTGGCGGATCACGACCCGCCGGTGCTCGCCAGCACCATCGGCCAGCGCGTCGCGTTCGCCGACGCGGCGCAATCCGGGCGCCTGGTCTTCGAGCTCGCTGAGCAGGGCGTCGCCGCCCGCGAGATCGCCGCTCTCGCCGCAGAGATCGGGAGGATCTCACTGTGACTGATCGCTCCCACCGACGCGGCTTTGCGGCACGGCCAGGCGACGCCGAAAGCTGGATCAAGGCCAACGATGCGCCATCCCGCCTCTCCGGCGAGACTGCCGCTTTCACCGCAAGGCTGACGATCGACGTCACACCGGCGCTGAGAGGCCGCATCAAGGTCGCCGCTTTCCGCCGCGGCCTCACCGTCGCCGATATGCTCCGCGATCTCCTGGCGCGCGAATTCCCTGACGATTCCGGGCTGTCGTCATGAACGGTAACCACCCGCCATCATCGCTGCGTCCGGCGCCGCAATCGGATCGGCGGACAGTCGCTCTCACACATGTCGAACTGACCTGGATCGAGAAGAAGATCGAACACTGGTTGCGCTTCGGCCGACGCGTTGAAGAGAAGATCCTCGATCGGCGTCGCAGCATCTCCAGCTTCATGCCCGGAAGCATCTTCGCCTTCGTCCGCTGGGCGTCGAACGACTTCGGCACCATCGTCTCGCGCATGGATATCGTGCGCGCCGTCGAGCCAGGCGCGCGCTTCCAGACGCTGCCCTTCGTGCGCCCTGGCGGTGAGATCCTGCTGCGGGTCAACGGCTGGCCCAAGGTCGAGCGCGTGCTGCGGGCGATCGACAGGGTCGAGGCGCTGGGCATCGATGCGGCCGACGCCGCGCCGGAATACTGGCGTCACCTCCACAACCGTCTCGCGGCTGACCACGAACCGCGCCCCTACACGCGTGAGCAGCACGCCGCCTGGCGCAAGCGGCGGCGTGTCATGCCATGACCCGCTTCGGCTACGTCATGACGACATTCGTGGCCATGGCAGGCGTGGGCGCTCTGGCGTTCTTCCACCCCGCGCCCCGACTGATCTGGAACGCCACGGCAAGCACGCCGACCGGGCTCTATGCGTTGCAGCACATCGGACGGCTGCACGTCCGCGAACTGGTTGCGGTGCGACCGCCCGCACTGATCGCCCGCTACCTCGCCGATGGCGGATTTCTGCCCAAGGGCGTGCCGCTGCTGAAGCATGTCATGGCGGTCGTCGGACAGACCGTGTGCCGCGCCGGCAACGCGATAACCATCGATCGGATCGAAGTGGGGCTGGCGCACGACCGCGATCATCTCGGTCGCCCGCTGCCGCGCTGGAGCGGCTGCCATACGCTCACGCCTGGCGAAATCTTCCTGATGAATGCGACCGTCCCGGACAGTCTGGACGGTCGCTATTTCGGTCCATTCCCCATCACGTCGATCATCGCGCGCGCGGTCCCGCTGTGGACTGACGAGGGCGGCGACGGCCGCTTCGTCTGGTGCGCCGTCACCGATCGACCCGCTTTCCAGCCCGCCAACCGAGGAGGTTCCCATGGCGCAGATCGGTCAGTTCACGCGCGATAAATCCGGCTTCACCGGACGCATCCAGACGCTCTCCTTCACCCACGATCTCTCCCTCGTTCCGGCCGAATCCTCCGATGCCGAGAATGCGCCCGACTATCGCGTCCACCTTGGCGACGGCGAAGGCCCCGAGATCGGCGCGGGCTGGAAACGCACCGGAGAGAAGGCCGGCGAATACGTGTCGCTGCTTATCGACGATTCGACGCTTACGCAGCCGATCCGCGCCAATCTCTTTCGGTCGAGCGACGACCACGCGACCTGGGTACTGAACTGGAACCGTCCGCCCAAGCGCGGCGAACGGGATTGAGCGCATGCGGCACGCGCGTCTTTTGCTCGCCGGCGTGATGGCACTCGGCCTGCCGACCGCATCCGCCCACGCACACGCGCTGTCGCCGGCGGCGCAGGCCGCGACCGCTCCCTACGCCGCGTTCATCACCGAGGCCGCGCAACGCTTCGGCATTCCGACGGCATGGATACGCGCGGTCATGCGCGTCGAAAGCGGTGGGGACCGGCACGCCGTTTCCTCCAAGGGCGCGATGGGCCTGATGCAGATCATGCCCGAAACCTGGGCGGCACTACGCGCCCGCTACGGCTTCGGGCGTAACCCGTTCGATCCGCACGACAACATCCTCGCGGGCGCCGCCTTTCTGCGCGAGATGCGCGACCGCTACGGATCCCCGGGCTTCCTTGCGGCCTACAATGCGGGGCCTGGCCGCTACGAGGACTATCGCGACCGGCATCGCCCCCTACCGGCGGAAACCGTCGCCTATGTCGCGGCGCTCGTCCCTTTTGTGGGAGGCGAGGCGATCGATGGGCCTGTCCTCTTGGCGTCAGCCGATCCCTCCTCCTGGACGCAGGCGCCGCTCTTCATCTCGCGGTCCGCAAACGCCGAACCTGCCGATCGCGCGTCAGCCAAGCCGCCGCCGAGCGACACGCCGGCTGTCGTCGCCGTGCACGATCTCTCTGCCATGGCACCGCAATCCGCCGGCCTGTTCGTCACGGTTTCTGCGGCGGAGCCCAAGCGATGACGGCGACGCCGCCTTGGGGCCATATCGCGGCGTTGCCTCGGTCGGCTTGCGTTTCCCTTCGCGTTGCGACGGTATCCGGCGCCTTCCGAGGACACGTCGAGGCCCCTGGATGCGAGGTCGCAGGCAAGCGCAGCGAGGCGCACTTCCGAGAAGGAGGAGGGGCGAACAGGGGAGGCGTGCAGGAACCGACCGACAGAGTGCCGGTGTAATCGGGCATGACGCGCCAACGCCCCCGAAACGCACCCGCAAACCGCCCTTGGACGGTGGCAAACTGTCCGTCACCGGCGCCGATCCCCGGCCGCCGAAGCGACGGAGGACGGCGGCGATGGCCCATTTTGCAGGACTGGACGTGTCGATCGAGGAGACGGCGGTGTGCGTCGTCGATGAGGCGGGCGCGGTGCTGATGCAGTGTTCCGTGGAGACCGAACCGGAGGCGATCGCCGCGGCGCTGGCGCCGTTTGCCGCGACGCTGAAACGCGCCGGCCACGAAGCCGGGGCGCTGTCGCCCTGGCTGCATCCGGGGCTGCTGGCGCTCGGCATCCCGGTGGTCTGCCTGGAGACGCGCCAGGTGCGCGCGGCGATGTCGGCCCAGCGCAACAAGACCGACGCCACTGATGCGCTGGGGCTGGCGCATCTGATGCGCACCGGCTGGTTCCGCCAGGCGCATGTGAAGACCGATGGCGCCTACCGGCTGAAGCTGCTGCTGACGCACCGTCGCAACCTGAAGCGCAAGTTCCTCGACCTGGAGAACGCGATCCGGCATTCGCTGAAGAGCTTCGGCGTGAAGCTGCACAAGGTCGGCCGCGCCGGCTTCGAGCAGGCGGTGCGCGAGGCCTGCGCGGAGGATGCGCTGACCGCCGAGTTGATGGACTGCATGCTGGCGGCGCGCGCGGCGCTGTGGCGGGAGTATCTGAAGCTGCACGACCTGGTGGTGAAGCTGGTGGCGCGCGACGAGCTGTGCCGCCGGTTCATGGCGATCCCCGGCGTCGGGCCCGTGACGGCGCTGACCTTCGCCACTGCCGTCGATGATCCGACGCGCTTCCGCCGCTCGCGGGACGTCGCGGCCTACTTCGGCTTGACCTCCAAGCGCTGGCAGTCGGGCACCTCGATCGACGTGCAGGGCCGCATCAGCAAGGCGGGCGATCCGGATGTCCGGCGCGCGCTGTATGAGGCCGCCAGCGCCATGCTGACGCGCTACAAAGGTCAGACGGCGCTGAAGACCTGGGGCCAGAAGATCGCCAAACGCTGCCACAAGAAGGCGGTGGTGGCGATGGCCCGCAAGCTCGCGGTGATCATGCACGCGATGTGGCGCGACGGCACGATCTATGCGGATCGACCGCACGCCGAAGGAACGGCGGACACAGCGGCGACGGTGAAAGATCGCAAGCTGCTGGGCGCCCACGCATGACGCTCCGAGGTTTCATCAACCCCAAACCGGCGCGACGCTGAGCGCCTGAGGAGATCCGCTCCGGCGGATGAGGACTGGTGCAGACCATGGAATGCGGGAAGCACGATATCTTGCCTGTGGCCGGAGCGATCCTGGACCACGCTCGAGTGCCTGTGATGCTGCCCCGCCAATCCGATGCCGACATGCGCAGCGACGGATCGACGACCGCACAGACGGTCCCAATCCCGCCGTCGATGAGCGCGGAAGAGTGCACGGCGCATCAGGACTCGCGGGCCGGACCCGGATCGACCAGGTGGTGCGGCGGCGGGCGCCCCGTGTCGCAGAACAGCGCAAGTTCGGATACAGTGGAGAACAGGAGACGAAGATGGCCGAGAAAAGAAAGAGACGCCCGATTAAGAGTGCACGGCGCATCAGGACTCGCGGGCCGGACCCGGATCGACCAGGTGGTGCGGCGGCGGGCGCCCCGTGTCGCAGAACAGCGCAAGTTCGGATACAGTGGAGAACAGGAGACGAAGATGGCCGAGAAAAGAAAGAGACGCCCGATTAAGAGGGCAAGTTAAAAGCCCCTGCCACGCCGGCATCCAAGCCACTGTCGCGGCTTGTCTTTTGGCGGGCAGGCCGGTCGGTCGGTGGCAGGTTGCGCGATTATTCCCAATGATTTCAGGGCTTCGGCCTGCACACTGCCGCTCGCGCGCCGCTTTCTATCCGAGTGGCGGCGCAGGATGAGTGGGGGCGAGAATGAGCTCCGGGTCCGGCCTGGCCGTCCGCGCGCGACGAAGGCGCCCAAGCCGAAGAGCTTCGTCGCCCAGGTCCTGAAAGCGGCCCGGAAAGCGGGGCCGGCCATCCAGCGATCGGCGAACTCGGGGCGAGCCCACATGCCGGGCCGTTCCAGCTTTGGGCGCGGCCGGGCCGCCTTCAGCCGCGGCCGCCTCTTCAGCCCAACCCGGCGCGTCGTCGTCAAGGCGCGCGTCGTGCGTCACCGGGGCCGGACCTTTCGTTCGGCGCCGCTGTCGGCACACCTGTCCTATCTGAAGCGCGAAGGCGTGAACCGCGACGGCGAACGGGGCGTCATGTTCGACGCCGCCAGCGATCGCGCCGACGATCGGGCTTTCGCCGAACGGTGCGAGGATGATCGGCACCATTTCCGATTCATCGTCTCGCCCGAGGACGCCGGCGACATGGCCGACCTCAAGGTCCTCACCCGCGATCTCGTCCGACAGATGGAGACCGACCTCGACACCAAGCTCGATTGGGTCGCGGTCGATCACTGGAACACCGAAAATCCGCACGCCCATCTGCTCGTGCGCGGCGTCGATGACGCAGGCGCCGACCTCGTCATTTCGCGCGATTACATCAGCCATGGGCTGCGCTCGCGCGCCGAGGAGCTGGTCGGAATCGAGCTTGGTCCACGTCCCGAGCACGCCATCCGCACGGCGCTCGAACGCGAGGTAGACGCCGACCGCTGGACCCGACTCGACGTCGAGCTTCGCTTCGCCGCCGATGAGACCGGTCTGGCCGATCTCCGCCCGGCGCAGGCCGGGCCCGCCGACCCGGAGCTGAGACGCCTGATGGTCGGCCGGGTGCAGAAGCTGGAGCGGATGGGACTCGCGGTCCCCGCCGGTCCCGGCCAATGGATGCTCGGCCTCCAGGCGGAGCGGACGCTACGCGACCTCGGCGCGCGCGGCGACATCATCAAGACCATGCACCGCGCCTTCGCCGAGCGGGCCCAGGACCGAGGCGTTGGCGACTATGTGATCGACGCACAAGCGCCGGACGCACCGATCATCGGCCGCCTAGTCGATAAGGGACTGCATGACGAGCTGACTGGCGAGGCCTACGCCGTGATCGACGGCACAGACGGCCGCGCCCATCACGTCCGCTTCCGTGGCATCGAGGCCTTCGAGCACGCGCCGCCGACCGGAGGGATCGTCGAGGTCCGTCGCTTCGGCGGTCAGGATGATACTAGGCCGACGTTGGTGCTGGCCACGCGATCGGATCTCGACCTCGGCGCCCAGGTTGGCGCGCGCGGCGCCACCTGGCTCGATCACCGTCTCGTCGAGCGGCAGCCGATGCCACTCGCCATGGGTGGGTTTGGCGGGGACGTCCGCGAGGCCATGAAGGCTCGCACCGAGCACCTCCTGCGGGAAGGTCTCGCGCGGCGCCAGGGCGAGCATGTCACCTTCGAGCGAGACCTGCTCGCCACCTTGCGGCGGCGTGAGCTGGACGAGACCGCGGCGCGGCTTTCGTCCGAGACGGGTTTGCGTCGCACACAGGCCGGCGCGGGCGAGCTTGTCATGGGCGTTTATCGCCAGCGCCTCACCCTGTCGTCTGGCCGCTTCGCCATGATCGACGACGGATTAGGCTTCCAGCTCGTGCCCTGGTCGCCAAGCCTCGAGAAGAAGCTCGGCCAACATGTCGCAGGCGCCGCCCGTGACGACGGCGGCATCGACTGGAGCCTCGGACGAAGGCGGGGGCTCGGTCTGTGACGCTGTCAGGCCGGCAACCGGTCGGCGCCGCGATCGAGCAAGGTCAGATACGCCGTGTAGGCGCAAATGCGCCCACGCCGGCGTCCCGTGGTCTCCCGTTCCGCCCTCTTCGCCGCTGCGCTCCGCCTAGGCGCCTTAGGCCGCCGCCCAATCCACCCGATTGTTGGGCTCGCCCGCAGAGGCGGTCCTTCAGTGGGGGGATGCGGACGCGGTTTGCGCACTATCAGAGTGGCACGTAGCTAAAATCTTTTGCCCCAGTTCAAGTCTGCCGCTCTCTAGCGTCATTCGGGCTGCGCCCTGACAATCTCCATCGGCCAACATCTTGCCGACTTTCATGCGAAATGCCTGCTCTGCACGCATCTGCTTGTACCGTGCGTATGTCGGCTGTCTGCCCCCGCCAACCAAGAAGGCATCCCCGATAGCGCCGATCGTGTCACGGACTGGGTTGTCCTGTTTATCTTTCGGAAGCAAACCCCATAGACCTGGATTGACGGCGCCATCTTCGGAGAGAGGGCCGGTAGGAATGGCCATTGCTGGGGCCGGCGCTGGGCTTGCTTGTGGAATCATATTCATCGTGTCGCAGTGGACTGTATTTGGCCCGACCGCCACGCAGTTGCTGGTGCTCATGGATTGGGCGATTGCGTCACCACCCGCAAGGGCGATTGCCACGCCAAATAAGCAAGAGCAAACAGAAATGAGTTTGATCATCGGACCACGAGCTTCAAGACGCCTTCTTATTTGAAGGTATTAGGAATGGGCTAACGAGCTGAATAACACGGTCGCTCGCGTATCGTTCATCTTTCGATGATGTGGGATGAGTCTATCGCCTCGGATTTGCAATGAATTTGAACGGTCCCCGTTCCTTCGCGGGCTCGCCCAGGCTCAAGGCCCATTCAGAGCCAGAGCGCCTGGAGAGTGGCGAAGGAGACCGCAGCGAGGGAGGTGGCGTTCAATTTGCCAATTTCCCACGTCCGCTAAACACGATCCCTCAATAAGCCCTGGGCCTTATTGAAGGATAGGGCGCTAAACTTCATTAAGTCGGGCCAGCCGTTGACGGTGGACTTTCTCCAGAACTGCTTCATACCGCTGCGGGGTGGTCATAGGCGCGCCTACGCGCGTTCCAATAGTTTTTCGCTGTGGCGCGACAGCCTGCGAAGCGCAACGGATCGCGCTTGCGATGCCGCTTCTCCGACGCCGATGTCTCTTCAGGAAAGGAGAGGCGTTCAGTGTCCGCGACCAAGATTCTCTGGGGCCAGGTCATCATCGTCTTCGCCGTTGTGGTGGCGACGATGTGGATCGCGACCGAATGGACGGCCTGGCGGCTCGGCTTCCAGCCCGAACTGGGACGGCCCTGGTTCGAGATCCTGCGTTTCCCGATTTACCTGCCGCCGGCCTTCTTCTGGTGGTGGTTCGCCTACGACGCCTATGCGCCGCGGATCTTCATCGAAGGCGCCTATATCGCGGCTTCCGGCGGCCTCATCTCGGCTGCGGTCGCGATCGGCATGTCGGTCTGGCGCGCCCGCGAGGCCAAGAACGCCGAGACCTATGGCTCCGCCCGCTGGGCGCGCGCGGACGAAATGATCGCCGCCGGACTGCTCGCGCCGGACGGCGTGGTCCTCGGCCGCTATGAGCGGTCCTATCTCCGCCATGACGGCCCCGAGCATGTTCTGTGCTTCGCACCGACCCGGAGCGGCAAGGGCGTTGGCCTGGTGGTGCCAACGCTCCTGACCTGGCCCGGCAGCGCCATCGTCCACGACATCAAGGGCGAGAACTGGCAGCTCACCGCCGGCTTTCGGGCGCGCTTCGGCCGAGTGCTCTTGTTTGATCCGACCAACCGGGACTCCGCCGCCTACAATCCTCTGCTCGAGGTTCGCAAGGGCGAGTGGGAAGTCCGCGACGTCCAGAATGTGGCCGATGTTCTGGTCGATCCCGAAGGCTCGCTCGAACGCCGCAACCATTGGGAGAAGACCAGCCACTCGCTGCTGGTCGGCGCCATCCTCCACGTCCTCTACGCGGAAGCGGACAAGACGCTCGCCGGCGTCGCCGCATTTCTCTCGGATCCGAAGCGGCCGATCGAAGCGACGCTGCGGGTGATGATGACGACCCCCCATCTGGGCGAAGCTGGGCCGCATCCGGTCGTCGCCTCGGCCGCGCGGGAATTGCTCAACAAATCGGACAATGAGCGCTCCGGCGTGCTGTCGACCGCCATGTCGTTCCTCGGCCTCTACCGCGATCCGGTTGTCGCCCAGGTCACACGCCAGTGCGACTGGCGGATCGCCGACCTTGTCTCGGACACGCGGCCCGCCACGCTCTATCTCGTGGTGCCGCCGTCGGACATCAGCCGCACCAAACCGCTCATCCGCCTGGTGCTCAACCAGATCGGCCGGCGGCTCACGGAGGAGCTTCATCCGAAGAACCGGCGACAACGCATGCTGCTGATGCTCGACGAGTTCCCGGCGCTCGGCCGGCTCGATTTCTTCGAGAGCGCGCTCGCCTTCATGGCGGGCTATGGGCTCAAGAGCTTCCTGATCGCCCAGTCGCTGAATCAGATCGAGAAGGCTTATGGCGCCAACAACGCCATCCTCGACAACTGCCATGTGCGCGTATCGTTCGCGACCAATGACGAGCGGACCGCGAAGCGGGTGAGCGATGCGCTCGGCATGGCGACCGAGATGAAGGCCATGAAGAACTACGCCGGCCACCGGCTCTCGCCCTGGCTCGGTCATCTGATGGTCTCGCGTTCCGAGACCGCCCGTCCCCTGCTGACGCCGGGCGAGATCATGCAGCTTCCGCCCTCAGACGAGATCGTCATGGTCTCCGGCCTCCATCCGATCCGGGCGAGGAAAGCGCGCTACTACGAAGACCGCCGGTTCTCCGAACGGGTGCTTGAGCCACCCACGACAACGGCCCATGCTCCGAGGCCGGACGATTGGTCGTCACTGCCGATCCGTCCCCCGTCGGCCGTGCTCATGGCCGCGCTGAAGGCGGAGGACAAAGCTAATGGCGGCCTGCGGCGCGAGCCGGAATTGCCGGAGCACGTGGCCGTCGCGAAGGAGACGACCCAACCGCGCCGCGAGCGCCGTGAGTTCGACGTGATTGACGACACGCCGGATGACGCCGCGCGTCAGCAGGAAGCTTTGCGCCAGCGCCAGCGCGGCGCCGTACGTCAGACCGCGCTCGATCCTGCCGACCATCTCGGCATGTAGGCGGGCCATGCGAGACCGGCTCAATCTCTCGCTGCCCGTCGAGATGATCGCCCAGATCAACGATCTGGCCATCCGCCGACGCCTCACCCGGTCGGCGATCGTCGAGGCCGCCGTGGCCTCATTTCTCTCGCCGGATGGCGCCGATCGCCTGGAGGCGGCGTTCGCACGACGGCTCGACCGCCTGACGCGCCAGGTACAGCGGCTCGAGCGCGACAGCGGCCTGTCGACCGAAGCCCTCGCGCTCTTCATCCGCTTCTGGCTCACCATAACGCCGCCCCTCCCGTCGGATGCGCAGGCCACCGCCCAGGCCAAGGGACGCGAGCGCTATGAGGGATTCATCGAGGCGTTAGGCCGGCGGCTGAATCAGGGCCGCACGCTCAGGGACGAAATTCCGATGGACCTCATTCGGACCGATTTGGCGTCGGACCAAACGGACACAGATCACGGTTCCAGCGACTATGTCGAGTAGCGATGGCGTAATCCGTTTTTCTCTGCCTCAGGCGATGCCGTAACGCGCGTGGTACACTTATCGAACGACCGACGTACGCGAGAAGGCCCTCGGATCGACCGCATGAATGATTTCATGCACGGCCTCGCACGGCTGGAGTTGCTTGATCCCAGCGCACCGAAGGGATTGGTTCATCTCTGCGATTGCTCGAGAAACAGGGGGTTCTGTGCTAAATTTTGGAAGGCTGACGCCCAGCAAGTAGCTTGCCTGACAGTTCTCGACTGACCACCTCGAACAAGACAACGGCCACGGCCCACGTATGCAATCGATTTGCGCAATTTGCGGGCAGGGGATCACCCCCGCCGACGACTCCGAGGAACACATTATCCCCGGCGCGATAGGCGGGCGCCGAACCGTGCGCGGCTTCTTACATGACGGCTGCAATCACCGCTCGGGACAGACTTGGGACGCAGCGCTTGAAAAGCAGCTGCGACCGCTCGCACTCCACTTCGGCGTGAAGCGCCAAAGCGGACGGACCCTGCGAATGGCGATCACTACTACCGCCGGCGAGAACTTTCTGTTGAGTGCCGGCGGCCGCTTAGAAATGTCCCTGCCGGAGATCAAGCGCACGCCGATCCCGGACGGAGAGACTTTCCAGGTCAAGGCCGCGTCGATCGCCAAGGGGCGTGAAGTGCTGGAAGGTATTAAGCGTAAATATCCAAAGGTGGACGTGGAGTCCGTCTTGGCCGGTGCCGAGGTTAAACGGACCTACGCCCAGGGCGTTGTGCGGATTGACCTCGAATTCGGCGGTCCAGTGTCCGGTCGGTCCCTCGTGAAAAGCGCCTTGGCCCTGGCACACGATGCCGGCCTTCCCATCGACCGATGCGGCAACGCCCTGGCCTACCTGCGTGAAGCCGATGCCGAACCCTGCTTCGGCTACCACTATGCCGATGACCTGGTCGATGGCCGGCCGCCAGTGACGCCACTGCATTGCGTCGCCATCGACGCCAACGCCACCACCGGCTTGATCCTAGGCTACGTGGAGTATTTCGGCATCCACCGCGCCGTGGTCTGCCTTGGCCGCGGCTATTCCGGCGAACGCCTAAAGGCCGTCTACGCCCTCGACCCCCGCACCGGCGCGATCTTGGATGTCGCGGTGCGCCTGGACTTCGGCGTCGCTGATGTCCGGGCGATCTATGACTACGAACGCGACGACGCCGAGAAGCGACAAGAGGCGTTCGGTAAAGTGTTCGGTCCGGTCTTGAGCGATTACCAAGCCGCCGAGCGTGACCGGGTAGTCCGCGACAGCCTGAACTTCGCCTGGGCGAACTGCGGCGGCGTGCCGGATCAACCGCTTACCGCTGAGCACCTCGCAAGGCTGAAGGAGTTGTTCGCCGACCAGGCGACGCCGTGGTGGAAGCACGTCACCGGCCTCGACGAACCGGCGGCGCGCCTGTTGGCCCTGGCATACATCAGCCAGGTGCTGGTCGCGGCTCAATCGACGACGGTTTCGGCTACCGGGTAACACTGAGCTATGACCCACCACATCTTCTTCTCATGGCAGAGCGATACCCCCAACCGACTGGGCCGCAGTTTTATCGAGACTTGCCTTGGTCGCGCGATTGGCGAGCTTCAGGCCGACGCCGATGTCGATCCGGCCGACCGTGAGATGGCCGTCGACCGCGACACCCTGGATGTCCCGGGCATGCCGCCGATCATGGAAACGATTTTCGGCAAGATCGATCGTGCGGCCGTGTTCCTGTCCGACCTGACCTATGTGGCCGAGCGGGCTGGTGGCGGGCGGACGCCCAACCCCAACGTCTGTATCGAACACGGCTATGCCCTAAAGGCCCTCAGCTGGAGACGGGTGATCGCCGTGATGAATACGGCAATGGGCCATCCCGACCAGCACGAGCTTCCCTTCGATGTTCGGCACACGCGCCGTCCGATTTCGTTCGACCTCCCGGAGGGCGCCAACGCCGCCACGCGCAAAGCGGCGGCTGATGCCCTAATTCGCCAACTGAAGGCCGCGCTGAAGGCCGTGTTCGGAGACGTCGAGGCGCGCGCGGCCATGGCTGGCGCCGCGCCGGCGGAGCCGCACCCGCACGATGTAGATTTGCTGGGCCGGATTCATCGCCAACTGCCGCAAAGCCTGCGGCAGTTCCTGCACCAACACAGCTTCGGGACCCCGTACAGGCTGGCGACACTCGATCCGGTCCACGAGATGAATCAGGACTGGGTCGGAGCGGCCTTTGAGTTTCACGACCCCGTCGTCCAAGCCGCGTTTGCCGAGGTCCGTCGGGTGGCCCGCCAGTTCGGCGAACTCGTGCTGGAGCGGATATACGCCACCCGCCGCAATATCGAGATCGGATCGCCCAAGACGGATGAGGACCTTGAGAAGGGCGTCCAGCTTGGGACGCTGAACGCCATCAAGGCGATGGATGAACTGGCGACCGAACTCAGTGCGGCGATTGACAACTTCGACCGAACCGCCCGGGACCGCATCCGGGTCGCTTCGGGCGCGCATGCGACTGCGGTGGAGGACTACGGCGCCGCCGAGTTGGTGCGTAAGGACGCGGCAGAGACGGCGTTGAATGAGCTCGCGATGGATGCCCACCGCGGGGGGGTGCCCGAGATCGTGACGAGGCCCTGTGTGACCCTGCGGCTGGCGCCGTTCGCTGCAGGCGATGGGAAGCGCCTAGATCCCGGTCGTGTCGCCGAAATGCAGCTTCGGTTTCCACCCAACACCGAGCATCGAGTAGCGACCGATAGCGACGGACGCCAATGGTGGAGTTGCCGAATTCCACGACGCACGGAACCCAACCGAAATCCGGAGACGGATTGGCGGATGCGTCTCGTGAGGCCGGGTTACCTGGAATACGAGGCCAAGATCGGCGCCCGGATAGATGACGATCCTCAAATCGTGGTCGACGGGAGGCGGCTGGAAGCGATGATCATTCGAAACCTCGAACGAATGGCCCGCATCGCCGTCGACCTCGATCTGGCCGGCCCGGCGCTCATTGCCGTGTCGTTCGACGGGATGGAGGACGTCGAACTGACCCGAGCGGGCCCTGGCGGCCGACGCATCCGGCGCCCCGACATCTACCTGCCCATCGCGCAGGTCGACGATCTCACCGCTCCGCTAGCCAATGCGCTTCGGGAACAGCTCGACATCCTATGGCAGACGGCCGGCTGGCCGGACGGCTCCCTGTCCTACGGCACAGGCGAATGGGCCGGCTATCGGGACGATCGCAACTACGGCCTCTAGCGGTCCAAGCGTGACGCGCGGCGGTGTTGAAAAATGGGGAAGGCGGCATGGCCCTGAAGGACGAAATCGAGGCGATGGCCCAGTTCTGCGTCCATCTGCGGTCCGTCTGGCGCCACTACGAAATCCTGTTCGAGGAGGGTGAGCTAAGGCGTACGCTGCTCCATCGGATCGCCCCGGTGCTCTTCGGCGACCTCAATCAGATCCTCATTGAGCAGGTGGTGCTCCAAATCTGCCGGCTGACCGATCCCCCGGTCACGATGGGACGGACCAATCTGACGATCGACTATGTCATCCGAGAAGCTGACTTCTCAGGCGCTCCGGAGGACCAGGCTCGGATCAAGACGCTGCGCGATAGCATCCATCGGTTCCGATCCAAGATCGTTCCGGCACGCAATCGCCTGATCGGCCACCTCGACCGCGACGCCGTGATGGCCGGGCAACCGCTAGGTCCGGCCAGCGAGGCGGAGTGGCAGCAGTTCTGGGACGACCTGGAGCAGTTTCTCCACCTAGTCCACACCCGCTATGTCGACTCTAGCGGGCACTTCATGCTGAACGACGTCGGAATGATCTCCGACGCGGACTCGCTGGTGAAGGCCCTGAAGGAAAGCACCTACTTCCACCGTGCGTTGGACGACCACACTCTCACCCAACGAGTGGCGGACATCGGCTTCAATAGCGAGTTCACGAACGCGTAGCGTTCTGTCTGCAGGGCCGAAGCCGGACATTGCCAGGTTCGCTTAATAGTCAAAGCGGCACATCCAGTGATGTTGACGCTCCGCATCCAGCAAGTATTTTTTCTCTCCGTTACTCTGGCCTCCTACGCCATCTTAATACTTGTTGAACCGCCCTATTTTCTTCCTTTTCTAATCATCCCCGTCGCCAGTCGTGTGTCGCGATTGGCCAACGATGGGAATGATCGTGACGGCTGTTCCGCTCCATTCCGAGGCCTTCTCGCGCGGCGCGCGCATGCTGCGTACCGCGCTCGGCCCGGCCATCGCCGCCTTTCTCGAAGACCCGTCGATCGTCGAGGTGATGCTGAATCCCGACGGTCGGCTTTGGATCGATCGACTCTCGGGCGGGCTGGAGGATACAGGGCACACTTTGTCCGTCGCTGACGGCGAGCGGATCGTGCGCTTGGTGGCCCACCATGTCGGCGCCGAGGTTCACGCGGAGCGCCCGCGTGTCTCTGCCGAACTCCCCGAGACGGGAGAGCGGTTCGAGGGACTGTTGCCGCCCGTCGTCTCGGCGCCGGCCTTCGCGATCCGTAAACCGGCCGTCGCCGTCTTTACCCTCGACGACTACGTCGCCGCCGGCACGATGACCACGGGCCAGGCCGTTGCGCTGCGCTCCGCCGTGGCGTCGCGCAAGAACATCCTCGTGGCCGGCGGCACTGGAACCGGCAAGACCACGCTCACCAACGCTTTGCTGGCCGAGATCGCCGGCACGAGCGACCGCGTGGTGCTGATCGAGGACACCCGCGAGCTTCAGTGCCGCGCGCCGAACCTCGTCGCCATGCGCACCAAGGACGGCGTCGCCTCACTGTCCGACCTCGTGCGGTCCTCGCTGCGGCTACGCCCGGATCGCATCCCCATCGGCGAGGTGCGCGGCGCCGAGGCGCTCGATCTTCTGAAGGCCTGGGGCACCGGCCATCCCGGTGGCATCGGCACCATCCATGCCGGCAGCGCGCTCGGCGCGCTTCGTCGCCTTGAGCAGCTCATCCAGGAGGCCGTGATCACCGTACCGCGCGCGCTGATCGCCGAGACGATCGATCTCGTCGCGGTCCTGCGCGGCCGCGGCACGGAACGCCGCCTGGCCGAACTCGCCACCGTCGCCGGTCTCGACCCCGCCACCGGCGATTACCGCGTCCAGTCCGCCGGGGCGGGCGGCCTTCCCGGAGTTCAACCATGATCCACACTCCCGCCGTCGCGCAGCGCGCGCGCCGCCGCCTGGCCGACTTCGCGGTGCTGATGGCGTTCTCGTTGGCGTTCGCGCCCGCCGCATATGCCTCCGGCTCCTCCATGCCGTGGGAGACGCCGCTCAACGCGATCCTGGAGTCGGTCCAGGGCCCGGTCGCCAAGATCATTTCGGTGATCATCATCACCGTGACCGGCCTGACCCTCGCCTTCGGCGACACCTCCGGCGGATTCCGCCGGCTGATCCAGATCGTCTTCGGCCTGTCGATCGCCTTCGCCGCGTCAAGCTTCTTCCTGTCGTTCTTCAGCTTCTCCGGCGGGGCGCTGATCTGATGGCTGCGATCGTCGATCTCGACGTGCCCGGCTTCTTCGCGCCGGTTCATCGCGCGCTCACCGACCCGATCCTCATGGGCGGGGCGCCACGCACCGTCGCGATCGCCAATGGCACGCTATCGGCAGCCATAGCGCTCGGCTTGCGCCTCTGGATTCCGGGCGCGCTGTTCTGGGCGGTGGGTCATGCCGCCGCCGTCTGGGCGGCCAAGCGGGATCCGCAGTTCGTCGACGTGGTGCGCCGGCATCTCCGCTATCCCGCCCATCTCGGCGTGTGAGGCGAAGATGCTGAACCTCGCCGAATATCGAAGCCGCCCGACCGGACTCGCCGATTTCCTGCCCTGGGCTGCGCTCATCGAGCAGGGCGTGATCCTCAACAAGGACGGCTCCTTCCAGCGCACAGCGCGTTTTCGCGGTCCCGACCTCGACAGCGCGACGCCGGCCGAGCTGGTGGGCGTGACCGCACGCTTGAACAATGCGCTCCGGCGCCTCGGCTCCGGGTGGGCGATTTTCGTCGAAGCCGTTCGGCTGGCGGCTCAGCATTACCCGCGCAGCGTCTTTCCCGATCCGGCCTCGGCCTTGGTCGACCTCGAACGTCAGGACGCCTTTGAGGAAGCCGGCACGCATTTCGAGAGCCGCTACTTCCTGACCTTCGTTTGGCTGCCGCCAGCCGAGGACGCCTCCCGCATCGAGAGCTGGCTCTATGAAGGCCGGTCGCAGAGCGGCGTCAATCCATGGGAGCTGCTTCACGGCTTCGTCGATCGCACCAACCGTATCCTACAACTGGTCGAGGGCTTCATGCCCGAGGTCGCCTGGCTCGATGACGGCGACACGCTCACCTACCTGCACTCGACCATCTCGACCCGCCCGCAGCGTGTCGGCGTCCCCGAGACGCCGATGCATCTCGATGCGATTCTCGCAGACGAGCCGCTTGCCGGCGGGCTCGAGCCGCGCCTCGGCGCCCATCACCTGCGCACGCTCACCGTCGTTGGGTTCCCGACCGCGACTCATCCAGGAATTCTGGACGAACTGAACCGGCTCGCCTTCCCGTATCGCTGGTCCACCCGCGCGATCCTGCTCGACAAGACCGAGGCGGTGCGCCTGCTCACCAAAATCCGCCGCCAATGGTTCGCCAAGCGCAAATCCATCGCCGCCATCGTCAAGGAGGTGATGACCAACGAGGCCTCGGCGCTGGTGGATTCCGACGCGGCCAACAAAGCGGCCGACGCAGATCAGGCGCTGCAAGAGCTTGGCGCCGACGATGTCGGGCAAGCCTATGTCACCGCCACCGTCACCATCTGGGATGAGGACGCTGGCCTCGCGGCCGAGAAGCTGCACCTCGTCGAGAAGGTGATCCAGGGCCGCGATTTCACGTGCATGGCCGAAGGCGTGAACGCGCTCGAGGCCTGGCTCGGGTCGATTCCCGGCCATGCCTACGCCAATGTCCGTCAGCCTCCGGTCTCGACGCTAAACCTGGCGCATATGATCCCGCTTTCGGCGGTCTGGGCCGGGCCGGCACGGGACGAGCATTTCCAGGCGCCGCCGCTGCTGTTCGGCAAAACAGAGGGTTCGACGCCGTTCCGGCTGAGCCTGCATGTCGGCGACGTCGGCCATACGCTGATCGTCGGCCCGACCGGCGCCGGCAAATCTGTCCTGCTGTCGCTGATGGCGATGCAGTTCCGGCGCTACCGGAACAATCAGATCTTCGCTTTCGATTTCGGCGGCTCGATCCGCGTCGCAGCACTCGCCATGGGCGGCGACTGGCACGATCTCGGCGGCAGTCTGTCGGCGGGATCGGAGCATTCCGTCTCGCTTCAGCCGCTGGCCCGCATCGACGACCTGGCCGAGCGCGCCTGGGCCGCCGAATGGGTGACGGCGATCCTCGCAAAGGAAGGCGTCACCATCGATCCGACCGCGAAGGAGCATGTCTGGTCGGCGCTGACCTCGCTGGCGTCCTCGCCCGCCGAAGAACGCACCATCACCGGCCTCGCGGTGCTGTTGCAATCGACGGCGCTGAAGCAGGCGCTCCAGCCCTATTGCATCGGTGGACCGTCCGGCCGGCTGCTCGATGCCGAGAGCGAGCATCTCGGCTTGGCCTCTGTCCAGGCCTTCGAGACCGAAGGCCTCATCGGCGCCGGCGCGGCGCCCGCCGTGTTGACCTATCTCTTCCACCGCATCGAGGGTCGGCTCGACGGCCGACCGACGCTGCTCATCATCGACGAGGGCTGGCTGGTCCTCGACGATCCCGCCTTCGCGCAGCAGCTTCGCGAGTGGTTGAAGACGCTGCGCAAGAAGAACGCCTCCGTCGTCTTCGCCACCCAATCGCTCTCCGACATCGACGGCAGCGCCATCGCGCCCGCCATCGTGGAGAGCTGCCCGACGCGCATCTTCCTGCCCAACGAGCGCGCGATCGAGCCGCAGATCACGGCGATCTATCGCCGGTTCGGGCTGAACGACCGGCAGATCGAGATCCTCGCCCGCGCCACACCCAAGCGCGACTATTACTGCCAGTCGCGGCGCGGCAATCGGCTGTTCGAGCTGGGTCTCGGCCCCGTGGCGCTGGCCTTCTGCGCCGCGTCCTCCAAGCAGGATCACGCCGCGATCGAGCGCATCATCGCCGAGCACTGCCACGAGGCGTTCACGTCGGCCTGGCTCACCGACCGCGACCTGGCCTGGGCCGCCCAACTCATCCCCGAGCTGACCAACCTGGAGACATCATCATGATCAAACGGCGCCTTTTGGCGGCGGTGAGCGCCGTCATGCTGTCCCTGGCGATCGCCGCGCCACCGGCCTCGGCGCAGTGGATCGTCTTCGACCCGAGCAACTTCAGCCAGAACGTGCTGACCGCCGCGCGTGAGCTGCAGCAGGTCACCAACCAGATCCAGATGCTGAGCAACCAGGCGACCATGCTGGTCAACCAGGCGCGCAACCTCGCCAACCTGCCGATGTCAACGCTGAGCCAGCTTCAGTCCGCGACCGCTCAGACCCAGTCACTGCTGAGTCAGGCGCAGAACATCGCTTTCAATGTCCAGGGTATCGAGCAGGCCTATTCGACGAGCTACGGCGCGGCCGCCGGCGCCGGCTCGACCGCCACCATGGTCGCCAATGCCCAGACCCGCTGGCAGAACTCCGTCGCCGCCTTCGAGGACAGTCTGAAGGTTCAGGCTGGCGTCGTCGGCAACATCCCGACCAACTCCAGCGCGATGACCTCTCTGGTCACGGCCAGCCAGAGCGCAACGGGCGCGCTCCAGGCGGCTCAGGCCGGCAACCAGCTTCTCGCGCTGCAATCCCAGCAGCTTTCTGACGTGGTCGCGGTGTTGTCCGCGAAGAGCCGCGCCGATGCGCTCGAGCAGGCCCGCGCGGCCTCGGCCGAAGCGCAAGGCCAGCAGAACTACCAGACCTTCCGGACGACCACCGGCTACGTGCCGGGGACCGTCACCATGTTCCGCCCCAACTGAGGCGGGGCGATGCCGGGACGTTCAGGCGCCTTCCGTGCCGCCGCGATCCTCGTGCTGGTCGCGGTCATCATCGCAAGCCTCTTCGCGATTGGCCGACGTCCAGTGCCACCCGTCGCCGTTACACCTGCGACGATCCCCAACCCTGCACAGGATGACCTCTCGGCCGAGTTGCGCCGTTGCAGCGCGCTCGGTCCGCAAGACCCCGAGGACGCGCGCTGCGTGGCGGTCTGGGAGGAGAACCGCCGTCGCTTCCTCGGCAAGCCGGCGCTGCCGCTGCCGCCGCAATCGTCCCTGGGCGCGGTCGCGCCGGCCACTCCCGCCAAGGAAGACGCACGATGAACAATGTCGGCGTCATCGACACCTTCCTCAACACCTTCACGACTTACATCGATTCCGGATTCGGATTGATCAAGGGTGAGGTCGCCTATCTCTCCTCGACCCTGATCGTCATCGACATCACGCTCGCCGGATTGTTCTGGGCCTGGGGCGCGGACGAGGACATCCTTCAGCGGCTCGTAAAAAAGACGCTCTACATCGGCTTCTTCGCCTTCATCATCACCAACTTCAACAATCTCTGCGCGATCGTCTTCAACAGCTTCGCCGGCCTCGGTCTGAAGGCCGGCGGCTCGACCATTTCGACGGCGACGTTCCTTCAGCCGGGCCATCTCGCTCAGGTCGGTCTCACCGCTGGCCAGCCGCTGCTCGACGCCGCCAGCCAGATGATGGGCTTCACCAGCTTCTTCGCGAACTTCGTGCAAATCGCGGTGCTGATGATCTCATGGCTGCTGGTGTTGATCGCGTTCTTCATCCTCGCGGTTCAGCTCTTCGTGACGCTCATTGAGTTCAAGCTGACGACGCTCGCCGGCTTCATCCTCATCCCCTTCGCCCTCTTCAACAAAACCGCCTTCCTCGCCGAAAAGGTGCTCGGCAACATCGTCGCCTCCGGCGTGAAGGTGATGGTGTTGGCCGTCATCGTCGGGATCGGCACCGGCCTCTTCTCGCAGTTCACCCAGACCTATGCAGGCGGCCAGCCGACCATCGAGCAGGCGCTGTCCGTCGTGCTCGCGGCGCTGGCCTTGCTCGGTCTCGGCATCTGGACACCTCCAATAACCTCTTGAGCGACGCGTGATTGTTTGATTCGATGCGTTTTCCCAAGGGGGGCGTATTGATGGGCCGTCAGCCTGGCTTTTTTGACGTCGACAGCCGCTTGCGTGAGCTTT
>JAJZVV010000023.1 GCA_021845595.1 Pseudomonadota bacterium | reverse complement strand
AGGCCGGGCACGCCGGCGCTCGCCACCGCGGGCGCGCCGAGCCGCCCGCCCCCGCGCCGCGTGCGCGCGGCGAACCGCCCCAAGACACGCCGCGTCCGCGCGGCGTTGGCCTCGCCGCCGGCAGCGCGGTGGTGCCGGTGGCCGGACGCGTGGTGCGCGCGTTCGGCGCCCCGACCGCGGCCGGGCCGGCGGAGGACATCGCCTACCGCGCCGCCCCCGCCGCCCGCGTCGTCGCCCCGTGCGCCGGCAGCGTCGTCTTCGCCGCGCCGTTCCGCAGCTACGGCCAGGTGCTGATCCTCGATTGCGGCGACGATTTCCATTTCGTCCTCGCCGGCATGGCGCAGATCGTCGCCGCCGTCGGGCAGACGGTGCTGGCCGGCGAGCCGATCGGCGCGATGCGCGCGTGGAGCCCGGGCGGGGACCCCGGCGCGCCGGCCGAGCCGCCGACGCTCCATGTCGAGCTCCGCCGCGGCACGGCGCCGATCGACCCCGGCCCGTGGCTCCGCGCCACGCCGTGACGCGCGGCGCGGTTGCAATCATCCGCGGCGCGGGGCAGGCTGGATGCGCGCGGGTTCGAGCCTATATTGCAGGGGTCGACGGGGGTATGCGCGCAGGCGCAAGAGGATGACTGGCATGACACGACGTTCCGGGCTGCTGATCGGCGCCGCCTTCCTGGCCGGGCTCGTGGCCGGCCCTGGCTCGGGGGTGGTGCTGCGCACCATGGGGGTGCATTTCGGCGTCCCGACGGCGCTGGCCGAAACCGGGGACAATGCCGAGACCTATCGGCTGCTCAGCCTGTTCGGCGACGTGTTCGAACGGGTCCGCGCCGACTATGTCGAGCCGGTCACCGACCGCGATCTGGTCGAGAACTCGATCAACGGCATGCTCACCGGGCTCGACGCGCATTCCAGCTACATGAACGCCAAGGCCTTCCGCGACATGCAGGTGCAGACGCGCGGCGAGTTCGGCGGCCTCGGGCTCGAGGTCACCGAGGACAAGGAAGGCGTCATCAAGGTCATCAGCCCGATCGACGACACGCCGGCCTCGCGCGCCGGGGTCAAGGCCGGGGACCTGATCCTCGCCATCGACGGCAAGAGCGTGCAGGGGCTGACGCTGAACGACGCGGTCGAGAAGATGCGCGGCGCGCCGAACACGAAAATCTCGCTCACCATCAAGCGCGAGGGCGTCGACAAGCCGCTGGTGGTGAGCATGCAGCGCGAGATCATCCGCATCCAGGTGACGCGGGCGCATCTCGAGGGCGATGTCGGGTATGTCCGCCTCACCCAGTTCAACGAGCAGAGCGACCCCGGGCTGCGCCAGTCGATCGAGAAGCTGCAGACCCAGTCCGGCGGCAAGCTCAAGGGGCTGGTGCTGGACCTGCGCAACAACCCGGGCGGGCTGCTCGACCAGGCCGTCGCCGTCTCCAACGACTTCCTCGACCGCGGCGAGATCGTCTCCACCCGCGCCCGCCACCCCGACGACAGCCAGCGCTTCGACGCCAAGCCGAACGGCGACCTCATCCGCGGCCTGCCGCTGGTGGTGCTGATCAACAACGGCTCGGCCTCGGCCAGCGAGATCGTCTCCGGCGCGCTGCAGGACAATCAGCGCGCCATCCTGCTCGGCACGCGCAGCTTCGGCAAAGGCTCGGTGCAGACGGTGATCCCGCTGGCCGGCAACGGCGCCATCCGTCTGACCACGGCGCGCTACTACACGCCCTCCGGCCGCTCCATCCAGGGGCTCGGCATCACCCCGGACGTCACCGTCAACGAGAGCCGGGACGCGCCGGAGCATCTGCTGCCGGAGCGCGAGGCCGACCTCAACCGCATCCTCACCAACACCGGCGGCACCAACGCCCAGCCGCTGCCGCCGCGCGCCGACATCCCGGCCTTCGCCAAGCAGATTCCGGACAAGCCGCCGAAGGACTGGCCGTCGTTCGACCCGACCAAGCCGGCGACGGACTTCCAGCTGCAGGAAGCGGTGAAGCTCATCGACGCCATGGCCGGCGCCAAGCACGCCGCCGCCCGGTAAGACAAAGCACCCCGGCCGGCGATGAGCCTCGAGAGGGACGCGCCGGGGTCACGCCGGCAGCGCGGTGCGGCGGCACGGGCGCTGCTGCGCCTGTGGGCGCTGGTCGGCGCCACCACCGTGGCGACAATCGCCGTGCTGGCGATTCTCGGCCCGCCCGAGCATGGCAAGCCGCCCGAACCGGCGCCGGCGAAACCGCTCGCCGCGGCGGTGCCGAAGCCGGAACCGGCCCCACCCGCCGTCACCCCGCCCGCCGTCACCCCGGCGACGTCCAGGGAACCGGCGTCGGCGACCCCGGCCGAACCCGCCAAGTCCCAGCAGGCCCAGGCGGAACCGCCCCAACCCGAAGCGGGCAAGTCCCCGCCGGCCCAGTCCGCGCAGGCCCAGGCCGCGCCGGCCCAGGCCGCGCCGGCCCAGTCCGCAGCCGTGACGTCCGCAGCCGCGGAGTCCGAAGCCGCGAAGCCGGAGGCGGCGAAATCTGCGGCCTCGGCGGGCGCGCCGCCGGCCGCCGAGGAGGCCGCCGTGGTCCCGATCGCGGCGCCGGACCCCGCCCTGCTGGAGCCGGCCGATTTCGCCGCCAGCGCGCTCCTGCCGCGGATCGGGCCCAACGGACGGCTGCCGATGCGCGTCTATGCCGCGCACGTCCCCAATCCGGGGGTCGCCAATCCGGGCACCGCGCCGCGCGTCGCCATCCTGCTCGCCGGCATCGGCCTCTCGGAAACCGACAGCGCCGACGCGATCGAGCATCTGCCCGCCGCGGTCAGCCTCGCCGTCTCGCCCTATGCCAGCCACGCCGAGCCGCTCCTCGCCGCCGCCCGCGCCCACGGCCACGAGTTCCTGATCTCGATCCCGATGGAGCCGCAGGGCTACCCGCTCAACGACGAGGGCCCGGAGGCGCTGCTCACCAGCGCGCCCCCGGCACTCAACATGCGCCGGCTGGAATGGACGCTGTCGCGCATCGCTGGCTATGCCGGGGCCACCGGCGCGCTCGACGGCATGCGCGGCGAGCGCTTCGCCGCCTCCCAGGCCATGCTCGGCCAGGTCGAGGACGTGCTGGCGCATCGCGGCCTGTTCTACATCGACCCGCGCGCCGGCCGGCCGCTGCGCCGCGTCCCGGGCCGCGGCGTCGATCTCATCATCGACGAGCCCGGCGTGCGCCCCGAGATCGAGGCCAAGCTCGCAGCCCTCGAGCGGCTGGCGCACGACCATGGCAGCGCCCTCGGCCTCGCCGGGCTGCCCCGCCCGGTGACCGTCGAACGCCTGGCCGCCTGGGCGGCGACGCTGGCGGCGCGCGGCGTCGCGCTGGTGCCGGTCAGCGCACTCGTCACCGCCCCGCCGGTGGAGCGCAATTAGTGCTGGACCCCGAATCCCTGCCCTATCGGCCGAATGTCGGCGCCGCCCTGTTCGACCGGCTGGGCCGGATTTTCGTCGCCAGGCGGTGCAACCTGCCGCCCAGCGACGCCGCCGGCCTGGGCGCGCATGTCTGGCAGCTGCCGCAGGGCGGGATCGATGCGGGCGAAACGCCGGCCGAGGCAGTGCTGCGCGAACTGGCCGAGGAGATCGGCACCGGCCGCGCCGAGATTCTCGCCGAGCACCCGGACTGGCTCACCTACGACCTGCCGCCGCACCTGCTCGGCCGCGCCCTCGGCGGGCGCTACCGCGGCCAGCGCCAGCGCTGGTTCGCGCTGCGCTTCACCGGCACCGACGCCGATATCCGGCTCGACGCCCATCCGCACCCCGAATTCGACGCCTGGCGCTGGACCGCGCTCGCCGATCTGCCGTCGCTGGCAGTGCCCTTCAAGCGGCCGATCTACACCATCCTGGCCCGCGATTTCGCGGCCTTCGCCGTCGCCAATCACTAATACGAACCGGCGGAGATGCTGGCACATCCCGGCCAGTTGGCACGAGTCTCGGGTTCGCGCGCCGCCGCCCTGCCAACCCGGCGCGCGGACCAACCGGCCAAAGCCTAGAGCACGGTCCGATCGGATGGAATCATCCGGTCGGACGGTCGTGCTCTAGAAACCACATGATTAGAGCAACTTTGCCCGATCAGACTGACCGCGAAGCGGTTCAGTCTGATCGGACGTTGCTCTAGTAATGTCAGCGCTTCGGCTGGTTGGGTTAGGCGGTGCGCCGGCACGGCGTCGGCGCCGGCCGCCGCCAGCGTACGTACGTCAGCACCCGTACGTAATCATGGCCGGCACACGGGCCCGTGTGAGCCGTTAATTTCCTTGATCTGCCCGGCAGATCAATCTAGAGTTGCATTCGAGCAGCGCATACATCCGAAGGTCGCTTTACGTAGCCAAGCGCACCTCGGCTATCGCGGCTCGGCCGGCGCCATCCCGTCGATCTCCTCCTGGTGCTGGATCGTTTTGAGCCCGACCACCCGTGTTTTCGATCCGCCGCGTCGACTTTCAACCAAGCCTCCACGATTGCGATCCAAACGATTTAACGCCCTGTTCATCTTAGCACGTCTCTGATGGCGAGCGCCGGCCAATTTTTTGGCCGACGCTCGGCCCCAGCTCCCCGGGTCCGTCCGCGTTTCGCAAGGAACCGAGCGGCGCGGCGGGCACAGTCCACGCAGAGGAGACGTTCGTCCATGCACCCGGCGATCGAACAGGCCCACGACCACTCTTCCCCGACCAGCCGGCTGCCCTGGCGCCAGGCGGTTCCGATCATCGGCCTGGCCTCGCTCTCGCTCTGGATCGTCGTCGGCTGGGCCGCGACCTCCCTGCTGCGCTGACCCGCCGCCGCGCCGGCGCGCGGCCCGATTCCTGTTGTGCCCGATTCCTGGTGTGCCCGATTCTTGTTGTGCCCGATTCTTGTTGTGCCCGGCCGCCGGCTTGCGCATTCTCGGCCCGCGTTGAGAACAAAATAGGATCACGCGCCGGGGCGGCGCGCGGTCGCGCGGGGGCGGCATGGCGGATTATCGCGGCGGCTACAGCATCGAGATCGAGATCGCGCGGCAGCGGGAGCAGGAATTCCGCGCGGCGCTGCGCGTCGAGCGGCGGCAGAAGCGGCAGGGTGAGGTGCGGCAGACGGCGTGGGCGGTGTTCGCCCGCCGCGGCGTCGCCGCCACCTCGCTCGACCGGCTGGCCTGGGAGAGCGGCCTCTCCGCCGGCGGCCTGCGCCGCTGCTATCCGGACAAGACCGCCCTGCTCTCCGCCATGCTGATGACCGCCGCGGACGCGCGCATCGAGGCGGTGGCGAACGCGGCCGACGCTCAGGCTCCCTCGACCATCGCGGACGCGGACGCCCCACCGGACGCGGCAGCGGCGCGGGCACGGCTGCTGGCGATGGCGGAGGCCTATCTGGCCCGCCGCGCCGCCGAGGAAACGCGGGTGCACGCCGAGGCACTGGCGCTGGTGCCGGCCAGCGTCGCCGAGGCCGTGGCGGCGCGCCTGCGCTGGCTGGCGGCGCTGTTCGAGACCGAGCTGGAGACGCTGGCACCGGCCGGCGCGCCGCTGCCGACGCTGACCGGCATGCTGCTCGGCATGCTGGAGGCGTACGAGACGCTGCCGGCCGCGTCGGCGCCACTGCCCGCACCCTATGCCGCGCTGGCGCTGCGCTGCGCCCTCGCCGCCGGGTCCGGCACGGACGGAAGCGCAGGTCCCGATGGTTGCCCGCCGCCCGGCTCTCGCCTATGTCCTGACGACGGTCCAGGAGACCCCAATGGGCGCGAACAGCTTTCCGATCGATCTGGTCCTCTTCGGGATGATCGCGGCATTTCTGGTGCTGCGGCTGCGCAGCATCCTCGGCCGGCGCAGCGGCTACGAACGGCCGCCCGAAGCGCGGAGCCCGAACCGGGGCCCGGCGCTGACGCCGGCGCGGCCGGCGGAACTGCCGCGCCCGAACGGCGCCCCGACCATCGAGGGCCGCGCCACGCCGGCCCCGCCGCGCCCGCTGCCGGAACCATCGAGCCCGGCCGCGCTCGGGCTCGCGCGCATGCGACGGATCGCGCCGGATTTCGACCCGGCGCGGTTTCTCGCCGGCGCCGAGGCGGCGTTCCAGATCATCGTCAGCGCCTTCGCGCGCGGCGACCGGACGGCGCTGCGGCCGCTGCTCGGCGAGGCGACCTGGCACGCGTTCGACGAGGCGATCACCGCCCGCACCGAGGCCGGGCACCGCCAGCGCACCGAAATCCTGTCCGTGCGTGAGGCGTCCATCGAGGCGGCGGACCTCGCCGGCTCGGAGGCCAGCATCACGCTGCGCATCGTCTCCGACCAGATCAACGTCACCGAGGACAAGGACGGCCACGCCATGGCCGGAACCGACGCGGTGACCGAGATCGTCGATCTCTGGACCTTCCGCCGCGACCTCGCCCAGACCGCCGACCCCACCTGGCGGCTCGTCGAAGCCCGCGCCGGCTGAACGGCATGCGTCCGGCTCGCGCCTGGGCCGCGCTGGCCGCGGCGCTGCTCCTTCTCGCCGCCTGCGCGGTGCCGCCGCCGGCGGGGGGCGAGGCCGTGCGCCTCACCCCGGTCGGGTTCGACGCCCTGCCCGGGTGGGCAGCGGATGCCCATGCCGCGGCACTCACCGCCTTCGCGCGCTCGTGCGCGCGGCTCGCCATGCTGCCGCCGGACCAGAGCCTCGGCGGCAGCGGCGAGATCGCCCGGCGCGGCGGCCAGGCGGGGCAATGGTCTGCCGCCTGCGCCGCTTCCCGCGCCGCACCGCCCGGCGACGAAGCGGCGGCGCGGCGCGTGTTCGAGGCCAATTTCCAGCCCTACGGCGTGAGCGCGGCGGGCGAGGCCCGCTACACCGGCTATTACGAGCCGGAAGTGGCCGGCGCGCGCACCCCCACCGCGCCCTACCGCACGCCGCTGCTGCGCCGGCCCACCGACCTGGTGACGGCAGAACTCGGCGACTTCGCCGACGACCTGAAAGGCCACCACATCGCCGGCCGCGTCGCCGCCGGCCATCTCGTGCCCTATTACGACCGCGCCCAGATCGATTCCGGCCTGCTCGATTCCCAGCGCCTCGGTCTGGTCTGGCTGGAGAGCCCGATCGACGCGTTCTTCCTGCAGATCCAGGGCGCCGGGCGCGTCCGCCTGCCCACCGGGCGGATCGTTCGCGTCGCCTACGACGCGCAGAACGGCCGGCCCTACGTGCCCATCGGCAAGGTGCTGGTGGAGCGCGGCGCGCTCGCCGCCGATGCGGTCTCGATGCAGTCCATCCGCGCCTGGCTCGCCGCCCATCCGGGCGAGGCGCGGGCGGTGATGGAGACCAACCCCTCCTATGTGTTCTTCCGCGAGGTCACCGGCATCCCCGAGACCGAGGGTCCGCCCGGCGCCTTCGGCACGCCGCTCACCCCGGGCCGGTCGGCGGCGGTCGATCGCGCCTTCATCCCGCTCGGCGCGCCGCTCTACATCGCCACCACCGACCCGCTCGGCGGCGCGCCGTGGCAACGGCTGGTGGTGGCGCAGGATCGCGGCGCGGCGATCACCGGGCCGCTGCGCGCCGATATTTTCCTCGGCTGGGGTGCCGAGGCGGAGGCGCGGGCCGGGCGCATGAACCAGCGCGGCACCGAATTTCTGCTCCTGCCCCGCGCCGCCGACTGACGCCTCGCCCACGCCGCGGCGCCCTCGCCTTTCCCGCCCGACTTTGTAAAGTGTCGCCCATGACCGAGCCCCGCCCCCGCGTCGCCCTTTTCGTCACCTGCCTGGTCGACCTCCACCGCCCGACGGTCGGGTTCGCCGCCATCCGCCTGCTGGAGGCGGCGGGCTGCCAAGTCGAAGTGCCGCGGGCGCAGACCTGCTGCGGCCAGCCGGCCTACAACAGCGGCGACCGCGCGACGGCGCGGGACCTGGCGCGCGGCATTCTCGATGCCTTCGCCGGCTACGACTATGTCGTCGTCCCCTCCGGGTCCTGCGGCGGCATGCTGCGCACGCACATGCCGGGCCTGTTCGACGACGACCCCAATCTGCGCGCCCGGGCCGAGGCGCTGGCCGCGCGCACCTACGAGCTGGTGAGCTTCCTCGCCGACGTGATGAAGCTCACGCACGTGCCCGGCCGCCATGCCGGCCGCGTCACCTACCACGACAGCTGCGCCGGGCTGCGCGAGCTCGGGGTGAAGGCGCAGCCGCGCGCCCTGCTCGCCACCGTCGAGGGGCTCAGCCTCACCGAACTGCCGGATGCCGACGTGTGCTGCGGGTTCGGCGGCACGTTCTGCGTCAAATACCCGGAAATCTCCACGCGCATGGTCACCGACAAGACGCAGGCGATCCGCGGCACCGGGGCGGAGATGGTGCTGGCCGGCGATCTCGGCTGCCTGCTCAACATCGCCGGGCGCCTGGCGCGCGAGGGCTCGCCGGTGGCGGTGCGCCATGTCGCCGAGGTGCTCGCCGGCATGACTGGCGAGGTGCCGCCGATCGGGCGGAGTGCCAGTGAGGACCAACGCTGATGCAGATCAGTTCGCCCGCCTTCAAGCAGGAGGCGCACAAGGCGCTCGTCGACCAGGGGCTGCAGAAGGCGCTGGCCCGCGCCAAGCCGTTCTTCCAGGCCAAGCGCGCCGCCGCCGCCGCCGCCCTGCCGGAGTTCGAGGCGCTGCGCGATCGCGCGCGCGAGATCAAGAACCACACGCTGGCCCATCTCGACCTCTATCTCGAGGAATGGGCCGGGCGGGTGGAGCGCGCCGGCGGCCAGGTGCACTGGTGCGCCACCGCGGAGGAGGCGCGCGCGGCGGTGCTCGGCATCTGCGAGCGCGTCGGCGCGCGCACCGTGACCAAGGGCAAGTCGATGATCGCCGAGGAGATCGGCATCAACGAGCATCTCGAACATCACGGCATCACCCCGGTCGAGACCGACCTCGGCGAATACATCATCCAGCTCCGCCGCGAGCCGCCGAGCCACATCATCGCCCCCGCCTACCATCTCAACCGCGAGGACTGGGAAAAGAGCTTCCGCGAGGCGCACACCGACCTGCCGGCCGAGCGCGTGTTCCACGAACGGCGCGACATCCTCACCGAGGCGCGCGGGCGGCTGCGCGAGCGGTTCCTCGCCGCCGACGTCGGCATCACCGGGGCGAATTTCCTCATCGCCGAGACCGGGTCCTCGGTCATCGTCACCAACGAGGGCAACGGCGACCTGACGCAGACCCTGCCGCGGGTGCACATCGTCCTCGCCTCGATCGAGAAAATGGTGCCGACGCTGGAGGATTGCTGCGCCCTGCTGCGGCTGCTGGCGCGCTCGGCGACGGGGCAGGATTTCTCCGTCTACACCACCTTCTCCACCGGCGCGCGGCGGGCCGACGAGCTCGACGGGCCGGAGGAATACCATGTCGTGCTGCTCGACAATGGCCGCTCCTCGATGCTCGGCACCGAGTTCCAGGACATGCTGCGCTGCATCCGCTGCGCCGCCTGCCTCAACCATTGCCCGGTCTATGGCGCCGTCGGCGGGCACGCCTATGGCTGGGTCTATCCCGGCCCGATGGGCTCGGTGCTGACGCCGACGCTGATCGGCGTCGACAAGGCCGGGCACCTGCCCAACGCCAGCACCTTCTGCGGCCGGTGCGAGAGCGTCTGCCCGATGAAAATCCCGCTGCCCAACATGATGCGTCACTGGCGGGAGCGCGAGTTCGAGCGCCATCTGAGCCCGTCCGCGGCGCGCACCAGCCTGGCGCTGTGGGGCTTCTTCGCCCGCCGCCCGGCGCTCTACCGGCTGGCGACGCGCGCGGCGATGGCCACGCTCGGCTGGCTCGGGCGCAAGCGCGGCCGCTTCACCCGCCTGCCGCTGGCCGGCGGCTGGACCGAGGGGCGCGACCTGCCGGCGCCGGAGGGGGCGACGTTCTTCGCCCGCTACGCCGCCGCCCAGCGCGCCGGAGGCGGGCGATGAGCCGGGAGACGATGCTCGGCGCCATCCGCCGCTCGCTGCGGCGCGGCCCATTGCCGGAGGACCAGGCGGAAATGCTGCGCGGGCGGCTGGCGGCGCATCCGCGCCAGATCATCCCCGCCCGCTCGCGCCTCGACCCCGCCGGCCAGGTGGCGCTGTTCATCGCCAATGTCGAGAAGGAGTTCGGCACCGTGGCGCGGGTGGCCTCGCTCGCCGCGGTGCCGGCGGCGGTGGCCGAGTATCTCGCGGCGCAGAACCTGCCGCCGGAGATCCGCCTCGCGCCGCACCCGGTGCTGCGCCAGATCCCCTGGGCCGACCGGCCGCTGCTGCATCTGGCCGAGGGCCGCGCCGTGGGGTCGGACGCGGTCGGGCTGCAGCACGCCTTCGCCGCCGTCGCCGAGACCGGCACGCTGATGCTGCCCTCGGGGCCGCACCGGCCGACGACGATCAATCTCCTGCCGGAGACGGAGATCGTGCTGCTGCCGGCCTCGCGCCTGGTCGGCGCCTATGAGGAAGCGTGGGACCTGCTGCGCGCCGAGCACGCCGACGCGCTGACCGGCGGCTTCATGCCGCGCAACGTGATGCTGGTGACCGGGCCGTCGCGCTCGGCGGACATCGAGCAGACGCTGGAACTCGGCGCCCACGGCCCGCGCCGGCTGCATGTGTTGCTGTGGGAGGACGCGCCGCCCGCATGAGCCCGCGCCCGAGCGCGGAGGACCGGGAGGCCTGGGCGAGCTATCTCGGCACCGTCCGCCCGCTCGCCGGACGCGCCGCCCCGCCCCAGCCGCCGGCGCCCGCGGTGTCCGCGCCGGCGCCGCGCCCCGTCGCGCCCCGGGTTCGCCGCCCCGGCGCGCCGCTCGCCCCGCTCGCCATCGGCGCCGCGCCGGGCGGGCTGGATGGCGGCACCTGGGGCCGGCTGCGCGCCGGGCGGATCGCGCCCGAGCGCACGCTCGATCTGCATTTCCACACCCTCGCCCGCGCCCGCCAGGCGCTGGAGACGACGCTGCACGAGGCGCAGGCCGGCGGGCTGCGCTGCCTGGACGTCATCACCGGCCGCGGCTCCGGCGAGGGCGGCGGGGCGATCCGGCGCGAATTGCCGCTGTGGCTGAACCTGCCGTCGCTGCGCCCGCTGGTCCTCGCCGCCACCCATCCGGGCGGCAATGTCGGCGTCACGCGGCTGCTGCTGCGCCGGCCGCGATGAGGGTCACGCGTCGGCGACGAAGGCGAGCAGTTCCTGGCCCTCGGCGACCATCTCGCCGACGGCGACGTGGACCGTTTCGACGGTGCCGTCGGCCGGGGCGGTCAGGGTCAGCTCCATTTTCATCGCCTCCAGCACCACCAGCGCCGCGCCATGGCCGACCCGCGCGCCGGGCTCGGCGAGCAGGCGGGTGACGGTGCCGGGGATCGGCGCGATGACCCGCCCGCCCACCGCCTCCTCCCCGCCCGGCGGGCGGTAGGGATCGGCGAGGTGGAAGACGTGGGCGGCGCCGTCGAGGAATACGCTCAGCGCCTCGCCCTCGCGTGCGAAGGCGGCCGGGCGGATGGCGCCGTCGAGTTCGAGGCGCATCTCTCCGCCGGTGACGGTGCCGGCGAGATGGTGCGCGGCGCCGTCGATCGCCAGCCGCCAGGCGCCGGGGCCGGCCGCGGTCGCGACCACGGCGTGGGCCGTGTCCCCGGCGCGCAGGGTGAAGCTCTGCGCCAGCGCCTGCACCGGCGAGAACCCGTCGGCTTCGGCCCAGGGCGAATGCGGATCCAGCGGCGCCGCGGCGCGGGCGGCGTCCGCGTTGGCGTGCAGCAGCGCCAGTGCCGCGGCGGCGAGGGCTGCGGCGGGCGGCGCGGCGGCGGCGAGCAGGTCGGGATGGCGGTCGATGAACCCGGTATCGGGTGCCGCGGCGGCGAACTCGGCGTGGCCGGCGATGGCGCGCAGCAGGGCGAGATTCGTCGCCACGCCCGCGACCTCGCAGGCGCCGAGCGCGGCGGTGAGGCGCGCGATGGCGGCGGCACGGTCCTCGCCATGGACGATGAGCTTGGCGATCATCGGGTCGTATTCGACGACGATCGCATCGCCGGCGCGCACGCCGCTGTCCACGCGCACCGTTTCGCTCGCCGCCGGCAGGCCGAGATGGGTGAGCCGGCCGATCGAGGGCAGGAAGCCGCGCGCGGGATCCTCGGCGTAGATGCGCGCCTCGATGGCGTGGCCGCGGCACGGCGGCACCGGCCCCAGCCGCTCGCCGGCGGCGACGCGGAGCTGCCATTCGACCAGATCGAGCCCGGTGATCATTTCCGTCACCGGATGCTCCACCTGCAGGCGCGTGTTCATCTCCATGAAGTAGAAGCGCCCGTCGGCATGGATGAATTCCACCGTGCCGGCGCCGAGGTAATCGACCGCGCGCGCCGCGGCGATGGCGGCGGCGGCGATGGCGGCGCGCTCCTCGGCGGTGATGCCCGGCGCCGGCGCTTCCTCGATGATCTTCTGGTGCCGCCGCTGGATCGAGCAGTCGCGCTCGTAGAGAGCGAGCACCGTGCCGTGGCTGTCGGCGAACACCTGGCTTTCGATATGCCGAGGCCGGATCAGGTATTTTTCCACCAGCACGGTGGCGTCGCCGAAGCTCGCCAGCGCCTCGCGCTGCGCGCCTTCGAGCGCGGCGGCGAAATCCTCCGCCCGCTCGACGATGCGCATGCCCTTGCCGCCGCCGCCGGCGGAGGCCTTGATCAGCACCGGATAGCCGATCGCCGCCGCCTCGTGCGCCAGGGTCGGCAGATCCTGCGCCGCGCCGTGATACCCGGGCACGAGCGGCACGCCGGCCGCGGCCATCAGCGTCTTCGCCGCCGATTTGGAGCCCATGGCACGGATCGAAGCCGCGCCGGGGCCGATGAAGACGATGCCCGCCGCGGCGCAGGCCTCGGCGAAGGCGGCGTTCTCGGAGAGGAACCCGTAGCCGGGATGGATCGCCTCCGCGCCCGCGGCGCGCGCGGCGCGCAGGATCGCGGCGATGTCGAGATAGCTCTCGCGCGCCGGTGGCGGGCCGATGCGGAAGGCGGCGTCGGCCTCGGCGACGTGGCGCGCGGCGCGATCGGCATCCGAGTAGACGGCGGCAGCGAAAATGCCCATCCGCCGCGCGGTGCGGATGATGCGGCAGGCGATCTCGCCGCGATTGGCGATGAGGATGCGTCGGAACATGGGCTACATCCGGAACAGGCCGAAGCGCGTCGGCGCGATCGGCGCGTTCAGCGCGGCGGAAATGCCGAGCGCGAGGACGCGGCGCGTATCGGCCGGATCGATCACGCCGTCGTCCCACAGCCGCGCGCTGGCATAGACCGGGTTGCCCTGGCGCTCGTACTGCGCGCGCACCGGCGCGCGGAACGCCTCCTCCTCGGCTTCGGTCCAGGCCCCGCCTCGGGATTCGATGTTGTCGCGGCGCACCTGCGCCAGCACCGAGGCGGCCTGCTCGCCGCCCATGACGCTGATGCGCGCGTTCGGCCACATCCAGAGGAAGCGCGGCGAATAGGCGCGGCCGCACATGCCGTAATTGCCGGCGCCGAAACTGCCGCCGATGATGACGGTGAATTTCGGCACCTGCGCCGTCGCCACCGCGGTCACCATCTTGGCGCCGTCCTTGGCGATACCGCCGGCCTCGTATTTGCGCCCGACCATGAAGCCGGTGACGTTCTGCAGGAACACCAGCGGAATGCCGCGCTGGGCGCAGAGCTCGATGAAATGCGCGCCTTTCTGCGCGCTTTCCGAGAACAGAATGCCGTTGTTGGCGACGATGCCGACCGGATAGCCCCAGATGCGCGCGAACCCGGTGACGAGGGTGGTGCCGTAGAGGCGCTTGAATTCGTCGAACCGGCTGTCGTCGACGATGCGGGCGATGATCTCGCGCACCTCGAACGGCGTGCGCGAACTCGCCGGCACGATGCCGGCGATCTCGGCCGGATCGTAGCGCGGCGGCATGGGGGCTGCGATCTCGATCGTCGGGCGCTTCGGCCGGTTCAGCGCCGCGACCGCCCGGCGGGCGAGCCCGAGCGCGTGCGCGTCGTTCTCGGCATAATGATCGGAGACGCCGGAGACGCGGGCATGCACGTCCGCCCCGCCCAGCTCCTCCGCGGTGACGATCTCGCCCGTCGCCGCCTTCACCAGCGGCGGGCCGGCGAGGAAAATCGTCCCCTGGTTGCGGACGATGATGCTCTCGTCGGACATCGCCGGCACATAGGCGCCGCCGGCGGTGCACGACCCCATCACCACCGCGATCTGCGGAATGGACTGCGCGGACATATTGGCCTGGTTGAAGAAAATTCGGCCGAAATGCTCGCGGTCCGGGAACACCTCGTCCTGGTTGGGCAGGTTGGCGCCGCCGGAATCGACCAGATAGATGCACGGCAGATGGTTCTGCGCCGCGATCTCCTGCGCGCGCAGATGCTTCTTCACGGTGAGCGGGAAATAGCTGCCGCCCTTCACCGTCGCGTCGTTCGCCACCACCACGCATTCCCGCCCGGCGACGCGGCCGATGCCGGTGATGAGGCCCGCCGCCGGCACCGCGTCGTCGTAGACATCATGCGCGGCGAGCGGCGAGAGTTCGAGAAAGGGCGAGCCGGGATCGAGCAGCATCCGCACGCGCTCGCGCGGCAGCAACTTGCCGCGCGCCAGGTGCCGCTCGCGTGCCGCGGCGCCGCCGCCCTCGGCGATGCGCGCATGGAGCGCGTGCAGCTCGGCCCGCAGCGCGCCCATCGAAGCCGCGTTGGCGCGGAACGCCTCGCCGCGCGGATCGATCTCGGAGTGGAGGATCATGCTTTACTGCGTCTCGTTGAACAGTTCGCGCCCGATCAGCATGCGGCGGATTTCCGAGGTGCCGGCGCCGATCTCGTAGAGCTTGGCGTCGCGCAGCAGCCGCCCGGTCGGGTAGTCGTTGATGTAGCCGTTGCCGCCCAGGCACTGGATCGCCTCCAGCGCCATCCAGGTGGCGCGCTCGGCGGCGTAGAGGATGGCCCCGGCGGCGTCCTTGCGCGTCGTCCGCCCGGCGTCGCAGGCGCGGGCGACGGCGTAGACATAGGCGCGCGCGGCGTTCAGCGTCGTGTACATGTCCGCGAGCTTGGCCTGCATGAGCTGGAACTCGCCGATCGCCTGGCCGAACTGCCGGCGCTCATGCACGTAGGGCAGCACCACGTCGAGGCAGGCCTGCATGATGCCGAGCGGGCCGGCGGCGAGCACGGCGCGCTCGTAGTCGAGCCCGCTCATCAGCACGCGCACGCCTTCGCCGATGCGGCCGAGCACGTTCTCCTCGGGCACTTCGCACTCGGTGAAGACCAGCTCGCCGGTGTTCGAGCCGCGCATGCCGAGCTTGTCGAGCTTCTGCGCGCAGGCGAACCCGGGGAAGGATTTCTCCACCAGGAACGCGGTGATGCCGCGCGGGCCGGCGGCGGGATCGGTCTTGGCATAGACGACGACGACGTCCGCGTCCGGCCCGTTGGTGATCCACATCTTGGTGCCGTTGAGCACGAACCGGTCGCCGCGCTTCTCCGCGCGCAGGCGCATCGAAACCACGTCCGAGCCGGCGCCCGGCTCGCTCATCGCCAGCGCGCCGACCGCACTGCCGGCGACCAGCCCGGGCAGGTAGCGCCGCTTCTGCGCCTCGCTGCCGTTGCGGCGGATCTGGTTGACGCAGAGATTGGAGTGGGCGCCATAGGAGAGCCCGACCGAGGCGGAGGCGCGGGAGACTTCCTCCATCGCCACGCAATGTTCGAGATAGCCGAGCCCGGCGCCGCCATACTCCTCCTCGACGGTGATGCCGAGCGCGCCGAGATCGCCGAGCTTGCGCCAGAGATCGGCGGGAAATTCGTTGGCGCGGTCGATGTCGGCGGCGCGCGGGGCGATCTCGTCGGCGGCGAACCGCGCGACGCTGTCGCGCAGCGCGTCGGCCGCCTCGCCGAGATCGAAATCGAGGCTGGTGAAACGGTTGCTCAGCGCCATGCGGCGTCCTCCATCAGGGCTGCGCTTCCTCGGTCATCTTCTGCTTGATCGATGGCGCGATGGTGAAACGAGGCGCCGTGCTCATGAGATTGTATGGCGGGAACTTCGCCCAGTCGATGCGCTTGAACAGCGCGCGGTCGAAGTCGAACGACACCACTTCCTCGCTTGTCTCCCCGCCCTTGCCGTCCGGATAGGTCAGCACGCCGCTGAAATGCGCGCGCTCCGGCACCGTCTTCGCCCCGCCGGGCGGGGCGAAGGTCTCGTTGATGGCGATCGGCATGTAGTCCACCAGCAGCGAGAACCCGGTCGAATAGATGTGGCTCAGCACGTAGTCATCCGGAAGCTTGGGGTTGATCATGTGCAGCTGGCGCAACTGGCCGAGATGGCCGAGATACTCGCTTTGCGACAGGGTGACGGTGACGGCGGCCGGCTTGGCCTTGGTATCGCGCTTGACGCTGTAGCCGAGGCCGGCGACCTCGCGGGCAAGGCCGCGGCTCATCTCGGCCGAGCTCGGCTCCTTCGGCGGCGGATTGGCCGCAAAGGCCGGCCCGGCCATGAGCAGTGGCAGGACGGCAAATCGGATGACAATCCTCAACACGAACTCTCCCGCAAAAATGGCCTGGGGTCCGGGGCCTCCCGGCCCCGGCGGGTCCAGGGCAGCGCCCTGGCCTTGGATGATCCTGTGCGCCGTGTCACTCGCGCGCCAATTCGGGGAAATCCTCGACACGGAATTCCGCCTCCGGCCGCTCGCCGGCGCGCGCTTCCTCGGCGCGGCGCAGTTCGACGCGGCGGATCTTGCCGGAGATGGTCTTGGGCAGCTCGGCGAACTCCAGCCGGCGCACCCGCTTGAACGGCGCCAGCCGCGCGCGCAGGTGGAGGAAAATGGAGAGCGCCGTCGCGCGCGTCGGCTCGGCGCCATAGACCAGGGTGATGAAGGCCTTGGGCACGGCGAGGCGGAGCGGATCCGGCGCCGGCACCACCGCCGCCTCGGCCACCGCCTCGTGCTCGATCAGCACGCTCTCCAGCTCGAACGGGCTGATGCGGTAGTCCGAGGCTTTGAAAATGTCGTCGGCGCGGCCGACATAGGTGAGATAGCCGTCGGCGTCGCGCATGGCGACGTCGCCGGTGTGGTAGTAGGCGCCGACCACCGGATCGATGCCGCCGGACTCGCTCTGGTAGCCGCGCATCAGCCCCGTCGGCCGTCCCGGCGGATGCGCGACCGGACGCTGGCCGAGATCGATGCAGACCTCGCCTTCGTCCGCCTCGGCGCCCTCGGCATCGAGCAGGGCGATGCGGTAGCCGGGCAGCGGCTTGCCCATCGAGCCGGGCTTCAGCGCCAGCCCCGGCGGGTTGCCGATCTGCGCCGTGGTCTCGGTCTGGCCGTAGCCGTCGCGGATGGTCATGCCCCAGGCGGCGCGGACCTGCTCGATCACCTCCGGGTTCAGCGGCTCGCCGGCGGCGCAGACCTCGCGCAGGCTGGTGCGCCAGGCAGGGAGGTTCTCCTGGATCAGCATGCGCCAGACGGTGGGCGGGGCGCAGAGGGTGGTGACGCCGTGATCGCGGATGGCGTCGAGCAGCGCCGGGGCGGCGAAGCGGCCGAGATTGGCGATGAACACCGCCGCCCCGGCGTTCCACGGCGCGAAGAAGCAGCTCCACGCGTGCTTGGCCCAGCCCGGCGAGGAGACGTTGAGATGGACATCCCCCGGCTGCAGCCCGAGCCAGTACATGGTGGAGAGATGCCCGACCGGATAGCTGGCGTGGCTGTGCAGCACCAGCTTCGGCCGCGCCGTGGTGCCGGAGGTGAAATAGAGCAGCAGCGGATCGTCCGCGTGGGTGGCGCCGTCCGGGGTGAAGTCCGCCGGCGCGGCGAGCAGGTCGTCGTAGCGGGTCCAGCCCGGCGGCACCGCGCCGACGCCGATGCGGTGGACGGCGGGGTCCAGCCCCTCGAACTTCGCCGCCTCCGTGCCGGCGGTGACCAGGAACCGGACCCGGCCGCGGGCGAAGCGGTCGGCGAGATCGGCCGGGGTGAGCAGGGTCGTCGCCGGGACCACGACGGCGCCGAGCTTCATCGCCGCCAGCATCGTCTCCCACAGCGGCGCGACATTGCCGAGCATCAGCAGGATGCGCTCGCCGCGCTTCAGCCCGAGCCCGCGCAGCGCGTTGGCGAGCCGGTTGGAGCGCGCGGCAAGCTCGGCGAAGGTCAGGCGCGCGGCGCCCTCGCCGGTGATGATCAGCGCCGGGCGCCCGCCGTGCGTACCTTGGGCCAGCTCGGCGTCGAACCAGTCCAGCGCCCAGTTGAACCGTTCCAGCACCGGCCAGTGGAACGCACGGTAGGCGGCTTCATGGTCGGTGCGGTGCGCGAGCAGCAGGTCGCGCGCCGCGCGGAAGGCCTCGCGCGACACCTCTCAGCCCTCCACCAGCTCGGCGCGCGTGCGCGCGGCGAGGAAGGGGAAGGCGACGGAGAAATCCTTGCCCGCCAGCCCGGCATCGGCGATGCGCTGGTAGAGCGCGGTGGCGTGGGCGCCGAGCGGGGTGGGCGCGCCGGTGGCGGCGGCGGCATCCTGGCCGAGCTTGAGGTCCTTCAGCATCAGCGCGGCGGCGAACCCGGCGGCGTAGTCGCGGTTGGAGGGCGCGGCGGGCACCGGGCCGGGCACCGGGCAGTAGCCGGTGAGCGACCAGCACTGGCCGGTGGAGGCGGCCACGATCTCGAACATTTTCTCCCGCGCCAGACCGAGCTTGTCGGCAAGAACAAAACCCTCCGAGACGGCGAGCATGGAGACGGCGAGGATCATGTTGTTGCAGACCTTGGCGCTCTGCCCGGCGCCGGGGCCGCCGGCATGGACGATGGAGCGGCCCATGGCGGCGAGCACCGGGTGGGCGCGCTTGAGGCCGGCGGCGGACCCGCCGACCATGAAGGTGAGCGTGCCGGCGGTGGCGCCGCCGACGCCGCCGGAGACCGGGGCGTCCAGCATGTCGAGCCCGGCGGCGGCGGCCTCGGCGGCGAGCGCGCGGGCGGTTTCGACGTCGATGGTGGAGCTGTCGATCAGCAGCGCGCCGGTGCCGGCGCGTGCCGCGATCAGCCCGTCCGGCCCGGCGAGGACGGCGCGGACATGGGCTCCGGCGGGCAGCATGGTGATGATGATGTCCGCCCCCGCAGCGGCGGCGCGCGGGCTGTCGGCGACGGCGCCGCCGGCGGCGCGGTGGGCGTCCAGCGCCGCGGGCACCAGGTCGTAGCCGGTGACGGCGTGGCCGGCCTTGAGGAGGTTGGCGGCCATCGGCAGGCCCATGTTGCCGAGGCCGATGAAAGCGATGCGGGTCATGCGTTTCCCCCGGGGTTCGTCTCAGTTCGCTTCGAGCAGCCGCCGGGCGATGATCACGCGCATGATCTCGTTGGTGCCTTCGAGGATGCGGTGCACGCGCAGATCGCGCAGATAGCGCTCGATCGGGTAGTCCTTGGTGTAGCCGTAGCCGCCGTGCAGCTGCAGCGCCTCGTCGCAGATGCGGAACCCGGCGTCGGTGGCGAAGCGCTTGGCCATGGCGCAGCGCTGAGTGGCGTCCGGCTCGGCGGCGTCGAGCGCGGCGGCGGCGCGGTGGACCATGAGGCGGGCGGCTTCCAGCTCGGTCGCCATGTCGGCGAGGCGGAACTGCAGCCCCTGGAAATCGGCGATCGGGCGGCCGAACTGATGGCGCTGCTTCATGTGCGCGCGCGCCGCCTCCAGGCAGGTGCGCGCGCCGCCGAGGGAGCAGGCGGCGATGTTGATGCGCCCGCCATCCAGCCCCATCATGGCGATGCGGAACCCCTCGCCCTCGGCGCCGATGCGGTTGGCCACCGGCACGCGGCAATTCTCGAACAGCACCTGCGCGGTGGGCTGGGAGTTCCAGCCGAGCTTGCGCTCCGGCTTGCCGAATTCCAGGCCCGGCGTGCCCTTCTCGACCAGGATGCAGGAGATGCCGCCCGCGCCCTCGCCGCCGGTCCGCGCCATCACGGCGTAGAGATCGGAGGCGCCGGCGCCGGAGATGAAGGCCTTGGCGCCGTCCAGCACATAATGCTCGCCGTCGCGCACGGCGCGGGTGCGCAGCCCGGCGGCGTCCGAGCCGGCGCCCGGCTCGGTGAGGCAGTAGCTGGCCAGGAGATCGCCGCGCATCAGCGCCGGCAGGCGGGCGGCGCGCTGCCCGGCGGTGCCGAACCGGTCGATCATCCACGACACCATGTTGTGGATGGACAGGAACGCCGCGGTGGAGGGGTCGGCGGCGGCGAGTTCCTCGAAAATCAGCGCCGCGTCGAGCCGGGTGAGGCCGGAGCCGCCATGGGCCTCGCCGACATAGATGCCGGCGAAGCCGAGCCCGGCGGCCTGGCGCAGCTCGGCGACCGGGAAATGCTTGGCCTCGTCCCAGGCGGCGGCGTTGGGCGCCAGCGCGGACTGGGCGAAGTCCCGCGCCGCGTCCTGCACGGCGCGCTGGGTTTCGGACAGCTGGAAATCCATCGCGGGCGCCGTCTCCCTGGCCGGCCGGCCGCAGGCTAGCGCGGTTGGCGCCCCGCGGAAACTCCACCCGCTTGGCGGCGGCGGCCGAACAGGCGAGACTGCGGGGAGGGCCAAAGGGAGAGAAAGCCGATGAGCGAGATCCAGACCGAATTCCTGTTCGAAATGCGCCTCGCGGTGACCGGGCCGTTCGATTGCGGCTCGGCCGGCAGCGGCGAGCGACGCTTCGCCGTCGTCACCGGCGGGCGGTTCGAGGGGCCGCGGCTGAAGGGCGAGGTGCTGAACGGCGGCAGCGACGCGCTGCTGGTGCAGCCGGGCGGGCGCACCCTGCTCGACGTGCGCGCGGTGCTGCAGACCGACGACGGGGCGCGCATCTACGTCACCTATCGCGGCGTGCGCAACGGCCCGGCGCCGGTGATGGCGCGGCTGGCCGCGGGCGAGGCGGTGGACCCGGCCGAATATTATTTCCGCACCGCGCTGTTCTTCGAGACCGGCGACGCGCGCTACGCCTGGCTCAACGACGTCGTCGGCGTCGGCACCGGGCGGCGGGAAAAGACCGGGCCGATCTACCGCGTCTTCGCCGTGCGCTGAGCGGCGCGGCACGGTTGCGCGGCCACGCCGGCGCTGGCACGGTGCGCCGGCATCGAGACGGAGCCCTGTGATGAACCCGGTGGTGGCAATCGAGCTGGAGCGCGACGAGGACGGCGTGATCGTCGATCTGCGCCTGGTCTATGCGGACGGCACCTCGGCCCTGGTCAGCGCCGACGCGGCGAGCTTCGCCGCGATGGAGGAAGTGCTGGAGGAGCTGGCCGATTTCTACGACCAGGCGACCGATCCGGAGGAGGAGCCGGAGGAGGATTAACCCGGGCGGATCGGCGTCAGGCGCCGAGCATCGCCGCCAGTGCCGGCAGGTCGGCGGCGACGATGTCCCATTCGCCCTCGGCGATGATGTCGCGCGCCTGCTCCGGGCCGTATTCGGTCGGGCGCGGGATGAAGCCGGTGCAGAGGCCGCAGCGCTTCGCGGCGGCGAGGTCGGCATTGTGCGCCGCCACCAGCATCACCTGCGCCGGCGGCAGATCGAGCAGCGCGCAGGCGCCGAGATAGGTCTCCCGGTCCGGCTTGTAGTGGCCGAACACGTCGGCGCCGAACACCGTATCCCACGGCAGGCCGGCGTTGCGCGCCAGGTCCACCAGCAGCGAGACGTTGCCGTTGGAGAGCGGGGCGATGATGAAGCGGGATTTCAGCCGCTTCAGGCCCTCCACCGTGTCCGGCCAGGGGCGCAGCCGGTGCCACAGCCGGTTGACGTGCGCGCGGTCGGCTTCGTCCAGCCCGGGAATGGCGAAGCGCTCGATCAGCGTGTCCAGCGTGGCGCGGTGCAGATCGTCGAGCTTCGTCCACGGCAGGGTGCCGTCGCGCACGCGCTGCATCGAGGGCTGGTAGGCGGCGCGCCAGGCATCGGCCAGGGCGGCCCAGTCGGCGCTGACGCCGCGCGCGTCGCCGAAGGCGCCGAGGTCGGCGATGAGGCTGGAGCGCCAATCCACCAGCGTGCCGAACACGTCGAAAATCAGCGCCTTGAGCGGTTCCATGGCGAACAGTCTGCCTTCGAACCGTTGGCGCGGCAAGCGCCGATCACGCCGCCTGCAGCGCCCCGAGGAAGCCCTGCACGGCGTGCTCCAGGGACTGGCCCTCGCCGTCGATGGCGGTGCTGACGGCGGCGAGTTCGGCCACCGCGGTCTCGGTCTGCCCGGCATTGGCGGAGACCTCGCCGATGCGGCTGGCCACCGCGCCGGTGGAGCCGGCGACGCGCTGGACGGCGGCGGCGATCTCGCGCGTCGCCTCGCCCTGCTGGGCGACGGAGGCGGCGGTGGCGGCGCCGATCCGCGCCATTTCGCCGACGGTGCGGCCGATGCGCGCGATCGCCTCCGCCGCCTCGTCGGTGGTGCGCTGGATCGCCTCGATCTGGGCGGCGATCTCCTCGGTCGCCTTGGTGGTCTGGTTGGCGAGGCTCTTCACCTCGCCGGCGACCACGGCGAAGCCCTTGCCGGCCTCCCCGGCCCGCGCCGCCTCGATGGTGGCGTTGAGGGCGAGCAGGTTGGTCTGCCCGGCGATGTCGTTGATCAGCCGCACCACGTCGCCGATGCGCCGCGCGCCGTCGAGCAGCGCCTGCACGGTGCTGTCCGTCGCCTCGGCATCGCGCGCCGCGGCGGCGGTGATTTCGGAGCCGGCGGCGATCTGGCGGTCGATCTCGGTGACGGAGGCGGAAAGCTCCTCGGCCGCGGCGGCGACGCTCTGCACGCTGGCGGAGGCCTCGCCGGTGGCGGTCGCGACCTCGCCGGCGCCGCGCGCGGTCGCCCCGGCGATGGTGGAGAGGCGGGAACTGGTGGCGGCGAGCCGGCCCGCGGCCTGGCGCACGCCGCCGACGACGCCGCCCACCGCCTGTTCGAAACGCCGCGCCAGCTCCGCGCGCTGCTCGCGCGCGTGCGCCTCCGCGCGCGCCTCGGCGGCGTGCTTTTCCGCTTCCAGCGTCTGGGCGCGCTTCAGCCCGTCGCGCAGCACGCCGAGGGCGCAGGCCATCTGCCCGACCTCGTCGCCGCGCTCGCCGCCCACGACCTCGACCGCGAGATCGCCAGCGGCCATGCGCCGCATCGCGCCCTCCAGCGCGCGCAGCGGGCGCAGCGAGCGGGAGAGAAACCCGTAGCCGATGAGACCGAAGACGATCACGGCGGCGATGGCGGTGTAGAATCCCTGGCGGCGCAGCGCGGCATCGAGCCGGTCGAGCTCGGCGGTGGCGACGCCGACGAACAGAATGCCGGCGACCTGGCCGGACTCGTCGAGCATCGGCTCGTAGACGGTGAAAAACCGCTGGCCGAGAATCTCGGCGGTGCCGCGATAGGTCTGGGCGTTGCCGATCACCGCGTCGTAGATCGGCCCGTGTGCCAGCTTGGTGCCGAGGGCGCGGCTGCCGTCCGGCTTCTTCACCGAGGTGGCGACGCGGGTGTCGCCGGCAAAGATCGTGGCCACGGCAGCGGCATCGGTCGCGGTCAGCCGGTCCGGAATGTCGTTGCGCCCATCCAGCGGATGGGTGCCGAGCAGCAGCGTGCCGTTCTTGTCGCGCGACCAGACGGTGCCGAGCGGATCGAGATAGGCCTCGAGCAGCGCGAGATTGGCGCCGAGATTGACCTGCATGCGCTCGGCCAGCGCCGCCTTGCTGGTGCGCAGCGCGGCGATCTGCACCACGCTGAGCCCGAGGACCAGACACCCGAGCACGATCGCCGTCAGCCGCGCCGCCAACCCGAAACGGCCGAGCCGCCCTATGAGAGTCCGCATCGACACCCTATCCCCTTGGTTCGACGCAGAGCGTGCCAGCCCGCGGTGAATTGCGGCTTAACGGCGGCGGGCGGGGGAAGGGGGCGGGTTCAGCGGGCGGCGGGAGAGTTGGGCTCGATCTCATACTCGAAGCAGGTATGGCCCTTTCCGTGCCGCCATTCCTCCCTGCGCCCGGACCAGGCGTACTCGGCTTTCAACTGGAAGTCCGCGCAGAGCCGGTAGCGCACCGGGCCGAGCACCGCGTATTCATAAGGCGCGCGGGTCACGGGATCCTTCGGCACCTCGCGGCCTGGGCGGAGCACCAAGGCATCAAGCGTCGGGGGCAGCGCCTTATAGGACGAGAAATAAGCCCTGACCTCGTTGACGATCCGCCCAAGATCCCCCGACCTGACCTCATCGAGGTGCCGTTGTCTCTGTTTCTCCGGCGACCCGATGACGATGAGGGACGCGGCAACCGCGGCGATCACCACCGCGGTCACGCCACCGAGCAGGACGCGATGTTGCATCGTCACCACCGGCCGTTTCATCGGCTCGGCGGGGCGCACATCCCGCAGATAGTAGCCGAAGATCGCCCCGGCGATGATCGCCACGGTCAGGACCTTGAGCACGATCCGCGCTGTCAGCTCGCCGCTGATCAGGTTGTAGAGGAGCGATGTCAGATCGCCGATCAGCACAATCGCCGCGGCGAACAGGGTCAGATAGGTCAGCCATTTCCGGACCCGCGAGTCGTGCCGGACTGCCCCCGCATCCATCACGCGGTGGACGTAGACCGTGAGATACAGGAACACTGGGAACGCGATGATCAGCTGGGCAACCGGCCATCGTAACGACTGGATGAGGAATACCGGATCAGAGTAGTCCGTCGCCCGATCGGGAAACACAAGATCGATGAACTTGAACGCCAGTTGCCCGAGATCGATCGCGCTCATGTAGAGCGCGGAGAACATGACGAGGTAGAGGAAAGCCTCGAACGCCGACAGATAAGGCTTAGGCCGGGGCACCGGGATCGGAAATTCGACAACCGCGTAGCTCTGCAGTGCCTCGTTCACGCGCGCGGCGGGCCAGCCGGCCTCCGAGAGAACCTGCTCGATCCGCGCACGGGGAATCCCCTGCCGCAAAGCCTCGCCGACGAACGCTACCAGATCCGCTTGGACAGCCATGTTCGGGCACCTCCGTCACCTGCCATTCTCGTCCGGACCATTTATGCTGCATTGATTTCCATCAACCGATCCGCCGCCGCCCGCGGCGCCGCGCCCAGCGAGCGAGGGGTGGGGCCGCAGCTGCGCCGTCACCTTGGTTGCGTTCGTGCCCGCAGTACCAAGCGTAGGGTGGGGTGCCCTTCCGCACCCCACCGCTTGCGTCGGGCGCCCTCTCGGCGTTTGCAGTCTTGCCGAAAGTTGGTGGGGTGCAAAAAGGGCACCCCACCCTACGCTTGCTGCGCTTGCTTGCTCTCAGTGCAGGAGTGTCAAGCATAGCGCCAAGCCGGTTACGTAGGTTCCAAGCGCGCCGACGAACCGGGCGGGGTTGGGTTTTGCCATCGTTGGCCACGCGATCAGCCCGACGACGAGCAAACAGCGGCACAGCGTCGCGGCAACGATCAGGGATACGATCGCTGCGGACGGCGATCGCGCGCCCAGATAGAGGAACAATACCGCGAGGAAAGGGACGTATTCGGCCGTGTTGGCGTGAGCCCGGATGAATCTATGTAACAGGTTCGCCGGGTCTGTCTCGTAGCCAGAAACCTTGCCTTCGCGAAAACGCATCAACGAGACACACATTCCGAGGCCGAATAACAACAACCCGAGCACTGCTGCACATATGAGAGCTACCTCATTCATTCGATGGCCCCTTTCGATGTGAACCGCCCCGCGTTTTCCGGAGGCTGCATTGGTGTCATCACGCCGCCCAAGTCTGAGCGGCGCGTTCCGCGAAATGGCGTTGTTCAGCAAGCGTAGGGTGGGGTGCCCTATCGCACCCCACCGTTTGCGTCGGGCGCCCTCTCGGCGTTTGCAGTCTTGCCGAAAGTTGGTGGGGTGCAAAAAGGGCACCCCACCCTACGCTTGCTGCGCCGTCACCTTGGTTGCCTTCGCGCGCGCAGCAGCTCGTCCTCGGAGGGGCCCAGCGGCTTCGGCAGTTCCGCGATCATCGGCGCGAGTTGCGCGGCATACGGCTTCCACCGCCCGAGCCCGCGCGCATTCACCGGTTCGCGCACCTGCTGTTTGCTGACGGTGCGCACCGGGCCGTCCCGCTCGAAGAAGCGCTCGCACGCCGGGTCGTACGGCAGCCCGATATACTCAAGCACGCGCGCCAGCGTGCCCTGGAAATCCGCCACCCAGTCCACCAGCGACAGGCGCAGCGGCGGCGTCGGCAAGGCCTCGTGCCAATGCGCCATCAGCCGCGCGTGCTGGCCCATATACCAGCCGAGATCGGCGAGATCGTGCGCGTAGGGGTGCTCGCCGTAGAAACGGTAGGTGAAGATCGAGAACCCGGTATCGCGCGGGTCGCGCACGCAATGGATGATGCGCGCGCCCGGCAGCATCGTGGCGATGAGGCCGAGATACAGCGCGTTCGCCGGCATCTTGTCGACGATCCGCTCCGCCTCGGGGGCGAGCGCGTGCAACTCCGCGAGATAGCGGGCCGCTGCCGCATCGAGCGCCGCCGTGTCGAGCGCCGCGACCCGCTGCGCGCACGCCGCGTCCTCCACCCCGCCGCCGAGGGCGGCGACCATCCGGCCCAGCGCGGGGCGCTCGCCCGCGGCATGCGCCGCCGGGTGCGCGCCGAGGATCTGCTCGGCGAGCGTGGTTCCCGAACGCGGCAGGCCGACGATGAACACCGGCGCCGCGTCGCGGTTGGAGGCGAGCGGCCCTTCCTGCAGCCGCGCGCGGGAGAAGCCGGTGATCGAGGCATTGACGAAGGCGCGGAAGCCGGCGCGCGAGAAGGGCTGGATCTGCCGCAGAAGCGCGTGCCCGCTCACCCAGAGCGCGAAGGCGCGCGCGCGTTCGTCATATTGGGACCAGAATTTGGCGAGGTCGAAATGGGCCATGATCCGGTTTTCCGGCAGCATGTCCTGGCCGCTGCGCCGCAGTGCGTCCTCGGTCTCCCGCGCGTGGGCGCGCGCCGCGGCGATGTCGCCCTCGGCCTCCGCGACGAGCACGCGCCGCCAGCTCAGCATCGGCATGTATTCCGCCGCCGGCCGCCCGATCGCATCGAGGATCGCGCGCGCGCGCGCGGCGTCACCGGTGGAGACCAGGGCCAGCGCATGCTGGAGCTGCCACAGCGTCGCGAGTGCGGGATCGGCGGGCTGCTCGCTCTCCAGCAGCGCCAGCGCCTCCGCGTGGCGATCGTCCTGCAGCAGCCCGCTCGCGAGGCTGAGCCGCGCATCCGCGGCCGCCGGGATGCGCGCCACCTGCCGCAGGATCTGCTCCGCCGCTTCGCTCTGGCCGGTGAGCCGCAGGAACACGGCGAGATTTCCCGCCGCCTTCACATGCCCAGGGTCGACCTGCAGCGCGGCGCGCATCGCGGCCATCGCTGCGTTGATCCGGCCGAGTCGGTATTCGGCGAGGCCGGCGTTGATCCAGCCATCGGCGAACCGGGGATTGAGGTCCGTGCTGCGCCCGAACGCCGCCCGCGCCTCCGCCCAGCGCCCGGCGGCGAGCAGCGCCTGCCCCAGCACGTAATGCGCGTGCGGCATCTGCGGCGCCAGCGCCTGGCCCCGCTTCGCCAGGCGGATCGCCGCCTTGACATCGCCGAGGGCGATCTCTGCCGCCGCCCAGTTCACCAGCGGCGCGGCATTCTGCGGCATGGCTTCGGCGGCGCGGCGATACTGCGCCGGCGCCTCCGCGATCCGCCCGGCGGTCTGCAGGGCGATGCCGTACAGCAGCGCGATCTGGGCATCGTCCGGTTCGCGCTGCACCGCCGCCTCGATGGAGGCGAGGCACTCCGCGATCGCACCGAGGCCGAGCTGGGCCAGGCCGAGCAGGCGGAAAACGCTGGCGTTGCACTGTTCCGCCGTGGCGAGGCCGGAGAGCAGCGCCACCATCTCGGCAAACGCGCCGCGCGCATAGAGCGCCTCCGCCTCCGCCAGCGTCGCCGCGAGATCGACGGTCTCGCTCATCGTGCCTTGTTCGCGTCCCTCCGGGCGGGCGGCGATGCTACGCGGGCGGCCGGCGGACCTTGCGCCGCAGCACGCCCAGCAGCCCGGCGAGCCCGCTGCCCAGCAGGGTGAGCGAGGCCGGCTCCGGCGCGGTGGTGGGCGAGACGAACGAGATCAAAACCTCGCCATTGCCGGTCCGCACGCCCGGATTCTCGATGCTGCTGCCGGCGATGACGGACGGATCGAGATACGACCCGCCACCACCGCCGCCGCCGTCGCCACCGCCGCCACCGCCGTTATAGCCGCCGCCGCCGCCGCCGTTATAGCCGCCACCACCGCCGCCGCCGAAGCTGCCGCCGCCACCGCCGCCGCCGACACCGCCGTCACCACCGGAAGCGCCGGCGCCGCCGGCCCCGCCGCGGGCACCGCCGCCGCCGCCGCCGCTGGAACCGACGACACTGACCCCGGCCGACAGAAAACCGCCACCGCCGCCGCCGCCCTCGGCGCCGCCGCCGCCGCCGCCGTGGCCGCCGACGCCGCCGGCCCCGCCGCTTCCGCCGCCGGCGCCGGCGTTCGCTCCCCCGGCCCCGCCGCTTCCGCCGGGGTCTTGGCCGCCGCCGCCGCCGCCGCCGCCAACCACCAGCGGCCTGCCGCTGGGCGTGCCGTTGGGCGCGATCACGAAACTGCCGCCGCCGCCGCCGCCGGCGGCGATCCTCGAACTACCCCCCTGGCCGCCGACGACGATCGTGAGCTTCTCACCCGTGGTGAGGGCGAACTCCCCACCCCACTCCGCGCCTTTCCCACCGGCACCGGAACTTCCCGCACCGCCCTGGGCGCCGTAGGCGACGATGTCGTAGATGCCGCCGGCGCCGGCGGTGAAATTCGTCGGGCCCGGCGTCGTATCGGTCAGCACGGGGGTCGCGTGCGCCGGCGCCGTGCCGGCCAGCGCCAGCACCAGCACCGTGGCGCCGGCGGAAAGATGCGTCAGTTGGGTCATGCGAGCCCCCCGAGATGGTTCATGCGCGCGAGTGTGAAGCGAAAGTTAATCGAAGTATCACGATTGGGACGGGCGCTGTCAATCAAGGAGTTGAAATCGCAACGAATTGGCCCTTGCGCACTTCCCACAGGCGCGCCGGCAACCGTAGCGGAGGAAGGGCCGCGCCTACGCGGCCGAGGGTTCGGGCCCGCCGTCCCGCTGCCTGCGGGAGAGCCGCCGCCGGAAGGCCAGCAACCCGGCCAGGCCGCTGCCCAGCAGGGTGAGCGAGGCCGGCTCCGGCACAGTGGTGGGCGAGACGAACGAGATCAAAACCTCGCCGTTGCCGGTCCGCACGCCGCCATTCTCGATGCTGCTGCCGGCGATGAAGGACGGGGCCAGATACGACCCGCCACCGCCGCCGCCACCGCTGCCGCCGCCGCCGCCGCCGTTATAGCCGCCGCCGCCGCCGCCACCGCTGCTGCCGCCGCCGCCGCCGCCGCCGACGCCGCCGCCGCCGCCGACGACGGCGCGATAGACGCTGAAGCTGCCACCGCCAGCGCCGCCGCCGCCGGCTCCGCCTTGGCCGCCGCTCCCGCTGCCATTGCCCCCCCCGGCCGACAGAAAACCGCCGCCCCCGCCGCCGCCATCGATCCCCCCACCGGCGCCGCCGTGGCCGCCGGTACCACCGGCGCCGCCGCCGAGCGAACCGGCGCCAGCATTCGCACCGCCGCCACCGCCGCCGCCGGAAGAGCCGGCGCCGCCGCCACCGCCCGCGATCACCAGCGGTAGGCCGGTGGGCGTGCCGTTGGGCGCGATCACGAAGCTGCCGCCGCCGCCGCCGCCAGCGAAGACTCCATTGCCCCCTTGGCCACCGACGATGATCGAGAGCCTCTCACCCGCGGCCAGGGTGAACGCCCCACCCCATTCCGCGCCCTTGCCCCCGGAAAATCCGCCCCCCGCACCGCCCTCAGCGCCGTAGGCGACGATGTCGTAAATGCCGCCGGCGCCGGCGGTGAAATTCGTCGGGCCCGGCGTCGTATCGGTCAGCACCGGGGTCGCGTGCGCCGGCGCCGTGCCGGCCAGCGCCAGCACCAGCACCGTGGCGCCGGCGGAGAGATGCGTCAGTTGGGTCATGCGAGCCCCCCGAGATGGTTCATTCGCGCGAGTGTGAAGCGAAAGTTAATCGAAGTATCACGATTGGGACGGGCGCTGTCAATCAAGGAGTTGAAATCGCAACGAATTGGCCCTTGCGCACTTCCCACAGGCGCGCCGGCAACCGTAGCGGAGGAAGGGCCGCGCCTACGCGGCCGAGGGTTCGGGTCCGCCGTCCCGCTGCCTGCGGGAGAGCCGCCGCCGGAAGGCCAGCAGCCCGGCCAGGCCGCTGCCCAGCAGGGTGAGCGAGGCCGGCTCCGGCGCGGTGGTGGGCGAGACGAACGAGATCAAAACCTCGCCGTTGCCGGTCCGCACGCCGGCGTTCTCGATGCTGCTGCCGGCGATGAAGGACGGGGCCAGATACGACCCGCCACCGCCGCCGCCGCCGCCACCACCGCTGCTGCTGCCGCCACCACCGCCGCCGTTATAGCCGCCGCCGCCGCCGCCGCCGCCGCCGCCACCGCTGCTGCCGCCGCCGCCGGCGCCGCCGATGCCGCCGACGCCGCCGCCGAGGATGCCGAAAACGCCGACGAAGCCGCCACCGCCAGCGCCGCCGCCGCCGGCTCCGCCTTGGCCGCCGCTCCCGCTGCCATTGCCCCCGGCCGACAGAAAACCGCCGCCCCCGCCGCCGCCATCGTTCCCCCCACCGGCGCCGCCGTGGCCGCCGGTACCACCACCGCCGCCGCCGTGCGAACCGGCGCCAGCATTCGCACCGCCGGCGCCGCCGCCGCCGAAAGAGCCGGCGCCGCCGCCACCGCCCGCGATCACCAGCGGTAGGCCGGTGGGCGTGCCGTTGGGCGCGATCACGAAACTGCCGCCGCCGCCGCCGCCAGCATACTCTCCATTGCCCCCCTGGCCGCCGACGATGATCGAGAGCCTCTCACCCGCGGTCAGGGCAAATTCCCCACCCCACTCCGCGCCCTTGCCCCCGGGAAATCCGTCCCCCGCACCGCCCTGGGCGCCGTAGGCGACGATGTCGTAGATGCCGCCGGCGCCGGCGGTGAAATTCGTCGGGCCCGGCGTCGTATCGGTCAGCACCGGGGCCGCGTGCGCCGGCGCCGTGCCGGCCAGCGCCAGCACCAGTACCGTGGCGCCGGCGGAAAGATGCGTCAGTTGGGTCATGCGAGCCCCCCGAGATGGTTCATTCGCGCGAGTGTGAAGCGAAAGTTAATCGAAGTATCACGATTGGGACGGGCGCTGTCAATCAAGGAGTTGAAATCGCAACGAATTGGCCCTTGCGCACTTCCCACAGGCGCGCCGGCAACCGTAGCGGAGGAAGGGCCGCGCCTACGCGGCCGAGGGTCCGGGCCCGCCGTCCCGCTGCCTGCGGGAGAGCCGCCGCCGGAAGGCCAGCAGCCCGGCCAGCCCGCTGCCCAGCAGGGTGAGCGAGGCCGGCTCCGGCGCGGTGGTGGGCGAGACGAACGAGATCAAAACCTCGCCGTTGCCGATTTGCACGCCGGCGTTCTCGATGCTGCTGCCGGCGATGACCAAGGGATCGAGATACGACCCGCCGCCGCCGCCGCCGCCGCCACCACCGCCGCCACCGCCGTTATAGCCGCCGCCGCCGCCGCCGCCGACACCGCCGCCGCCACCGCCACCACCAACGCCGCCGGCGCCGGAGTTGTTGAGACCGGCACCGCCGACGCCGCCGTGGGGACCGCCGCCACCGCCGCCGAGGTTGATGCCGTTGCCCCCGGCCGACAGCCAACCGCCGCCGCCCCCGCCGCCAACGCCGACGCCGCCACCACCGCTAACGCCGCCAGCGCCGCCGGCCCCGCCGACGACGCCGGGCGCACCGCCGCCGCTGCCCGCATTCGCTCCGCCAGGGCCACCGGGCCCGCCGACATAGCCGCCGCCGCCGCCGCCGCCCGCAACCACCAGCGGTAGGCCGGTGGGCGTGCCGTTGGGCGCGATCACGAAACTGCCGCCGCCGCCGCCGCCGGCGGCGATCCTCGAACTACCCCCCTGGCCGCCGACGACGATCGTGAGCTTCTCACCCGTGGTGAGGGCGAACTCCCCACCCCACTCCGCGCCCTTGCCCCCGGGGCCGGCGTTCCCCCCACCGCCCTGGGCGCCGTAGGCGACAATGTCGTAGATGCCGCCGGCGCCGGCCGTGAAATTCGTCGGGCCAGGCGTCGTATCGGTCAGCACAGGGTTCGCCCGCACCGGCGCCGTGCCGGCCAGCGCCAGCACCAGCACCGTGGCGCCGGCGGAGAGATGCGTCAGCTGCGTCATGGGAGGGCCTCCCGGGGCCGGTCATACGGTGCGGTTGCGAACCAAAATCAGTTCGACGATGCCAATCCTGAGACGCGCTGTCCATCGTACAAGCGAAGCAGTAACGCGATTGTGTCTTCGCGATCGTTCGCGCCGCCCGGCACGCCGCATCGCGGCGGCTCGGCGCCGGCGATACCGCCCACGCCGCCGACAGCGGTCCGGGCGCGGCCTATGCGGCCGAGGTCCCGGGCCCGCCGTCCCGCTGCCTGCGGGAGAGCCGCCGCCGGAAGGCCAGCAGCCCGGCCAGCCCGCTGCCCAGCAGGGTGAGCGAGGCCGGCTCCGGCACAGTGGTGGGCGGCACGAACGAGATCAAAACCTCGCCGTTGCCGGTCCGCACGCCGGCGTTCTCGATCGTTGTGCCGGCGATGAAGGACGGGGCCAGATACGACCCGCCGCCGCCGCCGCCGCCGCCGCCACCGCCGCCGCCGCCGCCGTTAT
>JAJZVV010000022.1 GCA_021845595.1 Pseudomonadota bacterium | reverse complement strand
GGCGCTGCGAACGATGGACGAGTTGTGGAAGGCGCTCGGCCCGGCCGCCGACACCTTCAGCCCCGCCGAATGCAGCAACTACTTCCGTCATGCCGGATATTTCCAGTCAGACTGAAATTGCTCTAAGCATCGAGACGACGGCCGTGACGGCATTCGCGGCTACGAGGCCCGCAAGAAGATCATGGGCCGTAAGCGCAACGCGATGGTCGATACCGATGGCCGTGCGCTCAAGCCGCGCGTGCATGCAGCCATATCTAGAACCGTGAAAATGCGGGGCCGCTGCCGCGCGCGTCACGCCCGCGCTGGCCGTTCGAGACACTGGCCTCCGCCGACGCCGGCTATAATGGGGCCGCGGGGTGTCCGCGTCGGAGGTGTTGGCCAGGGCGGTTGGATGACGACAGTCGGCGCGACGCGGCCGGACGTGGGCGCCGCGGAATGTCCGTAGAACCCCTCCCCGAACGGGGTCCGGGGCCCCCGGCCCCGGCGGGTGCGGGCAGAGCCCGCGCTTGCTTCCCTTTCCTACCCCTCATCCTCCCGGAACGGCGAGGAAGCCGCGAGTTCGGCGATTTCGGCGCGGACGGACTCGCGTTCCTCGTTGAGGAACCCTTCCACGGCGCGGCGCAGGCCGGGGTGGGCGATCCAGTGGGCGGAGAAGGTTGGCTGCGGCAGGTAGCCGCGCTGGAGTTTGTGCGCGCCCTGGGCGCCGGCTTCGACGCGTTTGATGCCGTGTTCGATGGCGAAGTCGATGGCGCGGTAGTAGCAGAGTTCGAAGTGCAGGAACGGAAACTCGCGTGAGGCGCCCCAGTTGCGGCCATACAGCGTGTCGGCGCCGAGCAGGTTCAGCGCGCCGGCGACGGGTTCGCCGTTCTGTTCGGCGAGCATGAGCACCACGCCGTCGCCGAGCCGCTCGCCGAGCAGGGGGAAGAAGCGCTCGGTGAGGTAGGCGCTGCCCCATTTGCGGTCCACGGTGGAGGTGTAGAACCGGTAGAAGGCGCGCCAGTGGTGCGGGCGGATTTCGGCGCCGCGCAGGGTGAGGAAATCGAGCCCGGCGGATTGCGCGTCGCGGCGTTCGCGGCGGAGCTGCTTGCGTTTGCGTGAGGCGAGCGCGGCGAGGAAGTCCTCGAAGCGGGCATACCCCGCGTTTTCCCAGTGGAACTGCATGCCGATGCGCGGCAGGAAGCCTTGGGCGGCGAGGGCGGCCTGCTCGGCCTCGGTGCAGAAGGTGACGTGGATGGAGGAGAGCCCCATTCCCTCGCAGGCCTGGCGCAGCGCCGCGCCGAGCATCGCCGGGGTGGCCGCGCCGTTCGGGCGGCACAGCAGGCGCGGGCCGGGCACCGGGCTGAACGGCACGGCGACCTGCAGTTTCGGGTAATACTCCCCGCCGGCGCGCTCGAAGGCGTGCGCCCAGCCATGGTCGAAGACATATTCGCCGTAGGAGTGCGCCTTGGCATACATCGGCGCGACGGCGAGCAGCGTGCCGTCCTGGCCGCGCAGGGCGGCGTGCTGCGGCAGCCAGCCGGTGCGCTTGCCGGTGGAACCGGATGCCTCCACCGCGGCGAGGAACGCGTGCGAGACGAACGGGTTGTCGCTCCCGGCGCATTCATCCCACTCGGCCGCGGGAATCTCCGCGATGGCCGCGTGCAGGGTCAGCGTCAGGGTGTCGGCGGACATGATGCGGAGGTGGGCGTGATCGTGGCGGGCGAAAGGGCGTCGGCCTCGGCGCCATAGGAGGTGCGCGGAATGGCGGCGAAGGCGGCGGTGACGGCGGGGTCGAGCAGGGCGGCGAGTTCCGCCTCGGGCTCGTAGTCCGGCATCAGCCGCGCCAGGTCCGCGTCGCGCCGGCTGGCGGGATGGAAGTAGAGCTCGCTGAGCCCCTCGGGCAGATGCCGCGCCAAGGCGGCGAGGCGCGGCGCCGTCATGTGGCCGGACCAGGCGATGCCGAAGGCGTGATCGTTCACCACGAGCCCGGCGCGGCGGGCCTGGGCGCGCAGCACGCGGCTCCAGGCGGCGAGCGCCCGCGCGCCGAGGCCCACGCGGGTGCCGCAGGCGGCCAGCGGCGCCGCCGGCTCGGCGGGGATGCGCAGCGCCCGCAGCCCGTAGCGGCGGCCGATGCGGATCATCAGCGCCGCCACCACGGGGTGGAGATGCATGTGCTTGTGCGCGTTGGCGTGATCGAGCGCGAGGCCGGTGGCGGCGAAGGCGGCGAACTGGGCCTCGATTTCGGCTTCGAGCTGGCGGCGGGCGCCGAGCGCATAGGCGAAGCCGCGGCGTACCTGGTCGGAGCCGAACCAGCCCGAGGCATCGACGAGATCGGGGATCGCGGCCGGCGGCAGCGCCGCGTTGCCCTCGACGAGGACGAGATGCAGCCCGACATGCAGGCCAGGCAGGGCGCGCGCGCGGCGCACCGCGTCCGCCGCCGCCGGGCCGGCGACCATCAGGCTGGCGGCGCCGAGCAGCCCCTCGCGGTGGGCCTGCTCCACCGCCTCGTTGACGGCGGGCGAGAGGCCGAAATCGTCGGCCGAGAAAATGACCCGCCGCAACGCGCGCGTCAGGCGGCGCGCTTGCTGGTCTGGCGCTCGCGCAGGAACTGGAAGAACTCGCGCCCCTCGCGCAGGCGGCGGACGAGCATCTGCGGGCTGGTCAGCATCTCGCCGACGATGGAGGCGATCTTCGGCGCGCGCAGATAGAACCGGCGATAGAATTCCTCGACGCCGTCGAACATCTCGGTGTGGGAGAGATGCGGATAGTGCAGCGGCGCGATCTGCACGCCGTGCTCGTCCACGAGTTCGGCGTGGCGCGCATCGAGCCAGCCGTTTTCCATCGCCTGGCGGTAGAGGAAGGTGCCGGGATAGGGCGCGGCGAGCGAAACCTGCAGCGTGTGCGGATTCACCTCCATGGCGAAGCGGATGGTCTCCTCGATCGTTTCGCGCGTCTCGCCGGGCAGGCCGAGGATGAAGGTGCCGTGGATCTTGATGCCGAGCTCGCGGCAATCCTTGCTGAACTTCTTGGCGACCTCGATGCGCATGCCCTTCTTGATGTTGTAAAGGATCTGCTGGTTGCCGCTCTCGTAGCCGACGAGGAGCAGGCGCAGGCCGTTGTCCTTCAGCACCTTCAGCGTTTCGCGCGGCACGTTGGCCTTGGCGTTGCACGACCAGGTGATGCCGAGCTTGCCCAGCTCGCGCGCGATCGCCTCGGCGCGCGGCAGATTGTCGGTGAAGGTGTCGTCGTCGAAGAAGAATTCGCGCACCTCGGGAAAATACGAGCGCGCGAGACGGATTTCCTCGATCACGTGGGAGACGCTGCGGACCCGGTAGCGATGCCCGCCGACGGTCTGCGGCCAGAGGCAGAAGGTGCAGCGCGATTTGCAGCCGCGCCCGGTGTAGAGCGAGAGGTAGGGGTGCTTGAGATAGCCGATGAAATAATCCTCGATCCGCAGGTCGCGCTTGTAGACCTCGGTGACGAAGGGCAGCGCATCCATGTTCTCGAGAATCTCGCGATCCTCGTTGTGGGTGATGGCGCCGTCGCGCCCGCGCCAGGACAGGCCCGGGATGGCGGCGAGGTCCTTGCCCTCGGCGACGTCGAGCACGGTGAAGTCGAACTCGTTGCGCGCCACCCAGTCGATCGGCGTGCCGTCGCGCAGGCTTTCGGCCGGCTGCACCGCGACCTTGGCGCCGACGAACCCGACCGAGATGCCCGGCCGCGCATCCTTGATCGCCTGGGCGACGCGGACGTCGTTGGCGAACGAGGGCGTGGAGGTGTGGATGACCACCAGGTCGTGCTGCTTCGCCGTGGCCAGCACGGTTTCGAGCGAGACGTCCGCCGGCGGGGCGTCGATCAGCTTGCTGCCGGGCACCAGCGCCGCCGGCTGGGCGAGCCAGGTCGGGTACCAGAAGGAGCGGATCTCGCGCCGCGCCTGGTAGCGTGAACCGGCGCCGCCATCGAACCCGTCGAACGAGGGCGGCTGCAGGAACAAGGTCTTCATCATCGCGGTGGTCCCCCTATGCCGCTTCTTTGCCCACCGGCATCCCCTTGCGCAAGGGCCCCGGGCGGTCGACCGCCATGAGCTGGCCGCGCCATTGCACGGTATCGCCGAGAAAGCTCGCCACGATCAGCCCGACGGAAACCAGGTCCCGCGGCGCCAGCAGCCAGAGCGGCACGGTCGGCGTCAGGCCCAGGGCGCGGTCGATGCCGCGCACGGTGGCGGCGCGCACCGCCCAGGTCAGCGCCGCCAGCACCAGCGCCCAGGCGGCCCCGGCCGAGGCGATCACCGCCAGCGCGGCCCAGGCCAGCGGATATTGCACGGCGGAGGCGGCGAAGCCGAGCGGCGCCAGCGAGCGCACGGTGCGCGCCCAGCGCAGCTCGTGGCGCAGCAGCGCGCGCAGGCTGGCCTCCGGCACCGTCGTTGCCGGCAGGCTCGGCGCCAGCGCGACGGCGAGACCGCGGGCGGCGACGAGCTGGCCGAGGGCCGCGTCGTCGGCCAGCCGGTCGGCGAGCGCGGCGAGCCCGCCGATGGCGGTGAGCGTCTCCCGCCGCAGCGCCATGGTGGCGCCGAAACAGTCGCGCCGGCCGAGGGCGCGGGCGAGCAGCGCGCCGGGGAGGAAGCCGTGGGTGATCTGCGTGGCGCCGAGCCGCGCGGCGAGACCGGGATGCGCCGGCCGGGCGGTGTAGAGCGTCGTCGCGAGCCCGGTGCCCGGCGCGCGCAGAGCGGCGACGACGCGGCGCAGATGGTCCGCCGCGGCATGCATGTCGGCATCCGCGATCACCAGAATATCGTGGCGCGCGGCGGGCAGCATGTTGATGAGGTTGCCGATCTTGCCGTTGCTGCCGTGCCGCGCCGGGTTGACGACGAGGACGATGTCGCGGTCGGGGAAGCGACGCTGGAGCCGTTCGACCACGGCGGCGGCCGGATCGGCGGCGTCCTGCACGCCGCAGACGATCTGCATCGCCGGGTAGTCCTGGGCGCAGAACGAGGCCAGCGCCTCCTCCAGCAGCGGTTCCTCGCCGTAGAGCGGCTTGAGCACGCTGACCGGAGGCAGCAGCGCGGCGAGCGGCGGCGCGGCGAGCGCACGGGCGAAGCGGCGTGTGGCGAGCCAGCCCGCCAGCGCATTGCCGATGCCGGCCAGGCCGAGCGCGGCGGCGAGGATGGCGAGCGTCGCCATCGCCGTCAGGCCGGCGTGCCGCCCGCGAGATCGGCGGTTTTCTTGTTCAGGATGCGGATCAGCGCCGGGGCGCCGCCGTTGGCGAGCGTGGTGCGGAAATCGGAGCGCTGCAGGGCGACGCGGCTGATCGACCCGTCCAGCAGCACGTCCACCGCCTTCCACGCCCCCGCCACCTGGCGCATGACGTAGTCGATCCGGGCCGGATCCCCGTCCTTCGGCACGATTCGCGTGGCCACCACGAGATCCGGCCCGACCGCTCGCTGGTCGGGCAGCACCTCGAAGCGCTGGCCGTCATAGCCGTCGAAATTGGCGGCGTAGCTGGCCAGGGTGAAAGCGGTGAAGGCGGTCAGCAGGGCCTTCTGGTCGTCGGCGGAGAACTCGCTCCAGCGCGGCCCGACCGAGGTGCGCAGGATGCCGGGCAGGTCGAACGCGCCCTCGACGGCCGGGCCGAGCAGATTGACGCGCTTGGCGAAGGACTCGGTCTTGCCCGCCTTCATCGCCGCCAGCAGCGCGTCGTTGAGCACCCGGATCGGCGCTGCCGCGGCCGGTTCGTCCGCCCGTGCCGTGGCCAGCGCGGGCAGCAGCAGCAGCAGCGCCAGAACCCCGCGCCGGCCCGGACCAAGCCTCATGCCGGCACCACCTGCGCCAGGGTCCGCCCCAGCGCATCGAGCACGGTGGCCACGATATCCTTGGCCGAAAGCCCGGCCTCGGCGATCTGGCGGGGATGGGTGTCGTGGTCGATGAAGCGGTCCGGCAGCGTCATCGGCCGCAGCTTGAGCCCGTGGTCGAGCAGGCCGCGCCGGGCGAGATGCTGGGTGACATGGCTGGCGAAGCCGCCGACCGAGCCTTCCTCGACGATGACCAGCACCTCGTGGTGGCGGGCGAGCTGCTCGATCAAGTCGGTGTCCAGCGGCTTGGCGAAGCGGGCATCGGCAACCGTCGCCGGCAGGCCGCGGGCGGCGAGATCTTCGGCGGCGCGCAGCGCGTCGGCGAGGCGGGTGCCGAGCGAGAGAATCGCCACCGCCGCGCCCTCGCGCAGCACGCGCCCGCGCCCGATCGGCAGGATCTCGCCCTTCGCTGGCAGCGCCACGCCGGTACCCTCGCCACGCGGATAGCGGAAGGCCGAGGGCCGGTCGTCGATCGCGGCGGCGGTGGCGACCATGTGCTTCAGCTCCGCCTCGTCGGCCGGGGCCATCAGCACGAACCCGGGCAGACAGCCGAGATAGGCGAGATCGAAGCTGCCGGCATGGGTCGCGCCGTCGGCGCCGACCAGCCCGGCGCGGTCGATGGCGAAACGCACCGGGAGCGACTGGATGGCGACGTCGTGCACCACCTGGTCGTAGGCGCGCTGCAGGAAGGTGGAATAAATGGCGCAGAACGGCTTCAGCCCCTCGGTCGCCATGCCGGCGGCGAAGGTGACGGCGTGCTGCTCGGCGATGCCGACATCGAAGCAGCGATCGGGGAAGCGCGCGGCGAACTTGTCGAGCCCGGTGCCCGAGGGCATCGCCGCGTTGATGGCGACGATGCGCTTGTCCGCCTCCGCCTCGGCGATCAGCGATTCGGCGAACACCTTGGTGTAGGAGGGCGGGCCGGGCGGCGCCTTGGCCTGCTCGCCGGTGACGACGTTGAACTTGGCGACGCCGTGATACTTGTCCGCCGCCGCCTCGGCCGGGGCGTAGCCCTTGCCCTTCTTGGTGATGACATGGAGCAGGATCGGCCCGCGCTCCTCGGCCTCGCGGACATTGCGCAGGACCGGCAGCAGGTGGTCGAGATTATGCCCGTCCACCGGCCCGACATAGTAAAACCCAAGCTCCTCGAACAGCGTGCCGCCGGTGAGGATGCCGCGGGCAAACTCCTCCGCCCGCCGCGCCGTGCGCTCGATACCCTTGGGGAACATCCGCGCCATCCGCCCGGCGAGTTCGCGCAGGGAGAGGAAGCTGCGCGAGGACATCAGCCGCGACAGATAGGCGCTCATCGCGCCGACCGGGGGCGCGATCGACATGTCGTTGTCGTTGAGGATGACGATGAGCTGGGAATGCCGCGCGCCGGCATTGTTCATCGCCTCGTAGGCCATGCCGGCGCTCATCGCGCCGTCGCCGATCACGGCGATGACATGGTTGTCGCGCCCCGTCAGGTCGCGCGCCACCGCCATGCCGAGCCCGGCCGAAATCGAGGTCGAGGAATGCGCCGCGCCGAACGGATCGTATTCGCTCTCCGCGCGGCGGGTGAAGCCGGAGAGCCCGCCGCCCTGGCGCAGGGTGCGAATGCGGTCGCGCCGCCCGGTGAGGATTTTGTGCGGGTAGGCCTGGTGGCCGACATCCCAGATCAGCCGGTCCGCCGGCGTGTCGAACACCGCGTGCAGGGCGACGGTGAGCTCGACCACACCGAGCGAGGCGCCGAGATGGCCGCCGGTGACGGAGACCGCGTCGATGGTCTCGGCGCGCAGCTCGTCGGCGAGCTGGCGCAGCTGCTCGGGGGAGAAATTCCGCAGATCCGCCGGGGTGCGCACCCGGTCCAACAGCGGCGTCACAACTCGCGATCGAGACATCGTCCAAAACCCCTGCGTTCGCCGGCCCATCGCCGGCCTTCGCGTGTCCTCGCGCTTCGGCATCATGCCGCTCCCCGCGCGGTGGGGGACGCAGCTTGGATATTCGGTTGAAGACCCGGCGATTGAAGCCCCGGTTGGCCGTGGCGGATGGCACCGAGCCCGCGCCGGCGCAACCATCGCCCCGACAGACCAGCTTTCGCGCCCCAGCTTTCGCGCCCCAGCTTTCGCGACAACGTCGGCTCACGTCATTACGGCAGTCTGTAAAGATTCTTAGGCTTCATGCAACCGGGCCGGGCAGGGGGGAGCCATTCGGGATGACCCAACTGTTGCGCCCCTGCCACAGGTGTCGCCCCGATCGTGCCGCCATTGGGCGGCCCATGGCCTCGATTGCGGTTGCCGAGGGGGATGGCGCGTGCCATATCCCCCACGCCGGCGCGGGGTGGGGTCTGCGCACGGTCCCGTGATCACCGAGTGAAACCTCTGCTGGAGCAAGGGCATGTTGCGCGTCGTCTTGGCTCAGCCGCGCGGCTTCTGCGCCGGTGTCGAACGGGCGATCGAGATCGTCGAGCGGGCGTTGAAGAAATACGGTCCGCCGATCTACGTCCGCCACGAGATCGTGCATAACCGCCATGTCGTCGAGGATCTGCGCACTCGCGGGGCGGTGTTCGTGGACGAGCTGGACGAGATTCCACCCGGCGCGATCACCGTGTTCAGCGCCCACGGAGTCGCGCAGCGGGTCGAGGAACTGGCGGCCGAGCGCAGTCTGCCGGTGATCGACGCGACCTGCCCGCTGGTGGCCAAGGTCCATGCCGAAGGGCGGCGCTATGCCGCGGCCGGGCGTGAAGTCGTGCTCGTGGGACATGCCGGCCATGCCGAGGTCGAGGGCACGATCGGGCGCATTCCGGGCAAGGTCTATCTGGTCCAGACCGTCGCCGACGTCGCCGGCCTCATGGTGACCGATCCCACCAAGCTCGCCTATGTGACGCAGACGACGCTGTCGGTGGACGATACGCGCCAGATCATCGCCGCGCTGAAGGCCCGGTTTCCCGAAATCAAAGGCCCGGACGTGCGCGACATCTGCTACGCGACGCAGAACCGCCAGACCGCGGTGCGCGAGCTGGCGCAGCAGGCGGACCTGATCCTGGTCGTCGGCAGCCGCAACAGTTCCAATTCCAACCGGCTGCGCGAGATCGGCGCCGAACTCGGCCGGCCGAGCTACCTGATCGAAGACGCCGGAGATCTGCGACCGGAATGGTTCGCGGGCATCGGCTGCGTCGGCCTCACCGCCGGGGCCTCGGCGCCCGATGCGCTGGTCCATGACGTGCTCGCGGGTTTGCGCCGCATCGGCCCGGTCGAGATCACCACCATGCAGGGCGTGGCTGAGGATGTCAGCTTCCGCCTGCCGCCGGAGCTCGCCGACGATTCGCTTGCCGACGAGTCGCTGGTCGCCTGAGGAGAGTCGCGGAATGGCCGTTCCCATCCATCAGGCGCTGAAAGTCGGCGCCTATGTCGTCAAGCAGCATCTGCTCGGGCGCAAGCGCTACCCGCTGGTGCTGATGCTGGAGCCGCTGTTCCGCTGCAACCTGGCCTGCGCCGGGTGCGGCAAGATCGATTATCCGGCGCCGATCCTGAACCAGCGCCTTTCCGTCGCCGAGTGCCTGGAAGCGGTCGACGAGTGCGGCGCGCCGGTGGTCGTCATCGCCGGCGGAGAGCCGCTGCTGCACAAGGAGATCGACGAGGTCGTGCGCGGCATCATCGCGCGCCGGAAATTCGTCATCGTCTGCACCAACGCGCTGCTGCTCGAGAAAAAGCTGCATCTGTTCAAGCCGAACCGCTATTTCACCTGGTCGGTGCATCTCGACGGACTGCGCGAGGAACACGACAAATCGGTCTGCCAGGACGGCGTCTACGACCGCGCCGTGGCGGCGATCCGCACGGTGAAGGAGGCGGGTTTCCGCACCATCATCAACGCCACGCTGTTCTCCGACGCCGATCCCGCGCGCGTGGCGCAGTTCTTCGATACCGTGACCGACATGGGCATCGACGGCATCAGCGTCTCGCCCGGCTATGCCTACGAGCGCGCGCCGGACCAGGCGCATTTCCTCAACCGCAAGCGCACCAAGGACCTGTTCCGCGGCATTTTCGCGCGCGAGGACCGCAGCAAGCGGCGCTGGGCGTTCAACCAGTCGGCGCTGTTCCTCGATTTTCTCGCCGGCAACCGCGCCTATCACTGCACGCCGTGGGGCAACCCGACACGAACCTATTTCGGCTGGCAGCGGCCCTGCTATCTGCTCGGCGAAGGCTACGCCAAAAGCTTCAAGGAGCTGATGGAGACCACGGACTGGGACGCCTACGGCACCGGCAACTACGAGAAATGCGCCGACTGCATGGTGCATTCCGGCTACGAGGCGACGGCGGTGGCCGAAGCGGTGCGCAAGCCGTGGGAACTTCTGAAAGTGGAGCGCAAGGGCGTGCGCACGAGCGGGCCGATGGCGCCGGAAATCCCGCTCGATCGCCAGCGACCGGCGGAATACGTGTTCAGCCGCCATGTCGAACAGGCGATGGCGAAGCTAGCCCACGACAAGCCCGCCGCCGAGCTCTCGGACGCGGCGGACTAACGCGCGCCGCGCCGCCGCGGCATCGCGCGCCAGGGCGAGCAGCGCCGGCACCTGGCCCGGCCGCGCCAGGAGCGAGGCGAAGCTTCGCCACAGGCCGATCCGCCCCTGCGCATCCAGTGCCGCGAGCGCGAGGGCGGGCAGGTCGCGGTCGGCCGGGTCGCAGACCGCGCGCAGGGCGGCGAATGGCAGGCCGTGGCGATCCGCGACCTCGGCCAGCGCGCCGCTTTCGAGATCGATCGCCGCCGCCCCGCTCGCCGTGCGCAGCCGCGTCTTCTCCGCCACCGTCGCCACCACCGCCGCGCCGCCGAGGAGCAGGTCCGCGTTCGCTCCGCCCAGGGCGGCGAGCAGCGCGGGGGCGCACGCATAGCGCCGCTCGCCGGCGAGCACCGCGCGCGGCACGAGGATGGTGCCGGGCGCCAGGGCGGGGTCGAGCCCGCCGGCGAGCCCGAAACTGAGCAGCGCCGTCGCGCCCTCCGCCACCAGCCGCTCCGCCGCCGCCATTGCGCCCGCCGCGTCGCCGCCGCCGGCCAGGACGCGGCCGAGCGGGCGGGCGAGTCGTGCCTCCGCGGCCAAGCCGGTGAGGATGCCGAGGCTCGCCCCCGCCGGCACCGGAGCCGCGCGGCCTATCCTCCCGCCCTGAGCCGCCGCGCCGCCTCGACGGCGAAATAGGTGAGCACGCCGTTCGCCCCGGCGCGCTTGAAGCCGAGCAGGCTTTCCATCATCGCCCGCTCATGCTCCAGCCAGCCATGGCCGACGGCGGCCATGATCATCGCGTATTCGCCGGAGACCTGATAGGCGAAGGTCGGCACGCCGAACCGGTCCTTCACCCGGCGGATGATGTCCAGATACGGCATGCCGGGCTTGACCATCACCATGTCCGCGCCCTCGGCGAGGTCGAGTTCCACCTCGCGCAGCGCCTCGTCGGTATTGGCCGGGTCCATCTGGTAGGTTTTCTTGTCGCCGACCAGCGCGCTGGCCGAGCCGACGGCGTCGCGGAACGGGCCGTAGAACGCGGAGGCGTATTTCGCCGCGTAGCTCATGATCCGCGTATCGATCAGTCCCTTGGCATCGAGCGCGGCGCGGATGGCGCCGACGCGCCCGTCCATCATGTCCGAGGGCGCGATGACGTCGATGCCGGCCTCGGCCTGCACCAGCGCCTGCGTGGTGAGCACGGCCAGCGTCGCGTCGTTGGCGACGTAGCCGTCGCGGATCACGCCGTCATGGCCGTGATCGGTGTAGGGATCGAGCGCAACGTCGCCGACCAGGCCCAAGGCGGGGAATTCGCGCTTGAGCAGCCGGGCGGCGCGGCACATCAGGTTTTCCGGATTCTTCGCCTCGCTGCCCTCGGCGTCTTTCTTCTCCGCCGGCGTCGCCGGGAACAGGGCGATGGCGGGAATGCCGAGCTCGGCCGCCGGCGCGATATGGGCGGCGAGCCGGTCCAGCGTCACCCGCACGACGCCGGGCATGGAGGCGACCTCGGTGACACGGTTGCTGCCCTCGATGACGAAGACGGGCCAGATCAGGTCATCGACGGCGAGCCGGTTTTCAGCGACGAGTCGCCGCGTCCAGCCGTCGCGGCGATTGCGGCGCATGCGGGTGGCGGGGAAGGCTCCGACGGTCATGGGCAGGCCCCTCTGGCGCCCGCCTGGGTGCGGCGCGCGGCGACGGAATTAGTCCAGTGCGGGGCGAAGGGAAAGGGATTTGCGCCGCGCGGCGGCCCGGACCGGCCGCGGCGCGGCATGCCCTGCGCTGCGCATGGCCCCCTTCACACCCGCAATCGGCTCTGCTAACGAGTGCGCCGCCGGCGAACGGGCCGGGCGCATAGCTCAGTTGGTAGAGCAGCTGACTCTTAATCAGCGGGTCCAAGGTTCGAGTCCTTGTGCGCCCACCAATCAAATCAATAACTTGGTGGAATTCTGGGACGAGCGGCCTCCGCGCTAGGAATCACCTAGGAATCACGGTCGAGAAGCTACGAGCCAGCCGGCCTGCGACGAATGGCGCTCGTGGCAGAGTCTGGGAACTATGGGCCAGAGCACCGCAAGCACGGCTCCATGGCCTCTCCCAAGTTTTGCCAAGGTTGGGGTCGAGGGTTCGAATCCCTTCGCCCGCTCCAGATTTTCTCAGAAAAACCAAAGACTTGCAGGCGGCCCTCCAGGGCCGTTTTTGCTTCCAAGGCCCCTTCGGCGGCAATTCGGAAGCGGAGTGGAAGCACCATGCAGAAAGTCGGCGGCGGCGGAATCGCAGGTTCGGCGGTTCCAATCCGGAGTCGAAGCGCCTCTGGACGGCAGACAGCACCGTGCTGGCCTCGCCCGTCGCGCAACGGGCGACCACTTGGTGGACGGCACTGAAACCGCGGCCCCGACGGCCAGTGGCAGGATTGGCCCCGTTTCTAGCCACCGCCAGCACCTACGGCTCCCGCCCCGGGTCAGGACTGCCAGCGAGCCGGCAGGCGGTGTAGTGATCGGCCACCGATGTGTGGGCGCTACGCCAGCTTCTTGCCTCCCGAGGCCGTCGCCCGGCTGTTTCACACCGCCGGCGCGCTGCCCAACGTCGCGCCGTCCTGGAACGTCGCGCCAAGCCAGCAGTCGATGGTGGTGCGGCGGCACCCGGAAACCGGCGAGCGGCATCTCGACCTGCTGACCTGGGGCTTGGTGCCGCACTGGACCAAGGATCTGCGGGCGGCGCGGCGGCCGATCAACGCGCGGGCGGAGACAGTCGCGACATCACCGACGTTCCGCGATGCCTTCGCCCGCCGCCGCGGGCTGATCCCGGCGCAGGCGTTCTACGAATGGCAGCGCACCGACAACGGACCCAAGCAGCCCTACGCGATTGCCCGGCGTGACGGCGAGACGCTGGCCTTCGCCGGCGTCTGGGAAGGCTGGCGCAGTCCCGAGGGCGAAGTGCTGCGCAGCTTCGCCACCATCGTCACCGCCGCGAACGCGACCATGGCGCCCATCCATGACCGCATGCCGGTGATCGTCGAGCCGCCCGACTGGCCGCTATGGCTCGGCGAGACCGAGGGCGACGCCGCATCGCTGCTGCACCCGGCGGCCGAGGACGTGCTGCGGGTCTGGCCGGTGAGCACACGGGTCAACCGGCCGGCCAACAACGATGCCGACCTGCTCGCCCCACTTCCAGCCGCCTGACGGAACTAGGCGATGACCGAGCACCAGGCCCCGTGGCCCCATGGCGAAGTGGTCGCCGGCATCGTCGAGCGGGTGACGTTCCACAATGCCGAGAGCGGCTTCGCCGTGCTGCGGGTGAACGCGCGCGGGCATCGCGACCTCGTCACCATCGTCGGCCATGCCGCCGCCATCGCCGCCGGCGAGTGGATCACCGCCACCGGCGAGTGGGTCAACGACCGCACCCACGGCCAGCAGTTCAAGGCGAGGTTCCTGAAAACCTCCGCGCCGACCACGGCCGAGGGGATCGAGCGCTATCTCGCCTCCGGCATGATCCGTGGCATCGGCCCGGTCTATGCGAAGAAGCTGGTGCGCGGCTTCGGCGAGGCGGTGTTCGACATCATCGAAGGGGCACCGCAGCGCCTGCGCGAGGTGGGCGGCATCGGCGAGGTCCGGGCGCAGCGTATCGTCGATGCCTGGGCCGAGCAGAAGGTGATCCGCGAGATCATGGTGTTTCTGCACAGCCACGGCGTCGGCACGGCGCGCGCTGTGCGCATCTTCAAGACCTACAGGGCCGACGCCATCCAGGTGATGAGCGAGAACCCGTATCGGCTGGCGCGCGACATCCGCGGCATCGGCTTCAAGACCGCGGATGCCATCGCCGGCAGACTGGGCATCGAGAAGACGGCGATGATCCGCGTCCGCGCCGGCATCGGCTACGCGCTCTCCGAGGCGATGGACGACGGCCATTGCGGTCTGCCGGTCGCGGAACTGATCCCGCTCGCCGAGCGCCTGCTGGAGGTGCCGGAGGCGCTGATCCGCACCGCGCTTGATCTCGAACTGGCCGACGGCGCGGTCATCGCCGACCGCGTCGGCGAGGCCGACTGCGTCTTCCTCGCCGGCCTCTACCACGCCGAGCGCGGCATCGCCGAACGGCTGCGGGCGGTCGCTTCCGGCTCGCTGCCCTGGCCGGCGATCGACGCGGAAAAAGCCATCCCCTGGGTCGAGCGGCGGATCGGCATGACGCTCGCCGAGAGCCAGCGCCGGGCCGTCGGCCTTGCCCTTGCCGCGAAGCTGCTGGTGATCACCGGCGGCCCCGGCGTCGGCAAGACGACGATCATGCGGGCAATCCTCGCCATCCTCGCCGCCAAATCGGTGCGCATCCTGCTCGCCGCCCCCACCGGGCGGGCGGCGAAGCGGATGAGCGAGGCGACCGGGTTCGAGGCCCGGACGATCCATCGTCTGCTGGAGGTTGACCCGCGCACCGGCGGGTTCCGGCGCGGACCGGATCACCCGTTGGACTGCGACCTGCTGGTCATCGACGAGACGTCCATGGTCGACGTGCCGCTGATGCACGCGGTGACCCGGGCGATCCCCGCGGCGGCAGCCCTGCTGGTGGTGGGCGACGTGGATCAGCTCCCGTCTGTCGGGCCCGGCCAGGTGCTGGCGGACCTGATCGGCTCGGGCGCGGTGCCGGTGGTGCGGCTGACCGAGATCTTCCGCCAGGCGGCCTCCAGCCGCATCATCACCAGCGCGCACCGGATCAATCGCGGCGAGATGCCGGACCTGACCCGCGCCGAGGCAGGGAGCGATTTCCACTTCGTCCAGGCCGACGACCCGGAGACGGCCACAGCCCGCATCATCGATCTGGTGAAGACCCGCATCCCCCGCCGGTTCGGGCTCGACCCGGTGCGCGACGTCCAGGTGCTCTGCCCGATGGCGCGCGGCGGGGTCGGCGCCCGCTCGCTCAACATCGAACTGCAGGCCGCGCTGAATGGCGAGGCGGCGCCGAAGATCGAGAGATTCGGCTGGACCTTTGCGCCGGGCGACAAGGTCATGCAGATCGAGAACGACTACGACCGCGAGGTCTACAACGGCGATATCGGCTTCATCGCGGCAATCGACCCCGAGGAGGCCGAGATCACCGTGCGGTTCGACGGGCGTGAGGTGGCCTATGGCCTCGGCGATCTGGACGCGTTGGTGCCGGCCTATGCGGCGACGATCCACAAGGCGCAGGGGTCGGAATATCCGGCCGTGGTGATCCCGCTCCTGACGCAGCACTACGCCATGCTGCAACGGAACCTGCTCTATACCGGCATCACGCGCGGCAAGCGGCTGGTCGTGCTCGTCGGTAGCCGGAAGGCGGTGGCCATCGCGGTGCGCAATGTATCGGGCCGGCGGCGGTGGTCGAAGCTGCGGGAATGGCTTGCTGCGTTCCCGGCTGGTGCGGTCAGCTTGTGACACTATCGACCGGCCGGTTGACAGCGGCCGAAGTTGGCCGTGGAACGATCGTCCGGTTCGGGGCGGGAAGCGCAAGGAAGCCGACATTGGCGGCCGGTAAGTGCCGACCCATCTCAGACATTCGCCAACGGCCATCACGAAGGCACACTTGGCGCTCCTCAGCCACACCTTCAACGCCCAACAGCGGACCGACTGAATGATGGATGGCCTCCTAGCACGGTCCCCGTGCGTTCCCATGGTCCTGGGATTCAGGATATAAGAGCGCCGTGGCTCAGGATATAAGAGCGCCGTGGCTCGGGACGACTTCACAGCGCCGACGAAGAAGAGACTGGCAGGGCGTGCCGGGCATCGCTGCTCGAACCCTGACTGCCAGGCGCCTACCATTGGCCCTCAACCGGGCGGCAACGGCGTCATCAGCTTGGGCGAGGCCGCGCACATCACCGCAGCTGCACCCGGCGGCCCGCGCTATGATGATAGCCTTTCTCCCGAACAGCGACGCGACGATGCGAACGGCATCTGGCTCTGCGCCAACCATGCCAAGGCGGTGGACTCCGACCCAAAGCAATTCACCACCGATCTCCTAAAGTCCTGGAAATCGACTGCGGAAAGGCGCGCGTTCGACGAGCTCATGGGCCGGGGCAAGCCGCCGGCGGATTCGCTCGTAGACTCAATTCAGGAGGTCCGCGCCAAGTCGCTGGACGCAGCGCAGATATACAACACCAGCTTCACCCAAGGGCCGCGCTGGCCAAGCCACCCGGTAAAATTGAATTTGCGCTTGGTTCGCGACACACACCACGAGTCGTTCGATGCCGACACGCTCGCGGACGCGACTGCATCGTTTAACCGACTGGTGATCCTGGCCCCGCCGGGCACCGGCAAGTCCACATCGCTGCTCCAGACGGTCCAGGCAATTTGCGAGCGGCGGCGGGTGCCGGCCATCTTCGTGCCGCTGGGGGAGTGGTCCGCTTCCGGCAAATCTCTGATCGAATTCGTCCTGGCCGCACCCAGCTTCGCGAAGTGCAAGCGGGATGACCTCGATGCGCTGGCGTCGGAGGGCGAGCTGCTGTTGGCTCTCGATGGATGGAACGAACTCGATCAATCGTCGCGCAAAAGGGCGTCCGGTGAAATCAGCGGCCTGAGTAGAGGTTTTCCCGACCTGGGGTTCATCGTGAGCACGCGGCGTCAGGCGCTTGATGTTCCGATCCGCGGCATACAGGTCGAGATCGACCTTCTGACTGAAGAGCAGCAGCTCGAAATCGCGCGGGCGGCGCGGGGCGAGGACGGGCCGGTCCTCCTCGATAAGGCTTGGCGAACGCCCGGCGTCCGCGAGCTGGTCGAGATCCCGCTTTATTGTCAAGCACTGCTCAGCAGCACCGGGAACGGCGATCTCCCCCAAACCAAAGAAGAACTCCTACGCCACTTCATACGCGAACTGGAGGCGGCGCCAGAGCCGGCCGAGGAGCTGCGCAACGTTCTTTCTGGGCGCCACGGTGATCTTTTGATCGCGCTTGCCGTCGAGGCGACCTCCCAGGCAAACACCAGCATTACCGACGCACGGGCTCGTGCCGTGGTGACCGATGCTGAGACCGTCTTGATTGACGCCGGCCAACTCACCATTCGGGTCGAGCCGATGGTTGTGCTCGATACGTTGGTGGCGCACCACACTTTGGTGCGGGGCGCCGGCCCTGCTGGCGACGTCGCGTTCCAGCACCAGCAAATTCAAGAATGGTACGCCTCGAATGAGGTTGAAGCCCTCATGCGCCGGGCCGCGGGCGGCCAGAAGGATGCTAACGAAAGCCTCCGACGACGGGTGCTCGACAATCGAGAATGGGAGGAGCCCATCTTCTTCGCCGTCGAGAGGCTTTCAAGGACGGGCCCCGATGGCGCCGCCGCCGTTGCGAGCGCGATCGCCGCCGCGTTGGCGATCGATCCAATGCTTGCGGCCGAAATGGTCTTTCGATCATCGGACCAAGCCTGGACTCTGGTCGGGCCTGCGGTCACCGATTTTGCTAAGCGCTGGCACTCCCCGAGGGCCGTCGATCGAGCTTTTGGGTTCATGGTCCGCACTGGCAGGCCGGATTTCGCCGACGCTCTGCGCAAAGTGGTCGAAGCTGGGGACCGAAACGCTCGCATTGAAGCGATCCGCGCGGCGCCGCGGTTCCGCACCGCGTCGCTTGGGGTGGATGCAGGGGCTTGGGTTGCAACCCTACCGGAGGACGCCCGAGAGGAGGTCTTGTCGGAAATCGCTATGAAGGGAGACATCACCGCTCTGGAGTTTGCAACGGCCATCGCTGAGGCCGACACCACGATTTCAGTGCGTGTAGAGGTGATCGAAGCGCTGGCTTTCCGCCAAGCCAACCGTTTGGCGGCTCGTGTGCTGCGTTCGTCGCCTGATGAAGTCTGGCGCACGATCGCCAGTAAGAGATATCCGGAACAGCTCGACGATCCTGAAATAGATCGCCGGCTTGCCACCGAGCGAGCCAACATAGCCAAAGAAGGCCAGGACCCGCTGACCAAGCTTCGACATGCCACTGAGGTTACTGGCGACCTCACCGAGATCGTCTCCAAAGCGATCGCTGATCCAGCATTCCCGGCCCGCGACCAACATGCGGCTCAGGTTGTGTCGGCGGCTCTTCGCACACAGGCCACCGGAGTCCTCAGCGGGTTGGTGAAGCGGCTCACGGCGCGATTGGAAATCCCCTTTGGCCTTGACGATGAGCTGCGCGTGAGCGCCATGCAGTTCGACAACGGGCCGATCGTCGAGGCCGTGCTCGACCCTGCGGCGCCTCGAAATGTTGCGCATTCTTGCGCGGCATTGATCGGGCCAATCGCGGTGTCCCGATTGATCGAGGAGTACCTCTCGGTCTGCACTCGACTCCAACGCGGTAGCCATGCCGCCAAGGAGGATGTTGACCGTCGTACAGCGTTGATCGACCTAATTACGTCGACACGTCCAAGCTCATTCGCCGCTGCTTTGATCTCTCGCGGACCGCCCGAGGGGGGCCTCGGTATAGGAGTGATGGCAGACCTCTTCGCTCGTCACGGGAACGGTGATGCCAAGATCCGGCTGCCTCTCGCCGAAGACAAGCGCCAAGCTCTGGTTGCGATCTTCCAGAAATCTGCCGAGACGCTTCTGGCTATCGAACCGCCGCCGCGGCATGACTTCGGCGAGCTGGCGCGCGCCATCGGCCGCTTGGGATCGCCGGAGCTGCTGCCAGCTCTCGAACGAATGCTCGACAGGGATCTGGGCGTCCTACGCGAACAGCAGCACCGGCCAGGCGTTCGATACCTTTTCACGAACCAATACAGCCGAGCTTTGGAGGAGATTGGGACACCCGAGGTCGTGCCAATTCTTACCGCTCGGCTGACTGAAGTTGATTTCGGATTCGCGGCCGCGTTGGTCCTCAAGAATCTGGCGGATCGGGAAAACGGCCGGTCGGATCAAACGTCGACCGCGCGCTGGCCAAACTTCGCTGCCGCAGCCCAGCGCAGGTTGGAGAAGGCGGACGCAAAGGCAGATCGCGATGCACCTCCTGCCGATGCCATCTTCAACGCGGTGGCGCAACTTCGGCGCGAAGGGTCTACTGACAGGGAGAAGCAGTTGGCGCTGAGTGTTGCCAAGGTGGGCGTTATGCTTCCCCACGCAGATCATCGTGAGGACATCGACGCCCTCCTGCAGATGCCCTACCGCGCGGAGCGGCTCGGCCTGCTCCTCGCCCTCGTGTCAGATGGCGAGACCATCAGTGCCGATGTGGTCCTCGCAGGAATCCAGGAGTTCTTTCAGGCTGCCACGACGGCAGCGTGGATGCTGCAACAGAATCTCTTCGAACTGGAAGAGTGGTTGGCATTGCTCCCGTTTTCGGACCGGCCAGAAATCATCGTGGAAACGGTTGGTGGCCTTCCCGACCAAGTCCGCCATCCCAGAAACCTTCACCGGCTTCTGTCTGCGCTGGCCCATGCACCGGGGCCTGCCTATCGTATTCTACTCGAACTCGCGGAGCGAGACGCATCGTTCTATGGAGAATACGAGTGGCTCCAGGCGCTAAAAGCCCGCCGCGACCTAGCCGCGGTCGAGGCGCTTTTCGACCTGGTCGCTGGCGGCAAGATCACTGACGGTAGAGGCGGCATCGACGCATGGAGCCTTGCGCGGGAACTTGCAGGCCAAAAGGATGGTTGTCCCGGCCTCCATGCAGTCCTGAGGCACTATGCTCGGAACGGAGTCGGCGCCGCGAAAGCCGTCGCATTGATGGCGCTCGCCGAAGCGCCTACCGCCGACGATCTGCTCTTGATGATTGACCTGTATGTCGCCGACAGAAAGCCGTTCGACAGGACAATGGGTCAAGTGGTGCGGAAGCTCGCTCTCGCCGAGCAAGCGCATGAAGACTGGAGGGGAGCCTACGAACTCGTCCCAGAGCAGCTCAACAGCTTGCGCAAGCAGCTTTTCGCGATGACAGCCGCGGACTCGCCGGCTGCGCTCTTGGCGTCAGCTTGCTTGGACACGATCGGGGCGATCCGCGATGAATATGGCGCGCCGAAGGACGAGTGCCGGCATCCTGATATCGCCTCCGACCGACCCTGGCCTCTTCCGGTAGAGGCAGCAGCCGGAGCTTAGAGGCGCCCCGCCTTGTGCGCTTGGTCAAGGTCTTGGATCACGGCGAATAAGCCGGCGTGCGCGGTAAGGGCGGTGGCTTTGCTGCAGGCGCCACCCGTGCGCGCCACCCGTCCGGGATGCACGAGGTTACGAGCATCCTGCGCCAAACCGGCCTGGCTTGCCGTTCCCGTGCTGATCAAGTTCGCCGTGGCAGCGGCCTGTATCAGCTCACCAAGGCCCATTTTGTCACCTCTCGCGGCAGGCACTTGGCTGTGCGTTTTGACTGCCCACAACAGAATCGCCTCCAGCGCCGCACCGGCGAACACGGTGGCGCCCATCCATTCTTGAGCTTGATAGTCGGTCCAAGCGGCCGCAATCTGGTTTTGAATTCCGCCCTGCACATCACCATCCTTGATGAACGGCAACTCGCTGGCAGGCTCCGGCGGCTTGTCACGACACTGAAGGAGTAGGCGGCGAATTCGCTCCACCGGGTCGCGTGCGAGGTGCGGTTGCACCCGGCTGGTATCTCCGACGTTCCACCGCGCCAATGAGGTCGCCAAGCTGCCCCGGCAATTGGAGAATTCGAGGAAGTCGTTGAGCGGTAGGTCGATCAGATTGTCGGGAATCTGGTCCAGCAAGAGGAGCAGCGTATGGACCTGAGCGCGATGGTTGCCGTTGATGGTGCCGTCGTTCATCTCGCTGCGATTTGAGCCGAAGAGCTGATCGATCGCAATAGCGACTTGGCTGGGTACAAGCTTGGGCATGATCCTATCATAGCTCGGCTTCACCATGCTTGTCCCTGCTCTTCCTGCGTGCCGTGAGCGAGACGGACGATCGAGTCCAACACGGGCGGCAAGCCGCCGATGTAAACCTTCTGTATCTGGGGTGGTGCTGATTTCCACGAATGGCGCGACCATGATCATGCGTCACCCTTACCCGAAGCTCCACTCGCCAGCCCATAGCGGCTGAACCGGCCCGGCAGATCTATTTCCAGATTGGAGCAGTCAGCCGCGTCGGATGGACGACTGCCATGGGGGCGAAACGGCCATGGGACCAGGAATGGCCAAGGTCGCTTACGGACCTGCTTCGGCCACTACCGATCTGCAGGTCGAAGACCCGCCTCCGTTCGAGGATGGTTGCATGAGTTGGGGAGCAGCGGCCGAGGCACTGCAAGATTCGAGAGTTAGAGCTCGGTCGGGCCGGCCGTGACGGGTTGAGGACCGCGAGAGAGGCTCGCGGCGCCCGTCGCGGAGATCCGCGATGTCACGCTCATCTGCTCGCGTTCGTCCCGGTCAGGACCGGGCGAGCCTCTATTCTGAAATCACCGACAAGATCATCACCGAGCTGGAAGCCGGGCGCCTGCCCTGGGTTCAGTCCTGGGGCGCTTCGGGCGCCGGGGCGGCCGTCGGCCTGCCAAAGAACGCCGCCACCGGCCGGCGCTATTCGGGGATCAACGTGCTGATCCTCTGGGGCGCGGTGATCGAGCGCGGCTATTCCGGCCAAGCCTGGCTCACCTTCCGTCAGGCGCTCGCGCTCGGCGGCAATGTCCGCAAGGGCGAGCGTGGCACCACGGTGGTCTATGCCGATCGCTTCGTGCCGGAGGCCGAGCGCGAGCGCGCCGACCGCGATGGCGACGAGCCGAGCTCCATCCCGTTCCTCAAGCGCTTCACCGTGTTCAACACCGATCAGTGCGACGGACTACCCGACACGATCGCATCCACGGCACCGCCTGTTCCCGAGAGCCTCATCCTGCCACAGGCCGAGGCGCTGATCCGGGCCAGTGGCGCCGAGATCAGGATCGGCGGCGATCGCGCGTTCTATTCGGTCATCGGCGATTTCATTCAGGTGCCGCCGCCGCAGGCCTATTTCGAGCCGGTGAACTGGCATCGCACGGCTCTTCATGAGCTCGGTCACTGGTCAGGCGCGGCCCGTCGGCTGGCGCGCGACATGTCCGGCGGCTTCGGCTCCGCCAGCTACGCCAAGGAAGAACTGGTTGCCGAAATGACGGCGGCGTTCCTCTGCGCGAGCCTCGGCATCGTGCCGACCGTGCGGCACGCCGACTATATCGGTTCCTGGCTCGAGGTGCTGCGCGACGATGACCGCGCGATCATCCGCGCCGCCAGCGCGGCCTCGAAGGCCGCCGACTATCTGCTGGCGTTCCCGGCGGATGAGGGTGAGCCGGAAGCTTCATCGGGTCTCGCGATTCCGGCCTCGGCGCCGGAGAGCCAGAGGGCCGCCGGAGTTCCGTGACGGGCCGATGGGATCGGGAGAGAGGCTTCCGGCCGGCCCGTCGCGGAGAAATGCCATGAGCGCCGCCGAAAACGTCGACATCCACTCCCACCATGCCGAGCTGATCGCGAAAGCCCTGGCGACCGAGGGTGGCCATCTCTCGATCGGCCGGGGCGGCTTCATCCTCTGGTATGGGGACGGATGCCGGCTCCTGGGATACGACTCCGAGCCGATCAAGGCCGCCTGCATCGAAGCCGGCCTGCCGGTGATCGACAGCCGCGGTGTCGCCTTCGATGCTGTGGCCCGGCTCGTCATTCGCGGGCCGATGGTCGCCGTCGGCGCACCGCCAGACCCGCCGCCGCATGGCCCGTTCAGCTACGTGCCTCTGGCGGCGGTGGCAGCGGCCTACCGCGCCGCCGGCGCCGAGGTGGTCAACATGCCGGAACCGGCGGCGGATGCCCCCGGCGAGTGAGGCTCGCGCCGCCGCCGAGAGCGAGAGGGCGGAGGGGATTTTCGTGACGGATCGAGGGGCTGGGAGAGAGGCTCCCGGCCGGCCCGTCGCGGAGATCACCGATGGCTGCGACCCAGAAGATCGTCCTGAACCCGTCCCGGGACATTCCGTTCAACAAGCTCGTGCTCAGCCAGGCCAATGTCCGGCGCGTCAAGGCCGGCGTCTCGATCGAGGCGCTGGCCGAGAGCATCGCCCGCCGCTCCCTGCTGCAGAGCCTGAGCGTGCGCCCCGTGCTGGACGCGGACGGCAACGAGACCGGCACGTTCGAGGTGCCAGCCGGCGGCCGGCGCTTCCGGGCGTTGGAACTGCTGGTCCGGCAGAAGCGCCTGGCCAAGACTGCGCCCATCCCCTGCATCGTCAAGACCGAAGGCCTCGCCGAGGAGGACAGCCTCGCCGAGAACACCGACCGCGAGGCGCTGCACCCGCTCGACCAGTTCCGCGCCTTCCAGACGTTGCGCACGAAGGGCCAGGGCGAGGAGGAGATCGCCGCCGCGTTCGGTGTCACCGCCGCGGTGGTGCGCCAGCGGCTCAAGCTCGTCGCCGCCAGCCCGGCACTGCTCGATGCCTATGCCGAGGGGGCGATGACGCTCGATCAGCTGATGGCGTTCTGCGTCAGCGACGATCATGTCCGCCAGGAGCAGGTCTGGGCGACGATCCAGCGCCGCTGGAACAAGGAGCCGCACATCATCCGCCGCATGCTGACCGAGGGGGCGGTGCGCGCAAGCGACCGGCGCGCCTGCTTTGTCGGCGTCGAGGCGTACGAGGCGGCCGGCGGCATCGTGATGCGCGACCTGTTCCAGGAGGACGAGGGCGGCTGGTTGCAGGATCCGGCATTGCTCGACCGGCTGGTGGCCGAGCGCCTGGCGCGGGAGGCCGACGCCATCCGCGCCGAGGGCTGGAAATGGGTCGAGGCCGCCCCGGACTTCCCCTACGGCCACCGGCAGGGGCTGCGTCCGCTGCCGGGCACCAATCCCCTCACCGAGGCCGAACAGGCGGAGTTCGATACACTGAAGGGCGAATACGACGCGCTCGAGGAGCAGTATGGCGAGGCCGACGAACTGCCCGAGGCGGTGGAGGCGCGCCTGGCCGAGATCGAGGCGGCGATCGAGGCATTCCAGAACCGCCCGCCGAAATTCGATCCCGCCGATGTCGCCCGCGCCGGTGCCTTCGTCAGCATCGACCGTGACGGAGCGCTGCGCGTCGAGCGCGGCTACGTGCGGCCCGAGGATGAGCCGCCGGTCGCTGCGCCCGACGATCCCGATCATGCGGCGGGGCCGGCCAACATCGCACCCGAGGAAGACGCGGACCCGTCCGCGCCGGAGGCACGCTCGACCACGAGCACCACGGTCGCGGAGCCGTCCGCCGAGGCGCCCGAGGAAGACGATGGGCTGAAGCCGCTGCCCGAGCGGCTGATGACGGAACTCACCGCGCACCGGACGCTCGCGTTACGGGAAGCCTTGGGGAACGACTGGGACACGGCGTTCCTGGCCGTGCTCCACGCGCTTTGCCTCCGCCTGTTCTGTCGCTCAGCCGCCGACACGTGCCTGGAAATCGAGGCCAAGAGCGCCGGGTTCGGGACCCAGGCTCCCGGACTGAGCGACACCGCATCCGCCAGGGCCATCGACGTGCGGCACGAGGCGTGGGTGAAGCAGTTGCCGGCGACGTCCGGAGAGCTCTGGAACGCCCTCGTCGGCTTCGACACCGACACGCGCGCGGCGCTGTTCGCGCATTGCGCCGCGCTGACCATCAACGCGCTGCACGAACCCTGGAACCGCCGTACTGATACCCTGTTGCACGCCGATCGGCTGGCGCAGGCGGTCGGTCTCGACATGGCGGCGGCTGGCTGGGTGCCGACGGTCGACAGCTATCTCGGCCGGGTGCCGAAGGTGCGCATCCTGGAAGCGGTGCGCGAGGCGAAGGGCGAGCACGCTGCGCAGCTGATCGACCATCTCAAGAAGCCGGAGATGGCGCTGGAGGCCGAACGGCTGCTCGCCGGCACCGGCTGGCTGCCCGAGCCGCTCCGCGCGCCCAGGTTGCCTGAGGCCGCGGCCGTCGCTCCCGCGGCCAGCGACGATGAAGCCGAGGGCACGGCGGACGGCGATCCCAACGCAATCACCGCACTGCCGGCGTTCCTGATCGACGCCGATGATCCCGCCGTGCCGCAGGCCATCGCCGCTGAGTGACCGATGAAGGCCCGAGGCATCCTGCCTCGGGCCTTCCGAGCTTCGGCCTTCCCGAACCCCGCAGGAGCACCCCCCATGATCGACAACCCGAACGATGCCTTCGCGCAATACGAGGCCCAGGCCCAGCTACGAGCGCAGTTGGCCCGCGAGGTGACACCGCTCAACAAGGCCGCGCTGTTCGCCGTGCTTCAGGCCGCTGGCATCCGACATGTCGCCGTCCACTTCGATGGCGCCGGTGACTCCGGACAGATCGAAAGCATCGACGCGACGAGCCCAGACGAAACCGCCGCCGAATTGCCCGACGGCACCATCGAGATCCGAACCCCGCGCTGGGACGGAAGCGGCGTGCAGACCGAGGTCATGCCGGTGCGCGACGCCATCGAGAAGCTGGCCTACGACTTCCTCGAAGAGGTGCATGACGGCTGGGAGAACGAAGACGGCGCCTATGGCGAATTCGTCTTCGATGTCGGCGAGCGCACCATCCGTTTAGAATACAACGAGCGCGTGATGACGACCTCCTACTCCGAACACGACTTCTGATGGAGGCGACGGTGGCTCACCCGTATCATCACGCCCTGTCCTCGGCGCGCCTCTGGGGCGGGACCGCGGAAGATTATCTGCCGTTGCACGCCTGGTTCGACGAATCGAAAATGCTGACGGCAGATTTCCGACATCGGGCGCTGCGGCATCATGCCGAGGGGATCTTCATGCTGGAGCGCCTGTACGGATGCACGATCACCATCTCGACCGGGCGCGTTGTGCCGCTGCGGTTGATCGGCGAGCAACATGTCCGTGAGGACCTCGGCTTTATCCCGAGCTTCGCCGACTGGGCACGCCGCATCCGTCCCGAACCGTGGATGGGCCGCGCCCAGCCGATCCATCGGGGCGTCGATCCGTTCGCGGTGACGATCTGATCCGAGTCAAAGGCTAGCGGAACTTCCTCATCGCCCGAGGTCGGCACTGCGTCGGGTCCTTCTTTTCGAATCGACAGCCCCATAATCGATCTGGGGTGACTGTCTGCCATCACAGTGGCCGCTGACCTTCCTGACACTCCTCAGCGTGCCGACAACGATTTACGTTAGAGAACGAACATCAGTCGAAGCGATTTGAGTGGTTTCCTCACCGCACGTTCTTACCAAAGAGCATGTGGGCTGCATGCCTCAGACGGGCTTCGCGTTCCTGGGCCGAGGATCCCGTCATCGCTTCGCGCCGCTGCGCCGCGAGCGCCCCGGCTTGCGCAGCGCCTACAATCCAAGGCGGTCGCGGGTCGTCCGGGTCCACGCCAACCATCATGACTTGCGGGCTCTTGACAGCTTCCTCGTCCGTTGAAGTCGGGTCGAACCTCTTCGCTGTCACTACCACGGGGACGATGCCGGTGTGGCTGTCGTAACCACTGCCGTCCATCATCAATCCCCGCGAGGAAGGCAGGTAGAATCTGCCATGGACCTCGATGGGCATATTGAGGCCTCTCCTGCGCGCCTCCAGCAGATCCGCCTCGGTCAAGCATGACGAGCCTCTTGCGACTTCACGGAGGATCCCTGCATCCGGCCAGTTCTCGGCGATGATGCTGATCAAGTGGCGCTCCAACTTCCAGTTTCCGTCATGACCGCGGATATCGACTAGGTAGGCGGTGCTGGAACGAACGCATAGGTACACGAACACCAGCTTCCGACTGTTATCTGCGTGGAAGTGGAAGACGCCCCACTTGTTCAGGAGCAGGTCCATCATCCTGGAATACCTAGACCAGTCCCCATTCCTGGTTGCCTTCTTGAAGGCGGCCCTCACTGCTTTCATTGGTGAGACATGCGACGAGAAGTCTTGTCCCTTGCTCAATACGGACAGGATAGGCTCGGCATGGACGAGCAGCGGGTCCTGTTCGAGATGGGCCGCTAAGCGCACCGTCAGCGGACCGATCGCGAATGGAATGCGGCCCACAAAGTCCCGGTGGTAGACATAGTCGGACAGCGTACCCATAGCGCCCTACGTCGCGAATTTACATCAACTTGGCAGATTTAACCGCTTCCAGCCAGAGTAGCACCCACTACCGTGCCCTCGGCTGATCTCGCGGCGCAGTGTATAGACAGATGATCTCTCCTATGCCGCCAAGGCGTAACTGGCACCATGGCCATTTCACCGATCAGCCCTGGTGTCAGGGCGAGCGCCGCGCGGACGGCGTGCAGCGTCACCGGGCCAGAGGGGCTATCGGCGGTGACGGCAACGCCGGTTCGCTCAGCGCGATGCGCCGGACCGCGTATTCCAGCCGGACCACACCGGGCGCGCAAGTCCGGCGGCGACGGCTTCCACCAGCGCCGCGATGCCGCCCGTGACGCGCATGCTCGGCGGCTCCTGCGCGAAGCCCTGCGGCAGGCGCTGTATGCGCCCCGTCTGGTCCTGATAGACGAAGCCGCCGGCCTCCGCCTGCTCCGTGAGCGCCAGCCCCGCCGCCTGGATTGCCGGGGCGATGCGCGGCTGGATGGCGGGCCAGACCCAGGCGGGGCCGAGGTCGTAGGTGCCGGCCCCGGTGCGGTGGCTCAGCACCCGCCCACCAATGCGCGCGCGGGCTTCCAGCACCACCACCTCGGCGCCGCTCCCGGTCGCCGCCCGCGCCCGCGCGAGGCCGGAGAGGCCGGCGCCGATGACGATCAGATCAGGCATCCCACGTCAGCCGAGATGGCCGGTTTTGCGGTAGAGAAGCGCGCCGCCCTGACTCGCCAGCACCAGGCTGCTGCCAGGCGGCAGACGAAGCCACGCGCCGGCGCGATGGGTGGTGCCGTCAATCACCGCTTCACCCTCGACCACGAAAAGCTCGAAGCCGCGCGGCCAGGTCTCGGCGGCGCCGGCATGGCCGGGGGTGAGGCGCAGCATCACCACCCGCTCCCACGGCGCTTCGAACAGCACGGCTTCCTGCCGACGCAGATCGCGAGATACAGCGCATCAACGCGAAGAATCGACACGCGTGTTTCATCCGCCACGGGTCGGCGCCCTCCGCGAGCGCGAAGGTGGCTTAGGGTCAGTGGCAATATTGATATGCCTATATGTGGCGGCACCGTCTGTCACGTCATCTGGCACGGAAATATGCTCGCCAGACACAACAACAACGTAGCGGTAGGTGGTCAGCTCATTACCCGCGAGCGCACCTGCGGCATAACGCTGTGCTTGCTGCCTTGCCTCGACGAACCGCTGACTGGCGTGGATGCCGGGTGTGGCGATCTTCCACTCAGTCAACACCAAGCCATCAGCGTAACGCTCCTCGGCTGTGAGGCCGTGGACCGGTTCCTGAAAGACAAGATCGGTGCGCTCTCCCTCTGCGTTTACCTTGAAGGCCCAGATCCCATGCTGCAGAAGATGCACTGCGCCGAGCCGTTCGCATGCGACCTCACCGTCGCTGAAGGCGCCCTGCCACTTTCCACGGAAATCGTGATCCACCACGAGCAGACGTTGCAAATGTGCAAATGCCCGTTCAGAACGTCCCCGGATGTGCTGCTGTGCATCCGAAAGGACGAATGACAACTCGCTCTCGAATCCAGCCAGCATGACCAGAACCGCCCACGTCTGCTCCTGCCGTGTGTCCGAAGTGCCGCTGTCATCCCGGACAAGGGGATCTGCCTCTCCCAGAAACCTGTCCACGGTGGCAAGCGCCTCTTTCGGAAGGACGTGCTGAAACCGATCTCTCAAAGACCGGAGCGATTCAAGGATGGATCTGGACTGGTCACGGATGCGCTTTGCCCTTCCGTATGTGTCGCTCGACCGGACCGACAGGTAGTGCGCGTGCAGCTCGCCGGCGCGCATCAGACCGCGGATGCGGCCAGCGAGCGCCTTCCATTGCTCGAGGTATCCCATGCAGTCACCTTGCCGACTCGTCAACGATATTAAACCGGACCGAATATTTTTTGGTTGTCTCTGATCGACCCCATGGTGCACGTCGTATAGGGGTTGGAATGGCGTTAATCACAGCAGCATCACCCGCCCACCCAGCGCCGGTCCCGCCTCGCTGAGCTGCCGGTCCAGCGTGCAGAGGGTGGCGCCATGATCGGCGCAGATCGCGAGATGCAGCGCGTCACCGGCCCGTAGGCCGAGCGCGCGCTGATCGGCAAACCGCGCGGCGGTGCGGAACTGAGCGCCGGAGATCGGCAGCAAAGTGAAGGTCTCCGCACTCATCGTAGTGAACATGGCGAGCGCATCCGCCCGGTGCTGCATCTCGATCTGCCCAGACCGCAACTTGATCGAAAGTGCCGAGGAAAACTCCGTCGTCACCCAATCGCTGATCGCGAGAAGTTCCGGATCCTGGTCTTCCAGCCAGCGCTGCATGCGCTCGGTCTCTGTCTCATGCGTTAATGCAGCGACGAGCACCGAGGTATCGAGATAGAGGATCAATAACGAGCCTCGTCACGCATGCGGCGGATGAACTCGCCCACCGGCTCCGGCTGCATCGGCATCTTCTCGACCATCGCACGCAAGGCCGCGATGTCGATGCGCTTGCGCGGCGCCTTGGCGGCGACGATCTGCGCGATCGGCTTGCCGCGGCGGGTGATCTGCACGGTCTCGCCGCCGGCGGCGCGCTCGACCAGTTCGCTCAGATGCGCCTTGGCGTCGGCGATGCTCACATTGCCCATGAGGCTCTCCTGACCATCTAATTGGTCATCTATAGCACGGCACGCGGCGGAACCAAAGCGCCGGAGCGGGTCACCGCTGGGCACGGGGAGTCCGGAGAGCGAGAGGATGGCCGGGACGGGGTGAGCCGGATGGGGTCGAGAGAGCGCCCGCCGGCCCCGGAACCCCGCTCTCCGGAATCCCCCCATGAACCTCATAGTCCCCGCGCTGGCCGAGCGGTCGGCCGTGCTCGCATCCCCGTCTGCGCCCACTGCGCCCGATCGGGCGTCCGCCATCCACCACGCTGCCCGGCTGCTGCTGCCCTCGCTCGAGCGCGGCCAGGCCCTCGATGCCGCCATCCTGCGCGCCGCCATGGAGGCGGCATTCGGCGCATCCGACACCGGCGGCGCCTGGGTGTGGAAGGACGCCTACGAGGCCTGCGAGGCAGCGCAGGTTCTGTTCCTGCGCCGGCACGGGCCGGCGATGCGCGCCCGCACCGGCAGCCCGGCGGCAATGCTCGCCATGCTCGCGAAGCTGGCCGCGCTGGCGCCGACGCATGCGCGCCGCTCCGAGGAGAGCGCGGCGCTCCAGCAGTTCTCGACGCCGATCGCGCTCGGCTTCGCGGCCAGCTTCGCCGCCGCGATCACGCCGAGTGACCTGGTGATCGAACCCTCCGCCGGCACCGGGCTGCTCGCCGTCTTCGCCGCGCTCGACGGCGGGGCCCTGGCGCTGAACGAGTTCGCCGAGACCCGCGCGGAGCTGCTCGGCCATCTGTTCCCTGACGCCCCCGTCAGCCGCCACGACGCGGCACAGATCCACGACTACCTGGACCCGGCCATTGCGCCCTCGGTGGTGCTTATGAACCCGCCCTTCTCGGTCGCGGCGCATGTCGAGGGGCGGGTGGCAGACGCGGCCTTCCGCCATGTCGCCGCGGCGCTGGCGCGGCTGGTCGAGGGCGGGCGCTTGGTCGCCATCACCGGCATCTCGCTCGCGCCTGACAATCCGTCCTGGCGGGAGGATTTCGTCCGGCTGCAGGCGCGCGGGCGGGTGGTGTTCTCGGCCGGAATCGATCGCCGCGTCTATGCTCGCCACGGCACCGCGGTCGAGACGCGGCTGACCGTCATCGACCGCATGCCGGCCGAGGACCCGACCGTCTTCCCCCCATGTCCCGGCATCGCCCCGGACGCGGCGACGCTGCTGGAATGGGTGACACGCCGCGTGCCGCCGCGCCCGGCCTTGACCGCGCTGCCAGTCGCGGCGCCCGCCGCCCGCCCGAAGCCTTCGCGCGCGATCGTCCCGCCCCCGCATCCCACCCCGACCCGTCACCCGCAACCGGCGATCGATCCCGGCCCCCCGCTCGCCTACGAGGTCCGCGAGGAACCGCCGCCGGAGCATGGCCGGATCATCGATGCGCTCTATGAAGGCTATGTCGTCCAGACCATCGCCATCCTTGGCGCGCAGCCGCACCCGACGAAGCTCGTGCAATCCGCGGCCATGGCCTCGGTCGCACCGCCGCGCCCCAGCTACCGCCCACACCTGCCGCCGGCGGTCATATCGGACGGCCTGCTTTCGGACGCGCAGATCGAGAGCGTCATCTACGCCGGCGAAGCCCATGCCGGGCATCTCGGCGGCGCCTGGCTGGTGGATGAGACCTACGACCAGATCTCCGCCGCCTCCGATGACACCGAGGGCGCGGTGCGCTTCCGGCGTGGCTGGTTCCTCGGCGACGGCACTGGCGCGGGCAAAGGACGGCAGGTGGCCGGCGTCATCCTCGACAACTGGCTGAAAGGCCGCCGCCGCGCGCTCTGGGTCTCGAAGTCCGACAAGCTGATCGAGGATGCCCAGCGCGACTGGTCCGCCCTCGGGCAGGAACGGCTGCTGATCACCCCGCTCGCGCGCTTCCGGCAGGGCACGCCGATCCACCTCGATCAGGGCATCCTGTTCACCACCTACGCCACGCTGCGGTCCGCCGAGCGGGAGGGCAAGGCGTCGCGCCTCGATCAGATCATCGACTGGCTGGGGCGGGAATTCGACGGGGTGGTCGTCTTCGACGAGGCGCACGCCATGGCCAACGCCGCCGGCGACACCTCCGAACGCGGCGAGCGCGGGCCATCCCAGCAGGGCCGCGCGGGGCTGCGGCTGCAACACGCGCTGCCCGATGCGCGGGTGCTCTATGTCTCCGCTACCGGCGCGACCTCGGTGCAAAACTTGGCCTATGCGCAGCGGCTCGGCCTCTGGGGCGGGGCGGATTTCCCGTTCGCGACGCGGCAGGAATTCGTCGCCGCGATGGAAGCCGGCGGGATCGCCGCGATGGAGGTGCTGGCGCGGGATCTGAAGGCGCTCGGCCTCTACGCGGCGCGGTCGCTGTCATACGAGGGGATCGAGGTCGAGATCGTCGAGCACGCGCTCAGCCCCGAGCAGGTGCGCATCTACGACGCCTATGCCGAGGGGTTTCAGGTGATCCATGCCAACCTGACCGAGGCCCTGGAAGCGGCCAATGTCACCGGCCCCTCCGGCACGCTGAACCGTCAGGCAAAGGCGGCGGCGCGCTCGGCCTTCGAAGCGAACAAGCAGCGTTTCTTCAACCACCTGATCACCGCGATGAAGGTGCCGACGCTGATCGGCGCCATCGAGCGCGATCTTTCCGAGGGTGCCGCCTGCATCGTGCAGCTGGTTTCCACCGGCGAAGCACTGCTGGACCGGCGGCTGGCGGAAATCCCCGCCGGGGAATGGGGCGATGTGCAGGTGGACATCACCCCGCGCGAATACGTCCTCGATTACCTGGCGCACGGCTTCCCGACGCAGCTGTTCGAGGTCTTCACCGACAGCGAGGGCAATCTGCTCTCCCGTCCGGTGTTCCGCGACGGCCAGCCGGTGCAATCGCGCGAGGCGGTGGAGCGGCGGGACCGGATGATCGAGCATCTGGCCGCCCTGCCGGCGGTGCAGGGCGCACTGGATCAGATCGTCCAGCGCTTCGGCACCGACCAGGTTGCCGAGGTCACTGGGCGGTCGCGGCGCGTCGTGCGCAAGGTCGCCGCGGACAGGGCGGAGAGGCTCGCCGTCGAGACGCGGTCGGGGTCCGCCAATCTCGCCGAGACCCAGGCCTTCATGGACGACGAGAAGCGTATTCTGGTCTTCTCGGACGCCGGCGGCACCGGGCGCAGTTATCACGCCGACCTCGCCGCCCGGAACCAGCGCCGGCGGGTGCACTACCTGCTGGAGCCTGGCTGGAAGGCCGATACCGCCATTCAGGGGCTGGGTCGCTCCAACCGCACCAATCAGCGCCAGCCGCCGCTGTTCCGTCCGGTGGCGACCGATGTTCGCGGCGAGAAGCGGTTTCTCTCCACCATCGCCCGTCGGCTCGACAGCCTCGGCGCGATCACCCGCGGCCAGCGTCAGACCGGTGGCCAGGGCCTGTTCCGGGCCGACGACAATCTGGAAAGCCACTATGCCCGCGCGGCACTCCGGCAGTTCTACGGCCTGATCTTCGCCGGCAAGGTGGAGTGCTGCTCGTTGCAGCGCTTCGAGGAGACGACCGGGCTTGATCTCTCGGACCGCGACGGGTCGCTACGCGAAGATCTGCCGCCGATCACCACCTTCCTGAACCGCCTGCTGGCGCTGCCGATCGCGTTGCAGAACGGCCTGTTCGCGGTGTTCGAGGAGCTGCTCGCCAGCCGCATCGAGAACGCGATCGCCGCCGGCAGCTACGATGTCGGCGTCGAGACGCTGACGGCGGACAGTCTGCACATCACCGAGCGGCGCACCATCCATACTCACGCGGCGAGCGGCGCCGAAACGCGGCTATTCAAAGTGATGCGGCGGGACCGCAACCGGCCGCTTCCCGCCGGCGACGCGCTTGCCCTCGCGCGGGACAAGCGGGCGCGGTTGCTGGTCAATGCTCAGTCCGGCCGTGCCGCGGTGCAGATGCCGGCGCCGAGCCTGACCCTCGATGATGGCGAGGTGCAGCGCCGGGTCCGTCTCGTGCGACCGATGGCGCGGGAGACACTCGCCCTCGACGCGCTGGATCGCACCCATTGGGAGGAGGCCGATGCCGAGCGGTTTGCTGCGACATGGAACGCCGAAGTGGCCCAGGTGCCGGAATTCACCGAGAGTGCGTTCCACATCGTCACCGGCCTGCTGCTGCCGATCTGGAACCGGCTGCCTGATGAATCGTTACGGGTCTATCGCCTGCAGACCGATGACGGCGAGCGCGTCATCGGCCGCCTGATCTCGCCCGCCGCCATGAGCGAAGTCTGTCGGGCACTCGGGTTGGACGACGCGCCGACGCTGGCGCCGGACGAAGCGTGGTCCGCCGTGCTCGCCGATGGCGCCGTGCTGCATCTCGCCGGCGGGCTGACTGTCCGGCGCGCGACGGTAATGGGTGCCGCCCGCGTCGAACTCGCAGGCTTCACCGATGGCGCCGTCGATCAGCTCAAGGCGATGGGACTCACCACCGAGATCATCGCTTGGCGGCTGCGGCTGTTCATCCCGGTCACCGAACGCGGACCCGCGATCCTGGCGGCGCTGTTTGAGCGATCACCGCTGATCCGCGTCGTCGATCGCGTCGCGGCCTGAACGTGGAGACCATCCATGTCCAGGTCCGCCGCCGAACTGGCGCACCGCCTCGCGCGCGAAGCCGAGGCGGTGTGCCGCCACTACCTCTCGAACGGCCGCCGCCAGGGCCGCTACTGGCTGGTCGGCGATGTCCAGAACACCCCGGGCCGCAGCCTGTTCGTGCGGCTCACCGGGCCGGACGTCGGCCGAGGCGCCGCCGGTAAATGGACCGAATATGTTGCGCTGAGAGTTATGTTGCGCATTTGCGATTGGGGGCTGTCTCACAGACGATTGACAGCTTGTACGCAACATAATGTCAGCGCGCTGCGGGGGATTTGGTGATGCCCCGCGACGCTTC
>JAJZVV010000040.1 GCA_021845595.1 Pseudomonadota bacterium | reverse complement strand
GCAACGCATCGGCGATGACGCTGTCCTGCAGGTTCGTCGGCAGCGCCGCCAGCCAGGCGGCATACTGCGCCTGTAGATCCGTCAGTTCGGCGACGGCGTCATGCCAGCGCCGAGCGCGGCTGCGGCGCTGGGCATGCTGGCGGTCGGCTACAGCTCAGACCGCCGGGGCGAGCGGCACTGGCATGTAGCGCTGTGCGGCTTCGTGTCCGCGGGCTGCTTCCTGCTGCTGCCGCTGGCCTCGAGCAGCATAATCGGAACGATCGCATGCCTGACGGCGGCCTCGATCGGCATCTTCAGCATCCTCAGCTTGTTCTGGACCATCCCGAGCGCCTATCTGCATGGCAGCGCCGCGGCGGGCGGGATTGCGCTGATCAGCGCCGTCGGCTCGTTCGGCGGCGCCGTCTGCCCGGCCGTCGGCTGGCTGACGGTGAAGACGGGCAGCCTATACGGCGCGTTCGCCGCGATCGGGCTGCTCCATGCCGCAGGCATGATTGCGCTTCTTTTATTTGCCCCGGGAGATGCACTCAGCGCAGCAGACCGGTCAGTGTGATCGCAGCATCCGCGATGTCCCGGCGCAGGGCTCCGACGGCCTCCTCGGCGTTTTGGCGCCGCAGCGCCGAGAGCAACGCCTGATGCGCCACATTGGCCTCCCGCCAGTTGTCGGAGGCACGGAGCGCATGGAAGTAAGGGCCGATCTGCAGCCAGAGAGATTCGATGATGCTCAGCAGCGCGGGTGAGGCGGCGGCGCGGTAGATCAGAAAGTGGAATTCGTAATTCGCCGGCACGAACAGCCGGCCGTCCTTCTGTGCGGCGGCCTCCTGCATGCGATCGAGCAGTTCGGCGAGCCGCCCCAGCCCGACCGGCGTGATCCGGGAAGCGGCCCAGGCGGCGGCCAGCGGCTCCACCTCGCAGCGGACTCGGCACAGATCGCGCAGTCGGTCCCGCGTCAGCACCGGCACGCCGACCGACCGGCCAAACACGACGGTCAGTGCCTGTTCCGCCATCAGCCGGCGCAGCGCCTCGCGGACTGGCATGGCGCTGACATGGAAGGCGTCCGACAGGCTCTGCAGCGTGATCGTCTGCCCAGGCTCTATCTCACCGTTGAGAATCATTTCCCGGATCTGGCGGTACACCCGTTCCTGCACGGTGTCGCGCCCGACCGGCCGCTGCGGCAGACGCCGCTCGTTCTTCGCTTCTGCCTCGACCGCTTGCGGCATGCTGCTGCTGACCGTCCTCCCTGCTAGCCGCTCCGCCACGCTTGCGGTGGAGAAACTTGTGATCTATGATCAAAAACTTGTCCAGAAAAATAACCGCAGTGCCGCTGTCTACCAATAGGCGCTGCAAACAGGGGGAACGTGACCGATGCGATGGATTCGTGCAACTCTCGGCATGGTAACAGCGTTGGCGCTCGCCGCCGGCGCGCACGACGCCCATGCCGTCGACAAGAAGTTCAAGATCTTCCTGTCGATGAGCTATATCGGCAATGACTGGCAGGCCGAAGCGGCCAACATGGTCAAGGCGATGGCGGCATCGAAGGATTATCGCGGCAAGGTCGACCTGCAGGTGCAGGTCGCCGGCCCGAACGCGCAGCGCCAGATCCAGCAGATCAACGCCATGGTGCAGCAGGGCGCGCAGGCGATCGTGGTCTATCCGATCTCGCCGACCGCGCTCAATCAGGTGGTGCGCAATGCCTGTCAGCGCCACGTGGTGATCATCGCCTACGACGCCGAGATCACCGAGCCCTGTGCCTATAACGTGCATATCGACCAGCCCGAGGCCGGGCGAGTGACCGCCGAGTGGCTGGCGCAGAAGCTCAACGGCAAGGGCAACATCGTGGTGCTGACCGGGGTGCCCGGCACTTCCGTCGACACCCAGCGCACCGCGGCGGCGAAGGAGGTGTTCGCCAAGCATCCCGGCATGCACATCGTCGCTGAGGGCGTGGGGATGTGGAGCCAGGCGGTGGCGCGGACCGAGATCACGAAGATCCTGACCACACATCCCTGGAACGAGATCGACGGATTCTGGGTGCAGGTCGGCTGCTACACGATCGCATCGATGGCAAAGGAGGCCGGCATCCCCGACGACAAGCTGAAGCCCTGTGCCGGCGAAGGCGCCAACGGCCACCGCATCCAGATGCTCCCGGTCAACGACACCGGCGTGAAAGGCGCGAACGCCACCTATCGCCCGATGGGCGAGGCCAGCATCTCCTATGCCTCGCCGCCCTATTCCGGCGGCCTCGCGCTGAAGCTCGCGGTGGATAAGCTGGAAGGCAAGGAGATCCCGAAGCTGACCAAGCTGCCGCTGCCGGTGGTGACAAGCGAGACTGTCAAGCTGTGCCAGGAAGGCACCTGGGCGGAGATGCAGGCCGGCTGCAACGTGTTCCAGCCCTCGATCATCAGCAACCCCGGCTGGTTCGCCTCGATCTACTCGCCGGAGACGCCGGAAATCGGGTCGCAGGCGGCCCTGAACGGCAAGCCGGAGCAGTGACCGTGCTGATGCGGGAGGGCATGTCCCTCCCGCCCGTTCCGGACAGAAAAGGCGTCCCCGCGCTGTCGGTTGACAAAGTCACCAAAACCTATGGCGCGACCGTCGCGCTGAACGACGCCGAGTTCAGTGTCGCCATTGGCGACGTGCATGCGCTGCTCGGGGAGAACGGTGCCGGCAAATCCACCATCGTCAAGCTGCTCTCCGGCCTGATCCTGCCTGATCGGGGACGGATTAAGCTGTTCGGACGCGAGGTAACGCTGTCGCATCCGATCGAGGCACAGCGCCACGGCGTGCAGACCGCGTTCCAGGAACTCACGCTGGTGCGCGATCTCTCGGTCGTGGAGAATATGCTGCTGCCGCATGCGCCGGCCGGGTTGCTCGGCCAGTTGCGGCGCCGCGAGGGCGAGGCGCGGGTTGCCGCGCATTTCGCCGCCCTTGGCCTGGAGGACATCGACCTTCATGCCGAGATCGGCGAGATCGACCTCGCCCTGCGCCAGAAGATCGAGATTGCGCGCGCGCTGTTCCGCAGGCCGCGTATCCTGCTTCTCGACGAACCCACCTCCACCCTCTCCGGTCGCGATATTGACTGGCTGGGCGCGCAGATCGACCGGCTGCGCCACGAAGGCGTGACCATCGTGTTCATCTCGCACCGGCTGCGCGAGGTGCGGCGGTTCTGCGACCGGCTGACGGTGTTGCGCAACGGCACTAGCATTGGCACCACCGCGGTCGATGAGGTGCAGGACGACGAGGTGATCCGTATGATCATCGGCCGTTCGCTTGCCAGCACGTTCCCGCCGCGTCCCGCCGTGGCCCCCTCCGGCGCGCCGGTGCTGGCGGCAGAAGGGCTGGCGACCGCCGGCAAGCTGCGTGGCGCCGGATTCACCCTGCGCGCCGGCGAAATCCTGGGCATTGCCGGACTGCAAGGAATGGGACAGCAGGAGTTGTTCCTGGCTTGCTTCGGTATGACGCCTCTGACCTCTGGCTCTCTTGCCGTGGATGGTCGAAAAGTGGTGCTGGCGTCGCCGCGCGATGCGATCCGCGACGGCATCGGTATCAGCCTGGTGCCCGAAGAGCGCAAGACCGAGGGTTTGTTTCTCAAGATGCCGGGCCGCTTCAACGTCTCGCTGCCAATTATCCGCCGCTTCGCGCGTTTCAGCGTGATCGATACCGCCGCTGAGACCCGCGCCGTGGCCGATGTGCTGGCGCGGGTGGAGGTGCCTCCGCGCGCCCTCTATACTGCGGCTAACGCCTTTTCCGGCGGCAACCAGCAGAAACTGGTGATGGCGAAGTGGTTGCTGGCGGGCAGCCGCATCCTGCTGCTGTTCGATCCGACGCGCGGGGTCGATGTCGGCACCAAGCACCAGATCTACGTGCTCATGCGCGACTTCGCCGATGCGGGTGGCGCGATTCTTTTCCACTCCACGGAAATTCCAGAACTCGTGAACATGTGCGACCGCGTTCTCGTCATGTACGGGGGCCGGTTCGTGGCGGAACTCGCTGGCGACGGAATCGAGGAGGAGGCGATCATGCGCGCCGCGCTCGGCGAAACCGCCGCCGCAGGGAAAACATTGGCATGACCTCGACGACAATCGGCGCCACGGCACGCCGCAGCTTGTGGCGGCCACGCTGGGGACGCCAGCGCGGCCTGGTCGTCGCGTGCGCCGTATTCCTCGCGCTGTTCCTGGCCGTTGATCTGATCACACCAGGGCCGTTCAACTATTTCGAGTTCAGCTTTCTCTCGGCCGGTGGCGCGGCGCTGGCGCTGGCGGCGATGGGACAGACGCTGGTGATCCTGACCGGCGGGTTCGATCTCTCCACAGGGGCGGTGGTTTCGCTGGTCAATGTGGTTGTGGCCAGCGTGATGGGCGCCTCGGTGTCCTCGCAGGTCGGCAGCTTTGGCGTGGCACTGGCGACCGGTGGGTTGGTCGGCGCCTTCAACGGGTTTTTCGTGGTAGTCGTGCGGATGCAGGCGATCGTGGTGACGCTGTCGGCGATGTTCATCGTGCAGGGCGTCACCCTGCTGGTGATGGACAAGCCGGGCGGGACCATCGCGCCGGAGTTTGTCAGCTTTTTCACCGGCAGCGCCATTCCGAACTGGCTGCCGGCGCCGGTTGTGGTGGTGCTGGTGGCTGCCGGCGCCTGGCTGCTGCTGAAGAACACGCGCTTTGGCGTCGGCCTCTATTCTGTCGGCAGCGATGCTGATGCAGCCTATGCCGCTGGCGTGCCGGTGCGGAGGGTGGTTTTCGCCGCCTACGTGCTCGCGGGAAGTTTCTACGGCGCGGCGGGTGCGTTCGTTTCGGCGCAGACCGGGTCCGCCGATCCGCTGGTCGGGCGGCCGATGCTGCTGCAGGTGTTCATCGCCGTTGTGTTGGGCGGCACGCGGCTGGGCGGCGGCCGCGGCGGGGCGATGGGCTCGATTGTCGGCGCCTATACGCTGATGATTGTCGTCAACATCCTGTTGGTGCTGAACGTCTCCGCCTATTTCAGCTCGATCGCCGAGGGATCGATCCTGCTGCTGGCGGTGCTGGTGGCATCCCTGAACCACCAGTCACCCATCGCCTTCTACCTGCGGTTGCTGCGCACCAAACTGGCGGCGCGAGCGGTTGACGCGCTGGCTTCTGGCCTTCCACCCGGCGCGCCGATGCCACCCTTGTCGGCGCGGCCCACTGCCCGTGTGGCTGGAGCGATGGCGACCAGCTGGTTCACGCGCAACCAGCCGGCACTCCGCATGATCCTGCCGGCCTATGCCGGGTTCGTGATCGTGCTGGTCGTATCGCAACTGCTGTTCGGCGGCACGTTGGACAACCCCGGTTATTATAACGCGCTGCTGGTGCTGTCGTCGTTCCTCGCGATCCTGGCGCTCGGCCAGGGTGCGGTTATTCTCACCGGCGGGCTTGATCTGTCGGTGCCGTGGATGATCGGTTTCGTGGGCATCCTAACCTCGGGCCTGATCCATGGCGCCGGGCAGGTCGCCACCTGGGTGATCCCGCTCGGCCTGCTGATCGGCGTGGCGCTCGGGATCCTCAACGGTATCGGTGTGGTACTGCTCGGCCTGCCGCCGATCGTCATGACGCTGGCGATGAACGGCATCCTGCAGGGGGCCGCGCTGCTCTATTGCAACGGCACGCCGGCGGGCTATTCCTCCCCCGCGCAGCGCTGGTTCATGACCGGGCATCTCGTCGGGCTGACGCCGGTGGTGTGGTTCCTGTTCCTGTTCATCACCGCCGCGATGTTGCTGCTCGGGCAGACGGTGTTCGGCCGCAATCTGTATGCTGTCGGCAACAGCCCGCTGGTGGCGCGGCTGAGCGCTGTGCGGGTCGGCGCGACGCTGATCGGAGTGTATGCGCTGTCGGGCTTCTGCAGCGCGCTGGTCGGCATCCTGTTATCCGGCTTCTCGGGCCAGGCAAGTTTGGGCATGGGCGACGAATACCTGCTGCCCTCGATCGCGGTCGTCGTCGTGGGCGGCACGCTGATTACCGGCGGACAGGGGCATTATCTCGGCATGCTCGGCGGCGTCCTGCTGCTAACGGCTCTTTCCACTTTGCTGGCCGGTACCACGCTGCCCGACGCCACGCGGGACATCATCTTCGGCCTTGTCGTGTTGAGCGCCGTGCTGGCGCTGCGCGAGCGCAGGATCTGAGGCTCGGAAAGGGGAATTGCCACGATGAGAATCGAACGTCTCGGCGAATCATGCGACGAACTCGGCGAAGGCCCGCTATGGGACGTGGAGGAGCAGCGGCTCTATTGGATCGACAGCCACGGCGGCGAGATCCACCGCGCCGATGCGCGCGGCGAGGACCACAGAACCTGGGCGCTACCGGAGCATATCGGCTCGATGTGCTTGCGCGAGGGCGGCGGCGCGGTGGTCTCGCTGCGCAACGGCTTTCACTTCTTCGACTTCGGCGGCGGCGAACTGACGCTGATCGCTGACCCTGAGCGCGACATCCGCCGCACGCGCATGAACGATGGCAAGGTCGATCGCCAGGGGCGGTTCCTCGCCGGTTCCATGGACTATGAGGAGCGGGAACCGCTGGCTGGGCTCTATCGTCTCGATCCGGACCGGACCGTGACGCAGCTTGAAACCGGGATCATCGTCAGCAATGGTCCGTGCTGGAGTCCCGATGGCGGTACGTTCTATTTCGCGGATTCCTGGGCACGGCGGATTTGGGCCTATAAATACGACACCGCCACTGGCAGCCTGCTGAGCCGCCGCGTCTTCGCCGATTTCGAGGGCCATCTGCGCGGCTATCCGGACGGCGCCACAGTGGATGCCGAAGGCTATGTGTGGAGCGCGGAAGTCTACGGCGGCCGCCTCGTGCGATTCGCGCCGGACGGCACCATCGACCGGTTGCTGGGCATGCCGGTGGACAGCATCACAAGTATGAGCTTCGGCGGCGCCGATCTCGACATTCTCTATGTGACGTCGATGGCGCGGCCGTTCCGCGGGCAGCGGCGGCAGGAGCGCGAGGCGGGTGGACTGTTTGCCGTGCATGGACTTGGCATGCGCGGCCTACCAGAGCCGCGATTCCGTGGCTAGGGAGGAGGAAACACAGATGCGCATCGAAGTGCTGGTGGACGTGAAAACCACGCTCGGTGAAGGCCCGTTATGGGACGTGGAGGAGCAGCGCCTCTATTGGATCGACAGTTTTGATGGACGCGTGTTCCGCTGCACGGCGGACGGGCGCGAGGTGCGAGCATGGGACGTGCCACAGAAGATCGGCTCGATGTGCCTGCGCAAACCGGGCGGGGCCGTCGTCTCTTTGGCACGCGGCTTCCATCTCCTCGATTTTACAACCGGCGAGGTGACGCCGATCCATGATCCCGAGCCGGACCGTCCCAACAACCGCCTGAACGACGGCAAGGTGGATCGGCAAGGCCGCTTCATTGCCGGCTCGATGGACACGCAGGAGGAAGGCCCGAACGGCGCGCTGTATCGTCTTGACCCGGATTTGAAAGTGACCCGACTCGACAGCGGCATCGTCGTCAGTAACGGCCCATGCTGGAGCCCGGACGGCGGCACGTTCTATTTCACCGATACCTGGTCGGGTGAAATCTCCGCCTATGATTACGATCAACGCACCGGCACGGTCGCCAACAAGCGCGCCTTCTGCACGCGCCCGAAGACCGATGGCGGCGGCTTCGACGGCGCGACGGTGGATGCGGAGGGCTGCGTCTGGAGCGCGCATGTCTATGTCGGCAAGCTGGTGCGCTATCGGCCTGATGGCAGTGTGGACCGCGTGATCGAGATGCCGGTGAGGAAAGTGACCAGCGTGATGTTCGGCGGGCCCGACCTGGATGTGCTGTTTGTTACCTCGATGGCCAAGCCACCACTGCCGCGCTTCCCCGGCGACGGCGTGCTGCGCGGCTCGCTGTTTGCGATCCACGGTCTCGGTGTCCGGGGCATGCCGGAAGCGCGCTTCGCCGGCTGAGGGCACCACGGGGGGCTTGGCGGCCGGCTTGCCGCCATCCCCGCCGCCGCTGACGGGCGTGTCGTTCGTAACTGGCCTGGGTTCTTGAATTTCGTCTGCGGTATTCTGGTGAGGTCGATGACGCAAGCATCCGACGATCGCGTTGTGGCGAGAGAAATCATGGGGCATGGCCGGGCGACTCGCGACGGTACTGTCGGCTTGACGCTGTTGCGCTTGATGGAAAAATGATAGACGTGTCTGGCGTTGTGCGCGCCCGTCAAACGCTTGCGCGTCCGCGGCGATCACGAAACGAGTCAGGAGAAACGACAGATGGCACGTGCCACGACACCACGAAGCGCCGCGCGGGGCGGCAAGGGCGCTGGCGCCCGGAAGGGAGCGGCCGCGAAGCCCGCGCGAGGCGCTGCGAAGGCGGTGAAGGCCTCGGCACCGAAGCCGGCGCCGAAAGCCGCGGCCAAGCCGGCTCGCGCCAGCACCGGCGCCAGCGCCGGCGCGGGGCGTGAGCAGCTCGCCGGGCGCATCGACCAGCTCGAACGCAACATCGCCTCGCTGCGCACCCGCCATGCCGAGCTGAAGCGCGCGCTGGCTGATCTCGCGGCCCGCATCGAGACACACCAGGCCGCCCCGGCCAAGC
>JAJZVV010000021.1 GCA_021845595.1 Pseudomonadota bacterium | reverse complement strand
GCGTCAGCCTCGGGGCGGGCACTCCGCGGCGCGCGGGTCCCCCCTATGGACTACCGGCACAAGCCGCTACCGGGGGGGGTCCCTTTTGGACGCCGATAGGGGGTCCCTTTTGCGCGCCGATTGACAGGCCGCAGTTGCAGCCGGCGCCCGTGCCGGGGCGGGGGAGGTCCGCCGATAGCCGCGCGATCAGGCGGTCGTCGCGTTCTGCTCCGTCCGCAGGGCTGCGGTGGTCGCATTCCGCTCGCTGCGGAGCGCTGCCGTCGTGGCGTTTTCCGGCGTGCGCAGCGCCGCAGTGGTCGAATTCTCCGGCGAGCGGAGCGCGGCCAGAATCGCCCGCTCCTGCCTGGGTTGCGCGCCGGAGGCCCAGTTCTGCTCGGTGTGCACCTTGGCCAATGCTGCGCTCATCCCGAACCCCGGCAGATGGTCGCCGGCGACGATGCCCGCAGCCGCCATGCCCAGTACGGTTGCGCCCACAAGAAGCATCCGGTTCATGATCGTCATCCTTCTCAACCGACCCCCGATCCGGCGGGGGCGTCCAACCCGGTCGGTGGTGCGGGAATGTCCCGGCCACCGACAGGGAGGAATTTAATAACCTTAGTTACGATTAGCAGTGCTATCAGAAGGTGACTGATCTGCGGCTTGGTCATAGCTGTGAGGGCAGAGCAAAGGCCTCCTTGCGTTCGCTGTAGCGGTCGGTGAGGTAGTCGGCGCGGTCACGCAGCAGCAAGGTGAAGCGGACCAGTTCCTCCATCACGTCGACGACGCGATCATAGAGCGGCGAGGCCAGCATCCGGCCGGCTTCGTCGAATTGCTCGTAGGCCTTCGGCACGCTCGACTGGTTCGGGATGGTGAACATCCGCATCCACCGGCCGAGCAGGCGCAGCGTGTTCACGGCGTTGAAGCTCTGCGAGCCGCCGCAGACCTGCATGACCGCCAGCGTCCGCCCCTGCGTCGGGCGCAAGGCGCCGTCGGCGAGCGGCAGCCAGTCGATCTGGTTCTTGAAGACCCCGGTGATGGCGCCGTGGCGCTCGGGGCTGCACCAGACCTGCCCCTCCGACCATTGCGACAGGCCGCGCAGTTCGACGATTTTCGGGTGCGTGGCGGGGGCACTGTCGACAACCGGCAGCCCGTGCGGGTCGAACACGCGCGTCTCGGCGCCGAGATGGCGCAGAATGCGCTCGGCCTCAAGAACCAGGAGACGGCTGTAGGAGCGCTCCCGCATAGAGCCATAGAGCAGCAGGATGCGCGGCGGATGGGTGGCGCGCACCGCGGGCTCCAGCCGGGAGGGATCGGGCCGGGGCAAGAGATGCGGCGCCAGCGCCGGCAGCGCGACCTCCCGCGCCTCGGCCGCCGGATTCTCCCCCGGTGCCGCCGCGCTCATGCCGGTCGAGCCGCAGGGCGCCGCGCGCCGGCCTCGTACCAGCCGCGCGTGGCCCGCACGATGCGCACGACCGACAGCATCACCGGCACCTCGACCAGCACGCCGACGACCGTGGCCAGCGCGGCACCGGACTGGAAGCCGAACAGCGCGATGGCAGTCGCCACCGCCAGCTCGAAGAAATTGGAAGCGCCGATCAGCGCCGACGGTCCGGCGACGCACCATTCGGTGCCGAGACGGCGGTTGAGCCAGTACGCAAGCCCCGCATTGAAATAGACCTGGACCAGGATCGGCACTGCCAGCAGCGCGATCACCGCCGGCTGGCGCACGATCTGTTCGCCCTGCAGGCCGAACAGCAGCACGAGGGTGAGCAGCAGGGCGAGGAGCGACACCGGCCCGAGCCAGGCCTGCGTTCGCGCCAGCGCCGCGGCGCCGCCACGAGCGAGCAAGGCGCGCCGCCAGGCCTGTGCCGCGATCACCGGGATGACGATGTAGAGCCCGACCGAGAGCAGCAGCGTGTCCCACGGCACGCTGATGGAGGACAGCCCGAGCAGCAGGCCCACGATCGGCGCGAACGCCACCACCATGATCGTGTCGTTCAGCGCCACCTGGCTGAGGGTGAAGTTCGGCTCGCCATCGAGCAGGTTCGACCAGACGAACACCATCGCCGTGCATGGGGCGGCGGCGAGCAGGATGAGGCCGGCGATGTAGCTGTCGATCTCGGCCGCGGGCAGCAATGGGCGGAACAGGCCGCCAATGAACAGCCAGGCGAGCAGCGCCATGGAGAATGGCTTCACCAGCCAGTTCACCCCCACCGTCGCCATCATGCCGCGCCAGTGCGCACCGACCCGGCGCAGCGCCGCGAGGTCGATCTTCAGCAGCATGGGCACGATCATCAGCCAGATCAGCGCCGCCACCGGCAGATTGACCTGCGCGACGGTCGCCGCGCCGAGAGAGTGGAACGGCGCCGGGACCGCGTGACCGAGCCCGACGCCGGCAACGATGCAGAGCGCCACCCACAGGGTCAGATAGCGCTCGAACAGGTTCATCGCCGGACGGACGCCGGCCCGGCCGGGCGTGGTGGCGAGGTGCTGCGACACGGGTTGGCTCCTTCCCTCAGGCCCTCAGGTCAGGCGACGGCCGCGCACATCGACCACAGCGTCACCATCCTCCTTGGCAAAGGCACCGCGCTGCGGCCGGGGCAGGATGTCGAGCACGGTTTCCGACGGCCGGCACAGCCGCACGCCGAGGGGCGTCACGACGATCGGGCGGTTGATCAGGATCGGGTGCGCCATCATGGCATCCAGCAGCGCCTCGTCGGCCAGGGCGGGATCGTCAAGCCCGAGTTCGTCATAGGGTGTGCCCGTGCGCCGCAGCACGTCGCGCACCGGGACCCCCATGCGGGCGATCAGCCCGGCCAGCTCGTCGCGGCGCGGCGGCGTTTTCAGATATTCGATCACCACCGGCTCGATGCCGGCGTTGCGGATCAGACCGAGCACGTTGCGCGAGGTGCCGCAGGCCGGGTTGTGGTAGATCGTGACACTCATGGTTGCACCGTCACGGCTGCACCGTCAGGCGGGAAGGAGCGAGGCCACAGGCGCGGGGATCGCCGTGGCAGCAATTGGTGGTGAGGAAATCGATCAGGCGGTTCATCGCCTCATATTCGGCGGCATAGATCCGCGAGCGGCCGGCGCGGCGGACGCGGATCAGCCCGGCTTGGCGCAGGTGACCAAGATGGAACGAGGCCGTCGCCGCGGGCAGGCCGAGCCGCTCGCCGATCCGCCCGGCGGAACAGCCCGCCGCGCCTTCCTCGACGAGCAGGCGGAACATGTCGAGCCGGGTTTCCTGGGCCAGCGCCGCCAGCGCGACGAGGGCAGCCGTTTTTTCCATATCTCCGCAATAATCGAAATATCGGCCGCGTCAACCAGGCTTGCGGCACCGCGCCGACGCGGCCAATCATGGCCCAACGCGGCGCGGCGCGCCGACTGCCGATGCAAACGGCGCGGCGCTGGGCCGATCAGACCACCAGGGAGGACGAAATGGCCAAATTCACCATCGCGACGCCGGCTGGGGTCAGCTATTCGGTGGCCGGCGGCGGCTACGAGACCGAGATGGAACCGCTCGCCGGGCTGGATGCCGAGATCGTCGAGATTCCAGCGCCGACCGAGGAGGCCTTCATCGCCGGCGCCCGCCACGCCGATGCGCTCTACGCCAAGGCGATCCCCATCACCCGGCGCATCATCGAAGGAATGGATCGCTGTCGCGCCATCGTGCTCGGCAGCGTCGGCGTCGACTCGGTCGACGTCGCCGCCGCCACCGAGCGCGGCATTCCGGTGACGAACTGCCCCGACACGTTCATCGAGGAAGTCGCCGACCATGCGATGACGCTGCTGCTCGGCGGCTTCCGCCGGCTCGTCGAGCAGGACCGCATGGTGCGCGAGGGGCGTTGGAAGGAGGGGCGGCCGGCGCTGCTGAAACTGCCGCGGCTGATGGGCCAGACCCTCGGCTTCATCTCCTTCGGCCATGTCGCCCGCGCGGTCGCCGTCCGGGCGCGGCCGTTCGGACTGCGCATGCTGGCCTATGATCCCTATATCGAGGAGCTGGCGATGAGCCCCTACGGCGTCGAACCGGCGAGCCTCGGCGACGTGCTGGAACGCGCGGACTTCGTCTCGATGCACGCGCCGGGGACGCCGGAGACCGGGCATATGCTCGGAGAGGCGCATTTCCGCCGCATGAAGCCCACCGCCCTGTTCATCAACACCGGCCGCGGCGCGACCGTGGACGAGCCGGCGCTGATCCGAGCGCTGCAGGAGGGCTGGATCGCCGGTGCCGCGCTGGATGTGCTGGAGACCGAGCCGCCGGGGCACAACAACCCGCTGCTCGGCATGGGCAACGTCATTCTCACCGCCCATGTCGCCTCGGCGTCGGCGCGCTTCGATCCCGCCCGCAAACGCCATGTCGGCCAGGAACTCGCCCTCATCGCCACCGGGCGCTGGCCGATGAGCTGCGTCAACCCGTCCGTCCTGGTGGGCAGCGGGCTCAGGCGCTGGCAGCCCGTGTCGATGGAACGCGGACCGAACAGCTGAGGCGCCGCCGCAGGCCTGAATCGGGCTTGGGCTGCAAAAATGCCTGCCACCAGCCTGCTGCGCCATATCGAGGCCTGCCACACCGCCCGCCTGCCCGGATCGCGGCTGGCGCTGCGCATCGGCGGGGTCACGGTGGGCTGGATCCAGCCGGCCGATGCCGCGCTGCTCGAAGGGGTACGCCGCGAACCCGGCGCGGTGGAGCTGGAGACGGCGGCGCGGCTGACGGAGCTGGCCGAGACACTCGCCGCGCGTGGGCGCTTCCGCCCGCGGGGCGAGGCGTTCGATGTGCGCGCAGCGCCGGGCGGGCCGGTTCTGGCGCGTATCGACCGCGGCGCATTGCCGCTGTTCGGCATCGCGGCCGAAGGCGTGCATGTGAACGGGGTGGTGCGCCGCCGGAGCGGTCTGCATCTCTGGGTCGCCCGCCGCGCCGCCGACAAGGCGCTGGATCCCGGCAAGCTCGACCATCTCGTCGCCGGCGGCATCCCGGCGGGGCTCACGCCGGCGGAGACGCTGGTCAAGGAAGCGGCCGAGGAGGCGGGGATTCCCGCCACGCTGGCGGCACAGGCACGCGCCGTCGGACACATCGCCTACACCATGGAGCGCCCGGAGGGGCTGCGGCGCGATCGCCTGCACCTGTTCGATCTCGAACTGCCGGACGACTTCACCCCGGTGCCGATGGACGGCGAGGTGGCCGGCTTCGAGCTCTGGCCACTGGCACGCGTGATCGCGGCCATGCGCGAGACCGACGACTTCAAGTTCAACGTCAACCTGGTCCTGATCGATCTCGCGCTGCGTCTCGGCGCGATCGACCCGGCCGGGCGGGAGGGGCGGGCACTACGGGCCGCGCTCGATGCCGGCTGAACGCGGCCTCACTCAGAAATCGAGATCGAGCTCATCGATCTCCTGCGGCTCTTCGAGCGCCGCGGCGACCCATTCGGCCATGTCGGGCCAAGCCAGGACGGTCGCGCCATAGCTCTGGCACGCCGCATCGAGGGCAACGTCGTAGCTCATGAACCGCGTTACGACGGGGGCATACATGGCATCGGCGATGCTTGGCCGGGCCCCGAAGAGGAACGGGCCACCCCAGGTTGTGAGGCAATCGCGCCACATGTCACAAATATGATCGATATCGGCCTGAGCAGCGGACCAGATGGTGAACCCCGGCTTGCGGAACCGGATGTTCATCGGCAACGATGACCGCAGCGCGGTGAAACCGGAGTGGATCTCTCCGCTGATCGATCGGCAGCGGGCCCGGGCCCGCTGCTCCTCCGGCAGCATTCGCGCCAGCGGTTTCGATTCATTGAGGTATTCGGCGATTGCGATAGTGTCCCAAACCGAGACGTCGCCATGGATCAGGCAGGGTATGAGGATCGAGGAGGTGCGCATCAGCAGCTCGGCCTTCGTGCGCGGATCCTCGGGCGAGACCCGCTCCTCGACGAAGTCGATCCCCGACAGGCGCGCGAGCAGAAACCCGCGCAACGACCAGGAGGAATAGTTCTTGCTGCTGATGAGCAACGTCGCTTCGGCCATGCCTGAGCCCCTTTCGCTGAATGCCGGCCCGTTTGGGCCGGCGCCCCGATGATCCGTCCTCGGCGACCGCCGCCCCCGATGACCTCATCTCGTAACGACGTCCGCGACGCGGGCGCGGTCCATGCCGGGGACGCCGGATGATCTACGAACTCTATCAAGCGCAGGCCGATCTGGTCGATCCGCTGCGGCTCGCCGCGCGAACCGGCAGCACGGCGCTCAAGCACGTGCGCAACAGCGCCGGATCGTTCTCGCGCGCCCTCTCGGGGTGGCTCGCCGCCCCGGTGCCCTGGCCATCCTTCATGGCGCTCGATCTGGGGCTACGCCATGCGAGCGCCGCCCTCGACGTGTTCGCCCATGGCGGCACCACGCACGACCGCCCAAGCTTCGGGCTCGATCCGGTGACGGTCGGCGATGACCGCGTGGAGGTACGCGAGGAACCGGCTCTGCGGGCGCCGTTCGGCACGCTCCTCCATTTCCGCAAGGAGCTCGACGGTGAGACGATCGGCGCCGAGCAACCGAAGGTCTTGGTGGTGGCGCCGCTCTCGGGCCATTTCCCGACCCTGCTGCGGCACACGGTCGAAGTGCTGCTGGCGGAGCACGATGTCTTCATCACGGACTGGCACAACGCCCGGGACGTGCCGCTCGCCGAGGGGCCGTTCGGGTTCGACGATCATGTCGCTCATCTCATCGCCTTCATCGAGGCGCTCGGTCCGCGCAGCCACGTCGTCGCCGTGTGCCAGCCGACGGTGCAGGCGCTCGTCGCAGTCGCGGTCATGGCTGAGGCGGGCAATCCCTGCACGCCGCGCAGCCTGACGCTGATGGCCGGCCCGATCGATACCCGCGCCAACCCGACCAAGGTCAACCAGCTCGCCAAATCGCGCCCGATCACCTGGTTCGAGGAGAAAATGATCGGGGTCGTGCCGCGGCGCTATCCAGGGAGCGGGCGGCGTGTCTATCCCGGCTTCCTCCAGCTATCCGCGTTCATGTCGATGAATCTGGACCGTCACCTGCTGGCCCAGATCAAATATCTCGGCGCGCTGGTGACGGAGGACCATCCCTCGGCCGAAAACCACCGACGCTTCTATGACGAATATCTCGCCGTCATGGACCTGCCGGCCGAGTTCTATCTGGAAACCGTGCAGCGGATTTTCCAGGACCACACGCTGCCTCTCGGCGAGCTTTCCTGGCGCGGTCAGACGGTACGGCTCGACGCCATCGACGACACGTTTCTGCTCACCATTGAAGGCGAACGGGACGATATCTGCGGCCTCGGGCAGACGGCGGCAGCGCTCGACCTTTGCGCCGGGCTTCGGCCGGCCTTCAAGCGTCATCATATGCAGACCGCCGTCGGTCATTATGGCGTCTTCAGCGGTCGGCGCTGGGAGCAGGAAATCTACCCGCTGCTGCGCGAGGTTATTCAGTTCCGCGCGTAGAGCGCGCCCTTGCGGGGGGTCTACGCGCGGGCCGGTCTGTCATCGGGCCATCGCCGCTGCGGGCGCGGCGAGCGCAGCGCGCAGTTCGTCGGGAAGTGCGACGGCCGTGCCGGGTTTGGCGGCACTGATGCCGGTGGCGAGATGGGCGAGATGCGCCGCCAGCGGGAGTGCCAGACCCACCGCCACGCCGGCGGCGAGCACGGCGATGATGGTGTCCGCGAGGCCGGACGGGTCATAAGGATCGTCCGGAATCGCCGGCAGGAACCGCGTGCCCTCGTCGTCGCACAGGGCCAGCCCGGCCTCGCCGCGCTGGACAAGGACGGCGCCGAACCCGTGCCGCTGGCGCAGTTCAGCGGCGGCGGCGGCGAGCTCGGCGTCGGTCTCGGCCGCCAGCCCGGTCGTCTCCGTGATCTCAAGCGACGTCGGCACGATCAGGTCGGCGCCGGCGAACCGCTCGAGCCCGCCGCAGGGGTCGACGACGACGCGCCGCCCGGCCTGGCGCGCCGTCGCGACGAGCTGCGCCGCCTCCTCGCCTGCCAGCACGCCTTTGCCGTAGTCGGACAGCACCGTGACCGAGGTCGCCACCATCGCGTCACGCGCGATGCGTAGCAGCCGCTCGGCGAGCTTGGGATGAATCGCGTCGGTCTGCTCCTGATCGGCGCGCAGAAGCTGCTGGCCGAGGGCGACGAAGCGCGTCTTCAGCGTCGTCTTGCGGCCACCCTGCACCAGCAGCCAGGGCTCGACGCCTGGCTGACCGCCGATCAGCCCTGTGAGGTCGGAGCCGGTCTGATCGTCGCCCACCACCGAGACGAAGGCAACGGCGACGCCGAGCGCGGTGAGGTTGCGCACGACATTGCCCGCGCCTCCGGGCAGCGCGACCTCGCGGTCGACCGACAGCACGGGCACCGGCGCTTCCGGGCTGATCCGGGTGACCTGGCCGTAGAAATACCGGTCGAGCATGGCGTCGCCGACGACCAGAACGCTGGCGCGGGAAAATCGCTCGATGGCCTGGCTGAGCGCCGCCGCCATCGCATCGTCACGGCCCGGTTCGGACCCGGAAGGCGTGCGTGTGTGCATCGATACCGCCTAGCGCCGTGCCGACGGCGTGGCAAGCCGCCATCGACGCACGCCATCGGCGGCCCGGCGCTCACGCGGCGAGGAAGCCCAGCCGATCCGCCTCGAACACGCCGCAGGTCAGCGCCCCGCCCATCACGGCCCCGGTATCGAGCCCGACGCGGTTGGCGCGCACCACCGGCGCCGGCGTCGGCGTATGGCCATGCACGACAACCGCCCCGAATGGCTCCGTGGCCGAGAGGAAGGGCTCGCGGATCCAAAGTAGGTCGTCGGCGGTCTGCGCGCCGAGCGGCACGCCCGGTCGCACGCCGGCATGGACGAACAGATAGTCGCCGGCTCGGTGGCGCAGCGGCAAGGCCCGCAGGAAGGCGAGATGCGCCGGCTGGATCAACCCGGCCCAGGCGGCCGGGCGCAGGCGCGGTGGCACGCCCCAGCTCGACAATGTCGCCGCCCCCCCATTGTCGAGCCAGAGGCCGACCTCATCGCCGCTCAGCGCGTCGAGCGCCATCTGCTCGTGATTGCCGCGCAGCGTGATCGTCAGCACCGCCGGCGGCGCCTTCGCCTGCAAGGCCAGCAGCGCCTCGATCACCCCGGCGCTGTCCGGGCCACGATCGAGGAGGTCACCGAGATGCACCAGCTCCGCGCGCGGCACGGGACGGTCGGCGAGGTCCGCCAGGACCGCCCGGTGCAGCGCCGCCAGCTGGTCCGCGCAGCCATGGATGTCGCCGATCGCATAGACCCGTAGTCCCGGCGGCAGACGCCCGGGCGCGACGATCGGCGCGGCCAGGGTCATCGGCGCGAAGGCGGTGGCGGTAACGCGGGAGTAATCATGCCAAGCCGATCATAGTCGGAATGCTCGCCGCGACGCCATGGCCGCACGCCGTGGCCGCGCTGGCGGGAAGGTGCGCAGGCAAGACGCGGAGCCCAATGAACACGAGACTCCGAGGTCGGCCACCTCGCGCGCGGCCAGAATGGCCGACGTGACCGTGGTCCCCCCTGAAGCTGGCCGACTTCTGGCATTGGCTCAACGCGCCCAGCGGGTCCCGCTGCCGCGGGTCGCGCTCGTGCTGCACCTCTCGCGCTTGGCCTCTCCCCGCCTGGCGCATCGGCGGATCGCGCTCGCCGTGATCCAGGAAGCGGCCGAGCGGCTGGACGGGCAGGTCTTTCCCCTCCACTCCGGCGACGTCGTTCTGGTCTGCCAGGACACGGCCGGCGATCTGGCCGGGCTGGCGCAGACGCTGGCCCGCCTGTTTCGTGCCGCGACGCCGGACGGCCGCGCGCCGATCTCGATCTTCGCCCTAGCGACCGACGCGGCCGCGCTCGCCGATTATGCCACCGCTCAGGCGAGCGCGGCGCCGCAGAGTCTGGAGGAGGATCCGTACTGCCCTCCAGGCACGGTCGACGAGATCGAGGCGGCGCTCACCCCCTTGGCGCTGCCCACTCTGCTGCGCCGCCATAGCATCATTCGCCTGCTCCGCCTGCCTGGCGGAGGGCGGCGGCTGCAGCCCATCGCCCACGAGATCGGCTACGAGGCCGCCGCCTGGCGCGCCCAGCACCCGCGGTCCGCTTCGGCGCTCATGGATCCGGGCCTGTCGCGCCATCTCGGCGAACGGCTCGACCAGCGGCTCCTGGTCGGCCTCACCGCCACGCTCGGCACCGGCCAGCCGCTCGACGTGGTGCGCGCGCAGAGCGCTGGGCCGGGTTATCTGGTCCGGATGACCCTGGCCAGCGTCGTCTCGGAGCGCTTCCTCGCTCTGGTCGCGGCATGCCGGCCGTACGACGTCCGCCTCGGCATCTCGCTCTCCTTCGTCGATGCCTGCGCCGACCCCGCTGGCTACGCCAGGGCGCGCGCGGCCCTGGCCGAGGCTGGGTTCTTCTTCCTCCTCGGCGCGATCACCCCAGCCCAGCTCGCCCTCACCCGTCCTTGGACCTTGCAGCCCGACATGCTCGCCATCGACCTGCCGCCGGGCGCGACGGCTCTCGGCGGCATCGAAGCCGAGCGTCTGGCGCAGGCCCTCGGCGCGCTGGGACCCGAGCGCGTCGTGCTGCGCCAGATCGGTGGCGCCGCGGCGCTGGAATGGGCGGTCGGGCAGGGCGTGGAACTCGTCCAGGGCGCCCATGTCGAGGCGATGCTGGCGGCGCAGCGCATGCAGGTCTGCCCCCACGCCAGCGGCTGCAGCTTCCGCCAATGCACCGACCGCGCCGCCAGCCTCGACGAGGCCGGTCGCGCCGGCTGTGCCAACCTGGCGCTGCTCGACCAGGCGGCATCCGCGCCTCGGACCAAAGGAGCAGGGCCGTGATGGCGTTGCTGCCCCGGCGCGATGACGCAGCCGCGCTCGCCGGCCTGATCCAGAGCTGCCTGGCGGCGCGCATCAACCGCCAGGTTCTGCTGCTGCGTCTCGGATCCCTGCCGCCGGAATTGACGCGACCGCACCATCTCCGGCTGCTGTTCGCCGCGCTCGACCCGCTGCTCGGGGCCGATCGTGCCCAGCTGTTCCGCATTGCCGAGCGCACCGCGATCGTCGTCTGGCGCGGCCAGGCGTCCGAGCGGCTGGAGGCAGCGCTCGCCGGGCTGCGGCTGCTGCTCGCCGATATGCCGATGGCGCTGCCGGATTTCTCCGCCCTCGTCGAACGGCTGGAACTGCCCGCCAATGCCGAGACGCTGGCCCAAGTGATCCGCGAATCGTCGCAGGATGGGGCGCGCGCGCCGGGGGACGAACCGGCGCAGCAGCGGCTCGACACCCGCGCCCTGGCGGCGTTGGAGCACTCGCTCGCCCAGACCGATCTCGCTTCCTTTGCCCGCCGCAAGCCGGTCGGTGCCGTCGCGCGCAGCGGCGCGGTGCGGATCGCCTGGGAAAAGCGCTTCCTCGCGCTCGATGAGCTCGCCGCGACGATGGTTCCCGGCGTCAATCTGCGGGCCGAACGCTCGCTGTTCCGCCGCCTCGTGCGCACGCTGGACCGGCGGCTCCTGGTGCTGCTCGCCGAGCCGGCCGATCTCCGCCAGTCCGGGCCGCTGGCGATGAACATGCACGTCGGCGGCATCCTCTCCGCCGAGTTCCAGCGCTTCGATGCCGCCCTGCCGCCGGCGCTGCGCGGACAAGTCGTGCTCGATCTCGCCGCGCCCGACATTCTCGCCGACCCGCGCGGCTTTCTGTTCGCCCGTGACTTCGCCCGCGTCCGCGGCTACCGGCTCGGCCTGCACGGGCTGGCCCAGCCATTGCTCGCGTCCCTGCCCGTGTCCGATCTCGGGCTGGACTACGTTCATCTGCGCTGGTCACCCGAATTCGCCCGCCTGCCCGGCGCCGGCCGAGCCGCGCTCGATGCCATCGGCGACCTCGAACGCGTCGTGCTGGCCAGCGTGCATCACGAGGCGGCCCTGGAATGGGGGCTCGCCCAGGGCATCGGCCTGTTCCAGGGCAGCCTGATCCGTCAGGCGCTGCAGCACGGCCTGGTGATCCTGCCGGAACTGTCCCCGCCGACATCCCCCTCGCTATAGAGCCGACGGCGGCGCCGTGACATTCTTCGTTTCGACACAAAGATGATTTTGACGCTTATTCGCATTTATTGTTTGGCTTGTATATTGCGAGCACCGTCACTAGCTTCGGCCGATGGACCGAGCAACTGCGAGCGATCGCGCGCGACTTCGTGGCCGGTTCGGTGCGGAGTTCGCGACGGCGGTGGCCGTGCTGCTGCTGGCCGTCACCGCGTGGCTCGCCGGCAAAGATCTTCGCCAGGAGCAGGTCGCGCACCGGTTCGCCGACGAGATCCACGCCGCCGAGCTCGCGGTCGGCACCCTCAATCGCAGCCTGATCGATCTCGAGACCGGCGAACGCGGCTATCTGCTGACCGGGGATAGCGCGTTTCTCGAGCCTTTCGCGGCCCGCCGTGCCCGGATCGCCACGGAGCTCGACACCCTCGCGACGCACCTGGCGGAACTCCCGGACGCCGCGCCGAGGCTGCAGCGGCTGCGCGAACTCGCGGCGGCCAAACTCGATTGGACCGAGCAGAATATCGCCCTGCGCCGCGCCGGTGCGAGCGGGGAGGCGGTGGCACGGGTCGCCACCGGCACCGGCAAGCGGCTCATGGATGCCAGCCGCGCCGAGTTGGACGCGATCCAGGGCGCGGCGGAGATCAAACTCACGGACGAACGCCAGCGCCAGCACGAGGCCAGCATTCTGAACTGGGTCGCGGTGATCACCCTGAGCAGCTTCGCCAGCATCCTGCTCGGGCTGGCTGCTTTCGACCAACGCCGTATCCGCCGTGCCGTCGCGACCGACCTGGCCCGGCTTCAGACATTCACCCGCGCGTTCGGCCTGGCGCAGGCCTTTCTGCGCGACCGCTCCGGCCTGATCACCTACTGGACCGAGGGTGCCGAGCGGCTGTACGGCTACGGGCGTGAGGAGGCGCTCGGGGAGCTCTGCCAGGATCTGCTCCGCACCAGCTACCCGCAGCCGCGCGCGGAGATCGAGGCCGAGCTCTCGCGCGTCGGGCGCTGGGAGGGCGAACTCGTGCGGGTCCGGCGCGACGGCAATCCGGTCACCGTCGTCAGCAATTGGGCCCTGCACCAGGGCAACGGGCCTGGCGGCGAGGCCGTCATCGAGCTGAGCAACGACATCACCGCGCTCAAGCGCGCGGAGGAAGAGGCGGAGCGCGCTTCTACGCTGCTCCGCGCCGTGCTCGAAACGACCCCGTGCCCGGTCTTCGCCAAGGATCGCGCCGGCCGCATACTGCTCGCCAACAGCCAGTATCTCGCCACCATCGGCCGGGACTGGAACGTGGTCGCCGGGCGCACCAACGAGGACTTCCAGCATGATCTCGCGGAAGCGGCGATTGCGCGGGAAAGCGACCAGCGCGTGATGGAAGAAGGCGCCAGCGCGAGCGTCGAAGAGCTGGTCACGGTCGAGGGCGGCGGCACGCGGGTCCTGCTCGTCAACAAGACGCCGATGCGCGGTGCGGACGGCACGGTCACCGGCCTCGTCGGCGTCGCGTTCGACATCACGGAGCGGCGCGCGGCCGAAACCGCCCTGAGCCGGCTCAATACCGAGCTCGAACTGCGCGTCGCCGAGGCGCTCGCCGCACGGGAGGACGCCCAGCGCCGCGCGGCGCAGGCCGAGCGTCTGCAGGCGCTGGGCCAGCTTGCCGGCGGTATCGCGCACGATTTCAATAACGTGCTGCAAGCGATCGCCGGCGCCCTGGCGCTGATCGAGTTGCGCTCCGCCGATCCGGATCGCGTGCGGCGCCTGGCCCAGACGGCTGCGGCGGCGGCCGAGCGCGGCAGTGCCATCACCCGCCGCCTGCTCGCCTTCGCCCGCCGCGGCGATCTCCGCGCCGAACCGATCGATGTCGTCAGGCTGCTTGCCGACATGCGCGAGGTCCTGGCGCATGCGCTCGGCTCGCGAATCAGCATCGAGGTGAGCGTGGCGCCGAGCTTGCCGAGCCTGTTTGCCGACAAAGGCCAGCTGGAGACCGTGCTGGTCAATCTCGCGACCAACGCGCGCGACGCGATGCCGGACGGCGGCACGCTCCGGTTCCACTGTGTCGAGGAAAACGTCGAAGAGGGAAAGACGGCGCCGGCTGGCCTAGCCGCTGCCCGCTACGTGTGCCTGAGCGCGACCGATACCGGATCCGGCATGGACGCAGCGACCCTGGCGAGGGTAGCCGAGCCGTTCTTCTCCACCAAGCCACCCGGTCAGGGCACCGGTCTTGGTCTGAGCATGGCGCGCGGATTCGCCGAACAATCGGGTGGGGCGATGCGCGTGGACAGCGCGCCGGGGCGGGGCACGACGGTGTCGCTGTGGCTGCCGGCAACCGCGAGCCCACCCGCCGCCGCAGCAGCACCGGCCGCCGCCCCGGCCGCAGCCGCGAGGCCCACCTATGGCCTGCTGCTGGTTGATGATGACGCGCTCGTTCGTCAGACCCTGGCCGAGCAGCTCGAGCAGGACGGCTATGCGGTCACGGTCGCGGCCAATGCCGGATCGGCGCTCGAACGGCTCGCCGCGGATCCGGCGATCGCGCTGCTCGTCACCGATTTCTCCATGCCGGGCGAGGATGGAGTGGCACTGATCCGCGCCGCCCGCAATCGGCGTCCTGGCCTGCCCGCCATCCTGTTGACCGGCTATGCGGGCGGCGAATTTGCCCGGCTCGCCGCGGGCGACGGTGTCATCGTGATGGACAAGCCCGTCAGCGGCTTTGATCTGGCGGCCCAAGTCGCCGCCCTGCTCGGCAGGGCCCCTGATGGTGCACGGAGCGGGTGAAGGGAATCGAACCCTCGTATGCAGCTTGGGAAGCTGCCGTTCTACCATTGAACTACACCCGCGCGATTGCGCTTATAGAAAGCCCGGGTTGACGATGCAATCGCGCCCTGGCAGAAGCGCGGTCGGTGGTGGTACCACCCCTCGCGATTTGTTCGGCCGGCTTGCGGCGAGGTGAAACAAGCGCGCTAAAGAGGCCCTGAGCCGCCGTGCGGAGCACATTCCCGGGCGGCGACGCGGCTTCTCCGACGGCCGAGTTTGCGTCGAGAGGGCTATCATGACCGAACTTTCCGGCCTCCAACCCGCCACGCTTCTCGTTCACGGCGGCATCGAGCGCAGCCAGCACGCCGAGACGTCGGAGGCGCTGTTTCTGACCTCGGGGTTCGTCTACGAAAGCGCCGAGGAAGCCGCCGCCACCTTCGACGGCAGCCTCACCCGCTACCAATACTCGCGCTTCGGCAACCCGACCGTCGCCATGCTCGAACAGCGCCTCGCGCTGATCGAGGGCGCGGAAGCGTGCCGCGTGACCGCCTCCGGCATGGCGGCCGTCCATGCCGCGCTGCTCTGCCACCTCAAGGCGGGCGATCGCGTCGTCGCCTCGCGCGCGCTGTTCGGCTCGTGCCACTGGATCGTCTCGACCCTGCTGCCGCGCTTCGGCATCGCCAGCGAGTTCGTCGACGGCACCGATCTCGAGCAGTGGCGCGCGGCGCTGGCCCGCCCCGCGGCGCTGGTGCTGCTGGAAAGCCCCTCCAACCCGATGCTCGAAATCCTCGACCTTGCCGCCATCGCGGCCCTCGCCCGCGCCGCCGGGGCGATCACGGTCGTCGACAATGTCTTTGCCACGCCGCTCGGGCAGAAGCCGCTCGCGCTCGGCGCCGACGTCGTGGTCTATTCCTGCACCAAGCACATCGACGGCCAGGGCCGCACGCTCGGCGGCGCGGTGCTCGGGCGAAAGGACTGGATCACCGACACGCTGCAGCCCTTCCTGCGCAACACCGGTCCGGCGCTCTCGCCGTTCAATGCGTGGCTGCTGCTGAAGGGGCTGGAGACGCTGCAGCTCCGCCTCGACGCCGCCAGCCGCAGCGCGGCCGCCCTGGCCGATCTGCTCGCCGGCCGAGCGGAGGTGGAGCGTGTCTGGTACCCGTTTCGCCCCGACCATCCGCAGGTGGCGCTGGCGCGTGCGCAGATGCGCGACGGCGGCACGCTCGTCAGCTTCGCCCTGCGTGGCGGCAGGCCGGCGGCCTTCGCCTTCATGAACGCACTGCGGCTGACCGCGATCTCCAACAATCTCGGCGACGCCAAGTCCATGGTGACCCACCCGGCGACGACCACGCATATGCGGATCGGCGCCGAGGAGCGCGCCCGGCTCGGCATCGGCGATGGGGTCGTGCGGTTGTCGGTCGGGCTGGAGGATGTCGCGGACCTCGCCGCGGATCTGGAGCGCGGGCTCACCGCCGCTGGACAAGCAGCCGCCGGCGCGCTGTAGTCGCGGCGTTCGCCCGCGAGTGCGGTTGCATTGCCCATGACCGAACCTTACCGCCAGACCACGCGCGGCATCCGTGTCAGCGTCCGCGCGTTCTTTCTCGAGGACCAGTCCCGTCCCGAGGCGGGGCAGTATGTCTGGGCCTACAAGGTGACGATCGAGAACCAGGGCCGCGAAACCGTGCAACTGGTGCGCCGCACCTGGCATATCACCGATGCGCGCGGGCGCACGCAGCACGTGCACGGGGCCGGCGTGGTCGGGGAGCAGCCAACGCTCGAGCCTGGGGAGAGCTTCGAATACACCTCCGGCACCCCGCTCGGGACGCCCTCCGGCTTCATGACCGGGCTCTACCACATGGTCGTCTCCGATTCCGGGGAGGCGTTCGATGTCGCCATCCCGACCTTCAGCCTGGACAGTCCGCATCAAGCCGGCGGCGTGCACTGACCATGCCGGCCGATCGGGTTGCGCGATCCGAGGACGGCGCCATATGCCGAATCGGAGGCGCGTTGGCTGGCCTCCTGCCCCAGCACCCTGCTCGCGGACCCGCTCGCGCGCCCGGATCAGGATACTGGCCAGAACGAGAGGATTCCGAGGCGTGAACATTATCCGACCCTTCGGATCGGCGGTTGCGGCCGAGCCCGCCCCCCGGCCGAGCCGCGAGGAGGCCGAGGCCGCGATCCGCACCCTGCTGCGCTGGGCCGGCGACGATCCCACCCGCGAAGGTCTGCTGGAGACACCTGCACGCGTGGTGCGCGCCTACGAGGAGTGGTTCGCGGGCTACGGCACCGACCCGGTGTCGCTCCTCGAACGCACCTTCGAGGAGGTCGAGGGCTACGACGAAATCGTGCTGCTGCGCGACATCCGCTTCGAAAGCATGTGCGAGCATCACATGGCGCCGATCATCGGCCGCGCACACGTTGCCTATCTGCCGCACCGGCGCGTCGTCGGCATCAGCAAGCTCGCGCGCGTCGTCGAGGCCTATGCGCGGCGGCTCCAGATCCAGGAAAAAATGACGGCGCAGATCGCCAACACCATCAACGACGTGCTGCAGCCCCGCGGCACGGCGGTGATCATCGAAGCCGGCCATCAATGCATGACGACGCGCGGCGTGCACAAGACCGGGGTGACGATGATGACCAGCCGCATGCTGGGCGCCTTCCGCGAAGATGCGGCGACGCGGCGCGAATTGCTGGCGATGGTCGGCACGCAGCCGATGCCCAACGTCACCTGAGTCGGGCATCGCCTCTGGCCGGGGACGCCGAGGCGAGCGGCCCCGGCGCGCCGCCTACCCGAACAGCCCGCCCATGCGCGCCAGCGTGGCGAGGTGCAGATCCGCATCCCCGAACCGGCGGTCGATCATCGTCATGCGCTTGAAGTAGTGGCCGACCTTGTACTCCATGGTCATGCCGATGCCGCCATGGAGCTGGATCGCTTCCTCCCCGACCTTCCGTCCGGAGCGCCCGATCTGCACCTTCGCGGCGGCGATCGCGCGCCGCCGTTCGGCAGGATCCGCCTCCCCGGCCATCATGGTGGCAAAGATCGCCATGCTGCGCGCCTGTTCCAGCGCGACGAACATATCCACCGCGCGATGCTGAAGCGCCTGGAAATCGCCGATCGGCCGGCCGAATTGCTGGCGGGTCTTGAGATACTCGACGGTGATCTCGTGCATCGCCGCCATGACCCCGATCGACTCCGCGCACAGCCCGGCGATCGCCTCGTCGGTGACGCGATCGACGAGCGCCAGCGCATCGCCAGGTTCGCCGAGCGTATCGGTGGCATCGACGCGAACATCCGCGAGCGTGATCTCGGCCGACCGCAGGCCATCCTGCGTCGGGTAGCCGCGACGCTGCACCCCCGGCGCCGAGGCATCGACGATAAACACGCCGATGCCCGCGCGATCGCGCTGATCTCCCGAAATCCGCGCGGTGACAAGGATCGTGTCGGCGACATCGCCGTGCAGCACGAGGCTCTTCTCGCCATTCAAGATCCAGGAGCCGCCGTCGCGCCGCGCCGTCGCTTTCACGTCGGCGGGGTTGTAGCGCGATTGCCGCTCCATCCAGGCGAAGGCGAGCAGCCGCGAGCCGTCGGCGATGCGCGGAACCAGCGCCGCACGCTGCGCCGCGCTCGCCCCATGGCGCACGAGCCCGCCACCGAGCACGACCGTGGCGAAATAGGGCTCCAGCACCAGGCCACGACCAAACGATTCGAGAACGATCATGGTCTCGACCGGTCCGCCCCCGAACCCGCCATCAGCCTCGGCGAAGGGCAGACCGAGCAGCCCGAGGTCGGCGTATTTCGCCCACAGCGCCCGGCTCCAGCCATCGGGTTCGGCGGCGTGGCGCTTGCGGCGCTCGAACTCGTATTCGGTGGCGATCAGCTTGTCGACACTGTCCTTGAGCAGGCGCTGCTCGTCGTTGAGATCGAAATCCATGAGTATGTCAGAGCCCCAGGATCGCCTTGGCGATGATATTGCGTTGGATCTCGTTCGAGCCGCCGTAGATCGAGATTTTCCGCCAGTTGAAATAGGTCGGGGCAGCGGTCGCGGCATAGTCCGGCCCGACAGGCGGCTCGTTCCAGCCTTCCTCGCGCTCCTCCCGATAGGCCGTGACATACGGGCCGACGACGTCCATCAGCAATTCGGTCGTCGCCTGCTGGATTTCGGAACCCTTGATCTTCAGGATCGAGGACGCCGGATCCGGCTTGCCCTTCGCCAGTTTGCGCTCGTTCGCCACGACGCGCAGTTGCGTCAGTTCCAGGGCCTTGAGCTCGACCTCGACGGCAGCGAGCTTCTCGCGGAAATGCGCATCCTCGATGAGCGGCGTATCGCCGACGAGCTCCAGCGCCGCAAGCTGCTTGATGCGGCGGATGCGCTCCTTGGATGTACCGACACGAGCGATGCCGGTGCGCTCGTTGCCGAGCAGGAACTTCGCGTAGTCCCAGCCTTTGTTCTCCTGGCCGACGAGGTTCGCCACCGGCACGCGCACCTCGTCGAGGAACACCTCGTTGACCTCACGGCCGCCATCGATGGTCTGGATCGGCCGGACGGTGATGCCGGGCGATTTCATGTCGATGAGCAGGAAGGAAATGCCCTCCTGCTTCTTCGCCGCCATGTCGGTGCGAACGAGGCAGAAAATCCAATCGGCATACTGCGCCAGCGTCGTCCAGGTCTTCTGGCCGTTGACGACATAGTGATCGCCATCGCGCTTCGCCGTCGTGCGCAGGGATGCCAGATCGGACCCCGAACCCGGTTCGGAGAAGCCCTGGCAGAACCAGATGTCGAGATTGGCGATCTGCGGCAGGAACGCGCGCTTCTGCGCGTCGTTGCCGAAGGTGGCGATGACGGGGCCGACCATGCTGACATTGAACGGCAGCGGCGACGGCACCGACGCCAACTGCATCTCGTCCTGGTAGAAATAGGTCTGGATCGGGCTCCAATCCTGCCCGCCCCATTCGCGCGGCCAGTGTGGCACCGCCCAGCCGCGCGCGTTCATGATGCGCTGGGAGGTGACGATGTCCTCGCGCGAAAGATGACGGCCCTCCGCCACCTTGTCGCGGATGGCCTGTGGGATCTCGGTGCGGAAGAAGCGCCGCGCCTCGTCGCGGAAGGCACGCTCCTCTGGCGTGAAGCTCAGATCCATGACGCGGGCTCCTCAGGCTATTTCCAGCAGTCCGGCAGCGCCCATGCCACCGCCGATGCACATGGTGATGACGGCGCGCTTGGCGCCACGCCGGCGCCCCTCGAACAAGGCGTGCATGGACATGCGCGCGCCGCTCATTCCGTACGGATGGCCGATGGCGATCGAGCCGCCGTCGACATTCAGGATGTCGTTGGGAATGCCGAGCCGGTCGCGGCAATAGAGTACCTGGCACGCGAAGGCCTCGTTCAGCTCCCAGAGGTCGATGTCGTCCATCCTCAGTCCCTGGCGCTCGAGCAGGCGCGGCACGGCGAAGACCGGGCCGATGCCCATCTCGTCCGGCTCGCAGCCAGCGACAGCGAGCCCGCGGAAGACACCGAGCGGCGTGAGACCGCGCCGCTCCGCCTCGCGATCGGACATCATCACCAGCGCCGCCGCGCCGTCGGAAAGCTGGCTGGCATTGCCCGCGGTGATGAACTGGTCCTCGCCCCGCACCGGCTTGAGCTTCGCCAGCCCATCGAGCGTCGTGTCCGGACGGTTGCACTCGTCGCGGTGCAACGTCACCGTCTCGGCTCGGGTCTCGCCGGTGGCCTTGTCGGTCACCGATTTCGTCGTCGTCATCGGAACGATCTCCGCATCGAGCCGCCCGGCCTGCTGTGCCGCCGCGATGCGGAGCTGGCTCTGCAGCCCGTACTCGTCCTGCGCCTCGCGCGAGACGCCATAGCGCTTGGCCACGATGTCGGCGGTCTCGATCATGCTGAGATAGATTTCGGGCTTATGCTCGAGCAGCCACTCGTCACGCGCATGGAAGCGATTGGAACTCTCCTGGACCAGGCTGATGGATTCCAGCCCGCCGGCAACGGCGACGGGAACCCCGTCATTGACGATGCGACCCGCCGCGATCGCCATCGCCTGCAGTCCCGACGAGCAGAACCGGTTGACGGTCATGGCCGAGACGCCGACCGGTATGCCGGCGCGCAATGCCGCCTGGCGCGCGATATTGCCGCCGGTCGCTCCCTCCGGCATGGCGCAGCCGAGCACGACTTCCTCGACCGCACCGGGCTCGACCCCGGCGCGCTCGATGGCATGGGCGATCACATGCCCGCCCATATCGGCGCCATGGGTGATGTTGAAGGCGCCGCGTCCAGCCTTGCCGATCGGCGTGCGCGCGGCGGCAACGATGACAGCCTGAACCATGCTCTGCTCTTCCCTGTGTCAGTTCTGGGCCACTGGCTGGGCCCGTTCACGCTCTTCCTCGACCAGTTCCTTGCGCGACAATTTGCCGACCGGGGTCTTCGGCAACACCGCACGGAACTCCAGCGCCGCCGGCATTTCGTGCCGGCCGAGGCGCTCGGCGAGAAACGCCCGCAACTCTTCCAGGCTGAACGCCGAGGCCCCTTCGCGCAGCCGGATGAACGCCTTGGCCGCCTGGCCGCGGTAGGGGTCGCTGATGCCGATGACGATCACTTCCTCGACCGACGGATGCTCATAGATCGCCTGCTCGATCATCGTCGGATAGACATTGAAGCCGCCGGAGATGATCATGTCCTTCTTGCGATCGACGAGATAGAAAAAGCCGTTCTCGTCCATGTAGCCGACATCGCCGGTGAGGAAGAAGCCGTCCGCGTAGGCGGCGGCGGTCTCCTCCGGGCGACGCCAGTAGCCGTGCGTCACGTTCGGCCCGCGGACACGGATTTCCCCGGTCTCGCCCGTCCGCAGCAGCCGGTGAGGATCATCGATGGCAACCACATCCATCTCGATGCCGGGCAGCGGCACGCCCACCAGACCCGGCGCGTTGGCCTGGCCCGGCAACAGACTGGTGCCGGCCGGCGAAGTCTCGGTCATGCCCCAGCCGCCGGCGAGACGATGCCCGGTCAGGCGCTCGAGTTGCTCGGCGACCTCGGTCGGCAGCGGCGCCCCGCCGGAGCTCATCGCGCGCAGTGCGGAGAGATCCCGCGTCTCGATCCCCGGATGGTTGTTCAGCGCGATCCACATCGTCGGCACGCCGGGAAAGATGGTCGCGCGCTTGACTTCGATGTCATGCAGCGTGGTTTCGACATCGAAGCGTTGGCGCAGCAGGATCTCGGTGCCGCGATGGATGCAGAGCAGCAGGATGGTAGTCAGCGCATAGATGTGGAAAAGCGGCAGCACGCAGATGACACGGTCGCTCACATCGACCGTTCGCCCTGTGCCATTGTACCACACTTCGTAGATGGAGACCGCGCCGGTGAAGTTCGCATGCGTCAGCATCGCGCCTTTCGGCTGGCCGGTGGTGCCACCGGTATATTGCAGGACCGCCACGTCCTCTTTGTCGATCGCCGGCCAGCGCGCGACCGGCACGGCTGTGCCGAGGCGCGAAAAGGCCAGCGCGGCCTCCGGCAATGGCAGGCCGGCGAGGTTGGCGCCGAATTCCGCCAGATCCCCGACGATCAGATGATCGATCGCACCCTCGGCCCGCAGCCGTTCGGCGTTTCCAAGCAGCCCCGCGACATTCGCGGTGATCAGAATGCGCGCCTCGCTGTCCGCGAGCTTGTAGCGGAGCGCGCGCACGGGATCGAGCGGGCTGAGATGCACGACGCGGCCACCCGCGCGCAGCACGGCGAAAAAGGCGATCGGATGAAACGGCGTGTTGGTCAGATAGAGCGCCACGGACACACCCGGCCGCACGCCGAGCGCTGCCAACCCGGCAGCCGCGGCCCGGACGCGGGCGTCGAGGTCGCGATACGAAATCCGGCGATCATTGAACTCCAGCGCCGGACGGTCGCCGAAGCGGGCGACCGCAGTGTCGAACATTTCCGGTAGTGTGCTGGTGGCGATCGGGGTGCCCCAGTCGAGCGTCGGCGGGTAGGATTTCTCCCAGGCGAAAGGCCGCCCGCTCATGTCCCCGTCTTCCCGGTGGCGAGCGAGGCGAAATCTCGACCCTCCGCGACCAGCCGCTCCAGCAAGGCCGCCGGCCTCAGGCTGGCGTCACCGCTGCGTTCGGCATAGGCGGCGAGCCGATCGCGGATCACCCGCAGTCCGACGCTGTCGGCGTACCACATCGGGCCGCCGCGCCAGGCCGGCCAGCCGTAGCCATAGATCCAGACGACGTCGATGTCGCTGGGACGCATCGCGATGCCCTCGTCGAGGATCCGCGCGCCCTCGTTGATCATCGGGTAGACCATGCGCTCGAGAATTTCCTCGCGCGAGATGGCCCGCCGCGTGATGCCGGCGCGCGCCGCGGCCTCGAGGATGATCCGCTCGACCTCGGGATCCGGCGTCGGCGTCCGGCCGTCATAGCGATAGTACCCGGCACCGGTCTTCTGCCCGAACCGGCCGGCCTCGCACAGCGCATCGGAAATGGCGGCGGTGATGCCGCGACCCTTGCGGATCCGCCAGCCGACATCGAGCCCAGCAAGGTCGCCCATCGCGAACGGGCCCATCGGGAAGCCGAAATCGTAGACCACGGCATCGACATCCTGCGGCAGCGCGCCCTCGAGCAGCAGCCGCTCCGATTCGGTCGAGCGCCGCGCCAGCATGCGATTGCCGATGAACCCGTCGCAGACGCCGGAAACGGCGACGATCTTGCCGATCCGCTTGCCGACCGCCATCGCGGTGGCGAGCGCTTCATGCGACGTGGCCTTGCCGCGGACCACTTCGAGCAGCTTCATCACATTGGCGGGGCTGAAGAAATGCATCCCGACGACGTCCGCCGGCCGGGCCGTCGAGCGGGCGATGACGTCGACATCGAGCGTGGATGTATTGGTGGCGAGCAGAGCGCCCGGCTTCGCAACCCGGTCGAGATCGCCGAACAGCTTCTGCTTGAGACCCATTTCCTCGAACACCGCCTCGATGACGATGTCGCCCTCGGCGACCCGCGCGAAATCGAGGCTCGGCGTCAGCGCCGCCATGCGCTTGTCCATCTCGGCCTGGGTGAGATTGCCGCGCGCGATCGTGGTGCGATAATTATCCGCGATCCGCGCCATGCCGCGATCGAGTGCGGCCTGCTCCGTCTCCACGATGGTGACGGGAATGCCGACATTGGCGAAGCACATGGCGATGCCGCCGCCCATGGTGCCGGCGCCGACGACCACCGCGCGGGCAATCGGCTTCGGCTGGACGCCGGCTGGCATGTCCGGGATTTTCTGCGCCTCGCGCTCGGCGAAGAACACGTGCCGGCGCGCGCGCGACTGCTCGCCCTGCAGCAGCTCCAGGAACAGAGCGAGCTCCTGCTTCTGCCCCTCCTCGAACGGCAGCTCGAAGGCACCGCGAACGGCGCGCGCGCAGGATTGCGGCGCCTGCTCACCGCGCGCCCGGCGCAGGAACGGCGCTGCCGCGGTCTCGAAAATTTTCGGATCGGCCCGCGCCGCTTCGATCTTGTCGGTCACGTCCCGCGCGCGCCGCAGGGGCCGGCCCGCCGCCACCGCCTGGCGGGCGAAGGCCAGCGCAGCCTCCAGCAGATCCCCCTCCGGCACGGCATCGACAATGCCATCGGCAAGGGCGCGCGCCGCGCTCACGGGATTGCCGGACAGGATGATCTCGACCGCTCGCGCCACGCCGGCGAGCCGCGGCAGGCGCTGCGTACCGCCGGCACCCGGCAACAGGCCGAGCTTGATCTCCGGCAGGCCAAGCCGGGCGGAAGCCGCGGCGAGGCGCCAATGGCACCCGAGCGCCAACTCGCAGCCGCCGCCGAGCGCCTGTCCGTTCACCGCCGCGATCACCGGCTTGGTCATGGCGTCGAGCTCGACGATGACGTCGATCAGCGACGGCGCGCGACGGGGCTGGCCGAACTCGGTGATGTCCGCCCCCGCCGAGAAGAAGCGACCAGTGCCCGTCAGCACCACCGCCTGTACCGCCGCATCGGCCGCGGCTTTGGCCAGGGCCGCGACGAGACCGGCGCGAAGCTCGTGCTTGAGCGCGTTGACCGGTGGATTATCCATGACGATCAGCGCGATCCGGCCCTCGTCGCGGGTGCTGAAATCGACCGACGCGTTGATGCTGCCCATGATCTCTCCTGGCCCGCTCCGTTCCCCTTCGGCGGGGATTTCCCCGTCTCGACGCGCACCCTGGTGCGCTCTGGGAAGCTTGGACCGAACCCAGCGTCAGATCAACTCAGGCGATCGTATGTGTGGCGATCGTAAGCCGCGCGCGCGACCTCACTCGATCGGCGGCAAGCCCCACTCCTCCTCGTAGCGGGCGCGGCGCGCGCGCAGCTCGGCGATCCGCGCGGTGCTGCGCATATCGAGCACCAGGCGGACGACGATCGGCGCCACCTCCGCGAGCAGCCACCCGGCCGCGCCGGCGGCCCAGGCGGTGCCGAGCACCAGCGGGTCGGAGAGCTGGACGAGGGCGGCGTCGAGGCTCAGGCCGGCGAGCCAGAGCTCCCGCGCCGGCGCGACGCTGGCCGCCAGCCCGCTCATCAGGACCGCCCGAGCAACCGGCTTGCCCTGGATGTGGTCGATGGCGAGCGTGACGAGGCCCGGCGCGAGCAGACCGCCGAAGAGCAGCGCCAGCGCCGGGGAGACCATGATCAGCGCGCCGCAGAGCAGCCCCTGCAGCCAAGCGAGCGAGCGAGGCGGCCGGGGGGTGGTTTTGGCCGCGCTGCGGGAACGGGCCATCGGCCTAGCCCAGCGCCGCCAGGCCGAGCGTCATCGTGAGCGCGATGAGGCCGGCGGCGGCGGCGGTTTCGTGGCCCAGGCGGCGGGCAACCTCGGCCCGTTCGCTGCTGCCGTCCTGAAGATGATGGAGTTCCACATCGATGCGGGCGACCGCTTCGGTCGCCGCCCGCAGCCCCATGGCATCGGTGCGGCGGGCCTCGGGGTCATCGAGCAGCGCAAGCAGGCGGCCGAGCTGGCCGTTCGCGGCGCAGGCTTGCAGTTGCCGACCCATCGACTCCCGCCGCGTTCGGCTGTGCCAATCCTGCAATGTCGGCTCGGCCTGCTCGGCAAGCCAGGCGGCGAGCCCGGGCAACGGGCGGGGATCGAGCCGCTGCAGCGCGGCGAGCGCCGCGATCTGGACCGGGAGGGGCGGCGGTGCGCTGCCCGCGGCATTGTCGGCGACCAGCACACCGCCGCCGGCAAAATCCTGGCGTGCCACGAGGAACGCCGCGAGGTGCGCGTCCAGTGGCGACAGACGCCGGGAGTCCGCGCGGGCGGAGATGCTCTCCAAGGCGCAGAGCACATCGCTCAGGCGGGCGACGCAGCGTCCGGCGAAGAGCGGGCTGGCGCAGGGCAGCAGCGGATTGAGCGCGTAGGCGACGCGCGCCATGCCGCCGTCCAGGCTGCGGGGCCGGAGCCAGCTCCGCCACATCCGCGCCTGCTGGCGCAGCGCCATGCCGTCGGCACGGCCTTCGGCGCCGGTCAGCCAGGTGCCGATCGCCTCGACCTCGAGCATCTCTTGCAGGCGCGCCCGATCGGGTTGCGGGCCCGAGGTCACCGCCGCTGCGATCGCCGGGCCGACCCCGTCGAGCGCGACCGCAAGGCCGCGCCAGCAGATGGGCGCCAGCGGGTCGAGCGCCGCCACCGAGCGCATGGCCAGCATGGCGTCTGCCCGCGACTCGTCCTCGCCATTGTCCTGCCCGCGCAGCCGCAGCGCCTCCTCGACCCGGGCCGACAGGATCGGATCGCCGAGATAGCGCCGCAGCCAGTCATCCACCGCTCCGTTGCGCAGCAGCCTGGCTCCTTCCTCCGGCTGCATGGCCATGGCGTAGGCGAGGCCGCGGGCATCCCAGACCGGCACGGCCAGCACCTGCAAAGGGCGCGTCGCCCGGCGTGCCGGGCGGGCGGCGAGGCGGCGCTGGCGCGCTGCGGCCGGATCGAGAAGCATCGACGGTGGTGTCCGGTGTGCCGGATCCTCGGCCAGCATGCCGCGCAGCAGGTCGCTCAGCATCGGCGGCACCCGTGCGTCGCCGGTCAGCGCCGCGAAGCTGCCAACGTCCAGCTTGCGCCGGATCATCGTCGCGTCGTCGAGCTCGGCGAGGGGCAGCCGGCCGAGGGCGAGTGTCAGCAGCGTGACGCCGAGGGCATAGACGTCGTCGGCGATGGTGCCTTCGCCGCGGCCCGCCGGCAGGCACATGCCGCTGTAGGGCGGCTCGAACACCGCGGGTTGCAGGCAGCCCGGCGGCGAGGCCCAGGCACAACCGAGGACCGCCGGCTCGCCGGGACCGGCGGAGAACAGATTGTCCGGGCGAATCGCCCGATGGGTCATGCCCTTGGCGCGCAGCCCTTCGAGCGCGGCGGCCACCGGGCGCAGCACGAGATCGATCAGCTCCTGCTCGCTCCAGCTTCGCCCCGGCGTCGCCAGCGATGGGCCGGGCGGCGGACGGCAGATCACGTAATAGGCCTCGCCGCCGTTGCCCGCCGGGCCGGGCCCGTGCGCTAATGGCACGAGCAGAGCCGGGATCGTCGCCGCGGCGAGATGCGCGAGCGCGCCGGCCCGCGGTGGCCAGCCGGGCCGCACCTGAACCGCCATCAGTTCCGATTGCGCCGCTGTGTGGTGCCGCGCCATGAACGCGGCCAAGCCCCCTCCGGCGCCATGCAGGGGCCGGTTGGGCTCGACCGCGTATTCTTGCGCGATCAGACCCGACGACGCGCCGGCCGGTGCGGCGCGATCGGGAAGGCCGGGCTCTGTGGCGTTGGCGAGATCAGCCATGGCGTGCCGAACAGTTGCGAATGCACGCGCATGCTAACGTCGATCTGGTTGACGAAGTGCGAACGCCGCCGCCCCGATGTCGGCCGCACAGGAAGGAGGCGGCCCGCGAGCGTCGGTTCAGCCCTCGAACGGGTCGCGCATCAGGATGGTGTCGTCGCGTTCGGGGCTCGTCGAGAGCAGGGTCACCGGCGCCTCCACCAACTCCTCGATACGCCTTGCGTATTTCACCGCCTGCGCCGGGAGGTCGGCCCAGGACCGAGCGCCGCGGGTAGAGCCGGACCAGCCTTCCAGCGTCTCGTAGATCGGCTCGAGAGCGGCCTGCGCGCGCTGGCCGGCGGGAACGTGCCGCAGCGTCTCCTCGCCCAGACGATAGCCGGTGCAGAGGCGGAGCTCCGCCAGACCGTCGAGCACGTCGAGCTTGGTCAGCGCCAGGCCCTGGATGCCCCCGACCTTCACCGCCTGGCGCACCATCGCGGCGTCGAACCAGCCGCAGCGCCGCCGCCTGCCCGTCACGGTGCCGAATTCATGGCCGCGATCGCCGAGCAATTGCCCCGTGGCGTCGGTGAGCTCGGTCGGGAATGGTCCGGCGCCGACGCGGGTGGTGTAGGCCTTGGCGATGCCGAGCACGAAGCCGACCGCCGCCGGCGCAATCCCGGCGCCGGAGGCGGCCGTGGCCGCGACGGTGTTGCTGCTGGTCACGAACGGGTAGGTGCCGTGATCGACATCCAGCATCACCGCCTGCGCGCCCTCGAACAGGATCCGCCGTCCGGCCCGGCGCGCCTCGTCCAGGCGCTGCCAGACCGGTTCGGCGAAGGGCAGCAGCCGGGGGGCGAGGGCGAGCAGCTCGGCGAGGAGATCGTCGCGGGCGAAGGTCGGCGCGCCGAGCGAGACGAGGAGCGCGTTGGCGTGGCGCAGCAGTTCATCGAGCTTCTCGGCCAGCGTCTCCGGCTCGGCAAGATCGCAGACGCGGATCGCGCGGCGCCCGACCTTGTCCTCGTAGGCCGGGCCGATGCCGCGCCCGGTGGTGCCGATCTTGCGTTCACCCCGCGCCGCCTCGCGGGCGCGGTCGAGCGCGGCATGGACCTTCAGGATCAGCTGCGCGTTCTCGGCGATGCGCAGATTCTCCGGCCCCACCGCGAGGCCCTGCCCGCGCACCCGCTCGATTTCTTCGAGCAGCGCGTGCGGGTCGACGACGACGCCGTTGCCGATGACGCCGAGCTTGCCGCGCACCAGCCCGCTCGGCAGCAGCGAGAGCTTGTAGGTCTCACCGCCCACTACCAGCGTGTGCCCCGCATTGTGCCCGCCCTGGAAGCGGACGACGACGTCGGCGCGGCTGGCCAGCCAGTCCACCACCTTGCCTTTGCCCTCGTCGCCCCACTGGGCGCCGATCACGGTGACGTTGGCCATCGCGCTACTCCGTTGCCACCGTGCTGAGACCGTGCTCGGTGAGGATCTGCGCGCACTCCAGCCGGCGCGCCTCGGCCATGGGGGCGGTCGCCGGCTCGAGCGCGACGACCGTGGCGTAGCCCTGCCGCCGCAGATCGGCCGCCGCCTCCGGATCCATGTCAAAGGGAACGAAGACGCGCGGCCGCGGCGTCTGGCGCGGGGCAGCGCGCAGGACGGCGTCCGGGAACAGCGTCACCCCCGTCGCCGGTTCGGATTCGCCGCAGAGATAGCGGCCGCCCCGGCCCAGCTCCTCCTGCCGGCCGGGCGCGTAGACGGTGACGCACACGCCGGTGTGATAGAGATAGCCGCGGAACTCGATCGGATCGACGGTGAGTTTCAGCCCCGGCGCGCGGGCATGGATGGCCGCCACCGTCTCCTGCAGCCGGCGCGCGAGGCGCCGGGCGGCGTCGGGCAGATCCGCCGCGTCCAGCGCGGCGAGCGCCCGATCTGCGGGACCGGCGGCGAGGAGCAGCTCGATCAGCATCCTCGCCAGCGCCGCGCCATCGGCGCCGAGATGGGCGCGGACCGCGGCGGCGTCCTTGCGATCGAGCGCACGCGCCAGCCCCCGCCGCGTCGCTTCGTCGAGGCCGGCGGCGGCGAGCACCGCCGGCACCAGCGGCGGCAGGGTGAGGTCGAAACTGAACCGGGTCAGGCCGACGGCCGCCAGCGCGTCGGCGACGACGAGCACGATTTCGGCATCCGCCGCCGGGCTGTCGACGCCGACCAGTTCGATGCCGGACTGCGCCACCTGCCGGTCCGGAGCGAGCTGGCTGCCGCGCGTGCGCAGGCACTGGCCGGCATAGGACAGGCGCAGCGGCCGGGGCGCAGCCGCCAGCCGCGTGGTGGCGATGCGGGCCACCTGCGGCGTCGTATCGGAGCGCAGCGCCAGCATGCGATGGCTGTCGGGATCGAGCAGGCGGAACGTGTCCTCCGCCACGGCGCCGCCGGCGCCGGCGAGCAGCGAGTCCTCGAACTCCAATAGCGGCGGCTTCACCCGCTGATAGCCGTGCGCGGCAAAGCTGGACATGATCGCCTCCACCGAAGCGGCCTCGATCTCCGCTTCGGGGGGCAGCAGGTCGCGCAGCCCGGAGGGCAGCAGCGCCGGGTTCGGGGGCGGGTCATCGGTCATGCGCCGGCGCCTATAGCACCGGGCCCGCCGCCGACAAAGGCGGCAGCGGTCACGGTGGCGTTGCTGTGCCGGCGCGGCGGTGGTTTGCTGCGCGCCGAACCGCGGGAGGAACTCGATGCCGAAGGTCGCAATTATCGGAGCCGGTCTGATCGGCCGCTCCTGGTCGATGGTGTTTGCCCGTGCGGGGTTCGAGGTCGCGCTCTACGATCCCGCGCCCGGCGCGGGCGAGGCGGCGCTCGCCTTCATCGCCGAACGCCTGCCGGAACTGGTGGCGCTCGGCCTCGTCGCCGATCCGCCGGAGACCGTGCTCGCGCGCATCCGGCCGGTGCCGAGCCTGGCCGATGCGCTCGCCGGGGCCGTCCATGTCCAGGAGAACGGGCCCGAGCGCGTCGCCGAGAAGGCCGATATTTTCGCCGAGCTCGACCGGCTCGCGGCGCCGGAGACCGTGCTGGCGAGCTCCACCTCCGGCATTCCGGCCAGCGCCTTCACCGGCAACCTCGCCGGACGCAGCCGCTGCCTCGTCGCCCATCCGGTCAACCCGCCCTATCTCGTGCCCATCGTCGAACTCTGCCCCGCGCCCTGGACCGATCCGGCCATCGTGGCGCGGACGCGGGCGCTGATGGAAGCGGCCGGACAGGTGCCGGCGACGGTGAACAAGGAGGTCCCCGGCTTCGTCCTCAACCGCCTGCAGATCGCACTCGTCGCGGAGGCTTTCCGTCTGGTGCGCGACGGGGTCGTCTCGCAGGAGGATCTCGACGCCACGATCAAGCACGGGCTCGGCCTGCGCTGGGCCTTCATGGGACCGTTCGAGACCATCGACCTGAACGCGCCGGGCGGGCTGGCGGATTATTGCGCCCGCTATGGCGCGCTCTACGAGCAGGTCCAGGAGGAGATGACGCCGTGCCGACTGACACCCGACCTGGTCGCCGCACTCGACGCCACCCGCCGGGCGGCGCTGCCGGCCGCCGAACTGCCGGCGCGGGCGGCGTGGCGGGATCAGCGGCTGATGGCGCTGGCCGCGCACAAGCGCACCCAGCCGACGTGATCGCCCTCGCCGTCGCGTCTGGTGGCAGGACAAGGGCGGAGCCGCGCGCATGGGTTTGGTGATCGGGGGCGTCTGGCACGAACGCGAGCCGGCCGCGGCGGCGGATGGGCGCTTCCTGCGGCCGCAGACGCAGTTCCGCAGCCGGATCGAGGTCGGCGGGCCGCACCCGCCGGAGCCTGGGCGCTACCGGCTCTATGTCTCGCTCGCCTGCCCCTGGGCGCACCGCGTGCTGATCATGCGGGCGCTGAAGGGGCTCGACCCGATGCTGCCGGTTTCGGTGACGCACTGGCTGATGGGGCCGCAGGGGTGGACCTTCGACCCCGGCGAAGGGGTGGTGCCCGATCCGCTCTACGGCCTGCGCTATCTCCATGAGCTCTACACACGCGCCGTCCCGGCCTATACCGGCCGGGTCACCGTTCCGGTGCTGTGGGACAGCCTGCTCGGGCGGATCGTCAACAACGAGTCCGGCGAACTGCTGCGCATCCTCGGCACCGGGTTCGATGCCTGCGGCGCGCGGCCGGGCGACTATTACCCCGAGCCGCTCCGCCCCGAGATCGACGCTCTCAACGAGCGCATCTACGCGACGCTGAACAACGGCGTCTACAAGGCCGGGTTCGCCACCACCCAGGCCGCCTACGAGGAGGCGATCGGACCCTTGTTCGAGACGCTGGACTGGCTGGAGGCGCGTCTGGCCGGGCGGCGCTACCTGTGCGGCGAGCGGCTGACGGAAGCCGATATCCGCCTGTTCACCACTCTGGTGCGGTTCGATCCCGTCTATGTCGGCCATTTCAAGTGCAATCTGCGCCGGCTGGTCGATTATCCGAACCTCTGGGACTATGCGCGGGCGATTTTCCAGCTGCCCGGCATCGCGCCGACCGTCGATTTCACGCACATCAAGCGGCACTATTACATGAGCCACGGCAGCATCAATCCGACCGGGATCGTCCCCCTCGGCCCGGAGCTGGACTTCACCGTTCCGTCCGTGCGGGCTGGCGGTTGATGGCGGCGCCGCTCGCCGACGCCGCCGGGGCGGTGAAGCAGGCGCTGGAACAGGCCCTGGCAGCGGCGCCTGGGGATGAGCGGTTGCGCCGGGCCTATTTCGACCATCTCGCGGAGCTCTCCGCGTGCCATGTCGGGCTCGCCAGCGCGGTGCTGCCGGAACTGCCCTTCCCGCTTCATTTCCGCTGTGCCAGCACCGACTTCGCCGCCCTGCGCGCGGTATTCGAGGGCGGTCGCTACGATTTCGCCCCGGCCCGCCCGCCGCGGCGCATTCTGGATCTCGGCGGCTATGGCGGCTACGGCGCCGTCTTCCTCGCGGCCCGCTTCCCGACGGCGCAGATTCTCACCGTCGAGCCGATCGCGACGAATTTCCGGTTGCTGCTGATGAACACGCTGCCGTGTCGGCGCATCGCGCAGGTGAATGCCGCGGCCGGCCGGGTCACCGGGCGGGTCCGCGTCGCCGGCACGCGCGAGGGCGACCGCGGCTTCGAACTCGCCGAGACGACCGAGCCCGGCGCCTTCACCATGCCGGCCTACACCGTGCCCGATCTGTTGCGCCTGCGCGGCTGGGACCAGGCCGATTTCGTCATCTGTGACATCGCCGGGTTCGAGGCGACGCTGTTCGCCGATGCGTCGCCGGACTGGTTGGACCAGGTCGAGACGCTGGCCGTCGTCACCCATGACCACCTCGTCCCGGGCGCCGCCACGACGGTCGCCGCCAGCCTCGGCCCGGACCGTTTCGCCCATGTCCGCTGCGGCGAGATCGACCTCTACCGTCGCATCGACGCACCACCCGAGCCCGCCTTCCCGGCGCCGCCGGCGCTGGCCTTGCTGGATGCCGGCCCGCGGCGCCTGGCGCTGCGCGTCGAGCATGTCGCGGCGGAGCCGTGGGCGCTGTTCCTGTTCGAGGACCGTGGGCTGCAACTCCATCCGAACGCGCCCGGGGCGCCACCGGCGACGGCGGTGTTCACCATCAGCGGCAGCGGCCAGACGCGGTTCACCGTCACTCTCGCCCATGCCGGCAGCGGCGGGGATGATATCGTCTTCCGCATCATCGTCCGCCGCCTGGCGGATGGTGCGTGCCTGCTCGATGCGTCACGGCGGGTGCTGCCCGGCGCAAGCGGGGACTGGTCCGAGGCGCTGCCACGGGTGGAAGGCGCGCACGAGGTCGTGCTGCAGACGGACATGGCGCCGGGCTCCGCCAGCCATCTCGGCGCCTGGGCGCGCTGGATCGAGCCGCGGCTGACGTGACCCGCCGCGCCGGCCAGCCATGAAATTGTCCCATTCACCCGCCAGCCTGGACAAATCGCAACGAAGATAAGTGGATTTGTTCATCTTTCGACCATCAAAACGCAACGGGGCCGGACCTAGGCTACGGGACGTCGAAGCAGGATAGGTTCAGAGGGGGACACGCCGGTGGAACAGGAACTGACGTTCGACACCCTGGTAAAGGACCCGATCACCCGGCTGGTGATGGCCAGCGACGGCGTCAGCGAGGCCGAATTCGTCGCCCTGCTGGCCGGCGCGCGGCGCGCCCTGGCGCTGCACGCCTCGGCGCGCGTGCCGCAGCGTGGTGAGGCCGACATCATTCCGTTTCCCCTGCCGGGCTGTGCCGCCTGAGCCGGGTTGCGCGTCACTGACAGCGGTATAGGCTTCCCGCCAAGCGCGGGGAGATCGAATGCCAGCTACCCGGAGCAGGGCCGCTGTCGTCGGGGTCATCGGCCTCACCCAGATTTTCGCATGGGGCTCCAGCTACTATCTTCCCGCCGTCCTTGCCGGCCCGATTGCCGCCGACACCGGGTGGGCACCGGCCTGGGTGCTGGGCGGGCTTTCCTTGGGTCTGGCGGTCGCCGGGCTGGTCTCACCATGGGTCGGGCGGGAGATCGAGCGGCTTGGTGGCCGCCCGGTGCTGGTGGCGAGCGCGCTCTTGCTCGCGACCGGGCTCGTTCTGCTGGGCTTGGCGCACCGGCTGGTCACCTACGAGCTCGGCTGGCTCGTGCTTGGGCTGGGCATGGGCAGCGGCCTGTACGATCCGGCCTTCGCCGCGCTTGGCCGCACCTATGGCGAGGAAGCGCGCGGCCCGATCACGGCGGTGACCCTCTACGCCGGGTTCGCCAGCACGATCTGCTGGCCGCTGACTGCGCTGATGGCCGCGCGGTTCGGCTGGCGCGGCGCGTGTTTCGTCTATGCGGCGGTGCACCTGCTGGTGCTGCTGCCGCTCTACGTCCTGGCGCTGCCACGCGAAGAACGCCGCGCCGCGCCGCCAGCGCGCCTGCGCGCGGAGCCCGGCACCGATCCCACCTCCCTCCCCGACCGGCTCGCCTTCGCCCTCACCGCCCTCACCTTCACCCTGGCCGTGGTAACGATGACGGTGGTCGCGGTGCATCTGCTGGCCATTCTCGAGGCTTCCGGGGTTGGCGCCGGAGCGGCGGTGGCGCTCGGCGCGATCATCGGACCGAGCCAGGTCGCGGCGCGGCTCATCGAGATCCTGTTCGGCCGCCGCTATCACCCGATCTGGACCATGCTCGGCGCGACGCTGCTGGTCGCGGCCGGCATCGGCGTGCTGCTGGCCGATCTCCGCATCGCCTGGCTCGGACTGATGCTCTACGGCGCGGGCAACGGGCTGCGCTCGGTCGCACGCGGCACCTTGCCGCTCGCCCTGTTCGGCCCGCACGGCTACGCCGCGCTGATGGGTCGGCTCGCCCTGCCAGCGCTGTTCGCACAGGCGGCCTCGCCCAGCATGGGTCAGGCCTTGCTGGCGGTCGCCGGACCGCGTGGCACGCTGGTCGTCCTCGGCGGCGTGACCATCGCCAATCTCGCCGTCGCGGCCTGTCTGCTGCCCCTGGCGGCGCGGCGCGGGGCGATGCGCGGCGCCCCATCGCGGGGTTAAAATCTGCGCAGAGTGCTTCCCCCGCGCCGCCGCCTGCATCACATTGCGTTGCAGCAGGCGCCGGAGGACAGACGGATGGATGCCAGACCGCAGCGTGCGAATGAAGGACCGGGCCCCCAATCGGGGGCATGGCGCCCGGCCGAATGCGACCGCATCGCGCTGGTCCTGCAGGGCGGCGGCGCGCTCGGCGCCTACCAGGGCGGGGTCTACGAGGCGCTGCACGAGGCCGGGCTGGAGCCGGACTGGGTGGATGGCGTCTCCATCGGCGCCATCAACGCCGCGCTGATCGCCGGCAATCCGCCGGAGAAGCGGCTGGAGCGGCTGCACGAATTCTGGGAACTGGTGACCTCGCGCCACTTGCCGGACGTGTTTCCGCACGCCGACGATTCCCGCCGCGTTCGCAACAATATCCAGGCGCTGCTGACGACCCTCGTCGGCCAGCCCGGGTTCTTCACGCCCAATCTGCCCAATCCATGGCTCAGCTTGCGCGGGGCGAAAACCGCGACATCGATCTATGACAGCTCGCCGTTGCGCCGAACCTTGCACCGGCTGGTGGATTTCGACCGCATCAATGCCGGCGCGATGCGCTTCGCCGTTGGCGCGGTGAATGTCGAGACCGGCAATTTCTTCTATTTCGACAATGCCGAGACGAATATCGGTCCGGAGCACATCATGGCCTCCGGCGCCCTGCCGCCGGGCCTGCCGATGGTGCGCGTCGGCAAGAGCCATTATTGGGACGGCGGCCTCGTCTCGAATACCCCGCTGGCCCATCTCCTCGACAGCGTCCAGGGCGGCAACACGCTGGTGTTCCAGGTCGATCTGTTCAGCGCCCGCGGCGAATTGCCGCGCGACATGCCCGACGTGCTCGCGCGCCAGAAGGAAATCCAGTATTCCAGCCGTACCCGCATGGTCACCGACACTTATCGCTGCCTCTACCGCTATCAGGCGATGCTGCGCGAGACCCTGGCGATGGTGCCGGAATCGGCGCTCACGCCCGAGCAGGCAGCGATGAAGGCCGAGCTCGCCGGGCTGCCGCGGCTATCCATCCTGCATCTGATCTATCACAAGGCGGTCTACGAGGATCAGGCGCTCGACTACGAGTTCAGCGGAGTCTCGATGCGCGAGCACTGGCGGCGCGGCTATCATGACACGCGCGAGACGCTGCGCCACGGCAAGTGGCTGGAGATGCCCACCGCCGCGGCCGGTATCGTCGTGCACGACGTCCATGAGCTCGAGCGCGCGCTGTAGAACGATTTCACCAACCAGGGAGATGTGGGAATGAGCCTGAAGGGCAAGGTGGCGCTGGTCACCGGATCGACGAGCGGAATCGGGCTGGGCATCGCCCGGGCGTTGGCCGCCGAGGGGACCGACATCGTGCTCAACGGGTTCGGCGAGGCGGCCGCGATCGAGCAGGTGCGGGCCGGGCTGGCCGCCGAGTTCGGCGTGCGCGCCCTCTATAACGGCGCCGACATGAGCAAGCCCGCCGACATCGCTGCCATGATCGCCGCCGCCGAGACGACGCTGGGCGCGGTCGACATTCTGGTCAACAACGCCGGCATCCAGTTCGTCGCCCCGATCGAGGCGTTTCCGGCGGAAAAGTGGGATGCGATCATCGCCATCAATCTCTCCGCCGCCTTTCACGCCACCAAGGCGGCGATCCCGGGGATGAAGCGGCGCGGCTGGGGGCGGATCATCAACATCGCCTCGGCCCACGGCCTCGTCGCCAGCCCCGAGAAAGTCGCCTATGTCGCCGCCAAGCACGGTCTGGTCGGCATGACCAAGGTCGCCGCCATCGAATTGGCGAACAGCGGCGTGACGGTGAACGCGATCTGCCCGGGCTGGGTGCTGACACCGCTCGTGGAAAAGCAGATCGCCGATCGCGCGCATACCAACAGCACCAGCGTCGAGACCGAAGAGCGGGCGCTGCTGGCCGAGAAGCAGCCGATGCTGCACTTCACGCGGCCCGAGCAGATCGGCGGGCTCGCCGTGTTCCTGTGCTCGCCGGCGGCCGCCACCATGACCGGCGTTCCGCTCTCGATCGACGGCGGCTGGGTGGCGCAATAGCCACTCCGCGCATGCGGGCACGGGGCCGCGGAGGTGTTGCGTTCCGCGCCCCAACCCCTTAGACGAAGGCGCAGACGGGCGCGTAGCTCAGTGGGAGAGCACCACCTTGACACGGTGGGGGTCGTAGGTTCAATCCCTGCCGCGCCCACCATCATCCCGGCAGGCCATCGGCGGCGCCGCCATCAGGCGGTGGCAGCCTGGATCATCTGCATCGCCAGCGCCCGCCGCGCGTCGACGCGGTTCAGCCAACCCTTCCCGTAGCGATCGAAATCATCGAGGCTGCGATAATAAGCGGCCTGGCTGTCGGCGAGGCGGGCGATGATCGTCGCCGGATCCGCCGCCGCAGCGGCGGCCAGCGTCTTCGGCCCGATCGCGCCATCCACCGCCGCGCCGCTGAAGCCCAGCGCCTCTTGCAGCAGCCGGGCCGAGCGGCCCGGACCGGCATTCACGCCGTGGTCGAAGACCATCAGATTGACGCCCTGCGGCAGGCTCTCGGCGCTGACCGGCAGCCAGTAGCGCCCGTGGTAGATGTCGCGCACCGTCGCTGGCGCGATGTCGCGGATAGCCGCCACGTCGAGCGCGGGATTATCGGCCCATTCGCGGTAGGTGGCGAGCGTGATGCCGTGGCAGGTTGCCCCGCCGGGGTCGTGCGGATCGTCGGAAAACCCGCCTTCCCGTTCGAGCGTGAAGGCGAGGCAGGTGTCGAACGCATCGGCCATGGCGGTCGCCTCCTGAGCGGCGTGTGCACCCGGCGCCGACTCTGCCGCGCCCCGCAGGTCTCGTCAAAGCGGCACCGGCGCGCGGTCGGAGCGCTATGGATCGTCGAGCCCGATCGCGCGTAGCCGCGCCGTTTCCTCGTCCCAGCCCGGCCGTTCCTTGACGTTGAGGAACAGATGCACCTTGCGTTCGAGCAACGCGGCGAGTTCGGCGCGGGCGCGCGAGCCGATCTCCTTGATCCGTTTCCCGCCCTGGCCGATCAGGATGGCCCGTTGGCTGGCGCGGGCCACGTAGATGGTCGCCTCGATCCGCACCGAGCCATCATCGCCTTCGCGGAAACTCTCCGTTTCCACCGTCGTCGCATAGGGAATTTCCTCGTGCGTCTGCAGGAAAATCTGCTCGCGCACCAGTTCTGCGGCGAGCAGCCGATCGGGCAGATTGGTGAGATCGTCGTCGGGGTAGAGGTGCGGCCCCTCGGGAACGGCCTCGGCCAGCGCATCGAGCAGGTCCTCGACGCCGTCGCCGGTCGCGGCGCTGATCATGAACACGCGCTCGCAGGGCACGCGCTGGCTGAGCGCCTCGACGAGGGGCAGCAGCGCCGGCGGCGCCAGCAGATCGATCTTGTTCAGCACCAGCCAGGTGCGGCGCCCGGCCGGGCCGTCGGCGAGGAGGCGCGCGGCGACGGCCTCGACCTCGGCGGTCAGCCCGCGCTTGGCGTCCACGAGGAACAGGGCGAGGTCGGCATCCGCCGCGCCCTGCCAGGCGGCGGCGACCATGGCCCGGTCCAACCGCCGGCGCGGCGCGAAGATGCCGGGGGTATCGACCAGCAGCAGCTGCGCCTCACCGCGCGGCACGATGGCGAGCACGCGCGCCCGCGTCGTCTGCGGCTTCGGCGTGACGATCGAGACCCGAGCCCCGGCCATCCGGTTGAGCAGGGTGGACTTGCCGGCATTGGGCGCGCCCAGGAGAGCAATATGGCCGCAGCGCGAGACCATCAGGCCGCCCCCTCACCAACGAGCCGCGCCAGGAGCTCGCCCGCGGCGTGCTGTTCGGCGAGGCGCTTGGTCCCGGCGCTGCCCGTGCCGACATGCGCGCCGATCGCCACCTCGACGACGAAGAGCGGCGCGTGTGCCGGCCCCTCGCGCGTGGTGACGCTGTAGCTTGGCAGCCCGAGGCCGCGCGCCTGCGCCCATTCCTGCAGCGCGGTCTTGGCATCCTTGGGCGGCGCGGCCTGCGCCGCCATCGCTTCGGCAAACGCGCGGCGGACGAACTCCCGCGCCTTGCCGATGCCGCCGTCCAGATAGAGCGCCCCGAGCATCGCCTCCATGGCGTCGGCCAGCACGCTGCTCTGCCGCTTCACCCCCGCCCGTGCCTCGCCGGGAGCGACGCTGAGCAGCGTGGCAATCCCGACCTCCGATGCGATCGCGGCCAGCACGGGCTGGGAGACGAGATGGGCGAGACGGCGCCCGAGCCCGCCTTCGTGCTCGTCGGGAAAGCGCTCCGCCAACCACTCGGCCACGATCAGGCCGAGCACGCGATCGCCGAGAAATTCTAGCCGCTCGTTGGAGCCGAGCCGGTCGCGCCGGGATGCGGCCGACCGGTGCGTCAGGGCCTCGCGCAGCAGCGCCGGCCGGGCAAAGCGATGGCCGAGCAGGGTCTCGGCCGCGCCAAGCTCGGACTCGCTCAGTGGATCCCCCGGAACAGGCGACCGAAGCGGATCTCGAATGGCCACTCCCACACCTCCCACCACGGCGCCTCGGCGTCGACGGAGAAGAAGATGAACTCGGCCCGTCCGACCAGGTTCTCGATCGGGATGAACCCGACGGCGTTGAGGAACCGGCTGTCCTCGCTGTTGTCGCGATTGTCGCCCATGGCGAAGACGTGGCCCGGCGGGACCAGATATTCCTGCGTGTTGTTGGCCGAGCCTTCGTCGGTGGCCTTGAGGATGTCGTGGCGGACGCCGTTCGGCAGGGTCTCGATGAAGCGCTTGACGATCATCGCCGGGCCGTCGCCGCCCACCGTATAGTCGCCATCGGGCGCGCGCGGGGCTTCGGTGCCGTTGATATAGAGCCTGCCCTCGCGGACCTGGATCCGGTCGCCGGGCAGGCCGATGATGCGCTTGATGTAGTCGATGCTGGGGTCGCGCGGCAGCTTGAACACGGCGACGTCGCCGCGGCGCGGCTCGGCGCCGAAAATGCGGCCGGAGAACAAGGGCGGCGCCCAGGGCAGAGAATAGCGTGAATAGCCGTAACTGTATTTCGACACGAACAGATAGTCGCCGACCAGCAATGTCGGTACCATGGAGCTGGATGGGATGTTGAACGGTTCGAAGGCGAAGGTCCGGATGCCGATCGCGATCAAGCCGGCGTAGAAGACGGTCTTCGCCGTCTCCATCAAGGCGCCTGGTTTTTGCTTGGCCATGCGGAGGAGAGTTCCGATCGGGGGCAGGCCCGGCGGCGCCAGGGCGTTGGGGAGGGGACAGGAGCGGATGGTTGAAGCCCGTTGGAGCTGTCACTGTCAAGCAAGGGGCCCGCAGCCCCCACGGAGGGAGACGAAGGCCGCATGGACGGAGTGCACGTGGTGCTGGCGCTGCTCGGGGGTGGCGCGGTGGGGTTTTCCCTCGGACTGATCGGCGGCGGCGGCTCGATCCTGGCGACGCCGCTCCTGCTCTATGTCGTCGGCGTGCCCGAACCGCACGTGGCCATCGGCACCGGCGCCCTGGCGGTGTCGGTCAACGCCTTCGCCAACCTCGTCACCCACGCCCGATCGGGCAATGTCCGCTGGCGGGCGGCGGCGATCTTTGCCGCTGTCGGCGTGGTCGGCGCGAGCCTCGGCGCCAGCCTGGGCAAGGCACTGGACGGCCATCGGCTGCTCTTTCTGTTCGCCTTGCTGATGATCGCCGTCGGTGCGCTGATGCTGCGACCGCGACGAGCCCGCGCCGGCGGGGCACCGCCGCCGCCGCTGAGCGCGGCGCTGGTGGCGCGGCTGGCCGCCACCGGGCTGGCGGTCGGCGGTCTCTCCGGCTTTTTCGGCATCGGCGGCGGATTTCTCATCGTGCCCGGGCTCGTGCTCGCCACCGGCATGCCGATGATCAACGCCATCGGCTCCTCGCTGCTCGCCGTCGGCAGCTTCGGCCTGACGACGGCGGCGAGCTACGCGCTCTCGGGTCTCGTCGCCTGGACCACTGCCGGCGTGTTCATCACGGGCGGTGTGCTGGGCGGCTTCGGCGGGCTGCGCCTGGCCATGCATCTGTCGGTCCAACGCGACACGCTGAGTCGCGTCTTCGCCGGCGTGATCTTCATCGTCGCCGGCTACATGCTGTATCGCGATTAGAGCAATTTCAGTCTGACTGGAAATATCCGGCATGACGGAAGTAGTTGCTGCATTCGGCGGGGCTGAAGGTGTCGGCGGCCGGGCCGAGCGCCTTCCACAACTCGTCCATCGTTCGCAGCGCCT
>JAJZVV010000020.1 GCA_021845595.1 Pseudomonadota bacterium | reverse complement strand
GGCGCCGCGGCGGCCAGCACCGGCGCGGGTGCCGGGGGCGGTGCCATCGCCGCCGGGGTGGTGGCTGGCGCCGGTGCCGTGGCGGCCGGGGCGGCCGGGGCGGCCGGGGCGGGAGGTGTGGCTGGCGCGTCGTGCGGGAGAAGGATCGGGTTCGGCGCTGCGTCGCCCGGCTGATCCGCGCGCAGCACCTGTTCGGCCTCGCTCTCATTGCCGGCGAGGGCGAGGGCGACGGCGAGATCCTGGCGAACGCGCGGCGTCGCCTCGCTGCGCGCGGCGAGCGGGCGAAGAATGCTCAGCGCGCGGTCGGTCTGGCCGGACAGCGCCAGCGAGAGGCCGAGATTGACCTGTGCGGCGATCATGTCCGGGGTCAGCGCGAGCGCCGCCGCGTAGGCAGCCTGCGCCGCCGCGTGCCGTCCCTGCAGGTCGCGGGCGATGCCGAGATCGTTGAACGCGGCGCCGTTGCGCGGCTCGCTCTGCGTCACCTCCAGGAACATGGTCTCGGCGGCGGCGGCATCGGTCGGGAGCTTGCTGCGGCCGAGGCCGAGCTTGGCGAGGTTCGAATGCGGCGCCAGCGCCAGCGCGCGGGTATAGCTGTCGGAGGCTTCCGGCACGCGGCGCAGCATATAGAGGGCATCACCCTGGCGCACCCAGGCGTCCGCGTCGTCCGGATGCCGCGCCAGAATGTCGTGCACGACCCGGAGCGCCAGGTCGGGCGCGCCGGAGGCCAGCGCGGCATCGACGACCCGCACCGTCGGCTGGCCGGGTGGCGGCGGCGGCGGCGGCCGGCTGAGCTGCAGAGGGGGCGGACCCGACGAGCAGGCGGCGAGCCCGAGCAGGAGGGCAAGGGCGGAGCAGCGCATCCACGTCTCCTAATGTTTGACCAGGTGCATCACCTGCAGGATCGCCGGGCCGCCGACGATCAGGAACACGCAAGGGAGGATGAACATGATCATCGGCACGGTCAGCAGCACCGGCAGCCGCGCCGCGCGTGCCTCGAAGCGCGTCAGCATCTCCTGGCGCATCTCGGCCGAGAGCGTGCGCAGCGCGTGCGCGAGCGGCGTGCCGTATTGCAGGCTCTGCGCCAGCGTCGTCGCCAGTCGTTTGATCCCGACGAGCCCGGTGCGCTCGCCGGCGTTGCCGAAGGCGATGCGGATATCGGCGGTGATGCGCAACTCGTTGGCGGTCAGCGCCAGCTCCTCCGCGACGGCCGGGTGGGCGGGCTTGATCTCGGAGGCGACGCGCGACAGCGCCGGCTCCAGACTGAGCCCGGCGTCGCTGCAGATGACCATGAGATCGAGCGCGTCCGGCAGACCCTGGTCGACGGCACGCAAATGGCGCTTGCGCAGCCAGCGGACGAGCTGGTCCGGGGCCAGCAACCCGGCGATTGCCGAGCCGAACACGAGCACGCTGTGCATGAACGGCGAGACCGGCGGGTGAAGGAGCAGTATCACCGAGGGCAGGAGCGGCAGCAGCAGCATCTTGCTGCCGACGAACAGGCCGAGGCCTTGGCCGGGACGGAATCCGGCCAGACGCAGCGTGTGCTCGAGTTCCGCCAAAGTGCGAGGCGAGAGCAGGCCGCTCCTGGCGACCGCGGCGCCGAGCCGGCTGACGAGGCGCAGCAGCAGCGGGCCCGCCACTTCCGGCTGCTCGGGGACCACCGTGCCGCTCTGGCGGATGCGGCGGACGCGCTCAGCGAAGCGCTGCTGTCGCCGAGCCTCGAAGACGAGCACGACCGCGACGCCGATCACCATCAGCAGCGCGAACAGCCCGATAAGAAGCAGGGGCAGGGTCATGACAGGCTCTTGCGGATGGTCATGCGCATGATGCCGGTGCCCGTGCTCAGCAGGCCGACCGCCACCGCGATCAGCCGCTTGCCCTCCGGCGTGCTGAACAGCACCTCGATATAGCTTGGGTTGATCAGATAGAGCCCGAGCGCGGCAACACCGGGCAGCGCGGTGAGCACGCCGGCGGAAGTGTTCGCCTCACTCGCCAGCGCCTTGCCGCGCGCCTTGAGGGCGACGCGCTTGCGGATGACGTCGGCCAACGTCTCGATGGTTTCGGCCAGTCCGCCCCCGGTCTGCGCCTGCAGCGAGAGCGCGGTACCGAAGAAGCGGTATTCCGGCAGGCCGGTGAATTCGCCCATCCGCCGGACCGCGTCCTCCAGTGGCACACCGATCGCGATCTCGTCGGCAAGCCTGGAGAAGGCGCGCGCGGTTGGCTGCGGGCTCTCGCGGGCAACGATGCGGATCGCCTCGCTCACCGGGATGCCGACCCGCACCGAGCGGACGATCATGCCAAGCGCATCAGGAAACTGGGTGAACAGCGTATTGGCATAGCGACGCGCGAAGAAGCGGAAAAACGAACGGCTGAGCCACAGCGCGGCCGGCACGATGAGGATGAACGCGCCAGCGCCAATCAGGTTCGACAGCAGTCCGATCGCGATCCGCGCGATGACCGCCGCCGTGGCGACGATCACCCACCAGCGCATCGGATAGAGCTCCGGTCGGTCGGGATTGAACCCGAGCACGCCGGCGGCGCGGTGCCAGAAATCCTCCTTCGGCGTGCGTGCGCTCGTGCGGCGCAGCGTCGCCTGGCGCTGGCGGCTCGGCGCGTGTGGCGCCACGACGGCTTCCATGCGGGCGCGGAAGCGCTCGCCCCGCGCCTGCGCGCGCACCAGCGACAGGCCGCTCAGCCCGAGGCCACCGAGCAGGAGCAGGCCACCAGCCAGCATCGTATGAAGATTCATCGCGATTCGCCCTCTTCGAGCGCGGCGATCCAGGCGCGGTCGAGGCCGAAATAGGTCAGGCGATCATGGAAGCTGGGACGAGCGCGGCCGACGCGGTAGTGGCCATGCAGCTTTCCGTCCAGGCCCTCGCCGAGAATTTCGAACTGGAAGATGTCGTTGAGGATGACCACGTCGCCCTCCATACCGACGACTTCGGTGACCTGCGTGACCCGTCGCACGCCATCGCGCTGGCGTTCGACCTGGACGATGAGATCGACCGCGCCGACGATCTGCGTGCGGATGGCGCGCGAGGGCAGGCCCATATTGCCCATCTGCACCATGTTCTCGATGCGGGTCAGCGCATCGCGGGTGTTGTTGGCATGGATGGTGGACATCGAGCCGTCGTGGCCGGTGTTCATCGCCTGCAGCATGTCGAACGCTTCGCCGCTGCGCACCTCGCCGATGATGATGCGGTCGGGGCGCATTCGCAGGGCGTTGCGGACCAGGTCGCGCTGCGTCACCTCGCCCTTGCCTTCGAGGTTGGTCGGCCGCGTTTCCATGCGCACCACGTGCGGCTGCTGCAGCTGCAGCTCGGCGGCATCCTCGACGGTGATGATGCGCTCCGTGGGCTCGATCAGCCGCGACATCGCGTTCATCATCGTGGTCTTGCCCGACCCGGTGCCGCCCGAGATGATGACGTTGAGCCGTGCCCGCGAGCCGATCTCGAGAATGCGCGCGACCTGTGGGGTGAGCGAGCCGAATTCTACGAGCTTGGCGAAATCGATGACACGGCGCGAGAATTTCCGAATCGAGAGATAGGGCCCGTCGAGCGCCAGCGGCGGGAACACGATATTCACGCGCGAGCCGTCCTTGAGGCGCGCATCGACCATCGGGCTCGCTTCGTCGATCCGGCGCCCGACGGCGGTGGCGATGCGCTGGCAGATATTGGCCAGGTGGCCGGTATCGCGGAAGCGCGCCGCGGAGAGCGCCACCTTGCCGGCGCGCTCGACGAACACGCGCTCGGGCCCGTTGACCATGATGTCGGCGACGGCTTCGTCTTCGAGCAGCGGTTCGAGCGGGCCGAGCCCGAGCATGTCGTCGACGAGATCGCCCGCCAGTTCGCGCTGCTCGCGCGCATTGATCTGGATGCGCTTTTCGGTGGCGATCTCGGCGATCAGCCGCTCCACCTCTTCGGCCAGCCGTTCGGCCGAGAGCGTCGCGACGACGGTCGGGTCGATGCGCGCGAGGCAGAGGGTTCTGAGTTCCGCCAGCGGTCCCAGCGCCGGCAGCCGCACCGGCTCGGCACGGGGCTCGGTGGCGACGGCGCCGGCCGCGGCGGGTTCGGACTCGTTGCGCCGTCGGCCGAACGAGGGGCGGAGCGTCTCGCTCATCGCCAGAAGCGGAACAGGCGACGACGGCGTCCGGCGCCGCTGAGAAGCTCGGTGTTTTTCGCGCCGAGCGAGGATTCGAGCAGGCGCACGAAGGCAACCTCGCGGGCCAGCGCGGTGATCCCCTCGCGCAACGCGCCGCGCATCGCCGTCTCGGGCTGGCCCATGCTGGCCGCCTGCCCGACATAGCGCGGCAGGTCGGGGATGGCGACGTCGACCTTGGTGTTGAGCGCCTGCTCCACCTGCGCGCGGGTGAGCCCGCCGGGCAAGCCGAGCCGGTTCAGTACCAGCACGGGGCGGCGCGGCTGTAGCGGGCCATTCGGCAGTTCGAGCAGGCGCAGTGTTTCGCGCACGGCGGCGAGCGTCGGCTTCAGCACGAGGACGCGCTGATGGGCGAGATTGAGCAGGTCGCGATTGAGCTGGACCGGAATGAACGGGACGTCGGCGACGACGAAATTGTAGCGCCGCCGCAGCGCGTCGAGCAGACGCCCGGCCGCGCCGGGTGCGTAGATCGGCTGTTCCGACAGACGCTCCTCGCCGGCGAGCACGAAGAGCCGCTCGGCGACCGGCTGCGCCGAACGCTCGACGAACAATTCGTCGATGCGCTGCGGCGCCTCGATCGCCGAGCGCAGGCCGGAGCCGGTCTTGGCATCGAGCAGCAGGGCGGCGGTACCGAGATGCAGATCCGGATCGAGCAGGACGGTATGGCGGCGGGCGAGCACGCCAAAATACCAGGCCAGCAGGGCCGCGATCGTCGACGCGCCGGAGCCGCCCCTGGCGCCGGTGACAGTGACCACGCGCCCGCCATGCACCGCTTCCGCCACGGTGCGGTCGCTGGTCAGAAGCGGGCCGAAATGCCGCGCCACCATGTCGCGCGTCAGCGGCTTGTAGAGATACTCCAGCGCGCCGAGGCCACGGGTGACCTGGCGATAGAAATTGACGTTCTCGAGATCGCCGATCACCAGCACGCGCACGTCGGGCTCGACGACATCGGAGAGATCGGCAAGCGCGGTGAGCGGCTGCTCCTCGCCGCTGACGTCGATGATCAGCGTCTTCGGCGTCGGCATCTTCTGCAACGCGGCGATCGCCTGGCGGACATTGCCGCGCCGCACCACCATGCCGCCCGGCGCCGCCTCGACCAGCACCTCGCGCATGACCAGTTCGGATTCGGCGTCGGCGAGGAAGGCGAGCAGCGGCACGCGCTCCGGCCGGCCGCTGGCGGCTTCCTCCGTCCGTGCCGGCGCGGCGAGATCGTCGGGCATCAGGGGGCTCCGCCGCCGCCCGCGGGCGCACCGCCGCCGCCTCCGCCGCCACCAATGGTGCCGCCGGTAGTGTCGACGGCGGGCAGGGACTTCACGTGGTCGGTGCGCAACCGCTTCACCGCGGCGGCGGCGAGATCGCCGTTGCTGCCGGCCTCACCCTGGCCCTTCGCGAGATCGGTCGGGGTCGCGAGCATGGTGCCGAGATTGGCCTCGTTGGCGCCGGTCGGGTTCCACATCCCCTCCCGCCGGTAGGGATCGAGGAATGTGCAGCCGGCGAGCGACAGGAACAGTGCCGCGGCGAGCGGCAGGAGTGGAAGCGGGCGGCTCGATCGGGCAGCGCGGGGCGCAGACATGGGGCGGCTCACTGGACGATGAATCCGGCATCGCCCGGCACGCGCAGCGGCGCCGCGGGCGCGGTGCGGGCGGTCTGGCGCAGCAGGAAGATGCGCTCGATGTCGTTCGGCATGCGCCAGCCGTCGGTGGGCAGGCGGATCGCCGACGGATCGCTGGTCGGGCGGACGATGTAGGGCGTGACGACGATGACCAGCTCGGTTTCCGCGCGCTGGAAGCTGGTCGAGCGGAACAGCGCGCCGAGGATCGGCAGATCGGCGAGCCCGGGAACGCCCTGGTCCGCCTGGTTGGTGCTGTCCTGCAGCAGGCCGGCGATGGCGAAGCTCTGGCCGCTGCCGAGCTCGACCGTGGTATCGGCCCGGCGCACGGTCAGCGCCGGGATGGTGAAGGTGCCGGTGCCGGACCCCGAGGCCAGCTGCACTGCTCCCTGCGTGGTGAGTTCGCTCACCTCGGGGCGCACATGCAGGCTGATCCGCCCGGCGGCGAGCACCGTCGGAACGAACGTGAGCTGCACGCCATATTGCTGGAACTGCACCGAAACGGCGCCGAGTCCCTGGGACATCGGGATCGGGAACATGCCGCCGACCAGGAAGCTCGCCGTCTCGCCGCTCATCGTCGTGAGATTGGGCTCGGCGAGAACATGGATGAGGTTGTCGGTCGCCAGCGCATCGATGACGCTGTTCACCGTGTTCCCGACGTTGGCCCCGCTGAGGCTGGTCGCGCCGGATGCGTTGAACGAGAGCGCGTTGGAGGTGAGGAAGTTGATCGTGCCGACCCGGCCCAGATTGCCGAGCGCGCTCCAGTTGATGCCGAACTCGCGGATGACGGTGCGCGACATCTCGGCGATGCGGACGCGCAGATTGACCTGCATGCCGGCGCTGACGACGAGGCGGTTATCGAGCTTCTGGCCGGGCATCAGATAGGCCTGGGCGGCCTCCGCCGCACGGTCCGCCTGCCCTGGCGTGGGCACCTCGCCGCTCAGCAGCAATCCCGTCGGCGTCGCGCGCACGGTCACGGCGCTGCCTGGGATCTGGCGGGCGATGGTGGCGCTGACCTCGTCGGCGCTGAAGGCTGATGGGCGAACGGTGACGGCGTATTGGGCGACCGCGTGGCCGGCGGCATCGAGCGCGGCGATGGTGGTGGCGCCGGGAGCGACGCCGAAGACGAACAGGGTCGTCGGGCTGGCGGGGCGCACCTCGGCCACTTTCGGGTCGGCGGCGAACACGTTGGCCACGGCGGCGCCAAGCGTGACGATGCGGCCGGTGCCGGCGGTGAGCGCGATCGCGTGCGTAGCGTCGGCAGCCGCGCGGTGTGCGGTCGTGGTGGGGGTTGGCGCGGCCTGGGTGGCGCCAGGCGCCGTCGCCTCGGCCGGCGCCGGGTCGGCGAGCGCCGGGCCGCGCCAGGTGATCGCCGCCGCGCACAGGAGGGCGAGGCAGAAGCGAGCGGCTCGCGAGCGGCGCATCAGAAGTGGAACTCCTTGCCGTCGGAGTTGCCCTGGAAGACCCGCACCGTGCTGCTGTCGGGATGCGGGTCATGGATGCCCTGGCCGAGGGCGGGCGACACGTCGGCCGCCCAGGTGACCCCGGCCGGGTTCGGCACCACCGCCCCGGCTGGCGCCGGCTGGTCCGATTTCTCGGCCGCCTGCTCGGCGGAGCGGACGATGAGCGAGAGCTGACCGATGCGCCCGGCGACCGCGAGCCGCTCGGCCTGCGCCGGCGTCACCTCCAGGCTGACGGTGCGGGCCGCCTTCGGGTCCGGCCCGTCCGCGGTCGCACCCTGGACGAGGTGCTGGTCGATGGCGATCACCCGCACATTGGCCAGCACCGTCTCGGCGGCGACGCGCCGGCCGGGTTCCAGCTTGGCGTCGATCGCCTGGGTGAGAATGACGTCGACATGGTCGCCCGGCCAGATCAGCCCGGCGCTGCCGCTGATGAGATCGACCCCGACCGTCATCGCGCGCATGCCCGGCCCCAGGACCGCGGCAAGGAAGCCGTGGTCGCCCGGGTGCATCACGTCGCCCTCGATCACCGGTTCCCCGGGGGCGAGGCTGCGGCGCACCATGGCGCCGAACAGCGCCGCGCGGGCGGCAGGAGTCTCCTGGCTGGCGCCGCGCGGTTCCTGCGCCTGCAGCATTTCCTGCACGCCGAGATCCTCGGGCTTGATCAGGCTGCCGGCGCGAAGCGCGTGCGCGGCAATGAGCAACTTGACCTTGGGCGGCGGTGGCGGTGGCGGTGGAGGGACGACCGCCGCGGCGGCGTGCGGCGCCGGCGGATGGGTGGAGACCCAGGCAACGGTGCCGAAGCCGAGCAGCCCGAGCACCATCATGCCGACGAGCGTGATGCGGAGGATCATCGCGCTAGGCCCTCAGGCCGATTGCGGCGGTGTAGAGCGTGCCGGCGACGATGGCGAAGGCATAGGGCAGGGGGCCGCGGCGATGCACCCGCCGATGCTCGATGCGCGCGATCCGCGCCAGGCGGCCGCTTGGGGCCGGGGCGGAAGCGGCGGGTGCGGGCAGCAGGGCACCGAGGACGAGGTAGATCAGGGCCAGCGCGCCGCCGGCGAGCAGGACGGCGGCCACCAGCCCCGGGACGCGGCCGGGCGGCACGAGCAGGGCGGTCGCGGCGACCAGCTTGACGTCACCGCCGCCGAGCCAGCCGCGGTGCCAGCACACCAGACCGGCGACGAAAACCGCCAGCGCGGCAGCCAGCGCGGGCGCGAGGGTCGAATCCTGCAGGCGCAGCAGAATACCGGCCAGGGCTACTCCGAGCGAGGCGCGGTCGGGAACGATGCGACTGGCGAGATCGCTGGCGGCGGCGAGGGCGAGAAGCACCACCGCCGCCATCCAAGCGATCGTCGCCAGCCAGGAAGCTGCACTCTCCGTCATCGGAAAACCTGTTTTGGTTTCGCTGGAACGTCGCTGCCAGGCTTCGGTCCCGCGCAGCGAACGGCTCTGCGCGCATCTTCTCCGACCGCACCGCCGGCCGGAACGAAGGCTCAGAGATTGGAGGCGATGGTGGTGAAGGTCGAGTTCAGGTCGGTGCCCAGCGTGCGCAGCGCGCCGACGATGGCGACCGCGATGAGCGCGGCGATGAGCGCGTATTCGAGCGCGGTGACACCGCGGCGGTCGGTGCGGATGGCGAGCCAGGTCTTGAGTTGCGCGAGCATTGTTCAGTCCTCCGTGGTTGTACGGCCGCGCCGCGGCGCGTCAGGAACGTCGATGCCAAGTCCGGCAGGTGGCCCGGGTGAGATCACCTGGATCCACCTGCCGGCGCATCTGAGCACGGCGTCCGTTGTGGAAAGGTTAAACTCGGCGAACCGACATGCAGTGCGGGCGAATTGTCTCGCTGTGTGGGACTATCCAGCGCGCATCGACGCGGGCGTGATCACGCGCGGCAGGCGCGTCTTCGTCGGGTCCGGCGCGGCGCCGGGCACGATCACGGAAATCCGCAACGCCGCCGGCGCGATCAGGATGACGAAGGGATCGGGCGCCCGCGCCGCCGGCAGAACGGCGGGTACGCCGCGCCAGTCCGCGAGTACGCGCAGCCGGTAAGGCTGGCCGAGCTCGGCCCGGGCGGAATGGTAGAGGGCGACCGCGGTCTCGAACCCGCCGCTCTGCTCGGCGAGCTGGGCCAGGAACCGGGCAGCCGCGGTGGCGTTGGCGACCGGATCGAAGGCATCCTCCGGGCGGGCGAACGCTTCGGGGTGGTAGAAGAGATCGATCTGGAAGCACCCGACATCGATGCGCCGAACGCCGCGCGCCTGCAGCGCGTCGACTTCGGCCAGGGCGGCATGCGGATCGTCGAAGAAGCGGCCGACGCCGTCGGCATTGATGGCATAGGGCCAGGGCAGCACACGGCGCAGCTGCGCATCGGGCCGCCCGCTCTCGATCCGCCCGATGGAGGCGAGCAGACCGGCGGGAAGGCCGAATTGCCGCTCCGCCGCCGCCGCGGCGACCTCGCAGGCGAGGCCGGGAGCGAGCGCCTGCGCGTGCCCCCCGCGCGGCCATGCGGCCGGCAGCGAGGCGATCGCCAGCAGGGTCGCGGCTGTTCGGGCCGATGTGCGCGCGAGGCGGATCCAGGAGCGGATCCCGGCGCCGATCCCGGGCCGCGCGGTCTCAGGCTTGCTGGGGCCGCGCTGCTGCGCCGACCTGCCGAAGACGTTCAGCATGATCCCAGAGCACCATTGTCCGAGAGCAGCGGGTTCGCCTTCCACGCGTCAATTCTGGCAGGCGTCAATTCTGGCACGCGTCAATTCTGGATAGTGAAGTCCGCCTGCGCGCTCAAGGTCAGCGCTGCCCAGTCCGCGAGGGAGGCGACCGGCGACCAGCTATAGGTCGCCGAGACGCTGACGCTGCTGCCTGGCGAATTGTCCGGGTTGAAGCTGACCTTGACATCGGGCGCGTTGCCGAGCACCGAGCTGGCGGCGGCCTTGAACGCGTTCTTGACGTCGCTGCCGCTGGCCGGCGAGGTCGAGCGCGAGCCATGCACGACGGCATAGCGGGCGGCGACGACGACGGCGTTGTCCAGCGTGTGCTGCGCGACGAGCAGCTCGCCACCTTCGAGAATCGCCACGATGACGCCGAAGAGCACCATCGACGTCAGTGCGAACTCGACGCCGGCCACTCCTGCTCGCCCCAGGCGCGGACGGATCATTGCGTGCGCACCATGCCCGCGGACGACAGGCTCACCGTCGTCGGCAGCCCGGGTACCGGTGCCGGAAGGCTGAGATTGGTGCTGAAGGACACCGAAAGAAATATCCCCAGCTGCTGGCCGGTGGTGCAGCTGCCGGTGCAGCTGACCGCGGTGCGCGTCTGCTGCCCGCCGCCGACGGAGATGCAGTAGCAGACATTCTGCGGCGTGGTGGCGACCAGGCTCGGCGCGCCGTTGCCATAGGCGGACTGCGCGATCTGGGTGATGGTCGTCGGCGTGGCGTTGCCGGGGTTGCCCCAGGCGTAGAGCGCGGCGGCTTCGAGCGCCGCGTCCAGCCGGGCCTGGGTGGCGAAGATGCTGCCGAGATCGACCGCGCCGATAGCCAGCGGCACCAGCAGCAGCGAACCGATCAGCGCCGCCTCGAGCGCGACGGCACCGTGCCGTTCGCGTCCGAGGCGATGCAGGATGCGCCGAAGCCGCATCGGCGGCCTCCCTGGCCGGGGTGTCATTGCAGCAGCACCACCGTCGTGGCGACGCCGCCGTTGCTCGTGGACCCCGGGCCAAGCCCGCCGGCAACGATCTGCCCTGCGCCGCCATTGGCCATGGCGATGAGGTTGGCGATCACGCTGAAGGAGCCGGTGGGGTTGCCGTTGCTGTCGGTCGGGTAGCTCAGCTTGGCGGCGTTGATGATCTGCAGGGTCGCGTCGGGCACGTAGATGGTGCCGTTGATCGCGGCGCCGGCGCTGCCAGTGACGATGTCGGTCGGATTGCTGCCGCACGACCCGCTCTTCTGCCAGACGAGCACGCCGGCGAGCGGACCGCTGGTCGGTGCGCTCATGCCCCACGGCGCCTGCGCGTCATTCTCCCAGCTGAAGCTGGCGCCGTCGAGGAAGAACGTGACGCCGTTCGCAGTGCCGACCTTGGCGCCGCCGGTGATGTCGAAATTCCCGCCCTTGATGTAGTAGGTGCCGGGGGCGAAGTTCACAGTCATGCCGTTGCCGATCTGCAGCCCGTTGCAATAGGTGCCGGGGGAGAGATTGAGGATTCCGCCATTCTGCCAAGCATAGGTACTGGGCTGGCAGTTCGAATCGTCCGCCTCGGGTTCCTCGAGCTCGGATTCGGGATTGTCGATCTCGCCTTCGCCGGAGGTCGGGGTCGGCGAGATCGTCGTCGCGCCGTTCCAGGTATTGGCGCAGACGGTGCCGGCCGCGCCGACGCTGGCCGCGACGATGCTGCCGTTGCGGACATAGATCGCGCCGCCCGGCGTCGTCGGCCCCTGCGAGCTGCAATTGAAGGTCGCGGACGAGTTCGAGACCACGCTGCAACCGGTGCCGGTGATGCTCGCCTCGTTCTCGACATCGATGGACGGGACGGTGCTGGTGCCGCTGCCGAGCGCCAACACGCAGGGCTTGCCGGCCCAGGGGCTGAGCAGGCCGGCCGTGGCGCTGGCGCTGATCGGCACCCCGCTGGGCAGCACCAGCCGGCTGAAATAGCTGTCGGCATGGCTGCTCAGCGTGACCGACAGCCAGCTGCGGTCGGAGGCGAGGGTGACCTGCGGCGTCACCTGCGAGCCGATCAGCCGGTTGCTGGTCAGGTCGCTGACGGCTGCCTGGGCGACGGCCTGGATATCGGCCTGGGTCGCATTGCTGTCGGAAAGGAAATGCGCGGCGGCGAGGGCGGCGGCGTTGGCGGCAAGATGCAGCCGCGCCGATTCGCGGTACCAGAGGCCGGCATCGACGGCGAGCCCGGCGCCGCTCATCATGGTCGGCAGCGCCAGCGCCGCGATCACCGCCGCGGCGCCACGCCGGTCGCTGCCGAACCAGCGGCGGCGGCGTGCCGGCTTCACTTCGGCCGAGCCGGCAGCCGCGGCGGCCGCGTCCGATGTCGCTGGCGTGGTGGGTTGCATGATGCGTCCGCCTCTGGTGGGTGCGTTGCGGTTTTGATCTCAGTCGCATTTAAGCGAGGAAACCGCTAAGCGTTCGTTAACAGAACAACAGGGAGGCAGATGATGCGGCGGCTTGAGGGACGAGTGGCGTGGGTGACCGGCGCGGGCAGCGGCATCGGCGCGGCGTCGGCTTTGGCACTGGCCGAGGAGGGCGCGCGTCTGGTGCTGAGCGGGCGGCGGCCGGCGCCGCTGACGGAGGTGGCTGAGCGCATCGCCGCGGCCGGGGGCAGTGCCGAGATCGAGCCCGGGGATCTCTCGGACGCGGCGACGGCGCATGCCATCGTCGCGCGGATCGGCGCGCGCCACGGCCGGATCGACATGCTGCTCAACAATGCCGGCCTCAACATCGCCGCGCGCGCCTGGGGCGAACTGACGGCCGAGGGGGTGGAGAGCGTGCTCGGCGCCAATCTCAACGCCGCGTTCTATTGCGTCATCGCGGTGCTGCCGCTGATGCGCGCGCAGCAGGACGGGCTGCTGATCCACACCGCCTCGATGGCAGGGCGCTTCATCGGCCCGCTCAGCGGCCCGGCCTACACCGCCGCCAAGCACGCGGTGGTGGCGATGAGCCACAGCCTCAACATGCAGGAATGCGTCAACGGCATCCGCTCCTGCGCGGTCTGTCCCGGCGAGGTCGCGACGCCGATCCTGGACCGCCGGCCACAGCCGGTCAGCGCCGAGGACCGTGCGCGCATGCTGCAGCCGGAGGAGGTCGCCGAGCTGATCCGCTTCGTCGCCTGCCTGCCGGCGCGCGTCTGTCTCAACGAGGTTCTGATCACGCCGACCTGGAACCGCGGCTATGTCGCGGCGCTGCGCCGCTGAGACGCGGGGGTCGCCCGCGGCGTGGCGGGTAGAAGCTGTTCAATGCCTGCGTAATATGATAAAGATGTCTTTGCAAAGCAGCGCGAGTCGCGACTATAAGCAGCGGCACTGCGTATCTCAGGGGAAGTCTATGGACGATAATTCATCCGATTCGGGCGTGCTCGGACTGACCGCCCAAATCGTCTCCGCCCACCTGTCCCATAACTCCGTCTCGCCGGACGCGGTACCCGCGTTGATCCAGGAAGTGTATCGCGCCCTGACCAATATCGACCGCGAGCCGGCACAGCCCGACCGCCCGCAGCCGGCGGTGCCGATCAAGAAATCGGTGCTTCCCGAATACATCGTCTGCCTCGAGGACGGCAAGAAGCTGAAGATGCTGAAGCGCCACCTCAAGACCGCCTACGACATGACGCCGGACCAGTACCGGGAACGCTGGGGGCTTCCGCCTGATTATCCGATGGTGGCGCCAAGCTATGCGAAGCACCGTTCGTCGCTGGCGAAGAAGATCGGCCTCGGCACCAAGCCGCATGGCCGGGGGCGCTGATCGGGGGCGCCGTTCCGGCTCGCAGGGGTGGTAATTGTGGGTTGATTCAGCGCGTTCGTTGAGCGGGGCAGCAGCATCGGGCGGCTCTTCGGTGACGTGTGTGGGCGGGGCGGCCGGAGCCCCGTTCGTTTCGGGGTGGTCGACAGGGTGGCGATGATCGGCTAGTGGTGCCGCGAGCGCTGATGACCGCCGGTCGCAGGCGTTCGCTGCGGGGCCACTCTGCCAGGCTTCGCGGCCGGCAGACGTGGCCGGTTCGGCCGATCGTCGGGGCTCGAGTCGCCGTGGGGTGTGCCGTTCGTGCTCAGCCCCGGATGACATGGGGTCGGACCGGGGCCGTCCGCCACGGGCCGCGCCAAACCGGGGCGATGGTCGATCGCGTTACGCGGCTATGCCTGGTCCGAACGCAGACGGCGTCGCATCGTGTGGGTCGAACGGGGCGATCGGGCAGGGACGTTCGGGCTGGTCCGTGCGCAACGGGCGGATCGATTGGGAGCCAGCGTGGAATCGCGGATCGAGCGTCTGTGCATCGAGCGGGGCCTCAAGATGACCGGCCAGCGCCGTGTCATCGCGCGCGTTCTTTCAGAGGCGACCGACCATCCCGACGTGGAGGAGCTCTATCGCCGGGCGGCGGCGCGAGACCGGCGGATTTCCATCGCCACCGTCTATCGTACGGTGCGGCTCCTGGAGGAGCAGGGCATCCTCGATCGCCGGGATTTCGGCGGCGGCCGGGCGCGCTACGAGGCCAGCGAGCACGGCCATCACTACCACCTCATCGACATCGCCAGCGGTAAGGTCATCGAATTCGCCGATGCCGAGCACGAGCGCCTGATGCGGACGATCGCCGAGCGACTGGGGTTCCAGCTCGTTTCCCTGCGCCTGGAACTGTTCGGCCGCCGGATCGAGCCGGCCCGGCGGGTAGAGGGGCGGGTCGAGGGGCGGGTCGAGGCGGAAGCACGCCGCGGAGGCCCCGCCGATGCCCCGAGCCCCCAGGCCACGCCGACGGCCCAGCCAGCCCAATCAGCCCCGCCCGCACATTCAGCAAGGAACGCACGATGACGGCACAGAAGCCCACCGGCGCCGCGCCGCGGGATCAGGCCGGCTTCGGTGAGATGCGGGCCGGCCATCTCGGGGTCCGGCTCGCCGCCACCGCTGCCGAGATCGACGCCGTGCAGGCGCTACGGTTCCGCGTGTTTTTTGAGGAAATGGGCGCCACGCCCACCCCGGCCGCGGCGGCGCGGCGGCGCGATGTGGACGATTTCGACGCCGTTGCCGATCATCTGCTGGTCGTCGACCATGCCATCGGGCCGGGACCGGAAGGCGTCGTCGGCACCTACCGGCTGATCCAGCCGGCGGCGGCGGCGCGGGTCGGACGGTTCTACTCGGCGGATGAGTACGATATCAGCCCGCTGCTGGCGTTCCCTGGGCGCATTCTCGAGCTCGGCCGGTCCTGCGTCGATGCCGGCTATCGCGGCCGGGCGACGATGCAGCTGCTCTGGCGCGGCATCGCCGCCTATGTCTTCCATCATCAGATCGACCTGATGTTCGGCTGCGCCAGCCTCGCTGGCACTGATCCGGACGCGCTCGCCCCGGAGCTCAGCTATCTCTACGAGAACCATCTTGCCCCGCCGGCGCTCCGCCCGCGCGCGCTGCCCGGGCGCTATGTCGAAATGCGCCGCTGCGAGCCCGCCAAGCTCGATCTGGCACGGGCGCGGGCGCAGTTGCCGCCGCTGATCAAGGGCTATCTGCGCCTGGGCGGGTTCGTCGGCGATGGCGCGGTGATCGACCCTGCGTTCAACACCACCGATGTCGCCGTCGTGGTCAAGACCGACCTCGTGACCGACAAATACTACCGCCACTACGAGCGGCAGTTGCGCGACGCGCTCGACTGATCCGCCGCCGCATCCCACACGGGGCGGCGCGCGGATGGACCAGCGCGGCGAGGCAGGTCGACGGGGCAGGCCAGCAGGGCATCAGCGATGAATTTCACGAACGTGGTGATGACGGCGCCCGCGCTGGCGCCGGAGGCGGTGGCGCTCCTAAGTGCGTCGGGGGCGAAGGTCCATTATCTGCCGCCCTACCCGGATGCCGAGGCGGTCGCCGCGCTGGTCGGGGCGGTGCAGGCCGACGCGATCCTGTGCCGCCAAGGGCGGGTGACGGGCGCGGTGATGGACGCCTCGGCCCGGCTGCGAATCGTCGCCCGCCACGGGGTCGGCGTCGATGAGGTCGATGTCGAGGCGGCCAGGGCGCGGGGGCTCATCGTCACCCGCGCCACCGGCTCCAACACGCGCGCGGTGGCCGAGCACACGCTGGCGATGATCCTGGCGCTGGCCAAGGACCTGGCGCCGCTGACGGCAGCGGTCGCCTCGGGCGGATGGCGGGCGGCGACGATGCGGGTGCGCGACATCGAGGGGCTGCGCCTGGGCCTCGTCGGGTTCGGGGCGATCGGCCAGGACGTGGCCCGGCTCGCGCCTGCGTTCGGCATGCGCGTTGCCGTTCACACCCGCACGCGTCCGGCCAGCCTGCCGGAGGGCGTCCGCCGCACCGACAGCCTCGCCCAACTGGCGGCCGACAGCGACGTGCTCTCGCTGCATTGCCCGCTGACGCCGCAGACGCGGCATCTGATCGACGCGGCGGTGCTGGCGGCGATGCCGCCCGGCGGCTACGTCGTCAACACCGCGCGCGGCGGGTTGATCGACGAGGCGGCGCTGCTCGCTGCGCTCGGGTCCGGCCGGCTCGCCGGCGCCGCGCTGGACGGGTTCGAGGCCGAACCGCCGCCCGCCTCCTACGCGCTGCGGGCGCATCCCAGGCTTATCGTCACCCCGCACGTCGCCGGCGTCACCGACCGCTCGCTGGTGGCAATGGGGGTGATGGCGGCGGAATGCATCGCCGCGGTACTGGCCGGGCGCCGCCCGCCGGAGGATCGCATCGTATGCGGCTGAGGGCCTCCACTCGCGCTCCGGTGCCGGCGGCAACCGGCTGGCGGCGGGACGTCGCCGCCGGGGCGCTCGGGGCTCTGGCGGCGCTGGCGCTGCCGCCCTTGTTCCTGGTGCCGGTATTGCTGGTCGCCGTACCGGGGCTGCTCGGGCTGATCGACGGCGCCGGGCGGGCGCGCACGGCCTTCCGCATCGGTTTCTGGTTCGGGTTCGGCCACCATCTGATCGGGCTCTACTGGATCACCGACGCGATCCTGATCGAGGCGGCGCGCTATTGGTGGTTCGTGCCGCTGGCGGTGCCGGGCCTGGCCGCCATCCTGGCGCCGTTCATCGGCATCGCCTGCGCCATCGGCTGGTACGCGCGGCGCGGCTGGCCGCGGGTGCTGGCGTTCGCCGGGGCGTGGACGCTCGCCGACCTCGCGCGCCAGTTCGTCGGCACCGGGTTCCCCTGGAATCCGTGGGGCAGCGTTTGGGCGCTGCCGGGCTTGGCGGGCGACGTCCTGCTCCAGCCGCTGGCCTGGATCGGCACGCCCGGACTGACCATGCTCACCGTGCTCGCCGCGGCGGCGCCGGTATTCGGCCGGCGCGGCTGGTTCGGTCTCGCTGCCGGCCTCGCCGCCTGGTCGGGACTGGGGGCGCTGCGCCTGGCACAGCCGGCGGGCCCGCCCCCGGGGACACACGTCGTGTTGGCGCAGGGTGACATCGCGCAGGGGCAGAAATGGGACCACGCACTCGCCGAGCGCATCTTCACCCGCTACATCGTGCTGAGCCAGGAGGCGCTGGCGCCGATCGGCCCGGGCCCGGCGGTGGTGATCTGGCCGGAGACGGCGAGCCCATTTCTGCTCCAGACCGACGCCCTGGCGCGGGCGGCGATCGCCGACGGCGGCAGGGCGACGACGCTGGCCGGAACGGTGCGCTTCGACGAGGCCCGCCGGCCGCGCAACAGCTTGGTGGTGGTCGGTCCCACCGGTGCAGCGCTTGGACTTTATGACAAGTGGCATCTGGTGCCCGGCGGCGAGTACATGCCATCGTGGTTGCCGATCCGGATCGTTCCCGGTGGCGGCTTCGCGGCCGGAGCGGGGCCGCGCTCCCTGACGGTTCCCGGCGTGCCGAAGTTCGGCGCGCTCATCTGCTACGAGGCGATCTTCCCGCATCAGGTCATCGACGAGAGCGATCGGCCGGAATGGATGGTGAACATCACCAACGACGCCTGGTTCGGCGATTCCTCCGGCCCGCGCCAGCACCTCGCCGCGGCCCGCATGCGCGCGGTCGAGGAGGGCCTGCCGCTGATGCGTGCGGCCAACACCGGCATCTCGGCCGGGTTCGACGCGCATGGGCGGGAACTGGTTCGGCTCGGCCTGGGCCGCGAGGGGACGCGGGTTCTCGATCTGCCCGGCAAACTGCCGCCGACTCTGTTCGGCCGATTCGGTCTTGCCATCCCGGCGGGATTGGCGCTTCTCCTGATCGGACTCGCCTGGTCGGACGGGGTCCTGTCACGGAGGCCACCTGAAACCTGACGGAAAGTATCTTTTTGCGCGACAAGACCGCCAATTTGACGAATGTTGTTGACGATTCTTGGTTGTGGCGTTAACCTCTTTCACACCGATCATGGGGGCTGTGATGCGAACTACCCCGAACGAAGGCACGACCCCACCCGTGGTGCTGCACGCGGCCAGGAGGAATTTGGGCATGGCATCGGACGAAGGTCCCGAGCGGAGCGACAAGGAAGGTCGGCCGAGCCCGATCGACGTCCATGTCGGCTCGCGCATCCGCTTGCGGCGCACGCTTCTCGGCATGTCGCAGGAGAAACTCGGCGAGGCTCTCGGGCTGACGTTCCAGCAGGTGCAGAAATACGAGCGCGGCGTGAATCGGGTGGGCGCCTCGCGTCTGTTCGATCTGGCCCGTGTGTTGGACGTGCCGATCAGTTTCTTTTTCGACGACATGCCCGAGCCACTGGCCAAGGTCTACGGTTCGCACGCTGCCCGCCGCACCTCGGGATTTGCCGAGAGCCAGGAGGGATTTGGCGACGATACAATGAACCGGCGCGAAACGCTGGAACTCGTGCGCGCCTATTACCGCATCACGGATCCGGCCGTCCGGAAGCGTGTGTTCGATCTCATCAAGTCGCTGACGCCGGACGAATAACCTCGCGCGCCGGTCGCGACGGCGGATCTCACTCGTCCGCAGCGGCCCGGCGGAAGGTGACGACCAGAACATCCCGGTGCGCCGGGCGGGAAGGGTCCACGGCCTCGACGGCGGTGACCCCATGGAAGACCCGCCGGTCATGCACCAGCGCCGCGTCGAACGGGTCGGCGAGGGTGAAACTGCCAAGACGCCGACAGGCTTCGTCGTGGATGCTGGTCTCGCCGCTGGCGATGTTCCGCCGCTCCACCATCAGCACCAGCACGTAATCCACCCCGTCGCGGTGCAGCCCCTCGGGCGTCGGCTGCCCGGGCTCGCTGGCTCGCGCCTCGATGCGGAACTGGTGCGCCTCCGCGAACCAGGCCAGATCCGGCTCCCGGGCGCCGAACAGCGTCTGGCAACAGCGCAGAATTGTACCCATGCAGGCGCTCGCGCCGATCGCCGGCTCGATGGCGGCAAACCAGCGCTCGATGCCGCCGTTCAACCTGTTGTAGTCTCGGCTTTGAAAATGCGCCCGATGCGCGAGTCGCGCAAAGGTCCCCGGCGCGGGACCGACCGTGAACACGCCGTGACGGCGGCGCCTGTAACGTCCGCCATCCGCCATGTAACGGTCGGGTTCGAGCCGGTCCCAACTTGCGCGAAACGAATCCCAGTCGGCGAGGGGGCCGCTGGCCGCGAGCAGTGCCCGCATCGCGGCTGCTGGCACGAACGCATAGCCGGCTCCGTTCAGGGCGGCAACGAGAGGGGCGGCGGCCGGAGGGGTCATTGCGCCGCTTCCGGACGGGCGCCGGCGGCAGCTGCCGGCGCCGCGGCGGCTTCAAGCCGCTGAACGAAGACGGTCTGGACCGGGTTCATGAGTTCAAAACCAAGCTCGTCGAAGCGCTTTTTCATGCGTCGATTGAATTCCCGCTGGACGCTCCAGCGCGCCGTGTCGGTGCAGATGATCTGCCCGGCGATGGTGACGCTGCTGCCCTCGACCTTGTCTACGCCCCAGAGCTGCAACTCGCCCAGGATGCCGCGCTGGAACCGCGGGTCGTGGCGCATTTCGCTGACGATCTCGCGCAGCGCCTCGCCGACGCGGTCGGGGTCCTCGCGCGCGCTCACCACGACCCGCACCGGCGCGTTGCCGAGCCCGCGATTGGTGTTGTTCACCGTAGTGACGGCGCTGAACGGGATGATGTGGACCGAGCCGTCGGCGTCGCGCAGGCGGATGGTGCGGATGGACAGCGCCTCGACGGTGCCGGAGACGCCGGCCACCGTCACCCAGTCGCCGACCTGCATGGCGTTCTCGATCAGCAGGAAGATGCCGGTGATGAAATCCTGCACCAGCTTCTGCGACCCGAAGCCGACCGCGACGCCGACGATGCCGGCGCCGGCCAGCAGCGGCGCGATGTTGAGGCCGATTTCCGACAGCGCCAGCGGCCCGCCGAACAGCAACAGAACGGCGAGGAGCGCGGCGCGGATCATCGGCAGAAGCGTGCGGATGCGCGCGGCGCGGGCGGCGTTGCCGTGCAGCGACAGCAGATGCAGCCGCCGCTGAATGGCGATGTTCACCGTTTCCCACACCAGCAGCGAGCCCGCGAGCACGAAGCCGATCGTCGTCAACGCGCTGACCAGGCGTGCGCCGAGACCGTCGCTGCCGAACCAGCCGAGCGCATCGACGCCCCAGGCTTCGAGCAGCGCGATGAGCGCGACGATCGTGATCGCGCCCGAGATGAGGCCGCGCACCGGCCCGAGATAGTGGCGCATGCGCGCGGCCAGCCACGGTGCCCGCGCGGCCGCGTCGTCACCGAGCCGGAAGCGGTGCTCGATCGCGCCGAGCAGCACGGCGTTGAGCACGCGCATGCCGATCAGCACCACGCCCGTGGCGACGAATACCCGTAGCAGCCGCATGTATCCGTCGGCGACGGCGAAGGCCCAGACCAACCACAGGGCCAGGATGTAGAACACGGCGAAGAGGTGCCACGAGCCGGCCAGGCGGCGGCGCAGCAGGGCGAAGGGGCCGTGCGCCTCGGTCGGCCCGGCGATCAGCGCCGAGATGCGCCGGCGCACGCGCAGCACGATCACCACGAGATAGAGGTGCAGAACCAGCACCACCAGCTTCAGCAGCAGGTCGTGCGCAGCATAGGGCATGCCGAACAGCAGCAGGATTTCGGCCAGGGCAAAGCCGGGGATGCCGGTCAGGGCGGCGCGATGCACCCAGCGCTGCGTCTCGGTGGCCAGCGCGTCGGATATCGCGATGAGGCGCAGCCGCGGACTGGCCGGCGCGACCAGCATGCGGGTGAACGCCATCACCGCCTGCGCCGCGACATAGGCGTTGACCACCGTGAGGATCACCAGACGCGTGGTGTAGCCGTAGTCGCGCGCGGTCAGGATGCCATAGGCCACGGCAGCGAACACCGCGAGCGGCACGAGTTCGAGCGCGAGATTGGCCAAGGCGAACGGGAGCCGGCGCAGCATCACCCGGGGCAGGGCGAACAGCGGTTCGGCTTCGATTTCGCCGGCCTCGGCCGCCGCCTGGCCGGCCGTGTCCGGCGCGGCCTCCCCCTCCTGTTCGTCGGGCACGGTCGCGGGCGCGCGGGCGGCGAGCGCGGCGCGGGCGCGACGCAACGCGCGCGCGGTGAGCGCTTCGAGCGCCAGACCGGCGGCGGCGATGACCAGCACCCGCAGGGCGACGTGCAGGATATGCGCACGCGCCGAAGGATCGGCGGCGATCTCGCGAGAGAATTCCCAGATCACCGGCAACTCGACGAAGGCGGCGATGCTGGCGGCAAGCGAGTCCAGCGTGTCGGCGATGCGCTCGGAGAGCGTGCGCACCACGGCGGCGCCGAGGCTGTGCGGGGCGAGCGGGATGGGCAGCGGCCCGGCGTGCAGTGCCGGTGGCGTCGGCGCCGGCGGGGCTGGCGCTTGCGCCGCGGCGGGCGGCGTGCCGGCTGCCGGCCGGGTGCCCGCCGTGGCCGGCGCCGCCGCCGCCGACGGGGCGGCCAATGGCGCGCCGTGCGCGCCGGCGGGAGCCGCAGCCTCCAGCGCGCGCAGCATGGCGATCACGCGCGCGCGCTCGGCCGGGTCTTCGAGCACCCGCAGCGCCTGCTCGATCTGCTCGCGCGGCATCACCGGCGTCGACGACGGCTCGGCGGCGGCACCGGTGAGTGGCCGCAGCGCCAGCAGGATCACAAGCACGAACACGCGCAGCATCGGCACCGGCCCCCTCCAGGATGAGGAACCATAGGTCCGCGTCCGGGGCCGGCAAGTGCGTGGCAGGCATGGCCGGCGCGGCGGGGGCGGGGAGGAAATCGGGCCGGGCGGGGTGCGCGCGCCGCCGATCTGGCCTACATCACCGTCCATGCGCGGGTTTTTCACGGTGCTTCTGTTCCTGGCCATGGCAGCGACACTCGGGGTGTTGTTCGCCGGCCTCATCGGGCTGGCGCGGGGGAACGATCCGGCGCGGTCGAACCGGTTGATGCGCTGGCGGGTGATCCTGCAAGGCGTGGCCCTCCTGCTGCTTCTGGTTCTGCTCTCGCTGTGGCGCCAATGAGGCGGCCGAGCGCCCCGCCGTGCCTGCCGCCGCGGTTTGACAGTGCCGCCCGCGCCTCCGTAAGGTCGGGCGCAGTTTGCAGAAGCGGGCCACCACGCCGGGTGCTGCCCGAAGGTCTGCGTCACGCCATCGCAGGAACCTGAGCGAGGAACCGATACGCCGATGAAACTGCTCGTGCCCGTCAAGCGGGTCGTCGACTACAATGTCAAGGTCCGGGTCCGCGCCGACGGCTCGGGGGTCGAAACCGCCGGCGTCAAGATGTCGATGAACCCGTTCGACGAGATCGCCGTCGAAGAGGCCGTTCGCCTCAAGGAGAAGGGCGTCGCCAGCGAGGTCGTCGCGGTCTCGCTCGGGGTCGCGGCCTGCGGCGAGACGATCCGCACCGCGTTGGCCATGGGCGCAGATCGCGGCATTCTGGTCGAGACCGATGCCGAGCTGCAGCCGCTGGCCGTGGCCAAGCTGCTGCGGGCCATCGCCGAGCGCGAAAAGCCGGGCCTGATCATTCTCGGCAAGCAGGCGATCGACGACGACATGAACGCGACCGGCCAGATGCTGGCCGCGCTGCTCGGCTGGCCGCAGGGCACCTTCGCCAGCAAGGTCGAGATCGCCGGCGAAACCATCGCGGTGACGCGCGAGATCGATGGCGGGCTGGAGACCGTGTCGCTGTCGCTGCCGGCCATCGTCACCACCGATCTGCGGCTCAACGAACCGCGCTATGCAAGCCTGCCGAACATCATGAAGGCGCGCAAGAAGCCGATCGAGACGCTGACGCCGGCCGCGCTCGGGGTGGATCCGGCGCCGCGGCTCGCTCTGGTGACGGTGGTCGAACCGGCGAAGCGGCAGGCCGGCAAGAAAGTCGGCTCGGTCGCCGAGCTGGTAGCGAAACTCAAGACCGAGGCGAAGGTGATCTGAGCCATGACCGCACTCGTCCTGCTCGAACATGACGGCCATGCCGTCAAGCAGCCGTCGCGCAGCGCGCTCGCCGCGGCGGCCCGGCTCGGCGGCGAAGTCCATGCGCTCCTCGCCGGCAGCGGCCTGGCCGAGATTACCGTCGCCGCCGCGCGCCTGCCCGGCGTGACGAAGCTGCTGGTCGCCGACGCGGAGGCCTACGCGCACGCTCTGGCCGAGCCGCTGGCGGCGCTTCTGGTCGCCCTCGCGCCCGCCTATACCCATATTTTTGCCGCCGCGACGGCGATGGGCAAGAACGTCCTGCCGCGCGCCGCCGCGCTGCTCGATTCGCAGCCCATCAGCGACATCTCGGACGTGATCGACGCCGATACCTTCGTGCGCCCGATCTATGCCGGCAATGCCCTCGCCACCGTCCGCTCGGCGGACGCGAAGAAGGTGATCACGGTGCGCGCCGCGAGTTTCGACCCGGTGGCGGCCGAGGGCGGCAGCGCCGCGGCCGAGCCGGTCGAGGTGCCGGCGGCACCGTCGGGCTCGCGGTTCGTCTCGGCCGAACTGGTCAAGAGCGAGCGGCCGGAGCTGACGGCAGCGCGGGTGGTGATTTCGGGCGGGCGGGGGATGCAGAACGGGGAGAATTTCCATCTCCTCGAACGCGTCGCCGACCGGCTCCACGCCGCCGTGGGCGCCTCCCGCGCCGCCGTCGATGCCGGGTTCGTGTCCAACGACATGCAGGTCGGCCAGACCGGCAAGATCGTCGCCCCCGAGCTCTACATCGCCGTCGGCATCTCCGGGGCGATCCAGCACCTCGCCGGCATGAAGGACAGCAAGGTCATCGTCGCCATCAACAAGGATGAGGAGGCGCCGATCTTCCAGGTGGCCGATTACGGGCTCGTCGCGGACCTGTTCAAGGCACTGCCCGAACTCGCCGACGAGCTGGAGCGCGGCACGTGAGTGCCGCCTTCGGCGTGGCGGCGGCCGGCCCACCGGTCGAGCCGGCGCCGATCAACTCCGTCGGCGTCATCGGCGCCGGGCTGATGGGCAACGGCATCGCCCATGTCTGCGCGCTCGCCGGCCTGCCGGTGGTGCTGCTGGACGTGAAGCCGGAGGCGCTGCAGCGGGCGATGGCCACCATCGCGCAGAATCTCGACCGGCAGATCAAGGCCGCGACCATCACGGCGGAGGAAAAGGTCGCGGCGCTGGCGCGCATCACCACGGCCACCGACTATGGCGCCTTCGCCGAATGCGACCTCGTGATCGAGGCGGCGACGGAAAAGGAGGACGTCAAGCGCGTCGTCTATCAGATGCTGACGCCGCATCTCAAACCGGCCTGCATGATCGCGTCGAACACGTCCTCGATCTCGATCACGCGGCTCGGCGCCAGCACCGACCGGGCCGAGAAGTTCATCGGCATGCACTTCATGAATCCGGCACCGGTGATGCGCCTGGTCGAGGTGATCCGCGGCATCGCCACCGACGAGGCGACCTTCGCGGGGATCGTCGCGCTCGCCGAGAAGCTGCACAAGACCGTCGTCGTCGCCGAGGATTTTCCGGCCTTCATCGTCAACCGCATCCTGGTGCCGATGATCAACGAGGCGGTCTACGCCCTCTACGAGGGCGTCGCCTCGGTGGCGGCGATCGACACTGCGCTCAAGCTCGGTGCCAACCACCGGCTCGGACCGCTTGAATTGGCGGATTTCATCGGCCTCGATACCTGCCTGTCCATCATGCAGGTGCTGTATGAGGGCCTGTCCGACAGCAAGTACCGGCCCTGTCCGCTGCTGATCAAATATGTCGAGGCCGGCTGGCTCGGCCGCAAGACCGGGCGCGGCTTCTACGACTACAGCGCGACCCCGCCGCGCCCGACGCGCTGACCCCTGCGACGTCGCGCCGCCTGCGGCGTTCACACTCTAGCAATGACCGGGTGTCTATGCTCTCGTTTCCGTGAGCAGGGGGTGTCCCCTTCGCTCCAGAGGAGGGCGGCGGAGCCATGGCGGCGACGTACAGGGAGGAGGCAGCGCGCTTGCAGGCCCTGCACGACCTGCGCGTCCTGGACTCGCCGGCGTCCGAGGCCATCGACCGCATCACCCGCATGGCCGCCTGGAGCTTCGCCGCGCCGGTCGCGTTGGTGACCCTGGTCGATGCGCAGCGCCAACGCTTCAAATCGCGCCTCGGCGTGACGGTCGACGAGATCCCGCGCGAGCATTCCTTCTGCACCCACGCCATTTGCTCTGATGACGTGATGGTGGTGCCCGACGCCAGCCGGGACCCGCGCTTCGCCACCAACCCGCTCGTCGTCGGCGACCCCGAAATCCGCTTCTATGCCGGCGCGCCACTGATCCTGCGCGATAATATCCGCCTCGGGACGCTGTGCGTCATCGATCGCGTGCCGCGGCCCTTCACCGCTGAAGACCGGCGGATGCTCGCCGATCTGGCTGCGCTGGTGGTGGTGGAGCTGGAGAAGCAGGCGGCGGAGATGCGCGAGGCCGATGCGGCGGCCCGCCCGCACCGCTACGAGTTCGAGTCGTTTCTCGAGTGCGAGGCGCGGACGCGTCCCGGCGAGGCGGCGCTGGCCGTGATCGCGGACATGAGCACGCCGGGGCAGTTGCGGAGTCTGTTCGCCGAACTCGGCCCGGCCTGGTCGGAAGCCGTGGCGCTGCACGCCAGCCAGACGATCGCCGAGAGCCTTGGCGCGCGGGTGAGCCTGCACCGCGTCGGCTATCTCTGCTTCGGCTTTCTGCTCGACGATGGCGACGAGACGCCGACACGCGCGCTGCTGGCCGCGCTCGCCGAGCGCCTGCGCGAGCCCTTCGAGTGCGAGGGCATCCCGTTCCTGCTGGCCCCGGCGATCGGCGCGGTCTCGCTGCGTCTCGGCGAGGATGCGGCGGCCAATGTCCTGCGGCGCGCCTTCGCCGCCGCGCAGGAGGCACGGGCACGGCACGCCGCCCTGGCCTGGCACGGGGCGGGGATGCGGTGGAGCGAGAGCGAGGCGCGCGGGCTCGTGCTGCTGCGCGAGCTGCGCCGGGCGCTGGAAAAGGGCGAGGGGCTGAGCCTCGACCTGCAGCCGCGCATCGACCTCGCCACTGGCGAGTGCGTCGCAGCGGAGATGCTGCTGCGCTGGCGGCATGCCCGCCTCGGGCCGATCCCGCCGGGGGATTTCATCGCGCTGGCCGAGCGAACCGCGCTCGCCCGCCCGCTCACCGACTGGGTGATCAACGCCGCGCTCGCCGCCTCGGCACGGCTGGCCGCCTCGGGGCTGCCGCTCCGCCTGTCGATCAACGTCTCCGCCGTCAATCTGGACGAGCCCGATCTCATCGACCGGCTGGCCGCCGCGCTGCATCGCTACGGCGTGCCGCCGCAGCGGCTCGAGCTCGAATTCACCGAGAGCGCGCTCGCCGACAACGCGCCGCAAGCGCTGGCCCGTATCGAGCAGGCACGCGCGCTCGGCGTCACCATCGCGATCGATGATTTCGGCACCGGCTACAGCAACCTGACCTATCTGCAACGGATTCCGGCCGGCATCCTCAAGATCGACCAGAGCTTCGTGCGCAGCCTGCCATCGTCCTCGCGCGACCGCGTCCTGGTGCGGACGATGATCGGCATGGCCCACGAGCTCGGCTACCGCGTCGTCGTCGAGGGTGTGGAGAGCGACGAGATCCGGGGTCTCGCCGCCGCCTGGGGCGCGGATGAAGCGCAGGGCTACGGCATTGCGCGACCGATGTCTCAGGCCGCGTTCGAGACCTGGTTCCGGTGCCAGCGACACTGCGCGGTGGTGCCCGCCGCGGCGCCCCCGGTGCGGGCCGCCGCCGCGGTGGCGGAATAGTCAAGCGCCTAGCGCCGCCTCCGCGAGCACGAACGCCGCCTCCAGCCGTCGCCATGGGCGGCCGAGCACGCGCCCGTCCGGCGCGGTGCCGGGCGGCTGTTCGGTGAAGTCGCGGATCAGTGAGTGCTTCACCGCGAACACCGCGTCGCTGTCCAGATAGGCGTCGCCGGCGACGAAGATGTGCGTCACCAAAGTCGCGTGGCCCGGGGCGGCGAGGCGGAAATGCACGTGCGCCGGGCGGAAGGCGTGGCGGCCGGTGGCACGCAGCATCTCGCCCGCCGGGCCATCCACCGGGACCGGATAGGATCGCGGCTGGATGGTCCAGAACCGGACCCACCCCGCCGCGTCGGAATGGAACCGCGCCCGCAGTGCCGGGCCGGGCCGGTCCGGGCGCTGTACGTCGTAGAACCCTTCGTCGTCGGAATGCCAGACATCGACAGTGGCGCCGGCGAGCGCCGCGCCGTCGCGCCCGGCGATACTGGCCTCGACGAACAGAGGCTCGCCCACCAGCCCGGCGGAAATGTCGGCCCCGTTCGCCCGCTCCGGCGCGCCCTCGACATAGAACGGGCCGAGCACGGTCGATTCCGTGACCCCCGACCCGGCCCGGTGGGCGAGGGCGTCGACCAGGATCGAGACGCCGAGCGTGTCCGACAGCAGGATGAATTCCTGGCGCGTCCCGGTGCAGGCCTGGCCGGTGCGGGTGAGGAAGTCGATCGCCGTCGCCCATTCCGCCTCGGTCAGTTCGACGTCGCGGACGAAATCGTGCAGGTGGCGAACTAGGCTGGTCATGATGCGCCGCAGCCGCGGGTCGGGGGTGGCCTGAAGCCGTTCGATGACCGAGGCGGTGATGCCGCGTTCGTCCATGTCGCGCATGGTCCGGTCCTCCCTGACTCCCTCGGTGCGCCGATCGGCGCCCTTGCGGCGTGCAGCATAGCGCTCCGGCGGCGCGGCGGTCAGCCCGGCCGCCGCAGCGGGTGCCAGGCGGCGTCCTCGACCGGGCGGAGGTCGCCCATCTGGGCCTCCATCTCGCGCGGGACGCCGATCATGTTGACGGACACGAGGTTGGGATAGCGATTTTCGGCCAGCCCGAAGAAATTCGTCGCGCTGAACAGCGGCGGCAGATGCCACCACAGCCGGTAGCCGGCCGCGTCGAGCCAGGTGATGAGCGCCTGCGACTGCTCGAAACGGTCATTCTCGACATAGAGCAGCGGCCGGTGCCGCGCGAGGGTCGCCGTGGCGCCGGCGAGCGCCGCCAGTTCCTGGCCCTCGACATCGATCTTGATCAGCGCGATGCGGCCCTCGCCCGCCCAGTCGTCGAGCCGCACGCGCGGGACGGTCTGGGCGCCGGCCCCGATGCCGGCCGTCATCTCGACGGCGCCGAAATTCCCCACCGCGGCGTAGTCCGGCGGCGCGAAGGCGACCACGCCCGGCTCGGCGCCGCAGGCGAAGGGCCAGGCCAGCACATTCGCCAGCCCGTTCAGTGCCAGATTGGCACAGAGCATCTGGAACACGACCGGCTGCGGCTCGAAGGCGATCAGCCGCCCGCCGCGCTCCGACAGGGCGCGGGCGAGGGGCACGGTGTGCGCCCCGATATTGGCGCCGATCTCGACGACGTCGCCCTGGGTCTGGCTCACGAGCGCCGCCAGCGCCTGCCATTCCGGCTCGGAGTATTCGCCATAGGCGATGATCGCCTGCCCGACGAAATAGTCGCGCGGATTGACCAGCATGATGCCGTGACGCGCGTTGACGAGCTGGGTTTCGAGTTTCGTCACGGTACCGTTCCTTGGGCGCCCGGCGCCGAGGGCAGACAGGCCGTGCGCTTGGCTGTATATGCCAGCGAAATGGCTCGGAAGGAACGCCCATGACCATGCCGCTCCAGGGGTTGGCCGCGAGGCCGCAGGCCGACGCAGAGCGCCGGCTCGAGCTGCTCGGCGCGATCGAACGCAAGCTGCTCTGGCTCTCGGCATGGATGATCCATCACGCCAACCATATCCGGCCGAACCGCGACGGGCTGAAGGTCGGTGGCCATCAGGCCTCCTGCGCCTCGGTCGTTTCGATCATGACGGCGCTCTATTTCGACATTCTGCGCCCCGAGGACCGGGTCGCGGTGAAGCCGCACGCCGGGCCGGTGTTCCACGCCATCAACTATCTGCTCGGCCGCCTGCCGCGCGAGCGGCTGACGACGCTCAGGGAGTTCGGTGGTCTGCAGCCCTATCCCTCGCGCAGCAAGGACGGTCCGGAGGTGGATTTCTCCACCGGCTCGGTCGGGCTCGGCGTGGCGCTGACCAGTTTCGCCAGCCTGATGCAGGATTACGTCCGACTGCACGGGTTTGCCGGCGCCGAGCGCCCGGCCGGGCGGCAGATCGCCATCGCCGGCGACGCCGAGCTGGACGAGGGCAATATCTACGAGGCCCTGCTCGAAGGCTGGAAGCACGACGTCCGCAATGTCTGGTGGATCGTCGACTACAACCGCCAGAGCCTCGATTCGGTGGTGCCGGACCGGCTGTTCGGCCGCATCGAGGGTCTGTTCCGCGACATGGGCTGGAACGTCGTCACCATCAAATACGGCCAGAAGCTGCAGGCGGCCTTCGCGCGCGAGGGCGGGGACGCGCTGGAGCGCTGGATCGATGATTGCCCGAACAGCCTCTATTCGGCGCTGACCTTCCAGGGCGGGGCGGCGTGGCGCCAGGCGGTGCTGGCGGATCTCGGCCGCTCCGCCGGGGTGCGTGGGCTGATCGACCGGCTCAGCGACGATGAGCTCGGCGCGCTGATGACCAATCTCGGCGGCCACGACATCGCCGCCGTCGGCGAGGCGCTGCGCGGCGCGGCCGGGCAGGGGGACCAGCCGACCTGCTTCATCGCGTACACGATCAAGGGCATGGGCCTGCCCTTCGCCGGCCACAAGGACAACCACGCCGGGCTGATGTCGAAGGAGCAGATGGAGCGGTTCCGCGCCGAGATGCGCATCCGCCCCGGCTTCGAGCTCGATCCGTTCGAGGGGATGGACGTTCCGGCGGGTGAGCTCGCCGAGTTCATCGACAGCGTGCCTTTCGCCAGCCCGCTCAGCCCGGCCGGGCGGCGGCTCAGCGCGCCGGCCGTGGCGGTGCCCGAGGCGCTGCCGGTGCCGCGGACGGCGGGGCGGAAAATGTCCACCCAGAGCGGCTTCGGCGACATCCTCGCCGAGATCGGCCGCGGCCAGGGGGCGTTCAAGGAGCTGGGCGAGCGCATCCTCACCACCAGCCCGGACGTGACGGTCTCGACCAGCCTCGGCCCGTGGGTGAACCGCCGCGGCGTGTTCGACCGCCACACCCGCAACGACGTCTTCCGCGACGCCAAACTCGCCAGCGCCCAGCGCTGGGGCATGACGCCCGAGGGACAGCATATCGAACTCGGCATCGCCGAACAGAATCTGTTCCTCATGCTCGCCGCCGCCGGGCTGCAGCACGCGCTGAACGGCGCGCGGGTGCTGCCCATCGGCACCGTCTACGATCCGTTCGTCAATCGCGGCCTCGATGCGCTGATCTATGCCTGCTACCAGGATGCGCGCTTCCTGCTCGTCTCCACCCCCTCCGGCATCACCCTGGCGCCGGAAGGGGGCCAGCACCAATCGGTGAACACGCCGCTGATCGGCATGAGCGCGGACCGGCTGGCGTCGTTCGAGCCGGCGTATGTCGACGAGCTCGGCATTCTGTTGCGCCACGCCTTCGTCCATATGCAGGCCGAGGGTGGTTCGGCGGTGTGGCTGCGGCTTTCGACCCGCGCCATCGCCCAGCCCCAGCGCACGCTCGACCCGGCGGCGGTGATCGCCGGGGCGCACTGGGTGGTGCCGCCGGCGCCCGGCGCGCGGCTCGCGCTCGCCTATCAGGGCCCGGTTGCGCCCGAGACCGAGGCCGCCTTCGCGGCGCTCGGCGAGGAAGCCCCCGGAGCCGGGCTGCTCGCCATCACCAGCCCCGACCGGCTCCATGCCAGCTGGCTCGCCGCCCAGCGAGCGCGGCAGGCCGGGCACAAGGCGCAGGCCCATATCGAGGCGATTCTCGCCCCGCTCGCCCCGGGCGCAGCGCTGGTGACGGTGCTGGACGGCCATCCGGCGGCGCATGCCTGGCTCGGCGGCGTGCACGGGCATCGGGTGGTGCCGCTCGGCGTCGATCATTTCGGCCAGAGCGGTGACATTCCGGATCTCTACGCCGCCTATCGGCTCGACGAAGCCTCCATCCTGGACGCCTGCGCCGCGGCCCTGCTCGGGTAGCGGCCGTGGCGGTCCAGCGCATTACCGTCGAGCTGGGCCGGTATCCGGATCTGGTGATGATCCTGCTCGGCATGCGCGTGAACGCGGTGAGCGGCCTGCGCACGCTGTTCGGCTTGGGCCCGCGCATTGCCGCCAGCGCGAAGGCGATGCCGGACGGGTTGCTGGCGCACGAGACGTTCCTGTGGACGCTGGTCCCGCCGCACGTCGGCATTCGTCAGTATTGGCGCGACTTCGCCTCGCTGGAGGCCTGGGCGCGCTCCTCTCCGCATCGCGCGTGGTGGACCAAGTTCCTGCGCGACTCCGGTGGCACCGGCTTCTGGCACGAGACCTATTTCATGCGCGGCGGCGTGGAGGCGGTGTTCGACGACATGCCGCAGCCGGTCGGCCTCCTGCGCTTCGCCCACCCGATCCCGGCGCGCGGGGCGATGTTCACCGCCCGCCAACGCGCCCGTGCCACCGGCTCTGCCGGCCTTTCCGGCAGCGCCGAGCTGGCGCCCGCGCTGAGCGAGAGCGAGCTCGACGATACGGGCTCGTGAGGGCCGGGGCCCTTGCGGGCGCAAAAAAATCGCCGTCCTTGACCTAAATCAACGCCGCCCCGGCGCCCGGCGCCTAGAAACGTCCTCGCACGCTTGGACGAGTTCCCGAGCTGTCAGCCGGACGCGGTAACCCCCCCCCTTCCTCCCGCCGCGTCCGGCTTCTTTTTTTTCCAGACAGTCCGTTCTCCACCAAAGCGCCGCGCCGGCCCGCTCCGGCCGTTCAGCCGGCGAGCGTCACCAGCACGGGCACGTGGTCCGAAGGCTGGTCCGCCGCCCGCTCGTCGCGTTCAGGCTCGGCCGCGACCAGGCGTTCGGCGAGCGTCGGCGACAGCAGCGCATGGTCGATGCGCAGGCCGAGATCCCGCGCGAAGGCCGCGGCCTGATAGTCCCAGAACGAATACATCGGCGCCTGCGGATGCAGCGCCCGCACCGCATCGGTGAGGCCGAGCCAGAGCAGGGTGCGGAAGCGGGCGCGGGTTTCCGGCCGGATCAGCGCGTCGCCCGCCGCCAGGGCGCCGGGCGCGAGGTCGGCGTCGGTCGGGCAGATATTGTAGTCGCCGGCGAGGATGGCGGGCGTATCCGCCGCGAGCAGGGTGCGGGCCCGCTCGGCCAGCCGGTCGAGCCAGGCCAGCTTGTAGGCGAACCCATCCGCGCCGCCGGAATTGCCGTTCGGCGCGTAGAGATTGCCGATGGCGACGCCGCCGGCCTCGATTTCGAGATAGCGCGCCTGCGCGTCGTCCCCCCCGGGCAGGGCGCGCAGCGTCACGGTGAAGGGCAGGCGGGAGAGGATGGCGACGCCGTTATAGCTCTTCTGACCGACCACCGCGCTGCGATAGCCGAGCGCAGCGAAGGCCTCGGCGGGGAACGCGCTGTCCTCGCACTTGATCTCCTGCAGCAACAGCAGGTCAGGCGCCACCCGTTCGAGGAAGCGGGTGACGTGCCCCTGGCGGGCGCGGATCGAATTGACGTTCCAGGTGGCGAGTCGCACCGGCCGCGGCTCAGTCGATGGCGAAACTGGTTCCGCAGCCGCAGGAGCTGGTCGCGTTCGGGTTGCGCACAGTGAAGTAGCTGCCCATCAGCGCATCGGTGAACTCGAGTTCGGCGCCGGCGAGCAGTTCGAGGCTGGCGGGGTCGACCACCACCTGCGCGCCGTCCTGGGCGATGACGACGTCGTCCGGCTGGCGGTTCGCGTCCAGCTCGAAGCGGTACTGGAAGCCGCTGCAGCCACCGGCCAGCACGGTGACGCGCAGCGCCTGGCCGGGCTCGGTGGCGATCTCGGCGATGCGCGCGGCGGCGCTTTCGGAGACGGCGAACAGCGGGATGGCGGAATATTCGTTCATACCGCCAAGATAGGACCGATCGGGTCCGGATTGAAGGGTGGCGTGGCAGTAGCGAAGCGCTGACCCGTCATGCTAACCCCTCGCGCGTCATGACGACCGAATTCGCGTCTCCGCATCCGGCCGAAGCCGGGCTCGCGCCGTGGGCGGTGCGCACCGAAGGCGCGCGCGGCCGCCAGCACGCCGAGCCGGAGGCGGCCAGCCGCAGCCCGTGGCAGCGCGACCGCGACCGTGTCATCCACAGCGCGGCGTTCCGCAAGCTGCAGTACAAGACCCAGGTCTTCGTCAACCACGAGGGCGATTTCTATCGCACCCGCCTGACCCACTCGATCGAGGTGGCGCAGATCGCCCGCTCCGTCGCCCGCGCGCTCGGGCTCAACGAGGACCTCACCGAGGCGCTGGCGCTGGCGCACGACCTCGGCCATCCGCCCTTCGGCCATGCCGGGGAGGACGCGCTGGCGCTGGCGATGCGGGCGTTCGACGGGTTCGACCACAACGCGCAGTCGCTGCGTGTCGTCACCGTGCTGGAACAGCGCTACGCCGGTTTCGACGGGCTGAACCTGACCTGGGAGACGCTGGAGGGGCTGGTCAAGCACAATGGCCCGCTGCACCGCCCGCCTTCCTTCGTCGCCGAATTCGACGCCCGCTACCCGCTGCATCTGCACCATCACGCCGGCGCCGAGGCCCAGCTCGCGGCCATGGCCGACGACATCGCCTATCACAGCCACGACCTCGATGACGGGCTGCGGGCCGGGATTCTCGCCGCCGAGGACCTGGCACCGCTGCCGGTGATCGGCGCCGCCCTGGCCGACGCGCGCACCATCTGCCGCGACGCACCGGCGGGCCGGCTGCGCCATGAAATGATCCGCCGCGTCATCGACGCCTTCGTCAGCGACCTGATCGCCGCCAGCCGCGCCCGCCTCGCGGCGCTGGCGCCGGCGAACGCGGATGCCGTGCGCGCCGCGCCGCAGCCGGTGATCGGGTTCAGCCCGGCCATGGCCGAGGCCAACCGCGCCATCAAATCGTTCCTCTTCGCGCGGCTCTACCATCACTGGCGGCTGAACCGCATGACCAGCAAGGCCCGCCGCGTAACCGGCGAGCTGTTTGCCCTGCTGCACGCCAACCCGGCGCTGCTGCCGGGCGACTGGCGCGCGCAGGCGGGCGAGGCGGGCGGCTCGGGCCGGGCGGCACGGGCGGTGTGCGACTATATCGCCGGGATGACCGACCGCTTCGCGCTGGATGAGTACCGGCGGCTGACCGACCTTTCAATTTCGGGCTGAAACGACATGAGCGTGAACATCTACGCGCGGATGCGCGAGAGCGTGCTTGCCGGCCTGCGCGGCATCGTGCCCGACCTGCCGGAAGCGATCGCCGCGCGGGTCGATGCCGGCCCGACGCGCGAGGCCGACCATGGCGACGTCGCCACCAACGCCGCGCTGGTCGCGGCCAAGGCGGCGCGGATGCCGCCGGCGAAACTCGCCGCCGCGCTCGCCGCCGCGCTCACCGCGGATCCCGCCATCGCGACGGCCGAGCCGGCGGGGCCAGGCTTCGTCAATATCCGTCTTCGCCCCGCGGCCCTGCGCGCCGAGCTGCCTTCGATCCTGCTCGCCGGCGAGACCTACGGTGAGAGCCGCGCGGGGGCGATGCGGCGGGTGAATGTCGAATATGTCTCGGCCAATCCGACCGGGCCGATGCATATCGGCCATTGCCGCGGCGCCGTGGTCGGCGATGCGCTGGCCAATCTGCTGGCCAAGGCGGGCTATCGCGTCGTGCGCGAGTTCTACATCAACGACGCCGGGGCGCAGGTCGCCGCGCTGGCCTGGGCGGCATACTGGCGCTACCTGCAGGCGCTCGATTCGCCCGTCACCGAGGCGGACGTCGATGCCGCGACGCCGGGTGGGCTGCAATATCGCGGCGACTATCTGATCGCGGTCGGTGCGGCGCTGGCGCGCAAACATGGCGCGAGCCTCGCCGCGCCGGATCTCGGCATCGCCGATCCCGCGCTGTGGTTCGACACGGTTCGCGAGAGCGCCGTGGCGATGATGATGGCGGCGATTCGCGAGGATCTCGCGGCACTCGGCGTCGTCCACGACGTGTTCACCTCCGAGCGCGCCCTGCTCGCCGCTGGCGCCGTGGATGAAGCGATCGAGCGCCTGGCCGGCGCGGATCTGATCTACGAGGGCGTGCTGGAACCGCCCAAGGGCAAGCTGCCGGAGGATTGGGAGGCGCGGCCGCAGACGCTGTTCCGCTCGACGCGGTTCGGCGACGACGTCGATCGGCCGCTGCGCAAGTCTGACGGCAGCAACACGTATTTCGCCAACGACATCGCCTGCCACGCGGACAAGATGGCGCGCGGGGCGGAGATCATGATCGATGTCTGGGGCGCCGATCACGGCGGCTACGTGCCGCGCATGCAGGCGGTGGTGACGGCGCTGGCGCCCGATGGACGTGCGAAACTCGAAGTCGTGCTCTGCCAGATCGTGCACATCCTCAAGGGCGGCGAGCCGGTGCGGATGTCCAAGCGCGCCGGCACTTTCGTCACGCTGCGCGATCTGCTGGACGAGGTCGGCCGCGATGTCGTGCGGTTCATCATGCTGACGCGCAAGAGCGACGCGCAGATGGAGTTCGATCTCGACGCGGTGCTGGCGCAGACCCGCGAGAACCCCGTGTTCTACGTGCAGTATGCGCATGCGCGCTGCCGTTCGGTCCTGCGTCTGGCGGCCGAGCAGTTCGGCGCCGAGGCGCTGGCGCCCGAACGTCTGGCCGAGGCGCCGCTCGATGCCCTCGCCGATGCCGGCGAATTGGGGCTGATCCGTCGCCTCGCCGGCTTCCCCCGCCTCGTGGAGGCCGCGGCCGAGGCACGGGAGCCGCATCGAATCGCTTTTTTCCTCTATGACTTGGCCGCCGATTTTCATACACTGTGGAACCGGGGCCGGGATGACGCCGCGCTCCGCTTCCTGCAAGCGGAGGACCCCGACGGGACACGGGCGCGACTGGCGCTGGTGGCGGCGACGGCGGTGGTGATCCGCTCCGGCCTGTCGGTGATGGGGGTGACCCCGGTCGAGGAGATGCGCTGATCGATGGCCAGCGAAGCCCGCAGAACCCAGCGCTTTGCGCCGCGCCTGACGGGCGCGGAGCTGGATATTCCCCCGCCCTCCTATCGCCGGCCTGGCCGGCGCGGGCTGGACCCGGCGAGCCGGCGGCTGGTGCTGATCGCCGGCGGCATCGGCGCCGCGCTGCTGGCGGTATTGCTCGTCGGCAGCTTCGGCGGGCGGCAGCGGCAGGGCGTGCCGGTGATCGAGGCCGGCAGCGGCCCGATCCGGGTGAAGCCGCAGGATCCAGGTGGCATGAAGATCGCCGACGAGGAGGAGTCGATCGTCTCCGGCGCGGCCGAGTCGGGCAGCGCAGGCCATCCGGCGCCGGCCAACCTCGCGCCGCCGCCAGAAGTTCCCGCGCCACAGGCGCTGAGGGCCGAGACCTCACCACCGCCGACCTCCGCGGCGCCAGCACCATCTACTCAGGGCCCAACATCTACTCAGGGCCCAACGGCTCAGGCCCCAACGGCTCAGTCCGCAGCGATGCAGGTTCCATCGACGCAGCCTTCATCGGCGCAAGCTCAGCCGGCACCGGCCCCGACGGCACGGGCGAAGCCGGCGCCGGACAGCAGTCGCGAGCACGAGGCGAAGGACCGCGCCCATCGCTTCGGCGTCCAGCTCGCCGCGCTGCGCAGCGAGGACGAGGCGCGGCAGGAATGGGAGCGGCTGGCGCACAAGATGCCCGACCTGCTCGCCGGCAAGCGCCCGGCCATCGCCCGCACCGAGCGGGAGGGGCAAACCTATTGGCGGCTGCGCACCGGTGCGTTTGCCGACGCCGCCGAGGCCAGCGCGTTCTGCCAACGCGTGCGGGCGAAGGGAGCGGGCTGCACCCCGGCGGCGTTCTGAAGGCTGCGAGGGCCGGGGCTTGAAGGCCGCCATCGTCGGCATCGCCGGCCCCTCCCTGGGCACGGCCGACGCCGCGCTGCTGCGCGCGATGCCGCCGGCCGGGGTGATTTTGTTCGCCCGCAACATTCTCGGCCGCGACCAGCTCGGCGCCCTCGTCGCGGATCTGCGCCGCTGTCTGCCGGCCGACGCCGTGCTGATGGTGGACCAGGAAGGTGGCCGGGTCGCCCGGCTGCGCCCGCCGGACTGGCGCGCCCACCCCGCCGCCGCGGTGATCGGGCGGCTGCACGCGACGGACGCGGTCGCCGGCCTGCGGGCGGCGTGGCTCACCGGCGCCTTGATCGGGCTCGACTGCGCCGCTGCCGGGTTCGACGTCGTCACCGCGCCGGTGCTCGATCTCGGCCTGCCGGGCGCGCACGCGGTGATCGGCGACCGCGCCTTCGGCCCGGATCCCGCCGCCGTGGGCGCGCTCGGCGCGGCGATGGCCAGGGGGCTGCTCGAAGCCGGGGTGCAGCCGGTGGCCAAGCATGTGCCCGGCCATGGCAGCGCCCGCGCCGACAGTCACCTGGAGCTGCCGATCGTGGCCGGCGATATCACGCCGGGTCTTGCACCTTTCCGCCACAACGCGCACCTGCCGTGGGCGATGACCGCGCACATCCTCTACCCCGAACTCGACGCCGCGCTCCCGGCGACGCTCTCGCCGCGGATCATCGGCGAGATCATCCGCGGCCGGATCGGGTTCGACGGCGTCCTGGTCTCGGATGATCTGGCGATGAAGGCGCTCGCCGGCGCACCCGCCGCGCTGGCGGACGCGGCGCTGGCGGCGGGCTGCGACCTCGTGCTGCATTGCACCGGTGAGCTGGCGGAGACCGCCGCGCTGCTCGAGGCCTGCGCCACGCTGCGCCCGGAGGCAGCGGCGCGCATGGCGCGCGGCCGGCACGCCGCCGCGACCGCGCGCCGCCCGCTCGATGCGGCAGCCCTGGCCGCGGAGCGGGAGCGTTTGCTGGCGTGAGCGGTTTGATCCTCGAACTGGCACTGGCGGTGGTGCCGGCGGTGCTGGCCATCACGCTGCACGAGGCCGCGCACGGGTATGCCGCGCTGGCCATGGGCGACGACACGGCGCTGCGGGAGGGCAGGCTGTCGCTGAACCCGCTGCGCCATGTCGACCGCGTCGGCACGGTGCTGCTGCCGGGGACGCTGCTGCTGGTGCAGCTGCTGACACTGGGGCGGGTCGCGTTCCTGTTCGGCTGGGCCAAGCCGGTGCCGGTGGCGGCGTGGAAGTTCCACAACCCGCGCCGCGGTATGATGGTGGTGGCGGCGGCGGGCCCGGCGATGAACGTCTTCCTCGCCTGGCTCGGGGCGATGTCGCTGCATGTCAGCGTACTCGCCACGCCGTGGCTGCGCGACGTGCTCGGCGTGCTCGCGTTCAATTTCATGCTCGCCAACCTCGCGCTCGGCCTGTTCAACCTGCTGCCGATCCCGCCGCTGGATGGCGGGCGCATCATGGTCGGGCTGCTGCCGCGCCGGCTGGCGGCGCGCTGGGCGCGGCTGGAGCGGGTCGGCATCCTGCTCGTGGTGCTGCTGGTGTTCGTGCTGCCGCTGCTGCTGCGGGAATTCGGCGTCCACGGTGACCCGGTGGGCGCCGCGCTGGAATTCGTCCTGGTGCGCGCTATCCATGTCATTCTGGCGCTGGCCGGCGCCCCCGTTCATGCCTGAGCCGGCGGCGCCCGAAGGGGCTGAGGATCGGGCCGCGGAGGGGGCGGCCGATTCGCGGCTGCTGCTGCGTCTCGACGGGTTCGACGGTCCGCTCGATCTGCTGCTGGAGCTGGCGCGCGGGCAGAAGGTGGATCTCGCGCGCATTTCCATCCTCGCCCTGGTCGAGCAATATCTCGCAGTGATCGAGGGGGCGCGGCGCGTCCGGCTCGAACTCGCCGCGGAGTGGCTGGTGATGGCGGCCTGGCTCGCCTGGCTGAAATCGCGCCTGCTGCTGCCCGAGGACGACGCCGCGGCGGAGGAGGGCGGGCAGGCGGCGGAGGTGCTGGCCGAACGGCTGGCGGCGCTGCAACAGATGCGCGCCGCCGCCGCCTGGCTCGGGGCGCGGCCGGAACTCGGGCAGGAGGTGTTCGCCCGCGGCGAGCCGGAGAGTTTCGTCGCCATCGATCGCTCGCGCCTGGCGCTCGACGTGCCGGGGCTGCTCCGAGCCTATCTGGCCGCGGTGCGCCGCGCCGCCGGCCGGCGCGGCTACACGCCGGCGCCGGTGACGTACTGGACCATCAAGGACGCGTTGGCGCGGCTCGGCGCCATGCTGGGCGAACTGCCGGACTGGCAGACGCTCGAGCGATTCCTGCCGCCGGCGCCGCTCTCGCCCCTGGAACGCCGCGCGGCGGTGGCGAGCACCTTGCTGGCGGGGCTGGAGCTGGCGCGCACCGGCACGGCGCGGCTGCGTCAGGACGAGGCGTTCGGGCCGATCCTGGTCCGCAAGGCGCGGGGGGTGGAACAGAGCGAATGAGTGCCTCGGAGGTCCCGGAGGCGGCGCTGCGTCTGGCGGAGGCGCTGGTTTTCGCCTCGGCCGAGCCGGTGAGCCCGCGCGCGCTGGCCCAGCTCCTGCCCGAGACGCTGGAGGCCGAGACCGTGTTCGCCGCGCTCGCCGCGCGCTATGCCGGGCGCGGGGTCGAGCTGGTGACGGTGGCCGGCGGCATGCAGTTCCGCACCGCCGCCGACCTCGCGCCGCTGCTGCGCAAAGTGGTGCAGATGCCACGCCGGCTGCCGCGCGCGGCGATGGAAACGCTTGCCATCATCGCCTATCATCAGCCCGTGACGCGGGCCGAGATCGAGGAGATCCGGGGCGCCACGCTGTCGCAGCAGACGCTGGACGCGCTGCTCGAGGCCGGGCTGATCGTGCCGAAAGGCCGCAAGGAAGCTCCGGGCCGCCCCACCTTGTGGGCGAGCACCGAAACCTTTCTGACGCGGTTCGGCCTGCGCGACCTGCGCGATCTGCCGCGGCGGGAGGATCTCCTCGTCGAACCGCAGCCGCTGCCGATCCCGCCGCCCGCCGTGGCGCCATCCGCCGGCGAAGCGGACGAAGCGCCGGACGGAACCTAGAACCGGACCGGACACGGGTCGCACGCCGGGCGCGGTTTGCCGCGTCGCGGTTTCCTGCTAGCAGAAGCGCGGGAGCGCACCGGAGCCATGTTCGATTTCGCCTGGTCGGAGATCATGCTGATTGGCGTCGTGGCGCTCATCGCCATCGGCCCCAAGGACATGCCGGCGGCGATCAAGTCGGTCTCCGAGGTGATCCGCAAAGCAAGGCGCATGGCTGGCGAGTTCCAGAGCCATCTCGACGAGATGATGCGCGACGCCAACCTTCACGAGGTGCGCGACCAGCTCAACGAGATCCGCAATTTCGATCTGCGCGGCGAGGTCGAGCGCACGGTCGATCCGGACGGCTCGCTGCGCTCCACCTTCGCCTCCAACCCGCTCGAACCGGCGGCGCCGGCCTCACTCTCGGTAGCGGCGCGGGAGTCCTATACGATCGAGCGCCCGGCGGAGATCGTGGCCGAGGCGCCGGCCGCGCCAGCGGTGCCGGACTTCATTCCGCCGGAAGTGGCCGCCGAGGCCGCGGCGCCGCCGCCGCCATCCTTCATTCCCCCCGATCAGGCCCGTATTCCCCCGCTGCCTGGCGCGGCGCGCGGCTGACCCGTCCGGAGTAGAGCGAACTTGGCCCCGCGCGACGTCGAAGACCCGATCCACGACAAGCCCATGCCACTGCTCGAACATCTGATCGAGCTGCGGCGGCGGCTGCTGTGGTCGCTCGGCGCGTTCCTGATCGCGTTTGCCGCCTGCTATCATTTCGCCGTGCCGATCTATTCGTTTCTCGCCGAGCCGCTGGCGAAGATTCTGCAGGAGCACGGCGGGACCGACCGCAAGCTGATTTTCACCGCGCTCTACGAGGCGTTTTTCACCTACCTGAAAGTGGCGGCCTTCGGCGGCGCGTTCATCTCATTCCCGGTGATCGCGATGCAGCTCTGGCTGTTCATCGCGCCGGGGCTCTATCGCAGCGAGAAGCGCGCCTTCGCCCCGTTCCTGCTGGCGACGCCGGTGCTGTTCGTGGCCGGCGCGGCGCTGGCCTATTACTTCATCTTCCCGGTCGCGTTCCGCTTCTTCGTCGGTTTCGAGTCGCCGACCGGGGCCGGCGGGCTGCCGATCGAGCTGCAAGCCAAGGTCAGCGAGTATCTCAGCCTGGTGATGAAGCTGATCCTCGCCTTCGGCATCGCCTTCCAGCTGCCGGTGGCGCTGACGCTGATGGCCAAGGTCGGCATCGTCACCGCCAAGGGCTTGGCGAAGAAGCGGCGTTACGCCTACGTCATCATGTTCGTCATCGCCGCGGTGCTGACCCCGCCCGATGTGCTGACCCAGACCGGGCTCGCGGTGCCGCTGATCCTGCTCTACGAGATTTCGATCATCGCCGCGCGGATGGTCGAGCCCAAGCCGGTGGAGGAGTAGGACCATGCACGACATGCGCGCGATCCGCGCCGAGCCGGAAGCGCTGGATGCGGCGCTGGCCCGGCGGGGCCTGCCGGGCGCGAGCGCGATGCTGCTCCGCCTCGACGGCGAGCGGCGGAGCGTGCTGACGGCGCTGCAGGAGCGACAGGCGCGGCGCAACGCGCTGGCGCGCGAGGTCGGGCAGGCTCGCCGGGCGGGTGCGGACAGCGCGGCGCTGGAGGCCGAATCGGCTGCCTTGCGCACGGACATGGAGCAGCTGGAAGCCGAGGCCGCGCGGCTCGATTCCGAGCTGCGCTACGCCCTGGAGCGGCTGCCCAACCGGCTCGACGCGGACGTTCCCGATGGTGCCGACGAGCGCGCCAACCAAATGCTGAAGCAAGTCGGGGCCCGGCCGGAGTTCGCCTTCACACCGCGCCAGCATTTCGAGCTCGGCGAGGCGCTGGGACAGATGGAGTTCGAGCGCGCGGCGAAGCTCGCCGGCAGCCGGTTCGTCGTGCTGCGTGGCGCGCTGGCGCGGCTGGAGCGGGCGCTGGGCCAGTTCATGCTGGATCTGCACACGCGCGAGCATGGCTACGAGGAAGCCTCGGTGCCGTCGCTGGTCAACAGCGCCACCGCCTACGGCACCGGCCAGTTGCCGAAATTCGAGTCCGACCTGTTCCAGACCACCGACGGGCGCTGGCTGATCCCGACCGCCGAGGTGCCGCTGACCAACCTCGTCGCGGGCGAGATTCTCGACGAGCGGGTGCTGCCGATCCGGCTCACTGCACTCACCGACTGTTTCCGCAGCGAGGCCGGCGCCGCGGGGCGGGATACGCGCGGAATGCTGCGCCAGCACCAGTTCCGCAAGGTCGAGATGGTCTCGATCACCACGCCGGAGCAGAGCGCGGCCGAGCATGAGCGCATGACGCAGTGCGCCGAGCGGGTGTTGGCCGAGCTCGGTCTGCCGTTCCGTCGGGTCGTGCTGTGCGCTGGCGATACCGGCTTCAGCGCGGCGCGGACCTATGATCTCGAAGTCTGGCTGCCGGGCCAGGGAGGCGGGCAGGGGGCGTGGCGGGAAATCAGCTCGTGCTCGACCTGCGGGGATTTCCAGGCGCGGCGGATGAACGCCCGCTATCGCGCGGCCGAGGACAAGTCGGTGCGGTTCCCGCACACGTTGAACGGGTCCGGCGTGGCGGTCGGCCGCGCCCTGATCGCGGTGATGGAGAACCACCAGCGTGAGGACGGCTCGATCGCGGTGCCGGAGGTGCTGTGGCCCTATCTCGGCGGCACGCAGACGATTTCGGCGGCCTGACCGAGGCGCGCTGGTCCGGATCGGGGGGCAGATTTAGGACTTCGATCGTCGGGACGACTGAAATTCCTGATGAAAATCAACGTGCCCGACTGGGTACGAAAAAAATCCTGGCCGCCTGAGAAAAAATTCTTGACGCCCAGGCCGGGTTGGCCCTATGTTCCTCTTGTCAACGGGCGAGCCATGCCCGGCGACGATCTCCTCCTCCGCGACGATGCCTGATGAACGGCCCGGTTGCCCTGCAACCGGGCCGTTTTGCATGCGCGTGGCGGCGAGGGGGTCGGACCATATCGTTTGAACCCGAACAGGAGTGACCCTGATGACCCAGTCCGAGACCGTTTCCGCCCATGCCCCCACGTCCGAGGCCGCCGCGCCGGTTGCCGATAGCGGCAAGGTCCGCGTCGGCGCGGGGTTCCGTCTCCTCTCGCCGGCCGCCACCGACGCCGAGACCAAGGACAGCGGCAAGGTGCGCGTCGGCGCCGGCTTCCGCCTGCTGCCGCCGG
>JAJZVV010000011.1:31047-139933 GCA_021845595.1 Pseudomonadota bacterium | reverse complement strand
TAGGTGCTGGCGGTGGCTACGAACGGGGCCAATCTTGCCACCGGCCGTCGGGGCGCGGTTTCAGTGCGGTCCACCAAGTGGTCGCCCGTCGCGCGGCGGGCGAGGCCCGCCGGGTGCTGTCCCCCGCCGAGAGGCGCTTCGACTCCGGATTGGAACCGCCGAACCTGCGATTCCGCCGCCGCCGACTTTCTGCATGGTGCTTCCACTCCGCTTCCGAATTGCCGTTCAGGGGGCCTTGGAAGCAAAAACGGCCCTGGAGGGCCGCTTGTAAGTCCTTGATTTTCCTGAGAAAATCTGGAGCGGGCGAAGGGATTCGAACCCTCGACCCCAACCTTGGCAAGGTTGTGCTCTACCCCTGAGCTACGCCCGCTTAGCCGCGGGACGCGTTTTAGAGGGGGTTCCCGCGTGACGCAAGCCTGCGCGTTGCCGGGGCTGCCGCGGGCGGGGTTGTGGCGCCGGGGGGCGATTGCTGGGGGCGGTCGAAGGCCGACGGGGCCATCCGCCCGGCGGGGGCCCTTCCTTCCGGCTCCGGCCGGCGCGGAATTGCCATCCGCGTCCGCCGCCGGCACCATGCCGGTGGCTTCCGCCCACCCAGGAGACGCGTTTGCCGCCGCATGTCGAGTTCATCGGCGTCGAGAAGACGTATGACGGCCGCACGCTGGTGGTGCGGAGCCTCGACCTTGCCATCGCGCGCGGCGAGTTCCTCACCCTGCTGGGCCCGTCCGGGTCGGGCAAGACGACCTCGCTGACCATGCTCGCCGGCTTCGAAACGCCGACGCGGGGTGAAATTCGCCTCGAGGGCCGCTCGCTGCTGCGTGCGCCGCCGCACCGGCGCAATATCGGCATGGTGTTCCAGAACTACGCCCTGTTCCCGCACATGACGGTGGCCGAGAACGTCGCCTTCCCGCTCAGCGTCCGCCGCGTCGCGCGGGGCGAAATCGGGCCACGGGTACGGCGCGCCCTCGAAATGGTTCGCCTCGAAGGGCTGGGCGAGCGCCATCCGGCGCAGCTTTCGGGCGGCCAGCAGCAGCGGGTCGCGCTCGCCCGGGCGCTGGTCTTTTCGCCGGCCCTGGTCCTGATGGACGAGCCGCTCGGCGCGCTCGACAAGCAGTTGCGCGAGCATATGCAGTTCGAGATCAAGGCGATCCACCGCCAGCTCGGCGTCACCGTCGTCTATGTCACGCACGATCAGGGCGAGGCGCTGACGATGTCGGACCGCATCGCGGTGTTCAGCCAAGGCGCCATCCAGCAGGTCGGCGGCCCGACCGAGCTCTATGATGCGCCCGCTTCCGCGTTCGTCGCCCAGTTCATCGGCGAGAACAACCGGCTCGACGGCGTGATCGAGGCCATCGACGGCGCCCGCTGCCGGGTGCGGCTGGCCGAGGGCAGCACGGTCAGCGCCACGCTCGGGCGCGATCTGCCACCCGGGGCGGCCTGCACGCTGTCGATCCGGCCGGAGCGGCTGCATCCGGGGCTGGCGGCCGAGAACCGGCTGCGCGCGCGGCTGGCCGACGTCAGCTTCCACGGCGATCACGTCCGGCTGCGCGCGCTGCTGGCCGATGGCGCGGACCTCGTGGTCAAGCTCGGGCCACGGGCGGCGCCCGATCGGCTCGCCCCGGGCGAAACGCTCGACCTCGGCTTCGCGGCGGCCGATTGCCGCGCCCTCGACGCGCCGGAGCGGACGGCGATTGACACCGCCGATCCGCCGGCCGTGCAATAGGTTGTAACTTTCCAGGGAAGGATGACGTCATGAAGTATCTGCGTCCGTTCGCGGCCCTGTTCGCCGCGCTCGCCCTCGCCCCGGGCGCGCGCGCCGAGGGGCTGACCGTGGTCTCCTGGGGCGGTGCCTATCAGAAGGCGCAGACCGAGATCTATTTCGAGCCCTTCGCCAAGGCGACCGGGGTGAAGCTGGTGCAGGATTCCTGGGATGGCGGCATCGGCATCCTGCGCAGCAAGGTCGAAGCCGGCAGCCCGGCGTGGGACGTGGTGCAGGTCGAATCGGAGGAGCTGCAGGTCGGCTGCGAGGAAGGCGTGTTCGAGAAGCTCGACTGGGCGCGCATCGGCGGCCGGGACGCCTATCTGCCGGCGGCGGTGAACCCGTGCGGCGTCGGCGCCATCCTCTACAATTTCGTCCTCGCCTACGATGCCGACAAGATCAAGGACGGACCGAAGACCTGGGCCGATTTCTTCAACACGGCGAAATGGCCGGGCAAGCGCGCGCTGCGCAAGGGGCCGAAGACCAACCTCGAGATCGCGCTGATGGCCGACGGCGTGCCGCCGAGCCAGGTCTACAAGACCCTCGCCACGCCGGCGGGCGTGGATCGCGCCTTCGCCGCGCTCGATCGCATCAAGCCGCAGCTGGTCTGGTGGGAGGCGGGCGCGCAGCCGCCGCAGCTGCTCGCCTCGGGCGAGGTGGCGATGGCCTCGGCCTATAACGGTCGCATCGCGGCGGCGAATAAGGCCAATCAGCGCCACTTCCAGATGGTCTGGACCGGCAGCCTCTACACGCTCGATTCGTGGGTCATTCTCAAGGGCAGCAAGAACACCGATGCCGCCTACAAGTTCCTTGCCTTCGCCGGCGAGGCGAAGAACCAGGCGAAGCTGCCGCCGCTGATCCCCTATGGCGTCACCAACAAGCAGGCCGGTGGCCTGATCCCGGCGGCGCTGCTGCAGGAGCTGCCGACCTCGCCGCAGCATCTCGACGAGTCGCTGCACATCGACGACGCGTTCTGGACCGAGAATATCGACCGGCTCAACCAGCGCTTCAACGCCTGGGTCGGGAAGTAACGCCGGCACGGGCGCGGCGCATGGCGGCGGATGAGGCGGCGGCGCTCGGCCGGCGGCTCGTGCGCGCCGAGCGCCGCGCCCGGTTGCGCGCCTTCGCCCTCGTCGCGCCGCTGCTCGGCTTCCTCGCCTTCACCTTCGCCGCGCCGCTCGCCTCGATGCTGTGGCGCGCGGTGGCGGACCCGGAACTCGGCGCCGCGCTGCCGCGCACCGGCCCATTGCTGCGCGCCTGGGACGGCCGCGGAATGCCGGGCGAGACCATATTCGCCACCGCCGCCGCGGAACTCGCGCATGCCGCGCAGGACAAGGCCGCCGGCCTGCTCGCCAAGCGGCTGAACTACGAGGAGCCCGGCTACCGCACACTGATCCTCAAGACCGCCAACCGCCTCTCCCCACCCTTTGCCGACGGCCCTCGTGCGGCGATGGAGGCGATCGACCCGCGCTGGGGCGAGCGCCCGATCTGGCTCGCCATGCGCCGGGCCGCGGCGCCCGTCACCGGGTTCTACCTCCTCGCCGCGCTCGATCTGCAGCAGGGTGAGGACGGCATCGCCGCGGTGCCGGCGGAGCGGGCGATCTTCCGCATCGTGCTCTGGCGCACGCTCGGCATCGCCGCGGCGACCACGGCGGCGTGCCTGGCGCTGGGGTTTCCGGTGGCGCTGCTGCTGGCCCGCGCGCCGCCGCGCCGGGCCGGACTGCTGATGCTGCTGGTGCTGCTGCCGTTCTGGACCCCGCTGCTGGTGCGCATCGCCGCCTGGATCGTGCTGCTGCAGGAGCACGGGGTGATCAACGACACGCTGACTGGGATCGGCCTCACGGGCCAGCCGCTGCCCCTACTCTACTCCCGCAGCGCCGTGCTCATCGCCATGACGCACGTGCTGCTGCCCTACATGATCCTGCCGCTCTACAGCGTGATGCGGGCGATCCCGCCGGTCTATCTGCGCGCCGCCGCCTCGCTCGGCGCACCGCCCTTCGCCGCGTTCCGCCGCGTGTTCCTGCCGCAATGCCTGCCCGGCATCGGCGCCGGGTCGCTGCTCGTGTTCATCCTGGCGATCGGCTACTACATCACGCCGGCGCTGGTCGGCGGCGCGGCGGACCAGATGATCTCCTCGCAGATCGCGTTCTATACCATCGGCACGGCGAACTGGGGCATGGCGGCGGCGCTCAGCGCGGTGCTGCTGATCGCGACGCTGATCCTCTACGCCGCCTACGCGCGCCTGGCCGGCACCGGCGGGCTGCGGCTCGGATGACGCGCGCGGCGGAACCGTTTTCGGCGCGGCTGGCGCGCCGGGTGAACGGGGTGATCGCCGTTCTGACGCTGGCCTTCCTCGCCGCGCCGGTGCTGGCGATCGTGCCGCTGTCCTTCTCTGCCGGCAGCTTCCTCACCTACCCGCTCCCCGGCCTCTCCCTGCGCTGGTATTCGGACTTCCTGTCGAGCCCGCTCTGGACACGGGCGCTCGGCACCTCGCTCCTGCTCGGCGCCGGGACGACGCTGGCGGCGACCGCGCTCGGCACCCTCGCCGCGCTCGGCCTGGCCAACAGCCGGCTGCGGCTGCGCGGGGTGCTGATGGCGCTGATCGTCTCGCCGATGATCGTCCCCGTCGTCGTTCTCGCCGTCGGCATGACCTTCGTATTCTCCGCCGCCGGACTGACCAGCAGCCTGCTCGGCCTGCTGGTGGCGCACACCACGCTGGCGGTGCCGTTCGTCGTCATCACCGTGAGCGCGACGCTGGCCGGATTCGACCCCGCGCTGCTGCGGGCCGCCGCCTCGCTCGGCGCGCCGCCGCTCGTCGCCTTCCGCCGCGTGGTGCTGCCGCTGATCGCCCCCGGCGTACTCTCCGGCGCCGTGTTCGCCTTCGCCACGTCGTTCGACGAGGTGGTGCTGGCGCTGTTTCTCTCCGGCCCGGCGCAGATGACGCTGCCGAAGCAGATGTTCCTCTCGCTGCGCGAGACGATCAGCCCGACCTTGCTCGCCGCGGCGGTATTGATGACGCTGGTCTCGACCTCGCTGCTGCTGGCGATCGAATTGCTGCGGCGGCGCAATGCGCGGCTGCGCGGAACCGAGCGGTAGAGGACGGTCTTATCGGACCGAGGCGGCGGCCGGTGCGAGCCGCGTGCCGCGGAGCAGCAGCGGATGGGCCGATGCCGGCGCCACGGCGATGGAGCGCACCCGCTCCAGCCCCTCGCCGTTCGCCATCAGCAGGGCGAGGCGGATCAGCAGATCATGGGTCACCACGGCGATCTCGCCGGCCCCGTCGGCCAGCGCGGGCAGCTCGGCCACGACGGCCTCGAGCCGGGCGCGCGCCTCGGCCAGGGTTTCCCCCTCCGGCGGGCGCGCGGTCGCCGGCGTCCGCTTCCAGCGGCGCAGTTCGTCCGGGAAGCGCGCCTTGACCTCCACCTGGGTCAGCCCCTCCCAGCCGCCATAAGCGATTTCGACCAGCCGATCGTCGACGCGGAGCATGGCCCCGGTCGCCGTGGCGATCGTCCGGGCCGTCGCCAGTGCGCGGCCGAGCGGGCTCGATATCACGACACCGATCGGCCGGACGGCGAGCGTGTCGGCGAGCGCGGCGGCCTCCTGGCGACCAGCGGCGGAAAGCGGCGGATCGAGCCGGCCCTGATACCGCCCCTCTGCGGTCCAGTCCGTCGCCGCGTGCCGCACCAGCCAAAGGCGCAGCGGGGGCGGCTGGGGCACGGGGCCGTCCATCGCGCTACTCGGCCGCCACCAGGGTCCGCTCCTGCGCCTGCAGCAACCGGGCATAGAGGCCACCCTCGCGCAGCAGCGCCGCATGGTTGCCGCGCTGAACGATCCGGCCGCGTTCGAGCACGAGGATCAGGTCCGCATCGCGGATGGTGGCGAGGCGGTGCGCGATCACCAGCGTCGCGCGCGTCGCGGTCAGGCGGGCCAGCGCGGCCGCGACCCCCTGCTCGGTGGCCGCATCCAGGCTGCTGCTCGGCTCGTCGAGGATCACCACCCTGGCCTCGGCCAGCGTGATCCGGGCGATGGCGATGCACTGGCGCTGGCCGCCGGACAGCGTGGCGCCGCGTTCGGCCACCGGCTGGTCGTAGCCGCCGGGCAGAGCGCGGATGATCGGGTCCACCCCGGCGGCGACGGCGGCGCGGATGGCGGCGGCGCGGTCGGCCCCGGGGCGGCCGTAGGCGATGTTCTCCCACACCGTGCCGTGCAGCAGCGGCGCGTCCTGGAGCATCAGTGCGACGTTGCGGCGGAGATAGCCGAGCGGCAGCGTGCGGATGTCCTGCCCGTCCAGCAGCACCGCCCCGGCATCGGGGTCGGCGAAGCGGACGGCGAGCGAGGCGATGGTGCTCTTGCCCGCCCCGCTCGGCCCGACCAGCGCCACTTTCCGCCCCGGCTGGATTGCAAACGAGAGGTCCACGAGGGTCGGCACGCCGGGGGCATAGCCGAACTGGACGTCGCGGAACTCGAGATCGCCGCGGCACTGCTCCGGCGCCCGGGCGTCCGGCGCGTCGGCGATGGCGGCGCGTTCGCCGAACAGCTCGCGGATGCGCTCCAGCGCCACGCTCGCGCGCCCCAGCGTCGGCGCCGCCTTGGCGATCTGGCGCGCCGGCGTGACCATGCCGCGCAGATAGGCGAGAAACAGCATCAGATCCCCCGGCGTCAGCGTGCCGGCGATCACCCGCCGCGCGCCGTACCAGGCCACGACGGCGGCGCCGAGCCCGATCAGCAGGTTGATCAGCGGCGCGAACTGCGACTGGGTGCGGCTCGTCTCCATGCCCGAGCGCAGGCTCCGCGCGGCGCGGCGGACGAAGCGGCCGAGCTCGTGCGGCTCGCGCGCGCAGGCCTGCACCAGCGGCAGCACGGTCAGCACTTCCTGCGCCATCGCCCACAGCTCGCCGTCCTGCAGACGCAGACTGCGCAGCTGGCGTCGCAGCAGCAGCGACCAGTGGCGGCTGACGAACAGCAGCGGCGGCAGGATCGCCGTCGCCAGCAGCGCGTAGCGCCAGTCGACCGCGAGCATGGCGCCGACGATGCCGATGAGTGTCAGCAGTTGCGGCAGCAGCGCCGTGCCGACGACCGTCACGAGGTCCCGCACCCGGCCGACATCCTCGTTCAGCCGCGTCATCAGCTCGCCGCCGCGGCGGGTGCGGTGGAACGCCGGCGGCAGCCGCGCCAGATGCCCGAACAGCTGCTGGCGCACCGAGAACACCACCCGCTGCCCCGCCTCCAGGAACAGCCGGTTGCCGATATAGTCGAACACCGAATCGGCCACCCCCAGCACCAGCATCGCGCCGCTGAGGAGGTTGAGAAGCAGCAACCGATCGGCCGTGGCCCAGGGCAGCAGATGCATCAGCCAGTGCGGCGGCGAGGCGCCGAACAGCACGATGTTGACGAGATATTTCAACGGCCACGGCAGCAGCACGAGCACCAGCGCGCGCGCCACCATGGCCATGGCGCCCATGCCGAGGCGGCGCCGCTCGGCGCCGAGATGGCGGCGCAGGCGCCAGCGTGGTCCGCTCATACGGCAACCTCACGCGCCGGGGCCCGGGCGGCGCGCTCGAGCACGCGGCCGACCACCGCGGTCCAGTCCCACGCCGTCCGCGCCTGCGCCGCCGCCTGGCCGCCGAGCTGGCGGCAGAGGTCCGGCTCGTCGAGGAGCCGCCTTATCGCCGCGACGCAGGCAGCGAGGTCATTGGGCGGATAAAGCAGCCCGGTGACACCGTCGGCCAGCAGGGTCTCGATCTGACCGATGCGCGGCGCCACCACCGGCCGCCCGGCGGAGAGCGACTCGACGACCTTCAAGGGCGAAAAATAGAACCCGTCCTGGGCTGGATAGGGCGCCACCGTGAGATCCATCGCCGCCAGATGCGCCGGGATCGCGGCGTGCGGCACGGCGCCGGTGAACACCGCCGCCTCGCCCTGGCCGAGCGCGGCGGCGAGCGCCTGCGCCTCGGCCAGCTTCGGTCCCGCACCGACCGCCAGCAACCGCAGCCGCGGCGTCTCCTGGCGCAGCCGGACCAGCGCTTCGATGAGGAAATCGACGCCGTGCCACGCCTTGAAGCTGCCGACGAAGCCGATCACCGGATCATCGCCGAGCCCCCAGCGCCGACGAACCTCCGCCGCGCCCAGGGGGTCAGCCCGGAACAAGCGCGTGTCGACGCCATTCGGCGTGACCAGCACCCGCGCGTCCGGCACCCCGGCGGCGAGAAGATGCGCACGCACGTCGTCGGAGACGGGGACGGCGAGATCGGCCCCCCGCCACGAGCGCGCCTCGCGCTCATCGGCGAGGTCGCGCAGGGCGAGGCCGCGATAGCGCGCCTGCTCCTCCGCCAACGGCGCATTCACCTCGAGAATCCGCGGCACGCCGAACGCCTCGGCGATGGCGATGCCGGCCAGATGGAACAGAGCGTGCCGCTCATAGACCAGATCCGGCCGTACCCCGGCCTGCGCCAGGGCGGCGAGCGCGCGTGCCACCAGCGCGCGATCATGCGCCAGCACGGTCACCTCGCGCCGGATCAGCGGCTCGGCCAGCGCTCCGCCGGGCAGGCCGAGCCGCTCGCACTCGGCGCCGAGCGCCGCCTCCTCGACCGCCGGCGCGAGTTCGATCAGCCGCGCCGGCGGCGGCGCGTTACCCTCCCCGGCGCGCGAGCAGATCAGCGTCACGTCGTGGCCGAGCCGGGCCAGCGCCGTCACCACCGAACGCACATGCACCGAGGCCCCTTTGTCGCCAAGGACCGGAATGCCGCGATCGAGATTGAGATAGACGATCCGCATCGGCGTCATGCCACCGCCGGCGCGGCATCCGACAGCGCCGGCGGCACCGGCTCGCAGACGAACGCGCCGACCAGCCCGCGCAGCGCCCTTGTGTTCTGCCAGCAGTCGAAGCAGCCATCGAGCCGGCCGCGCGCGGCGGCGGCCATGCGCTGGCCGAGCATCGGCTCGGCGAGCAGCCGGCCCATCGCCGCGGCCAGCGCCGCGGGGTCGTTCGGCGGCACCAGCAGCCCGGTGCGCTCGTGCTCGACCAGTTCGGGCACGCCCGAGACCGCGGTGGAAACCACGGGCACGCCCGTCGCCATCGCCTCGACGATGACGTTGGGAATGCCGTCGCGATCGCCATCGTCGGTGATGCGCGGCGCCAGCGCGAACAGGTCCGCCTGGGCGAACAGCCCGATCAGGTTGTCGTGGGTCATCGCCCCTTCGAGGGTGACGACGCCATCGAGCCCGCGGGCCGCGATGTCAGCGGCGAGCGTCGCGCGCAGCGGCCCGGCGCCGACGATGCGGCAGCGGAACCGCCGCCCCTCGGCCGCCAGCATGGCGCAGGCGGCGACCAGATCATCGAGCCCCTTTTTCGGCACCAGCCGGGCGACGCAGAGAATCTGCGCCTCGCCGCCGGCGGCGAGGAAGCTGTAGCGCGGCACGCGGTAGCGGAAGCGTGAAAGATCAATGCCGTGATAGATCAAGTTCACTTTCCGCGCGAGTTCAGCCGGCAGCACCTCGCGCAGATATTCGACGTTGTGGTGCGTGCAGGTGACGACGAACGCGGCCGCGGCGACACGTTTCTGGATCACCGGCTTCGGCGTCAGATAGAGATCCTTGGCGTGGGTGGTGAAGCTGAACGGCGTCCCGGTCATGACGCTGGCGAACCGGGCCACCGCCGCCGGGGCGTTGGCGAAATGGGCATGGATGTGGGTGATGCCGCGCCGGCGGCAGAGCGCGGCGAGGAAGCCGCCGCGGATGAACTGCTTCCACACCGAAAGCGGGTTCGGCGAGACCACCGACCAGGCCGCCGCCTGGCCGAGCGCGACGGCGTAGCGCAGCGGCGCCGCCACCGCGGAGCCGGCATGCGCCTTCGCCAGCACCGCCAGCTTGCGCCCCAGGGCGAGCGGCAGATGGTGCACCGGCGCGGCGACCCGCGCGACCATGGGATGGTGCGGCGGCGGTTCCGGCGGCAGCAGCGAGTAGATGTCGAGCCGCTCGCCGAGTTCCTCCATGGCGCAGATTTCGTTGATGATGAAGGTCTCGCTGAGACGCGGATAGCGCTTCATCACATAGGCGACGCGCCGGTTATGCACCGGCACCGGCTGCGGGACCGCCGGCACCGGCGCGGGGCTACGCGCTCCGGCCAGGTCGGCGATGGTCGCGGCGGCGCGGCGCGCGCCGTCGAGGTCGATCACGCCAGCCGGCCGCGCCGCCGGCGCCCGCTCGGCCAGCACGGCCGGCAGCAGTGCGGTGAGGCGCGCCGCCAAGTCCGGCCCCTCCTCGGCGACCCGCACCAGGCCGAGCCGTTCCAGCAGGCGCGCCCGCAACAGCTGCTCCACCCGCGGCGCGGCGCGCGGCACGATGATGGCCTGCTTGTTGGCCGCCAGAATCTCCGAAACCGTGTTGTAGCCGCCCATCCCCACCACCAGATCGGCCCGCGCCACGCTGTGCACGAGGTCGGTCGTGAAGGGCAGGATGCCGACATCCGGCCGCGCCGCCGCCAGGCGCGTCAGCGCCTCGACCTGTTCGGGCGGCATCAGCGGGCCCGGCACCAGCAGCGAGGCGGTGGCATGCACCGGCAGTGCCGCCAGAGCGGCCATATACGCCAGCATCATGCCGTAGCCGTCACCACCGCCGCCGGCGGTGACCAGCACGCGCTTGCCGGGCGCGGCCTCGAGCCCGGGCCACGGCGCATCGACGCGCGCCCCGGCCGGACGGCCGACATAGCCGACATAGCGCAGCTTCGCCGCGACGGTGGCCGGCAGGCGATAGCTGGCGGCGAGATCGAACATGTCCCGGCTGCCATAGACCATGATCTGGTCATAGGCGTGCTCCAGCAGCTCGTAGGTCTCCTCCTCCTGCCACAGACGGCAGACCACCTCCGGCGCGTCGATGATGTCGCGCAGGCCGAGCACGACCCGAGTATCGGGCATTTCCTGGCGCACCGCCGCCAGCATCGGCAGGAGTTCGTTCTTCATGCCCGCGGGGGCATGATCGATCACGATCACGTCCGGCCGCTCGCGCATCACGGCGTTCAGGATGAGGGCTTCGCGATAGCCCTTGACCAGGCCGAACGGGTGCGCCCCGCCGCGCGGGACATAGCGCTCGGCCCCGACCTTCACCACCGGCGGCAGCGGCTGCACCCACAGGCCCGCAGGCAGATCCCATCGGCGGATCACCGGCGAGCCGCTGAGCAGCCAGACCTCGCAGCCCGGATCGGACGCTAGCAACTGCTCGGCGATGGCGAGATTGCGGCGCAGATGGCCGAGGCCGAACGTGTCGTGCGAATAGAGGAAAACCCGCGAGCTTGCGTCGGTGCGCGGCCCTGCCGGTCCGACCCGGAACGGCTCGGAGCTGAACTCGAAACTCCCATCGGGCATAATGACTTCCTTTCGGCCTCGCCGGTTTTGTCGAAACGATTGCACGCTCGGGCCCTGCAGCGCGACGCGGGCGCCGCCTCGTCCCATCCGGATCATCGCGCGGAGACGACACCTGTTCCGACCTCGCGCAGTCATAGGGGCCGAAGCTGACGCAAGCCTGACAATGGCGGCGAGGTGCGAATCGTTTCTTGACCTCGTTTCTTAACCGGCGACCCGGCGGGGTTTCTTAACCGGCGACCCGGCGGGATTCTTGCCCCGCGACCCCACGGCGGATGCCTGGACGCCACGCCCGCCCGCCGGGCATAGTCCGCCCATGCACCGCACCGGAAACGAAGCGACCGTTGCGCTGGCCGAAGCGGCAGCGGACCTGCGTTCGGGCGAGGTCACGGTCGATCTGCCGGCGCAGACGGACGCCGGGGTCTATTTCATCGGCGTCATCCACACGCCCTGGGCGCGGCGGGAGGACTGTCCGCATCGCGGCCGGCGCGATGGCCCGGTCTGCACCATCGAGGTCGATCCGCGCTGGCGCGAGGCGCTGACCGGAATCGAGGAGCATCCGCGACTCCAGGTGCTGTACTGGATGCACCTCTCGCGCCGCGACCTCGTGCTGCAGCGACCACGGCGCAACGGTCTGCTGATCGGTACCTTCGCCCTACGCTCGCCGGTGCGGCCCAACCCGATCGCCTCATCGGTGGTGGATCTCGTCGGCATCGAGGGCATCATGCTCAGCGTCCGCGGTCTGGACTGCGTGGACGGCACGCGGCTGATCGACCTCCGCCCGGAGCACGCCACGCCCGGCACCTGAGGCCCCGCACCCTCTGGCCAAGCCGGGGCCCGGTTTCTATGGTGCGGCGCCGCTTTTCGGGATCGCCCGCATGCTCACTTCGTTCCGCGCCTACCTGAACACCTGGATCGTCCGCGCCTTCTTCATGGTGCTGGTCGCCGCCTTCGCGCTCTGGGGCGTGGCGGACATGGTCCGCCTGGTCGGCGTGGACACGACGGTTGCGACCGCCGCCGGGCAGAAGCTCGAGATTCCCGTCGTGCAGCAGGCCTACCAGCAGCAGCTGGCGCAGTATCAGCGCAGCGCCGGCGCGAACGCCGAACCCACGGCCGAGATCCGCGCCGGGCTTGCCCGCCGCGCCGTCGAACAGCTGATCACCGAGACCGCCGTCGCCGCGCAGATCACTCGCTTCGGCCTGGTCGTGCCCGACGAGGCGCTGCGCGCCGCGGTGCTGGATCTGCCCGGACTGCGCCGCAAGGATGGCGGGCTGGATCGGATCGCGCTCGAACGGATGCTGCAGAATGCCGGGCTCTCGGAGGCGCGGTTCCTCGCCCTGCTGCGCAGCGACCTCGCCCAGCGCGAGCTCCTGGCCGCGGTGCGCGCCGGCGCCGTGGCGCCGGAGAGCATGGTCCAGGCCCTGTTCGATTTCCGCGGCGAGACGCGCACCGCGGACGCCGTCAGCTTCCCCCTCGCCACCGCGCCGGCACCGGCGGCACCGGAGGCGGCGAGCCTGGAGCGATTCTGGGCCAACCATCCCGACCTGTTCAGCACCCCCGAGCTGCGCCGCATCAAGGCCGTCGTCCTCGCCCCAGAGACCATCGCCAAGACCGTGCAGGTCTCCGACGAGGAGCTCGCCGCCGCCTACGACCAGCGCCGCGCCGAGTTCGACGTGCCCGAGAAGCGCTCGGCCGACATCGTGCTGGCGCAGGACGAGGCCAAGGCCAAGGCGCTCGCGGAGCAGTGGCGCGCCGGCGCGGACTGGGCGACCATGGAGAAGGCCGCGCGGGGGCCGGGCGGCAACGCCATCACGCTGACCGACACCACGGCGGCGGAAGTACCCATTCCGCCGCTCGCCGAGGCGCTGTTCACCGCCAAGCCGGACGAGGTCTCCGGCCCGGTGAAGACCGATATCGGCTTCTATGTCTTCAAGGTCGGCAAGATCACTCCCGGCGCCAAGCGCAGCCTCGAGGAGGTGAAGGACGAGCTGCGGCGCAGCGTCGCCCTGCAGAAAGCCTCCGATGTCATCTATGACCGCGCCAACAAGATCGAGGACCAGCTCGCCGGCGGCGCCAAGCTCGACGAACTGCCCGGCGATGCCGGCCTCGCCGCGGTCAGCGGCACGCTGGATGCCAAGGGCGACACGCAAGCCGGCACCCCGGCGCCGATCCCCGGCCCGGCGGAGCTGCGCGCCGCGCTGATCGCCGCCGCCTTCCAGGCCAAGCCCGGCCAGCCGCCGCACCTGACCGAGGTTCCGGCCCCAGCCGAGGGCAAGACCCAGCCACAGGCCTCGTCCTACTACGCGCTCGTCGTCGAATCCGTCACGCCCCCGGCCGAGAAGCCGTTCGCCGAGGTGCAGGCCGCGGTGACCCAGGCCTGGACCGAGCAGGCGCGGCGTCACGCCCAGGAACTCGCCGCCGCCGCGCTCTATGCCGCGGTCAAGGGCGGCGAGACGCTCGCCGCCGCCGCCGCCAAGGCCGGGCTCACGGTGACGACGCTGCCGCCGACCGGCCGCTTCGCCCCGGCGGGGGGGGTGCCCTCGCAGCTCAACGTGCTGCTGTTCAACATGAAGCGTGGCGAGGCGACGATGGTGGAGACACCGGAAGGCTTCCTCGTCGCCACGCTGACCACGATCACCGAGCCCGACCCGAAAGCCGACGCGGTCGGCTACGGCCGGCTGCGCGACCTGCTCGCGCGACGCATGGGCGCCGATATCGAGACGCTCTATCTCCAGGCGCTCCGGACCGAGGCCACGCCCCATGTCAACGAGACGCTGCTGCAGAGCATCGCCCAACCTTGATCTGATATGATAGGAGCCCGCGCCCGATGAATGTCTCCGTCTCCCCCGGCTTCGCCGCCTTCCGTTCGGCGTATGAAACGGGGCGCGGGACGCTGCTCTGGCGGCGCGGGGTGGCAGACCTGCAGACGCCGGTCGCCGCCTTCCTCAAGCTCGGCCACGGCAAGGCCAACGCCTTCCTGCTCGAAAGCGTCGAGGGCGGCGCCGCGCGCGGGCGCTATTCCATCATCGGCCTGGCGCCGGATCTGATCTGGCGCTGCCGCGACGGGCGGGCCGAAATCAACCGCGACGCCCGCTCCGCGCCGCACGCCTTCGTCGCCGAGGCGCTCGCCCCGCTCGAAAGCCTGCGCGCGCTGATCGCCGAGACGCGGCTGGAGGTGCCGGAGAGCCTGCCGCCGATGGCCGGCGGCCTGGTCGGCTATCTCGGCTATGACATGGTGCGCCAGATGGAGCGGCTGCCGGCGAAGAACGCCGACCCGCTCGGCCTGCCGGACGCCATCCTGGTGCGGCCGACGCTGTTCGCCATTTTCGACAATATCAACGACGAGCTGAGCCTGATCGCGCCGGTCTATCCGCGCCGCGGGGTCAGCGCCGAACGCGCCCATGCCGAAGCCGAGGCCGCGCTCGACGAGGCGGAGGCGGCGCTCGACCGGCCGCTGCCGCACCCGGCCCCGCCGGTGGAGCTGCCGCCATTGCCGGCGCCGGCGTCGAATTTCACCAAGGACGGGTTCATCGCCGCGGTCGAGCGGGCCAAGGACTATATCCGCGCCGGCGATGCGTTTCAGATCGTGCCGAGCCAGCGCTTCTCGGTGCCGTTCGCCCTGCCGCCGTTCGCCCTCTACCGCGCGCTGCGCCGCATCAACCCCGCGCCGTTCCTGTTCCACCTCGATTTCGGCGGCTTCTCCGTGGTCGGCTCCAGCCCGGAAATCCTCGTCCGCCTGCGCGACGGCACCGTCACCATCCGCCCGCTCGCCGGCACGCGCAGGCGCGGCGCGACGCACGAGGAGGACAAGGCGCTCGAGGCCGAACTCCTCGCCGACCCCAAGGAGCGTGCCGAGCACCTGATGCTGCTCGATCTCGGCCGCAACGATGTCGGCCGCGTCGCCGAGATCGGCAGCGTGCGCGTCACCGAGAGCTTCGCCATCGAGCGGTTCTCGCACGTCATGCACATCATGTCGGACGTGCAGGGCAAGCTGCGCGCCGGGCTGGACGCGGTGGACGCGCTGGTAGCGGGCTTTCCCGCCGGCACGCTGACCGGAGCGCCGAAGGTGCGGGCGATGGAAATCATCGAGGAGCTCGAACCGGTCCGGCGCGGCATCTATGCCGGGTGCATCGGCTATTTCGCCGCCAATGGCACGATGGACACCTGCATCGGCCTGCGCACCGCCGTGGTCAAGGACGGGGTGATGCACGTCCAGGCCGGCTGCGGCGTCGTCGCCGATTCCAACCCGGAGGCCGAATACGAGGAGACCCGGCAGAAGGCCCGGGCCCTGTTCCGCGCCGCGGAGGAAGCGGTGCGCTTCGCCGCGCTGAAGGCATGACCGGCACGGTCTTCACCATCGGCTATGAAAAGGCGGCGCAGGCGGACGTCATCGCCACGCTGCGCACCGCCGGGGTGCAGACCGTGCTGGACGTGCGGGACCGGCCGCTCTCACGCCGCGCCGGCTTCTCCAAGAAGAGCCTGGCGGCGTCGCTGGAAGCGGCCGGGATCGGCTATGTCCATCTGCGCGCACTCGGCACGCCGCCCGAGGGGCGGGAGGCGAACCATCGCCACGACTGGCCGCGGTTCTGGGCGATCGTCGAGGCCAAGCTGGCGACCGACGAGGCGCAGCACGATCTCGCCCGCGCCGCCGCGCTCGCCGCCCAAACCCGGTGCTGCCTGCTCTGCTACGAATCCGACTGGCACATCTGCCACCGCCGGCGCGTCGCCGACTGGCTGCACGACGCCCATGGCTTCAGCATCAGCCATCTGCCGCCCGGGTGAGGCGCGATCTTTTCCCGCCGGGCGGGAGCCGCTAAGAACCGTCCGCCCCGCGATGTGCACCGCAACATGACCGAGACCAGGCCGGATACGAAAGGCTGGGTGCGCCAGCAGGCATCCGGCGCGCGCGCCGCCGCGCTGCCGGCGGTCGGGCTGGGGCTGGTCCTGGTGTTGCTCGGGCTCGCCCAGGCCCGGATCGTCGCCGCGGCCTTGATCGGGACCGGCGCCCGGCCCTGGCTGCTCGCCGGGTTCGCGCTCCTCGCCCTGGCGCGCGCCGGGCTCGGCATCGCCGCCGAGCGCGCCGCCGTGGCGGCCGGCGCGGCAGGGCGGCGCCGGTTGCGGCACGACGTGCTGGCGCGGCTGCTGGAGGCCGGGCCGGCGCTGCTGCGCCAGCGCCACTCCGGCGAACTCACCGCCGCCGCGGTGGACCGGGTGGAAGCGCTGGACGGGCTGTTCGCCCGCTGGCTGCCGGCCTCGATCCTTGCCGTGGCCGGGCCGGCGCTGGTGCTGATCGCCGCCCTGCTCGCCGACCCGTTCGCCGCCGCCGTGCTCGCCGGCGCCGGGCTGCTCGTGCCCGTCGGCATGGCGCTCGCCGGCATCGGCGCCGCCGTCGCTTCGCGCCGCCAGTTCCTCGCCATGGCCCGGCTCCAGGCGCGGTTTCTCGACCGCGTCCGCGGCATCGCCACCATCGTCCTCGCCGGCCGCGCCGAGGACGAAGCGAGGGCGCTGGGAGCGGCGGCGGCGGATCTGCGCCGACGCACCATGCGGGTGCTGCGCCTGGCCTTCCTGTCCTCGGCCGTGCTCGATCTCGCCATGGCCGCCGCCCTGGTCGGGCTGGCGCTGCACTATGGCGCCGCGCTTGCCGGCCACCGGCTCGCCGCGCCGGGGACCGCGCTGTTCGCGCTGCTGCTGGTGCCCGAGTTCTTCGCGCCGCTGCGCACCTACGCCGCCGCCTATCAGGACCGGATGCACGCCACCGGCGCGGCCGACGCGCTCGCCGACCTGCCCGCCGTGCCGCCGCGCCCGGCCGCACCACCGCCGGCCGCCGTGCGCACCGTCGCCGCGCGCGGTGTCACCGTCGCCTTCGAGGATGTCGGTTTCGCCTGGGATGAAGCCCGTGGCCCCGCGCTGGATGGCGTCAGCTTCCGCGTGCCGGCGGGGGAAACGCTGCTGCTGATCGGCCCGTCGGGCGCCGGCAAATCCACCGTGCTCGAAATGCTGCTGGGTTTCATCCGGCCCGGCGCGGGGCGGGTGACGCTGAACGGTGCCGACATCGCCAGCGTCGTCCCGGCGGCGCTGGCGCGCATGACGGCCTGGATCGGCCAGCGCCCGGTGCTGTTCGCCGGCACGCTGCGCGAGAATATCCGCTTCGCGCGCCCCGAAGCGACCGACGCCGAGGTCGAGACGGCGGCCCGCGCGGCCCGCGTCGACGCCTTCGCGGAGGCCTTGCCGGGGGGGTTCGACACCGTCATCGGCGAGGGCGGCTACGGGCTCTCCGGCGGCCAGGCGCAGCGCATCGCCATCGCGCGGGCGTTCCTCAAGGATGCGCCGCTGCTGCTGCTCGACGAGCCGACCGTGCATCTCGATCCCGTCACCGAAGCCGAGGTGCTGGACAGTCTGCGCCGGCTGGCGATCGGGCGGACGGTGATCCTGGCCAGCCATTCGGCCGCGGTCCACGCCTTTCCCGGCCGGCGCCTGGAACTGCGCGGCGGGCGGGTGACGCCAGCGCGGGGCGCGGCGTGAGGGCGCTCGGGCGAATCCTCGCGCTGTGGCGGAGCGAGGCCGGGTGGCTCGGCGCCGGGCTGGTCGTCGCGATGATGGCGACGGCGACCGGCGTGGCGCTGATGGCCCGCTCCGGCGCGGCCCTCGCCACGGTTCTCGCCGGCGGCGTGATGGTGCCCGGGCTGCTGCGGTTTCTCGGCGGCTCGCGCGTACTGCTCCGCTATGCCGAGCGGCTGCTGACCCACACCGCGACCTTCCGCGCGCTGGCCGACCTGCGGGTGTGGTTCTTTCGCGGCCTGGCCGCCCGCGCCGCCAGCGGGCTCGGGTTCCGCCGCGCCGGGGACATGCTCTCGCGTCTGGTCAACGACGTCGAGGCGCTGGACGGGCTCTATCTGCGCATCCTGGTGCCGCTGGCCGGGGCGGGGGTGCTGAGCCTGGCGCTGGCGCTGCTGTTCGCCCGCCGCGCGCCGCTGCTCGGGCTCGTCGTCGTCGCCTTGTTCCTGCTCGCCGGGTTCGTGCTGCCCGCGCTCGCCGCGCGCGCGGCGCTGGCAGGCGGCAGCGCCCTGACGAAAGCCGCGGCCGAGCTGCGCATCGCCGTGCTCGATACGCTGAGCGGCATCCGCGAGGTGCGGGCCTTCGGCGCCGAAGGCCGGATGCTGGCGCTGATCCAGGGCCGCGAATCGGCCCTGCTCACCGCCCAGTCCCGCCTCGCCGGACGCGCCGCGATCGCCGCCGCGCTCGCCTTTCTCTGTGGCCAGGCGGCGCTGCTGGCGGTGCTGATCGCCGCCGGCACGGCGCCGCTGCCAGCGATCGGGGCGGCTTTTCTCGTCACCGCCGCGTTCGAGGCGATCGGCGGGCTGCCGCGCGCCGGCGCGCTCGCCGGCCATGCCGCCGCGGCGGCGGCGCGGGTGCTGGAGGCGGCAGTGGACACCGCGCCCGCCGTGCCCGAGCCGGACCGGCCGGCGCCGCTGCCCCACGGCTTCACGCTCCGCTTCGAGGCGGTGCGCTTCCGCTGGCAGCCGGACCGACCGCTGGTGTTCGACGGGCTCAGCCTGGAGGTGCCGCAGGGGGCGCGGGTCGCCATCATCGGCCCCTCCGGCGCCGGCAAATCGACCCTCGCCGCCCTGGCGCTGCGCACCGCGGCGCCCGAGGCCGGCGCCATCTCCCTCGGCGGCACCGATATCGCCACGCTATCGGCGGCCGATCTCCGCCGGCGCATCAGCTGGCTCGGCCAGACGACGCACCTGTTCGACGACACCATCGCCAACAATCTCCGCCTCGCCGCGCCGGAGGCCGACGACGCGGCGCTGTGGGCGGCGCTCGACGCGGCGCAGATCGGCGAGACCGTGCGCGCCTTGCCCGACGGGCTGGCGAGCTGGGTCGGCGAGAGCGGCGTGCGCTTCTCCGGCGGCCAGGGCCGGCGCCTCGCCCTCGCCCGCACCCTGCTCTCCCCGGCCGCGATCCTGATCCTCGACGAACCCTGCGCCGGGCTCGACGCCGAGACCGAGCGCGCCTTCCTCGCCACTCTGAACAGCGTCGCCGGTGGGCGCAGCATCATCCTGATCGCGCACCGGCTGACCGGGGTGGAGCGGCTCGACCGGATCTGGCGCCTCTCGGCCGGGCATGCCGTCGCCGCCGCCGCCTGAGGTCGCGGCGCGCGCGGTCCTGCGCGAGGTCTTCGGCTTCGCCGAATTCCGCGGCCTGCAGCAGGAGGCGGTGACTCACGTCATCGCCGGCGGCGACGCGCTGGTGCTGATGCCGACCGGCGGCGGCAAGAGCCTCTGCTACCAGGTGCCGGCGATCTGCCGCCGCGGCACCGGCATCGTCGTCTCGCCGCTGATCGCGCTGATGGACGACCAGGTGGCGGCGCTGCGCCAGGCCGGCGTGGCGGCGGCGGCGCTGCATTCGGAGCTGGACCCGGCGGACGCGCGCGCCACCTTGCAGGACCTCCGCCGGGGCGCGCTCGACCTGCTCTATGTCTCGCCCGAACGCCTGCTTTCGGGGCTGATCGACCGGCTGGACGGGCTCGATCTGGCACTGTTCGCCATCGACGAGGCGCACTGCGTCTCCCAGTGGGGCCACGAGTTCCGCCCCGAATACCGCGCCCTGTCGGTGCTGCCGGCGCGCTTTCCCGGGGTGCCGCGCATCGCGCTGACGGCCACCGCCGACCCTCGCACAGAGACCGACATCCTCGCCGCCCTCGGGCTCGACCGGGCGCGCGTCTTTGCCGCCAGCTTCCACCGGCCCAACCTGTTCCTCGCCGCCGAGCCGAAGCTCGGCGAGACCGCCCAGCTCGCCGCCTTCCTCGCCCGCCACGAGGCCGAGGCCGGCATCGTCTATTGCGGCAGCCGCGCCCGTACCGAACGCATCGCCGCCCGCCTGGCCGAGCGAGGCGCCCCGGCGCTCGCCTTCCACGCCGGGCTGGAGCCGGCGGCCAAGCGGGCGGCGCTGGCCCGCTTCCGCTCCGGCGAGCCGGTGGTGATGGTGGCGACGATCGCCTTCGGCATGGGCATCGACCGCCCGGACGTCCGCTTCGTCGCCCATCTCGACATGCCGGACAGCCCGGAGGCCTATTATCAGCAGATCGGCCGTGCCGGGCGCGATGGCGGGCCGGCCGAGACGCTGCTGCTGCATGGCGGCGAGGATGTCGCCCGGGCGCGCTATTTCCTCGCCCAGTCGGCGGCCTCCGAAGCGCAGAAGCAGTCGATGCGGACGCGGCTGGAGGCGATGGTGGCGCTGACCGAGACCGCCGAGTGCCGCACCCGCGCGCTGCTCGGCTGCTTCGGCGAAGGGCTCGCGGAGCCGTGCGGGCATTGCGACAATTGCCGCGCGCCGCCGGCCTTGCGGGACGGCACCGAGGCGGCGCGGATGCTGCTCTCGGCGGTCTACCGCACCGGGCAGATGTTCGGCGCGCTGCACGTCATCGCCGTGCTTCGCGGCGAGCGCAGCGAGGCGGTGCTGCGGCACGGACACGACCGGCTCGCCCTGTTCGGCCTCGGGCGCGACCGGCCGGTGCCGTTCTGGCGCGAAGTGGTGCGCCAGCTCATCGTCCGCGGCGCGCTCTCGGTCGCCACCGGCGAGTTCGCCAGCCTGACGCTGGACAGCGAGGTGGCGCGGCCGATCCTGCGCGGGGCGACGCAGGTGATGCTGCGCGCAGCGAGCCCAAGCGCCCGATCCGCGACCGGAACGGCTGCGTACGGCGGGCCTGTTAACGGGGGGCCGGCCCGTGCGCGGGGCACGGCGCGGCCGCTGCCGGCGACGGTGCCGCCGGAGGCGGAGGCGCGGTTCGCGGCGCTGCGGGCCTGGCGCAAGGACGAAGCGAGCGCGCAGGGCGTGCCGCCCTACGTGATCTTCCACGACAGCGTGCTGCAGGAGCTGGCAACGCAGCGCCCGGCCTCGCTCGACGATCTCGCCGCGGTGCGTGGCATCGGCGCCTCCAAGCTGCGCCGCTATGGCGCCGCCGTGCTGCGGGCGCTGGCCGAAGGCTGACGCCGCGCCTACGCTGCGCCAAACACGGAGGATGCCCGATGCACTTCACGCCGCCGCCACACCGCACCCAGAACTGGCAGGTCCGCAAGCCGGCGGCGCGCGGGCGCAAGGGTATCGTCGTCGCCCAGGCGGAAAGCGCGGCGCAGGCCGGCATCGCCATCCTCGACGCCGGCGGCAACGCCGTCGATGCCGCCATCGCCACGGCGCTGGCGCTGGCCGCGGTCGAGCCGTGGAATTCGGGCCTCGGCGGCATCGGCCACGCGCTGGTCCAGCCAGCCGGGGCCGGCGACGCTTCGGCGGTGGATTTCGGCCCCGTGGCCCCGCGCCGCCTCGATCCGGCGCTGTTCCCGCTCACCGGCCGCATGACAAAGGACCTGTTTCCCTGGCCGGAGGTGGAAGACAGCGCCAACAGCCGCGGCCCGCTCGCCTTCGTCGTGCCTTCCGCCGTCGCCGGCTACGCCGCGATGCATGCGCGCTGGGGCCGGCTGCCGCTGCCCGAAATCGCCGCCCCGGCGATCGCGCTGGCGCGGCGCGGCCTGCCGGCCGACTGGTTCACCACGCTGAAAATCGCCAACGCCGCCGCGACGCTGCGGCGCTATCCGGAATCGGCACGCATCTATCTGCCGGACGGGCTGCCGCCGGTGGCGCCCTATCAGGGTACGCCCGGCTTCCTCCGCCTCGGCGCGCTGGCCGAGACGCTGGAGCAGCTGGCCCGGTCCGGGCTGCGCGATTTCTACGAAGGCGAAGTCGCCGCCACGCTCGCTGCCGATCTCGACGAGGCCGGCGCGGTGCTCGGCGCGGACGATCTGCGCGGCTGCGAGGCGGTGATCCGCCCGGCGCAGCGTGTCGCCTGGCGCAACCGGACGGTGCAGCTCGCCGGCGGCCTGACCGCGGCGCCGACCTTCGCGCGCGTGCTGCGCGCCATGCCGGACGAGGAGCCGGAGGGCGCGCCCGGCGCCGCCTGGTTCAGCGAATTCGCCGCTGCGATGAAAGCGGCCTACGCCGAGCGGCTCTCCGACCTCGGCGCACCGGAGGGCTGCACCACGCATCTGACGGTGTGCGATGCGGAAGGCGGCGTCGTCGCGCTGACCACCACCCTGCTCTCCTCGATGGGCAGCGGCGTGGTGCTGCCGCGCAGCGGCGTGCTGATGAACAACGGCGTGATGTGGTTCGATCCGCGTCCCGGCCGGCCGAACTCGATCGCCCCGGGCAAGCGGCCGCTGACCAACATGTGCCCGGTGATCCTGCGCGCCGGCGGCACCGAGGGCGGGCGGCCGTGGCTCGCCGGCGGCGGCTCCGGCGGGCGGCGCATTCTCGGCGCCGTGTTCCAGCTGCTCGCCTTCGTCGCCGAGTTCGGCATGACGCCGGAAGCGGCGGCGCACCAGCCGCGCATCGACGTCTCCGGCCCGGACCTGATCAGCGCCGACCGCAGGCTGCCCGAGGAGGTGATCGCCGCACTCGGCACCGGCGGCGCGGTGGAGGTCGTCGAGCACGGGGTGACGCCGGTGAACTTCGCCTGCCCGAACCTGATCGCGCTCAACGGCGACGGCAGCCGGTTCGGCATCAGCGACGTGCAGTCGCCCTCCTCGGCGGCGCTGGCGCAGCCCTGATCCGCGCCTCGGCCGCACCTCGTCAGGCGTTCTCGCCCAGGGCGCGGCGGCGCAGTTCCTTCATCCGGGCAGCGCCCCCGGGGGTGAGCGGGTCGATCGCGAGCAGGTGCTGCCAGCCGGCATAGGCGCTGGCATAGTCGCCCCGCTCGGCGGCGATGTCGGCGAGCGCGCGGATGGCATCGAAATGCCGCGGCTCGCGGCGCAGCCCCTCCTCGAGGTCGGCCACCGCGCCGCGCCGGTCGCCCTGCTTGAGCCGCGCCAGCCCGCGCTGGACGTAGGCTTCGGCCAGATTCGGGTCGAGCACGATGACATCGTCGAAGACCCGTTCGGCATCGGCTCCGGCGCCGGCGCGCAGGTCGCGGATGCCACGGGCCATCAGCAGGCGCACCGCCGGGGAGGTCGATTCGAGCCAGACGCCGCGGATGCGCGCCTCGATCGCCCCCGCCTCGGCCTCGTCGCGGGCGCCGTGCAGCGCCGCCATCATCGCCTCCAACATCGCCGCCCGCTTCTCCGGCGACGGCTGGGCCAAAGCGGGGCCGGCAGAGGCCAGCACGAGGCCGATGGCGCAAAGGAGAAGGCGCCGCGGCCACGGTCTCGCGATCATGCCGCGCGCGCGGCCAGAAGGGGCCCGATCGATACCGGCGCGGGCCCGCCGGCCATCCAGTCGAGCAGTTCGACCGTGTGCACGAGCGGCAGATCGCCGCCCGAGAGCTGGGTGATGCAGCCGATATTGCCGGCCGCCACCAGATCCGGCTGGCGCGCGGCGAGGTTCGCCAGCTTGCGCTCGCGCAGGCGCGACGCGATCGCCGGCTGCATCATGTTGTAGGTTCCGGCCGAGCCGCAGCAGAGATGCCCCTCCGCCGGTTCGACCACGGTGAACCCGGCCCGCCGCAGCAGCGCCTTCGGCTCGGCGGTGATCTTCTGGCCGTGCTGCAGACTGCACGCGGCATGATAGGCGACGGTGAGCGCCGGCGCCGGCCGCGTCGGCGCGTAGCCGATGCGGCTGAGATATTCGCTGACGTCCATCGCCAGCGCCGCGACGCGCTCGGCCCGGCCGCGCCAGGGTTCCGGCTCGGTGCGGAACATGAAGCCGTAATCCTTCACCGTGGTGCCGCAGCCCGACGTGTTGATGATGACCGCATCCAGCCCCTCGCCCTCGGCCTCCGCGCTCCAGGCGGCGAGGTTGGCGCGCGCCGCCGCCATCGCCGGCGCGTGCTTGCCCATGTGATGGGTCAGCGCGCCGCAGCAGCCCATGCCCTTCGGGATCACCACCTCGACGCCGAGCCGGGTGAGCAGGCGGATGGTCGCCTCGTTGATCTCCGGCGCCAGCACCTGCTGGGCGCAGCCGGTGAGCAGTGCCACCCGTCCGCGCCGCGTGCCCTCGGCGCGATGGACCTGTGGCGCCTGCGCCGGGCTCGGCGGCGGCAGATGGCGTGGCGCCAGGGCGAGCAGCGCGCGCAGCCGCTGCGCCATCATGCCCTTCCCAGGCAGCAGCGCGCGGAACGGGCGCGCCGCCCCGGCACCGAGCAGCGCCAGGCGCATCAGCCACGGGCGCGGCAGCACCAGCGCCAGCACGCTGCGCAGCGCACGTTCGGGCAGCGGACGCCGGTAGGTGTTCTCGATATGCGTCCGGGCGTGATCGACCAGGTGCATGTAGTGCACGCCCGAGGGGCAGGTCGTCATGCACGAGAGGCAGGAGAGGCAGCGATCGACGTGCCGCACCACCGGCTCCGTCGCCGGGCCGCCGGATTCCAGCATGTCCTTGATCAGGTAGATGCGCCCGCGCGGACTATCCAGCTCGTCGCCGAGCAGCACGAAGGTCGGGCAGGTCGCGGTGCAGAAGCCGCAATGGACGCAGGTGCGCAGGATGGTGTTCGACGTGGCGAGGTCGGGGTCGCGCAGCTGGTCGGGGGAGAAATTGGTCTGCATCGCGGCTCGTCACACTCCGGCGAAGAGGCGGCCGGGATTGAGAATGCCCTTGGGGTCGAACGCGGCCTTCACCGACCGGGTGAGCCGCGCCAGCGCCGGCGGCTCGGGCGGCACCACCGGCAGAACCGCGCGCAGCGTCTCCGGCGCGCGCATCAGCATCCAGGTGCCGCCGGCAGCGCGCGCGGCCGCCATCACCGCCTCCGCTGCCGCGGCCGGCGCGGCGATCCAGACCAGGCCGCCGCCCCAGTCGAGCAGGCCGCGCCCGCCCGCCGTCTCCGCCGCTTCCAGCACGCCGGGGCCGGCGGACGGGCGCACCGAGACGCGCCAGACCGTCTCCTCCGGCCCGCCGGCCAGGGGCGTCACGTCGCGCACCGCGCGCCAGACGGCGCGGCTGGTGGCATCGTCGAGCAGGTCGGCGCGACCGAACCGGGCGAGATCCTCGCGCAGCCGCCCCGTGCGGTAGGCGACGGAGTCGGCGAATTCCTCGATGCGGACCAACGCCGCCGAGGCGCCGAGCCCCGCCAGCGCCGGCACCCGCGCCGCCGCCGCCGCGGGCAGGAACGCGGCGCCGGAAACGCCGTAGGGCGAGCCGAGCCCGGCGGAGAGCGCGGCGACCGCGGCGCGCGCATCGAGCCCGGCCAGGACCAGCGTCCCCCACGCCTGCGCAGCGGGCAGCACCTTGATCGTCACCGCGCTGAGCACGCCGAGCGTGCCGTGGCTGCCGGCGAGCAGCTTGCAGAGATCGAGCCCGGTGACGTTCTTCAGCACCCGCCCGCCGGAGCGGATCACCTCGCCGGTGCCGTTGACGGCGCGGATGCCGAGCAGATGGTCGCGCATCGCCCCGGCGGCGACGCGGCGCGGCCCGGACAGGTTGGCCGCCACCACCCCGCCGATCGTCTGCGTCGCCTCCGTTCCGAGCAGGGCGGAGAGATCCGGCGGCTCGGCGATGATCTGCTGGCCCGCCGCCGCCACCGCCGCTTCCACCGCCGCGAGCGTGGTGCCGGCGCCGGCTTCGAGGATCAGCTCGTTCGGGGCGTAGAGCGAGATGCCGGCGAGCGCCCGCGCCGACAGCGTGCGCGCGGCCTGCACCGGGCGCAGCATCGCCGCCTTGCTGCCATTGCCCTGGATGGCGAGCGGCTCGCCCGCCTCCCAGGCGGAGCGGATGCTGGCGGCGAGTTCGGCCTCGCTCCCCGGCGCCAGCACGCTCATGCCGCCGCGGCGGCGAGCGGAAACACCTTGTGCGGATTGAGCAGCCAGCCGGGATCGAAGGCGGATTTGATGCGGCGCTGCTGATCCAGCTCGGTCGCGGTGAACTGCACGTCCATCAGGTCGCGCTTCTCGACGCCGACGCCGTGCTCGCCGGTGAGGCAGCCGCCGACCTCGACGCAGAGCTTGAGGATGTCGGCGCCGAACTCCTCCGCCTTGTGCATCGACACCGGATCGTTGGCGTCGAACATGATGAGCGGATGCAGATTGCCGTCCCCGGCATGGAAGATGTTGGCGACCTGCAGCCCGTATTCGCGGCTCATGGCGCCGATGCGGCCGAGCACTTCGGGCAGGCGCGAGGTCGGAATGGTGCCGTCCATGCAGAGATAGTCCGGGCTGATGCGCCCGACGGCGCCGAACGCGCCCTTGCGGCCCTTCCAGATCGCCGCCGATTCCTCGGCCGTCTGCGCCACGCGCAGGCTGACCGGATCGAAGCGCTCGCAGATGGTGCGGATCTGCCCGAGCAGCCGGTCCTGCTCCTCGACACTGCCCTCGACCTCGATGATCAGCAGCGCCTCGGCATCGAGCGGGTAGCCGGCATGGGCGAAGGCCTCGCAGGCATGGATCGCCGGGCGATCCATGAATTCGAGCGCGACCGGGATGATGCCCGAGGAGATGATGGCATCGACGCAGGCGCCGGCGACCTCGTTGGCGCGGAACCCGGCCAGCATGGCCCGCGCCCCTTCCGGGCTGCGCAGGATGCGCACCGTAACTTCGGTGACGATGGCAAGCTGCCCCTCGCTGCCGGTGAGCAGGCCGAGCCAGTCATAGCCGGCGGCGTCCAGATGCGCGCCGCCGATCTCGACGGTCTCGCCCTCGACGGTGACGATGCGCAGGCCGAGCAGATTGTTGGCGGTGACGCCGTATTTCAGGCAGTGGGCGCCGCCCGAGTTCATGTTGACGTTGCCGCCGATCATGCAGGCGAGCTGGCTGGACGGATCCGGGGCGTAGAAGAACCCCTCCTCCTGCACCCGCTGGGTGATGCCGATATTCGTCACCCCGGCCTGGACCACGGCGACGCGGTCGGCATAGTCGACGCTGAGGATGCCGTTGAGGCGCATCAGCCCGACGACGACCGCGTCGGCCAGCGGCAGCGCGCCGCCCGAGAGGCTGGTGCCGGCGCCGCGCGGCACGACGCGGATGCCTTCGCGATGGCAGAACGCCATCACGGCGGCGACCTCCTCCGTGGTCGAGGGCAGGACCACGGCCAGGGGGACCTGACGGTAGGCGGTCAGCCCGTCCGTCTCGTAGGGACGCAGCCGCTCGGCCTCGGCGATCACCGCATCCGCCGGCAAGAGCGACCTCAGCCCGGCGACGATGTCGTCCCGGCGCGCGAGCACCTCGGCCTTCGGTTCCGGCAACGCGATCATGGCACCACTCCCAGCAGCCCCGACCGCGGCAAAATGGGCCCGATCGGCGTGCCTCGCAAGGCGCCTGCGATCAGCCCTGCCGCGCCTTCATGCGCGGGTTCTTCTTGTTGATGACGTAGACGCGGCCATGGCGGCGGACGACACGGCAATTCTTGTCGCGCAGCTTCGCCGATTTCAGACTGTTGCGGATTTTCATCGTCAGGCGCCCCGGAACTCGCAGAAATGTCGCGGGTTGCTAGGCTGCGCGCCCCCGCCTGTCAAGACACGGCCGAGACCGGCGGTTGGTCTAGAGCAACGTCCGACCAGACTGAACCGCTTCGCGGTCGGCCTGGTCGGGCAAAGTTGCTCTAGCCATTATGGTTTCTAGAGCACGACCGTCCGACCGGATGATTCCATCAGGTCGGACCGTGCTCTAGCGCGGCGGCGGCGCGCTCAGGATACCATGCCAGCGCACCAGGCGAAGCCGCTGTTCCTGCATCAGCCGCAGGCGCAGCAGCCAGCGCTCGGCCTCCGCCACCATCACCGATGCGGTCGCCGGTGGCAGCTTGTGGCCGCGCTGGCGGCTGAGCAGCTCCTGCCACGCTCCCAGCGCCTGGCCGCGATGCAGCGCCGAGAGATCCTCGGTGATCCTGACATCGAAGCCGAGCCCGGTCAGGCTGCTCGTGATCGCGGCCTCGCTGCCGAGCGGCCCGGTGAGCTCCTCGGCGCGCAGCCAAGCGGCGACGGTGGGATCCGACGGATCGAGCGGCGCCGTGGCGACGAGTTCAAGCAGGACGAGCTGGCTGCCCGGCCCAAGCATGTCGACGACGGCCCGCAGCACCGGCTCGGGCGCGGCGCCGCGCAGGGACATCATGGCGAAGGCGTGCTGGCAGCGGTGCCGCTTCAACTCCGGCGCCTGCGGCTCCCAGGCGGAGAGCCGGACCCGTCGGGTCAGATTGGTCTGCTGCAGAAGCAACTGCGCCCGCGTACTCTGAACGGGATCGGCCTCGTAGGCCTCGATCCAGGTGCCGAAGCCGCTGGCGATCGCCGCCGCCTCGCCGCCGCGGCCGGCGCCGAGCATCAGCAGGGTCGTCTGTTCCGAGAGGCCGAGCGGTCGGACCAGGCGCTGCGCCTCGGCCGCGCCGCCGGGCAGGCTGAGCCCAGGGCCGCAGAGATCGTCGCGCAACGCCGCGCGCACCGCACCAGTGCCGAGGCTGCCCTCGCCCCCTGGCGCCGACCTCGCGGCGGCGGGCGGCGCGCTGGCCGGCAGCACGCTGGGCGCCGGCCGTGGATCTGCCCGCGCGGCTTCCGGCGCGACCGACCCTCGCCAAAATTGCCGCGCCAGGACGCGGTCAACCAGGGAGCCCATGCTTACTCCTTTTCCAACCGCCATGAGACGCGCGCAGGGTTGATAAATTCTTACGGCCGCCGCGGCGGTGCGCTCAGCCCACCGGCGGGCCGCTGCCAAGCGCGGCCGCCTCGCCAACCGCCGCGGCCCGCGCGCCGAGGATGGCGTGCCAGCGCACCAGCCGCAGCCGGCGCAACTCCAGCAGCCGCAGCCGCTGCATCCACCGCTCCGCCTCGGCCAGCACCTGCGCGCGCGCTTCCCGCAGCGGCCCAGGCCCGGCCGCCATCAGCCGCTGCCAGCCCGCCAGCACGTGACGGCGATGGCGCTGACCTTCGTCCTCGACCACGCGGACGTCGAACCCGGCCTCGACCAGGCTATGGGTGATCTCCGCGCCGGAGGACAGCGGCGGCGGGCGCTGTTCGGCCCTGATCCAGGCGGCGACCGCCGGTTCCGACGGATCGAGCGGGCGGTCGGCTACCAGTTCGAGCAGGACCAGATTGCCGCCCGGGCGCAATGCGCCGGCCAGGGCGTGTAGCACCGGCCCGGCGGCAATGCCGCGCAGCGGCATCAGCGCGAGCGCATGGGTCGCCGAGCGCGGCTTGAACCACGGCACCGCCGGATGCCAGGGCTGGGCGTGAACGCGCCGGGCGAGATTCTCCCGCTGCAGCCGCGCCTCGCCGAGCGCGAGCAGCGCGTGGTCGGCCTCGTAGGCCTCGACCCAGGTGCCGAACCCGGCCGCGATCGCCGCCGCCTCGCCGCCGCGCGCTGCGGCGAGCAGCAGCAGAGTGGATTTTTCGCTGAGGCCGAGGGGACGCGCCAACCATTGCGCCTCCTCCGGCCCTCCGGGCAGCGTGTGCCCAGGCCCGCAGATCATGTCACGGATCGCGAACGGGTCGGCGGCCGACAGGCCCGGATCGGCCGACGGCGGCAGCGGCATCGCCCCGTCCGGTGGCGAATCATCGCTCCCGGGCGACGCCGCCTCGCTGTCCGGCGCGCCCATCGCCTGGCGCAGCCAGCCATCCACCGAGACGACCCAATCCACCAAGCCGGCCATTCATCCTCCCCAGTCGAGCCGGCTTCCGGGGCGCGCGCTCAACCCGGCGCCGGCCCGCTGCCACCCAATTCAACGTTACAAACCCGGGGCTCTTTTACCACGGGTTGACGCGCCGCCACGACTGGTCGAACGAGCACCGCGACCCATCGAGACACAGCGAGGCGATGATGCAGCACGAGAACCCGCAGCCGGCCGGCACCCGTGGCAACAGGGCGGGCGGAAGCGGCGGCTGGGCGGCGTTCCTCGCCATGGCCTTCGCGGTGGTCGGCCTCGTCGGGCTGTTCACGACCTACGCCGTGCCGGTGCCGCTGATGCGCGCGCTGGCGCACGACGCCGTGCTCGACGAGGCGCTGGCAACCGCCACGGCGGCCGACCCCGCGGCCGCGCTCGCCGCCATGCGTCCGCGCCTCGGCGAAGAGGCCGCCCTCGTCATCGACGGCGGCGGCCCGCTCGCCGAACGGGTGCACCGGGCGCGGCTGGCGATGCACGCGCGCCTCACCGCCGAAGCCGCGGCGCTGGCCGCGCGCATGCGCATGCTCGTTCTCGTCGTCACCGCGCTCGGCGGCTTCTTCGGGATCGCCGTGCTGCGGTTCGGCCGGCCGTAAAGCGCGCCGTTCAGCTCATCTCGACATCGAGCGCGTAGCCGGCGGCGCGCACCGTCCGCACCAGATCGCTCTCGCCCGGGCCGTTGATCGCCTTGCGCAACCGGCGGATATGGACATCGACCGTGCGCGGCTCGACGTGGATGTCCTTGCCCCAGACCGCATCGAGCAGCTCCTCGCGCGAGAACACGCGGCGCGGATGCTGCAGCAGGAATTCCAGCAGGCGGAACTCGGTCGGCCCGACATGCACCGCGCGGCCACTGCGCTGGACGCGATGCGAGGCGAGATCCAGCTCGATGCCCTCGAAGGCCAGACGCCCCTTCACCGGCATCGGATTGGCCCGGCGCAGCAGCGCACGCATCCGCGCCAGCAGCGCGTCCATGTTGAACGGCTTGGTGATGTAGTCGTCCGCGCCGGTATCGAGGCCGCGCACCGAATCCTGCTCCTCGCTGCGCGCCGTGACCATGATCACGGGCAGGTCGCGGGTCGCGCTGCGCCGGCGCAACTGGCGGCAGACCTCGAGCCCGGAGACGCCGGGCAGCATCCAGTCGAGCAGCACGAGGTCCGGCTGCACCTCGCCGATGCGGTCCAGGGCCTCCTGCCCGTCACCGGCTTCCTCGACGCGGAAACCCTGCCGCTCCAGATTGTAGCGCAGCATCGTCACCAGAGGCAGCTCGTCCTCGACGACAAGAACGAGCGGCTTGGCCTGATTCGCCGCCGATTCCGACATCGCGGTTCCCCTTGTTTCACTGGCAGGCGTGCTTGTCTGCATGTCAGGTCTTCTCCCCACGCTCGGCGGTATAGGCCGAGTGATCGCCCTTCGGTCGCGCCTGCGGCAGGCTCTGCCCGCTCAGCGCGTAGTACAGAGTTTCGGCGATGTTGGTGGTGTGATCGCCGATCCGTTCGAGATTCTTGCTGATAAACAGGAGATGCGTGCAGGGCGTGATGCTGCGCGGATCTTCCATCATGTAGGTGATCAGCTCGCGGAAAACGACATTGTACAGCTCGTCGACCTGCTCGTCGGCACGCCAGATTTCGACCGCCTTGGCCAGGTCCCCCTCGCCGATGGCATCGACCGTGAGCTTGAGATGCCCCTGCACCATCGCGCCCATGTGCAGCAGCCCGCCGAGATTGAACGGCACCGCCGAAGCCGTGAGCACGAGGCTCCGCTTGGCAACATTGGCTGCGTAGTCGCCGATGCGTTCGAGGTCGACGGTGATCTTCAGCGCACCGACGATGCGGCGGAGATCGTCGGCCACCGGCTGGCGCAGCGCCAGCAGGCGGACGACGAACTGCTCGACATCGCGTTCCAGCGCATCGACATGCGCATCCTCTTCGACGGCACGCGTCGCCGCGGCGGTATCCCTCTGCGCGATCGCCTGCATCGCCAGCGCCATCTGACTCTCGACGATGCCGCCCATCTCGATCAGCTTCTCGCGCAGCCGCGCGAGTTCTTGTTCGAAGCTCTTCACGATATGCTCCGGAGCGTCCGACACGGGCGTCTCCCCTCCTGGTTCAGCCAAAGCGACCGGTGATATATTCCTGCGTGCGGCGTTCATGCGGCGCGGTAAAGATCTGCGCCGACGGACCGGCCTCCACCAATTCGCCGAGATAGAAGAACGCCACCTGATCAGCGACGCGCGCAGCCTGCTGCATGTTGTGGGTGACGATGGCGATGGTGAAATCCCGCTTCAACTCATCGATGAGTTCCTCGATGCGCAGCGTACTGATCGGGTCGAGCGCGCTGGTCGGCTCGTCGAGCAGGATCACCTCCGGGCGCACGGCGATGCTGCGCGCGATGCAGAGCCGCTGCTGCTGGCCGCCCGACAGACCGCCCGCCGCGTTGCGCAGCCGGTCCTTCACTTCCTCCCACAGCGCGGCGCGGGTCAGGGACCATTCGACGCGCTCGTCCATTTCCGCGCGCGACAGCCGCTCGTGCAGACGCACGCCGAAGGCGATGTTCTCGTAGATCGACATCGGAAACGGCGTCGGCCGCTGGAACACCATGCCGACCCGCCGGCGCAGCGCGTTCACATCCACGTCCGGCCCGATGATGTTCTCTCCGTCCATCAGCACGCGCCCGCTGGCGCGCTGGTTCGGATAGAGGTCGTACATCCGGTTCAGCACGCGCAGCAGCGTGGACTTGCCGCAGCCGGACGGGCCGATCATCCCCGTCACCTGCCGCTCCGGCAACGCCAGCGTGATGCCGCGCAGCGCCTGGGTCTCGCCATAATAGAAATCGAGCGCCTCGATGCTGACGCGCGGGCCGGCCTCCGGCACCGCGGCCGGCGCGGACCTCGCCGCCGCCTCCGGGCCGCCACCGGGCACCATCTGTTGGCGCATGTCAGTCATCTCCTTGGCCCATCAATTCGTTCGCCCGCGCAGGAGGGTGCGCGCCAGCACGCTCACCACCAGCACGAACACGGTCAGCAGCAGCGCCCCGGCCCAGGCAAGGCTGTGCCAGGAATCGTAGGGACTCAGCGCGAACTGGAAAATCACGACCGGAACATTCGCCAGCGGATGGCCGAGGTCCATGCTCCAGTACTGGTTGTTCAGCGCGGTGAAGAGCAGCGGCGCGGTCTCGCCGCTGATGCGCGCGATGCCGAGCAGCAGCCCAGTGAGGATGCCGACCCGCGCGGCGGGATAGATCACCTGCGTGATCATCCGCCATTTCGGCGCCCCCAGCGCCAGCGTCGCCTCGCGCAGGCTGATCGGGACCAGGCGCATGGTCTCATCGGTGGTGCGCACGACGACCGGGAGCAGGATGAACCCGAGCGCGACCGCTCCCGCCCAGCCGGAGAAATGCCCGCTCGGACGGACCACGATCTGATAGACGAACAAGCCGATCACCACCGAGGGCGCGGACAGCAGGATGTCGTTGACGAACCGGACGAGTTCGGCGAACGGCCTGGCGCGGCCATATTCGGCGAGGTGGGTACCGGCGAGGACACCGATCGGCGCGCCGACCAGCACCGCGACCAGGACCAGCATCGTCGAGCCGAAAATCGCATTGGCCAGCCCGCCGGCGGCGCCCGGCGGCGGCGTCATCTGGGTGATCAGATGGGGGCCGAGCGCGGCGGCGCCATGGATCAGCGTGGTTCCCAGAATCCAGACCAGCACGACGAGGCCGAGCAGCGTCGCCAAACTCGCCAGGCCGAGCGCCAGGGCGTTGACCGCCTTGCGCCGGCCACGCAGCAGCGGGCGCGGCGCGCTCATCGGCCCGCCTGCCGCGCGAGGCGCAGCAGCAGCAGCTTCGCAAACACCAGCACGATGAAGGTCACGACGAACAGGATGAAGCCGAGCGCGATCAACGCCGACAGATAGGTTGCCGAGTCCGCCTCGGTGAACTCGTTGGCGATCGCCGCCGCGATCGAGGTCGATGGCGCCAGCAGCGACAGGTTGAAATCATGCGCATTGCCGAGCACGAAAGTGACGGCCATGGTCTCGCCGAGCGCGCGGCCGAGGCCCAAGAAGATGCCGCCGACGACCGCGGTGCGCGTGTAGGGCAGGACCACGTGCCAGACCACCTCCCAGCGCGTCGCCCCCAAGGCAAACGCCGATTCGCGCAGCGCGGATGGCACCAGGGTGAAGACATCGCGCATCACGGCGGCGACGAACGGCACCACCATGACGCCGAGGATGATGCCGGCGGTGAGCATGCCGAGCCCGAGCGGCGGGCCGCTGAACAGCGCCCCCAGCACCGGCAGCCGGCCGAGGCTGGCGGCGAGCCAAGGGTCCACCCAGTCGGCCATGAAGGGCACGAAGACGAACAGGCCCCACATGCCGTAAATGATGCTCGGGATGCCGGCGAGCAGCTCGATCGCCGCCGAGATCGGGCCGGCCAGCGGGCGCGGTGCCACTTCGGTCAGGAAAATGGCGATGCCGAACGCGATCGGCACCGCCAGCAGCATCGACAGCACCGCGGTGACGATGGTGCCATAGATCGGCACCAGCGCGCCGAAATCACGCTGCACCGGATCCCAGGCCGTGCGCGCGACGAAGCTCGCGCCGAACCGGGCGAAGGCCGGCCAGCCGCCGATCAGCGTCGACAGCGCGATCCCAGCCAGCACCAGGAGAACGAACGCCGTAGCCGCCAGCGCGAGGCCGCCGAAGATCGAGTCGCCTCTCGCCCCGGCATGCGCCATCCGCGCCGCCGGCGCGGCGGACGGCGCCGGGCGAGGGGGTTGCGCCACGCTCGCCTGCTGCATCACTCTCTGCACCGCATCTCGGCCTTGCGCCTCTACCATGCCCCGCCCGTGCCGGCCCCGCTAGAACCCGGGCTTCCGCTCCTTAATGGAAGCTCGCCTGCCAATAGGCCTCGATCTGGGCGACGAGCGTCGGGGGCAGCGGCACATAGTCCAGCTTCGCCGCGACCTCCTGCCCCTGGCCGAGCGCCCAGCGGAAGAAATCCAGCGCCTGCTTCGTCTGCGCCGGCTCCTTCGGCTGCCGGTGCATGAGGATGAACACCGTCGCCGTGATCGGGTAGGCGCCGGCGCCGGGCGCGTTGGTCATCACCAAGTCGAAATCCTGCGCCTTGCTCCAGTCCGCGCTCGCCGCCGCCTCCTGGAACGAGCGCGCCGAGGGCGCGACGAAGCTGCCTGCCGCGTTCTCGAGCACGGCGTAGGGAATCTTGTTCTGCAGTACATAGGCATATTCGATGTAGCCGATCGAGCCCTTCAGCCGCTGAACGTAGGCCGCGACCCCCTCGTTGCCCTTGCCGCCGACGCCGGCCGGCCAGCTGACCGACGTGCCGACGCCGATCTTCGCCCGCCAGTCGGGGCTGACCTTGGCCAGGTAGTCAACGAAATTGAACGTCGTGCCCGACCCGTCGGACCGGTGGACGACGCTGATTGGCAGCGCCGGCAGCGCCGTGCCCGGGTTGAGCGCGGCGAGGGCAGGGTCGTTCCAGCTCTTGACGGTGCCCAGAAAGATATCGGCGAGCAGCTTGCCGCTGAGGCGAATCTTGCCCGCCTCGATCCCCGGCAGGTTCACCACCGGCACCACGCCGCCGATGACGAGCGGGAACTGCACCAGCCCCGCTTCGGCGAGACGCGCGGGCTCCAGCGGCATGTCGGAGGCGCCGAAGGTCACCGTGTCGGCCTTGATCTGAGCGATTCCGCCGCCGGAGCCGATCGACTGGTAATTGATCTTCACCCCGGTCTGCTTGGAGTAGGCATCGGACCATGCCGCCAGGACCGGATAGACGAAGGTCGAGCCGGCACCGGTGACCTGCTGCGCGCGAACCGGCGCAACCGCGACGGTCGCGGCAGCCAGCACGGCCGCCAGCGCGGTGGTGAAACGCTTCATGAAGCCTCCTCGTCTGAAATCCCTGTCCGAGCGATCAGACCCGGGGTGACGAGGTGATCCCGCCGCGCCGGCCGGTCGATATCGCGGCCGGACCCTACGCATCGGCGGCGTCCTGTCGATGACAGAACAGTGAAAGTTTTATGACACACCCGCCCGAGCCGCAGAGAAGCCTGACTTTATCACCTGCCGTATGTGTTGAAATTTGCTTTCACGGTTTTACACTGCCGATCTTCAGATCACGAAATCGACCGGCTCCTCCTCCGGCCGCGTTATGCCGGCGGCGGCGGCGCGCTTGAGCAGATCGTCGAGGGTCATGGCGGCGAGCTCCGCCGTCGCCGCCCGCTCGATCTCCGCCCACAGCGGCAGCACGACTTCCGTCAGCACCGCTCCGGTGGGGTGCTCGAGACCCGGTTCCTCGTCATCGCTGACGACGGCGGCGACGATCTCGTCGAGCCGGAGGCTGCGCGGCACGCGGCCCAGCCGGTAGCCGCCGCGCGGGCCGCGAACGCTCTCCAGCAGGCCCCGGCGCGACAGGATCTGCAGCAGCGGCTCCATGCCGCGCCGGGCCAGGCCCAGCCGCGTGGCGATATCGGCCGCACTCGCCGCCCTGGTCCGGCTGGCATGGAAAGCCACGTCCAGCATGACGGTGATAGCGATAAAGGCACGGTCCCGGCGCAACAGCATGCGAATCGCCTCCTGAAATCACTCGACGAGGGTGTGATATATCTGATAGTCTGCCCGTATGACGCAAGAACCCAATCCGGCGGCCATGCCCGCCCTCTCCCTCACCCTGCCGCGACCGGCAGCGCGCGGGCGCATCTATGACTCCGTTCTGGACACCTACGGCGCCACGCCGCTGGTGCGGCTGCCGCGTCTGGCGGCGGAGGAGCATTTCGTCGCCGACTTGGCGGTCAAGCTCGAGTTCTTCAATCCGCTCGCCTCGGTCAAGGACCGCATCGCCCTGGCGATGGTGGCGCAGGCGGAAGCGGAGGGCGTGATCGCGCCGGACCGCAGCGTGCTGGTCGAGCCGACGTCGGGCAATACCGGCATCGGTCTCGCCTTCGTCGCCGCCGCGCGCGGCTACCGGCTGATCATCGCCATGCCGGAGGGCGCCTCCATCGAGCGGCGCAAGATGATGCGCCTGCTCGGCGCAGAACTCGAGCTCACCCCGGCGAAGGAAGGCATGCGCGGCGCCATCGCCCGCGCCGAGGCCATTCTCGCCGCCACCCCGGGCGCGTGGATGCCGCGCCAGTTCGACAACCCTGCCAACCCCGCCGTCCACGCCGCGACGACCGCCGAAGAAATCTGGACCGACACCGATGGGCTGGTGGATATCATCGTCGCCGGCGCCGGCACTGGCGGCACGCTCACCGGCATCGCGCGCGCGCTGAAGCCGCGTCGGCCGACGCTGAAGGTTTTCGCCATCGAGCCGGCCGAGAGCGCCGTGCTCTCCGGCGAGGCGCCCGGCCCGCACGGGATTCAGGGCATCGGCGCCGGGTTCAAGCCGTCCGTGCTCGATCTCACCGTGCTGGACGGCGTGCTGAAGGTGACGGAGAAGGATGCGCTGGCGATGGCGCGGCGCCTGGCGCGGCTGGAGGGGTTGCCGGTCGGCATTTCCTCCGGCGCGGCGATCGAGGCGGCGGCGCGGGTGGCGCGGGACCCGGCGAACGCCGGCAAGCTCATCGTCACCATCGCCCCCTCCTTTGCCGAGCGCTACCTCTCCACCGCGCTCTTCGCCGGGCTGTAACGCCCCGCGCCGGCGGCTTGCACTGCGGGCAGATCCTGGCAATCCTGCCGGTTGCTCGTTCTGTGCAGGAGGGATCCCATCATGCGCTTCACCCCGCGGACCGCCGCCGCGTCGGCCGCAGTCGCCGCCGCACTGCTCGCCGGGCCTGGCCCGGCAAGTGCGGCGGATGCGCTGCAGCTCAGCAGCACCGACGTCGCCGACGGCGCCACCATCGGCAACGATTACGTGTTCAAGGGCTTCGGCTGCACCGGCAAGAACTTGTCGCCGGCGCTGGCGTGGTCCGGGGCGCCAGCGGGGACAAAGAGCTTCGCGCTGACCGTCTATGACCCCGATGCGCCCACCGGCAGCGGCTGGTGGCATTGGGTGGTGTATGATCTTCCCGCCACCAGCACCGGCCTCAGCCGTGGCGCCGGCGCGGCCAAGGGCGGGCACATGCCGAAAGGCTCCGTCCAGGGGCGGACGGATTTCGGCGCGCCCGGCTATGGCGGCCCGTGCCCGCCGCCGGGCGACAAGCCGCACCATTATGTCTTCACGCTCTATGCGCTGGACCTGGCCAAGCTGCCGGTGCCGGCCGGCGCCTCGGCGGCGTTGATCGGCTTCAATCTTCACTTCCATACCGTCGCCAAGGCCTCGTTCACCGCGCTCTACGGCCGCTGAACGCCTGAGGATCGGCCCGGCCGGGATCCGGCGGGGCTGGATCCTGGGCTATGGCCGCTGCGCGGGCGCCGCCTGAACGCAGTTGGTGCGGCCGGCGGCGACGCAGTCCTGGATGCGCCCGATCGCGTCCAGCCGGCGGGTGAGCCACAGCCCGCCGGCAATGAGCGCGCCGATCAGCAGCAGGGCGGCCAGCGCCGCGTAGGGCGGTCGGGACGGGGTATCCTCATCGTCGGGGTCGGTCATAGGCATCGCCTCCGCCTTGCGGGCGCAGTGGAACTGCGGCGAATATGGCGGTGCCAACGAACCCGCGCCAAGCGGTGGCCCCTGGAAACGTACCAACCCCGGGCTTCCCGGCCGAACCGGCGCACTGCGCGCCGCTTGACGGGTGACCGATGAGGCTCTACGACGCGTGGAATTGAAGAACGGACGCATAAACAACGTAGAAATGGCCGCAACCCGGCCGCGAGAGGCACCCAATGGCAACCCTTCATCCCGAGACCCTCGCGCTGCACGCTGGCTGGCGTCGCGATGCCGCGACCAACGCGGTGGCGGTACCGATCTATCAGACCACGTCCTATCAGTTCGACGACACGCAGCACGCGGAAAACCTGTTCGCGCTGCGCGAACTCGGCAACATCTACACCCGCATCATGAACCCCACCCTCGATGTGGCGGAGAAGCGCCTCGCGGCGCTCGAGGGCGGCGTCGCGGCGCTGGCCGTGGGCTCGGGGCAGGCCGCCTCGGCGCTCGCGGTGCAGAACCTGGCGCACGCGGGCGACAATATCGTCAGCTCCACCGATCTCTATGGCGGCACCTGGAACCTCTTCGCCAACACGCTGCGCCAGCAGGGCATCGAGGTGCGCTTCGTCGATCCGGCTGATCCGGAGGCTTTCGCCCGCGCCTCCGACGCGCGCACCCGCGCCTATTATGCCGAGACGCTGCCCAATCCGAAGCTGCGCGTGTTCCCGATCGGCGAGGTCGCGGCGATCGGCCGCAAGCTCGGCATCCCGCTGATCATGGACAACACCGCCGCGCCGCTGCTGACGCGCCCGTTCGAGCATGGCGCCGCGGTGGTGATGTATTCGGCGACGAAGTGGCTCAACGGCCACGGCAATTCGATCGCCGGGGTGATCATCGATGGCGGCAATTTCGACTGGGCGGCGTTTCCGGAGCGCCAGCCGGCCCTGAACACGCCGGACCCGAGCTACCACGGCGCGGTGTGGACGGAGGCGGTGAAGCCGCTCGGCCCGATCGCCTACATCCTCAAGGCGCGCGTCACCCTGCTGCGCGATCTCGGTCCGGCGCTGTCGCCGTTCAACGCGTTCCTGCTGCTGCAGGGCCTGGAGACGCTGCCGCTGCGCATGCGCGCGCACTGCGAGAACGCCGCGGCGGTGGTGCAGTATCTCTCGCATCGCCCCGAGGTGACGCGGGTCATCCATCCGTCGCTGCTGACGGGGCGCGAGGCCGAGTGGGCGCAGCGCTACCTGCGAGGCGGCCAGGGCGGACTGGTCGGCTTCGAGCTCGCCGGCGGCCTGGCGGCGGGGCGCGCCTTCATCGATGCGCTGAAGCTGTTCTATCACGTCGCCAATATCGGCGATTCGCGCAGCCTGGCGATCCACCCGGCGAGCACCACGCACTCCCAGCTATCGCCCGAGGATCAGCTCGCCACCGGCGTCTCACCCGGGTATGTCCGCCTGTCGATCGGCATCGAGCATATCGACGACATCCGCGCCGACCTCGAACAGGCGCTGGACGCGGCGCGCGCCGCCGGCTGAATCCCCGCCATCCCGCCCGTGCCGCTGCACGGGCGGGACCAGGCGCCTCACGGCAGCAGCGCGCCCTGCGTGTCCAGATAGAGTGTGTAGATCGACGTGCTCGCAGCCATGAACAGCCGGTTGCGATGCCGCCCGCCGAAGCAGAGATTGGCGCAGGCTTCCGGCAGATGGATTTTGCCGATCAGCGTGCCGTCCGGCGCGTAGCAGCGCACGCCGTCCTCGGACGGATCCGCCCAACCCATGCTGCACCAGACATTGCCGTCGATGTCGCAGCGCAGCCCGTCGGTGAAGCCGGGGGCGAAACCCTCGGCGAAGATGCGGCCGTTGCGCAGGCCCGTGCCATCGACGTCGAACACGCGGATATGCGCCGGCCCGCCATGGGTGATTCCGCTATCGACGATGTAGAGCCGCCGTTCGTCGGGTGAAAAAGCGATGCCGTTGGGGCGGACGAAATCATCGGCGACCACGCGCGCGGCGCCGCTCTGCGGGTCGATGCGGTAGACATTGCACGGCAGCTCCGCCGGCGCCTTGTTGCCCTCGTAGAAGCAATCGATGCCGTAGCCGGGATCGGTGAACCAGATGCCACCGTCGGACGCCACGACGATGTCGTTGGGCGCGTTGAGGCGCTTGCCGTCGAAGCTGTCCATCAGCACGGTGATGCTGCCGTCGAATTCCGTGCGCGTCACTCGCCGCGCGCCGTGCTCGCAGCTCAGCAGCCGGCCCTGGCGATCCAGCGTGTTGCCGTTGCTGTTGTTGCTCGGTGCGCGAAAAACGCTGACACGGCCATCATCTTCGAGCCAGCGCATGATCCGGTTGTTGGGAATGTCGCTCCACAGGAAATAGCCGCCGGCGCGCACATAGACCGGGCCCTCCGACCAGCGGCAGCCGCCGGCGATCCGCTCGATGGCGGCATTCCCCTGCCGGGCGCGGAAGCGCGCGCGATCGATCACCTCGATGCGCGGGTCCGGATAGCGCGGCCCTGGCGGCGGCAGCTGGCCCATTGGTGTGTCGGTCACGGTCGTTCCTCCTCGGTGCACGCCGCGCGGGCGTGATGGCCGAAGGGTCGCTTGGCCCGACCACACCCGTCAAGATCACGCGCACACACGATACCGGGTTGTCCGAGGCGAAGGGTCACCGCCCCGGGACGACGCCCGGTTGCCGGACTGTGACAGCACCGCAACCCGGCCCGTCCCCCCTTGCCTTCCCGTCAGATTCTTGTATCTGGCATCGCGTCCGGAGGAAACCTGAGGTGAGCGCCCTGATCGAGATCGAGGGTCTGACAAAGCGGTTCGGCGGCTTCACGGCGGTCGACCACGTGTCGTTTTCCGTCGCGCGCGGCGAAGTGCTCGGCTTTCTCGGCCCCAACGGCGCCGGCAAGACCACCACCATGCGCATGCTGGCCGGCTTCATCACGCCGAGTGAAGGGCGCGCGCGCATCGACGGGCACGACGTCCAGGACGACGCGCTGGCCGCGCGCCGCGCGCTCGGCTTTCTGCCGGAAGGCGCGCCGAGCTATCCTGAAATGACCGTCGAGGGGTTCCTGCGTTTCATCGCCTCCATTCGCGGCTATCACGGCGGCGAGGCATCCGCGCGGGTCGAGCATGCGCTCGGCCTGACCGCGCTCGTGCCCGTGCGCATGCAGGGGATCGACACGCTTTCCAAAGGGTTTCGCCGGCGCGTCGGCCTCGCCCAGGCGCTGCTGCACGACCCGCCGGTGCTCGTGCTCGACGAACCGACGGATGGGCTCGATCCCAACCAGAAGCACGAGGTGCGCGCCTTGATCACGCGCATGGCGCCGAGCAAGGCCATCGTCATCAGCACGCATATTCTCGAAGAGGTGGCGGCGGTGTGCACGCGCGCGATCATCATCGCGGCCGGCCGCGTCGTCGCCGATGCGACGCCGGCGGAGCTGGCCCGCCAGCATCCGTCGGGCGAGCTCGAGGATGTTTTCCGCGCGCTCACCGCCTCGCCGGCGAAGGCGGCCTGACATGCGCACCGCGCTCACGATCGCCCGCCGCGAGCTTGGCGGCTATTTCGCCACTCCGGTCGCCTGGGTGTTCATCGTCATCTTCCTGCTGCTGCAGGGGGCACTGACCTTCAACCTCGGCCAGTTCTTCGACCGCAATCAGGCCGATCTCGCGCCGTTCTTCGAGTTCCTGCCCTGGGTCTTCGTCCTGCTGGTGCCGGCGATCACGATGCGCCTCTGGGCCGAGGAACGACGGCTTGGGACGATCGAGCTGCTGCTGACGCTGCCAGTGGGCCGCGGCGCCGCGGTGGTCGGCAAATTTCTCGCCGCCTGGGTGTTCTGCGCCATCGCGCTCGCGCTCACGTTCCCGTTCGTGATCACCGTCAATCTGCTCGGCAGCCCGGACAACGGGGTGATCGCCGCCGGCTACGTCGGCGCTTTGCTGCTCGCCGGCGCGTTCCTTGCCATCGGTGCGGCGATCTCGGCCCTGACCAAGAACCAGGTGATCGCGTTCGTGCTCAGCGTCGCGGTGTGTTTCCTGTTCGCTGCCAGCTCCTTTCCGCTCGTGACCGACTTCCTCGGCCGCAACGCGCCGGTGCTCGTCGGCATCGCCGGGCGGCTCAGCGTATTTGCCCGGTTCGACACCTTCACGCGCGGCGTCATCGAGGCCCGCGACGTGATCTTCTTCGCCTCCTTCATTGGGTTCTGGCTGTTCGTCAACACGCTCGTCGTCGAGCTTCGGAAAGCCGATTGAAGCATGCGCCGCGTCTGGTCCTCGATCATCGGCGGTCTCGCCGTCCTCGGCATCCTCGTCGGCATCAATATCGCCGCCGATGCGCTGCTCCCCGGTGTCCAGCTCGATCTGTCCGAAGGGAAGATCTACACGCTGTCGGCCGGCACACGTCAGCTGCTCAGCGGGCTGAAGGAGCCGGTCACCCTGCGGCTGTTCTACTCGCGCGACATGGGCGCGCGGGTGCCATCCTACGGCGCCTATGCCGAACGCGTGCGCCAGATGCTGCGCGAATACGCGCAGCTGGCCGGCGGCAAGCTGCGGCTGGAATTCTACAACCCCGAGCCGTTCAGCGATCTCGAGGACCGCGCGCTGGCCTCCGGGCTGCAGGGCGTGCCGCTCGACCAGAGCGGGGAGCAGGTCTATTTCGGGCTCGTCGGCACCAATCTGCTCGACGACACCCGCAGCATCGGCTTCTTCCAGCCCGATCGCGAGCGCTTCCTCGAATACGATCTCTCGCGCGTCATTTACGAACTCTCCAACCCGACGCGCCCGGTCATCGGCGTGATGTCGTCGCTGCCGCTGATGGGCGACCCGCGCGCGATGATGATGCGTGGCGCCGCCGCGTCGAAGCCGTGGGTGGTGGCGCAGCTGATGCGCCAGAGCTTCGCCGTCCGCACCCTGCCGCTCGATGCCTGGTCGATCCCGGCGGACGTGAAGGTGCTGCTCGTCGCGCACGCGCAGAACCTGTCCGAGCCGGCGCTCTACGCCATCGACCAGTTCGTCATGCGCGGCGGGCGGCTGATGGTGATGGTGGATCCATACAGCGAGGCAGAGGCCTCCACGCCGGGTCCGAACGGCATGCCGCGGGTCGATCTCGCCTCGGATCTGCACCGGCTGTTCGACGCCTGGGGCATCGCCTACGACCCGAACGAGGTCGTCGGCGACCTCACCGGCGCCTGGCAGGTTCGCGCCGGACCCGAGGACCGCGTCTCGGTGGTGAACTACGTCCCCTGGTTCAGCATCCGTGACGGCATCAACCGCACCGATCCGGCCACCGGCGATCTCGACCAGATCACCGTCGCCGATGCCGGCTTCATCGAAAAGAAGAAGGATGCGGCGATCGAGTTCACGCCCATTCTGCAGAGCAGCGCGCAATCGGGCCTGATCCCCGCGGAGACCATCCGCACCAGCCCGAACCCGTCGGAACTGCTGGCCAATTTCAAGCCCGAGGGCGGCCCGCGGGTGATCGCCGCGCGCGTGCGCGGCGTGCTGAAATCCGCCTTCACCGGCCCGCCCGCCGCACCCAAGGACAAGCCGGCTCCAGCGGACCTGCCCTCCTTCCGCGCCACCTCCGAGACGCCGGCCAATCTCGTCGTCGTCGCCGACAGCGACATTCTCGCCAACCGCTTCTGGGTCCGCCTCGAATCCTCGTTCGGCGAGGAGCAGGCGACGCCCTTCGCCTCGAATGGTCCGTTCGTCGCCAACCTGCTGGGCTCGCTCGCCGGCGGCGACATGCTGCTCGGGCTGCGCGGACGCGGCGTCGTCTCGCGCCCCTTCACCGTCGTCGACACCATGCAGCGCGATGCCGAGGCCCGGTTCCGCCGCACCGAGCAGACGCTGCAGAAGCATCTGCAGGAGACGCAGAAGAAACTCGTCGAACTGCGCCAGGGCAACGCCACGGCCGGAGGGGCTGGCGGCGGCGCGCTGCTCACCCAAGAGCAGCAGCAGGCGATCGACGCCGCCGACCGGGAAGTGCTGCAGACGCGCAAGCAATTGCGAGCGGTGCAGCTCGATCTGAAGCACGACATCGACCGGCTCGACGTCGAATTGCGCCTGTTCGACATCGTTGCCGTGCCCGCGGTGCTGACCGTGATCGCCATCGGGCTTGGCCTGGCGCGCCGCCGCCGCCGCACCCAGGCCCGTGCTTAGGCCACGCAGGCCGATGCCCGCCTGCAAGGGAATCCCGTCATGAAGCCGCGCACCGTCCTCGTCCTGGTCGTGCTCGCCGTGCTGTCGCTGGCCGGTGGCTGGTATCTCGACATCCATAGCCGGCAGGCGGAGAGCAGCAGCCTCGCCGCCGGCCAGGCCGCCTTCCCCGATCTCGCTGCGACCCTGAGCAGTGCGGCACGCATCGAGATCAGCCATCAGGGCAACACCGTGACGCTGACGCGCCACGACGATACCTGGGACGTCACCCAGCGGGCCGGCTACCCGGCGATCCCGGCGCGGGTTCACGCCCTGCTCGCCGGCCTGGCCGGGCTGCGTCTGGCCGAACCGCGCACCGCGGACCCGGCATTCTACGACAAGCTCGGCGTCGAGGACCCGGCCCGGCCGGCCGCCGCCTCGTCGCTGGTCCGCGTGCTCGATGCCGCCGGCAAGCCGCTCGCCGCGCTGATCCTGGGGCAGAAGCGGCCACAGACCCAGCCGGACCTGCCGGACCTGATCTATGTCCGCCGCCCGGGCGAAGCGCAGTCCTGGCTGGCCGAAGGGCGGCTGGACGCGGACGCCGACCCGCAATCCTGGATCGATCACGACCTGTTCAACATCACCCATGACCGGATCGCCACCGTCGCCGTGACCCGCGGCGACCAGCATCTCGCCTTCGCCCGCAAGGGCGACGCGATGACCCTCACCGAGCCGGCCGAGCATCCGCCGCTCGAACAGGGCGCCCTGGAGCAGGTCGGCCGGGCGCTGGAATTCGTCAGCTTCTCGGATGTCCGGCCGCGCGCGCAGATGCCGGGCGAGGCGCTCGCCACAACCGTGGTGACGACGACCGACGGGGTCACCCTGACCCTGGCCCTGAACACGGTGCCGCCGCCGAAGCCCGCGCCGGGCGAGAAGCGCGCCGAGGACGCCCCGCCGCCCTCGGCCGCGCTCTGGATCAGCGCCACCGCGAGCGGCAGCAACACCGCCGAGGCCGAGCGGCTGAACCGGGTTCTCAGCCAGTGGGCCTATCAGATCGGGGCATGGAAGGAGAGCGGCTTTGCCCCGACGCTCGACGACCTCAAAGCGCGCGCCGCCCCCCATGGTCCGCCGCCCGCCGCCCCCGCGCCGCCGCCGATGCCGCCGCCGGCCGGCCGTAGCCGATGAGCGAACCATCGCCCGAGCGGAGCTATCCCGCGCGGCCGATGGTCGGGATCGGCATCGTCGTGCTGCGCCAGGACGCGGTCCTGCTGATCCGGCGCGGCCGGCCGCCGGCGATGGGCTCGTGGAGCCTTCCCGGCGGGGCACAGGAACTCGGCGAGACCGCGATCGACGCGGCGCGACGGGAATTGCTCGAGGAGACCGGCCTCACCGTGGGCGATCTCACCCTCGTCGCCCACGCCGACAGCATCCACCGCGACACCGAAGGCCGCATCGAATACCACTACACCATCCTCGATTTCGCCGCCCGCTGGCAGGGCGGCGAGCCGGTCGCCGGCGCCGACGCGGGCGCGACCGCGTGGGCGCCCTTCGAGCAGCTCGAGACCTACGCGCTCTGGAGCGAAACACGCCGCGTCATCGCCGCAGCACGCACCGTGATCGGCGCTGCGGCGCCGCCCTGAATGGCCAGCCGCGCCAGCCGCGCGGGACATTGCCCTTTCGCCGCCGATCGGCTAAAGCCGCCGCTGCGCCGGCACCCCTGGAGGCCGGCGTTTGCATTTTCCTGCAGGAGCACACCATGGCCAATTTCGTGAACATCGAGGCCGCGGCGCGCGAGCGGGCCGGTAAGGGGGCGGCGCGTGCGACGCGGCGAGCGGGGCTGGTTCCCGCCGTCATTTATGGGGCGAAGGCCGCCCCCAGCCTGATCGCGCTCGATCCGCGCAGCATCCTCCGCGAGATCCATCGCCCCGGCTGGCGGTCGCGCCTGTATGAGATCGCCGTGGGCGGCGAATCGACGCGGGCGCTGATCCGCGCCGTCCAGTTCCACCCCGTCACCGACGCACCGGAGCATGTCGATTTCCAGCGCCTCGCCCCGGGCGAGCCGGTCCGGATCGCGGTGGCCGTGCATTTCATCAATGAGGGGACGAGCCCGGGCCTGAAGCGTGGCGGCGTGCTGAACGTCGTCCGCCACGCCGTCGAGGTCCTCGCCGATCCCGACCACGTGCCGGAATTCTTCACCGCCGATCTCGGCCCGCTCGACATCAACGACAACATCCGCTGGTCGGATCTCAAGGGCACCGAGGGGCTCCGCCCGACCATCGTCGATCGCGACTTCGTCATCGGCTCCGTCGCCGCTCCGACCAAGATGGCCGAAGCCGCGGCCGAGACGGCGGCGCCCTCCGCGGTTGCGGCGGCGCCGGCCAAGGGCGCCGCACCGGCGAAGGGAGCCGCTCCGGCCAAGGCCCCTGCCGCGAAACCCGCTCCCGCCAAGGCGGCTGGCAAGAAGGGCTGAGCCTTCGTTCCGGAGGCGGTGTGATGCAGCTCTGGGTCGGGCTCGGCAATCCCGGGCCCAACCACGCTCGCCAGCGGCACAATATCGGGTTCATGGCGCTGGACACCATCGCGCTCCGCCACCGCTTCTCGCCGTGGCGGAGCCGCTTCAAGGGCAGCGTCGCCGAGGGCGTCATCGACGGGCACCGGGTCCTGGCGCTGAAGCCGGCGACCTACATGAACGATTCGGGCGAGAGCGTGCAGCCGGCGGCGGCGTTCTACCGCATCCCGCCCGATTCCATCACCGCCTTCCATGACGAGTTGGACCTCGCGCCCGGCAAGCTGCGCATCAAGCGCGGCGGCGGCGCCGCCGGGCATAACGGGCTGCGCAGCATGGACCGCCATCTCGGCACGCCGGACTATTGGCGCGTGCGCCTCGGCATCGGCCATCCCGGCGTCAAGGAGCGCGTCCTCGGACACGTGCTCGGCGACTTCGCCAAGGTGGATCTGGACTGGCTGCTGCCGCTGCTCGACGCCCTCGCCGAGGCCGCGCCCTTGCTCGCCGCCGGCCAGCACGAGGCGTGCATGACGAAAATCGCCCTCCTGACATAGGACTCCCGCGAGATGGGCTTCAATTGCGGCATCGTCGGCCTGCCCAATGTCGGCAAATCGACGCTGTTCAACGCACTGACCGCGACCGCCGCGGCGCAGGCGGCGAACTACCCGTTCTGCACCATCGAGCCGAATGTCGGCCGCGTCGCGGTGCCCGACCCGCGCCTGGCGGCGCTGGCGGCGATCGGCAAATCGGCGAAAATCCTGCCGACCAGCCTCGAGTTCGTCGATATCGCCGGCCTGGTGCGCGGCGCCTCGCGCGGCGAGGGGCTCGGCAACCAGTTCCTCGCCCATATCCGCGAGGTCGACGCCATCATCCATGTCCTGCGCTGCTTCGAGGATGCCGACATCACCCATGTCGAGGGCGGCATCGATCCGCTGCGCGATGCGGAAATCGTCGAGACCGAGTTGATGCTCGCCGACCTCGACAGCCTGGAGAAGCGGCTGCCGGCGCTGGTCAAGCGCGGGCGCGGTGGCGACCGCGAGGCGGCGGCGCAGGCGGCGCTGATCGAACCGATCATCGCCGCCCTGCAGGAGGGCCGGCCGGCGCGCACGGCGATCCCGCCGGCGGAGGCGGAGGCCGCCCGCCGGCTCGACCTGCTCACCGCCAAGCCGGTTCTCTACGTCTGCAACGTCGCCGAAGCCGATGCCGCCACCGGCAATGACGCCACCGCCGCCGTCACCGCCCGCGCAGCCGCCGAAGGGGCCCGGGCCGTCGTCGTTTCGGCTGCGATCGAGGCCGAGGTGAGCCAGCTGCCCGAAGCCGACCGGCGCGAGTTCCTCGACGGGCTCGGCCTCACCGATTCCGGCCTGGACCGGGTGATCCGGGCCGGCTACGGGCTGCTCGGCCTGATCACGTTCTTCACCGTCGGGCCCAAGGAAACCCGCGCCTGGACGATCACCGCCGGCACGCGCGCGCCACAGGCCGCCGGCGCGATCCACGGCGATTTCGAGCGCGGCTTCATCGCCGCCGAGACCATCGGCTATGACGACTACATCGCCGGCAAGGGCGAGGCGGGCGCGCGCGAGGCCGGCAAGCTGCGCATCGAGGGCCGCGATTACGTCGTCCGCGACGGCGACGTGATGCTGTTCCGATTCAACGTCTGACCCGTTCAGAACGGGATATCGTCGTCGAGATCGCCGCCGGCCGGCGGCTCCCAGCTCTGTCCCCCGGCGCGGCCCGGCGACGCGCGATCGGCGGCACCGCGATCCGCCGGCCGCCCCCCCGCGCTCCGCTCGCGGGGCGGGGCGCCTTCGGCACCGCCTTCCCCGGCGCGATCGAGCAGAACCAGCTCACCGCGGAAGCGGCCGATGACGATTTCGGTGGTGTATTTCTCCTGCCCGGACTGGTCGGTCCATTTCCGCGTCTGCAGCGCGCCCTCGGCATAGACCTTGCTGCCCTTGCGCAGATAGCGCTCGGCGACCTCGGCGATGCGGTCGTTGAAAATCACGACCCGGTGCCACTCGGTGCGCTCCTTGCGCTCGCCGCTCGCCCGATCGTTCCAGGTCTCGCTCGTGGCCAGGGACAGCTGGACGATCTTGGTCCCGTCCTGCGTGTTGCGCACTTCCGGATCGCGACCCAGATTCCCGATCAGAATCACCTTGTTCACGCTTCCGGCCATGGCCTGCCCACCTGTTTGCTCGTCCTGATTGCGCTGGACGATCATCCTAGAACTTTGCCCGCCGCCGCGCCAAGCTGCCGCTTCAGGGGGGCGCGACCGGGCGGGCAACGGCCGGGTGGGCGACGACCGGCGCGAGCGCCGGGGGTGCCGGCTTGCAGGAACAGGTGCAGAACAGTATGTCCACCGACCGCAGTCCAGGGTGTCCCACATGGCCGGCTTCATCGAGGTGCGCGGCGCGCGCGAGCACAACCTCAAGAACATCGACGTCCGGCTACCCCGCGACAAGCTGACTGTGATCACCGGCCTGTCCGGCTCCGGCAAATCCTCGCTCGCCTTCGATACGATCTACGCCGAGGGCCAGCGCCGCTATGTCGAGAGCCTGTCGGCCTATGCGCGCCAGTTCCTCGAGATCGCCGGCAAGCCGGATGTCGATCAGATCGAGGGGCTGTCGCCGGCGATCTCGATCGAGCAGAAAACGACCAGCCACAATCCGCGCTCCACCGTCGGCACCGTCACCGAAATCCACGACTATATGCGCCTGCTCTGGGCCCGCGTCGGCGTGCCGCACTCGCCGGCGACCGGCCTGCCGATCGAGGCGCAGACCGTCAGCCAGATGGTCGACCGCGTCATGGCCATGCCGGAGGGAACGCGGCTGCTGCTCCTCGCCCCGGTGGTGCGCGACCGCAAGGGCGAATACCGCAAGGAGCTGGCGGACCTTCAGGCCCGCGGCTTCACGCGGGTGAAGGTGGACGGCAAGCTGAGCGAGATCGACCGGCTGCCGGCGCTGAACCGCAAGCTCAAGCACGATATCGACGTCGTCGTGGACCGGGTGGTGGTCCGTTCCGCCCTCGAACAGCGCCTCGCCGACAGTTTCGAGACCGCCCTCGGCCTCGCCGACGGCGTCGTCTATGCCGAGCACGCCGAGACCGCCGAGCGGACCGTTTTCTCGAGCCGTTTCGCCTGTCCGGTCAGCGGCTTCACCATCGAGGAAATCGAGCCGCGGCTGTTCAGCTTCAACAGTCCGCACGGCGCCTGCCCGGCCTGCAGCGGGCTTGGCACCGAGGGGTTCTTCGACCCCGTCCTGGTGGTTCCCGATGAAAAGCTCAGCCTCGGCGAAGGCGCCGTGGCCCCGTGGCGCAGCGGGCAGACGCCGTTCTACGACCAGACCCTGCAGGCGCTCGCCCGGCACTATCGCGTCAGCGCGCGCACCGCCTGGAGCGAACTGCCCGAGCCCGTGCGCCAGGCCATCCTGGGCGGCTCGGGCGGCGAGCCGATCGCCATCACCTACAAGGATGGCGCGCGCAGCTATCAGATCTCGAAGCCGTTCGAAGGCGTGATCCCGAATCTCGCGCGCCGCTGGGCGGAAACGGACAGCGCCTGGGTGCGCGAGGAACTCGGCCGCTACCGCGCCGAGAAACCGTGCACGACCTGCCACGGCGCGCGGCTGAAGCCCGAGGCCCTGGCGGTGAAGATCGACGCGCGCAGCATCGCCGAGATCACGGAGCGTTCGATCCGCGAGGCGCTGGCCTGGTTCGAATCGGTCCCGGCGCGGCTGACGCCGCAACGCCAGGAGATCGCGCGCCGCATCCTGCGCGAAATCGTCGACCGACTCAGCTTCCTCGTCGATGTCGGGCTCGACTATCTCACCCTGGCGCGCGCCTCGGCGACGCTGTCCGGCGGCGAGGGCCAGCGCATCCGCCTCGCCAGCCAGATCGGCTCCGGCCTCACCGGCGTGCTCTACGTGCTCGACGAGCCCTCGATCGGGCTGCACCAGCGCGACAATGCGCGCCTGCTCGCCACGCTGCGCCGGCTGCAGCGGCTCGGCAACACGGTGCTCGTCGTCGAACATGACGAGGACGCGATCCGCGCCGCCGATCACGTGGTCGACATGGGTCCGGGTGCGGGCACGGCGGGCGGAACGGTGGTGGCGCAGGGAACGCCGGCGGAGGTCGCGGCCAATCCGCGCTCCGTCACCGGCGACTATCTCTCCGGGCGGCGGCAGATCGAGATCCCGCGCCAGCGGCGGCCGGCGCAGAAAAACCACATGCTCCGGCTGGTCGGCGCGCGCGGGCATAATCTCAAGCAGGTGACTGCGGAATTCCCGCTCGGCCTGTTCACCTGCGTCACTGGCGTCTCCGGCGGCGGCAAGTCCACGCTGGTCGTCGACACGTTCTACAAGGCGCTGGCGCGGCGGCTGATGGGCGCGGGCGGCGCGCCGGCGCCGTATGACCGGCTCGAAGGCATCGAGCATCTCGACAAGATCATCGATATCGACCAGTCGCCGATCGGGCGCACGCCGCGCTCCAACCCGGCGACCTACACCGACCTGTTCACGCCGGTGCGCGAATGGTTCGCCGAGCTGCCGGAGGCGCGCGCGCGCGGCTACAAGCCGGGCCGCTTCAGCTTCAACGTCAAAGGCGGGCGCTGCGAGGCGTGCCAGGGCGACGGCGTGCTGAAGATCGAGATGCACTTCCTGCCGGACGTCTACGTCACCTGCGATACCTGCAAGGGCAAGCGCTACAACCGCGAAACGCTCGAAATCAAGTTTCGCGGCCATTCGATCTCCGATGTCCTGGACATGACGATCGACGAGGCGATGCCGTTCTTCGGCGCCGTTTCGCGCATCCAGGACCGGCTGCGGCTGCTGAGCGAGGTCGGGCTCGGCTACATCAAGCTCGGCCAGCCGGCGACGACGCTGTCCGGCGGCGAGGCCCAGCGCATCAAACTGGCCAAGGAACTCTCCCGCCGCGCCACCGGGCGCACGCTCTACATCCTCGACGAGCCGACCACCGGGCTGCATTTCGAGGATGTCCGCAAGCTGCTCGGAATCCTCCACGCGCTCGTCGATCTCGGCAACACCGTCGTCGTCATCGAGCACAATCTCGAGGTCATCAAGACCGCCGACTGGATCATCGATCTCGGCCCCGAGGGTGGCGACGGCGGCGGCCGCATCGTCGCCGCGGGAACGCCGGAGACCGTCGCCGCCTCCGGCGAGGGCCACACCGGCCGCTTCCTCAGGCCGCTTCTCGAGGCGGCGCGTCCGGCCCGCCGGCGCCGGTGAGCGCCTCCAGCGGCCAGCGCGGGCGCGGCGCGGTATCGAGCGGGTCGACGAGGCCGAGGCGCAGCCGCTCGATCCCGGCCCAGGCGACCATCACCGCGTTGTCGGTGCAGAGCCGCACCGGCGGCACCGCCAGCGTGAACCCCGCCGCCTCGGCCGCGCCGGCGAGCGCGGCGCGGATCGCGCCGTTCGCCGCCACGCCGCCGGCCGCCACGGCAAGGCGCCGGCCGGGCGGCAGCGAAGGATAGCGCGCGGCGAAGGCGGCGAGCGCGTTGCGCAGGCGGTCGGCGAGCACGGCCACGACCGCGGCCTGAAACGCGGCGGCGAGGTCGGCGGCGGCGGCGCGCGGCAGCGGTCCGGGCGGGAAGGCGGCGACGCGCTGGGCCACCGCCGTCTTCAGGCCCGAAAAGCTGAAATCGCAGCCCGCCCGCCCCAGCATCGGCCGCGGCAAGGCGAAGCGCGTGGCGTCGCCCGCCGCCGCCAGCCGCTCCAGCGCCGGCCCGCCGGGCCAGGGCAGGCCGAGCAGCTTCGCCGCCTTGTCGAACGCCTCGCCGACCGCATCGTCCACCGTGCCGCCGAGCCGGTGATAGCGTCCGACCCCTTCGACCGCGACGCACTGGCAGTGGCCGCCAGAAATCAGCAGCAGCAGATAGGGAAAGGCGACCGGCGCCGGCGAAGCCTCGCCGAGCAGGCCGGGCAGCCGCGCGGTCAGCGCATGGGCCTCGAGATGGTTGACGGCGACGAAGGGCAGGCCGCGCGCCAGCGCCGCGCCCTTGGCGAAGCCGCTGCCGACGATCAGCCCGCCGATCAGCCCCGGCCCGGCGCTGGCCGCGACGGCCGCCAGATCGCCCCAGCTGAGCCCGGCCGCGCGCAGGACCGAGCCGACCATAGCGGGCAGATGGGCGAGATGGGCCCGGGCGGCGATCTCGGGCACGACGCCGCCGAAGCGGGCGTGCTCGGCGAGCTGGCTCAGCACCGCTTCGGCCAGAATCCGCCCGTCCGCATCGAGCACCGCCGCGGCGGTCTCGTCGCACGAGGTTTCGATGCCCAGCACCGGGCCGGACGGATCGCGGGGGCGTTCGTGCATGGGCGGCGTCTTTCCTTTCCGTGCCGGCGATACTACGACGCGGCGATGGAACGCGCGCCCCCCCATCCCGGTTCGGTCAAGCCGCACGCACGCGAACTGCCGCTGCGCGTCGGCACCCGCGGCTCGCCCCTGGCGCGAACGCAGACCAGTGCCTTCCTCGCCGTGCTGCGCGGGTTCTGCCCGGTGCTGCGCAGCCTCGACGTGTTCGAGGAGCACGCGATCCGCACCACCGGCGATGCGGTGCAGGACCGGCGGCTCGCCGACATCGGCGGCAAGGGGCTGTTCGCCAAGGAGATCCACGAGGCGCTGGCCGATGGCCGCATCGATTTCGCGGTGCACAGCCTCAAGGACCTCGAGACCGAACTGCCCGACGGCATCGTGCTGGCCTGCACCCTCACCCGCGAGGATGCGCGGGACGCGCTGATCCTGCCCGCCGACGCCGCCGCGCCGGACCCGGCGGATCCGTTCGCCGCGCTGCCGCCCGGGGCACGGATCGGCACCGCCTCGGTGCGCCGGCAGGCGCAGCTGCTGCACCGGCGGCCGGACCTCGCCATCACCATGCTGCGCGGCAACGTCCAGACCCGGCTCGACCGGCTCGGCGAGGGTCAGTGCGCGGCGACGCTGCTGGCGCTGGCCGGGCTGCGCCGGCTCGGCCTGGCGGAACGCGCGAGCGTCGTCCTGGGGCCGGAGACCATGGTGCCGGCCGCCGGCCAGGGCATCGTCGGTGTCACCGTGCGCGCGGATGATATCGAGCTGCGCGAACTGCTCGCGGGGATCGAGGATACCGAGGCGCGTGCCGTCGCCGCCGCCGAGCGGGCGCTGCTCGGCAGCCTCGACGGCTCCTGCCGCACCCCGATCGGCGGCTATGCGCGCCTGCTGGCGGACGGCACGCTCGACCTGATCGGCCTGGTCGCCCGCGCCGACGGGTCCTTCCTGCTCCGGCGCAGCCTGCGCGGACCGGCCGCCGACGCGGCGCGCATCGGGGCCGAGCTGGGCGCCAGCCTGCGCGCCGACAGCCCCGGCGACATCTTTGCCTGAGGCCGCCATGGCTGGCGGCGCTGGCAGCGAGACCAAGGCCGATGGCGTGCTGATCACGCGGCCACAGAAGGCGGCCGAGGAGACCGCAGCGCGGGTCGCCGCACGCGGGTTCCGGCCGATCATCGCCCCGCTGCTCGAGATCCGCGCCGTGCCGGCGGCGCTGCCGCCCGTGGACGGGTTGCAGGCGATACTCGTCACCAGCGGTCACGCGATCGCCACCCTCGCGCAGGCCTGTCACGCCGTGCCCCTGCTCGCCGTGGGCGATGCCACCGCGGCGCGCGCGCGCAGGGCCGGCCATGCGCACGTGCTTAGCGCCGCCGCCGACGCCGCCGCGCTGGCCGCACTCGCCGAGCGCACCTGCACGCCCGGCGGCGGACCGCTGCTGCTGGCCGTCGGGCAGGGTCAGGGCACGGATCTCGCCGCCGATCTCGCCCGGCGCGGCTTCACGGTCCTCCGCCGGGAGGTCTACGCCGCCCTCGCCGTGGCCGCGCTGCCCGACGCGGCACGCCTGGCGCTGGCTGAGGAGCGTGTGCGCGCGGCGATGTTCTTCTCCGCCGCCACTGCCGAGGGCTTCGTCCGTCTGTGCGCCGACTCTGAGCTCTCCTTCCGGTTGAAGGCCACAGAAGCACTTGCGATCAGTGCGCGAACTGCCGCAGCGCTTGCCCCCTTGCCCTTCCGGCGCGTCCGTGTCGCACTGCACCCAAACCACGACGAGTTATTGGCCCTCCTCGCATGACCGACCCCGAAGACCCGACGACGCCCAAGACGACGCCCCTTGGCCCGATGGCGCTGCCGCCTCCGCCCGCGGACTCGACGGCCACGGCGCCACGAGACTCGCATGAGCCGCAGCCGCCGGCGGCGCGCCGGTTCGATCCACTGCCGCTGCTGTTCGGCCTCGGCGTCATCATCCTCCTCGTCGCCGTGGTCTATGTCTGGCTGCACCCGCTCGGCGGCCTGCTGGCCGGGCGCGCTCCGGCGCCGGCTGAGGACCCCCGCCTCGTCGAGTTGACGCGCGCCGTCCGGTCGCTGGACCAGCGGCTGGCCACGCTCGAGCAGCGTGCAGCGCCGGACCTGGGACCGCTGCAGACCCGGCTCGATGCACTCGAACAGCAGGCGCATGCCGCGCCCACCGGCGGCGGTGAGACCGCGGAACTCGGCAAGCGGATCGAGACCCTCGCCCATCAGACGGGCCAGATCGAAACATCGGAGAATGATCTCGCCGCGCGCCTCGAAGCGCTCGGAACGGCGATCAACCGGCGGCTGGACGCAACGGAGACGCGCGTCGGCGCGGCCGAACACCTGGCCGCGCAGGCCGCCGAGCCACACCCGGCCCCGGCCGCGGCGGAGCGCGCGCTGCGCCTGGCCCGCCTTGCCATCGCCGGCATCGCGCTGCAAGCGGGCGAACCGCTCGGCGAGATCGAAGGCGCGCCGCCCGCGCTGGCCCGGTTCGCCAGCACGCGGCCGCCGACCGAGGCGGCGCTGCGGCTCGGCTTCGCCGCCGCGGCGCGCGCGGCCGAGGCGGTAAGCACGCCGGAAACGGCTGGGCTTTCGTTCTGGCAGGCGATGCTGACGCGCTTGAAGGCGCTGGTCACGGTTCGCCGCGGCGACGAGGTGATCCTGGGGGACAGCACCGAGGCGGTGATCGCCCGCGCCCGGGTGACGCTGGCCGCCGGCGATGTGGCCGGCGCGGTGGCGACGATCGCCCATCTGGACGGCAAGCCGGTCCAGGCTTTCGCGGCCTGGCGCGCCGACGCGGAGGCCCTGCTGGCCGCCCGCGCCGCGCTGACCAACCTGGCGCCGAGGGCCTGATGCGGCGGGTTCTGCTCGCCTTGCTCGCCGCCGTGCTGGCGGTCGGGCTGGCCTGGAAGGTCGCGACCCTGCCCGGGCACGTGGCCATCGAGTTCGGCGGGCTCGGCATCGAAGCACCGACCGCCGTGGCGGCGCTGGCACTGCTGCTGTTGATCGGCGTCAGCTACGGGGTGCTGCGCCTGACCGGCATCCTGCTCACCCTGCCGCGACGGCTGCGGCGCTGGCGCGCCGGGGTGCGGCGGCGGCAGGGCGACGTGGCGGTGACCCGCGCCCTGGTGGCGCTCGCTGCCGGCGAAGCGGCTGGCGCCCGCCGGGAGAGCGCACGGGCGCGCCGCGCGCTGGGCGACACGCCGCAGACCCTGCTGCTCGCCGCCCAGGCCGGCCGGCTCGCCGGACGGGAGGACGAGGCCGACGCGATTTTCCGCCTCCTCGCCGCGCATCGCGACGCGCCTCTGCTCGGCCTGCGCGGGCTGCTGCAGATGGCGATGGCAAGGCGGGACTGGAGCGAAGCCGCCGCGCTCGCCCGGCGCGCCGAGGCCGCCCATCCCGGCGCCGCCTGGCTGCGGGAGGAGCGTGCGCGGCTGGCGGTGCGCACCGGCAACTGGAAGGAGGCGCTGCTCCTGGCCGGCCCGGAGACGCCGCGCGCCGCCTTCGCCGCCGCCGCCGCCGCCGCCGAGCCGGACCCGGCAGAGGCGCTCCGGCTCGCCCGACGTGCCTGGGAGGCCGATCCCAAGCTGACCGCGGCGGCGCTGGCGTACGCCACCCGGCTCGAAGCCGCTTCCCACCCGCGGCGCGCACGGCGCGTGCTGCGCCAGGCCTGGCGCCTGGCGCCCCACCCGGACATCGCCGAGGCCGCGCTCGCCGGCACCGGCACCGGGCTGGCCCGGCTGCGCGCGGCCGAGACTTTCCTCGCCGAAACCAGCGCCGAGCCGGAGAGCCATCTGCTGCTCGCCCGCGCGGCCCTGGCGGCGGGGCTCACCGGCGAGGCGCGGCGCCACGCCGAGGCCGCACGCCAGACGCTCAATCAGCGCCGGGTCTGGATGCTGATCGCCGATATCGAGGAGGCCGAGCACGGGCCCAGCCCGGCGGTGCGCGACGCGCTGCGCCACGCCGCGACGGCCGAGCCCGACCCGGCCTGGCGCTGCGCCGCCTGCGGCCTGGAGCATGCGCACTGGCAACCGGTCTGCAGCGGCTGCGGCGCCGCCGGGCGCATCGTCTGGGAGGCCGCCCCGGCTCAGACGGCCGCAGCCTGAGGGGGCAGCCTGAGGGCGCGGCTCAGGCCAGCCGCCCGCGCAACCCGGCCAGGATCACCGCCAGCCGGTCGCCGAGCGGCCGGCCGACGCGCGCTGGCGAGTCGGCTCGGCGGCGCAGATCGCGCGCGGCGAGCACGGCCGGCAATGCCGCCGGCAGCAGCGCCCGCGGCAACCGCGTCTGGGCGCGGGCGAGCAGTCCGGCGGCCTCCTGGCGCAGCCGCTCCAGGACAGGGCCAAGCCGGGCATCGCCGGGCGCGGCGATCACGTCTTCGGGCGTCAGCCCGGCGGCGGCGAGGAGATCGGCGGGAAGCCGGCATCGCCGTGCCCGCGCCTCGCGCGTCACGTCGCCGATCAGGCGGGCGGCGCCATAGGCCGTCCCGGCGGCGCGCAGCGTCTCCTCCGCCGCCCGGTCGGCGTGGCCGAGCACCTGACCGGCGGCGACGGCGAGCGCCCCGGCGGTGCCGGCGGCGAAGGCGCGCCAGGCCGCGAGGTCCGGCAGGCCGGCCTCGATTTCCGCCTCGCGCGCGGTGATCAGGCCGAGCAGCGACTCCGGGCGCAGCGCGCCACGATCGAGCGCGATCCGCAGCGCCGTCGCGATCTCGTGCCGCCGCGCCGCCCCCTCGACCACCTCGCGCCACCATTGCAGCCGGATCAGCGCCAGCATCGGCTCCGAGGTCACGACCCGCGCCCGAGCCAGTTCGCGATCGAAGGCGTAGAGCACGAACAGCGTCTCGCGCGCGGCCGGCGGCGCGAACAGGCTGGCGAGAAACCGGTCGGGGTCGTGCCGGCGGACCAGCGCCGCCAGCGGCGGCAGCGGGGCGCGGCTCAGCATCGGCGCGAACCGCGGCGGCGCGCTTGACGCGTCCCGGCCGGGGTCATAGCTAACCCGGGCTCGTCCACGCTCGCGGGTCGGCGCGGCGCGCGCCCGCCAGCGCCCATCAACCAGAACAGCGCGGAGAAACCTGTCATGGCTTTCGACCTACCCGCCCTTCCCTACAGCACGAACGCGCTCGCCGCGCTCGGCATGTGCCAGGAAACGTTGGAGCTGCACCACGGCAAGCACCACCAGGCCTATGTGACGGCGCTGAACGGCTTCGTCGAGAAGAACGCTGCGCTCGCCGGCAAGTCGCTCGAGGACATCGTCCACCTCAGCCACAACAACGCCGAGATGGCGCCGGTGTTCAACAATGCCGGCCAGCACTGGAACCACATCCTGTTCTGGCAGGCGATGTCCCCGGCCGAGGGCGGGCGCATCCCCGGCAAGCTGGAGCAGAAGATCACCGCCGATTTCGGCAGCGTGACCCAGTTCAAGGATGCCTTCAAAGCCGCCGCCGTCAGCCAGTTCGGCTCCGGCTGGGCCTGGCTCGTGCTGGCCGCGGACGGCAAGCTCAAGGTGACCAAGACGCCGAACGGGTCCAACCCGCTCGCCACCGGCGAGGGCAAGGTGCTGCTCGCCTGCGACGTGTGGGAGCACAGCTACTATCTGGATTTCCGCAACCGCCGTCCGGACTACGTGCAGAACTGGCTCGACAAGATCGCCAATTACGAGTTCGCCGCGTCCCGGCTCGGCTGATGCCCCTCTGCCGGCGCGGCAACCCCGCGCCGGCGTTCAGCCGGCGGCTTTGGCCGGCGGCTTGGCGTCGTTCGCCGCCGCCGGCTTCAGCACTGTGGAGATCGTCTCGCGCAGCGCCGTCACGCGCACATTGGGCGCGATCTCCAGCTCGATCTCGTTGCTGCCCTCGCGCACTTTCTGCACCGTCGCGACGATGCCGCCGGCCGTGACGACGCGGTCGCCACGCTTGAGTTCGCCGAGCGCCCGCTTCAGCTCCTTCTGGCGCTGCTGCTGCGGGCGGATGAGCAGGAAATAGAAAACCACGAAAATCAGCACCAGCGGCGCGAACTGCATGGCGCCGGCGAGCGAGCGGGAATCGAGCCCCTGCGCATAGGCGGGAGCGATCAGTGTGAGCAGCATGGGGGTTCTTTCCGGGTTGCCGCGGGTCGGTCGGGACCATACTGTGCGCCCCCCGCCCGTCAACACCCTCCGCCGAGAATAGGTCTCCGCCGCCGATGGACCCGCGCCTGATCGAACTCGCCACGCGTATCGCTGATGCCCTGGAGCGGATCGCGCCGCCGCCGCCCGCCCCGATCGATCTCGCCAGCGCCGACGGGTTCGTCTGGCAGCCGGAGCGCGGCACGCTCGCCCCGGTGGCGCGCGTCGCCCGGGTCGATATCGGGCTGCTCAAGGGCGTCGAACGCCAGAAGGAGATTCTGCTCGCCAACACGCTGCGCTTCGCCCACGGCCTGCCCGCCAACAACGCCATGCTCTGGGGCGCGCGCGGCATGGGCAAATCCTCCCTGGTCAAGGCGGTGCACGCGGCGGCCAATGAGGACGCCCCGGGCGCGCTGGCGCTGGTGGAAATCCACCGCGAGGACATCGCCTCCCTGCCCGATCTGCTGCGCCTGATCCGCGGACAGACGCGGCGGACGCTGATCTTCTGCGACGATCTTTCGTTCGAGCGTGAGGACGCCGACTACAAGGCATTGAAATCCGTTCTCGATGGCGGCATCGAGGGGCGGCCGGCGAACGTGCTGTTCTATGCCACGTCGAACCGCCGCCATCTGATGCCGCGCGACATGATCGAGAACGAGCGCGCCACCGCCATCAACCCCTCCGAGGCGACGGAGGAGAAAGTCTCGCTATCCGACCGGTTCGGGCTGTGGATCGGGTTCCATAATTGCGATCAGGACACGTTCTTCGCCATGGTCGAGGGCTATGCCCTGGCGCTGGCGCTGCCCATTGGCGACGCCGCGCTGCGGGCCGAGGCGGTGGAATGGTCGGTGACACGCGGCGCCCGCTCCGGGCGCGTGGCCTGGCAGTTCATCCAGGACCTCGCCGGCCGGCTCGGCACCGCTATGGAATGAACCGGAAGCTCAGCGTGTGCGCCTGCCCCGCGGCGGCGGCCGGCAGCGGCAGATGCGCGCAGCGCGGGTCCAGCACCGCGCGCACCGCGCCGGCCGCCAGCGCGGCGAAGCCGGGATTGGCGAGCTGGTCGCGATCGAACGCGTCCACCCAGGCGGCGCGGGCGACGCCGGCCTGATCGGTCCGCACCACCAGCACCACGCCCTCGCCCGCCCCCGGCCCCATCCCCGGCACCGCGCGCCCGTCCCAGCAGGCGTGGACGTGGTCGGCGATGAAGACCCGCTGGGCCGGCGAGAGCGGCAAGGTGCTCTCGGCCGCCCGCGGCACCTTCATTGGGTCTGGAGCCGGCTCGGCCGGCGGCGGCACGGGGCTCCGTGCGGCGAGCATGGCCGCGACCAGGGCCACCCCCGCCACCGCGGCGGCGATCCAGGCGCGCGGCATGCCGAGGCGCAACCGGGTCTGCGGCCGGCTTGCGGCCGCCTCGACCTGCGCGCGCAACCTGGAAAGCTCGGCCCGCTGGGCCGCGGCGACCGTCTCCAGCTCGCGGATCGCCGCCCGCGCCGCCGCCAGATCGGGGCTCACCGTCGCTGCCTCCGGCGGTTTGGTCAGGCGGAGAAACAGGTTCTTGATCGCCCCGCCGCTCGTCCCCTGCTCGCGCGCGCGCCGGCGCAGGATCGCCAGCGCAGCTTCCGACGCGCCCGGCTGGTCCTCCAGGACCAGCGCCAGGATATCCGCCAGCAGCTTGACGTCCTTCGGTTCGAGCGGATCCGCCATCGCCGGCGCGGAGCCTGCCTCAACTGTCAGCCGGGCGCCAGTGTCCTGCCCCTGAAATGCGCCTGCATTTCTGGGATCGGCAGGCCACTGAAAACAGAAGGCGCGTGTCCCGGAAATTCGCCGGCGAATTTCCGCATCAGGATGCGAGCAGGAAGGCGCGGATGGTGCGGATGGTCGGGCTGTCCATCAGTGCCGGGGCGTGGGCGCTGTTCGCCACCTCGATCGCCTGCGCGCCGGAGGTCTGCATGCGCGCGAGCGTGCGCGGCAGCAGCAGTTCGCTCGCCGCGCCGCGCACCGCCAGCACCGGAATATGGATCTTATCCCACAGCGACCAGAGATCGACGTCAATCGCCAGCGTGGAGCGGATCGGCTTGGCGATGCCGGGGTCGTAGTGCAGCGCCACGCGCCCGTCCGGCAGCGGCCGCGAGGAGGTCTTGGCCAGATGCTCCCATTGCCGGTCGCTGAGCGGGCCGAACCCGGCATGGACGCGGCGCAGATAGGCTTCCAGCGCCAGGATGTCCGGGAATTCCGGCCGCACCGCGCTGATATAGTCGCGGATGGCGCGGATCGCCGCCGCGGGGATGAACGGGCCGATATCGTTGAGCACCAGCCGCCGGATCGGGTGGCCGAGGGCGCTCGCCACCATCATGCCGCAGAGCCCGCCGAGGGAGGTGCCGACCCAGTCCACCGGACCGCCGATGGCGGCCAACAGATGACCCAGCGCCTGCACATAGGCGGGTGGCTCGTAGAGATTGGCGTCCGGCAGCCAGTCCGACCCGCCCCGCCCGGGCAGATCGGGGCAGACGACACGGAATTTGTCGGCCAGCCCGGTGGCGAGCGTGTCGAAATCGCGCCCGGTCCGCGTCAGGCCGTGAACGCAGACGACGACGGGCGCGCCGGCGTGCCCGAACTCGGTATAGGCCATGCGGTAGAAGGCGCCGGCGAGCAGGTAGCGGACTTCCCCCTCGCGGGGCGCCATCAGACGACGCCCTTCGCCCGCAACGCAGCGATCGCCTCCGGGCCCATCCCGAGCAGCGCGGAGAGGACCGCCTCCGTGTGCTCGCCCAGTGTCGGGGGGCCGAGCCGGTAGGCCGCCGGCGTCGCCGAGAGGCGGATCGGGTTGGCGATCACCTTCGCCACGCCCGCCGGCGAGGGCGAGTGCGGCACCTCGACCACCATGCCCCGTGCCTGCACCTGCGGGTCCGCGAACACCTCCGAGAGCCGGTTGATCGGGCCGCAGCCGATCGACAGCGCCTCGAGCTGGGCGATCCACCACGAGGTCGTCTGCTGTGCCAGAACCGGGCTCAGCGTGTCGGTGACGAGCTGCCGGTTCGCCACGCGCGCGGCATTGGTGCGGAATCGGTCGTCCTCCAACAGGGCGGCGAGACCGAAATTCTCGCAGAAACGGGTAAACGTGGGGTCATTGCCGATCGAGAGGACGATGTGCCCGTCGGCGGTGGCGAACACCTGGTAGGGCACGATGTTCGGGTGCTGATTGCCGAGCCGGGGCGGGTTCTCTCCGGTGGCGAGGTAGTTCATGCCCTGGTTGGCGAGCCAGGCGACGTGCGTATCCAGCATGCCGACATCGATGAACTGGCCGGCGCCGGTGCGCTCGCGGTGGCGCAGCGCGGCGAGCACGCCGATGGTGGCGTAGAGGCCGGCGAACAAGTCGGCGACCGGGATGCCGACCTTCTGCGGCATTCCCTCCGGCTCGCCGGTGAGGCTCATCACCCCGCCCATCGCCTGGATCAGGCTGTCATAGCCGGGGCGCTTGGCGTAGGGGCCGGTCTGGCCGAACCCGGTGATGGAGCAGTAGATCAGGCCGGGGAAACGGTCCTTGATCTGGTCGAAGGCCAGGCCGTACTTGGCCAGCGCACCGACCTTGAAATTCTCCACCAGAATGTCGCTGCGCGCGATCAGCTCCAGCGCCAGCGCCTGGCCCTCCGCGGTGGCGATGTCGAGCGTGACGGAGTGCTTGTTGCGGTTCACGCCGACGAAATAGGCGCTCTCCTGAGTGCCCGGCATGAACGGCGGGGCAAACCCGCGGGTATCGTCCCCGGCGCCAGGCTTTTCGATCTTGATCACCTCGGCGCCGAGATCGCCCAGCATCTGCACGCAGGTCGGGCCGGCGAGGACACGGGTGAGGTCGAACACGCGCAGCCCGCTGAGGGGCCCTGTCGATTGGCTGCTCATCCTGTTGCTCCGCTGCCTGGCTTGCCCTGCCCGGGTGGCCGGTTCATCTTGCCCGCCGCTTATAGGTGCCCCAGCCCGGGAGGAAAACCCGATGCTCGACCGTCCCCTCACCCCGCCCGACGCCCCCACCCTCGATGAGCGCGCCCTCGCACGCGCCCTGTCCGGCGCGCACTTCATCGATGGAGCGTTCGTCCCGGCCGGCTCGGGGCGGAGCTTCGCCGTCCACAATCCGGCGACGGGCGAGGAAATCGGCCGCGCCGCCGACGGCGATGGAACGGATGTCGCCACCGCGGTCGAGAGCGCGGCCACCGCTCAGCGCGCGTGGGCGAAGCTGCCGGCGCGCAAGCGCGGCGCGCTGGTGGCCAAGTGCGGCGCCCTGATCAGCGCGCACGCCGAGGAACTCGCCCGGCTGATCGCGCTCGAAACCGGCAAGGCGCTGCGCACCGAGAGCCGCGTGGAGGCCAACGTCGTCGCCGATATTTTCGAGTTCTTCGGCGGGCTCGGCAGCGAGCTGAAGGGCGAGAGCGTGCCGTTCGCGCCCGACACGCTCTCGGTGACGGTGCGCGAGCCGCTCGGGGTCGTCGGCGCGATCATCCCGTGGAACGTGCCGATGCTGCTGATGGCACTGAAAATCGCCCCGGCACTGGTGGCGGGCAACACGGTGGTGGTGAAATCGGCCGAGGAGGCACCGCTCGCCGTGCTGCGGGTGTGCGAGCTGATGAACCGCGTGCTGCCGCCCGGCACCTTCAACATGCTCTCCGGCTTCGGCCCCGAGTGCGGCGCGCCGCTCGTCGCGCACCCCAAAGTGCGCAAGGTGACCTTCACCGGCAGCGTCGAGGTCGGTCGCATCGTCTATCAGACAGCGGCGGCGAAGATCATCCCGGTGACGCTGGAGCTCGGCGGCAAGAGCCCGATGATCGTCTTCGCGGATTGCGACTTCGAAAAGACGGTGATGGGCGCCATCACCTCGATGCGCTTCACGCGCCAGGGCCAGAGCTGCACCGCGGCCAGCCGCATCTATGTGGAGCGCCCGATCTTCGATCGGTTCGTCGCGGCCCTCGCGGCCAAGGTGGACGCGATGGTGATGGGCGACCCGCTCGACGAGAAAACGGACATCGGCACCATCATCAGCGCCGGGCAGTTCGAGAAGGTGCGGGGCTTCATCGAGGAGGGCCGTGCCACCAAGGGGGCGACCGCGCTCGCCTGCTCGCGGCTGCCCGAGGATGCCGCCCTGCGCAAGGGGCTCTTCATCCAGCCGCACATCTTCACCGGCCTGCCCGACGACAGCCGCCTGGTGCGGGAGGAGATTTTCGGCCCCGTCACCACGGTCTTTCCCTTCGACGATGCCGAGTCCGTGCTCGCGGCGGCCAATGACAGCGAATACGGGCTGGCCGCTTCGGTGTGGACGAACGATCTCAAGCGCGGCCTCTCGCTCGCCCACCGGATCGAAGCCGGACTGGTGCAGATCAATCAGAACCTCGTCGTGCAGGCCAATCTTTCCTACGGCGGCGTGAAGAGCTCCGGCCTCGGCAAGGAAGCGAGCCTCGAGGCGATGCTGGAGCACTTCACGCACAAGAAGACGATCATGGTGAATTACGGCTGATCGCGCTCGCCTGCGACGACGGCCGGGTCGCACGCGGCCCGGCCCAACATGCGCCATGACGCGAGGAGGAAGCGGCGATGAAACGCTACGGCGCCTTCATCACTTCGGCGGAAGAGATCGCGATTCTCGAAACCATCCGCGCCTATGTGGACCGGGAGATCATGCCCGCCCGTGTGCAGCTCGACGAGGATCATGCCGCCTTCGAGCGCATCTATGCGGGGCTCGTGAAGCTCGGCATCCAGCGGCGGGGTTTCTCCACCGCCTATGGCGGCCTCGGCATCCGCTCCGCGCCCATGGTCTGCGCCATCACCGAGGAAATCTCGCGCGGCGACAGCGGCGTCTCGCTGCACGCGCTGCTGGTGCCCTGGGCGATGGCCGCGGCCATCGGCGCGCGCAACAAGCCCCTCATGGATCAGTTCATTCCGATGTATTGCTCGGACGAACCACGATCCGCGTGCCTCGCCATCACGGAACCGGCCGGCGGCTGCAATGTGGAGGATGGCGCCGAGCAGGGACGCACCATCCGCACGACCGCGCGGCTGGAGGGTGATGAATGGGTCATCAACGGCGAGAAAATGTGGCCCAGCGGCGCCGGAACCGCGGACCTCTACTGCGTCGTGTGCACCACGGATCCCAGACTCAAGAGCGAGGGGGTCGCGCTGATCTACGTGCCGAGCGGCACGCCCGGCCTCTCCTTCGGCAAGCCCGAAAGCAAGATGGGCATGCGGGTCACCGACGTGAACGCGGCGATCCATTTCAACGACGTGCGCGTCCCCAGGCACTACCGCGCCGGCGGACCCGGCCTGGATTGGCAGCTATTTCGCAACAATCTGAGCTGGGGCCGCCTCACCAGCGCGCCGCTGAGCCTCGGCAACGCCCAGGCGGTTCTCGAGATCGTCATCGAGTATACGGGAACACGGTCCTATGGCGGCAAGCCGGTGCGCAACCACTCACTGCAGGCCGCGATGATCGGCGACATGGCGACGGCGATCCAGGCCGCCCGGGCGCATTACCTCCATGTCGCCGCCATGTTCAACGACCGCGAGCGCTTCGGCAAGCTGTCGGACGATTTCCTGCTCGGCCAAGCCAGCGCCGCCAAGATCCACGCCTGCGATGTCACCGAGATGGTGTGCAACCGCGCGATGGAGTTGATGGGGTCATACGGTTACGCGCACGACTATCACGTGGAAAAATATCTGCGCGACAGCAAGATCATTCAACTGTGGCTCGGCGGCCCGCAACTCGCTCGGCTGGACGTCGCCCAGAGCTACTATCCCTACGCCCCACGGTGACGCCACCGCCCCTCGCCCGCCGGCGAGGGGCGGTGGACGACCACGGCGTCAGGCTCGCCGCGCTGCCTCGGCCTCGATCAGCGGCACAGGGAGATATTTCACGAAATCCTTCGGCACAACCTGCCAGAAATTTGCCAGCACGCGCGCCCAGTCGTGCAACAGAAGCGCGGCGAACCGGCTGTTCGTCTCCGCGACATGGCGCGCGATGAGATCGCGCAGCACGCCTTCCCAATGGCTGGAGGCAACCCGCTGCCAGGTGAGAGACTCCGGGTTGACGCGCTTCTCGAACAGACCGGCCGAGTCATAGAGAAACGCCATGCCGCCGGTGAAGCCAGCGCCGAAATTGTCGCCAACTTCGCCGAGTATGACCACCGTGCCGCCGGTCATATATTCGCAGCCATTGCAGCCGCAGCCTTCGACCACCGCCTCCGCACCGGAATTGCGGACCGCGAACCGCTCGCCGGCCTGGCCGGCCGCGAACAGCGCGCCCGACGTCGCCCCATACAGCACGGTGTTCCCGACGATGGTGTTCTCCTGCGACAGCAGCAGTGAGGACGGCGCGGGGCGAACAACGATGGTTGCGCCCGACAGCCCCTTCCCGACATAGTCGTTGGCATCGCCGAACACTTCCAGCTTCACGCCCTGCACCGCGAACGCCCCCAGGGACTGGCCGGCCGATCCGCGCAGCCGCACGGTGACATGTCCCGGCTGCAGCCCGGCCATCCCGAAGCGCCGCACGATCTGCGACGAGAACTTCGTCCCAATCGCACGATGAGTGTTGCGGATGCTGTATTGCAGCTGCATCTTCTCGCCGCGCTCGAAGAGCGCCGCGGCGTCGGCGATCATCCGTGCATCCAGCGTCTCAGGCACCTCGTTGCGGCCCTCCACCGTGCAGTAACGCGCATGCGGCCCCGGATCCGCCTGCACCAGCAGCGGGTTGAGATCGAGATCGTCGAGCATCTCGGACCCGCGGCTGACCTGGTGCAGAAGGTCCGTGCGCCCGATCACCTCGGCCAGCGTGCGCACGCCCAGCGAGGCGAGGATGCCGCGCACATCCTCGGCAATGAAGGAGAACAGGTTGATCACCTTCTCCGGCGTACCCTCGAACTTGGCCCGCAGCGCCTCGTCCTGCGTGCACACGCCGACCGGGCAGGTATTCGAGTGGCACTGGCGAACCATGATGCAGCCCATGGCGATCAGCGAGGTCGTGCCGATGCCGAACTCCTCGGCACCGAGCATGGCCGCGATCACCACGTCCCGCCCGGTCTTGATGCCACCGTCGGTGCGCAGCCGCACGCGATGACGCAGCCGGTTCAGCATCAGCACCTGGTGCGTCTCGGAGAGGCCCATCTCCCACGGCAGGCCGGCATATTTGATCGAGCTCTGGGGGCTCGCGCCGGTGCCACCGGAATGGCCCGAAATCAGGATCGCATCCGCCTTCGCCTTGGCGACGCCCGCCGCGATGGTGCCGATCCCGGAGCGGGCGACGAGCTTGACGCACACTGTTGCCGTCGGGTTGATCTGCTTGAGATCGTAGATGAGCTGGGCGAGGTCCTCGATCGAATAGATGTCATGGTGCGGCGGCGGGCTTATCAGCATCACTCCCGGCGTGGAGTGGCGCAGCCGCGCGATCAGCTCGGTTACCTTGAAGCCGGGAAGCTGTCCGCCCTCGCCCGGCTTGGCGCCCTGCGCGACCTTGATCTCGATCTCCCGGCAATTGTTGAGATATTCGGCGGTAACGCCGAACCGGCCGGACGCGATCTGCTTGATCGCAGAGGACGCATTGTCGCCATTGGCCCGCGGCTTGGCGCGAGCGGGATCCTCGCCACCCTCGCCGGAATCGGAGCGTGCGCCGATGCGGTTCATCGCGATCGACAGCGTCTCGTGCGCCTCGGGGCTCAGCGCACCGAGCGAGATGCCGGGCGCAACGAGCCGCTTGCGGATCTCGGTGATGCTCTCGACCTCGTCGATCGGAATCGGCTTGCGCCCCTCGGTACGGAAATCGAGCAGGTCTCGCAGGCTGATCGGCGGTCCGCGACGCACTGCGTCCGCGTAGCGGCGATAGGCGGTGTAGCTGTCGGTCGCCACCGCGGTTTGCAGCATGTGGATCAGCGGCGCATCGAACCCGTGCGCCTCGCCGCCCCGCCGGCGCAGCTTGTAGAGGCCGCCCACCGGCAGCGTCACCACATCCTCCTGCCAGGCCTCGCGATGCAGCGCCAGCAGCTTCCGCGCGATGCCCGAGAGGCCGATGCCCGAAATGCGGGACGGCATGCCGGGAAAGAACTCGGCAACGAGCGCGCGCGACAGCCCGATAACCTCGAAATTGTAGCCACCGCGATAGGAGGAGACGACGGCGATGCCCATCTTGGACATCACCTTCAGCAATCCTTTGTCCACGGCCTTCTTGTAGCGCTGCACGGCGCCCTTGAGGCTGAGATCACCGAGAAGCCCGCGACGGTGCCGTTCGGCGATCGCCTCCTGCGCCAGATAGGCGTTCACCGTCGTCGCTCCGACGCCGATCAGCACCGCGAAATAATGCACGTCCAGACACTCGCCAACGCGCACGTTCAGGCTGGTGAAGGTGCGCAGGCTCTGGCGCACGAGATGGGTGTGCACCGCGCCGGTGGCGAGGATCATCGGCACGGCAACACGCGCCCCGCTCATCGCCTCATCGGTCAGGATGACATGGGTGCAGCCGGCGCGCACACCCTCCTCAGCCTCGCGCTGAATCCGCTCGATCGCCGTGCGGAGGCCGCCTTCGTGCTCGTCGAGCGGGAAGGTACAATCCACCACGCAGGCAGAGGCACCCATGTAGGCGCGCATCGCCTCGAACTCGGCGGTAGAGAGGACCGGGCTCTCCAGCTGCAGCAGGTCGCACTGGCTGGCGTCCTCGTCCAGCACGTTGCCGAGATTGCCAAGCCGCGTCTTCAGCGACATCACCCGCGTCTCGCGCAGACTGTCGATCGGCGGATTGGTTACCTGGCTGAAAGCCTGTCGGAAATAATGATGCAGCCCGCGATGGCGTTCGGAAAGCACGGCGATGGGCGTATCGTCGCCCATGCTGCCGACCGGCTCGTTGGCGTCCTCGACCATCGGATGGAGGATCATCTCGAGATCTTCCATCGTGACGCCGACGGCGACCTGTCGGCGCCGCAGCGCCTCACCCTCGAAGCGCACCGGTTCCGGAGCATCGGTTTTGACGATGTGGTCGATCTCGCGCACCCGCCGCACCCAGGCGCCATAGGCGTGGCGCGCGGCGAGCGCGTCCTTCAGCTCCTCGTCGCGATAGAATCGTGGCCCGGCGAGGTCGACCGCGATGGTCTGGCCGGGCCCGACGCGTCCCTTCTCGACGATCTCCTGCTCATCGAGCTTCACCATCCCGGTTTCTGAGCCGACGATGAGCATGCCGTGGCGGGTGATAGTGTAACGCAACGGCCGCAGCCCGTTGCGGTCCATCCCCGCGACCACCCAGCGCCCATCGGTCGCGGCGATCGCCGCCGGCCCGTCCCAGGGCTCCATCACCGCGTTGCAATAGAGGAACATGTCCCGGTGCGCCGGCTTCATCGTCGCGTTCTGGCCGAGGCTCGCCGGAATCATCAGCGCCTTTGCCATCGGCGCATCGCGCCCCGAGCGGACGAGAAGCTCGAACACATTGTCGAGGATCGCCGTGTCCGACCCACCCGCCTGCACGACAGGCTTGATGTCGTCCAGATACGGATCGAGTGCGGGATCGGAGAGCCGCGTCTCGTGGCTCTTCATCCAGTTGACGTTGCCGGTCAGGGTGTTGATCTCGCCGTTATGGGCGAGCATGCGGAACGGCTGCGCCAGCCGCCAGGTCGGGAACGTATTTGTCGAATAGCGCTGATGATAGATCGCGAAGCGCGAGATGAAGCGCTGGTCCAGCAGGTCGGGATAGAATTCCGTGACATGCTCGGCCAGGAACATGCCCTTGTAGATGATCGAGCGGGCCGACAGCGAGCACAGATACAGCTCGGGGATTCCATCCGCCAGCGCCTGCTTCTCGATTCGGCGGCGGATGACGTAGAGATCGCGCTCGAACGCCGCCTCGTCGGCGCCGCGCGCGTTCCAGATCATGATCTGCTCGATCTCGGGGCGCGTCGCGTTCGCCTTTTCGCCGATGCACTCGACATTGATCGGCACCTGGCGCCAGCCATAGATGGCATAACCGAAGGCGAGAATCTCGCTTTCCACGATCTGCCGGCAGCGCTCCTGCGCCGAAAAATCCGTCTTCGGCAGGAACACCATGCCGACCGCGATCGGGCCCGGGCGCAGCTTGTCGCCGCCACGTTCGACAACGTCGGCGAAGAAATCCTGCGGAATCTCGACATGGATGCCAGCGCCGTCGCCGGTCTTGCCATCGGCGTCCACGGCACCGCGGTGCCAGAGCGCCTTCAGCGCGTCGATGCCGGCCTCGACGACGTCGCGGCGGGGTACGCCGTCGAGCGCGGCGACAAGGCCGACACCGCAGGCATCATGCTCCTGCGCCGCATCGTAGCTGCCCGCCAGCCGGCGCGCGTTCTCCTGCCAGCTGGCGACGAAATCGGCGCCCGTTTCGATATCGTTCTGGATGGCCATGGCGCGTGTCCTTCCGCCGGCTCAGTCCGCCGCCTCGGCGAGGCGGTGACCCTTCTGGATGTATTCGTGCATCTGCGCCGCAGCGTCGCGCCCGTCGCGGATAGCCCAGACGACGAGGCTGGCGCCGCGCACGATGTCGCCGGCGGCGAAGACGCCGGGCAGGCTGGTCATGAAGCTGCGATGGTTGATCTTCAGCGTGCCGTGGCGCGTCACCTCGAGCCCGTGCTCGCCGAACGCATGCGGCAGGTCCTCGGGATCGAAGCCCAGCGCCTTTATCACCAGACTCGCTGGCAGGGTGAAGTGCGAGCCCTGCATCGGCTCGACGGTCTGCCGGCCGGTTGCGTCAGGCAGGCCGAGACGCATGCGCTGCGCGCGCACACCGCGCACGCTGCCCTCGCCGAGGAACGCCTCCGGCGCGGCGAGCCAGACGAACTCGACGCCCTCCTCCTCCGCATTCTTCACCTCGCGCATCGAGCCGGGCATGTTGGCGCGGTCGCGGCGATAGAGGCACTTCACCGAGGTGGCCCCCTGCCGCACCGCGGTGCGCACGCAATCCATCGCCGTGTCGCCGCCACCGATGACGACGACATCGCGGCCGGCGGCGTCGAGCGTGCCGTCATCGAATGCCGGCACCTCGTCGCCGAGCCCCTTGCGGTTGGCGGCGGTGAGGAACTCGAGCGCCGGCACGATCCCGGCCAGCCCGGCACCGGGGCCGCCGATCTCGCGCGGCTTGTAGACACCAGTGGCGATGAGCACCGCCGCATGCCGCTCGCGCAGCGCTGCCAGCGGCAGGTCCGGACCGACCGAGACGCCAAGGTGGAACTGGATGCCGCTCTGCTCGCACAGGGCGTGCCGGCGCAGCACGACATCCTTTTCCAGCTTGAAGCCGGGGATGCCATAGATCATCAGCCCGCCGACACGATCGTATCGGTCGTAGACATGGACCTCGTAGCCACGCCGGCGCAGTTCTTCGGCTGCAGCGAGGCCGCCCGGCCCGGCGCCGATGATGCCGACGGAGAAGCCAAGCTCGCGGCGCGGACGGATCGGCTTCACCCAGCCGCGCTCGAACGCGGTATCGGTGACATAGCGCTCGACCGCGCCGATGGTGACCGCCTCGTAGCCCTTCTCGATGACGCAGTTGCCCTCGCAGAGCCGATCCTGCGGGCAGATGCGGCCGCAGATCTCGGGGAAATTGTTGGTCGCACTGGAGGCTTCGTAGGCTTCCTCGAGCCGGCCCTCGGCGGTCAGCTTGAGCCAGTCGGGAATATTGTTGTTCAGCGGGCAGTGGATCGAACAGAACGGCACGCCGCACTGGCTGCAGCGGCTGGACTGTTTCGCCGCCTCATCGGCACTGAAGCGGCGATAGATCTCGTCGAAGTCGACGCGGCGCGTGGCGACATCGCGCTTCTCCGGCATCCGCTGAGGCAGATGAACGAACTTCAGCATGCGCTCCGGCACCGTCACGTCTCCCTTCCATCCAACGCGGCAATCCAACTCGGCGATCGACGCACGCTCCGACCCGGGCGGGGCCGGGCGGCACCGCAGGGTCCGATCGGAGCGAGCGTTGGATGATCAATAGCGCGCGGCGTCCGCGCGTGCCAGCCGATTTCGCGACCAAATGGCAGTGATGCTGCCCTATACCGGCACACTACTCATCGGGGTCGGCGTCACGATGACGAACCCGTCGCGACAAAGGGCCGGATCGGACCTATCTAGGCGGCGACCAAGTCCCGCCGGCTCCCGCCTGGCCGGAACCGGCGCAGATAGGCCGGCACCACCAGCTCGACCGGCGTCGGCGCCACGCCCAGCTCGGCCAGGCCCGGCATGCCCGGATGGACGATATTGTCACGCGCCAGCAGCAGGAGCTGGTCGCAGGTCAACAGCTTGCCCGGCAGCCGCTCCAGCACGCGCGCCTGCAGCTGGGCGAGCGGCATCGGCACGTCCAGCAGCAGCCGCTTCCGGTGCGTCTCCTTGAGGATGTAGGCCAGCAGCTCGCGGAACGACCACACGCGCGGGCCGCCCAGCTCATAGGTCTGGCCGGCCGCCTCGCCGCGGGCGAGCGCGGCGGCCACCGCGTCGGCGACGTCGGCGACGTAGACCGGCTGGAACTTCGTCTCACCGGCGATCACCGGCATCACCGGGGACAGCATCGCGAGCTGCCCGAACCGATTGAAGAACCCGTCCTCGGCACCGAAGACGATGGAGGGGCGCAGGATCGTCGCGGCCGGGAACGCCGCGCGCACGGCCGCCTCGCCCTCGCCCTTGGTCGCGGCGTAGCGGCTCGGGCTCGCCGCATCGGCGCCGATCGCGGAGACATGCACCAGCCGGCGCGCGCCGGCCGCCGCGGCCAGCCGCGCGATGCGGCCGGCTCCCTCGGCATGGACGCGCGTGAAATCGCCCGCCCGCTGCTCCGCGAGGAGCCCGACCAGGTTGACGGCCAGGTCGGCCCCCTCCAGCGCCCGCGCGACCGCGGCCTCATCGGTGATCGGGCACGCCAGCGGCACGATCTGACCCACCGCCCCCATGGGCTTCAGGGCACGCGCCGCCTCCGGGTCCCGCCCGGCGATGCGGACGATGTGGCCCTGCCGGGCCAGACGCTTGACCACATAGCGGCCGATGAAGCCGGCGCCGCCGAAAACCGTTGCCACCGTTCGCGTTGCCATCGCTCTGCTCTCTAATGTTCCGTCTGTGTCGCGCGTCCGTTTAGCCCCGCCGCCAGCCGTCCTCAACCGATCACGGCTCCTGCAGCGCGAAGAAGCCGCTGCGGAAGCTGATCCAGCCGCTCTCGATCAGCCCGACGCAGGCGGCCCAGACCAAGGTGGCGACCAGGGTCGTCCACAGCAGCTTGCGCCCCATGCGCGGGCGCGCGGGCGCGCCGCGCCAGCCGCTGGCGGCGTCCGGCGCCGCATCCGGGCGGACGCCGAAGGGCAGCACCGCGAACAGCACGACCCACCAGATCAGGGCGTAGAGAACGGCGCCGGTGAACCAGTCCATGCGGGTCTACCGGGCGCCGCCGGCGGCGCGCTGGAGGACGCGCGTCGGCGCCGGACGGGCGGATGTCGGGGCGGGCATGGGACCAGTGTGCCAGAGGCCGGCGGAGGCGCAAAGCCGCGCGATCGAACGCGGTCCCCGGGCCTCAGGGTGGCGCCGGAGTCATCGTTCAATTCGATCATAAATTCTGAAACAATCAATTTGATAAACATCCCGACCGGCTTCACATCGATGCCTGCCGGTCGCGCCCAGCGTTGCCGGCAGCGCCGAACCCCGGTGGTCCGATGCCGACGCACGCTGCGGGAGCCGACGTCGGGCCACACGATCAAGCAACGCCCCGCTGCATCCCGGCCCGTTCGGATGCGTCGGAGCACCAGAGGAGCCGCAACCGATGCTGACCGTTGGCGACCGCTTTCCCGACTTCCACCTCAAGGCCGTCAGGCCCGGCCCCGAAGGCCTGGCATTGGCCTCCGCCTTCACCGAGATCGGCCCCGAGACCGATGCCGGCAAGTGGAAGATCGTGTTCTTCTGGCCGAAGGACTTCACCTTCGTCTGCCCGACCGAGATCGTCGCCTTCGGCAAGCTCGCCGGCGACTTCGCCGACCGCGACGCCGTCGTGTACGGCGTCTCCACCGACAGCGAGTTCGTCCATCTCAATTGGCGCCTGCACCACGACGAGCTGCGCAGCCTGCCGATCCCCATGCTCGCCGACATCAAGCGCGAGCTCGCCGGCGCCTGCGGTGTACTCGACAGGACCGAGGGCGTCGCCCTGCGCGCGACCTTCGTCGTTGATCCCGATGGCATCATCCGCTTCGCCTCGGTGAACGACCTCTCGGTCGGGCGCAACCCCAACGAGGTCATGCGCGTGCTCGATGCGCTGCAGAGCGACGAGCTGTGCCCGTGCAACTGGAACAAGGGTGAAGCCGTGCTGAAGCCGGCCGCCTGACCCTCGGCCGGGACCGTCTGCCGGCGGTCCCGGCCGGCCCATCCCTCCGTTCGGAGACCGCGCATGTCAATCGAAGACCTGAAGGCGCAACTGCCCGACTATGCCAAGGACCTGAGGCTCAATCTTGGGTCGCTGGCGACCGAGCCGACCCTGACCACGCAGCAGCGGGCCGGCACCTTTATCGCCGCCGCCCTCGCCGCCGGCGACGGCGTGGTGATCCGCGCCATCGTCGCCGAGTTCGGCCCGCTCCTCGCGCCGGCGGCACTGGCGGCGGCCAAGAGCGCCGCCGCCATCATGGGCATGAACAATGTCTACTACCGTTTCACCCATCTGGTCGGCGGCGACTATCCGCAGCTGCCGGCGAAGCTGCGCATGCATGTCATTGGCCGGCCCGGTGTGGAGAAGGCGGATTTCGAGCTCTGGTGCCTCGCCGTTTCGGCGGTCCATGGCTGCGGCACCTGCATGGCCAGCCACGAGCACGTGGTGCGCGAAGCGGGGCTGACGCAGGAGCAGGTGCAGAGCGCGGTGCGCATCGCCGCCGTGGTCCATGCGGTGGCACGCACGATCGCGGCCCAGCAGGCGCTGACAGGCCTGGCGATGGACGACGCCGCGTAGTTGGCGGGTTGAGGGGGCGGCGAGGTCCGTCGGTTACGCGGCGTTAGCAGCCGCCGTGCGAGAGTGCGCTGGCCGCTGGAGAGACCCTGATGCCGCCCCCCTCGTCCCTCGTCGAATCCCTGTGCGACGACGCCGCCGAGGCGAAGCACGCGCGCCAGCGGCTGCTCGCGTTCGCCTTCGCCGCCGCCGATATGCTCCTCGAGGTGACCCCGGAGGGGGTGATCCGCTACGCCGAGGGCATGTTCAAGAGCCATTTCGGGGCCTCGCCGGAGCATTTCGTCGGCCGGCCGCTGGCGACGCTGATCGCGCCGGAAGACCATGCCGCACTCGCCGCCACGCTCGGGCTGGTGCTGATCCGCGGCCGGTTGCCGGCCCAGGCGTTCCGGCTCGATGATGGTGCCCGCACGCCCTGCGCCCTGTCTGCCATCACCATTGCCGGCCCGACGCCGCGCCTCTGCGTCACCCTCGGCCCGCTGCCGGCGCGCCCGCCGGCCGGCGCCCAGGAAACCGAAGCGCAGGATGCGACCGGGTTCGGGCGGCTGGCGGAGGCGCGCGCCCGCGCCGGCAGCGGCACGCTCGGCCTGCTGGAGGTCAAGGGCTGGGCCGAGGCCGCCGCCCGCCTGCCGGCCGAGGAGCGGCGCCGGCTTCAGGGCGAAGTGACCCAGGGGCTGCAGGCAAGGCTCGGCGCATCGGCCACGCTCGGCGAACTGGAGGGCGGACAGTATGGCGTGCTCGGCGGCGCCGAACTCGATCTGCCGGAGCTGCGCCAGGCACTCCAGGAAGTGCTGAGCGAGACCCATGACGGGCCGGCCCTGACCGTGGACGGCGCGGTGCTGCCGCTGGCGGCGAAGGGCCTGACCCAGGCGCAGGCGGCGCGGGCGCTGCGCCACGCGCTGGTGAGCTTCGCCCAAAGCGGGCGCGCGGGGCTGGAGCAGGAAGGCTTCGTCAACGGGCTGACCGGATGGATCAAGCGGGTGCAGGCGCGCGGCACGGGGTTGCGCGGCGCCATTGCCAGCGGCCATTTCAACCTGCTGTTCCAGCCCATCGTCCGCCTCGCGGACCGCCGACTGGCCCATTACGAGGCGCTGGTCCGCCCCATCCCGACGCCGAACCAGGCCAGCACCGACTCCCAGGAATTCGTCACCAGCGTCGAGGCGATCGGTCTCGCCGAGGAATTCGACCTCGCCGTGCTCGATCGCGCGCTGCGGACCCTGGTCGCCACCCCGCCCGCCGCGATCGCGGTCAATGTCTCCGCCCTTTCGATGCAGTCGGCGAGCTTCCGGACGGCGATGCTCAAACGCATCACGGCCGATCGCGCGCCACGCCGGCGCCTGCTCGTGGAACTGACCGAGACCGCCGAGATCGAGGATGTCGCCGCCGCGGCCTCGTTCATCGGCGAGCTGCGCGCCGCGGGCGTCGCCGTCTGCATCGACGATTTCGGCGCCGGCGCCGCCGGATTCCGCTATCTGCGGGATTTCCGCGTCGACGGCGTCAAGATCGATGGCAGCTACGTCCAGGGTGCGGGCAAGGGCGGACGGGCGCGTGAACTCGTCGCCGCCATGGTGGCACTGGCCGGCTCGGTCAGCGCCACCGTCATCGCCGAGACCATCGAGACCGAGGAACAGGCGGCGCTGATGCTCTCTCTCGGCGTCGACGAAGGTCAGGGCTGGCTGTTCGGCCGGCCCGGCGTACTGCCGGGCGGCCTCGCCTGACCGGTCCCCGCGCCGGCGCCTCCCGCTACCAGCCTACCGACACCAGGTAGGTGAATGGCGGCACATAGGCCTGCAGCATCACCAGCACTCCGACCAGCGCGGCCAGTGCAAGGCTGTGCACGAAGACGTAGCGCAGGATATCGCCCTCATGGCCGTACCAGCGCGTTGCCGTGGTGGCGACGACGATGCTCTGCGCATCGATCATCTTGCCCATCACCCCGCCCGAACTGTTGGCCGCGGCCATCAGCAGCGGATTCAACCCGACCTGCTGGGCGGTGATGCGCTGCAGGCTGCCGAACAGCGCATTCGATGCCGCATCGGTGCCGGTGAGCGCAGTGCCGAGCCAGCCCAGCAGCGTGCCGAAGAACGGATAGAGCACCCCGGTCTGGGCAAAGGCCAGGCCGAGCGTGGCATCGGTGCCGGAGTAGCGGGTGACGAAGCCGAGCCCGAGCATGCAGACGATGGTGAGCAGCGAGAAGCGCACCAGCTTCATCGTTCGCCCGTACATCACCACCATCTGCCCCGGCCGGTAGCCCATCGCCAGGCCGCCGATGATGGCGGCGATGAACACGCCGCTGCCGGCGACCGAGAGCCAGTTGAAATTGAACACCGCCGGCTCCCCGGTCGGCTGGGCGACCACCGGTGGCACGCGCTGCACCAGCCCGTGCAGTCCGGGCACGTGGATCTGGACCAGCGAGATGCCGTCGAGCAAGCGCTTGACCGGCGGGATGCCCCACAGGAACACGACGGCGGTGAGAATGATCCAGGGCAGCCAGGCGCGCCAGGCGGTGGCACGGTCAAGCGGCGCCGGGGCGGCGCTCGGCGCGTCGGCCGCATCCTCCTGCCAGATCCGCCGCGGTTTCCAGGCGCGCAGGAACAGCGCCAGCGCGCCGGTGGAGGCCAGTCCGGCGACGATATCCACCAGCCATGGCCCATGGAAATTCGACACCAGGAACTGGCAGGTGGCGAAAACGCCACCGGCGACCAGGATCGCCGGCCAGACCTCGATCATGCCGCGAAACCCGGCGAAGGCCCAGACCAGCCAGAACGGGACCAGCAACGAAAAGAACGGCAGCTGCCGTCCGACCATGCCGGAGAGCGCCATCAGGTCCATGCCGGTGACGCCCTGCAGCGTGAAGATCGGCGTGCCGAGACCGCCGAAGGCCACCGGCGCGGTGTTGGCGATCAGCGACAGCGCCGAGGCGGAGAGCGGCGAAAACCCGAGACCGATGAGCAGCGCGCCGCTGACGGCCACCGGCGTCCCGCCGCCGGCCGCACCCTCGAAGAAGGCACCGAAGCAGAAGGCGATGAGCAGCAACTGCAGCCGCCGGTCACGCGTCAACCCGGAGATGCTGTCCTGCAGCACCGCGAACTGCCCTTTTTCGATCGTCATCTGGTAGAGAAAAATGACGTTGAGAATGATCCAGCAGATGTTGAGCATGCCGAAGCTGGCGCCATAAGCCGCGGCACGGGCGGCCATGCCGGCGGGCATGCCGAACACGGCGATGGCGACGAACAGCGCCGCCGTGAGGCCCGCCATCGCGGCATAGTGCGCGCGGATGCGCAACACGCCGAGCGCTCCGAGCATGACCAGAATCGGCAATGACGCGATCGCGGTGGACGCGACGGCACTGCCCAGCGGATTATATCCCTGTGCCCACATGGCGGTCTCCTTCCCATCCCCCCGGTGCAACGCGGGGGGTATTGGGCGCGCGTTTCGCGCGCCGATTGGGAAAGAGGCTACGCGGGCGGCGGCTTCGGCTCAAGCCGCCTCTTCACGCACCCCGCGCGGCGCGCGGGGTCAGCGCGCCAGGGCGGGCGCGCGGGCCGGCTGCGTGTCGGCCGCGGTCGGCGCGTAGGCGCCGCGTTCGCCCGGAACGGCAACGAAACGGTCACTGACGCCGAGCACGGTCTCGGCACCCCCGAGATAGAGCACCCCATCCGGCGCGATCTGCCGGGCGATCGCGGCGAGCACGCGCGCCTTGGTCGGCTGGTCGAAATAGATCAGAACGTTGCGGCAGAAGACGATATCGAACTGCCCGAGCGGGCGCAGATCGCCGAGCAGATTCCACTCTCGGAACTGCACCATCGCGCGCAGCTTCTGGTCGATCCGCCAGCCCACAGCGTCCTTGCGGAAATATTTCACCAGCATCTGCATCGGCACGCCGCGCTGCATCTCGAACTGGGAATACAGGCCCTCGCGGGCGCGGGCGAGCGGCTCGCGCGCGATATCGGTGCCGACGATCTCGACCGCGCGGTTGCGCAACTCCGCGAGCTCGAGCGTGGTGATCCCGATCGAGTACGCTTCCTGCCCCGATGAGGCGGCGGCCGACCAGATGCGCAGCGCCGCTCCCGGCGCGCGCGCCGCATGCAGCCGGGGCAGGGCATGGGAGCGCAGATGCGCGAACGGCGTGCCGTCGCGAAAGAACAGCGTCTCGTTGGTCGTCATCGCCTCGACGATGGCGTCGGCGATCTTCTCGCTGCCCGGGGCGCGCAGCCGCGCCGCCAGGGCATCGAGATCGCGCAGACCGTGCTCCTTGAGAATCGGCGCCAATCGGCTCTGCAGCAGGTAATCCTTGTCGGCCCCGACGACGAGGCCTGAACGCGTGCGCAACAGCCCGGCGAAGGTCTCGAGTGTCGTCGGCGTCATGCGCGCACCATCTCAAGCACCTTGGGAGCGATTTCGGGCAGCGGCAGCACCGCGTGGCAAAGCCCCGCCTGGGCGATTGCGCCGGGCATGCCCCAGACGACGCTGGTCGCCTCGTCCTGGGCGATCGCGGCGCCGCCGGCTTCGACGACCTGGCGCGTTCCGGCCAAGCCGTCATGGCCCATGCCGGTGAGCATCACCACCAGCACATGCCCGTCGCAGGCGGCGGCGGCGCTGCGCAGCATCGGATCGACGGACGGGCGGCAGAAATTCTCCGGCGGATCCCGCGTCAGCTTGGCACGCAGCGTCTGACCGGCCGCGGTGACGAGAAGGTGATGATCCCCGGGCGCCAGATAGATGTGCCCGGCTTCCAGGACCTCGCCATCGCGCGCCTCGGTGCACGGCCTGATCCCGAGCTTGCCGATATGCTCGGCCAGAATTTTCGTGAAGGTCGGGGGCATGTGCTGGGTGATCACCACCGGCAGGCGGATCCCCGAGCCGAGCCCCTGCACCAGCGCGAACAGCGCCTGCGGCCCGCCGGTCGAACTGCCGACGGCGAGCAGCCGTGGCCGGCGCGCCGGACGCGGGCGCAGCGCCGCCACCGGTGCGGCCGGCGTCCGCCGGACCAGGGCCGAGGCGCCGGCGGGACGGCGGCGCAGCCGCGCCAGACCGCGGATCTTCGCCACCAGCTCGCGCCGGAAACTGTCGTTGGCGATCTCCGCAGCGCCGGGCTTCGGAATATAGTCGGCGGCACCGAGGCGGAGCGCGCGCAGCGCGACATCGGCCCCACGCGTCGTCAGGGTGGAGGCCATGATCACGCGCAGCTGCGGATCCGCCCGCAGCAGCGCCGGCAACGCCGCCAGCCCGTCCATCACCGGCATTTCGATGTCCAGCACCAGCACATCGAACGGCTGGGTCGCCACGGCGCGGCGCACCTCGTCGATCGCCAGCTGTCCGTTCGAGACGCGCGCGGCGACGACGATCCCGGCCTCCTGCTCCAGCATGCGCCCGATCGCCCCGCGGATGACGAGGGAATCGTCGCAGAGCATCACCCGGATCGGCGGCTCCGCCTCCGGCGCCGGCCGCTGCAGGGACAGACTCACAGCAGCCCGACCTGCGCGAACTTGCCGAGAAGAATCTCCTCGTTGAACGGCTTCATGATGAACTCCTGAGCGCCGTTCTCGATCGCCTGCTCGATGAAGCTCATCTCCGTCTCGGTGGTGCAGAACAGCACCGTCGGGTTGTCGGGTCCGTACTCCTTGCGCAGGGCCTGGAGGAATTCGAGTCCGTTCATCACCGGCATGTTCCAGTCGAGCAGAATGCAGTCGGGCATGCGCTGGTGGCAGGAATCGAGCGCCTGCTGCCCGTCCGCCGCCTCCTCGACGGCAAACCCGTGCTCCTCCAGGATCCGCCGCGCCACCTTGCGCACCACGCGGCTGTCATCGACCACCAGACAGCTTCGATCGCTCATGTCATCGCTCCGCGATACCGGGCCTCGATCCTCGGCGATTTGTGCCTCATGGACGATCCGCCGTGATCGCGAGCAGCCGTGCGACATCGAGCACGACCATCAGCCGCTCCTTCAGCCGATAGATGCCGGCGCTGTGCGCCGCCCATACCGGCGGCAGGGTGGGCGGGTTGCGCTCGAAGGACGATGCCGGAAGGCTCAACACTTCGCTCACCTGATCGACCAGCAAGGCATAGAGTTCGCCGCGTTGTTCCGCGACCACCGACATCGGCACCGTGTCCGGTGGCGCCGGCGGCAGACGCAGCCGCTGGCGCAGGTCGATCGCGGTGACGATACGGCCGCGCAAATTGAGGCTGCCCGCGATCTCTGGCGGCGCGAGGGGGATGCGGGTGATGCTCTGCTGGCCGAGAATGTCGCGCACCGAGAGCACTGGCACGCCGCAGAGCTGATCGGCGAGGGTCAGCGTGACGAAAACCGCTTCCTCCTCGCCGGCCGTCTCGGCCGGGCGTGCCACGCCGCCGGCCGCATGGGTCGGGCGCTCCAGAACCGCTTGTGTCATCGTCTCCACTCCCGGTTCACGCCGCGACCGGCTGCGCCAGGCATTGGCGCAGACTGGTCAACAGCGCATCGCGTTCGAACTTGACCACATAATCCGTGAAGCCGGCATCGCGCCCGGCCTCCACATCCTCCGCGCCGGCACGGCCGGAGAGCGCGATCATCGGCAGCGCCGACCAGATGCCGCCGGCGCGCAGCGTGCGGACGAAGGCGAACCCGTCCATGTCCGGCATCTCGATGTCGGAGACGATGGCTTCGAACCTCTGCCCGGCATCGCGCAGTTTCAACGCCGCTGCCGCCGACCCCACCGCGGTGGCCCGATAGCCGGCCGCCGTCAGCGTCGGCACCAGGAGCTGGCGGAAAAAGGCGCTGTCCTCGACGACCAGCACGCGTGCCGCCGCCACCGACGCGCCATCTTCGGCGCCGCGGAACCAGTCCTCGAACGCCTGCGTCAGCCAGAAGCCGATATCGATCACATCGGTGGCGCGCCCGGCGACCACGGCGGTGCCGAGCACACCGGGACGGGTGGCGGAGAGCTGGATCGACAGCTCGGCGTCGACGACATCGACGATCTCTTCGACCATCAGCCCCATGGCGCGGCCGCGATCGCTGAACACCAGCACCGACTGGCGCTCGGAGTCGCTGGCGCCGCCATCCATAGCCACCAGCGGCATCAATTTGCCACGATACTGCGTGACAAGCCCGCCCGACGCCAGCTCGATGCGATCGCGCGGAATATCCTCGAGACGCGCGACGAGGCCGAGCGGTACCGCCTTCGGCTCGCTGCCGCCGGCGCGGAACAACAGCATCGCCGTCTTCTCACCCGAACTCGCCGCCTCGACGGCGGCACCGGCGATCTGACGGCTCTCGCCGACGGCGCCGATACCGGCGGCGCGGGCAATGCCGTTGGGATCGAGGATCATGATCACCGAGCCGTCACCGAGGATCGTGTTGCCGGAGAACAGCGTCAGATGGCGCAGGATCGGCGCCACCGGCTTGACCACGATCTCCTCGGTGTCGAAGACGCGGTCGACGATGATGCCGAGCGTGTTGGCGCCGACCTGGACGACGACGATGTAGCGCGGCGCCTCCGCGCTCACGCTCGCCGTCTCCCCGTTCAGGCGCAGCAGATCGTTGAGCGCGACCAGCGGCAGCAGGCGGTCGCGCAGGCGCAGCACCGGCGTTTCGTTGATCCGCTCGATCGCCGACTGCCCGTCCGCGGCGCCGGCCTGGGCGTGGACCAGCTCGACGACGCTGATCTGCGGAATGGCGAAGCGCTCCCCGCCGGACTGCACGATCAGCGCCGAGACGATGGCCAGTGTCAGCGGGATCTTGATGGTGAAGGTGGTCCCCTGGCCGGCGACACTCTTCAGCTCGATGGTGCCGCCGATGCGCTCGATATTGGTCTTGACGACATCCATACCGACGCCGCGGCCGGAGACCGCGGTCACCACGCTCGCGGTGGAGAAGCCGGCATGGAAGATGAACCGCTGCACCTCGTTCTCGGACATCGCCGCGAGTTCCGCCTCGCTGGCCAGCCCCTGCTTGAGGATTTTCGCGCGGATGCGATCGAGCGGCAGGCCGCGGCCGTCGTCGGCGATCTCGATGATGATGTGGCCGCCCTCGTGGAAGGCGTTCAGTGTGATGCGGCCGGTCTCGGATTTGCCCGCGGCCTGGCGCTCGGCCGGGGTCTCCAGCCCGTGATCGCCCGAGTTGCGCACCATGTGGGTGAGCGGATCCTTGATCAGCTCCAGCACCTGGCGGTCGAGCTCGGTGTCCGCACCGATCATCACCAGCTCGATCTTCTTGGAAAGTTCGTGTGAGAGGTCGCGCACCAGGCGCGGCAGCTTGTTCCACGCGTTGCTGATCGGCTGCATCCGCGTTTTCATCACCCCTTCCTGCAGGTCCGAGGTGATGTGCGACAGGCGCTGCAGCGGCACGGCGAGCGCGGCATTCTCCTGCGAGCGGGCGAGCTGGAGCAGCTGGTTGCGGGTCAGCACCAGTTCGCTCACCAGCGTCATGAGATGTTCGAGGACATCGACGCCGACGCGGATGGTCTGCCCGGCGACGGCGGGCTCGGCGGCCTCCGCCGGGGCGGCGGACGCGGCCGGCGCAGCGGCCGGTAGAGCGGCCGGCGCAGCAGCGGGCGCCGGCTTCGGGCTCTCCTCCACGGCCGGCGGCTCGGGCGCCGCCGGTGGCTCCGGGGTGGCCGCGGCGGGCGCATGGGCGCGCCCGGCGGCAGCCTCGTTGAGCGCCGCGATCAGCGCCGTATCGTCGCCGGCCGGCTCCTCGCCGGTCTCGGCCAGGCCGCCGACGATCGCCTTGATCCGATCCAGCCCGGCGAGGATCGCGGTGATGATCCCCGGCGTTGCGCTGAGCTGCCGGTCGCGCAGCTTGCCGAGCACGTTCTCGCCAGCATGGGCGACACGCTCGAGCCGCGGCAGGCCGAGGAAGCCGCAGGTCCCCTTGATCGTGTGCACGAGGCGGAAAATCTGCGACAGCGTCGCATGGTCATCGGGAGTCTGCTCGAGCTTGACCAGAGCCACGTCCAACTCAGCGAGACTCTCGCTGGTTTCCGTGAGGAAGTCGGCGAGCAAATCGTCCATGCGCGATCTCCGATACGTCGATCACGCAGTTTCGGCCGTACGTGCGAAGATTCGGTAAAGCGGCAGCGGCGGGCTGCTCAGGCCGCCGGGAACGGGCGCATCAGGAGCGGTGGCGGCTCCGCGGCGGCGGCCGGCCCGCCGGCCAGCAGCAGCGACAGACCAAGGCCGCTGGAAGCGGCGATCAGCACCGTGAGCGGCGCCAGCAGCGTCCGCGGCGCGGCGAATGCGGACCAGGCGGAGGACGGATCGGCGAGCAGACCGGCGAAGCCGGTGGGCCAGGCAGCGCGGGGGCCCACGATGGTGACGAGCACGCCCTGCTCCGGCCCGCCCGCGAGCGCCGCCTCACCTTCCCCGGCGAGGCTTTCCACCGCCAGCATCATCAGGTTCAGCAGCAGCCGCGCCGCCGGGGCGGGATAGGCGACATCCTCCAGGTCGAGCAGATGGAGCCGCATCCGCCGCCCGAGCGAGAGGCCCGTCGCCAGTCCCTGCAAGTCCCCGAGCCCCATCGGAGCGCCGGGCGGGCCCCAGGCCGCGCGCAGCAGGCGCAGCCGCCGGGCCAGCCCCTGCGCCGTCTCGATGGCGAGCGGCAGCGCCTCGGCGGCAGCCGAGGCATCCTCGCTGATCAGCTCCAGCGTGCCGACGAGCGAACCGCTCATGCCGGCGAGGTCGTGGCTGATCCGCGTCGCCAACAGCTCGGCGAGGCGCAGCGAGGCAGCTTGGTCGTCGCGCATGCGGTCCGGATCGGTCATCTGGCCCTACCCGAGGCGGAGGTTGTCGGCAGCGGTGCATAGCACCATGTGCCGAGCGTCTTGGAAACGACGAACGGCGCCGCCATGTCTCATTCCGGCTTCACCGACATCCTGCCCGGCCAGTTCGTCCGCCATCCGGGCCGTCCGGACTGGGGGATCGGGCAGGTCCAGTCGGTGATCGCCGGCCGTGCGACGGTGAATTTCGAGGATGTCGGCAAAGTATTGGTGAACCTGGCGTCTGTGGCGCTCGAACCCATCGAGGATCCCGCCCCTTGATCCCAGCTTGCGCTTGGTGGCTAATGCCCCCTTGGTGGCTAAGGCCCAGGGAGAGGAAACGGAGACCAGACCGCGCATGATCGACCCGTTCGGCCGCAGCATCACCTATCTGCGCATTTCGGTCACCGACCGCTGCGACCTTCGCTGCGCCTACTGCATGGCCGAGGACATGACCTTCCTGCCGAAGGCGCAGATCCTCTCGCTGGAGGAACTCGAGCGCGTCGCCGGCGCCTTCATCGCGCTCGGCACCCGCAAAATCCGCCTCACCGGCGGCGAGCCGCTGGTCCGGCGCGAGGTGATGACCCTGTTCCGCGCCCTCGGCCAGCGCATCGGGCCCGGCGATGGCCGGCTCGACGAACTGACCCTGACCACCAACGGCACCCAGCTCGCGCGCTTTGCCGAGGAACTCGCCGCCGCCGGCGTGCGCCGGGTGAATGTCAGCCTGGACACGCTCTCGGCGGAGAAATTCGCCGCCATCACCCGCTGGGGCAGGATCGAGAAGACGCTGGACGGGATTTTCGCCGCCAAGGCCGCCGGGCTGGCGGTGAAAATCAACGCCGTCGCGCTCAAGGACATCAACGAGCACGAACTCGACACCATGCTCGCCTGGTGCGGCGAGCACGGGTTCGACCTGTGTCTCATCGAGACCATGCCGATGGGCGAGATCGGCGAGGACCGCACGGACCAGTATCTCCCGCTCTCGCTCGTGCGCGCGCGGCTGAAGCAGCGCTGGACGCTGACCGAGACCGACTACCGCACCGGCGGGCCGGCGCGCTACTACACCGTCGCCGAGACCGGCCGGCGGATCGGGTTCATCACCCCGATGACGCATAATTTCTGCGAAAGCTGCAACCGCGTGCGGCTGACCTGCACCGGCATGCTCTATATGTGCCTCGGCCAGGACGACCAGGCCGATCTGCGCCGCGTCCTGCGCGCCGGCGGCACCGACGCCGACCTCCGCGAGGCGATCGAGGAAGCGATCGGGCGCAAGCCGAAGGGCCATGATTTCGTTATCGACCGCCACCACAATCGCCCCGCGGTCGCGCGGCACATGAGCGTCACCGGCGGCTGACCGGCGCCGCCGCGCTTCAAGCTTTCTTCAATCCGCCGCCATACGCTGGCAGGGGCAGGATTCCAACCTGGCCGGTCAGGGGTGTGGCATGGACGGTTTCCAGGCGGCCGACGCGGCGCCATTCGAGGCAGCGATGCGGGCCGCCGAACGCGGCGACTGGGCGGCGGCGCGCGCCCTGCTCGAAGCCCTGCTGGCGGCCCCGGAGCACGCGCTGCAGGCGCGGCTGCTGCTGTGGGAAATCTGCCAGGCCCAGGGCGATGCCGCCGCCGGCGTGGCCCATCTGCGCCAGGCGGTCACCGGCACCCCGGTCATCATCCGCCCTATCACCGCCCCCATCATAGGCCCCTCGGGCGCGCCGGCGCGGCGGGTGCTGGCGCTGGCGGTGGTCGGGGATTTCCAGGCCAACCTGCCGCTGGGCTGCCTGCTCGACGCCGAACGGACCGGGCTGGCAACGCTGTGGATCGCCGACCCCGAGGCGGTGCTGGCGGATCCGGCCGGCACGCTGCCGCGCTATCTGCCACCGTTCGACTGCGTCTTCATCGCCATCGCCGAGGATGTCCGCCACGCGAGCGCGCTGGCGGCGGCGGATGCCTGGGCGGCGTGCCTCGGCGCGCCGGTGATCAATTCCGGCGCGCGCATCGCCGCCGTGTCGCGCGACGGGGCGGCGCGGCTTCTGGCCGACGTGCCGGAAGCGGTCGTACCCGCCCAGCACCTGCTCACCCGCGCCGCGCTGTGCACCCGCGCCCTTCCGGCCGGCCTCGCGTTTCCCCTGCTGGTCCGCCCGCGCGGCACGCATGCCGGCCAGGGTCTGGCGCGGGTCGCCGACACGGCCGAACTCGCCGCCTACCTCGCCGACGGCGGCCCCGACGATCTTTTCTACGTCGCCCCGTTCGTCGATTTCCGCAGCGCCGACGGCCAGTGGCGCAAATACCGGGTGATCTTCGTCGATGGCCGGCCGTTTCCGTTCCACCTCGCCGTCCACGACGACTGGGCGATCTGGTACTACAACGCCGGCATGGACCGCGACGCCGGCAAGCGCGCCGAGGAAGCACGATTCCTCGAAGACATCACCGCCAGCTTCCCACCGCGCGCCATGGCCGCGCTCGCCACGCTCGCCGAGCGGGTCGGGCTCGACTATTTCGGCCTCGATTGCGCGCTGATGCCGGACGGGCGGCTGCTCGTGTTCGAGGTCGAGACCGGCATGATCGTGCACGACGCCGATCCGGCCGATCTGTACCCCTACAAGAAGCGCTTCGTGCCGCGGATTTTCCGCGCCGTGGAAGCGATGCTCGACGCGCGGATCGCGCACGCCCGCGACGGGCTCAGCCCGGTGCCCAGCCCGTCAGCAGCGCCAGCCGAAGCGTCGCCGTGATCCGCCCGTCCTCGGCCGGCAACCGGCTCAGCGCCATGGGGAACAGCGCGCGCGAGACGAAGCGGCGCTCGCGCAGGCGCAGCGCGTTCGTCTCCCCGGCATCGCGGAGATCGCGCAGCAGGGCCAGCGGGTCGGCGTAGCGCAGGCGGATTTCGTCGCGCTCGGCGACCGGCATGGCGAAGCCGGCGCGCTGCAGCAGCCCGGCGCAGTCGCGCAGATCCGGGAACGGCGCGACGCGCGGCGAGGCGCCGCCGGTGAGGTCCGCCTCCGCCGCCGTCAGCGCCGCCCGCAACTCGGCGAGCGTGCCGATGATGGGCAGGCTGGCCAGGAACAGCCCGTCCGGGCGCAGGCTGCGGCGCAGCTGGATCAGCGCGCCGGGAAGATCGTTGGCCCAGTGCAGCGACAGGTTGGCGACGATGAGATCGAAGCTGGCGGGGGCGAAGGGAAGCAACTCCTCGTCGGCCACCAGCGCCGGCGCGCCGGCGGCGATGGCCTGGCCCGGCGAGAGCGCGGCTTCCACGACCTCGATCCCGCGCGCGCGCAGCCGTGGGGCGACGACGCCGCGGCCGCCGAGATCCAGCGCGCGGGTGAACGGGCGGCGAATCGCGTCCAGCGTCTCGGTCAGCCGCTCGGCGACCTCGCCCAGCAGGCCGGCCACGCGCGGCAGGCTGGCGGCGGCACGGTCCCGGCGCAGGCGCAGCGCCGGTCGGTCGAACACGAACGGGTCGGACATGGCGCGCATGTGCGCCCGCGACGCCGCCGTTGCAACCGGCGCGCGCAGGACAGTATCGTTGCGCGATGGACCCAGCGCGCCCGGCTGCCCCGTCGGTGCTGCTCCTGCTGGCGCGCGGCGCCGCCCGCGGTGGCCTCGGGCTGCTCGACGCGCTGCTGCCGCCGTCGTGCCTGACCTGCGACGAGCCGGTGCAGCGGGTCGGCCAGCTCTGCGCCGCCTGCTTCGGCCGCACCTCGTTCATCACCCACCCGCTGTGCCAGCGCTGCGGCGTGCCCTTCACCCACACCGCGCAAGGGGGGCGGGATGCGCTGTGCCAGCCCTGCCGAACGGCGCCGCCGCTCTACGATCGCGCCCGCGCGGCGCTGCGCTACGACGCCCAGGCGCGGCGGCTGATCCTGCCGTTCAAGCACGCGGACCGCACCGAAACGGCGGCGGCACTAGCGCCGTTCATGGCCCGCGCCGGCGCGGCGCTGCTTACGGAAGCGGATCTGCTGGTGCCGGTGCCGCTGCATTGGCGCCGACGGCTCGCGCGCCGCTACAACCAGTCGGCACTGCTGACGCTGGCGCTGGGGCGACTGACAGGGCGCCCGGTGCTCGTCGATGCGCTGGTGCGCCGCCACGCGACGGCAACGCTCGCGGGCGGTCGGCACTCGGCCGCCGAGCGGGAGCGGATCATGGCCGAGGCGATCGCGGTGCGGCCCCGCCGAGCCGCGCGCCTCGCTGGCGCGCGGGTGTTGCTGATCGACGACGTGCTCACCTCCGGTGCCACCGCCAATGCCTGCGTCGCGGCACTTCGCGGCGCCGGCGTGCGCGCCGTGGACGTGCTCGCGGCGGCGAGGGTGCCGGACCCGCGGCTGGACTGAGCGCGGATCGCGGTGCGTCGGCGCTCCCTTGCGCAACGCCGGCGGCGGTGCAATTTCCTCCATTGAAGGAGATGCCTATGGCCGACGTCGAAATCTATACCCAGCCCTGGTGCCCGTACTGCGCCCGCGCGCTGAATCTGCTGCAGGCGAAGGGCGTCGCATTCCGCGAGATCGACGCGCCGAACGGCACGGCCGCGCGCGAGGAAGCCCGGCGCCGATCCGGCGGCCAGACCACGGTGCCGCAGATTTTCATCGACGGCGCGTCCGTCGGCGGCTGCGACGACCTTCTCGCCCTCGATGCGGCCGGGCGCCTCGACGCGCTGCTTGGCGCCGCCTGACCGTCAAAGCGTTCCCGCCACCATGATCCATTACCAATTGCGCTGCACCCAGGACCACGGCTTCGACGGCTGGTTCCGCGACAGCGCCGCCTTCGACGAACAGGCCGGGCGCGGGTTGCTGGAGTGCCCGGTCTGCGGCGATCACGCCATCGAGCGGGCGCTGATGGCACCCGCGGTGGCGCGCCTGCCCTCAACCCGTCCGCCCTCGCCGCAGCCCGGCGCCCAGCCGCCGGCCGAGGCGCCCGGCGACGCTGCCCCGCACCCCGCGCCCGCCGCATCCCGGGGTTCCACGCCCGGGCCCGGTCCGACGGTTGCGGCCGGCGGTGGCCTGCCGGCGGCGACGCGCGCCGCGCTGCAACGGCTGCGCGCGGAGATCGAGCGTTCGTGCGAATATGTCGGCGCCGACTTCGCCGATGAAGCACGCCGCATCCACAGCGGCGAACGCGAGCGGCGCGGCATCTATGGCGACGCCTCCGAGGAACAGGCCGAGCGCCTCGCCGAGGAAGGGATCGAGGTCGCCCGCATCCCCTGGGTGCCGCGCGCCGACGGGTAAGCACGCCGCGTCAGGCGAACAATCCGGCCAGGAGATAGGCCGCACCCGCCGCCAGGCCGCCGACCAGCAACGTCTGCAATGCCGAGCGGATCCGGTTCAGGCCGGTGAAGTGGCCCTTCACGGCGCCGAACACGAGCAGGGCCGCACCGGTGCAGGCGATCGAGATCGGCAGCGCGCGGGCGATGCTGGCCCCGGCGATATAGGGTGCGAGCGGGATCAGTCCGCCCAGCAGGTAGGCGCCGGCGATCGTCGCTGCGCTCACCGGCGCGCGCTGCGGGTCGGGCCGTTCCAGCCCGAGCTCGAACCGCATCATGAAGTCGGTCCAGCGCCGCGGATCCGCCGTGATCGCATCGACGACGGTCTGCAACGGCACGCCGGTCAGCCCGAAACCGCCGAGAATCTCCTCGACCTCGCGGACCTCGCGCGCGCGCAGGGTTTCGATCTCGGTTTGCTCGCGCCGTTCCTCGGCGGCGTAGTGCTCGGCATCGGTGCGGGCTGCAAGATAGCCGCCGAGCCCCATGGCGATGGCCCCGGCGGCGATCTCGGCCAGCCCGGCGGTGACGATGACCCGGCTCGACGAGACCGCAGCCGAGAGGCCGGCGGCGAGCGCGAACGGCACGGTAAGCCCGTCCGCCATGCCGATGACGACATCGCGAACCGTCGCGGTGGCGGTGAAGTGCTTTTCCATGTGGGGAACGGTGGGCATCGGGGCTCCTGCGCGGTGGCGAAACAGAATACGCGTGCGTGCGTCGGGGCGGAATGGTATCTCCACGGCAAGGAAACGGTCGCACGCCGGGCTTCCCGACAGAACCTGCCGCGCCGTCTGCCAGGAGACCCGCCATGTCCTCGACGATCGTCGCGGCCGGATCAACGCTCGACCTCGCAGGGGTCATCGCCTACGAGACCATCGAGATCGATGGCACCCAGCGCCAGCCCGCCAGCCTGGCACTGACGGGGAACGCCACGCTCGACAATGGCGGCACGATTCTGCTCGACGGATCCTATTTCCTCCACAGCACGATCGGGAACGGCCGCCCGGACCACGGCGCCGTGACACTGGCTAACGTCAACGGAACCATCGAGGGCGCCGGGATCATCTCCCTTTCGCAGCAGGCGCCGCTGTCCGCGATCGTCAACCAGTCGGGCGGCATCATCGATGGCAACGGCGCCGGGCCCCTCGTGCTCGGGCTCACATTTCCGGAGATCGTCGACAATGCCGGACTGATCGAGGCGACCGGCAGCGGCGGGCTGCTGATCGACAATTCCAGCATCGAGAATTTCATCGGCGCCGCGGTCGGAACGATCGCCGCGATCGGCCCGGGCGCGGTCGTCACGCTTGATCTGGTCGATGTCAGCGGCGGCACACTCGAAACTGCTCTTGGCGGCGCGATCATCGCACCCGTCGCCGCGACGACGCTCGACGGCAGCGCCATGCCGGTGACGATCACCGCCGGCACGACCATCGGCGGCGCCGGCGCATTCAACCTCGAACTGAATGGCCGCATCGACAATGCCGGGGTGCTCTCGGCCGGCGGCCCGTCGGGCGGGCTGATCGAGATCGCGGCCGGCGACAGCGTGACGCTCACCGGCGGCGGCATCATCGGCCTCGGCGCCGGCGGCATGATCGAGACGGATCCCACCGGCACCGCGCCGGCCGCGCTGCTCAACGTCAGCAACATCATCGACGGCGTCTTCACCATCGGCGGCAACGGCGCCCCGCTCGCCCTCACCAATGAGGCCGCCGGGCAGATCGATGCCACCGGCCTCGCACCGTCGACGATCGATCTCGGCGGCGCCGCCGGCCCGACCCTCGGCAATGACGGGCTGATCGAGAGCCGGCACGACCTCATCATCGGCAGCCCGGTCGCCGGAACCGGCCGGCTGCTGGTCGACGCCGGCGCGACGCTGGCGCTGCGCGAGAGCGTGGGCGCGTCGCAGACCATCCTGTTCGGCCCGGGTTTCGGCGGCCGGCTCGATGTCTCGCAGGCGCTGGCGACGAACGGTCTGATCGAGAATTTCACCGTCGGCGACACGATCCGTCTCGTCACTGTCGCAGGCGGCGCGGCCGAGCAGCAGGCCTATGCCGCTGGCACGCTGACGCTGAGCGAGGCCGGCGTGGTGCAGGCGCAGCTGCGCATCGCCGGCCCGTACCACAGCGGCGATTTCCTCCTCAGCGCCGCGCCCGGCGGCGGCACCGACATCACCGCCTGCTTCGCCCGCGGCACGCGCATCGCCACCGCGGACGGGCCGCTCGCCGTCGAGATGCTGCGGCCGGGCATGCGCGTGCGCACCGCACACGGCGACCTGCGCGAGGTGGTCTGGATCGGCCGGCGCCAGGTGGACTGCGCGGGCCATCCGCAGCCCGCCACCGTCTGGCCGGTGCGGGTGCGCGCCGGCGCGTTCGGCGCCGCGCTGCCGGAGCGCGATCTGTTCCTCTCGCCCGACCACGCCGTGTTCGCGGCCGGCGCGCTGGTCCCTGTCCGCTACCTGGCGAACGGGGCTTCGATCGCCACGGTGCGGCGGGCCGCCGTCGAGTATTTCCACGTCGAACTCGCCAGCCACGACGTCATTCTCGCCGAGGGGCTCGCGGTCGAGAGCTATCTCGATACCGGCAACCGCGCCAGCTTCGGCAACGCGGCCACGGCGCCGCGGCCGTTCGCGACGCTGGCGCGGCGCCCGCGCCGTTCGTGGGCGCGCGATGCGTGCGCGCCGCTGGTCACGACCGGGCCGGCGCTGGCCGCGGTCAAGCGGGCGCTGCTGGCGCGGCTGCCGGCGCTCGGCTATCGGCCGGCGCCTGGCGCGGAGCCGTGGCTCGAATGGCCCGGCTCGGCGCGCCGGCTCCGCCCGGCGCGGGTGCGCGCGGCGGTGCGCAGCTTCCTGCTCCCGGCCGGCACCGCGCAGGTGACGCTGGGTTCGGCCGACTTCGTGCCCGCCGGGCTCGATGCGGCGGAGGAGGATGTCCGCGCCCTCGGCGTCGGCGTCCGCGGCCTCGTCGTCAACGGCCGCGCGCTCGACCTGGACAGTGTCGTGTTCGGGCCGGGGTTCCATGCACCCGAGCACGACGGCGCGAAGCGCTGGCGCTGGAGCGACGGCCGCGGCCTGCTGCGTCTGCCCGGCTGGGCCGCGGCAACGCCGGCGCTGCTCGAGCTCTGCCTGCTCGAGCGCCCCGCCGGCTGGGTTCTGACCCACGGCCCGGACGCCGCTTGACGCGCCAAGGCGCGCGGTCCGACACTCCGCGCCGATACGGGGGCAGCCATACGGGGGAGAAAACCATGAACATCGTCACCGAGACCGCGATCCCGGCCGGGATCGGCGCCGAGGAATGGCAGGTGCGCTGCGACCTCGCCGCGCTCTATCGGCTGGTCGCGCATTTCCGCATGACCGACTTCATCTACACCCATATAAGCGCCCGCCTGCCGGGCCCCGAGCATCATTTCCTGATCAACCAGTACGGCGTGCTGTTCCACGAAATGCGCGCCTCGGACCTGGTGAAGATCGATCTCGAAGGCCGCATCATCGGCCAGGACGAGCAGATGAGCCGCCGCGTCAACGCCGCCGGCTTCACCATCCATTCCGCCATCCACGCGGCACGGCCGGATCTGAGCTGCGTCGTGCACACCCACACCGCCGCCGGCATCGCCGTCTCGGCCCAGAAGCACGGGCTGCTGCCGATCTCCCAGCACGCGATGATGTTTCATGGCCATCTCGCCTATCACGACTATGAGGGCATCGCGCTCGAGCTCGACGAGCGCGCGCGGCTGGTGGCGGATCTCGGCCAGCACCAGGCGATGATCCTGCGCAATCACGGGCTGCTGGTGGCGGGACGGTCGATCGCCGAGGCGTTCCTGCTGATCTATTATCTGGAGCGCGCCTGCCAGGCGCAGATCCAGGCGCTGGCCGGCGGCGCCGAGCTGATCATTCCCTCCGAGGCCGTCGCCGCGCACACCGCCGCGCAGTTCCACGGCCCCGCCCGCGCCGGCGCCGAGGGGCTGGCCTGGGGCGCGGCGCTGCGGCTGATCGAAACCGACCGGCCCGACTACCGGTCCTGAACCGGCGCATCGACGGCGAGACGGCCGTCGATGAGCTGCACGCGCCGGTCGGTCAGCGCGGCGAGCGTTTCGTCGTGGGTGACGACGATCACCGTCCGCCCCTCCTCGGCCAGCCGGCGGAGAATGGCGAAGACGGCGCGGCCGTTGCGCGTGTCGAGCGCGCCGGTCGGCTCGTCGGCGAGGATGAAGCGCGGGTCGTTGGCCAGCGCGCGGGCGATGGCGGTGCGCTGACGCTGGCCGCCGGAGAGCTGGCCCGGCAGCTTGCGCGCCAGCTCCGCCATGTCGAGCGAGGCGAGCAGCGCCTCGCCGCGTGCGCGCATCGCCGCCGCGGACAGCTGCCCAAGCTCGCGCATCGGCAGGATCACATTGTCCAGCACGGTGAACTCGGGCAGCAGGAAGTGGAACTGGAAGACGAAGCCGAAGCGCTCCAGCCGGAGGTCGCCGCGCGTATCGTCGTCGAGCTCCGCTGTCGGCGCGCCCTCGACGAGCACCTCGCCCGCGCTCGGCCGGTCGAGCAGGCCGAGCAGATAGAGCAGCGACGATTTGCCCGAACCCGACGGGCCGGTGATGGCGGTGAAGCTGCCGGGGGCGAAATCGAGGTCGATCTCCTCCACCAGCACGGTCGGCACCGGTCCCGGCAGGATGCGCGTCAGGCCGCGCGCGGCGATGGCGGCGATCACGTCGCGCCCCGGATCACCGCCAGCGGGTCCGTCCGTGCCGCGCGCCGCGCCGGCAGCCAGGCCGCGCCGATGGCGGCGGCCATGGCGATCAGGCTGGCGACGACATAGAGGTCCACGGACTGGGCGACGCGCATGGTCTCGTTCGGATCGGTCGCGCCGGGCGCGGGGATGCGGGCGATGCCAGCCGCCATCGCCATCGCCACCAGCCAGCCGAGCATGGTGCCGACGCTGCCGACCAGCGCCCCCTCGATGACGAAGATCCGCACGATCACGCGCCGCGACAGGCCGATCGAGCGCATGATCGCGATGTCGCGCGCCTTCTCCAGCACCACCGTCGAGATGACGTTGAAAATGCCGAACCCGGCGACGACGAGAATCGCGCCGGTGACGGTGGTCATGATGATGTTCTGCAGCAGAAACACCGCCAGGATGCGGCTGTAGGTCTCCTCCCACGGCGCCGCCTTGAAGCCGAACCGCCCCTCGATCTCCTTCGCCATCGCCACCGAGCGGGTGATGTCGTCGAGGCGGATATCGATCTCGTTGACCACCAGCGGCCGGTTCTCCAGCGCCTGCTCGCGCGCGAGCTGGAGATAGACCTGGCCCAGATCCTGGGTCTCGATGCCGGTGCTGAACAGCCCGACGACGCGCAGCGCGGCACTCGCGCCGGTCGTGGCCACGCCGGTGATCGTGTCGCCCAGCCCGGCGCCCATCTTCACCGCCAGCGCCCGGCCGAGGATGACGCCGTTCGACTGGCGTGTGAGCGCGTCCAGGCTGCCGGCGACGAGGTTGCCGGCGAGCTGGGTGACGCGCGCCTCGCGCACCGGGTCGATGCCGAGCGCGGCGACGGCGTAGTCACGCCCGGCGCGCCGCAGGATGAGCTGGCCGCGCAAGGTCGGCGCCGCCGCCAGCCCCGCCATCCGCCCGAGCGCGTCGAGAATCGCCCCCGCATTGGCGATGCCGCGCACCGGATCGCGCGGCAGCACCCGCGTCACCGCGACCGCCGCCTCGGGATGCAGCAGCGCCAGCGGCTGGCGCGCCGGGCGGCGGATCTCGTCGGTGATCATGATGTGGGGATTGGAATCGACGATCTGGGTGCGAAAATAATTCTGGAATCCGTGCATCATCGCCGACATGGCGATGAAGAAGGCGACGCCGAGGGTGACGCCGAGGACCGCGACCAGGCTCTGGCGGCGGCGGCCGAGCAGATGGGCGCGCGCGATATCGAGCGCGAGCGGCATCAGCGCTCGACCCGCACCGAGCGCCCGTCCGCCAGCCCGTCCGGCGGGTCGGCGATGACGCGGTCGGCGGCGCCGAGCCCCGCGCGGATCTCGACGCGCGTCTCGCCGACGGCGCCGGTCTGGACCGCGGTGCGGCGGGCCTTGCCGTCGACGACGCGGAACACATAGGCCGGCCCGGCGCGTCCGCCCTGCGGCGCGTCGTGATGAACGGCGGTGGCCGGCACCAGCAGCGCGTCGGCGCGTTCGCCGGTGACGATGTTCACGTCCACCGTCATGCCCACCATCAGCCCCGAATCGGGCGGCAGATTGGCTTCGACCCGGAAGCTGCGCGTCGCCGGATCGCCGAGCGGGCGGATGTTCGTCACCGTCGCGCTCACCGGCCGGTCCGGCAGCGCATCGGCGCGGATCGCGACCCGCGCGCCGAGCCGCACCAGGGCGATGTCGCGCTCGTCGACATCGGCGGCGACGCGCAGCCGGCCGGGCACGGCGATGGTGAACAGCGTGGCATTGGCCGCCAGCATGTCGCCCTTGTCCACCTCCCGCTTCATCACCACCCCGTCGAATGGGGCGAGGATGCGCGTATCGGCGAGCTGGTCGGCGGCCATCTTGAGCCCCGCGGCGGCCCGGTCGCGCTCCGCCTGGGAGCGCTGCACCGCTTGCTCGGGGCGGACATGCTGGGCCAGCAGGGCGCGGTCGCGCGCCAGCTCCTGGTCGGCGAGCTCGAGACGGGCGCGGGCATCGTCCACCCGCCGGCGCGCCTCCCGATCGTCGATCACGGCGAGCAGCTCGCCCTGCTTCACCGTATCGCCGTCATCGACGAGAAGGTCGGTGATCCGCCCGGCGACCTTGGTGCCGACGCGCGCGGTGTCGATCGCCTCGACCACGCCGGCGGCATAGACCGCCTCGATGGCCGGGCCGCGCACCGGGTGCAGCGTCGCCACCGCCGGGCTCCGGCCCCAGAGCTGCCAAGCGCCAGCACCGGCGGACAGCGCCACGGCGAGCAGCGCCGCCACCCGCAGGCCGGTCCGCCGCCGCTGGCGCGTCGCCGGCCATGTCTGCACGCGAACATCCATGCCCTGCTCTCTCGCCACAGCGGCGCCGGCACGCCATGACCCAGATCAGGCGCCCGCGCGCACGGGCCTATACGCGCCCTGCCGCTCCTATCCTAACATGGGGCCGCACCGACCGGTGGCGAGGGGTGGAGACGGGCCCGGCCGCCGCTTGGGCGTTGAAATGACTGCCGGGGTATGGTTGAACCGCGTGAATACACGTGGTGGCATCGCCTGGGGGCCCTTTTGGGGGCTCTCTTGGGGGCCTCTCTTAGGGGGCCTTGCCGGTCACATCCGCGGGGTCGAACCGGCGAGGGCGCGGCGGCATGGCGAACGTCAGGGCGAGCACGGCGGAGAAGCGGGGCGCCGTTCGCCCGGCGGGCGCTCGGCGCCGGAGCAGCCGGGCAGCGCCCCGCCGGGCCATCTTCACCATCGCGTCGGCCAACTACATCGCCTACGCGGCGACGCTGATGCAGTCGGTCCGCGCCGCCGAGCCGGACGCCGCGCGCTTCATCATTCTCGCCGACACGCCGCGCAGTTTCGCCGGGCTCGACCTCGCCGCGACGGTGATCGGCTGCGAGACGCTCGGCATCGCGACGCTGCCCGCCATGCAGCGGCTCTACAGCGTGCTGGAGTTCAACACCGCGCTCAAGCCGTTCGCCTTCCGCCACATGTTCGAGACCCTCGGCTTCGCCGAGGCCTGCTATCTCGACCCGGACATCCTGGTACTGGCCCCGCTCGCTCCCGCGCTCGATCCGCTCGCCCAGCACAGCGTCGTGCTCACCCCGCACCTCTCCGCGCCGCTCGATGACGGGCTGGAACCCTCCGATCTCACCATCCTGCAGTCGGGCGTGTACAATCTGGGCTTCGCGGCGATGCGCGACGACGCCGATGCCAGGCGCCTGCTCCTCTGGTGGGGCGAACGCTGCCGGCTGCACTGCCGCGTCGATCTGGCGCGGCACATGTTCACCGACCAGCGCTGGATGGACCTCGCCCCGTCGTTCGTGCCGCGGCTCGCCATACTGCACCACCCCGGCTGCAACGTCGCCTACTGGAACCTCGCCCACCGCATGGTGGAAACCGGCGCAGACGGCGCCTGGCGGGTCAACGGCGAGCCGCTGATCTTCTTCCATTTCAGCGGGCTGGTGCCCGACGACGAGCGACTGCTCTCGCGCCACGAGAGCCGCTTCCGCGATGCCGTTCCCGCCCCTGCCGCCGCGCTGGCCCGGCGCTATCGTGACCTGCTGCACGCCAACGGCTGGCGGCGGACGCGAAGCCTGACCTATGGGTTCGGCAGCTTCGCCGATGGCCGGCCGATCGAGCCGGCGATGCGGCGCTGGCTGGTCCGCGCCGTCGACGAGGGAAGGCTGGACCCGGCGACCGGGCTCGATGTTCCCTCCGGGTTTTTCGACGCGCCGGACGAGACCGCCGCAGCCCGCGGCATCGCGCTGACCCGGTTCATGTATCAGACCTGGCTGGACCGGGCCGACCTGCGCACCGTCTTCGACATCCATACCGAACCCGGGCTCGACGCCTATTACACCTGGTTCCTCGGCGGCGATGCGGCGGCCGAGGGCGTGGACGGACGCAGCATCGCGGCCGCCCGGGCGCTGCGCGGCGGGGCCGATCCCGGCGCGCCGGCGCTGATCACCGCCCGCCCACCGCCATGGCCGTCGCTCGCCGTGGAGATGTGGCCCGGGGCGGCCAGCGACGCGCTGCAGCTCCTGCACGGCGATGTCAGCTTGCCGCTGGGCGAGTTGGCGCTGCTGCTGCCGCGGCAGGCGGCGCTGAGCTGGGAGCGGCGCCCCGATCTGCAGGCGCATTTCGACCTCACGCGATCGGAGCGGGCGCGCGCCTTCCTCGGCTGGGTCATCACCGCCGCGATCGACGAGGGCAGCGTCGACCCGGCCCTGTTCACCGACGCCTTCGTCGCCCAGATCAGCCGGGGCAGCTACATCGCCGCGCAGTATGGCGACATGCCGCTGAACGAGGGCATGCTGCTGACGCGCGAGGTGCAGGCCCACCGCGCCAATCTCGCCCGCTGGCAGGATTTCCCGACCGATCGCTCGGCGCGGCTCTCGCATGGGCTCTGGTACGCGTTCCTTGCCGCCCGCGCCTATCGCTGGCCGTCACCGATGGTGGCCGAGTTGCGGCGCTACTTTGCCGAACTCACCGATATCAGCGTACTCGGATTCCGCTTCAACCGCGCGGAGATGGCGCTGTGGGAGACGCGCGCCGACGTGCAGAGCGCATTTCCGCTCGCCGACGAGGACCAGCGGCTCGGCTATCTGCACTGGCTCGTGACCAGCGGCCTCAGCGAACTCGGCCTCACGCTCGACGCGTTCGATCCGCGCCTGGCCGAGTTCCTCGCCGGCCCCTCGCCGCGGCTGGAAGGCCTGCCGGTGGCGCTGGAGATGGTGCGGAATACGCGCCCGGATCTCCGCGCCCTGTTCGACGTCGCCACCGAAACCGGGCGGACCGAGCTGGCGGCTTGGGCCAAGCAGAATTTCGCCTCCAGCTACGCGGACTACCCGCTCGGCACGCTGTTCGCCCGCGATCTGGCACAACCGGCGGTGATCGCGCCGGTGCACCGCGCCAGGATCGGGCTCACCGGCTGGTGGCGCGAGAGCACCGGACGGGGCGAGGATGTGCGCGCCACCGCCCGCGCCCTGGAGGCGGTGGCGTTCACCGACTGGCTCGGGGTCGACCGCGCCGATGGCAGCATCCTGCGCCCGGACGGCACCGCGCTGCCCGCCGGCGTGCGGGTCGAGTTCGAGGCCAACATCCTCCACCTCAACGCCATCACCGCGGTCGAGGACGTGCTGTTCCTGCGCCAGCACGGCGTCACCGCGGCGCGCAGCATCGGCTACTGGGCGTGGGAGCTGGAGTGGCTGCCACGGAGCTGGCGCCACGCCTACTCGTTTTTCGACGAAATCTGGGCGGCGACGGAATTCGCCCGCGACGCCTTCGCCCACGCCGGGCTGCGGCCGGTGCGCCGGGTGCCGATGCCGGTGCTGCCGCCCGCGCACGAGCCGCGTGCCGACCGCACGGTGCTCGGCCTGCCCGAGGACGCCACCGTCTTCCTGTTCATGTTCGATTTCCGCTCCTACGCCAGCCGCAAGAACCCCGAAGCGGTGGTGCAGGCCTTCCGCACCGCGTTCCCGACCGGCGAAGAGCCGGTGCAGCTCCTGATCAAGACCCAGGGCGGCGCGAGCACGCCGCTGGCCTGGCGGGCGCTCGCCGATCTCTGCGACGATCCGCGCATCGCGCTGCGCGACGTCGTGCTCGACCGCGCCGCGGTGTTCGACCTGATCGCCGCCGCCGACGCTTTCGTCTCGCTGCACCGCTCCGAGGGCTTCGGCCGCGGACCGGCTGAGGCGATGCTGCTCGGCCGGCCGGTCATCGTCACCGGCTATTCCGGCACCGCCGACTTCGCCACCCAGGACTGCGCCTATGTCGTCGATTACCACCTCGTGCCGGTGGCGCCGGGCGAGTATCCGGGGGCGGAAGGGCAGAGCTGGGCGGAGGCCGACGTGGAGCAGGCGGCGGCGCATATGCGCCACGTCCACGAGGACAAGGCGGCCGCACGCGCGATCGGCCGCGCCGGGCAGGCGCGGATCGCGGCGCTCTACAATCCCGGACATGTCGGCGAGGCCATTCTCGCGGCAATCGAGCAGGGTATGCCGCGGCGCATGCGGCCGGGCTGACCCCGCGGCACCGGCTGCCGCTGCAATCTCGCGCCGCGTGCCTACATCCTGTAATCAGACCCATGCCCTTCGACCTGCCCGGCAGCGCCATCGGCCTGCCCACCGAAACCAGTGCCGAGCGGCGCAACCGCCGCCTCGTCGCGCTGTGGCTGTTCGGCCTCTGCGGCATGATCCTGGTGATGGTCGTGCTCGGCGGCGCCACGCGGCTGACCGGGTCGGGGCTCTCGATCATGGAGTGGGCCCCGCTCTCCGGTATCCTGCCGCCGCGCACGGAGGCCGAATGGCAGCGGCTGTTCGCCCTCTACCAGCAGATTCCGCAATATCAGTTGCAGCATGCCGGCTTCGGCCTGGACGGGTTCCGCCAGATTTTCTGGCTGGAATGGATCCATCGGCTCTGGGGCCGGTTGATCGGCGCGGCGCTGCTGCTGCCGCTGGCCGGCTTCGCCGCCGCTGGGATGCTGCCGCGCGGGCTGTGGCCGCGGCTGGCCGCGCTGTTCGTGCTCGGCGGGCTGCAGGGCGCGGTCGGATGGTTCATGGTCGCCTCGGGCTGGTTCGCGGACGCGACCGCGGTCTCGCCCTATCGCCTGACCATCCATCTCGGGTTCGCGCTGGCGCTCTACGCCGCCCTGCTCTGGACCGGGCTGGGCGTGCTGCATCCGGCCGCACCCCGGCTGGCCGGCGCGCGCCCCCGCACCGCGCGGGCCTTGGCGATGGCAGCGACGTCGCTGATCGCGCTGACCATCCTCGCCGGCGGCCTCACCGCCGGCCTGCACGCCGGGCTCGACTATAACAGCTTCCCGCTGATGGACGGGCACCTGATCCCACCCGGGTATGCCCGACTCCACCCGTTCGTGCGCAACCTGACCGAGAACATCGCCGCGGTGCAGTTCGACCACCGGCTGCTGGCCACCGCCAGCGCCACCGCGGCGCTGCTCACGGCCTGGGTCGGCCTCGGCGGCGTCGGCCCGCGGCGGGCCCGCCGCGCGCTGCTTGCCCTCGGCCTGATCGCGATCGCGCAGTATGCGCTCGGCGTGGCGACCTTGCTGTCCGTCGTGCAACTGGCCCCCGCCCTCGCCCATCAGGCCGGTGCGGTGCTGCTGCTCACCGCCGCCCTGGTGTCCCTGCATGGCTTGCGCGGCGCCGGCCGGCCGCATCACGGGCCGGCCCCAGGGCGGCCCGCCACCGTTTCGACCTGACCCGTTTTCTCCGCGCCGCAGGAGCGTCCATGTCCATCCCCATCGCCGACACGCCGCTGGCCGTCACCGACCGTCTCTTCTTCGAGCGCGCCGATACCGCGCTGGGCCGCGACGAGGCCGAGCGCGTGCTGGCGGCGACGCTGGCGCGGGCCGATGACGGCGAGCTCTTCCTCGAATACCGCGAGAGCGAACAGCTCTCCCTGGAGGACGGCCGCATCCGCAGCGCCGGGTTCGATACCGCCCTCGGCTTCGGGCTGCGCGCGGTGGCCGGCGAGAGCACCGGCTACGCCCATGCCGGCGAACTGTCCGAGGAGGCGCTGCGCCGGGCCGGCGCGAGCGTCGCCGCCCTGGCCGGGGAACCGCCCGCGCGCAAGGCCGAGCCGCCGCGCGCCACCAACACGCGCCTCTATTCCCCCGCCAACCCCCTCGCCGCCCTGCCCTTCGCCGAGCGCGCCGGGGTGCTGGCCGCGCTCGATACCTACGCCCGCGGCAAGGACGAGCGCGTGCGCCAGGTCATGGCCTCGATCGCCGCCGAGTGGCAGGCGGTGCAGATCATCCGCGCCGACGGCACGCGGGTGGCCGATCTGCGCCCGCTGGTCCGGCTCAACGTCTCGGTCGTGGTCGAGCGGAACGGGCGGCGCGAAACCGGCAGCTTCGGCACCGGCGGCCGCTTCGGGTTCGAGCGGCTGATCGGCGTCGAGCAATGGCAGGCGGCGGTGGATGAGGCGCTGCGCCAGGCGCTGGTCAATCTCGACAGCCGCCCGGCCCCGGCCGGCGAAATGCCGGTGGTGCTCGGGCCCGGCTGGCCCGGCATCCTGCTGCACGAGGCGATCGGCCACGGGCTGGAAGGCGATTTCAACCGCAAGCGCACCTCCGCCTTCGCCGGCCTGCTCGGGCGGCGCGTCGCGTCGCCCGGGGTCACCGTCGTCGATGACGGCACGATTCCCGACCGGCGGGGCAGCCTGACGGTGGACGACGAAGGCACCCCCTCCGGCCGCACCGTGCTGATCGAGGACGGCGTTCTGGTCGGCTACATGCAGGACCGGCTGAACGCGCGGCTGATGGGCATGGCGCCGACCGGCAACGGGCGCCGGCAATCCTACGCCCACGCGCCGATGCCGCGGATGACCAACACCGTCATGATGGGCGGCACGGCGAGCGCGGAGGAGATGATCCGCTCCGTCCCGCGCGGCCTCTACGCGGTGAATTTCGGCGGCGGCCAGGTGGACATCACCTCGGGCAAGTTCGTCTTCTCGGCCTCGGAGGCCTATCTCATCGAGGACGGCAAGGTGACCGCGCCGGTGAAAGGCGCAACGCTGATCGGCAACGGACCGGACGTGCTGACCAAGGTCGAGATGGTCGGCGCGGACATGGCGCTCGATCCGGGCATCGGCACCTGCGGCAAGAACGGGCAAGGCGTTCCCGTCGGCGTCGGCCAGCCGACGCTGAAGCTCGCCGGTCTCACCGTCGGCGGCACGGCGGCCTGAGCGTGATGTTCGGTCAGGAACTGCGCCAGACCAGGTAGGGCGCCAGCGCGATCAGCCCGGCAGCAAGCGCGGCGGCGAGGACAGGCGCGGGCAGCCGGCGGGCGAGCTGCCAGCCGAGCACCACGCCGACCATTTCCGGCACGCCGACGAGCACCGCCATCGGCCAGTCGATGGCGCCATGGGCGGCATAGCCAATGGCGCCGATGCCCGAGATCGCCACCGATTGAACCTGTGACGCCGCGATCGCCGGCAGGATCGGCACGCCCGCGGCGAGCAGCAGCGGCACGGCGAGCATCGGACCGCCGAGACCGAACAGCCCGCTGACGGAGGCGACGAGAAAACCGAGCAGCGTCGCGCCGGCGTCGCCCAACCGGGGATGGGCATCCGCGTGCGGCATGGTCCGGCGCAGCCGCAGCGCGACCATGATCCCGGTCGCCAGCGTCAGCCCGCCGAGCAGCAAGCCGAAACTGGCGCGCGAGGTGTGGCCGTTCAGCCAGATGCCCAGCGGCGTTCCCGGCAGCGCGGCGAGGCTGAGCAGGATCGCGGTCCGCCGCGTATGGCGCGCACGCAGATGGCCGGATCGCAGATAGGCCGCGGCGCCGAGCAGGCCGGTGGCGACGTTGGTGACGATGCCGGTCCCGGCGACACTCGCCGGCGGCAGCGCGGTGAGAGCATAGAGGCCGATGGTCAGCAGCACGCCGCCCGGCCCCACGGCGGTGATGCCGATGCCCGCCGCCAGCGCGACGGCCAGAAGTGCCGCCATCGCGCCGGGCGCCAGCGCGAGGACCGCGCTCGGCATCATCGGCCCGCCCCGCTCATCGGCCCACCCCGGGCGAGACGCCGGGCGCCGGGCGCCGAGCGCCGCCCGCTCAGCGCCGGATCAGCCCGGTCAGCGGGCTCGACGGATCCGCGCCCATGCGCCGCGCCATGCGCCCGGCGAGAAACGCCTCGCGCCCGGCCTCGACCGCCAGGCGCATGGCGCGGGCCATGCGGATCGGATCCTTGGCCATGGCGATGGCCGAATTCAGCAGCACCGCGTCGCAGCCCAGTTCCATGGCGATCGCCGCGTCCGAGGCGGTGCCGACGCCGGCATCGACCAGCAGCGGCACCGCGGTCTGTTCGATCAGCATCGACAGCATGGCCGGGTTCTGAATCCCGAGCCCGGAGCCGATCGGCGCGCCGAGCGGCATGATGGCGACGCAGCCCATCGCCTCCAGCCGCTTCGCCGCCACCGGATCGTCGGCGCAATAGACCATCACCTCGAACCCGTCCTGGATCAGCGCCGCCGCCGCCTCGACGGTCGCCGCCATGTCCGGATAGAGCGTCGGCGGCGGCCCGAGCACTTCGAGCTTCACGAGGTTCCAGCCGCCGGCCTCGCGCGCCAGGCGCAGCGTGCGTACCGCCTCCTGCGCGGTGTGGCAGCCGGCCGTGTTGGGCAGGTACATCACCCGCTTGGGATCGACATAGTCCTGCAGCATCGGCGCGCCGGGGTCGGCGAGGTTCACCCGCCGCACCGCGACGGTGACGATCTCCGCCCCCGAGGCCTCGATCGCCGCCGCCGTCTGCTCGAGGTCCTTGTATTTGCCCGTGCCGACGATGAGGCGCGAGCGGAAGCGGCGGCCGGCCACCGTCCAGCCGTCCTCGTCCGCGGCGGTGGGCTCGATGCGCGGGTCCATGGCTCAGCCTCCGCCGATGAAATGCACGATTTCGAGCGCGTCGCCGGGCGCGAGCCAGGTCTCGCCATAGACCGAGCGCGGCACGATCGCCTCGTTGCGCTCGACCGCGACCTTGCGCGCATCGAACCCGAGCCCGGCCAGCAGCGCCGCGACACTGGTCGGCCCGGCGAGCGTCCTTGCCTCGCCATTCACGGTGAGCGACAACGTCGTATCCTTCATGATGCAAATTATGGGCGCGCGATGACGGCACGACAAGCAAGCCCGCGGCTGGCGCGGGCGGTTCGGTTGGGTGCGCTGGCGGCCGGCCTGGTCCTCGCCCTCGCCGCGCCGGGCTCCGCCGCCGATCTCGATGCCGCTGAGGTGCGCGCCGCGCTTGCCGCCGCCACGCCCGGCCATCCGGCCGATTTCTCCCACCGCTCCCTCGCCCGGCTCGATCTCAGCCATCTGAATTTCGCCGGCGCCGATCTCGCCGGCACGGACCTCTACGCCACCAAGCTGGAGGGCGCCGATCTGCGCGGCGCCAACCTCGCCGGCGCCAACCTGGCACTGGCCTGGGTGATCCGCGCCAATTTCACCGGCGCCAACCTCCAGGGCGCCATGGTCAGCGCCATGGTCGTCGCCTCGGGGCTGGAGACGAACCCGGCCGAAGCGCCGATCTTCGCCGGCGCCGATTTCTCCGCCGCCCGCGTCCAGGGCCATTTCGCCGGGTTCGATTTCCGCGGCGCGAAATTCATCGGCACCCACGCGGCGGCCGACATGCACAACCAGTCGATGGGGCTGATCCACGCCGATTTCGCCGGCGCGCACATGGAGGGCGCGGATTTCAGCCACGCCGAGCTCGGCCGCGCCTCGTTCGCCTTCGCCCATCTCCAGGGCGCGCGCTTCCTCGGCGCCGACCTCTTCATGGCGGATTTCTCCGGCGCCGACCTCGCCGGGGCGGATTTCTCCGGCGCCCAGGTCGATCACGCGATGTTCGCCGGCGCCCGCGGGCTGGACTCGGTCACCGGCCTGCCGCCCAACGTCGGCGGCGTGGCGAACGGCGAGCCCGCGCTCCCGGAACACTGACCGGCGCGGAACCGATTGGACCCGCGCGCCCGCGCGTGCTACTGGCGCGGCCATGCCAGAACCGCTGATCGCCATCCTCAACGGGCCCAACCTCAACATGCTCGGGCTGCGCCAGCCGGAGATCTACGGGTCGGCGACGCTGGACGACGTCGAGGCGCTGTGCGCCGAGGCCGCCGAGGCGCTCGGCCTGGCCATCGACTTCCGGCAAACCAACGGCGAGGGCGAGCTGATCTCCTGGGTGCAGGAGTGCCGCGGCCGGGCCCAGGGCATCGTCATCAACCCCGCCGGCTACACCCACAGTTCGGTCGCGCTGATGGACGCGCTGCTCGCCGTCGAATTGCCCGTGGTCGAAGTCCATATCAGCAACATCCATCGCCGTGAGGAATTCCGGCACCATTCCTTCGTCTCGCGCGCGGCGACGGGCGTGATCTGCGGTCTCGGCGTGCGCGGCTACGCGCTGGCGCTGACCGCGATGGCCGGGCTGCTCGATCAGGCCGGGGTGCTGGATGCCGATTGACAGGAAAGTGACAGGCCCGCGATGAGCCAGGTACCGTTCGATCCCGCCGCCATCCGTCAGCTCGCCGCGATCCTGACCGAAACCGGCCTGACGGAAATCGAGATCGCCGAGAAGGACAGCCGCATCCGCGTCGTCCGCGCGCTCGCCGCGCCGGCCGCCGCGCTCGTCCCCGCCGCGCCGGTCGCCGCGGTGGCGGCGCCGGCCGCGATCGCCCCGGCCGCCGCCGAGCCGGCCGCGCCGGATCCGGGCGCGGTGCCGAGCCCGATGGTCGGCGTCGTCTATCTCAGCCCGGAACCCGGGACCGCGCCCTTCATCACCGTCGGCCAGACGGTTGCCGCCGGGCAGACCCTGCTGCTCATCGAGGCGATGAAGACCTTCAACCAGATCAAGGCGCCGCGCGCCGGCACCGTCACCCGCATTCTGGTCAGTTCCGGAGCGCCGGTGGAATACGGCGAGCCGCTCCTGATCCTGGAATAGCGGCGTGTTCCAGAAAATCCTCATCGCCAATCGTGGCGAGATCGCGCTGCGCATCCAGCGCGCCTGCCGCGAGCTCGGCATCCCGACCGTCGCCGTCCATTCCACCGCCGATGCCGATGCGATGCATGTCCGTCTCGCCGATGAGAGCGTCTGCATCGGCCCGCCGTCGGCGCGCGAGAGCTACCTCAACGCCGCCTCGATCCTGTCGGCGGCCACCATCACCGGGGCCGACGCGATCCATCCCGGCTACGGGTTCCTGTCCGAGAACGCCGATTTCGCCGAAATGGTCGAAGCCCACGGCCTCGCCTTCATCGGCCCCTCGCCGGCCCATATCCGCATGATGGGCGACAAGATCGAGGCCAAGTCGGCGATGGCCGCGCTCGGCGTGCCGCTGGTGCCGGGGTCGGACGGCGCGGTGACCGACCTCGACGCGGCGCGGCGCATCGCCGCCGCGATCGGCTATCCGGTTCTGGTCAAGGCTGCTGCCGGCGGCGGCGGGCGCGGCATGAAGGTGGCCAACGACGCCGACGAAATCGAGGAAGCCTGGCGCACCGCGCGCACCGAGGCGCGCGCCGCGTTCGGCAACGATGCCGTCTATCTGGAGAAATATCTCGATCGCCCGCGCCACGTCGAACTGCAGGTGCTCGCCGACGGGCGCGGCCAGGTGGTGCATTTCGGCGAGCGCGACTGCAGCCTTCAGCGCCGCCATCAGAAGCTCGTCGAGGAGGCCGGCTCGCCCGCGCTCAGCGCCGCCGAACGCGACGCGCTCGGCGCGCGCGCCACCTCGGCGCTGGCGAAGCTCGGCTACCGCAACGCCGGAACGCTGGAATTCCTCTACCAGGACGGGCAGTTCGCCTTCATCGAAATGAACACCCGCCTGCAGGTCGAGCATCCGGTGACGGAGATGGTCTGCGGCATCGATCTCGTGCGCGAGCAGATCCGCCTCGCCGCCGGCCAGGAGCTGGGCTACGGCCAGTCCGACATCCGGTTTTCCGGCCACGCCATCGAATGCCGCGTCACCGCGGAAGACCCCGAGACCTTCATGCCGACGCCGGGCCGCGTCACCGCCTTCCACCCGCCCGGCGGGCTGGGCGTGCGGGTCGATTCGGCGCTCTACGCCGGCTACCGCGTGCCGCCGCACTATGACAGCCTGGTCGCCAAGCTGATCGTGCACGCGCCGACCCGCGACCAGGCGATCGCGCGGCTGCGCCGGGCGCTGGCGGAGTTCGTCGTCGTCGGCATCAAAACCACCTTGCCGCTGCACCAGCGCATCGTCGAAGATGTCGGGTTCCAGCGTGGCGACTACACGATCCACTGGCTGGAGCGGTTCGTCGCCGGCCACTAGAGCAACCTCCGATCTGATTGAGCCGTTCCGGCTCGATCAGATCGGAGATAAGTTGCTCTAGACTCATAGGTTTCTAGAGCACGACCGTCCGACCGGATGATTCCATCAGATCGGACCGTGCTCTAGAGCAACCTCCGATCTGATTGAGCCGTTCCGGCTCGATCAGATCGGAGATAAGTTGCTCTAGACTCATAGGTTTCTAGAGCACGACCGTCCGACCGGATGATTCCATCAGATCGGACCGTGCTC
>JAJZVV010000011.1:0-31037 GCA_021845595.1 Pseudomonadota bacterium | reverse complement strand
CTAGAGCAACCTCCGATCTGATTGAGCCGTTCCGGCTCGATCAGATCGGAGATAAGTTGCTCTAGACTCATAGGTTTCTAGAGCACGACCGTCCGACCGGATGATTCCATCAGATCGGACCGTGCTCTAGAGCAACCTCCGACCTGACTGAGCCGTTCCGGCTCGGGCCGATCGGAGGCGCTGGCATCCGTCGCTAGATACCGAGGGGGAAGAGACCGTCCATGACCACCATCAATATCGACGCCACCGACGGCTCCGGCCGGTTCTCCGCCTTCGTCGCCGAACCCGCGCGCAAGCCGGCCGGGGCGGTGGTCGTCATCCAGGAGATTTTCGGCGTCAACGCGGCGATGCGCGAGACCTGCGCGTTCCTTGCCGATCTCGGCTTCATCGCCGTCTGCCCGGACCTGTTCTGGCGCATCGAGCCGGGCATCGACCTCACCGACAAGAGCGAGGCCGAGTGGAAGCGCGCCTTCGAGCTGTTCCAGCGCTTCGACCAGGCCAAGGGGATCGAGGACCTCAAGGCCACGCTGGCCGCGGCGCGCACGCTCCCGGGCTGCAACGGCCGCGCCGGGACCATCGGCTACTGCCTCGGCGGCCGGCTCGCCTTCATGATGGCCGAGCAGTCCGACGCCGATGTCAATGTCTCCTACTACGGCGTCGGGCTCGACAGCCTGATCGGCGAGCTCGACGCGCTGCGCGCGCCGCTCGTCGTGCACATCGCCGACCGCGACGAGTATTTTCCCGCCGAGGGCCGGGCCAAGGTCGATGCCGCGGTGCGCGGCCGCCCGCTGGTGCAGGCCTATCACTACGACGCCGACCACGCCTTCGCCCGCGTCAATGGCGTGCACTGGGACGGGCGCTCGGCGGCGATCGCCAACGGCCGCAGCGCCGCGGCGCTGGTCGCCGCGCTCGGCTGACACTCGGACAAGGGCTGGCACCGGGACAAGGAGGGGTCGATGTTCATTCCGCTCGATGATCTCGCCGCACGCATCCAAGATGGCGCGCTGGTGGCGCTGCCGCCGGACAATTCCCTCACCCCGAGCGCGCTCGCCCGCGCGCTGGTGCGGCGCGGGGTGCGCGGGCTGCGCCTCGTCGGCGTCCCGGTCTCGGGCTACGCCACCGACCTGCTGATCGGCGCCGGCTGCGTCGCCGAACTCGACACCAGCGCGGTGACGCTGGGCGAGGCCGGCGCGGCGCCGCGCTTCCTCGCCGCGCTGGCGGCCGGGGAGATCGTGCTGCGCGACGCCACCTGCCCGGCGATGCACACGCGCCTGCAGGCGGCCGAGAAGGGCGTGCCGTTCATCCCGATGCGCGGCGTGCTCGGCAGCGACCTGCTCGCCCACCGGCCGGACTGGACGGTGATCGACAACCCGTTCAGCCCGACCAAGGACCCGATCCTGCTGCTGCCGGCGCTGGCCCCCGATGTCGGGATTTTCCATGCCGTCATGGCCGACGACGAGGGCAATGTCTGGGTCGGGCGGCGGCGGGAGCTGGCGACGCTGGCGCACGCCTCGAAGCGCGTCCTGGTGACCGCGGAACGCCGCTTCGCCGGCAACCTCCTGGCCGACGAGACGCTGGCGCCCGGGGTCATTTCCGGCACCTATGTCGAGGCGGTGGCACTGGCCCCGCGCGGCACCTGGCCGATCGGGCTGCTCGACGAATATCCCGCGGACGCCGCGCATCTGCTCGCCTATGCCCGCGCCGCGCGCACCCGGGAAGGGTTCGCCGCCTATCTCGCCGAGCACGTCGCCTCGCCGGTCGCGGCGGCGGCGGAATGACCCCGACGCCGGAGGAGCGGCTCGCCGTCGCGCTGGCGCGGCTGATCCTCGACCCCGCCGCGCCGCCCGCCCGCCACATCGCCGTCGGCGCGGCGAGCCCGATCCCGGCCGCGGCGTGCTGGCTGGTGAAGCGCGCGGGCCATCCGGTGCGGCTGTCGCTGCTGCACCGCGAGGAGGCGAACCCGTTCACCGAAGGCACCTGCGAGCTCTTCGACCTCACCGCCCAGGGCCGCATCGACCTGTTCTTCCTCGGCGGCGGCCAGATCGACGGGACGGCGAACATCAACCTGCTCGGCACCGGCGAATGGCCCACCGCCGGTACGAAGTTCGGCGGCGTGCGCTTCCCCGGCAGCTTCGGCTCGGCGTTCATGTACATGATGACCCCGCGCACCATCCTGTTCCGCGAGGAGCACTCGCCACGGGTGCTGGTGCCGCGGGTGGACTGGATCTCCGCCCCCGGCGTCTCGCCGCCGGACGTGTTCCGCCGCGGCACCGCGCAGGCGCTGCTGACCGGGCGCTGCGTCTTCCGCTTCGACCCGGCCCGGGCCCGCTTCGCCCTCGACCAGGTCCATCCGGGCGAGACCGTGGCCAGCGTCCGCGCCGCGACCGGGTTCGACTTCGACGTGCCGGACACGGTGGCGGAAACGCCGGCGCCGACCGACGAGGAACTGGCGCTGCTGCGCGGCCCGGTTGCGGCCGAGATGCGCGCGACCTATCCCGGGTTCTGCGCCCGCGTGTGGGGCGCGGCCTGAAGAGGACATCGAGCATGGACGTTTCCGAGCGCGGTCAGGAGCCTTCGGGCAAGGCGCTGGCCACCTCCCCGGGCGCGCTCGCCGGGCTGCGGGTGATCGACCTCACCCGCGTGCTCGGCGGACCGTACTGCACCATGATCCTCGCCGATCACGGCGCCGAGGTGATCAAGCTGGAACCGCCGCAGGGCGACGAGGTGCGCGACTGGGGTCCGCCGTTCCTCGACCATGACGACGGCACCCGCGACGCGAGCTACTTCATCGGCGTCAACCGCAACAAGCAGTCGGTCGGGCTCGACATCGGCACGCCGGACGGGCGGGACGTGCTGCTGCGCCTGCTCGCCGGCGCGGACGTGCTGGTGGAGAATTTCAAGCCCGGCAGCCTGGAGAAATGGGGCATCGGCTACGAACAGACGCTCGCGGCCCGCTTCCCTCGCCTGATCCATTGCCGCGTTTCCGGGTTCGGCGCCGAGGGGCCGCTCGGCGGGCTGCCCGGCTACGACGCCATCCTCCAGGCGATGACCGGGCTGATGAGCATCAATGGCGATCCGACGACCGGCCCGCTGCGGCTCGGCACCCCGGTGGTGGACCTCGCCACCGGCCTCTACGCCGCCATCGGCATCCTCATGGCGCTGCACGAGCGCGGCAGTTCCGGACGCGGCCAGTTCGTCGACATGACGCTGCATGATTGCGGCATGGCGCTGCTCCATCCGCAGGCCGCCAACTATCTGCTCAACGGCCGGCGCCCGGTGGCGACCGGCAATCCGCACCCCAATCTCGCGCCCTACGAGAAATTCCGCACCGCGACCTGCGAGATTTTCCTCGCCGCCGGCAATGACGGGCAGTTCCGCCGCCTCTGCGCCGAGCTCGGCCTGGCCGAACTCGGCACCGATCCGCGCTTCGCCTCCAACGCCGACCGGCTCGCCAACCGCGCCGACCTCGCCGCCCGCTTCGCCACCGCCCTGGCCGCCGAGGATGGCCATGCCCTCGCGCTGCGCCTGCTGCGCGCCGGGTTGCCGGCCGGGCCGGTGCTGGCGGTGGACGAGGCGCTCGCCGCACCGCACACCGCGGCGCGCGCGATGCTGACCGAACTCGGCGCCTATCGCGGCCTCGGCACGCCGATCAAGCTCTCGCGCACGCCCGGCGGCACGCGCACGCCGCCGCCGCGGTTCGCCGAGCACAGCGAGGCGGTGCTGGCCCGCAACGGCTTCACCGCCGAGGACATCGCCGCCCTGCGCCGCGCCGGCGTGCTGCCGGACGCCCGCCGACGCTGAGATGGACGCCGGCCCCCTGTCCCGCGCCGCCCTCCGTCCGGACACCCAGGCCGGGGGCGACTGGCCGGCGCTCGGTGTTCCCGCGCCGGCCTGGTGGGAGTTCGACCCGGCCTGGTATGTCCGCGCCTATCCCGAGGTCGTCGATCTGCTCACCGAGCCGTCGCCGACGGCGCTGCGTGCGTTCTATCTGCTCGAAGGCCAGGGCCGCGGCCATTCGCCGAACATGGTCTTCGACGAGAGCTTCTACCTCGCCCGCCACGCCGCGGTACGGGCGCGCGTGGCGCGGGGGGAGTTCCGGTCCGGGTTCGCGCATTATTGCGCCGAGGGCTGGGCGGAGCTGGCGCCGCACTGGCTGTTCGACGTCGCCTATTACGCCGGGCAACTGGGCGATACGACGCTGGCGGCGCTGAACGCGCGCGGGTTCGTCAACCATTACGACGAATATCTCCGCGCCGGCGCCGCCGCCGGCCGCAGCGGGCATCTGCTGTTCGATCCCGCCTGGTTCCGCGCCGCCCATCCGGAGCTGGACGCGGCCGAACCGGCCTTCCTCGCCTATCTCCAGCGGCTGCACGCCGGCGGCGCCGAGCCGCGCTGCTCGGTCCATTTCGATCCCGCCTGGTACCGGCGCACCTATGCCGAGGCGGCGCGGGCGATCGCGGCGGGCACGGCGCACGGCGCCCTGCACCATTATCTCCGCGATGGCGCCGCCGCCGGGTTCGATCCGCTGCCCGATTTCTCCGAGCGGTTCTACCGCGCCGCCAACGACGATGTCGGCGCCGCCCTCGCCGCCGGCACGCTCGTCAGCGGCTACGAGCATTTCCTCCATCACGGCGTGTTCGAATTCCGCGCCCCCGCTCCCTCGGTCGATCTCGCCGCCTACTGGCAGAGCGCCCCGGCGGCGCGCCGCGCCATCGCCGCCGGACGCGCCCGCGACCTGTTCACCTACCTGCTGATGACCACACCGAGCGTCGCCGACGCAGCGCCGGCGGAGCCGGCGGAACCCGCCACGCGCGCGCAGTTCCGCCGCCGCGCGCGCGCGATGCTGGCGCATCTGCCGGCCGCGGGGCTCGATTTCACCTGCGCCGGCGCCCCGGCGCTGACCGCGATCGTCGTCGCGCACGATCAGTTCGCGTTGACGATGCAGACGCTGGCCTCGCTGCGCGGCAATTTCGCCGGCGCCATCGAGCTGATCCTGGTCGATTCCGGCTCGGCCGACGAAACCCGCGCCATCGAGGCCTATGTGCGCGGGGCGAAGCATCTCTGCTTCGCCGACAATGTCGGTTTCGTCCATGGCGTCAACGCCGCGCTCGGCCTCGCCACCGCCGGGTCGGTCCTGCTGCTGAACAATGACGTGGAGCTGGCGCCGTTCGCCATCGCCGCGGCGCTGGCGCGGCTGGGCTCGGACCCCACCATCGGCGCGGTCGGCGGCAAAGTGGTGCGCACGCATGGGCGGCTGCAGGAAGCCGGCTGCATCGTCTGGCGCGACGGCACCACGGCCGGCTATCTCCGCGACGCGCCAGCGACCGCGCCGGAGGCCGATTTCGTCCGCGAGGTCGATTTCTGCTCCGCGGTCTTCCTGCTCCTGCGCGCCGAAGCGCTGGCCGCCACCGGCGGGTTCGACGCCGCCTATGCGCCGGCCTATTACGAGGACGCGGATCTCTGCCTGCGGCTCAGCGCCGCTGGCTGGCGCGTGGTCTACGACCCGGCGGTCAGCCTCACCCATTACGAATATGCCAGTTCCCGCGGCGAGGCCGAGGCGCACGCGTCGATGGCCCGCGGGCGGGAGATTTTCCGCGCCCGCCACCGCGCCGCGCTCACGCGCAAGCACGCGCCGGGGCCGGAACGCGCGGTGTTCGCCCGCCGCGCCCGCCCCGCCCGCCATCGCGTGCTGTTCCTCGAGGATGTCGTGCCGCTGCACCGTCTCGGGTCCGGCTATGGCCGCGCCAACGACGTGGTGCGCGCGCTCGCCGCGGTCGGCGCCGAGGTCACCGTCTTTCCGCTCAACCCGACGCGGGTGCCGCTGCCGCACATCGCCGCCGGCCTGCCGGATGGCGTCGAGACGCTGCACGACCGCACGCTCGAAGATCTGCCGGACCTGCTGGCCGCGCGCCCCGGCTTCTACGACGTCGTCTGGATCAGCCGGGCGCACAATCTGGCCAGAGCGTTGCCGGCGCTGGCCGAGCCCTGCGCCGATCCGGACCGGGTGCGGGTGGTGCTCGACACCGAGGCGGTGTTCGCCCGGCGCGACGCCGCCAAGGCGGCGCTGGCGGGCACCGCGTTCGATCTCGACGCCGCGCTGGCGGCGGAGTTCGCGCCGGCCTGGTTCTGCCGCCACGTGCTCGCGGTCAACGCGGCGGAAGCGGCATGCCTGCGCCGGCTCGGCCTGCCGTCGGTCGCCGTGCTCGGTACCATGGCGACGCCGTGCCCGACGCCCGCCGGTTTCGATGACCGCGCCGGGATGCTGTTCCTCGGCGCCATCCATGCGCTCGACTCGCCGAATTACGACGCCCTGGCCTGGTTCATCGCGGCGGTGCTGCCCCGTCTCGGCGCCGACGCGCATCTCACCGTCGCCGGCTACCTCGCGCCCGGCGTCAGTCTGGCCCGGTTCGAGGGCGATCCGCGCGTCCGTCTGCTCGGCGCAGTGGACCAACTCGCGCCGCTCTACGACCGCCATCGCCTCGTCGTCGCCCCGACCCGCTACGCCGCGGGCACGCCGTACAAAGCCTACGAGGCCGCCGCGCACGGCGTGCCGGTGGTGGCCAGCGACTTGCTGTGTGGCCAGTTGGGCTGGCGGGACGGGACGGAGATCGTCGCCGCGCCGACCGGCGACGCGGCCGCGTTCGCCGACCGCATCGCACGGCTGACGGACAACCGAAGGCTGTGGGAGCGGGTGCGGCGCGGCGCGCTGGCGCGCCTCGCGGCGGAAAACGACGCGGAGTCGTTCCGCGCCCGCGTCGCCGCGATCCTGGACGGAGCCGAGCCTACTTGATCTTGGCTTCGCGGAAGGCGACGTGCTTGCGCACGACGGGGTCGTACTTCTTCAGCTCGAGCTTGCCGGTGGCGCTGCGGGTGTTCTTCTTGGTGACGTAGAAGTATCCGGTATCAGCGGTCGAGACGAGCCTGATCTGAACGGTGTTGCTCTTGGCCATGGCGGGGTCCTTTCGAGGCGCGCACCATGCGTACCGGCCTGCCCCCGGTCAAGAGGGTTTTCCGCCCGTATCAGGGCGGCGTCGCCGGCCCGGCCGTGATCACCGCGGCGCGATAGGCGGCGGGGTTGTCGATGAGGAACCGCGCCGCCCGGAGATCGGCCTCGGTGCCCTCCGCCGCCGGACAGGCATTGCGGATCTCCAGCATCTGCGCCAGCGGCAGCGGCGCCCGGGCGGCGTGGTGACGGGCGAGCGCCGCCTGCATCGGCGCCACGCCCGCGGCGAGCGCGGCCATCGCCCGGCCGAGCGCCTCGGCGCCGAGCGAGGTGCAGAGCTGCGGCATCACGCCCAGACCCTGGATCGGCCAGCCGCGCGGCGCCAGCACCCGGCTCCAGGTGACGAAGAGTTCGCCGCCGTCGGGCAGGGTCGTCACCGTCTGCACCTGGCCTTTGCCCAACGTCGCGCTGCCGACCACCACCGCGCGCCCATCGTCGGCGAGCGAGGCGGCGAGCACCTCGGCCGCGCTGGCCGAGCGGCCATCGACCATCACCACCAGCGGCAGGCCGGGGGCCAGGTCGGCGCCGTCGGCGGTGAGGATGCGGTTGGCGGCGGGGTCGCGCCCCTCGGTCGTCGCCACCAGCCCGGTGCCGAGCAGCAGGCCCGCGGCATCGACCGCCTGGCTGAGCAGCCCGCCGCGGTTGCCGCGCAGATCCAGCACCACGCCGCGCGGCGGCTGCTCGGCATTGATATAGGTATCGAGCATCTCGGCCAGCCGCCGCCCGGTGCCGCGATTGAACAGGGTGACGCGCAGCACCAGCAGGTCCGCCTGACGCTCGGCGAAGACCGCCTGCGGCGGCAGCAGCGCGCGGACCAGGCGCAGCGTGCGCGACCGCCCATGCGGCGGCCGAAGGGTCAGCGCCACCTCGGTTTTCTCGGCGCCGTTGATCAGCGCCGCGACCGAGGCCGGATCCCGCGCGCGCACGACCGTGCCGTCGACGGCGACGATGACGTCCCCGCTGCGGACGCCGGCCGCCGCCGCCGGGCCACCCTCCAGCACATCCTCGACCACGATGCGGGTGCCGCGCAGGGCAACGGTCAGCCCGACACTCGCCTGACCCGCGCGGCGGGCCCGGTCGGCCTCCGCCGCGCCGGGCGGCAGATAGCGCGAATACGGATCGAGGTGATTGAACAGCTCGTCGAAGAAGCTCTGGACGACGCCCTGCGTGCCGGCCCGGCGAACGGCGGCGGAACTCTCGTAGGCGGCCTGCGCGATCTCGGCCGCCAGCCGGCCCCAGGCGGCAGCATCCGCGGGGTCCGGCGCCGGCACCGCGACCAGGCGCTGCGGCGCGACGAGGCGGACCGGGGGCGCGGGCGGCTTCGGCATGCCCGCCGCCGCCTCGCGCGCCGCGCCGCCGGTGACGGCGATGTCCGGATCGAGCGCCGCGAGCCCTTGCAGACCCCACAGCGTCATCTCCGGAAGCGACACCGCCTCCAGCGTGCGGGGCGCGAGAAAGGCCAGCGCGGTGGCAAAAATCTCGGCCACCAGGTCGGTCGAGAACCCCGCGGCGACTTCCGCGCCCGCCGGGCCGGCCGGCAGCAGTGCCAGCAGCACCGCCAGCGTCGCGATGCGGCCGAGCGCCCGCCCGCCGCGCTCAGCGCGTGCGCTTGGTGCGCCCGCCGCGCGGGCTGGCCGGAGACCGGGGCCGAGCCGTGTCCAGGAGATGGAACACCAGTCCGCCGGTGAGCGGGCTGGCCTCCGCCAGGCGCACCGCCACGCTCTCGGCCAGACGGAACACACGCCCGCTCCGGCGGCCCGAAAGCGTCTGGGCAGGTTCGTCGAACGTCCAGAAATCATCGTGCATGGAGGAAAGAGGAACGATGCCGTTCGCACCGTTCGTTGTAATTGTGACGAAGAGACCGAAGCGTGTCACTCCGGAAATGCGCGCGTCGAACTGCGCGCCAAGCCGCTCTGCCATGAAGGCGGCAAGGTAGCGCTCGATCGCGTCGCGCTCGGCGCTGGCGGCGCGCCGTTCGGTGGCGGTGATGTGCTCGGCGATGTCGGCGAGGCGCCCGCTCTCCTCCTGTCCCAGCGCCCCGGCGCCGAGGCGGAGCCCGCCGATCAGGGCGCGATGGACGAGCAGATCCGCGTAGCGGCGGATCGGGCTGGTGAAATGCGCATAGCGCGTCAGACCGAGGCCGAAATGGCCGATATTCTCGACCGCGTACTGCGCCTGCGCCTGGCTGCGCAGGACCATCTCGTTGGCCAGCGGCGCCGCCGCGTCGCCGGCCAGGGCAGCGAGGGCGCGATCGAGATCGCGCGGGTGGACCTGATCGCCCGGTGGCAGCGTCACGCCGAAGCCGTGCAGGAACGCGCGCAGCCCGCGCAGCTTCTCCGGCGAGGGTGCGGCGTGGATGCGATAGACGCAGGGCGCGCGCAGCCGCTCCAGCTCCTCGGCGGCGGCGACATTGGCCAGCACCATGAACTCCTCGATCAGCCGGTGCGAATCGAGGCGCGGGCGGGCGCGGACATCGGCGACCTTGCCGTCCTCGCCCAGCCGCACCTGCCACTCCGGCAGGTCGAGATCGAGCGTGCCGCGCGCGCGCCGCGCCGCCAGCAGGGCGCGGAATCCGCCATAGAGATGCGCGATGAGCCGCTCCGGCACCTCGGGCGTCCCGCCGGCCTCGGCGGCGCGCTGCACCTCCTCATAGGTCAGCCGCGCGGCGCTGCGCATCAGCCCGCGGCCGAACCGGTGGCTCGTTTTCCGTCCGGCGGCGTCGATGCGGAGTTCAGCGAACAGGCAGCCGCGATCCTCGCCGGGCCGCAGGCTGCACCAATGGGTGGAGAGAGCCTCGGGCAGCATCGGCACGACGCGATCGGGGAAATAGACCGAGTTGCCGCGCAGCCAGGCGGCATGGTCCAGCGCCGAGCCGGGCTGCACATAGTGGGCGACGTCGGCGATGGCGACGACCAGGCGGAACCCCTCGCCGTCCGGCTCGGCGAACACGGCGTCGTCGAAGTCGCGCGCATCGGCGCCGTCGATGGTGATCAGCGGCAGGGCGCGCAGATCCTCGCGCCCGCTCTCCGGCACGGCGCGCGCGGCTGCCGCCTCGTCCAGCGCGGCGGCGGGGAATTCGTGGGGAATATGCAGGCTGTGCAGCGTGATCAGGCTGACCGCGCTGGCATCGCCGAGCCGGCCGAGCCGTTCGACGACCCGCGCCGGCTTGAGCCCCAGCCCGCCATGGGGCAGCGGGGCGGCGAGCACGATCTCGCCCGGCTCGGCGCCGCCGCTCTCGCCGAGCGGCACCTCCCACTCCGCCCGCGCGCGCCGGTCGGCGGGGCGGATGCGGCCGGCGACGGGGCGCCGGTCGAGGGTGCGCAGGTGCTCCGCCGGCGCCGGCTGGAACAGGCCGACGATGCGCCCCGGCGTCGCCGTCAGACGCTTGAGCGTGCGGCCCTCGTAGCGGCCCGGACCGATCGGGCGCAGCCGCGCCAGCACCCGCTCGCCGGGCGCAAGCGCCGGGCGGCCGCGGGGCTCCGGCGCCATCAGGATCAGCGGCGGCGCGCCGGGCTCGCGCCAGGTGACGGGCCGGGCGAGCGCCTCGCCATCCGGATCGGTGCCGGTGACCTGGACCACCATCGCCTCCGGCAGCCGGCCGGGGCCGGTGAAGCGGCGATGCCCGGCCGGCGCCAGCACGCCTTCGGCGGCCAGCGACTTCAGCAGGTCGCGCAGCTCGCCGCGCTGGCTGGCGTGCAGGCCGAACTCGCGGGCGATCTCGCGCTTGCCGATGCGCCCGGGGGCGGTGGCGATGAAGCGGCGGATCTCCTCCCGGCTGGGCAGGGCGGGCGGCGTGGCGCGCGGGGCGGCGCGGGGGCCTGCGCGCGGCGCGCGGCGCGCCACCTCAGCCGGCCACCCGGCGCCGTGCCGGCTTCGCCTTCGGCTTGGTCTTGGCTTTGGCTTTGGCGGTGGCTGTGGCTTTGGGCTTCGGCTTGGCGGCTTGCTTTGTCGCAGCGGTCGCTTTGGGCGCCGCGTCGGCAGCCGGCCGGGCCTTCTTGCCGTTCCGCGGTTGGGCGCCCTTGCGCCCCTTCGGCTTCAGCTGTTTGCCCTTGGCGGCGAGCAGGGCCACCGCCTCGTCGAGCGAAACCGTCTCCAGCGTCGCCTCGCGCGGCAGATTGGCCACCGTCTGGCCATGCTGGGCATAGGGGCCGAACCGCCCCTTGCGCACGATCACCGCCGCGCCGTCCTTGGGGTGGGGGCCGAGCGAGCGCACCGAGGCCAGCTTCTTCGCCAGCACATCGACGGCGCGGTTGAGCCCGATCGTCAGCACGTCGTCGTCCGGGTCGAGCGAGGCGAACACCGCCCCCATGCGGACATAGGGACCGAAGCGGCCGAGGCCGGCCTCGATCGGCTCGCCGGTCTCCGGATGCGGCGCGATCGCCCGCGGCAGGGAGAGCAGGCCGAGGGCCTGGTCCAGCGTCATCTGCTCGCCGTCCATGCCGCGCGGCAGCGAGGCACGCTTCGGCTTGCGCTTGCCCTCGCCCTCGCCCTGCTGGACGTAGAGCCCGTAGGGGCCGCGGCGGACGCTGATCTCCTCGCCGGTGGCCGGGTCGTGGCCGAGGGTGCGGGTGCCGTCCTTCAGCGTCGGCTCGTCCTCGGCGCCGCCGTCGACGGCGAGCTTGCGGGTGTACTGGCAGGCCGGATAGTTCGAGCAGCCGATGAAGCTGCCGTAGCGGCCGAGCTTGAGCCCGAGCCGGCCGGCGCCACAGGCGGGGCAGGCGCGCGGGTCCGACCCATCGGGGCGCGGGGGAAAGAAATGCGGCCCGAGATCGGCATCGAGCGCGGCGATGACGTCACTGATCTTGAGGTCGCGGGTCTGCTCGACGGCGCGGGAGAATTCGTCCCAGAAGGCGCGCATCACGTCGCGCCAGCCGGCGCGCCCGCCGGAGATGTCGTCGAGCTGCTCCTCCAGCGCGGCGGTGAACCCGGTATCGACGTAGCGGTTGAAGAAGCTGACCAGAAACGCAGTCACCAGCCGGCCGCGATCCTCGGGCACGAAGCGCCGCTTGTCGAGGCGGACATAGTTGCGCTCCTGCAGCACGGTGAGGATCGACGCGTAGGTGGACGGCCGGCCGATGCCGAGCTCCTCCATCTTCTTCACCAGCGACGCCTCCGAATAGCGCGGCGGCGGCTGGGTGAAGTGCTGGGTGGCGGCGACCTCGCCGGTGGCGAGCCGGTCGCGCTCGGCCATCGGCGGCAGCACCCGCCCCTCCTCCTCGCCATCGCCGGCGCTGTCGTCGCGGTCCTCGCGATAGAGCTTGAGAAAGCCGTCGAAGGCGACGGTCGAGCCGGTGGCGCGCAGCACCGTGCCGGCATCGGCGATGTCCACCGCGACCTGATCGAGCTCGGCCGAGGCCATCTGCGAGGCCATGGCGCGCTTCCACACCAGGTCGTAGAGCCGCCGCTGGTCGGGATTGAGGTGGCCGGCGACGGCATCGGGCGTGCGCGCGACGTCGGTCGGGCGGATCGCCTCGTGCGCCTCCTGCGCGTTCTTGGCGCGTGACGTGTATTGCCGCGCCGCCGCGGGCACGTAGTCGGCGCCGAATTCGGCCCGCACCTGCGCCCGGATCGCCTCGATCGCCTCGCGCGCCATCTGCACGCCGTCGGTGCGCATATAGGTGATCAGCCCGACCGTATCGCCGCCGATATCGACGCCCTCGTAGAGCTGCTGCGCCAGGCGCATCGTCGCCTGGGCGCCGAACCCGAGCTTGCGCGCCGCCTCCTGCTGCAGCGTCGAGGTGGTGAAGGGCGGCGGCGGGTTGCGGCGGACGCGCTTCTTCTCGACCGCGCGGACCGCGAACCGTCCGGCCTCGACGGCGCGCTTCGCCGCCAGCGCCTGCGCCTCGGTGGCGAGGTCGAACTGCTCCAGCTTCTTGCCATCGAGATGGGTCAGCCGCGCGGTGAAGCCCGCCCCCGCCGGCGTGGTGAACCCCGCCTCGACGGTCCAGTATTCGCGGGCGCGAAACGCCTCGATCTCGGCCTCGCGCTCGCAGATCAGGCGCAGCGCCACCGACTGCACCCGCCCGGCGCTGCGGCTGCCGGGCAGCTTGCGCCAGAGTACCGGGGAGAGGGTGAAGCCGACGAGATAATCGAGCGCGCGGCGGGCGAGATAGGCCTCGATCAGCGGCTGGTCCAGCGCGCGCGGATGGGCGATGGCGGCACGGATGGCGCTGCGGGTGATCTCGTTGAAGGTGATGCGGCGCACTTCGACGCCCTTGAGCGCGCGCGCCTCCTCCAGCATCGCCCGGACATGCCAGGAAATGGCCTCGCCCTCGCGGTCGGGGTCGGTGGCGAGATAGAGCGTCTGCGCGCCCTTGAGCGCGCGGGCGATGGCGGTGATCTGGCGCTGGCCGCGCTCGTCGGCGGCCCAGTCCATGGCGAAATCCTGCTCCGGGCGCACGCTGCCGTCGCGCGGCGGCAGGTCGCGGACATGGCCGAAGCTCGCCAGAACGGTGAACCGGTCGCCAAGATATTTGTTGATGGTTTTCGCCTTGGCGGGGGATTCGACGACGACGACGTCCGGCATGGAGCCCCTAGCGGAAGGTGGAGTAAGGCGGCTCGGCGATACGCGCGACACGATTGCCGGGCAATGTCTCGACGCGCCCGGCGAGTTCCAGTTCCAGCAGCACCGTGATCACCGCGGTGGCAGGGAAGTGACAGCGGCGGATGAGTTCGTCAACCGAGACGGGCGCCGCGTCGAGCAGATCAGGTATATCCGCGCGTGCGCGTGCCATCACCGCCGGCGCCGGGTCGGGCTCCGGCACCGTCGGCTCGAACCCCGGCGCACCCTCGGCGAACCCTCGGGCACGGCGGCGGAACAGCGGCAGACGGCCGACGCCCTCGCGTGCCGGATGATCGGGCAGGTTGTCGAGCACGTCGGCAGCGGTCTCGGTCAGCGTCGCGCCCTGGCGGAGCAGGTCGTTGCAGCCCCGGGCGCGCGGGTCGAGCGGCGAGCCGGGCACGGCGAAAATCTCCCGCCCCGCCTCCTGCGCCAGCCGCGCCGTGAGCAGACTGCCCGAGCGCGGCGCCGCCTCGACCACGACGCAGCCCAGCGCCAGCCCGGCGATCACCCGGTTGCGGCGCGGAAAATGCCGCGCCTGCGGGGCGGTGCCGAGCGGTGCCTCGCTGAGCACCGCGCCCTGGGCGGCGATCGCCGCCTGCAATCCGGCATGTTCCGGCGGATAGGGACAATCCAGCCCGCCGGCGACGGCGGCGACGGTGCGGCCGGCGGTGGCGCGCAGCGCGCCGCGATGCGCCGCCGCATCCACCCCGCGCGCCAGGCCGGAGACCACGACCAGCCCGGCGCTCGCCACCCCCTCGGCCAGCGTCTCGGCCATCCGGCTGCCATTCACCGAGGCATTGCGCGCGCCGACCAGCGCCACCGCCCGGGCGCTGAGCGCGCTGACGTCGCCGAGCACGGCGAACAGCGGCGGCGCGTCGGCCAGCAGCGCGAGCAGCGGTGGATAGTCCGGCTCACCCTGCACCAGCAGCCGCCCGCCGATCGCCGCCACCGCCGCCTCCTCGCGCCCGGCATCGGCGGCCGACGGCACCCGCGGCGCCCGGCCACGCCCGCCGGCCCGCGCCAGCTCCGGCAGCGCGGCGATGGCGGCCTCGGCGTCGCCGTAGCGGTCGAGCAGGCGGCGGAAGGCGATCGGGCCGACGCCCTCGGCCCGGGCGAGCCGGATCCGGCCGACCCGCTCGCCCGGGGTCATCGTCCCGCCCCGATGCGCGGTTCCGTGCCGGCGAGCAGGCGGCGGATATTCTCGCTGTGGCGGGCAAAGACCAGCGCGGCGATGACCAGCGCCAGCACCGCCCCGGCCAGCCCGGAGACCGAAGCCGCCACCACCGGCGCGATGGCGAAGGCGCCGAGCGCGGCGGCCGAGGAGATGCGGGTCAGCCGGGCCAGCACGAGCCAGGCGACGGCCGCCGCCAGCCCCGCCCAGGGCACCGCGGCCAGCAGCACGCCGAGTCCGGTCGCCACCCCCTTGCCGCCACGGAAGCCGAGCCAGACCGGGAAGAGATGGCCGAGCACGGCGCCCAGCCCGGCCACCAGCCCGGCCCCGCCGCCGGCGAAGCCGGCCGCGAGCAGCACCGCCGCCGCGCCCTTGGCGCCGTCCAGCACCAGGGTCGCCGCGGCGAGGCCGCGCCGCCCGGTGCGCAGCACGTTGGTGGCACCGATATTGCCCGACCCGATGCGGCGGATGTCGCCGAGCCCGGCGGCGCGGGTCAGCAGCAGACCGAACGGGATCGAGCCGAGCGCATAGCCGAGCGCGAGGACGACGAGGAGCGACGCCGGACTCATCCGAACACCCGCCGCCCGGCCTTCCAGGTGCCGCTCACCACCCCCTCCAGCGCGCGGCCATCGAAGGGGGTGTTCTGCGCCTTGCCCGCCAGCGCCCCGGCGGCGACACGCCAGGCGCGCTCGGGGGCGAAGAGGCAGAGATCGGCCGGGGCGCCGCGCGCCAGCCGCCCGGCCTCGGCCGCGAGCAGCGAGGCCGGCGCGGCGGTGAGCAGGCCGAGCGCGCGGGCGAGGTCGAGCGCGCCGCCATGCACCTGCGCCAGGGTCACGCCGAGCAGCGTGGCGAGCCCGGCCCCGCCCGGCGCGGCCTGGGCGAAGGGCAGGCGCTTGTCGTCGGCATCGCGCGGCTGATGGTCCGAGGCAATGGCGTCGATGGTGCCATCGGCCAGCGCGGCGACCACGGCGAGCCGGTCCGCCTCGCCGCGCAGCGGCGGGGACAGTTTGGCATAGGTGCGGAAATCGCCGATCGCGGTCTCGTTGAGATCGAAATACGGCGGCGCGGTGTCGCAGGTCACCGGCAGGCCGCGCGCCTTCGCGGCGCGGATCAGGCCGAGCGCCTCGCCGGTCGAGACATGGGCGAAATGCACCGCCCCGCCGGTGAGTTCGGCGAGGCGGATGTCGCGCGCCACCTGCATCGCCTCGGCACAGGCGGGGATGGCGGGCAGGCCGAGCCGGGTGGCCAGCTCGCCCGAGGTGGCCGCGCCGCCCTCGGCCAGGCTCGGCTCCTCCGGGTGCTGGACGATGCGCGCGCCGAGCGCGCGGGCATAGGCGAGCGCGCGCTGCATCAGCCGCGCCGGCCCGATGGTGCGGGCACCGTCGGTGAAGGCGACGGCGCCGGCCTCGCGCAGCAGGCCGAGTTCGGCCATCTCCTCGCCGCGGCAGCCGCGGGTCAGCGCGCCGTAGGGCAGCACCGTCAGGCTGCCGGTCGCCTCGCCGCGCATGCGCAGGAAATGCACCAGCGCCGGATCGTCGATCGCCGGCCGGGAATCGGGCAGCGCCGCGAGGGTGGTGATGCCGCCCGCGGCGGCGGCGGCGGCGGCGGAGTCCAGCGTCTCGCGGTATTCGAACCCCGGCTCGCCGAGGGCCACGCGCATATCGACCAGGCCCGGGCACAGCACGGCGCCGGCGCCGTCCACCACCATTGCGCCCTCGGGCCGCGCGTGCGGGCCGGGACCGAGATCGGCGATGCGCCCGCCTCGCACCAGCAGTTCGCCCGGCGCGTCGAGCCCGCTCGCCGGGTCGAGCAGGCGCACGGAGGTGAAGACGAGCGGCGGCGGCTCAGGCGGCATGCCGCCTCGCGGACCGGGCCAGCGCGTCGAGCACCGCCATGCGCACGGCCACCCCCATCTCCACCTGCTCCTTGATGACGCTGCGCACCGGATCATCGGCGATGGCGCTGTCGATCTCGACGCCGCGGTTCATCGGCCCGGGATGCATCACCAGCGCATCGGCGCGGGCGGCGGCGAGCTTGTCGGCATCCAGCCCCCAGAAGCGGAAATATTCGCGCGCGCTCGGCACCAGCCCGCGCACCATGCGCTCGGTCTGCAGCCGCAGCGCCATCACCACGTCGGCTCCGGCGAGGCCGGCGGGCGTGTCGTGGAAGACCTCGACGCCGAGCCGGCCGATCTCGGCCGGGATCAGCGTCGGCGGCCCGATCACCCGCACGCGCGCGCCGAGCGCGCCGAGCAGATGGATGTTGGAGCGGGCGACGCGGGAATGGGTGATGTCGCCGCAGATCGCCACCGTCAGGCCGGCGATGCGGCCCTTGCGGCGGCGGATGGTGAGCGCGTCGAGCAGCGCCTGCGTCGGGTGCTCGTGGGTGCCGTCGCCGGCATTGATCACCGCCGCGTCGACCTTCCGCGCCAGCAGGCTGGGCGCGCCGGACTGGCCGTGGCGCACCACCAGCAGGTCGCAATGCATGGCGTTCAGCGTCGCCGCCGTGTCGAGCAGGGTCTCGCCCTTGTTCACGCTGGAGGTGGCGACCGCCATGTTGATCACGTCTGCGCCCAGCCGCTTGCCGGCGAGCTCGAAGCTGGTGCGGGTGCGGGTGCTGTCCTCGAAGAACAGATTGATCAGCGTGCGCCCGCGCAGCAGGTCGCGCTGCGTCTTGCCGGAGCGGTTGAGCAGCGCGTAATTCTCGGCGAGGTCGAGCAGGCTCAGAATCTCGGACGGCTGCATGCCTTCGATGGCCAGCAGATGCCGCCTCACCGACCCGCTCATGCCGCGCCGCCGCTCACCGGCACCGTTTCCTCCGCACCGTTTTCTCCCCTGCCGCGTCGCTCTTCATGCCGCCACCGCGAGGATGCGGGCAAGCGATTCGTCGCGCCCGAGCGCGGCCAGCGTGGCGTCGATGCCCGGGGAGGTGGTGGAACCGGTCAGTGCCGCGCGGAGCGGCTGGGCGACCTGGCCGAGCTTGCGCCCGGTGCTCTCGGCGAACTGCCGCAGCGTGGCATCGAGCGCGGCGGCGGCGAACTCGCTGGCGGCGAGATGCGCGGCGAGCGCGCCGAGCATCGCGCGCGCCTCCGGCGTCAGCAGCGCGGCTGCCTTGGCGTCCAGGGGCAGCGGCGTCGTTCGCGCCAAAAATGCTGCATTGTCCGCTAATTCCACCAATGTTTTCGCCCGTTCCTTCAGTCCCGGCATGAGCGCCGCGATGCGCGCCCGCGCGGCCGAATCGAGGGTGAGATCGTCGCGCCCGGCCAGCCGCTCCAGCACCTCGGCCGCGAGGCGCTGATCCTCGGCGCGGCGCAGCCAGACGCCGTTGAGATGGGTCAGCTTGGCGTAGTCCATGCGCGACGCGGCGCGGCCGACGCCGTCGAGATCGAACAGCCGGATCGCGTCCTCGCGGCCGATCACTTCCTCGTCGCCATGGCCCCAGCCGAGCCGCAGCAGATAGTTGCACACCGCTTCCGGCAGGAAGCCCTGGGTGCGGAACTCGAGCACGGAGACGGCGCCGTGGCGCTTTGAGAGCTTGGCGCCGTCGGCGCCGTGGATCAGCGGGATATGGGCGAAGCGCGGCGGCTCCCAGCCCATCGCCTGGTAGATCTGCACCTGGCGGAAGGTGTTGGTGAGATGGTCGTCGCCGCGGATGACATGGGTGATGCCCATGTCGTGATCGTCGACGACGACCGCGTGGAGATAGGTCGGCGTGCCGTCACTGCGCAGCAGGATGAGATCGTCGAGTTCGGTATTGGCGACCCGGACCTCGCCCTGGACGAGGTCCTGCACCACGGTCTCGCCCTCGCGCGGCGCGCGGAGCCGAATGGCGGGCATCACCCCGGGCGGCGCCTCGGCCGGGTCGCGGTCGCGCCAACGCCCGTCATAGCGCGGCGGGCGGCCTTCGGCGATGGCACGCTCGCGCATCGCCTGCAGTTCCTCGGCGGTGCAGTAGCAGGGATAGGCGTGGCCGGCAGCGAGCATCGCCTGCGCCGCCTCGGCGTGGCGGGCAGCGCGGGTGGACTGGTAGAGCGGCGGCGCGTCGGGCGTCAGCCCGAGCCACGCCAGCCCGTCCAAGATGACCCGGGTGGCTTCCTCGGTACTGCGGGCGCGGTCGGTGTCCTCGATGCGCAGATGGTATTCGCCGCCATGATGGCGGGCGAACAGATAGTTGAACAACGCGGTACGCGCGCCGCCGATATGCAGCATGCCGGTCGGGCTCGGCGCGAAGCGGGTGCGGACGGTCATCGGCGACGCCTGTTCCTGTGACGGAGCGGCGTTCTAGACCAACTCGCCGCTCAGCGCACCCGGCTCACCATGCCGACCGGCGAGGCCATGGTATCGGTGCCCTGCACATGCAGCATCGCCGTCTGCGGCATCATCGCCACGCCGTGCGCCAGCCCCTCGCCGCTGGCCTGCATCGGCACCAGGCTCAGCTGGACCTGGCCGTGGCCCATCGGGACCGCGGACCAGCGGCCGCTGACCGCGCTCGCTGCGCCGCCGGCGTCGCCGGTCATGCGGAACGACCCGTCGGTGGCCAGTTCGGCCATCATCGTGCCGCTCGCCGTCTGCACCCGCCAGAACCCGCGCAGGAAACGCGCCAGAACCGCGCCGCCCCGACCCGGATCGTCCGCAGGGAGAGCGTCCGCGCCGGTGGCGACGGTGGCGACCATGGCCGGGGCGTGGCGGCGAAAGACCTTGTAGATCAGCCCCATCAGCTCGTGACACATGGTCACCGACCCGTCCTTGGTATCGTAGAAGGCATTGGCGACGCCGCAGTCGCGGAAGACGATCTTGGTGTCGCGCGGCAGCACTTCGAGGTTCGAGATGGTGGCGGCGATGGCCTCGAAGCCGCCGCCGCGCTCGAGCATGGCCGAAAGCCGGGCGGCGAGCGGGTCGGCCGCCGGGCGCCATTCGACGCTGATCCGCCCGCCCGGGGCGTTGGCGGGCAGGTCGCCGGGAAAATCGGGATCGGCGTTGTGGCGACGGTGCGGGCGCAGCAACGCCGCCCAGGCGGCGTGGCGGCGGCGCTCGTCGGTGACGCAGCGTTCGCGGCGGCGGGGAGGAATTTTGCCGACCTCCATGACGCCGGCGAAGCTCTGCGGATAGGCGCCGTAGAGATCGCAGACGAACAGGCCGAACCGGCGCAGGTCGGGCGAGTGCTCGTCGTACCAGGGCGAGGGATCGTGCCGCGCCTCCTCGTCCTCGGCCAGGTAGAGCCAGAGCCGGGCGGCGGCCAGCGCCATCGGCGTCAGATGCATCGGGTCCGGACGAATGGTGTCGATGAAGCTCATCGCGGCGAACTCGTCGGCGACGTCCTCGTCCGGGCCGGTGACCGGCAGGTTCAGTTCGCCGACCATGAAATGCCCGAACTCATGGGCGAAGATGCCGACCATGGCGCTGACGGCGTCGACCAGCACCGGATCGGCCAGCGCCGCGTCGCCCGCCATCATCGCCGTGGCGCGGCCGGTCGCCGCCGCCGGCACGGCACCGCTCGCCGTGCTCGGCGCGCCCTCGTCCGCGCGCGCCGGACCGAGCGCGAACGCCGCCAGCGTCAGCGCCACCGCCATCAGCCGCTTCGTCAGCCACATCGCCGCCTCCTCGCCTCTGCCCGGGCTATACGAGCGAAACCCCGTAGCGGATACAGAGAGCGGATACCGAGATGAGCGGGCCGCTGGCAATGCGCCACGGTACGGCCTCTGGCGCGGCCCCGCCTGCGCGCGCTAGTGTGCCAATGGACTGCAACCAGAGGTTGGCCCAGTGAGGGGGATCGCGCTCGCTCTGCCGGCCGGCGAGGACACGCGCGCGGGTGAGCGCGTGCTGGCGCTCTGGCACGCGCTGCTCGCCGCCGAGCGTGGCCGGTTCGCGCTCTGGCTGCCGGTGTTCATGGGCGCCGGCGACGCCCTCTATTTCACGCTGCGCGCCGAGCCGCCGGGCTGGCTCGGCGCGGCCGGGTTCGCCGCCGCCTTCGCCGCCTGGCTGCTGCTCGGCGCCCGCCCGATCGCCCGCGCCGCCGCCGCCGCGCTCGCCGCCGCGGCGCTCGGCTTCGCCGCCGCGGAACTCGCCGCCGCCCGCGCCCCGGCCCTGCCCGATCTGCCGACCCATGCCGTCACGCTGACCGGCACCGTCGTCGCCGTCGAGCCGCTGCCCGCCGGCCGGCGGGTCACGATCGGGGGCGCGCAGTTGAGCGAGGGCGCGCCGGCGCTGGCGCGCAGCCTGCGCATCCGGCTGCGGACGGAGGACGAGACGGCGCTGGCCACCGGCGACCGGTTGCGCCTGCGCGCCATGGTCCGCCCGCCGCCACCGCCGGCCTTCCCCGGCGCCTGGGACCTGCAGCGGGACGCCTATTTCGGCCGCATCGGCGGCTACGGCTATGCGCTCGGGCCGGCCGAGCGGCTCAGCAGCGGCGGGACCGAGGGCTGGACGTCGCGGGTGCAGGCGCTGCGCGAGGCGATCGCCGCGCGCGTCGTCGCGGTCCTGCCGAACGCGCGCGGGGCGATCGCGACGACGCTGCTGACCGGCTTCACCGCCGGGATCGCCCCGGCCGATCGCGCCGCCTTTCGCGATTCCGGCCTCGCCCACCTGCTGGCGATCGCCGGCCTGCATATCGGCATCGTCATGGGCCTGCTGATGGGCGCCACCCGGCTGGCGCTGGCGGCCTGGGAACATGCCGCGCTGCGCTGGCCGACCAAGCCGATCGCCGCGCTGGTGGCGCTGGCCGGCGGCGGGTTCTACATGGTGCTCACCGGCATGCACGTGCCGATCCTGCGCAGCTTCGCCATGGCGTCCCTGTTCACCCTGGCGCTGCTGGCCGGGCGGCGCGCCGTGTCGCTGCGCGGGCTGGCGCTGGCGATGGCGACCGTGCTCCTGGTCGAGCCGGCGGAGATCACCGGCGTCAGTTTCCAGATGAGCTTTTCCGCCGTGCTGGCGCTGATCGCGGGCTATGAGCGCATGCGCCCGGTGCTGACCCGGCTCTACGGCAGCGGCCACCCGGCGCGGCGGTTCTTGCTGCATCTGGCCGGACTGGCGCTGACCAGCCTGCTCGCCGGCAGTGCCTCGGCGCCTTTCGCCGCCTATCATTTCGGCCAGGTCCAGCTCTATTTCATCCTCGCCAACATGATCGCCGTGCCGCTCACCGCGCTGTGGGTGATGCCGGCGGGGATGGTGGCGCTGGCGCTGATGCCGATCGGGCTCGAACGGCTGGCGCTGGTGCCGATGGGCTGGGGCGTGGAGGCGGTGCTGTTCGTCGCCCGGACCGTGTCGGCCTTGCCGGCGGCGACGCTGAAAGTGCCGCATCTGCCGCTGACGGGGCTGTGCCTGCTGGCGCTCGGCATGGCCTGGGTCGGGCTGTGGCGCAGCCGGCTGCGCCTGGCCGGGCTGCCGCTGATCCTGGCCGGGCTCGCCACGCCGCTGCTCGTCCGCCCGCCGGATATCCTGGTCTCGGCCGACGCACGGCTGATCGCGCTGCGCGCCTCCGGCGCGGTCTATGTCGCCGCGGCGCCCGGCGCGGCGCGGTTCACGCTGGAGAGCTTCGAGCAGTTCTGGGCCGCCGGGCGGGCCCGCCCGATCAGCGTCGGGGCCAGCGAGGCCCCGGACGCGATCCGCTGCGGGACCGAGTCGTGCCTGCTCCGCGCCCGCCCGGGTGGGCCGGCGGCGCTGCTGGTCACCGGCGAGGGCCAGGTGGAGGGATGCGACGATGCGGTGGTGATGCTGTCCGCCGAGCGCGCGCGCGGCCGCTGTCTCGACCCGCCACCCTGGCCGCGGCTGATCGACCGCATCACCGTCTGGCGGCAGGGCGCGCAGGCGATCTGGCTCGACCCGGCCGGCGCGCGCGTGCTCACGGACCGCGCCTGGCGCGGGACCCGTCCCTGGGTTCCGCCGGAGCCCGCGTGGCGCCGCCGCGCCTACCCGCCACGCCGGCCCTTCGGTGCGGTCAGTAGCGACGCAGCAGCGCCACCAGCCGCCCCTGCACCTTGACCCGCTCGGCCGGGAGGATGCGGGTCTCGTAGCGCGCATTTGCCGGCTCCAGCGCCACCGAATTGCCCCGCCGGCGCAGGCGCTTCAGCGTCACCTCGGCCTCGTCCACCAGCGCCACCACGACCTGGCCGTTCTCCGCCGTCTCGCCCTTGCGGATGATGACCGTATCGCCGTCCAGGATGCCGGCTTCCTCCATCGAATCGCCGGCGACCTGCAGCGCGTAGTGCTCGCCGCCGCCGAGCAGGGCGAGCGGCACCTCGATCTGCGCCCCCGATTCCCGCAGCGCCTCGATCGGCAGGCCGGCGGCGATGCGGCCATAGAGGGGCAGTTGTACCGCCGCCGCCTCGTTGGCCGCCCGCACGCCGGCGAGCCGGGGTGAAAAATCGCCGCGGATGACGTTGGCACTGAACCCCTGCGCCGCCTGCTGGCCGGCCCGCGGCTCCGCCGCCGCCTCGCTCGCGCGCACCACGGCGTCATCGGGCAGCCGCACCACTTCCAGCGCGCGGGCGCGGTGGTGGCGCCGCTGCAGGAAGCCGCGCTCCTCGAGCGCGGAAATCAGCCGGTGGATGCCGGACTTGGATTTGAGCCGCAACGCCGACTTCATTTCCTCGAAACTCGGCGAAAATCCGGTGGATTTCAGGTAGCCGTCTATGAACATCAGCAGCTCGTGCTGCTTGCGCGTGAGCATGGCGGAGCCCTTTCCCGACGACGGCGGCACGGCTGCCAGATTTGGAACAAAGCAGCAACCGGCGGGTGTTCTATATTGGTTCGCCCAGGCCCGTCAAGCCTCAGGCGTAGCCTTGCCTGGAGAATCAGCGCGCTATCGGCGTCGGTCAGGCACCCACGGCGGCCAGCACCAGGACCTCGGCCAACGCCCCCGCCGCAGCAGCGGGCGCGTGCGGCGGGCGCAGGATCAGCCCGTCCGACCGGGCGAGCAGCTTCAGCATCGCCGAGTCCTGCGCTGCGAACGCGGTCGCGACCAGCTCGCCGGCGGCATCGACTGCCAGGGTGGCGCGCAGAAAATCCGCCCGATGATCGTTGGCGCGCAGCGGGGCGCCGAGGCGCGCGGTCCGGGTCGGGAGCGCGGTCTCGGCCAGGCCGCCGAGGCGTGCGAGCGCGGGGACCAGGAACAGCAGCGCGCAGACCATCGCCGAGACCGGATTGCCCGGCAGCCCGAGCACCGGCACCGCGCCGATCCGCCCGAACATCAAGGGCTTGCCCGGCCGCATGGCGATGCGCCAGAAATCGACCACCAGCCCGCGCGCGGCCAGCGCCGGCTGCACCAGATCGTGATCGCCGACGCTCGCCCCGCCGGTGGTGACGAACAGATCGCACCCGGCCGCGGCATCCGCCGCCGCCGCGATGGCCGCCGGGTCGTCGCCGGCCGTCGGCAGCACCGTCGGCGCGCCGCCGGCGCTGCGAACGAGGGCGGCGAGCGCGTGGGCGTTGGAGCTGACGATGCCGCCGGGCGGGATCGGCTCGCCGGGCAGCGCCAGCTCGTCGCCCGTCGCCAGGATCGCCACGCGCGGGCTTCGATGGACCACGAGCCAGGGATGGTTCGCCGCCGCGGCGAGGCCGATATCGCGCGGGCTCAGCCGCCGCCCCGCCGGCAAAATCTCTTCATCTGCGGCGAAATCCTGGCCCTTGCGCCGGATGTGCTTGCCGGGCCGCGCCGCCTCGAGCAGCGCGACGGTCTCGCCCTCACGACGCGCGTCCTCCTGCAGCAGCACCGTGTCCGCCCCGTCAGGGACGAGGCTGCCGGTGAACAGCCGCACCGCCTGGCCGGGCCCGACCGTGCCGGCGAACGGATGGCCCGCCGGCGCGGTGCCGATCACCCGGAGCGACGCCCCCGCCGCCCCGTCCACGCCGCGGATGGCGTAGCCGTCCATCGCCGAGACGTCGGCCGGCGGCTGGGTCAGGCGCGCGCGTACCGGCGCGGCGGTGACGCGCCCGAGCGCCTCGGCCAGCGCCACGGTCTCCGGCGGCGTCGGCGCCAGCCCGGCCAGGATGCGGGCGCGCGCCATGTCGACGCTGATCATGTCGCCTCACTCCTGCGCGAATTCGCCGGACTTGCCGCCCGACTTGTGCACCACCCGCAGCGCCTCGATGCGCATGGCGCGATCGACCGCCTTGCACATGTCATACACGGTGAGCGCGGCCACCGAGGCGGCGGTGAGCGCCTCCATCTCGACCCCGGTCGGGCCGGTGGTGCGCACCGTCGCCGCGATCTCGACCGCGTCCGGCGGCGCGAGGGCGAGATCGACCGCGACCGCGCTCAGCGCCAGCGGATGGCAGAGCGGGATGAGATCGGCGGTGCGCTTGGCCGCCATGATGCCGGCCAGCCGGGCGACACCGAGCACGTCGCCCTTTTTCGCACCGCCCTCGCCGATCATCGCCAGCGTCGCCGGCTGCATCACCACCCGCGCCCGCGCGGTGGCGCTGCGCACCGTCGCGGGCTTGGCCGAGACATCGACCATCGCCGCGTTGCCGGCGGCGTCGAAATGGGTGAGCCGGCCGCTCATGCCCCCTCGCCGCGCAGCGCCCGCGTCGCCGCGGCGACGTCGGCCTGGCGCATCAGATGCTCGCCGACGAGAAAGCCGAGCACGCCGCGCGCGCGCAGCGCCGCGATGTCGGCGTAGGAGCGGATGCCGCTTTCGGCGATCGGCACCCGCTCGGGCGGGATCTGCGGCGCCAGCGCGTGCGAGACGCCCAGATCGGTGGTCAGGGAGCGCAGATTGCGGTTGTTGATGCCGATGAGATCGGTCGGCAGCCCGAGCGCGCGGTCCAGCTCGCCCTGGTCATGCACCTCGGCGAGCACGTCCATGTCCAGCGACCGCGCCAGTTCGCCGAGCTCCAGCGCCTCGGCATCCGTCAGCGCGGCGAGGATGAGCAGGATGCAGTCCGCGCCCATCGCCCGGCTCTCATGGACCTGCCAGGGATCGAGGATGAAATCCTTGCGCAGCACCGGCAGATCGACGGCCTCGCGGGCGGCGCGCAGATGGGCCGGATCACCCTGGAAATAAGGCGTGTCCGTCAGCACGGAGAGACAGATGGCGCCGCCGTCACGATAGGCGCGGGCGAGCGCGGGGGGGTCGAAATCCGGCCGGATCAGGCCGCCCGAGGGCGACGCTTTCTTGATCTCGGTGATCAGGGCCACCTCGCCGCGGGCCGCCGCCGCCTTGATCGCCCGGCCGAACCCGCGCGGCGGCGCGGCGGCGGCGATCTCGGCCTTCAGCGCGGCGAGCGGCGTCGCCTGCTTGCGGCGCGCGGTCTCGGCGCGGGTATCGGCGCAGATCCGCGCCAGCATGTCGGGCAGCGGCACGGCGGAGGCAGACGCGTTCATCGTGTATCCTCGTCGAACATCGCTCAGCAGGATGCCAGCGGGGCCGCGGCGCGCAAGCGGTCCAGCGCGCCCAGCGCCGCGCCGGCGTCGATCGCCGCCGCGGCCATGCCGGCGCCCTCGGCCAGGTCGGCGGCGCGCCCGGCGATGATGAGCGCGGCAGCCGCGTTGAGCAGCACCGTGTCGCGATACGCCCCGGCCGCGCCGCGCAGCAGCGCCTCCAGCGCGGCGGCGTTCTCGGCGGCGTCGCCGCCGCGGATGGCGCTGACTGGCGCCGGCGCCAGCCCCGCGGCCTCGGCGCGGACGGTGAACCGGCGCAGCCGCCCGCCGGCGAGCTCCACGACCTGGCTTTCGCCGGCCAGGGTGAGCTCGTCGAGCCCCTGGCCGTGCACCACCCAGCAGCGCTCGGTGCCAAGCTCGCGCAGCGCGACGGCCATCGGCTCTGCCCACGCGGGATCGAAGACGCCGATGAGCTGGCGCGCCACCAGGGCGGGGTTGGCCAGCGGACCCAGCAGATTGAAGATCGTGCGGGTGCCGAGCTCGACGCGCGGGCCGGCGGCGTGGCGCAGGGCGGCGTGGTGGCGCGGGGCGAAGAGGAAAACGCAACCGGCCTCGGCGAGAATCGCCGCCAGCCGGTCGGTCGGCACGTCGACATCGACGCCGAGCGCCCCGAGCACGTCCGCCCCGCCGGTGCGCGAGGACAGCGCCCGGTTGCCGTGCTTGGCCACCGGCACGCCCAGCCCGGCCAGAACGAACACTACCGCGGTGGAAACATTCAGCGTGCCGGCATTGTCCCCGCCGGTGCCGCAGACATCCATCGCCTGCGCCGCCATCGTCTCCGGCAGGGCGATGCGCAGCATGCGCGCGCGCATCGCGCGCACCGCGCCGGTGAGTTCGGCCGGCGTCTCGCCGCGCACGCGCATCGCCATCAGCAGCCCGGCGATCTGCGCCGGCGTCGCCTCGCCGGACATGATCACGCCGAACGCCTGCTCCGCCTCCGCCTCCGTCAGGCTGGCACCGGTGGCGACACGGGCCAGGACCGGCCGCAGGTCGCCGGCGCGGCTGGTACCCGATACTGAAGGAGCCGACACGGTGGGCTCAGGCCGCCCGCGCGGGCGTGTTGGAACCGCGTGCCAGGGCGAGGAAATTGCCGAGCAGCGCGTGGCCATGCTCGCTGGCGATACTTTCGGGATGGAACTGGACGCCGAAAATCGGCCAGCGGCGATGCCGCAGCCCCATCACCAGCCCGTCCTCGGTGAAGGCGGTCGGCACCAGCGCCTCCGGCATGCTCTCGCGGGCGACGATCAGGCTGTGATAGCGGGTGGCGCGGAACGGGCTGGGCAGGCCGGCGAAGACATCGCTGCCGTGGTGGAAAATCGGGCTGGTCTTGCCGTGCACCGGCACCGGCGCGCGCACGACCTCGGCGCCGAAGGCCTGGCCGATGGCCTGGTGGCCGAGGCAGACGCCAAGCACCGGCACGCGCCCGGCCGCGGCCGCGATCAGGTCGAGGCAGATGCCGGCCTCGCTCGGCGTGCACGGGCCCGGCGAGAGCACGATCGCCTCCGGCGTCAGCGCCATCGCGGCGGCGACGTCCAGCGTGTCGTTGCGGCGCACGTCGCAGTGCGCCCCGAGTTCGCCCAGGAAATGGACGAGGTTGAACGTGAAGCTGTCATAGTTGTCGATCAGCAGGATCATCACCGCTCTCCGCCGCCGCGCCCCGGACTCTGGCGCCATCGCTGCCACGCCGGCCGCGGCGCGACGCACTCTGCGCAAGGCCGCTTGTGTGGTCAACGCCACCGCGGCCCGAGGGCGCCCCGCCGACGCGGTCCGAATGGCTTGCGTCGCGCAGTTGCAATATGTCACAGCGCCATCGTTGCCGGCGCCGCCGCATTGATCGCACTGTCGCTGCGAGGACGGGAATGATTCCCACGCCAAGGGCCTTAATCGGGCCTTCATGGCTCGCGCGCAAAGATGGCGCCGAGGGAGACGCGGCCCGACCGGGCGCGGATGGAATGGGATGACCGGTGGACCTTCGATTGGCCGTCCGGATCAGGGAGGGACGATGGGTCAGCCTGCGCTTCTCACGGGCCAGAGCGCTTCCGCGGCCGAGCTGAACCGCGCCGGCCTGGCTGCGCCGATCCCCACCGCGGCGGACATCACCCGCATCCTGCTCGAACTCGACAAGACCCTGCTCGACGTCCATTCGCTGGCCGAGCTGGGACGTGCCGCAGTGCGGATACTGGGCAGCCTGCCAGGCGTCAACGCGGTCTGGCTCTGGCGGCCGGATGGCGGCGGGCGCCTCCGCCACGAGGCTGCGAGCGGCCCCGGCGCCGAGGATTATGCGAACGCCATCGTCGTGCGGGTCGATTCCGGTCCGCTGGCGCAGGGACCCGCCGGACGCGCCTGGCGCTCCGGAGCCATCGCCGGCATCGATGACTGGTCCACCGATCCGATCGCCGCGCCGTGGCGCGAAGTGGCCATGCGCCACCCCTGGCGCAGCAGTGTGGCCGTACCGCTGCGCGGGCGCGCGGGCATGCACCGTATCGTGGACCTGCGCAGCGTGGTGCCCAATTTCTTCTCGCGCGAGCCGATCCACAGCTTCCTCGAACATATCTCCACGCTTCTCGGCATGGCGCTGGAACGGGTCGAGGCGGCGGAGGCCGAACGCAGGCGGCTGGCGCGGATCGAACATGTCCAGCGCCTCTACGCGGCCCTGTTCGGCGAGGCGCAGCTGCTGCTCAAGGCTCAGACCGAGCCCGAGGTGCTGCGCGGCACCTGTCGCCGCCTGGTCACCGGCGGCCTGTTCGTGGCCGCCTGGATCGGCCGCCCGGACGCGGACGGTCATTGCCACTATTACACCGGCGCGGGCCGGGGCCTCTCGCTGGTCCACCGGTTCTATGCGCGGATCGATGCCGACGAGCCGCGCACGCTACTGAGCCGCGCCTGGGCGAGCGGACGTGTGCACTTCGACAATGACCGGCTCGCGGATCCGGCGCTGAGCCAGTTGCGCGCGGACATGGAACGCCATCAGTGGCGCGCCGCCGCCGCAGTGCCGATCCGCCGTGGTGGCGAACGCTGGGGCGTGCTGGCCGCGGTGTCGGCCCAGACGGACGTGTTCGACCAGGAATTGCTCCATCTCCTCGCCCGCGTCGGCGAATTGATCGGCCGGGCCCTCGACGAGCGGGATGTGAAGGAGTCGCTGCACCAGGAGCGCACCGCGCTGAGCTGGACGGCGCGCCACGACACGCTCACCGAACTGCCGAACCGGCTCGCCCTGTCCGAGCACCTGCCCCAGGCGATGTCCCGCGCACGGCGGCAGGAACGGCTGCTCGCCGTCGGTATGCTCGATCTCGACGATTTCAAGCCGGTCAACGACCGGTTCGGTCACGCCGCCGGCGACCATCTGCTGCGGGAGATCGCCGCCCGGCTGCGTCATGCGCTCCGCGGCACCGACTTCGTCGCCCGGCTCGGCGGCGACGAGTTCGCCATCGTGCTGGAGGGGTTGGCGCAAATGGCCGACCTCGAATCGGCTGCCGAACGCATCCACGCCGCCCTCACCGCGCCCGTCGCCCTGCCGAACGGCACCACCGTCAATGTCGGTGGCAGCCTCGGCGTGACGATGTTCCCGCTCGACAATGTCGAGTCCGATCTCCTGCTGCGCCACGCCGACGCCGCGCTCTATGCCGCGAAGGAGAACAAGCGCAACCGCGAAAAGTTCTGGGAGCTCTATCGGCCGTCGCAGGAGAAGGGCGTCGAGACCGTATTGCTGCGCGGCCTTCTCGCGCGCGGCCAGGTGCGCGTGCATTATCAGCCGATCATCGACCTGCAGCGCGGCGCCGTCGTCGGCGTCGAAGCGCTGGCGCGTCTCGCCAAGGGCAGCCGGCTGGTCTCCCCGGGCGAGTTCCTGCCCCATCTCTCGGCGCCCGAGCGCCGCAAGCTGACGCAGCAGGTGCTCGAGCGCGGCCTCGCCGACCTCGCGATCTGGGAACGCGCGGGCCACCGGCTCGGTCTGTCGGTGAATGTCGATCCCGACGCTGTCCTGAACGCCGACTGCCGCAACTGCCTCGATGATGTGCTCAGCTCCACCAACATCGAGCCGGGCCGGATCACACTCGAAGTGCTGGAGAGCGGCGAATTCCTCTCGCTCGATCATGCCCTCGAGCGGATCGATGAAATCCGCGCCGCCGGCGTGCGCATCGCGCTCGACGACGTCGGCAGCGCCTACTCCTCCCTGCTGAGGCTGAAGGCGCTGCCAGTGGATACGATCAAGCTCGACCAGGCCTTCGTGCGCGAGGTGCATCGCCGTCCGGACGATTTGCTGTTCGTGATGACGCTGCAGGCGCTCGCCCGCGGCCTGGGCGCCGGGCTCGTCGTGGAGGGCGCCGAAACCGACGATATCCTGGACGCGCTCGCGGTGCTCGGCGTCGAACAGGTGCAGGGCTACGCGATCGCGCGGCCGATGCCCGCCGATGCGCTGCTGACCTGGCTCGGCAGTTTCACGCCGCCACCGGTGGTGCGCCAGCCGCGCACGCTGCTCGGCGCCTTTGCGGCCCATCTCGACCTGCAGCAGGTGCTCACCGTGCTGCCGAGCCACACGATGGTCTCGCTCAACCTGCGCGACGAGCACGCCAGCCCGACCGGGAAGTTCCTCGCCGCTGCCGGTCTCGGCGCGACGCCGGCGGGCCAGGCCCATGCCCGGTTCTTTGCCGCATTGGACCGCTGGAGCCAGGATGGCACGCCCTGGAACAGTGCCGCCGACGCCTTCCGCGCCACCCTGCTCGACGCCATCAGCGCGACGCAGCGGACCCCGGGCTGACCATCATCAGCAGCAAACCACGGCCGTCTTCGCCTGGTACGATCTAGAGCAATTTCAGTCTGACTGGAAATATCCGGCATGACGGAAGTAGTTGCTGCATTCGGCGGGGCTGAAGGTGTCGGCGGCCGGGCCGAGCGCCTTCCACAACTCGTCCATCGTTCGCAGCGCC
>JAJZVV010000039.1 GCA_021845595.1 Pseudomonadota bacterium | reverse complement strand
GAAAGCTCACGCAAGCGGCTGTCGACGTCAAAAAAGCCAGGCTGACGGCCCATCAATACGCCCCCCTTGGGAAAACGCATCGAATCAAACAATCACGCGTCGCTCAAGAGGTTATTGGAGGTGTCCATCTTTACGTTGGTTTGAACGACGTAAACCTTGTCCGTGGCGCCAGCGAGATCGCTCCAGATGTTGGTGAAGACCGACACGGGAAAGTCGTCATAAAATTTCTGAAAGCGAATCCGCGTCCCTTGGGGTAGCAGACGATCGGCTTTGCGGAGTCGGTCCATTCCCGTTTGGTTCGTCTTCCAGCGAGTTTGCGCCGTAGGTGTGTAGTCTTGTCCGCGCATCCGCACCGCGAACCAACTAGCCGCACCCTCTCCCTTTTGGCGTCCCATTCCGGCAGACTCCAAAGGATCTGGAGCAAATGGTCGTCCTCTGATCGTTCCGACCTTGGTCGCCGAAAAGCGGGTCCCATCGGGGAGTTGTATTTGGGTGAACCTACCGACATCGGCATCAGGTTGGGCACGCGCCTGGAATAACTCGCGATACTTCAGCGCCTCAGATCGCTTCGCATACCAGAGGACGTAGTCCGCAACCGAACCTAGATATTGGGAAAAGATCGATCCTGCCTTTTGTATCGTAATATCGGCGATGAACTCGTCTGCACCAAACACCTCGTCCATCAGTGTCCGCACTCGATGGACATTCTCATCCCCGATTTGCACGAAGATCGATCCACTCTCCGTCAGCAACTCCTTCGCAACGGTCAGCCGATCGCGCAGATAGGTTAGATACGAATGGATGCCGTCCTTCCAGGTATCCCGGAACGCCTTCACCTGCTCCGGCTCGCGCGAGATGTCTTCCCGCTTGCCGTCCTTCACGTCCCGGCTCTGCGTGCTCACCTGCCAGTTGCTGTTGAACTTGATACCGTAGGGCGGGTCGAAATAGATGCACTGCACCTTGCCGCGCAGACCCTCGCGCTCCGCCAGGCTCGCCATCACCTGCAAGGAATCGCCCAGGATCATCCGGTTCGACCAGTGCGCGTCGTGCTGGTAGAACTCGGTCCGCGCATCCGGCGCCACACCGTTGAAGTCGGCGAACAGGTCGGCCATCGGCTCCGGCTCCGCCCGCCGCGCCGTCGCGCGCTGCAGATCGTCGATGATCGCCTTCGGGTGGATCTTCTCCTGGATATAGAGCGGCGGCGCCTGGACGATCAGATCGGACCAGTCCTGCGTGTCCTTCCCGCGCCAGACCAGTTGCGCATCGCCGATCGCCACCTCGCCGGTGTCGGCCAACTGCCGCACCTGCTCCTGCGTCAGCCGGATGCGCACCCCGTTCCAGATCAGTTGCGGGTCCCGGTCCTCATCCCGCGCCCGCGTCTCGCCTTCCGCCAGAGGCCGCGCCCGCGCGTAAGAAACGGGGCCGAACTGCTTCGCGTCCGCCTCCGCATCCAGGAAGGTCTGCAACTCGGCGGTGGGGATGTTCTTCCGCCGCGCCTTGTCGTGAACCAGCGTCTCGACGCGCCGGGTTTTCGGTTCCTTCGCCACTACGCCGCTATCCTTTCCGTCACCAGCCCATCCACCAGGCGCGCGAAACTCTCCTCGATGGCAAACACATCGCGGAACTCCTCGAACGCCCAGCGCCCGAAGCCGCCGATATGGTTCACGCCCGGCACCCAAAGCGCGCGCATCGTCTCCGCCTTGATCTGGGCGTCTCCCCCGCGATATCCCTTGGTCTCCAGGATCAGGGTCAGCGGTTCATCCTGGCCGTCGTCCAGGCGCACCAGAAAGTCCGGCACATAGCGGCGCGGAATGGCACCGTCCCGATACGGCACCTCGAACTGCATGCCCTGGTTCTTCACGTAGGCCAGGACGCGCGGATGGCGTTCCAGCACCCGCGCCAGTTCCGCTTCCCAGTCGCTGTCGCAGACGGCGTAATTCGCGTGGCAGCGGGCCGGATTGGTCTCATAGACCGTCTTTGTCGTGGTGAAGTTGACGAAGCGGGTTGAACCGCGCGGGTTGTAGGGGTCGAGGATCGCCTTGATACGCTGCTCACCCGGCGCGCTGCGTTGGCAGGCGAGGTAGATGCGTTCCACCGCCTTCTCGGCCAGTTCCAGATAGGTGACGGCCGCCCGTGGCACGCCTTTGGTCACCAGATAACCGCCGTCCAGCCATTCCCGCACCACGCGCTGGGCTTGCCCGAAGAGATGCACCGGCAGATCGCCGCCAGGATCGCGCAAGCGGGTTTCCAGCAGGCGTTTGGCGAGGTGGTAGGAGATGGTGCTGGGGCGCAGCGTGCGGAACGCATCTTCCGCGTTCAACTCGACCCCTTCGCCCACGATCCCCTCCATCAGCACCGTGCAGGGACCGACGATCTCGGGCGTCAGTGTGAGCCGGCTGTCCTCCGTAAACTGAGCGGTCAGGCGCTCCTCCGGCAGATCGACCCGGTATCCGCCCACGCGCGGGAACACGATCTCCAGTGCCGCACGGTCGCGCATCGCCTGCACCCGCACGCTGCGCTTGGGCGGGGTGACGGGGGCCACGACCGCATCGGCCGCGAAGTCGAACGGGATGCCCAGGATGTCGGCATATTCGACGTTGAACAGGTCTTCCCCGTTCAGCTCGTAGGATTGCCGCCGCAGTCCGCGCCCGACCACCTGCTCGCAGAGCAGCTGCGTGCCGAAGGCGCGAACGCCGAGAATGTGGGTGACAGTGTTGGCGTCCCACCCCTCGGTCAGCATGGAGACCGAGACGACGCACCGGATGCGCTCGCCGAGCGCGCCACGGCGCCCGACCGTATTCATCACCTCGCGGAGCAATTGTTCGTCGGTGATTTGTTCGGCGGCCTTGGCGTCGCCGGTGCGCTCCACCAGGTCGCGCTTGAATTGCGCGATCTCCGGGCCGGCCATGTCGCGGAAGGCGGGGTCGAGCGCTTCACCGGATTCGAGCTGCTCGCTGTCGATCAGCAACGTATTCGGCCGGGCGAGTCGCTGGTGATGCTGGTCGTAGTTCTGGAACAGGGCCAGGTGCCCGCGATGCTTGACCTCCGGCTCGTCGTCTTCGCCCGGACGCTCGAAGCCGGCGATCCATTCATACACCAGCCGCGAGGTCGCGGTGTTGTTGCAGACCACGATGAACACCGGCGGCACGTCGATCCCCGCGCGCTCCCAGGCTTCCGAAGTTTTCTCGTAGTGGCTGTAGAGGGCGTAGAGCGCTGTCTGCAATTCCGCCGGGATCGAGAGCGGGTCGAGCGCCCCGGACTTGCCTGCGCCCTTCTTCGGCATCCGCTTGCCGATGTGCTTCCACAGGTCGCGGTAGAGCGGTGCATCCCCGCTCGGCAGGTTGTCCGCGACGGGAACGCGAGGCAGCTTGACGATGCCGCATTCGATCGCGTCGATCAGGGAGAAGTCGCTGACGGTCCAGGGGAACAGCGTGCCTTCGACATAGCCGGAGCCGCGGAGGAAGAAGGGGGTGGCGGAAAGGTCGTACACGGTCCGCACGCCGACCTTGCGTTTCAGGGCCTCGATGCCGGAAATCCAGAGGCGCGCGGCTTCGGCGTTGCGCTTCGCTTCCTCGCGTTCCTCCGCCCCGACCGGCTCCTCGTCGTCTCCGGGCTTCTCCCGATAGCAATGATGCGCTTCATCATTGATGACGACCACATTCTTCAGGGTGAGCAGCTCGCCGCAGGCGCGGCTCAGCATCGCCCCTTCGGTCTCCGTGGTCTTCACGGGATCGCCGCGCCCTTGCAGCAGGGAGCGGCCGACTTTGGAGACCTCCATCGTCTCGCGCCGCTTGAAGGCGTGGTAGTTGGTCAGCACGATCTTGGCCTTGCCGAGCTCGGGCAGCATATCGGTCGGCACCAATTCGCGCTTCGCGTAGTAGGCGTCGGGATCGTCGGGCAGCAGCACCCGCAGCCGGTCACGAATGGTGATGCCGGGGGTGATGATCAGGAATCCGCGGCTGAACAGCGCGCTGTTCGGGCTGCGAACGGCGTTGACGGACTGCCAGGCGATCAGCATCCCCATGACCGTGGTCTTGCCGGCTCCGGTCGCCATCTTTAGGGCAATGCGCAGCAGTTCGGGGTTGGCCTGCTCGTTCGCCGCCCGAAGGTGGCGCCAGAGATGGGCGTGCTGTGGCCGGCGGCCAGCGACCTCGGTCAGCCAGATGGCGGTCTCGGCCGCCTCTATCTGGCAGAAGAAGGGTCGCGGCCCCAGCCACCCGTCTTGGCGACGCCAGTGCTGGAGGAGGCGTTGGGTGGCGGGCGTGACACCCCAGTCGGTCGGGTTGCGCAGGTCCCGCCAGGAGGCGACCTGGTTCCGGATCTCGTTGATGATCGGTGACGGGTTGTAGGCCTGCGCGTCGGTGGACAGGTTGGAGGGATCGCCGAGCGCCAGGCTTGCTTGCTTGCCTTTGCCCTTCTGCTTCCTGGGCGGTGGCACGGGGGCCACATAACGGGGGCCGCGGCGCCCCTCGATTGGGGGCAGGTCCAGCGGCTGGCCGTCCGCGTCCAGCGCATGGTGGCGAGTCGGGACGGCATAGGGGGAGTTCAGAATCGGCTGTTCGAAGAATGGCTTAGTCATGATTCCGCCTCCCTACCAATGGCTGGCCGCCTTGTCACATGGACGTTACAACCATGTCGTCGGCGTGCCAAAGAGGGCAGCGGAGACCGGCAGTGCGCCGGATCATCGCAAACTGGGATCTGCTGCTGTCAGGGAGGCGGCGATGTCGGCGATGGACCGGAACAGCACCAGAGCGTCGTCCTTGGACGGCAGGAACCCGCGGCGGCGCCAGAACACGGCTGCCTCGTCATCGACGGCGTTCACGACCAAGGCGCGCCCGCCGATCAGCGCGGCGCCGCTGACGCTGCGGGCGAGCGCGTGGTTGAACAGCCCGGTGCCGATCCCCCGTCCGATCCAGGCCAGATCGATGGCAAGCTGGCCGAGCAGAATGCACGGCACTGGGTTCGGCGGCTGGCTGGTGCGGATCGAGCGCGGCAGGGTGGCGGGGACGATGGCCGTCGGCGCCAGGCCGTAATAGCCGACGACACGGCCCGCCACCTGGACCACCATGACCACTGTGAACCCCTTCTGCTGATTGGCGAGCGCCCGGGTCTTCAGCCAATGATCCAGTGAGGGCTTGCCGCAGGAGAACCGGGATACGTCGTGGCTGACATTCAGTAGCTCGGGCGCGGAGAGCGGCGGCTCCGCCATCAGCGCTTTGCCGCGCCTTTCTCCCACGGCGCCTTGCGACGGAGGGACGCCACCATCTCCGGAACGGGTGTGGCGGGGGCGGAGACGGCTTGGACGAACGCCTCGAAGCCCTCCGGGGTCATGCGGAGCAGCGTGCTTTCCATGAGGACCTCCTCGGCGGCCCGTACCGCCGCCTCCCGCACGAAGTCGGTCCGCGACCGGCCGCGCAGGTCGGCGGCGCGGTCGATGATGGCGAGGTCGCCTTCCGGGAGGCGCATCGAGAGCGGATAGTCTTTGCGTTTGGCCGCGCCGGTCATGGTGGTCCCCTTCGCCATGGCGCGAATGTAGGAGACCGTAGCGCGTTTTGCAATACACAAGGCGCTGCTGCCCGATCTCCCAGGCGCGGTCACTCCGACCCGGCGATGGTTGGCTGATCTCCCTGGCGCTCCCAGCTGGACGGTGACTGTTTTGAATGTGGCGGCGGCTTATGCGGCACGGCCGGTAGCGCCCGGTGCATGGGAGCCCGAAACGCCCGGTCGGTGGCAATGAATCGCTCGACGATGATCGGCACCAGCTTCTCGATGGTCGGCGCCTCGGACAGGCCGTCCTGCGCCGCGATGGCCGCGGCGTAGTCGCGGATCAGCGCGTCCAGCGCCGCAGTGAACGTGATGGTGCGCTTGACCGGCCTGTCGTCGGGCAGCGGGCCGATGCGGAGTTTCGCCATCCTCGCTCTCCTCACCCGCCCCCATAGGGCCGCAGCACGATATCGCGGTTGACCATGACGTCGAGCGGGAAGCCAGGGCGCACCGTCAGGGTCGGCTGGACGCCGAGGTCACGCGAGACGATCGACTGCCCCGCCTGGTTGGCGGCCTGGTCGGCGCTTTGGCCGAGCGCGATGATCACGTTGCCCGTCCCGGTGCCGCCGACCACGTTGTTGGTTGCGAGCGCGCTGGAGACGCCGAGCAGCGAGGAGAGCGCGACGCCGCGCAGCAACCGCCAGAAATGATAATCGACGCCGTCCTCGAGGCCCGCATAGCCCTGGGTATCGGCGCCCGGCAGGTTGTCGAGCACCACCGAACTGCCGTCCGGCATGATCAGCCGTGTCCAGATCAGCAGCACCCGTGACTGGCCGTAGGCGACGACGCTGTCGTATTTGCCAATCAGCTTCGCTCCCTGGGGGACCAGAAGATAGCGGCCGGAGACGCTGTCATAGACGTCCTGCGTCACCTGAGCGATCACCTGCCCCGGCAGGTCGGAGTTCAGCCCGGTGATCAACGCGGCGGGGATGACGGTGCCAGCCATCAGCTCGTAGGGGCTGAGCGGCGTCTGCAGCCGGTCGGGCGAGTAGATCGCGCGATCGACCGGGCTGTTCAGGAATGCCTGCTTGGCGTCCTGCTGGTTCTGGTCGCCATGCGGTGCGGCGAGTGCGCCGTCACCCCCCGCAGTGCCAGGAGCCGGCTGACCCACCGGGGCGACGCCTGGCGCGGGGCCGGCTGCACTGTTGGTGCCACCCGTGTTTGCCGCCACGGTGAAGAACACCCCCGCATCGGCGGCCTGCGCCCGCAGCCGCGCGGCCGCCTGCTCCGTACCGTTGGTTGGTGGTGCGAAGGCGGTGGGCGCCCCTTGCGCCAACATCGGCCGGCCGAGGTCACCCGGCAGTGGCGGTCCGAGCCGGGGCACCGCTCGCGGTGGGGCCGGCAGCGGCTTGGGCTTGGTCAGGCTGGCATAGCCATTCGGCAGGCCGCCAATTGCATCCGCCGAGGGCCGCACATCGGTGTTGTAGAGCTCCTTGCCGGAAGTGATCCGGAAGCTGTGCAGCGCGAACGCCCACCACACCGCCCCCACCACGCAGACCGCGACGCCGCCGGCTGCGATGATCAGCGCACGGCGCGAAAGCCGCGTCACCGCACGCGGCCGCGCCCGCAGTGCGAAGCTAGCCGGGTCGGCCTTGGGGGTCGGCTGCTGCCCGCCCCCCGGATCTTCGGGACCTGTCATCAGCCGCGCCCATCGGTCCGCGTGATGCGCACGACCTGCTGCGGCCCGGCGCCGAGGCGGAGTTCAGCGGCGGCGAACAGCCGATCGACGATCATGGTGTTGCCGCGCACGCGGTAATTGACGATCTCCGCCTTGCCGCCCGGCGCGCCGAGGATGAACAGCGGCGGCATGTCGCCCTGGGCGATCCCCGGCGGGAATTGGACATAGACCTTCGAACCGTCATCGAAGACCTGCACCGGCCGCCAGGGTGGATCATCGCCGCTGATCCGATACCGGAAGTGGAGCGCCGCGATGTTCACATCGCTCGCCGCCACGGTGTTCGCATAATCCGTCGCCGCGGCGTTCTGCGTCCGTAAAGCCAGCAGATCGTCCTGCGGGTAGTTCCAGGACACCGCGGCCATATACGTGTCCTTGGTCGGATGCACCTCAAGGTGATAGGCACGCCGGTCGGTCATGATGACGATGTTGTTCATGGGCAGGTCGGCCGAGATCGGCTTGATCAGGACGTGCACCTGCTGATCGGCCCCCGAACCGCTGGTGGTGTTGCCGATCTTCCATTGCACGGTGTCGCCGGCCGCGATCGAGATCAGATGCTCGCCAGGCTGCAATGCGATATCGGTCACATGCAGCGGCGAAGCGTAGATCTCGTAAAGCGCGCCGTCCGACCAGGGGAACACCTGCATGGCGTTGATGTAGCCATCGCGCGTCGGGTTGATGCGCGCCGCTTGGTTGGCCTGAGCCACGCGGGCGACCGGATTTGCGGGCTGAGCTGGCACTCGGCTCGCCGAGGCTGGCGGCAGCTTCTTGAGCTGCCCCGGCAGCGGCAGTGGCGCGGGCAAGGTCACAACCTGAACCGGAGCCGGCGGCGATGGCACGAGATGCGCCGGCTGAGGGTTGTCGTAGGCGATCTTCGGCACCGGCTGGGCGCAGGCCGAAAGTGCCAACGCACCGCCACACGCGAGGACGAACGAAAATCTCATGGGGTCGATCCTTCGGTCTGGACGGTGTTCACCTCGCGCGCCCAGCTGATCGCATCGATGTAGATTCCGAGCGGGTTCTGCCGCAGCGCCGCCTCGGTATGCGGGGTCTGGATGACCACGGTCAGGATCGCGGTCCAGTGCTCGGGCGGCAGCGCAGTGCCGTCCTGGAACGGATGCTCGACCCAGGCGACACGGAAGGAATTCGGGCTGGCGCGGACGACGCTGGTGACATCGACGGTCACGGCGCGCTTGCCGATCTGGCCGAATGGATCGGCCTGCCGCGCATAGGCGTCGAGCATCGGCTTGGCGTGACTGGTGATCTGCGCATAGGCGTCGAGCCAGGCTTGGCGGACGACGACCGGATCGACCGAGAGGCCGCGCACGCGCTCGATGAATTGCGCCAGGAAATACGCGATCTCGGTGTCGGTCGGCTGTACCTCCGCGCGCGCCGGGGCAACCGCCTGCACCGCGCCGAGATGATCGACCTCGACCACGAACGGGGTGACCATGGCGCGGGAATGGGTGCGGATGTCATCGGCGGTGACCACCGCGGCGAGCGCCAGGCAGCCGAACGCCATCAGGCGCCAGTTCGCGGCCTGCACGCGGGCGGAGCCGATGCGCTGGTCCCAGAGTTGCCCCGCCCGCTGATAGGGCGTGGCCGGCGCCTCGGTGTCGCCGAGACGGGAGGAGAAGCGGCGCCACCTCATGCCCCGTCACCTCGCAGATTGGGCCGCATCCCGCCGCCGCGGCCTTCGCCTTCGTGGAGGATGTTCTGCGCGGCCCGGGAGACGGCTTGCCGCCGCAGGCGCTCGGCCCAGGCCGGCGCGCCTCTGGGCGCCGGTGCGGTCTGGGACGCGCCGGCAGCATCTCCGCCCGATCCGCCGGTTGCCGACCAGGCGGCGCGTTGGCCGGCGGCGAAGCGGTCGCGCAGCGCGGTGGAGGCGCTCTGGGCCGCGCCGCGCAGGCCGCTGGTGGCACCACCGGCCGCCCCGCGAGCGACACCGGCCAGGCCAGCAGAAACCGATCCACCGCCGGTAGTGCTGCCGAGCGTGTAGGCACCGCTCGCACCGCCGGCGAGCGAGGCCGCGGCACCGACCCCGCCCGCCACGGCGCGGGCGGCTGCTACCCCTCCCATCCCGGCCAGGGCCGCAGCGCCGGCGACAGCCCCGCCCGCTGCGGCGGCGCTACCAAGGCCTAGTTGCGGCGCGCCCGAGGTGATGCCGGCGGCGAGCCGGTTCGCCGAGAAGGCCAGCCCGGCGATGGTCATCGAGGCGAGCAGAATGGTGAGCGCGTCCTGGAGCGAGAGTTCGGTGGCCGGGTTGCTCGGCAGGATCTGGC
>JAJZVV010000038.1 GCA_021845595.1 Pseudomonadota bacterium | reverse complement strand
TCGACGCGACGCTGGTGGCGGCGCCGCGCCAGTGCAACACGGAAGCCGAGAAAGCGCAGATCAAGGCGGGCAAAACCGCGCGGGAGATCTGGCCGGAGAGGGCGGCCAAGGCGGCGCAAAAGGACACCGACGCGCGCTGGACGGTGAAGTTCTCCAAGGCCAGGCCCGCGCCCGACGGGACGGAGCGGCCGGACATCGCCATCCCGACCTTCGGCTACAAGGCGCATATTTCCATCGACCGCCGCCACGGCGTCATCCGCCGCCACGCCGTGACCGATGCCGCCGCCCACGACGGCGCGCGCCTGCGCGAGGGGCTGATCGACCCCGACAACACGGCCTCCGACGTATGGGCCGACACCGCCTACCGCTCGAAGGCCAACGAGGAGTATCTGCGCGGCATCGGCAAGGTGAGCCGGATCCACGTGAAGAAGCCCCTTGGCAAGCCGATGGCGAAGCGGACGTCGCGGGCCAACGCCAGGAAGTCGGTGGTGCGGGCGCGGGTCGAGCATCCCTTCGCCGTGCTCAAGGGCGCGATGCGGCTCATGGTGCGCACCATCGGCCGGGCGCGCGCCGAAGGCACGATTACCTTCGCCGCGATGGCCTACAACATGAAGCGCTGGTGCTGGTTGAACAGGAAAGCTGCGCCCGCCTGAGCCCACCGGGCCGGAAAACCGCCCGCACCTCGCGCCGAGCAAGCCCTTCAAGCCGCCACTATCGCCTCCTTCACATCACCCGAGCCAAACCCCAACCGGATTTCAGCCCTACGCCGCCTCTACGACCGGGTTCCCGGAGGTGTCCAAATCCATCGATAAGGCTCGACCCATCCCTGCCAGCCTCCTTCGCCAGCAGAAATCGTGAATCAGAAAACCTCAGCGATGGGAATCCCTCATCGATTCAGCGACGTCGGAAACCGCTCTAGGCTCGATGTGGAACGCTATTCGCCGAAGCACCTTATCGCGACGGTTTTGCCCGTCGCGTGACGAGGTAGATACCTAACAACCCGGTGCAGAGAAGCCCGATTGCGCCAGGCTCGGGAACCGATGCTGGGGCGGGACCAAGATAGGTGAACTCTACCTCGCCGTTGCCGGTGAGGCTCAGTGTGTTGAGGCTGGTCGGCAGAGTGAGTTGTGTTGCGCTGGGTGCGAGGAAAGAACCTCCTCCCCCGCCTGCCCCGGTTCCATTGCGGCCATAATAATAGTAGTCGTACATGTAATAGCCTTGAAATTGCACGACATAATATCCACCACCGCCGCCACCGGTATACCCGCCACCGCCACCACCGCCGCCACCGCCCGTGGCGAATGCATAGAAGTAATAAGGGTACATGATGCCACTGATACTATCAATGTAACCACCCCCGCCGCCGCCGCCAAAGCCACCGTTGCCGCCGCTGTTGCCGACGGCGTCGTTCGCGCCGCGACCGCCGCTGCCGCCGCTGCCGTAGCTGTCGCCGCCGCCGCCGCCATAGTAGAACTGATAGCTGCTGCCGACGAAACCGCCGCCGCCGCCGCCGCTTCCAAAGCCATCAATGCCGCTACCACTGGTTCCACCGGTGCTGGTCGTCCCGTTGCGCCCGGGAACGCTGCCGCCATCGCCCGAAAAGCCGTTGCCGCCGCCGCCGCCGCCGCCGCCCGCGATGATCAACGGTGATACAGTGGCTCCTTGCTTGGCGACGACGAAACTTCCGCCCCCGCCGCCACCGCCACCGCCATAGCCGGGTTCACCGCCGCCTCCAACAAGAACATCTAGGGTTTGATTTGCGCTGAGGCTGAATTCACCGCCGATGGCGGCACCCAAGCCGCCGCTGCCACTGCCTCCGCCGCCATCCGCTCCGTAGGCGATGATGTCATACTGCCCAGTGGTAGTGACCGTGTACGCGACGATGCTGCCACTGTAATTGATGGTGGTAACGCCGGCGCCGATAGTGCCGGCTTTGGCAGGTGTGGTGATGACGGTGGCGGCCAAGCCCAGGGCCGCGACAAGAGTGGCACGGAGGCAGGAACGATGCGTTGTCATTTTAAGTGGACGTCTCTCGGGCTTTGTTTCAAGCTGCGGACCGTTAACAGATTTTTTCCGCATTGGCAATGCCGCGCTCTGTGCGTGAGGAAGTCCTGACAACGCAGGGCAGTGACGCATTTGCACCTACTGTTCGCGCTGGGTGGCATAGCATCGACCCAGATTCCGACGTCAGGCCCGGTGTTGCCGCCTGCCCACTTCCGACGTTATGCGGTGGGTGCCTGCGTGAGCATCGTTGCCGGGTGTTCCAGCGGTCACGCAGCAGGCGCGGTTGGTCGACAGCGGTGGCGAATTTGCCGAGCTGATGGACTTCCTAGAGGACGTCTCGACTTTCGACGAGGACCAAAGCCCGACACCGCATGCGCCGCGGTGACGCGGTCCTCTTCGCCGACCGCGCAGGGGGGGCCTATCGCGGCAAGCCTCAGCCAGCGGTGGTGGTCCCGTCCGATTTGTTCGACGGCACCAATTCGCTCGTCACCTGTCCATTGACGACGCAGCAGCGCGACGCGCCGCTGCTGCGCGTTGCGGTTCGACCGAGAGCCGCGCTGCGACTGACGGCCCCGAGCTGGGTGATGGTCGTGAAAATCGCCAGCGTCTGCCAGGACCGTGCACGCGAGATCCTGGGCAGCCTGTTAGCTTCTGAGATGGTCGCATTGGGCCAAAGTCTCGCAGTGCTTCTTGGCTTCGGCTGAGCCATACCGAGCGACCGGAGGCAATCCGCCGCGGCTCGAGGCTTCCGGAGGCTAACGCCTATACTCTGGACAAGGTGGATGCCACCGGACGGACGCACCTGCGCGGCGGCTTTCCCGTTGCTTTTCTTTGCCTTAGGGGAAAGCGGAGGCGTGTTCGGTATAAGTGGCTTCGTGTCCCTTCTTTGCGCCCATCATGCGCGGTAGGGCAGGGCGATGAAACCCTGCCCTACCGCCAGCGTCAGACTGGGCGCGGCGTCGGCGTGGCGCGGCGCAGGAGCGGCAGCAGAGCCAGCGGCAGCAGGAACACCGCCCAGGTTGCCGGCTCGGGCACAGGCGCGAGGTCGTTGGCGAGAGTCACGAGCACGTCCGGATACACACCGGCGACGGAGTTGATGTTCTGCACATAGATATTCTGGGTGGCGAGCTGGATCTGGGCCGGCGTGAGGCCCAGCTGCTGCAGCAGAGCGATCGTGTCCGACGACAACCCATAAGAGGCGAAATACTGCTCGATCTGCAGCACCTGGTTCGGCGTGATCGTGACCGACCCGCCGCGGACGGCGGCGAGATTGGCGGCCAGCGTTCGCAGGTCGCTGGAGATCGACCCCGTCAGGCTGTTCAGCTCCGCGGTGTATTGATTAACGGCGGCGAGCTGTTTCGCCTGCCAGACGGTATCCCCGGCAACCTCGGCGCCCTGATAGCGATTGAGCGAGGTGATGAGCGCCGCGGCGATCTCGATCGCCTTGGCTTCATCGGCGGCGAGACCGGAGGATGACAGGGAGGACGGCAAGGTGATGCTGCCGGGGGTGGCGATCACCTTGTAGTTCGGGTCGACCGGGTCGGCGGCGAGCAGCGCGAAATAGCCGGCAACCGCCGAGGTCAGGCCGGCCAGCGCGCCGCCGGTGGCAGCGACGGCAGTGCCCCAGCCCGGGACAAAGGCTATCGGCGCGCTGATCGTCGCGATCACGCCGCCGGCAATGCCCAGGATCGCCGCGTCCTTGGTCCATTGCGCGACCTGGTCCGGCGTCTTGGCTGACGGGGGCGCGTTGAGCGCGGTGGTGAAGGAGGCGCTCTCGTCCCCGTCAGCGCCCTGGATGTAATAGTCGATGCTGGTGGTGGGGATCGGCGACCCCGGCGCGGTCAGGACCGGCGGGGCGGTGTAGGTCGTCGTCGACGCGATGCCGTAGTTGAAAACGACATTGATGTTGGCGCCACCGGCGGTGATGACCAGCGGCTCGCCCTCGCCGTTTTCGTTCGGATCGGTGGTGCTGAGGGTCGCGGTGATGCTGATCGTGTCGCCGGGATTGATCGTCGCCACGTTGGCCCGCGCTGCGATAGGGACCAGCAACGCCAGCAGCGAAGCCGAGGCCAGCCATTGGGTTCCGCGCAGTCTCATCGACCTCTCCTGTTGTCCAATTCAATAAGCAATTCTTAACGTACAGGCCATCTCCGACACAAGAGAGCGATAAACTGTAACAATGGTCGTTATTGCGTCATACATTCATCATTTTCGAGTCACAGAATGGTTATCGTGCTGAATTATTTGTTGGATTCTGATCTGCAAGACGCCGATCAGACCGGCCACGAGCGCGATTCCGCCGGCGATCACGACATTGAGAGCGGTCAGCGCGATGACCACCGGCCCCGTCAGCCGCCCGAGGGCGACGAACAGCGCCCACTCGCCGCCAAGGATGGCGATCGTCGCCAGCCCGAGTTGCAGCCCGAACCCGATCCTCTGCAGTCGGTTTCCGCCCATGCCCATGCCTCCTCGCCATTGGTGGGCCGAGAATTGCCCTCGACCCAGCGTCGGGTCCAGCCGGCGGCGGTTCCTCGCCGTTCGGTCATGGACTAGCCTGCCGCCGGACCGGATGGCAGCGTCGGAGGCGAACATGCGGGCGTATCTCGGCATCGACATCGGCACTTTCGAGGCCAAGGGCGTCCTCGTCGACGCCTCCGGGCGCATTCTCGCCAGCGCGGCGCGGCGGCACCGCATGCTGGTGCCCGAGCCAGGCTGGGCCGAACACCGGCCGATCGAGGATTGGTGGGACGGCCTGCGCGAGATCACGGGGCGCCTGCTGGCCGAGACGCGCATCGATCCGCGCGACATCCGCGGCGTTGGGCTGAGCGCGATCGGCCCCTGCATGCTCCCCGTCGACACGGCCGGCGTGCCGCTCGGCAACGCGGTTCTCTACGGCGTCGATACCCGCGCCGCTCGCGAGATCGCTGAACTTACCGAGCGCATCGGCGAGGCACGGCTGATCGCCCATGGCGGCAACCGTCTCACCGCCCAGTCCGTCGGGCCGAAGATCCTCTGGCTGCAGCGAAATCGGCCGGAGATTTTCGCCCGTGCGGCGCGCATCCACACCGCGACCTCCTTCCTGGTCGAGCGACTGACCGGGGCGGCGGTGATGGACCATTTCACCGCCGCCGGGTTCACCCCGCTCTACGATGCCACGGCGCGGATCTGGTCGGCGCCGGCCGATGGCGAGTGGTTCGAGCCGGCGCGCCTGCCGCGTCTGGGCGAGACCACGGACATCGCCGGCACCATCACGCGCGAGGCTGCCGCCGCCACGGGGCTCGCCGCCGGCACGCCGGTCACCGTCGGCACCATCGATGCCGCTGCCGAGGCGTTCAGCGTCGGCGTCACCGCCCCGGGCGAGATGATGCTGATGTACGGGTCGACGATCTTCACCATCCTGCTCACCGCAGCGCCGGTGTTCGATGCAAGGCTGTGGTATGCGCCCTGGCTGCGCCCCGGCCTGCATGCGAGCCAGGCTGGGCTCGCCACCAGCGGCACCCTGACGCAGTGGTTCCGCGAGCATTTCGCGCGCGAATTGCCTCCCGAGACGGCGATGGCGCGCCTCGTCGAGGAAGCCGCCGCCACGCCACCGGGAGCGGCCGGGCTCGTCGTGCTGCCCTATTTCTCCGGCGAACGGACGCCGATCCACGATCCGCAGGCGCGCGGCTGCGTCTTCGGCCTCGATCTCACGCACACCCGTGGCCATTTGTTCCGCGCCGTGCTCGAGGGCATCGCCTGCTCCGTCCGCCACGCCCTCTCTGCCTATGGCGAAGCGCCACGGCGCGTCCTCGTCGCCGGCGGCGGCACGCGCAACCCGGTCTGGATGCAGGCGGTTTCGGATGTCTGCGGCATCGAGCAGATGGTCCCGCGCGAGACCATCGGCGCCTCACTGGGCGATGCGATGCTGGCGGCGCTCGCGCTCGGCGATGTCGATGCCTCGGCCCTCGCCGAGTGGAATCCGGTCCGCGCCACCGTCACCCCGCGCCCCGAGCTGGCGGCGCTCTACGCGGCGCAGTTCAGCCTCTACCGGCGCCTGTACGAACAGACCAAGGATCTCATGGCGGCGCTGCCACGCCCCGGCTGACTCGCATCGGAGCGGTCTCCGCCCAGAAGAACGCCGCCGGAACAGCTTCCGGCGGCGCGCGAGGAACGGTCGCGGCGGCAGAGTAGAGTCGCCGCGACCGGCGAACCCAAGCCCGGAGCGCTCCCGCTTGCCGCGGGCGCGCTCCGGGTCGGGGTCAGATCGCGATCGTGTTGCCGATCGGCAGCTGGCGGATGCGCTTGCCGGTGGCGTTGAAGATCGCATTGCAGAGGGCCGGCGCGAAGGGCGGCACGCCCGGCTCGCCGACGCCGCTCGGCGGCACTTCGATGCCGGCCGGAACGATGTAGACGTTGGTCACCTTCGGCGCTTCGCTGATGCGCGCGACCTGGTAGTCGTTGAAGTTACTCTGCTGGACACGGCCGTTCTTGAAGGTGATCGCGCCGTACTTGGCCAGGCTCAGGCCCATCACCGCCGCGCCTTCGATCTGCGAGGTGATGCGCTCCGGATTGACGTGGAAGCCGCAATCGATCGCGGTGTCCACGCGCGGGATCGACCAGCTGCCGTCCTTGTTCACCGCGACCTCGACGACGGTGGCGATGTAACTGACGAAGCTGCGATGCACGGCGATGCCGAGCCCGTGGCCTTCCGGCATCTTGCGTCCCCAGCCGGCCTTTTCCGCGGCCAGTTCGAGCACGCGGGCAAGACGCCCGGTGTCGATCGGGTAGGATTCGAACGGCTCGCCGTAGTTCCACAGCTCCTTGACCGACTTCCGCGGATCGACGATGCGCGGCGGGCCGATCAGTTCGAGCAGCATCTCCTTCTGGTCTTTGCCCGTCGCCGCAGCGAGTTCGGCGGCGAAGCTCTGCACCGCGAACCCTTGCGGGATGTTGATGACCGAGCGGAACCAGCCGATGCGCGTGTGGGCCGCCGCCTCACCCGTCTCGCAACGGATATTGGCGATGTCGAAGGGCATGTCGATCAGGCCCATGCTCGTCTCGAGCGGCTGCAGATGCTTCGGGTCGGGGATGAAGGTCGACCAGATCGAAGGCGCGACGCTGCGGTGACGCCAGCCGACCACCTTGTTGTTGGAGTCGAGCGCGGCATCGATCCGCTGCCAGGCGACGGTGTGCAGATAATCGTGCTGCAGATCGTCCTCGCGCGTCCAGATCACCTTCACGGGCGTGCCGCCAAGGGCCTTCGACAGCAGCGCTGCTTCCTGTGCGTAGTCGCACTTCGACTTCCGGCCGAAGCCGCCGCCCAGGAGCATGTTGTTGACGACGACCTTTTCGACCGGCAGGCCGAGTGTCTTGGCGACGTCGTCACGCGTACCGCCGGGGCTCTGCACCGAGGACCAGATTTCCGCCCCGGCATCCGTCACCACCGCCGTCGCCGCGAGCGGCTCCATGGTGGCGTGGGCGAAGTGCGGCAGATAGTACTCGGCGGTGATCACCTTCGCCGCGCCCTTCATGGCCGCGTCGATATCGCCCTCGTTGCGCTCCACCTGACCCGGCTTCGCCGCGGTGGCCTTCATCGCATCGCGGTAGCTGTCGGAATTGTACGAAGCGTGTTCGCCGTCGTCCCAGACGATCTTCAGCTTGTCACGGCCCTTGATCGCCGCGCCGGTATTGCGCGCGATCACGGCGATGCCGCCGAGCGGCTGGAACTTCGCGGGCCAGGTCCAGCCCTTCAGTTCCATCACCTTCTCGACGCCCGGAACCTTCATCGCTTCGGTCGCGTCGAAGGAGACCAGCTTGCCGTTGAGCACGGGCGGGCGGGCGATGACGGCGTATTTCATCCCCGGCAGCCGCACGTCCTGGCCATAGATGGCCCGGCCGGTGGTGATGTTGAACAGATCGACCGCCGGGATCGAGCCGGTGCCGATGTAGCGGAACGCCGCCGGATCCTTGAAGCGCAGCGTCTCGCGCGCCGGCGTGGCGAGCTTCGCCGCATCCGCCGCGACGGCGCCGTAGCCGAGACGCCGGCCGGAGCCGTGATGCACGATCTCGTGATTGGTCGCTTCGACCTCTTCGACCGGAACGCCCCAGCGCGCTGCCGCGGCGGTCTCGAGCATCATGCGCATCGCCGCGCCGCATTCGCGCATCGGCCACAGCCAATGCCGCACGCTGCGCGAGCCGTCCGTATCCTGGTTGCCGTATTTGACCTCGTTGCCTTCGCCCTGGACGATGCGGACGCGCGCCCAGTCGGCCTCCATCTCGTCGGCCAGGATCATCGGCAGCGAGGTGCGGGCGGCGCCGGTGCCCATCTCGGCGCGGGCCGCGATAATGGTGACAAGACCGGCGCTGTCGATGGCGACGAAGATGTGCGGGTCGTTCACCGTGCCGTGCGGCATCGCGCTGGCGCCGGTCGTGTATTTGGGCAGCGAGCCGGCTGCCTGGGCGGGCAGCGAGCGCGCGACGAGAATCACCGCGCCGCTGGCGACGACGCCCTTCAGCACGCCGCGGCGGCTGACATTCTCGACGATATGGGAGGGGTTATCGATGTGGGACATGGATCAAACTCCTGTCGCGGCCGCGCGGACAGCGGTCTGGATGCGCTGATAGCAGCCGCACCGGCAGATATTGCCGTCCATTGCCTCGGTGATCTGTTGCTCCGTCGGGTTCGGCGTCTTCGCCAGCAACGCTGCCGCCTGCATGATCTGCCCGGCCTGGCAGAAACCGCACTGCGGAACGTTCACCGCGCGCCAGGCGCGCTGCACCGGGTGATCCCCGCGCGGATCGAGCCCTTCGATGGTGACGACCTCATGCCCCGCCGCGTCCGCCATGGATACGGCGCAGGAGCGCACGGCATTGCCGGCCATATGCACCGTGCAGGCGCCGCACAGACCCTCACCGCAGCCGAACTTGGACCCGGTCAGCCCCAGCTCGTCCCTGAGGTACCACAGCAGGGGCAGCGATGGATCGCCATCGTAGGCCTGCACCTGCCCATTCACGCGCAAAGTGATCATTGATCAGCTCCGTTCAGTTGTCACAGGCAGAGAGCACGGACGGACGGTTCGCCGCCCCCGCACCCGATTGATCCCGCGCGCGGCGCGCGCGGTGGGCGTGCAAGGAAGACACCAGCGCCCAGCGCCACCGGCGATCGCCACGGGCGGAACGCACCCGTAGCGCTCGCCCAGGCGCCGCTCGTCGACCCGCCGCAATTTTCACTTGACCCGTTATTCCCCGTTGAGTATAACGAGCCCAACGAGACCCGGAGCCGAACCCAGCCGAGGAGCGTCCAGACGTAGTCGAGGACAGCCAAGCGGAGCCCGACGCCGGAATCATTTCTCTCCCACCAGACAGCGCTGGCCTATTCCCCGACCGCGCGTTCTGGCGGCCTTCCGTGCGCGATATTGATCCCGCCCAGTGCACCTGGTCAAGCGGTTTCGCCGCCGGACCGAGCCGCCGAGGTCATGCCCCCGGCGGTCCGCATCGGCGACGACATTAGAGCAACGTCCGATCAGACTGAACCGCTTCGCGGTCAGTCTGATCGGGCAAAGTTGCTCTAATCATGTGGTTTCTAGAGCACGACCGTCCGATCGGATGATTCCATCCGATCGGACCGTGCTCTA
>JAJZVV010000037.1 GCA_021845595.1 Pseudomonadota bacterium | reverse complement strand
TTGGCTTGCAGCCGCTCCTTGAGGCCATTGGTGTCGAGATGCCGGCCCATGCCGGCTTCGGTGTGCGCCAGCACCGCCTCGGCCGCCGCCGTCGCTTCCGGCCCCGCCGGGCGCGTGGGCAGGACGGCGAGCAGCGCGGCGCCGGCTTCGCTGCCGGCGACGGCGAGGAAATCGTGGCGGGCGGCGTCGATCAACTCGGTCAGCGCCAGGTCGAACCCGCTCTCGGCGCGCGGGCCGGTTCCCATGGAGGCGCAGAAGCACGTGCCGGCCGCCGTGCCGCAATTCAGCGCGACCAGGAACGCGCCCTGCCGCCGTGCCGCGTAGCCCGGATCCCGATGCGCCCCGCCGAGGAACACGCGGTCCTGGATGGCGATGGCGTGCAACTCGCAGGCACGCACGCCGAGGAAGGCGAAGGGCGCCGGCGACGGCGGTTCCGGCGTGATCGTGAAGCCGTCGTCCTGGCGGCGGGCGCGCCAGAGCGTTTCCTCCGGCGGGTGTAGAAAGCGCTTCCAGGATTGCGGGCCGACCGCGTAGCCGAACAGAGCGGCATCGGCGCGACGTTCCAAACGGTAGCGCCCGGCCTCCTGGCGATCGGTCCAACCGGCTGGAAGCGCCGCGAGGTCGGCGATCCGGTCATAGACGATGGCGCCGTCGCGCAAGGTCGGGCCGATCACGTCGAAGCCGCGCGCGACCAGCGCGTCGACCAAAGCCTGCAGCCCGGCGCGATCGAGCAGGACGGGCGCGGTTTGCGCGTCAGGACCGGGCGGCGCGGTCGGGGACATGGCGATGAATTCTACTCCTGCCAGCGGATCAGCGGAAGTTCGGCCGGCACCCTGGCCTCGGGATGACTTGGCAGGATCCGCACGGTGAAATCCCGGCGCGGCCGGGTGGTGACCACCCGGCCGGCATAGGTGAACCCGTTCACCGCGCCCGCTACCGGGGCGCCGCGGGCCAGCGCGACCGACGGCGCGGCGCCCGGTGCATTGCCCGGCGCATCGCCCGGCGCATCGCTCCTGGGCGGATCGGCATAAAGTTCCACCCGCACATCCTCGGCGGCGATCTCGCCGAGATAGACCGGCACGTGGCAGGACCAGCCATCCGCCTCGGCCGTCATGTCGGGGGCGCCGATATGCAGGCTCTTCCAGCCGTGATGCAGCCGGCGTTCCCACGCGCGGAGCGACCGCGCCGCCGCCGCGGCGTCGGCCAAGCGCCGGCGCAGGGCGGCGCTGGCCGGCAGATAGGCCTGCTCCAGATAGTCGCGCAGCATGCGGGTCGCGCTGAAACGCGGCGCCAGCACCGCCATGCCGCGCCGAATGCGGGCGATCCACGCGCGCGGGATGCCGGCCGGATCGCGGTCATAGAATGCGGGCGCCACCTCGCGCTCCAGAATCGTGTAGAGTTCGGCGGCATCGGCGGCGTCCTGTGCCGCCGGGTCGGGCGCGGTGGTGGCACCGATCGCAAAGCCGAGATCGGGGGCAAAGCCCTCGGCCCACCACCCATCCAGCACCGAAAGATTGATCCCGCCATTGGCGATCACCTTCATCCCGCTGGTCCCGCACGCCTCCCATGGCCGGCGCGGCGTGTTGATCCAGACATCGACGCCCTGGACCAGTTCCTGCGCCAGCGCGATGTCGTAATCCTCGAGGAATACGACCCGCGCCCAGAATTCGGGATGGGCGGTGAAGGCCACCCACTCCGCGATCATCCGCTTGCCCTCCTCGTCGGCGGGATGCGCCTTGCCGGCCACCACCAGCTGCATCGGGCGATGCGGGTCGCCGAGCAGGCGTTCCAGCCGGGCGTGATCGGCCAGCAGCAGGTTGGGGCGCTTATAGCCGGTGAAGCGGCGCGCGAAGCCGAGGGTGAGCGTGTTCGGGTCGAGCACGCTCTCGGCGCGCGCGACCATCGCGGGGTCGTGGCCGCGGCCGGTCAGATGGCGGCCGAGGCGGGCGCGCACCGCCGTCACCAGCCGCTGACGCGATCGTCCGCGCATTTCCCACAGCGCCGCGTCATCCACCGCGGCGATCACGTCCCGCAGCGGCTCGGCCATGCGCCGCCAGCGCGCCTCGCCACCGGCAGCGGTGAAGATCGCGTCGGCCTCGGGCGATTCCCAGGATGGCATGTGGACGCCGTTGGTCACATGCCCGACCGGCACCTCGCGTTCGGGCCAGCGCGGGAACAGCGGCTGGAAGATGCGCCGGCTGACCGCGCCGTGCAGCGCGCTGACGCCGAGGCTGATGAAGGATCCGCGCAGCGCCAGGAAGGCCATGTTGACCGGCGCGCCGCGCTCGGTCCGGGCCAGCGACAAGGCGATCGCGGCGATCTTCTCGGCCGCCGGCCCCATCGCGGCGTGGCGATATTGTTCGAGCAGAGCCATCGGGTAGCGGTCGAACCCAGCCTCCACCGGGGTGTGGGTGGTAAAGACGGTGCCGGCGCGGCTGACCCATAGCGCCTCCTCGAACCCGATCCCGAGCCGCGCCGAGAGGCTGCGCGCCCGCTCCAGCAGCGCGAAGGCGGCATGACCCTCGTTCAGGTGGCAGACCTCGATCTCGGGATGTATGGTCTCCACCAGCCGCCAGCCGCCGACGCCGAGCACGATTTCCTGCAAAAGCCGCATCTCGGTGCTGCCGCCGTAGAGCTTGCCGGTGATGCCGCGATCGACCGGGGTGTTCAGCGCATCGTTGCTGTCGAGCAGATAGAGCGCGGTGCGCCCGACCATGGCGCGCCAGACGCGCAGACGCAGGCGGCGCCCGGGCAGGTCGAGCAGGATATGGAGCCGCGTCCCGGCCTGATCCAATACCGGCTGCACCGGCATCATCGTCGGCTCGTTATAGGGGTAGGCTTCCTGCTGCCAGCCGGTGGCGTCGATCATCTGGCGGAAATAGCCTTCCTGGTACAGGAGCCCGACGCCGATCGCCGGCACACCGAGATCGCTCGCCGTCTTCAGATAATCCCCCGCCAGGACGCCGAGCCCGCCGGCATAGAGCGGCAGCGCCTCGCCGAGACCGAACTCCAGGCAGAAATAGGCGACGCCGGCCAATGCCGCGCGTCCATGGGTCTCGGCGAACCAGCCCGGCGCGGCGAGATACGCGCGGCGCTCCGCGGCCAGCGCATCGAGATGGGCGAGGAAACCGGGATCGGCGGCCAGCGCCGCCAACCGCGCGGCCGGCACGTCTTCGAGCAGGATCCAGGGATTGTGCGTGCGCTGCCACAATTCGGCGTCGATCCGTTCCCATAGCGCATCGCCCCGATGGCTCCAGGTCCAGCGCAGATCGAGCGCGAGATCACGCAGCGCGGCGAGCGGCGGCGGCAGCGCCAACCCCCAGCACGGCGCCATCGCGGCGATGGGGGCCGGGGAGGCCGCCGCCGTCACTCCGCCGCCTCTAGAAACGCCGGCTCAGGAGACCGCGGCGCGTCGGCGCTCACCACCAGATCGTCATACAGCGCCAGATAGCGGCGGGCCGACACCTCCCAGCCGAAATCGCGGCCCATCGCGGCGCGCTGCGCCCGGCGCCAGGCGACCGGATCGCGGAACCGATGGCCAGCGCGGCGCAAGCAGCCGGCCAACGCCGCGGCGGTGGGATCGTCGAAGGTGAAGCCGGTGCCCTCGCGCCGCCCGGTTTGCGTGCTGTCGATATCGGTGACCGTGTCCGCCAGCCCGCCCACCTTGCGGGTGACCGGCAGCGCGCCGTAGCGCATCGCATACATCGTGGTCAGGCCGCAGGGTTCGAAGCGGGACGGGGTCAGCGCGAGGTCGGCGGCGGCGTTCAGACGATGCGCCAGCGTCTCCTGGTAGCCGATCCGCACCGCGAGCCGATCCGCGCGGCCAATGGCGGCGGCGCGGAAGGCGGCCTCCAGCCCCGGATCGCCTTCCCCGTGCAGCGCCACCTGGGCCCCCATGTCGAGCAGCGCTGGCAGCGCCGCCAGCACCACATCGGCCATCTTCTGCTCGGTCAGGCGGTTGACACCGACCACCAGCGGGCCGTCCGCCGTCGGATCGAGGCCCAGCTCCTGGCGCAAAGCCGCCTTGGCTGCCCGCTTGCCGGCCAGGTGGTCGGCATCGAAGGGGACCGGCAGAGCGGGATCGGCGGCCGGGTTCCAGATGTCGGTGTCGATGCCGTTCAGGATGCCGGTCAGGTCGGCGGCGCGGGCGCGCAGCAGCCCCTCCATCCCGGCCCCAAAGGCGGGGGTCAGGATTTCGCGGGCATAGGTGGGGCTGACCGTGGTCAGACGGTCGGCGTAGCGCAGGCCCGCCTTGAGGCAGGAGAACCGGCCGTAGAACTCGGCCCCGTCAGGTGTCAGCAGCGCCTCGGGCAGTGAGAGCGCGCGGGCGGCGTCGAGTGGGAAATTGCCCTGATAGGCCAGGTTGTGGATGGTGAAGAGACTGGGCGGCCGCGGCCCGTGCCGGAGCGCGAGGAAGGCCGGCAGCAACCCCGTGTGCCAGTCATTGGCATGCACCAGCTCGGGCCGCCAGCCGGCGGTGTCACCTTGCTCCGCGAGAGCGGCGGCGGCGGCGGAGAAGGCGGCGAAGCGGCGCAGATTGTCCGGCCAGTCCCGCTTGTCCTGGTCCTGGTAGGGACCGCCCGGGCGGCGGAACAGTTCCGGCCAGTCGAGGAGATAAACCGGCAGGCCGGTATCGGGCGTATGCGCGAGCAGCAGCGTCCCGCCGCCGGGCAGCCGGGACAGGGCGCGCTTGCCCCGCGCGGTGTCGAGCGCGCTGACATAGCCGGGGAGGATCGCGCGGATATCGGCCCCCAACGCCGCCAGGGCCACCGGCAGCGCCGCGCAGACGTCACCGAGGCCACCGGTCTTCGCCAGCGGGAACAATTCCGATGTCGCGAACAGCACCCGCAACCGATGGACCGACGGGCCGTAGGACGTAACGTCCATGTTCCTCCATCCTCCCGGCCCGGCTTCTCCGCGGGCTACGGGATCATGGATAGTGCCGCCGGCTGACCGGGTCTTTGATGCGGATCAAATTCGCCATCAATATCATTCCGCCGACCGGTTCACGGCTCACCATCCATCGCTCCGGCGCGGGCGGTGGCGATCGCGGCGGTCAGGGAACGTGCCAGCGAATCCGAGCCCAGACCCTCCATCGGCAGGCGGTAGCGATGGCGCCAGTTCGCCGCCTCGGCCGCCATGCCGGGATGATTGAGCTGCACCGTTTCGGCCAGCAGATCGCCGAGCGAGGCCAGCACCAGGGCGCTCGGCCCGCGCGCCAGGAACTGGTGGATGGCGTGCAGCAGCGCCGCCAGCGCCGCCGGATCGTCGGTCGTCGCCGCATCCACACCCGCCGGTGCCAGACCGCGATCGGCGAGCGCGGCCAGTAGCAGCGCCCGCTCATGCGCCCGCGCGGCGGCGGCTTCGGGCGGCAGATCCCGCCCCTCCCACCAGCCGCGGAAGGTGGGCAGGTCGTGGGTCGCGAAGGCGGCCAAAGCGAGCCGCGGATAGGTGCCGGGGCGACGGAACAGGCCATCCGGCCAACGCTCGAACAGCAGCAGCCGGGTGGACAGGACCGCGGCCGCGTCCAGGCGCGCGCGCAGCCCGTCCGGCACCGTGCCGAGATCCTCGCCCACCAGCAGACAGCGCTGGCGATGGCTTTCCAGGGTCAGGATGCCGAGCAGGTCCGCCAGCGGATAGCGCAGATAAGCGCCATCGCGCGCGTCCGCCCCGGCGGGAATCACATACAGCCGATCGAGCCCCATCACGTGATCGATCCGCAGCGCCGCGGCATGGCGCAGATTGGCGCGCAGCGCGGCGATGAAGGGCGCATAGCCGCCGGCGCGGAGCGCGCGCGGATCGGGCACTGGCAGGCCCCAGTCCTGGCCGGCGCGCGCGAAGGCATCGGGGGGCGCGCCGATGCGGGCGCCGGACAGAAACTGTGCCGGATCGGCCCAGACATCGGCCCCGTCCGGGTCCACCCCCAGCGCCAGGTCGCGATAGAGCCCGGCGCCGGCGCGTGCCGCCTCGGCCAGTTGGCGCTCGGCGATCCATTGCAGCCAGGCATGATAGGCGATCGGGGTCGCGTGCGTGCGCCGGAACGCGGCGATGCCGGGGGCGTCGGGACGGGCAAGTGCCGCCGGCCAGTCGCGCCAGGGACGCGGGGCGAAATGCTCGGCCAGGGCGTTGAAGAGGGCGAAGCGTTCCAAAGCTTCGCCGCCGGCGTGGCGGAATGCGGCGAACCCGGCGGCGTCCCATTGCCCGCCATCGAACGCCGCCGCCAGCGCCGCGTGCTTGCGCCGATGCACCAGCGCGTAGTCCACGCCCGCGCCCGGCGGTGGCCCGTCCGGCGGCGGCCAGGCGGCGTCCGGCGGCACCATGGCGCCCAGCGCGGCGAGGTCGAGATGCAGCGGGTTGAGGAACCGGCGGCTGGAGGGCCGATACGGATTGGGGTCGGCGGTTTCCCCCGGCAGCGGCGCGTGCAGCGGATTGATCCCGACCAGGCGCGCGCCCCAGCCCGCCGCCAGCCGCGCCAGCGCGCCGAGATCGACGAAATCGCCGATCCCCCAGCTATGCCGCGACCACAACGCGAACAGGGCGGCGCCGATACCCCATTCCCGCCTGCCGGCGGCCAGCCAATCGGGGCGCCAAGCGCTCGCCGGCGGCTGCACCAGCGTCGTGATGGCGGCCGTCGCGCCGCAGCTGATTTCCAGCCGGTGGTATCCGGGCGGCAGGTCGGCGGGCAGCGGCAAGGTCAGGCGCAGCCCGCTCCGGTCCGGGGCGTGGGCTGGGGCGCGGGCCGGGGCGGGCAGGGCCGCCACCGCCGCGCTGCCCTCGCGCCGCGCGCCATCCTCCAGCGCGATGCGCCACCGGAGCGGGGCGGCCGGCGCCGGGGCCGCCAGCACCACGGCGACGCCGCCCGCGCGCCCCGCCGGTGGCAGCACCGCGATCGGCGGCAGGGGTTCCCGCCAGGGTGCCAGCTCGAGGGCGGCGACCGCATCGCGAACCGCTCCGGGCGAGCAGGGATCATGGCCGAGCGCGCGCAGCACACCCGCGCGCGCCGATGGCGTGAGCGCGCGGCGCTGCCCTTCGGTGTCATGATAGTCGGGCGCGATCCCCGCCAGCGCCGCCAGCCGCGCGAGCGCGGCCTCATGGCCCTGGTTGTTCTCCCTCTCGTCCATCGCCCTCGCCCCCGGCCGTGCCCGGATCTGTATTATACTCTCATAAATCCAATTAAGTTACGCTCTCGCCAACCCGGCTGAGCGAGGAACAACTTGCCATGCCTCTCGACTCCCATCGCCTCCCGACCGCCGCCCCCCCGGCCCTGTCTGACGCGCCCGGCGCGCCCGGCATCGCGCCCACCTGGACCAGCAGCGCCAAGGACATGGTGGGCGGCTCGCTCGGCCCGGCGCGGTTGTGGTTCACGCTCGGCTTCGGCATCGTCACCGAGGTCTATTATCCGCGCGTCGATCTGCCGCAGATCCGCGACCTCGGCTTCATCGTCGGCGACGGTGCCGGGTTCTGGGTGGAGGTCAAGCGGCTCGGCACCCACGATGTGCGGCTGGTCGCGCCCGGCGTGCCGGCGGTGGAAATCCTGCACCGCCACCCGCGCTTCCGCCTGCGCCTGCGCGTCACCCCCGATCCGCTGCGCGACGTGCTGCTGATCGAGGCGACCCTGACCGGCGATCCGGCGCTGCGGCTGTTTGCGTTGCTGGCCCCGCGCCTCGGCGCGACCGGGGAGGGCAACGTCGCCGCGGTGGCGCGCTATCGCGGCCGGCGCGTGCTGTGGGCGGAACAGGGGCCGTATGGCCTGGCGATGGTCGCCGCCGATGCCGCCCAACGCGATGCCCTGGGCGCGGCGAGCGCGGGTTATGTCGGGGTCAGCGACGGTTGGCAGGATTTCGCCGTCCATGGCGCGCTGACCTGGGAATATGACCGCGCCGGGCCGGGGAATGTGGCGCTGGTCGCGGCGCTGCCGGCGCGGGTGGTGCTGGCGCTGGGCTTTGCCGCCACCAAGCAAGCCGCGGCGACGCTGGCCGTCTCCAGCCTGCTGGAGCCGTTCGCCGCAGTGCTGCTACGCCAGGTGGCGGACTGGCAGGACTGGTATGCCGGCGCCAACCGGCGCAACCCGGTGCGCTGGGAAGCGCCGGACGCGCTGGGTGAGCAGTTCATGGTCTCCGCCATGGTGCTGCGCAGCCACCTGGATAAGACCTATCCGGGCGCGATGGTCGCCAGCCTCTCCATCCCCTGGGGCGATCGCGGCACCGAGCGCGGCGGCTACCATCTGGTCTGGCCGCGCGACCTGGTGCAATGCGCCACCGCCCTGCTGGCGCTGGGCGCCGAGGAGGAGGCGCGCAACGCGCTGCGCTATCTGATCGCGACGCAGCGCGAGGACGGGCACTGGGAGCAGAACCAGTGGCTGGGCGGGCGGCCATACTGGCAGGGCAAGCAACTGGATCAGACCGCCTGCCCGGTCGTGCTGGCCGCGCTGCTGGCTGAACGGGACGCGCTGGGCGGGACCGAGGTTGCCGACATGATCGCCGCAGCCCTCGGCTATCTGCTGCGCAACGGGCCGGTGAGCGAGCAGGACCGCTGGGAGGAAAGCGCCGGGATCACCCCCTACACGCTCGCTTGCGTGATCACCGCGCTGGTGGCGGGGGCGCCGTTCCTGACGCTGCGGCTGCGCTGGCTGGCGCTGGTGGTGGCGGATTTCTGGAACGCCGAGATCGAGCGCTGGCTGGTGGCGCGCGGCGGGCGCTTGGCCGAACAGGAGGGAATTCCCGCCTATTACGTGCATCTGGCGCCGGCGGCGATCCTGACCGACCCGGCGGCGCTGGCGACGCTGATCCCGCTGCACAACCAGCCCGCGCCGCGCGCGATCGCGGCCACCGAGCTGGTCTCGCTCGACTTCCTGGCGCTGGTGCGGTTCGGGCTGCGCCGGGCCGATGATGCGCTGGTGATCGACAGCCTGAAACTGGCCGATGCGCTGCTCAAAACCGATACCCCCTCCGGCCCCGCTTGGCACCGCTATGTCGGGGATGGTTACGGCGAGACGGAGGACGGCGCGCCCTATACCGGCGCCGGGCGCGGCCGCGCCTGGCCGCTGCTGGCCGGCGAACGAGGGCAGTACGAACTTGCTGCCGGGCGCGATCCGTTGCCATTGCTGGAGACGATGGCGGCGATGGCGGGCAAGGGCGGCATGATCCCCGAGCAGGTGTGGGATGCCGAGGCGATCCCACGCCGGTTCCTCTATCCCGGCCGACCGACCGGATCGGCGACGCCGCTCGCGTGGGCGCATGCGGAGTTCGTGAAGCTGGTGACCTCGCGCCAGGCCGGGCGGGCGGTGGACGCGCCGGTCGCGGTCGGGCGGCGCTACCGGGCGCAGCGGCGGGCGGCGGCGCGCAGCGTCTGGACGCCCTGGGCGCCGGTCGCGCGGATGGCCGCGGGCACGCGGCTGGTGGTGGTGCTGGAGCAGCCTGCGGAGCTGCGCTGGGAGGCAGCCGGTGCGGCGGGGGGCGGGCGCAGCACCTTGTCGGTAGGGTTCGGGCTGCACGCGGCGGTGCTGCGGACCGAGGCGGTCGCGGCGGGAACCACGATCGCGTTGTCCTGGCACATCGCGGACGGGACGGAAGGGCAGGCGCGGGTGCTGGCGGAGGGATAGCGCCGCCTTCGATTCTAGAGCGCGAACACCCTGAGCGGAATCGCAGGCGTGCAAAAATATGGGTTCCGAATTGCCCCCGAAGTATGATTCGTCGGTCTCCGGTTTTCGCTCACCGGAGGGACGGAGGC
>JAJZVV010000019.1 GCA_021845595.1 Pseudomonadota bacterium | reverse complement strand
CGGTCGGATAGCGATCTTGCCAAGGTTGGGGTCGAGGGTTCGAATCCCTTCGCCCGCTCCAGATTTCCTCATGAAAGTTAAGGACTTCCAAGCGGCCCTCCAGGGCCGTTTTTGCTTCCAAGGCCCCCTGAACGGTAATTCGGAAGCGGAGTGGAAGCACCATGCAGAAAGTCGGCGGCGGCGGAATCGCAGGTTCGGCGGTTCCAATCTGGAGTCGAGGTTCCAATCTGGAGTCGAAGCGCCTCTCGGCGGGGGACAGCACCTGGCGGGCCTCGCCCGCCGCGCGACGGGCGACCACTTGGTGGACCGCACTGAAACCGCGCCCCGACGGCCAGTGGCAAGATTGGCCCCGTTCGTAGCCACCGCCAGCACCTACGGTTCCGGCCCCAGGTCGGGACTGCCAGCGAGCCGGCAGGCGGTGTAGTGATCGGCCACCGATGTGTGGGCGCTATGCCAGCTTTTTGCCTCCCGAGGCCATCGCCCGGCTGTTTCACACCGCCGGGGCGCTGCCCAATGTCGCCCCGTCCTGGAACGTCGCGCCGAGCCAGCAGGCGATGGTGGTGCGCCGGCACCCGGAAACCGGCGAGCGGCATCTCGATCTGCTGACCTGGGGCCTAGTGCCGCACTGGACCAAGGATCTGCGGGCGGCACGGCGGCCGATCAATGCGCGAGCGGAGACGGTAGCGACATCACCAATGTTCCGCGATGCCTTCGCCCACCGCCGGGCGCTGATCCCGGCGCAGGCGTTCTACGAATGGCAGCGCACCGAGAACGCACCCAAGCAGCCCTACGCGATCGCCCGGCGTGACGGCGAGACGCTGGCCTTCGCCGGCGTCTGGGAAGGCTGGCGCAGTCCCGAGGGCGAGGTGCTGCGCAGCTTCGCCATCATCGTGACCGCCGCGAACGCGACCATGGCGCCCATCCATGAACGGATGCCGGTGATCATCGATCAGCCCGACTGGCCGCTATGGCTCGGCGAGACCGAAGGCGACGCCGCATCGCTGCTGCACCCGGCGGCCGCGGACACGCTGCTTGTCTGGCCGGTGAGCACACGGGTCAACCGGCCAGCCAGCAACGATGCCGACCTGCTCGCCCCGCTTCAGCCCGCCTGACGGCATCAGGCGATGACCGAGCACCAAGCCCCGTGGCCCGACGGCGAAGTGCTCGCCGGCATCGTCGAGCGGGTGACGTTCCACAATGCCGAGAACGGCTTCGCCGTGCTGCGGGTGAAGGCGCGCGGGCACCGCGACCTCGTCACCATCGTCGGCCACGCCGCCGCCATCGCCGCCGGCGAGTGGATCACCGCCACCGGGGAGTGGGTGAACGACCGCACCCACGGCCAGCAGTTCAAGGCGCGGTTCCTGAAAACCTCGGCGCCGACCACGGCCGAGGGGATCGAACGCTACCTCGCCTCAGGCATGATCCGCGGCATCGGCCCGGTCTACGCGAAGAAGCTGGTGCGCGGCTTCGGCGAGCAGGTGTTCGACATCATCGAGGGCGCGCCGCAGCGCCTGCGCGAGGTGGGCGGGATCGGCGAGGTCCGGGCGAAGCGCATCGTCGATGCCTGGGCCGAGCAGAAGGTGATCCGCGAGATCATGGTGTTCCTGCACAGCCACGGCGTCGGCACAGCGCGCGCGGTGCGTATTTTCAAGACCTACGGGGCCGACGCCATCCAGGTGATGAGCGAGAACCCGTATCGGCTCGCGCGCGACATCCGCGGCATCGGCTTCAAGACGGCGGACGCCATCGCCGGCAGGCTCGGCATCGAGAAGACCGCGATGATCCGCGTGCGCGCCGGCATCGGCTACGCCCTCGCCGAGGCGATGGACGAGGGCCATTGCGGTCTGCCGGTCGCGGAACTGATCCCGCTCGCGGAACGCCTGCTGGAGGTGCCGGAGGCGCTGATCCGCACCGCGCTCGATCTCGAACTGGCCGACGGCGCAGTGATCGCCGATTGCGTCGGCGAGGCGGACTGCGTCTTCCTCGCCGGCCTCTGGCATGCCGAGCGCGGCATCGCCGAACGGCTGCGGGCGGTCGCTTCCGGCGCGCTGCCCTGGCCGGCGATCGACGCGGAAAAAGCCGTCCCCTGGGTGGAGCGACGGATCGGCATGATGCTCGCCGAGACCCAGCGCCAAGCGGTCGGCCTTGCCGTTGCCTCGAAGCTGCTGGTGATCACCGGCGGCCCTGGTGTGGGCAAGACGACGATCATGCGGGCGATCCTCGCCATCCTTGCCGCCAAGGCCGTGCGCATCCTGCTCGCGGCCCCCACCGGGCGAGCGGCGAAGCGGATGAGCGAGGCGACCGGGTTCGAGGCCAGGACGATCCATCGCCTGCTGGAGGTCGATCCGCGCACCGGCGGGTTCCGGCGCGGACCGGATCACCCCTTGGACTGTGACCTGCTGGTCATCGACGAGGCCTCCATGGTCGACGTGCCGCTGATGCACGCGCTGGCCCGGGCGATCCCCGCGGCGGCCGCCCTGCTGGTGGTGGGCGACGTGGATCAGCTTCCGTCGGTCGGGCCAGGCCAGGTGCTGGCGGACCTGATCGGCTCGGGCGCGGTGCCGGTCGTGCGGCTGACCGAGATTTTCCGCCAGGCGGCGTCCAGCCGGATCATAACTACCGCGCACCGAATCAACCGCGGCGAGATGCCGGACCTGACCCGCGCCGAGGCAGGGAGCGATTTCCACTTCGTCCAGGCTGACGACCCGGAGACCGCCGTCGCGCGCATCATCGATCTGGTGAAGACCCGCATCCCCCGCCGCTTCGGTCTCGATCCGGTGCGCGACATCCAGGTGCTCTGCCCGATGGCACGCGGCGGCGTTGGCGCTCGCTCGCTGAACATCGACCTCCAGGCCGCGCTGAATGGCGAGGCGACGCCGAAGGTCGAGAAATTCGGCTGGACCTTTGCGCCCGGCGACAAGGTCATGCAGATCGAGAACGACTACGACCGTGAGGTCTACAACGGCGACATCGGCTTCATCGAAGCGATCGACACGGAGGAAGCCGAGATCACCGTGCGGTTCGACGGGCGTGATGTGACCTATGGCCTTGGCGATCTGGATGCGTTGGTGCCGGCCTATGCGGCGACGATCCACAAGGCGCAGGGCTCGGAGTATTCCGCCGTGGTGATCCCGGTGCTGACGCAGCACTACACCATGCTACAACGGAACCTGCTCTATACTGGCATCACGCGCGGCAAGCGGCTGATGGTGCTGGTCGGCAGCCGCAAGGCGGTGGCGATCGCGGTGCGCAATGTCTCAGGACGGCGGCGCTGGTCGAAGCTGCGGGAATGGCTTGCTGCCTTGCTGGCTGGAGCGGTCGCCTTGTGACACTATCGACCGGCCGGTTGGCAGCGGCCGAAATTGGCCGATAAATGAATGGCGGCCTTGGGCGCGCGAGGTCGAATAGCGGCCACCTGCGAGACAAGCCTTGAGAACCTGATTGCGTGGAATAGGCCCTCAAGGGCACGTGGCGTCGCTCACTCAAACTTCCCCTGAATTTTTCGAAAAGGTGACATTCGCCCCGTCGGGCAGGTCGGGTGAACGCTGCGGTTCGGCGTCCGCCGCATTCGGCTTGCTCTTGCCGAACGTGATGCGTCGCGAAGTCACGCGATCAGCGCCGCTGAGCAGTTCAATAACGGCACCGTTTTGCGAATTGAGGAAGAGACGATTAAACACAGGCGGGAACTTGCGATGTGTGAACATCATCTGAGGCAGCTTTAAATCGGCAAGCGTGCCAGCCAGGAAGTCCGGCAGCCGCACGAACTCGGCGTATTCGGTGATCCCGTCCATACCGGGCGCCCCAAAAGCAATCTGCGGCCGACGCAGGTCGATCACCCCGCCCCTCTTGCGCCGCTCCATCTGGAAAAACAGCCAAGCGAGGTCGAAGGCGACCCCGTCATGGCGTTCGAACATCGCGTCCCTGTCGCTGATCCAGCGGATCGCCAGCGGCGATTTCGCGCTATTGATCATGCCGAGCACGACTGCCGCGAACGATGCGACAAGGAAGATCTGGCGCAGCAGCTTAAGCGGCGGCTTCTTGTGCGCCAACTCGGTCTCGAGCAAACCCAACCGGCGATCGAGCGTGTCGTAATATGCGGCATTGGGCGGCTCTGCCGCCGTCCATTCCCGAAGGATCCCGCGCAAAGCCTTGGTCAGACCGCCCATCGCATCGACGGTTACGAGGTTTCTCAAATAGGCGCTCTGGCGCTCGACCACGAAATTCATGCTGAACGCCACGGGACAGCTGAGATAGTCAAGAAGCCCTTCCGGGGGCGTGCGAGAGGCCTTGATGTCCTTTGGCGCGACCGCGGCGATATAGGAGGCGATGTTCTGAAACGTGTCGTGGTTTAGAAGCACGACGAAGGAGAACGCGTCATTCTGCTTCGTATTGTCGCCGATGCTGTAATCGGAAAGCAGATTCCAGGCCACCGCCGCTGGTATGGCCCTGAACCAACGCCGAAACTCGGCATGCACCGTCCCGCTGGACTTCTCGATAAGTTCGATGAGTTCAAACATATCACTATTCGTCAGCCTTGGGATCCGACGACTGCATCGCCTTCTTCGGGGACGCGCCGGACGAGATTTGTCTCTCGGTCGCGCGCCTGGTCGGCAAACCCTGCCCGCCGGAGGCCCTTCGCTTCAAGGTCCGGTGCGAACTCGGCCAAACTGGCGTCAGGAACGGCAAGGACGAACAGGTTGCGGGCGCGCGTCAGTGCGACATAGCCGATTCGGCCTTCTTCGCTCGCGGTGCCATCCAGCAGCGCTCGGACATGGCCCTTCTTGGCGACATAGAGGACTGCCTCGAGGCTCTCGCCCTTGACCTTGTGCACGGTGGATACCCGGCATTGCAGCACATCGGTGCTGGCCAGATCGGGCACTTCGACAAGCGGCCGGTTCTGGAGCTTCTTCCTGGCCAGTCGATTACCGAGATTGTCGGCAAGGCTGAGACCGAAGTCGCGGGCGATCTGATCGAGGAACGGGCGTATGCGCGCGCTCAGCTGGGGATGCCAGTCGGTGTCGGCCGCGAGAAAGGCCGACGGTAGTCCGGCGCCAGCATCACGCACGAAGCACCAGAGCGCGCGGCGCAGGCCTCGCATAACCGGATCCGACGTCCGCTCGAGCTGGGTTGCGAGCGCGCAATGCCGGGGCGCCAGTAGGCCGACGAGGCCGACGGCAGCATGAGCGAATGCCTGACGGTAATTTTTGTGCTGGTCGCGACTGATCGCCGCGTTGGCAAAGCAACGCACGACACCCTCACCCTGCCCGCCGCCTTCTCCGCTCCAGTCGGCGGCCCAGTCTGCGGAACGGCACAGCACTACGCCCTTTGCCGGTTCGATCCCTGCCGCACGCATCAGGCTCTGGAAGGAGGCGAGCGCCTTTGTCCGTTCGGTCGCCTTGAACGGCATATAGAAGGCGGCGTGCCGGTCGGTGGGCTCCTCACGCTTTGCGGTGTCGCGGCGGCCGGTGAGGATGTTCGCGACCTTCAATATGCTGGGGACGGAGCGAAAATTGACGGTCAGGCTATGGGGAGCGACACCTGCCCGACTGCCATAGTCGCGCAGGAATCTGCCGTCGGCATGGGCAAACTCGTAGATTCCCTGGTTCGGATCGCCGATCAGCGACACCTCCGATCCCGCCCCGATCAGGAGTTCGAGGATCGCCTGATGCTCGGGCCCGATATCCTGCGCCTCGTCGATAAGGATGTGGGGATAGCGCCGCGCGAAAGCGCGCAGCACGAAGCGCTGTTCCTGCAGCGTCCGGATCACCCAGTAGCGGCCGGCCGCGTGAGTATAGGCGCCGGTCTTGCCGAGCTTCGCGATGCCGGCGGCGCCGAATTTCGCCGGGATCACCTGGGAGGCACGGCCGGCCTCGTAGCGGAACTGGCCATTGTCATAGGCAATGACGACATCGCCAACCTTATGCGACCGCGTGCCGTCATAGACTTTGAAGCTGTTCAGGAAGCTCTCGTGCCCGTCGACCAGATAGGGCGTGCGGTCGCACTGCATGAGGCGGTGCCCATGCGGGCGCAGCACGTTGGTGGTGATGAAGCCGTCCATCGTGTCGATCTCGACGGCAAAGCCCCGCCCGATTGCCGGGGCATCGCGCATTAACGCGCTGTATTCCCGGCGGAACGTGTCAACCGCGACATTGGAAAAGGATAGCAGCGCGACGACGCCCGGTCCGTTGTAGAGTCGGCGCATCCGCGCTAGCCGGTGGACAGCTGTCATCGTCTTGCCACTGCCGGCGCATGCGACAACGGACATGAGCTTCAGCGGGAGTTCGACGATGTCCCGCTGCTCGGGCGACAAGTCCGGCATCATCGACAGACATGCTCGATCGCGTACCCAATATAGGCCGGCATTTCGAATGCGATATCGTCATCCACGATTCGGGCGGCGAGCGCCTGGGCGAAGCGCCCCTTCTGCACATTTCCGTGCTCGCGCTCGAACATGCCGCGGAACAGAGTTTCGGCCTTGGCTTGGTCGCTGCTCCCCGCGTCGACGGCCGCGGCGAGGTCCGCACCGATCTGCGGATGGATGTCTTTCAGAGCCGCCAGCATGGCCGGTCGGTTCTTGGCGATCAGCGCCAAATCATACTCGAAAGTCTTTTGACCGAAGAACACCTTCAGTAACCTATCCTGACGCTCGAGCATCGCCTTGGCGTTCGCCGATGGATCGACCACGTCCGTCGGACCGGGATAGAGCGCGACGGTCTTCTTCGCGATGATGGTCGAGGGATCGGCATCCGTGATGACCGCCACCGGAATCCGGATCGCCTCCTCACCGAACAGCGGCATGAAGGAGTCGAAGTTAAGACCTTCGACGCTGATCAGGCTGACACCATGATCGCGCAGATCCTGGCCGCTGCGCCGGGCGAGCAAACTGACGAGCAGTAGCTCGGCGGCGCCTTCCACGAAGATCGCACGGCGGGCGAAGAAGAGCTCGGCGCGTGTGACGTCGAGATAGCGGGCGAGCTTCTCGCGTTTCCCCTTCTCGAACCTGACCGACCGCGGGTGGAAGGCCGTCGCGATGCCGTCGACCTCGACGAGGCAGACAATCGAGTCGAGATCGGCGATACTGGCGAAGTTTGGCGAATGGCTAGTGACGAAGACCTGCACCGGCTTCTCGCCAGGCGCGCCCTTATCGATGCTCGAAAGATAGCGCAGCAGCACCGCCTGGAGCTGCGGGTGGAGATGAGCCTCGGGCTCCTCGATAATCAGACTGCGAAAGGCCGCGTCGGCATTCTTGGCGAGCTCGCTTAGCACCACTGCCATAAAGATCAGGTTGTTATAGCCAAGTCCGTTGCGCTCGATCTCAAACATGTCGACGACCAAAGAGAGGCGCGCGGCGAGCTTGCCGAAGTCCGTGCCGGCGAGACCAACGTCAATTGCTTGGGCGAGCTTCACCCCGAGCATCGTCCGGTGGCGGCCGGTGATCGCGGAATGGGCGTCCTGGATCGGCTTCTGGCCCTTGAGCTCGGTGTCCAGCTTCTTGAGCGCCGCGGTGATACCCTCCCTGCCGCTCTCGTCTGAGAGGAGGTGCAGTAACCGGGACAGCTGGCTGTTGCGGCTCGGCCTCAGCCCCTGCTCGGCGTCACGCAGCGGCTGGAGATAGACGCTGCGCAGATTCTCCAGCATTGAGGAGGTGATCGCGACCTCGCCGAAGTCCCCGCACCAGCGGCGTGGCTTGAGCCGGCCCGACTTGTCGGCCTCGCCATAGGCGACGCCGACTACCGCCTCGACCTTGCCGCCGGGCACCTCGCGCAGCGCATGCAGGAATTCGCCTTCGTCATCCAGGCTCAGGTCGCTGAAGATATATTCGAACAGGATCTCACCCGACGCCGTGCCGCCGGCCGGCAGATGAACGTCGTCGAGCGTGAAGCGCGGATAGGGATCGTCGGCGCCGGCGAGCAGCGCCCGCAACGCGTCGACGACCGCCGTTTTACCGATATTGTTCGAGCCGACGATGATGTTGAGACCAGGCCGGAAAAACAGGCGTGCCTCCCTGATCCTGCGGAAGTTCCTGATCGTCAACTCGGCCAGATACACGTCGCCCCCATTGCTTTTCGAAGCCGCGCGAATCTAGTGCCCTTCCCACGCCCCGTCACCCGGAATAATCCCGGATCGACGCGGATCGCTCAGCATACGGCAGCTTGCACGACTGCCGATTAGGCCCTTAATGACCGACAAGGGCGCGAAGCCGCAGTTGGAAGGCCTGCAGACGGACTTCCGCGTACCCCCATCCTTGCCGCTCGGCACCGCGCCGGCGATCGGCCGCTCAGGGTGAACTGCGGCCGCCACAGGTCGAGCGGTCGAATGTCTGGTCCAGTTCGCGAGTGGTCCCGTGAGTGGCCGACTGACGGCTGAGGCAGGGCGAAATTCCAGAGTGAGAGTTCGGCCGGGTCGGCCGTGACGGGTTGAGGACCGCGAGAGAGGCTCGCGGCGCCCGTCGCGGAGATCCGCGATGTCACGTTCAGCCGCTCGCGCTCGTACCGGTCAGGTCCGGGCGGGCCTCTATGCCGAAATCACCGACAAGATCATCGCCGAGCTGGAAGCCGGGCGCCTGCCCTGGGTCCAGCCGTGGGGCGCCTCGGGCACTGGGGCGGCCGTCGGCCTCCCGAGGAACGCCGCCACCGGCCGGCGCTATTCGGGGATCAACGTGCTGATCCTCTGGGGCGCGGTGATCGAGCGCGGCTATTCCGGCCAGGCATGGCTCACCTTTCGGCAGGCGCTCGCGCTCGGCGGCAACGTCCGCAAGGGCGAGCGCGGCACCACGGTGGTCTATGCCGACCGCTTCGTGCCCGAGGCCGAGCGCGAGCGCGCCGACCGCGACGGCGACGAGCCGAGCGCCATCCCGTTCCTCAAGCGCTTCACCGTGTTCAACACCGATCAGTGCGCCGGATTACCCGACACGATCGCATCCACGGCACCGCCGGTTCCCGACGGCCTCATCCTGCCACAGGCCGAGGCGCTGATCCGGGCCAGTGGCGCCGACATCAGAATCGGCGGCGACCGCGCGTTCTATTCGGTGATTGGCGACTTCATCCAGGTGCCACCGCCGCAGGCCTATTTCGAGCCGGTGAACTGGCATCGCACCGCGCTGCATGAGCTCGGCCACTGGTCCGGCGCGCCCGATCGCCTGGCCCGCGACATGTCCGGCGGCTTCGGCTCCGCCAGCTACGCGAAGGAAGAACTGGTCGCCGAGATGACGGCGGCATTCCTCTGCGCGAGCCTCGGCATCGTCCCGACCGTGCGGCACGCCGACTACATCGGTTCCTGGCTCGAGGTGCTGCGCGACGATGATCGCGCGATCATCCGCGCCGCCAGCGCGGCCTCGAAGGCGGCCGACTATCTGCTGGCGTTCCAGGCCGATGAGGATGAGCCGGAAGCTCGCTCAGTTTTCGCGATCCCGGCCTCGGCGCCGGAGAGCCAGAGGGCCGCCGGCGTTCCGTGACGTGCCGAAGGGTCGGGAGAGAGGCTTCCGGCCGGCCCGTCATGGAGAACTGCCATGCACGCAGCCGAAAACGTCGACCTCCACTCCCCCCATGCCGACCTGATCGCGGAAGCCCTGGCGACCGAGGGTGGCCACCTCTCGATCGGCCGGGGTGGCTTCATCCTTTGGTATGGGGACGGATGCCGGCTCCTGGGATACGATTCGGAGCCGATCAAGGCGGCCTGCATCGAAGCCCGCCTGCCGGTGATCGACAGCCGCGGTGTGGCCTTTGACGCCGTGGCGCGGCTCGTCATTCGAGGTCCGATGGTCGCCGTCGGCGCGCCGCCGGACCCACCACCGCATGGCCCGTTCAGCTACGTGCCTCTGGCGGCGGTGGCAGCGGCCTACCGCGCCGCCGGCGCCGAGGTGGTCAACCTGCCCGAGACGGCGGCGGATGACCCCGGCGCGTGAGGCCCGGTTCTGGCGAGAGCGAGAGGGCGGAGGGGATTTTCGTGATGGGCCGAGGGGCTGGGAGAGAGGCTCCCGGCCGGCCCGTCGCGGAGATCACAAGATGGCTGCGACCCAGAAGATCGTCCTGAACCCGTCCCGGGACATTCCGTTCAACAAGCTCGTCCTGAGCCAGGCCAATGTCCGGCGCGTGAAGGCCGGCGTCTCGATCGAGGCGCTGGCCGAGAGCATCGCCCGGCGTTCCCTGTTGCAGAGCCTGAGCGTGCGCCCGGTGCTGGACGCCGACGGCAGTGAGACCGGCGTGTTCGAGGTGCCCGCCGGCGGACGGCGCTTCCGGGCACTGGAACTGCTGGTCCGGCAGAAGCGTCTGGCCAGGACCGCGCCCATCCCCTGCATCGTCAAGACCGATGGCCTAGCCGAGGAGGACAGCCTCGCCGAGAACACCGACCGCGAGGCGCTGCACCCGCTCGACCAGTTCCGCGCCTTCCAGACGCTGCGCGCGAAGGGCCAGGGCGAGGAGGAGATCGCCGCCGCGTTCGGCGTCACCGCCCCGGTGGTCCGGCAGCGGCTCAAGCTCGCCGCCGCCAGCCCGGTGCTGCTCGACGCCTATGCCGAGGGGGCGATGACGCTCGATCAGCTGATAGCGTTCTGCGTGAGCGACGATCATGCGCGGCAGGAACAAGTGTGGGCGACGATCCAGCGCGGCTGGAACAAGGAGCCGCACATCATCCGCCGCATGCTGACCGAGGGCGCGGTGCGCGCAAGCGACCGGCGCGCGCGCTTTGTCGGCACCGAGGCGTACGAAGCCGCAGGCGGCATCGTGATGCGCGACTTGTTCCAGGATGACGACGGCGGCTGGTTCCAGGACCCGGCGCTGCTCGACCGGCTGGTGGCCGAGCGCCTGGGTCGCGAGGCGGACGCCGTCCGCGCTGAAGGCTGGAAATGGGTCGAGGCCACGCCGGACTTCCCCTACGGCCACCGGCACGGACTGCGTCCGCTGCCGGGCACCAATCCGCTGACCGAGGCCGAACAGGCGGAGTTCGATGCGCTGAAGGGCGAATACGACGCGCTCGAAGAGCAGTATGGCGAGGCCGACGAACTGCCCGAGGCGGTCGAGGCACGACTGACCGAGATCGAAGCGGCGATCGAGGCATTCCAGAATCGCCCGCCTAAATTCGATCCCGCCGACATCGTCCGCGCCGGCGTCTTCGTCAGCATCGACCGCGACGGCGCGCTGCGCGTCGAGCGCGGCTACGTGCGGCCCGAGGATGAGCCGGCGGTGGCTGCGCCCGACGATCCCGATCATGCGGCGGAGCCGGCCAGCACCGTGCCCGAAACCGATCGGGATCAATCCGCCAGGGAGGCGCGCTCGACCACGACCATCACGGGCGCGGAGCCGTCCGCCGAGGCGCCCGAGGAAGACGAGGGGCTGAAGCCACTGCCCGAGCGGCTGATGACGGAGCTCACCGCACACCGGACGCTCGCGTTGCGGGAAGCCTTGGGGAACGACTGGGACACGGCGTTCCTGGCCGTGCTCCACGCGCTTTGTCTCCGCCTGTTCTATCGCTCCGCCGCCGACACATGCCTGGAGATCGAGGCCAAGAGCGCCGGGTTCGGGACGCAGGCTCCGGGACTGAACGACACGGCATCCGCCAGGGCCATCGACGTGCGGCACGAGGCGTGGGTGAAGCAGTTGCCGGCGACGTCCGGAGAGCTCTGGGGCGCGCTCGTCGGGTTCGACACCGACACGCGCGCGGCGCTGTTCGCGCATTGCGCGGCGCTGACGATCAATGCGCTGCACGAACCCTGGAACCGCCGTCCGGGCGCTCTGGCGCACGCCGATCGGCTGGCGCAGGCGGTCGGTCTCGACATGGCGGCGGCCGGCTGGGCGCCGACGGTGGAGACCTATCTCGGTCGGGTGCCGAAGGCCCGCATCCTGGAAGCCGTGCGCGAGGCCAAGGGCGAGCACGCGGCCCAGCTGATCGACCACCCGAAGAAGCCGGAGATGGCGCAGGAGGCCGAACGGCTGCTTGCCGGCACCGGCTGGTTGCCCGAGCCGCTCCGCACTCCCGGACTGCTTGAGGCTGCGGCCGTCGCTCCCGCGGCCAGCGATGATGAAGCCGGGGGTACGGTTGACGGTGACACCGACGCAATCACCGCACTGCCGGCGTTCCTGATCGACGCCGAAGATCCCGCCGTGCCGCAGGCCATCGCCGCTGAGTGACGGACGAAGGCCCGGGGCACCCTGCCTCGGGCCTTCCGAGCTTCGGCTTTCCCGAACCCCGAAGGATCACCCTCATGATCGACAACCCGCACGATGCCTTCGCGCAGTACGAGGCCCAGGCCCGGCTGCGCGCCGAGTTGGCCCGCGAGGTGACGCCGCTCAACAAGGCCGCGCTGTTCGCCGTGCTTCAGGCTGCTGGCGTTCAGCGTGTCACCGTTCACTTCGACGGCGCCGGTGACTCCGGACAGATCGAGAGCATCGACGCGACGGCCCCAGACGAAACCGCCACCGAATTGACCGACGGCACCATCGAAATCCGCACCCCCCTCTGGGACGGCAGCGGCGTGCAGACCGAGACCATGCCTGTGCGCGACGCGATCGAAAAGTTGGCCTATGACTTCCTCGAAGAGGTGCATGACGGCTGGGAGAACGAAGCCGGCGCCTATGGCGAATTCATCTTCGATGTCGTCGAGCGCACCATCCGTTTGGAATACAACGAGCGCGTGATGACGACCTCCTACTCCGAACATGAATTCTGATGGAGGCGACGATGGCTCACCCATATCATCACGCCCTGTCCTCGGCGCGCCTTTGGGGCGGAACTGCGGATGATTACCTGCCGCTCCACACCTGGTTCGACGAGTCGAAGATGCTGACGGCCGATTTCCGGCATCGTGCCCTCCGGCATCATGCCGAAGGCATCTTCATGGCGGAGCGATTTTTCGGACCGACCATCACCATCTCGACCGGGCGCGTTGTGCCGCTGCGGTTGATCGGCGAGCAGCATGTCCGCGAGGACCTCGGGTTTATCCCGAGCTTTGCCGACTGGGCACGCCGCATCCGCCCCGAGCCATGGATGGGCCGCGCCCAGCCGATCCACCGGGACGTCGATCCGTTCGCGGTGACCAAAGCCCCTGCGCGGCAAAGCGCGCAATGACGGTGCACCCGCCGAGTGCGCCGCCCGCTGTCAACCCAAGTTGGAGAATGCGCGTTGCGCCCATGCTCCCCTAAAGCAGCCATTCGCATGCTCATCGTTCGCCGAACGATCAATTGGCAGCGCGGAAGACGTCGGGGTGCCCCTCGATCGCATTCAGGACCGCCATGATCGCCAAGGCTGGCGACGCCGCGAGTTCATCTAGGCCGAATTCGGGGACAAGGGACAGGAGCTCGGCCGTATGGCCCTGAGGTGTTGAAAAGGACGTGCCGTCGATGGCGCGCTTTACCAACCACGGCAAGAGCCAGAATAGTGCGATGTCGTGAGCCCGGCGGTAGAAGCAGGCTTCGATTACCTCCGGATCATCGCTGTCGGACGCAAATTCCACGACCGTCCGGTACTTGGGATGACGCTCGCGCCAGCGCCGAAGCCAGCCCGCCTCTCTCGGAAAACCCGCCGTCGCGAAGTGCAGCGCTGGATCCTCCAAAATGCGTCGCCTCGAAGGAATTGCCTGAGCGGGATTGACGCGCATCTTTGTCACTCCATGGGCCAGGCGCACCCGCAGCAAGAGGCGCGTCGTCTCAGCGTAGACCTCGCTTCCCCCGGCCTCGAATTCGCGGAAGTGTCCGCCCCACCCAAGATAGTCGGCAAGGACATACCCACACGTCTTGTCGTCGACGACCACATCTTCCTCGTCCGCGACGGAGACCACCGCGAAAACCGCATCGACCTGCCGCTCCAGCGTCCGATAAGTGGGAAAGGCCGCATCGAAGGTTGCGTCCCGCTTGACCGCGCCTTCAAGTAGCACACCTCTTCGCGACCCGAGGAACTGCTGCATCCACTGCGCGTAGCCGGGCAAGTATTGGGTGTCGGCATCGGCTTGCAGGACCAGCCATCGGTCCGGAGGCTGGCCTACTCGTGCAGCCAACTGGCTCACGAATAAGGCACCGCTGCGTCTAGGAGGGACGAAGCCCCGTTCCGGCTCATCCACAATCGATACCGAACCCGGACGCGACGCTGATGCAATACGCTGCATGACGTCCAAAGTGCCGTCCGTCGATCCATTGTTGACGAGGACGAGATAAACGTCCGGGGCAGCTGGCGAACGGGTCCGTCCGAACCCCAGGGATGCGGCCGCCGCTTCTACCATGGCCGCCTCGTTGAAGCAGGGCATGACGAAGGCGACTGGCACCGTCACCGCCTCACGACGCGAGCGGTGCCTCGGTAGCTGCTACAGAGCCAAGGACGCGAAGCTCCAGCCAGTAAGGTCAGTGCCATCTGGAGGGATGGCCGGCAGCGAGGTGAACAGGGAACGTGGCTCAAGATCGCTTGGCCATCACTATAGCCTCCCGGATGAATGAGTCTGTAGAGGCCGATAAACCGCCGCTTGCTTATGGAAAGTGCCCATTCATCGATGCACGCTTCGCTTTGGCGGGCAGCAGCGCGACAACAGCAGAGAGGGTAGCCGAGTACCTGCCCCAACGCCGTCTCGTGGCGGCCTGGCAGCCGATCGATGTGCAGAGCTCTTCTCGCCGCAGAAGGGGAGCAGGACAGAGTAAAGAAGCCATCCCGATCTACGGCAGCAAACAGCCCCATCCGACGCGCCCATGCACGAAGCTTAGAAAGTGAATCCTTGCCGTCGGCAAGCTCGCTTCGAACGACGTGACGAACTCCAGCCTTGAGCTGCGCGAGGTCAGTTTGAAACGACGGGCGCATCCACGCCAGCATGGTCGTCCGTCCGGTCATTTCTTCCGATCCCACCTCATGATGAGCTGCGTGAAGCCCGAAGGCGAGGCGTCGACATAGCCCGCTTCCTCCGCGGCGCGCCGCGACGCGACATTCGCCTTGCGCATATGCGCATAAATCGTGTCATACCGGCTCGCCTCGCTAGCGAGGCGATAGCCCACGCGGCCAATGCCGAGACCCTGGTTCCTCCGATTTAGATAAATCTGAATGGACGCATGGGGCCCAAGAGGTGGCTCATCGATCAGGTTGATGTAGACGTCGCCTACCTTCTCGCCGCTGTGGCAGATGTGCCAAGCCTCGCCGCCATCGCCGCCTCCCTTGCTCCGCGTCCCTTTTGCACGTTCGACCGTGACTTCAGTGGGGGCGACTCTCTCCGACGGTGGCTTCGGCTTCACCGCCTTAGGCTTGGGGGTTTCGCGCTTTGGCTTGCGGCGCTTGGAGCTAGCCATAGAGCTCCCCCAGTCCCTCCTCTAAACGTCGTTCGGCGGCTTCCCAAAGCTCCGCTGGAAAAAATCCGGGCGAATAGGCGATCACTGCATCCTGGATGCGTGAGACCAGGTCCGCTGACCTCAATGCAACGCTGATACGATCTACCTCCGCCATAACGTCGTCGAGACATGGGTCCAAGATATATTTGCGCTCGCGCCAGTCCTCGTCCCCGTCATAGCGGTTGTTGAAGTAGTCCATGTCGACGTGGAGAAGGATTGGGCCAGGGCCGATGTGCTCCAACCAGCATTCTAGATCATTCGTAATCCGGTAATTCCCGTCCCCCAGATTCGAAGCGAGCAATTCGACTGCCGGACGAAGCGCCCCCGGTTCCAGCAGGTCGTCCACGCGCTCGGTCAACACGACGCGGTTGTCTGTTGTCCCGGTCACTTTCGGCGGCTGTGTCAGCTGCCTCACATCGGCCTGTGGGAAGCAACGAAGGATAGGGGTCAGAAAGCTTCCCATACCTACCGCGCCGCTATTGAGCGCGGAAAGCACCGACTCCGGATCGAAGAGGTCGAAGCAGAGTCCTGTCATTGGGTCGACGAGTCCTTCGTCTCGCATGAACAGGCGCGGGGACATAAGGTCGTGGTGATCGTCGACATGTAGGATCGTGAGGGGCTCGCCGGGCTTAATGCCGTTGTGCGCGAACCATTCGCTCCAGCTGTAGAGCGTCCAAGTATCATAGAGCACACGCAGGATGCGGCCACTCCGGCGCTGAGCCATGGCCATTTCTCTGCGCGAAAGGTTGCCCCAAGAACTCAGGCCCTGGGCTAGCTCCGGATCAACGTGGCGCTCTTCTCCTCCTGGCCAGGCAAGGCGGAGTTCCCATGCGTTCCCCACACGGACAGCTTCGGCATCCTTGTCGCAGAAGTAGCTGCGCAGTCTGCCGTGCCGCTCGCCCGGCTGCTCGGGCAACCTGTTCAACGGGATCCGCAGAGGCTTCACGCCGCGAGCGACTGCCGCGCCGCCTCTCCTTCAAGAACGGCGGCGAGCGCGCGCCCCACCGGCGTCAGCGGACATGTCCGAAGAGTCTTACATGCCTCTGCGAGGTTGCGCTCCGTGTCCGCGAGCTGCTTGAGCGCACGCTGGCGCAAGCGCTCATGCCCGTGGTCCCGGACATGCTCCCACAAGCGACGGAGCTCCACGAAGACGAACACCGCGTGCAGCAGACCCGATGCCGGGCGCAAATCCTCGCGCCAGGGTGAGACAACAAGCTCACCCGGCTGCGTCATCAGGAATCGCCGCTCGAGCAAATATAGCTTCTGATGCCGGTGCTCGTGGACGAGCGAGTCAGCGAGGTCATAGGGATCGATAATTCTTTCTCCCTGCCTCACCGACACAAAGAGTGCACCCGGGACGGAGTTATCGCTGAAGGAGACGATCTTCTCGGGATGCGCGGTCGGGTCCCGGACGAATTGCACCGCCCGGCAAATCGTCAGCATCTCACGGTACAGCGCCGGCCGCCACTGCTGCACGATCTCTAGCGCTTCGGTAACCACCGACCGAGCGCGATCTACAACATCGGCATCTTCGAACAGAATCGACGTCCCGAACGGCCTCCGAAGCCAACAGTCTTGTTCCCCGACGGCGAGCCCGAGCCCCGGTGCACGTTCCAGCTTCTCCTCAAGGTAGAGGAGGTCTGGAGTCAGGACTTTGCCATCGATATCGTAGACCACCCGGCCTTTCTCGCGGGCGAGATACGCCCTCTGCCAGGCAACGAGGCCGGGATCGCCCGCAAAGAGACGCTTTCTCTCCGGGGTGAGCCCGCCAATAAGCATCCTTAGCCGATTGGTGCCTTTCGCCCTGCGTGCAACTTCTGAAATGATCGTTTCGAGGACCGCCTCGTTATCAGTACAAGCGTCGTTCCAGATCTCCGTGATAACTGGGGCAGCTCGCTCAGCGAGCTCGAAATCCCCCAGATTCACATCAAGGTCTCGCGCCGCCACCATAGCTTCGCCAAGACACCCCTCCAACCGCCGCCTGACATGCGCGATGAGGCTCTTCATCTCGCCGCAGTAGACAGTAGGGTTCGCAAAGCCGCCATTCCCGAAGCGGTGCGGCACCGAACCCCCGCCGCACACGTCAACAACCGCGCATTGCCTGCAGACCGCACTCAGCCCTTCTTTCGAGAGCAGCCGGCGATGTGCCGCGATCGCCGGCGACGTTGCTACGGCCGAAATTGGCGTGTCGCGGACCGAGCCTTCTAGGCGAGTCGCGCCGTTGCCAACGACCTTCAAGACATCGAGATCATGGTAGGTGCCGTCCGTCTCGATCGTGATCAGGCTTACGTCCCCAAGACCGAAAGCATCCGTTCCGGAGGGAAGGCCGGCGACCGCGTCGAGGAGAGCTTCGAAGGTACGGACCCGAAGCTCAGGATAGTTGTCGAACCACAAGTCAAAGCACTCAGTCAGCCAACGCTCGTAAAGCGTGGGGTCCACATCTCGGTGGGGTGGCAGCCGCCCGTGATGCGAATCAGGCAGCAGAAAATCGACCTTGGGCGGCGCCTCCCGTGCAAAGAACTCCAGCAACGTCTCCGGCTTCACGCTGGCGTCGATGACGGAAATGATGCCGGCGAACGTTTTTGGACGACGCTTGAGGCGCTTCAGTGCCCCTGCCACCCTGTCGTAGCTCGACCGGCCGCGGCGCGTATTCCTGTGAAGATCGTTGACTTCGCTGGGACCGTCGAGGCTCAGGGAGACGGCGATCCGCTCACTCTCCAGGACGTCCAGAACCGCATCCGTCAGGAGGAGACCGTTCGTCTGTAGGCCGATCTCAAGCTCCACGTCAGGCCCGACAACTTGGCGGAGGCGACGTGTGAACTCGGCGGTGTCCTCCGCACCCGCCAGGAGCGGCTCGCCACCGTGGTAGATGACGGCAGCCCGCTTGAGGTCAGCCTCGGCCGCATACTCCGCGAGACGTTGAGCGAATGCCTCGCGATCCTCAGCCGACAGGAGCCGCGGCAATGAACGCCACCCCTGATCTGCATGATGATAGACGTAGCAATAGTCGCAATCGAGGTTGCATCTCGACGCGAGCTTGACGAGGAACGACGTTATCTTCGCCGCCGACACGGAGCCGCTACTTACGAGCGGCTATGGCGGTGATGCATTCGATCGTAGCTGGTGATCACCTCGCTAGCATCGGCCTCAGCCAGCACGCGCTGCTGGAGGCGCTGGAGTGCAGGGTTCATCGGACGAGCGGCGATCACAGCGGAACGGAGCGAGACTGACGACTCGGCAACCATGACCTCGGACATGTTTCGTTCTCCTAACTCGATACTGAATCGTAGCGGGTCGGCGCCATATGTTCAACCAGGAGGTCGAGCTTTCGCCCCCCTTCCGAAAGCGGACAGACGGGAATCCACCCATCTCCGCCGTGCGAGCGATCGGTGGGCATGTCAGCTTCCTACGCATCAAGCCGCCGGGCTGTCGCTGGTCTTTGCGCACTCGCCGGCGGCGCGTTCATAGCAGCGCCGTCTTCACCGCCAGGGCCGGTCCTACCTCACCGAGTCGCCGGTCCAACGTGCAGAGGGTGGCGCCATGATCCGCGCAGATCGCGAGATGCAGCGCGTCACCGGCCCGCAGGCGGAGCGCGTGCTGATCGGCAGACCGCGCGGCGGTACGGAACTGCGCGCCGGAGATCGGCGGCACCGTGAAGGTATCCGCGGTCATCGTGGTGAACATGGCGAGCGCGTCCGCTCGGTGCTGCATCTCGATCTGCCCAGACCGCAGCTTGATCGAAAGCGCCGAAGAAAACTCTGCCGTCACCCAATCGCTGATCGCGAGAAGTTCCGGATCCTGGTCTCCCAGCCAGCGCTGCATGCGCGCGGTCTCCGCCTCATGCGTCAATGCAGCGACGAGCACCGAGGTGTCGAGATAGAGGATCAATAACGCGCCTCGTCACGCATGCGGCGGATGAACTCGCCCGCTGGCTCCGCCTGCATCGGCATCTTCTCGACCATCGCGCGCAGGGCCGCGATGTCGATGCGCTTGCGCGGCGCCTTGGCGGCGACGATCTGCGCGATCGGCTTGCCGCGGCGAGTGATCTGCACGGTCTCGCCGCCGGCGGCGCGCTCGACCAGTTCGCTCAGATGCGCCTTGGCGTCGGCGATGCTCACACTGCCCATGACGTGGTCCTGACGATCAACTCGGTCAGAGATAGTACGGCACGGGTGGAACCAAAGCACCGGAGCGGCTCACCGCTGGGGGACGGGGAGCCCGGAGAGCGAGAGGACGGCCGGGACGGGGTGAGCCGGATGGGGTCGAGAGAGCGCCCGCCGGCTTCTGAACCCTGCTCTCCGGAATCCTCCCATGAACCTCATCGTCCCCGCGCTGGCCGAGCGGTCGGCCATGCTCGCATCCCCGTCCTTGCCGGCTGCCCCCGAGCGGGCTGCCGCTATCCTCCACGCCGCCCGTCTGCTGCTGCCCGCGCTGGAGCGGGGCCAAGCCCTCGATGCCGCCATCCTGCGGGCCGCCATGGAGGCGGCGTTCGGCACCACCGACGCGGCCGGCACATGGGTGTGGAAGGACGCCTACGAGGCCTGCGAGGCCGCGCAGGTTGTGTTCCTACGCCGGCACGGGCCGGCCATGCGCGCCCGCGCCGGCAGCCCGGCGGCGATGCTCGCCATGCTGGCGAAGCTGGCCGCGCTGACGCCGACGCATACGCGCCGCTCCGAGGAGAGCGCGGCGCTCCAGCAGTTCTCGACGCCGATCGCGCTCGGCTTCGCGGCCAGCGCCGCCGCCGCGATCACGCCGGGCGACCTGGTGCTCGAACCGTCCGCCGGCACTGGACTGCTCGCTGTCTTCGCCGCCCTTGCCGGCGGGGCTCTGGCACTGAACGAACTCGCCGAGACCCGCGCCGACGTGCTCGGCCATCTGTTCCCAGGCGTCGCCGTCAGCCGCCACGACGCGGCGCAGATCCACGACCATCTGGAGCCGGCTATCGCACCCTCGGTGGTGCTGATGAATCCGCCTTTCTCGGTCGCGGCGCATGTCGAGGGGCGGATGGCAGACGCGGCCTTTCGCCATGTCGCCTCGGCGCTGGCGCGGCTGATCCCGGCCGGGCGGCTGGTCGCCATCACCGGCATCTCGCTCGCGCCTGACAATCCGTCCTGGCGGGAGGATTTCGTCCGGCTGCAGGCGCGCGGGCGGGTGGTGTTCTCGGCCGGGATCGACCGCCGCCTCTATGCCTGCCACGGCACCGCGGTCGAGACGCGGCTGACCGTCATCGACCGCGTGCCGGCCGAGGACCCGACCACATTCCCACCGTCGCCCGGCACCGCCGGCGACGTGGCGACGCTGCTGGAGTGGGTGACGCGCCTCGTGCCGCCGCGCCAGGCCGTATCCGCGCCCCCGGTCGCGACGCCGGCCGCTCGCCCGGTTCGCCCGTGCGCAATCGTCCCACGCGCGCATCCCATCCCGAACCGGCATCCGGAACCCGCGATCGATCCCGGCCTCCCGCTCGCCTACGAGGTCCGGGCGGAACCGCCGCCGGAGAGTGGCCGGATCAGCGATGCGCTCTACGAGAGCTATTCCGTCCAGACCATCGCCATCCCCGGCGCGCAGCCGCATCCGACGAAGCTCGTGCAATCCGCGGCCATGGCTTCGGTTGCCCCGCCGCGCCCAAGCTACCGGCCGCATCTACCGCCGGGGATCGTCTCGGACGGCCTGCTCTCGGACGCGCAGATCGAGAGCGTCATCTACGCGGGCGACGCCCATGCCGGGCATCTGGCCGGCGCCTGGCTGGTGGATGCGACCTACGACCAGGTCTCCGCCGCCCCCGACGACGCCGACGGCGCGGTGCGCTTCCGTCGCGGCTGGTTCCTCGGCGACGGCACCGGCGCCGGCAAAGGGCGTCAGGTGGCCGGCGTCATCCTCGACAACTGGCTGAAGGGCCGCCGCCGCGCACTCTGGGTCTCGAAGTCCGACAAGCTGATCGAGGATGCCCAGCGCGACTGGTCCGCCCTCGGCCAGGAACGGCTGCTGATCACGCCGCTCGCGCGCTTCCGCCAAGGCACGCCGATCCGGCTCGACCAAAGCATCCTGTTCACCACTTACGCGACGCTGCGGTCGGCCGAGCGGGAGGGCAAGGCCTCGCGCCTCGATCAGATCATCGACTGGCTGGGGCGAGATTTCGACGGGGTGATCGTGTTCGACGAGGCGCATGCCATGGCCAACGCCGCCGGCGATACCTCCGAGCGCGGCGAGCGTGGGCCGTCCCAGCAGGGCCGTGCCGGGCTGCGGCTGCAACACGCGCTACCCGATGCGCGGGTGCTCTACGTCTCGGCGACCGGCGCAACCTCGATGCAGAACCTCGCCTATGCGCAAAGGCTCGGCCTCTGGGGCGGGGCGGATTTCCCGTTCGCGACGCGACAGGAATTTGTCGCCGCGATGGAGGCCGGCGGGATCGCGGCGATGGAGGTGCTGGCGCGGGATCTGAAGGCGCTCGGCCTCTATGCGGCGCGGTCGCTGTCATACGAGGGGATCGAGGTCGAGATCGTCGAGCACGCGCTCAGCCCCGAGCAGGTGCGCATCTATGACGCCTATGCCGAGGCGTTCCAGGTGATCCATGCCAACCTGGCCGAGGCACTGGAGGCGGCCAATGTCACCGGTCCCTCCGGCACGCTGAACCGGCAGGCGAAAGCGGCGGCGCGATCGGCCTTCGAATCGAACAAGCAGCGTTTCTTCAACCACCTGATCACCGCGATGAAGGTGCCGACGCTGATCGGCGCGATCGAGTGCGATCTTGCCGAGGGGGCCGCGTGCATCGTGCAACTGGTGTCCACTGGCGAAGCACTGCTGGACCGGCGGCTGGCCGACATTCCGGCCGGGGAGTGGGGCGACGTGCAGGTGGACATCACCCCGCGCGAATACGTCCTCGACTACCTGGCGCACGGCTTCCCGACGCAGCTGTTCGAGGTCTTCACCGACGGCGAGGGCAATCTGCTCTCCCGCCCGGTGTTCCGCGACGGCCAGCCGGTGCAATCGCGCGAGGCGGTGGAGCGGCGGGACCGGATGATGGAACACCTCGCCGCACTGCCGGCGGTGCAGGGCGCGCTCGATCAGATCGTCCAGCGATTCGGCACCGATCAGGTCGCCGAGGTCACCGGGCGGTCGCGGCGGGTTGTACGCAAAGTCGCCGCGGATGGCGCCGAGCGGCTCGCCGTCGAGACGCGGCCGGGGTCCGCCAACCTCGCCGAGACCCAGGCCTTCATGGACGACGAGAAGCGCATCCTGGTCTTCTCCGATGCCGGCGGCACCGGACGCAGCTATCACGCCGACCTCGCCGCCCGGAACCAGCGTCGGCGGGTGCACTACCTGCTGGAGCCTGGCTGGAAGGCCGATACCGCCGTTCAGGGGCTGGGCCGGTCCAACCGCACCAATCAGCGCCAGCCGCCGCTGTTTCGTCCGGTGGCGACCGACGTGCGTGGCGAGAAGCGTTTCCTCTCCACCATCGCACGCCGGCTCGACAGCCTCGGCGCCATCACCCGCGGCCAGCGTCAGACCGGTGGCCAGGGGCTGTTCCGGGCCGACGACAATCTGGAAAGCCAATATGCCCGGGCGGCACTCCGGCAGTTCTACGGCCTGATCTTCGCCGGCAAGGTGGAATGCTGCTCGCTCATGCGTTTCGAGGAGACGACCGGGCTTGATCTCTCCGACCGCGACGGGTCGCTGCGCGAAGATCTGCCGCCAATCACCACCTTCCTGAACCGCCTGCTGGCGCTGCCGATCGCCCTGCAGAACGGCCTGTTCGCGGTGTTCGAGGAGCTGCTTGCCAGCCGCATCGAGAGCGCGATCGCCGCCGGCAGCTACGATGTTGGCGTCGAGACGCTGACGGCGGACAGTCTGCATATCGCCGAGCGGCGCACCATCCATACCCATGCGGCGAGCGGCGCCGAAACGCGGTTGTTCAAAGTGATGCGGCGGGACCGCAACCGGCCGCTTCCCGCCGACGACGCGCTTGCCCTGGCGCGGGACCCGCGAGCGCGGATGCTGGTCAACGACCAGTCCGGCCGTGCCGCGATGCAGATGCCGGCGCCGAGCCTGACGCTCGATGATGGCGAGGTACAGCGCCGGGTCCGTCTGGTCCGGCCGATGGCCCGCGAGACGATCGCCCTCGACGCGCTGGATCGCACCCATTGGACGGAGGCCGACGCCGAGCGGTTCACTGCGACATGGAATGCCGAAGTGGCGCAGGTGCCGGAATTCACCGATAGCGCGTTCCAAATCGTCACCGGCTTGCTGCTGCCGATCTGGAACCGGCTGCCCGATGAATCGTTACGGGTCTATCGCCTGCAGACCGATGACGGCGAGCGCGTCATCGGCCGCCTGATCTCGCCCGCCGCCATGGGCGAAGTCTGTCGGGCACTCGGGTTGGACGACGCACCGACGCTGGCGCCGGACGAAGCGTGGTCCGCCGTGCTCGCCGATGGCGCCGTGCTGCATCTCGCCGGCGGGCTGACTGTCCGGCGCGCGACGGTAATGGGTGCCGCTCGCGTCGAACTCGCAGGCTTCCCCGATGGCGCCGTCGATCAGCTCAAGGCGATGGGACTCACCAGCGAGATCATCGCTTGGCGGCTGCGGCTGTTTGTCCCCGTCACCGAACGCGGACCCGCGATCCTCTCGGCGCTGTTCGACCGAGCGCCGCTGATCCGCGTCGTCGATCGCGTCGCGGCCTGAACGTGGAGACAACCCATGTCCGGGTCCGCCGCCGAACTGGCGCACCGCCTCGCGCGCGAGGCCGAGGCGGTGTGCCGCTACTACCTCTCGAACGGCCGCCGCCAGGGGCGCTATTGGTTGGTCGGCGATGTCCAGAACACCCCGGGCCGCAGCCTGTTCGTGCGGCTGACCGGGCCGGACGCCGGCCGAGGTGCCGCCGGCAAATGGACCGACGCCGCGACCGGCCAGCATGGCGATCTGCTCGACCTGATCCGCCTCAACCGTGGTCTCGATCGGCTGGGTGATACGCTGGGCGAGGCACGGGCCTTCCTAGGACTGCCGAAGCGGGAGCTGCCGCGCACACCGGCACGACCGGACTCGTCAGACTCGGCCCGGCGGCTGTTCGCTCTTTCCCGCCCGATCGTCGGGACCCTGGCCGAGACCTATCTCCGCAACCGCGGCATCACCGCGCGGCTGGAGGGCGTGCCAGTGCTCCGCTTCCACCCCTGCTGCTTCTACCGGGCGCATGACGCTGCCCCCCGTGAGTCCTGGCCGGCGCTGATCGCCGCGGTCACCGACGCCGCCGGCACGATCACCGGCGTGCATCGCACCTGGCTCGACCGGGATGGCGCCGGCAAGGCGCCGATCGCCGCACCACGGCGTGCGCTCGGCCATCTCCTCGGCAACGCCGTTCGCTTCGGCATGGCGTCCGACGTCATGATCGCGGGTGAAGGCATCGAGACGATGCTGTCGCTGCGATGCGTCTTGCCCGACATGCCGATGGCGGCGGCGCTCTCGGCCAACCACCTCGCCGCCCTGATCCTGCCGCCGGCGCTGTGCCGCCTCTACGTCGCGCGCGACAACGACGCGGCCGGGCGTCATGCGGCGATGTGCCTGCGCGACCGGGCCAGAGCAGCCGGGATCGAGGCGCGCATCCTCTGGCCGGTGACGAACGACTTCAACGCCGATCTGCGCCGCTTCGGCGCCGACACTCTGCTGACACGGCTGGGGGTCCAGCTCACTCCGGAGGACGCCGAGCTCTTTGCGTCGCGCAGCACCAAGCCGGCGGCTTCAGCATGAGAAGCCCGGCAACGCGCCGTGCCCGGGGCGCGCCGCCGGTCGCCGGTGTGCCTCGTGTCCGGGAGCGGGCCGTGCCCACGGCCTTCTGAGAGCGGCGATCGGGCCAGAGCCGGGCCGGGGACGCAACGGCGGGCGGCGGCTATTTTCCGCCGCGCTCGCCACCCCATCGCGCGGGCGCGATGGGGACCCCGGCCAAAGGGAGCGCTTTGCATCGCGAGGCAAAATAGCCGCCGCCCGCCGTCCTCCGCTGCGCTCCGGCCGCCCGCGCGGAGCTTGGCGGTGCAGCCCCGGCCCGGCCCCGGCCAAGGGATCGCCGTGAAGGCCGCGATGGGCGCGGCCAGCCGAACGAGGACACCGATCATGACGACCGACCGCCTCCCCCAGCACCACGACGACGCCGAGCCACCCCACGCCGCATCCCCGACTGCCCGCCTCCTCGACGAGTTGCAGCTCTATGGCCACCGCCCCTATCAGGACGACCCGGACCCGCGGCCGTTGCCCGAGACGGCTCGGCTCGAAGGCGCCCTGGCCGACATCTTCGACGCGTTCGTCTCCACCCTTTCCGAGACGCGCCTGGAACCCGACCTCGCCGATCTGCTGTGGTCGCAGGTCAATCTGTTCCACCGTACGGTGGACCGCGTGCAGCGCGAGCTCGACGCCAACGAGGACCGGCAGCGCCGCAGCCAGCAGGAGCAGGACGGCTCGGAAATCCGCTCGGTCGAGCTGGAACGCCTGATCGCCGAGGGGCTGACGCTGATCGAGCGCCGCAACGCCTTCGAGCTTCTCCGCGACCACGCCGCCGAGCTGTTCGAACGCCACACCGGCTCGGCCTGGCGCCCGCGCGCGGGATCGATGATCAACCACCGCGCCCTGACCGCCGCGATGATCGACAGCCGCGACTTCATCGCCGCCAAGCGCCGCGCAGAGACCGAGGTGCTGCTGCCCGCAGGGCCACGGATCGCCTTCGCCGGCGGGGTCGATTTTAACGACCACGCGCGCATCTGGGCGGTGCTTGACCGGGTGCACCGCAAACACGCCGACATGGTGCTGCTGCACGGCGGCAGTCCGCGCGGCGCCGAACGCATCGCCGCCTGCTGGGCCGAGACCCGTAAGGTCACGCAGATCGCGTTCAAGCCCGAATGGGCACGGCACAACAAGGCCGCACCGTTCAAGCGTAATGACCGGATGCTGGAAGTGATGCCGATCGGGGTCATCGTCTTCCCCGGGTCTGGCATCTGCGAGAACCTCGCCGACAAGGCGCGGGTCCTTGGCATTCCCGTGTGGCGCTTCGGAGAGGGCGGCGGGTAAGCGCCGCCCTCTCCGGCGGCAAGGCAGACTCGGCCGCAGGCCCATCCCCCGCTCGCCGCCCGCGATGCTGACTACGGTGGTGGGCTCTTCATCGACGCGCCAAGTGCTCGGAGCGCGTGTCTCATGGGGCCAAGCGGACGTAGCGAGGCTCGATCGAGTTGAGGCACAAATTCATGTGCTTCGACTCAGAATGGCGGTGTTCGAGCATACGATCAGGCGCTTCGATCCCCGCGTCATCGCGACATAGAGGTTGCGAGCATCGAGGTCCCCTGCGTCCAGGATCACCGATACATCCGCTTCCAGGCCTTTCAGCAGCAACGTGCTGCCGACGGCTCGCTTCGGGAGCGAGCGGCCGAGAAGCCGGTTTTGTTCCCGCGAACGCATCGCTGCTTCATAGAAGCTGTTACCCTCCGATCCGTCACAGGATTGCAGCGCCTTGATGCCGGCCCGCAGCACGGCCGGCCGGTGCGTCCTGACGCCTGCATCCTTACCGATCTCGACCAGCAGTTCGACCGTGGCAGCCGGCGATGGGGCGGCTTTGAACGCGATTGCGGCACGTTCCACGTCTGACAACTCGCGACGTCCCCTCCCGCGCTCGATGATGTCCATCCGACGAAGCAGATCAGCCGCACCAACATTTGTCATCACCGACCCCGCAAAGCTGACGACTTTCGCCAGCGCGTCAGGACGCCCGAAATCCAGATCACGGGCGAATTGCACCAGGTCCTTCAGATCGACCGCCTCGACCGTCACCGCGCCCGGCGTCTGGCTGGCGAATTCCTGCTGGCTGGGCGGGCTCGTGCTCTTGCCGATGATCAACACCGTGCCATCACGGTCTGGCGCCCTGGTGCTTGCGGCGCGCAGCTGACGGACGCGATTTTCCGAGCCGTCGAGATGCACCCAGGTCACTTCAGGCGGTGCACTTCTCAGATCGACCGACGCCCCATCTTTCAAGGCCCGGCGCACATCGAGCAGCCAGCGGCCGAAGACTTCCGTGTTCGCATTTTTCCAGCGCCACGGCGTCGTCAGCTCGCCCGCCAGCGGGAAATGCGTGCAGACATGCTTGTCCCAGTCGGCCAGCTCGTTGCCCGGCCAGCCGAAGATAGCCTGCATCGGATCGCCCAGCACACAGACCGGTAGGGCCGGTGCGGCGTGGTAGACGATCGCGTGCTGAAGGATCGCGCAGTCCTGATATTCATCGACGATCAGGCGGCTGTAGCTTGCCGCGATCACGTCCAGCACATGCCCGGCTTTGAGCATCTTCGCAGCGGCCTTCCTGATCGCCGGGTAGTCCCTGCCCGGATGTTCGAGCTTCAGGATGTCCGGGTTGTGCTCGCTTCGCGCAGGGAACGTCCCGATCAAGCGTATCGCCCAGCCGTCGATCGTGGCCAGACGGTAGGCGCGCGGCGGCACCCCGGCTTGGTCGAGGCGTCCGCGCAGTGCCGCCACGCCAGCATTGGTGTGAGTCAGGATAAGGATCGGCTTGCCCGCATCGTGGCGCTTCAGCGTCTCTGCGATCAGATGCGTCTTGCCGCAACCGGCAGGGGCGGTGACAGTGCCGCGGGTGATGGCCAGCAGATCGGGCGTCCCGTCAGCCATTGTCCGCCCAGGCAAAGAGGTCGGTCAGGATGCCGGCAAATCCTTCGTCGACACCGCCGCCAGCCAGGTCGGGACCGACAATCTCTCGGGCGACCTGTTCCATCCAGGATACCGATTTGAACCAGCCGGCTCTCTTGGTTCGCGCCGCCTTCCCGAGGATGACCCGCGTTTCTTCCGATAGCTCGCCGATCATCGGCTCCACCTTCACGGCGTTGAGGGTTTTGGTGCCCTTTGAGGCCGATTTGATGTGATCCTCGATCAACGCTTCACCATGCAGCTCGATCGCGAAATCGAGCATCTTGATAACAGCAGCCTCTGTGAGACTGAAAAACAGCTCGTCTTCCAGCGCCCGATCCTGCCGCCAAGCGAAGACCGCACCGCCGGCATCGGAAAAGGCCTGTTCGACGCCAGGTGTCGGCTTCTTGTCGTCGTCGCGCAGCACCGCTACGCGGTAACCCAGCTTGTGGAACGCTTCACCACGCCTGAAGGGCCGGTCAGAATCACCACCCGTGCAATCCACCAGGGCGACGCCGCGTGCCGAGATGGAGGCGTGATCCTGTGCGGTCAGATACTGATCCAGCCCGCGCATGAGACCGACCTCGCTTGCTCCCTCGCAGATAAGCACCGAGGGCGCCAGGAAGGCGTCGGGATAGAATCGGATTGTGCTTTGCGTGGCGTCATCGGTTCCAACATTCATGACCGCGTGCAGGCCGCCTGTCTCACGCAGCACGAACAGCTGTTTTCCCGCAAGTTCGCGCAGCGCGACCGGTGAATGTGTCGTCATGAAGATCTGAAGCGGGGGCGTCTTTTCCTTCGCCCCGAGCGAACCCAGGAACCGGATGATCCGGTGCGGCTCGAGGCCATGCTCCAGTTCATCCACAAGCAGCACTGAGGATTGGGCGGCTGCCTTTCGTTGAAGGCCGGCGATCAGAAGCCGGGCGGACCCGATCCCCAGCCCGCGCAGCGGCACGCCTTCCTCATTGTGGAGGGAAATGGTACCGCCCGCGAACGTCGCTGCGTGCGCGTCGAGAAGCGCGCGCACCTTGTCGCCGACATCGATTCCCAGCTCCTTGGCAGCTTCCCCGACAATGCGCAGTGTCTCAGCGAGCTGCTTCCCAGCATCATCGCCAAACGTCTCCCGCGCATCTCTGGCGGCCTTCACCAGCGCGGCGGAAGCGTCGGCCTTTTCCTCCGTCAGACGATTCAGGACGGACCCGCGACGCCAACCCAGGTTGGATTCAGCCAGGGCGCCGATTCGTGTCGGCGAAAGCTGCACACGATCGGCCCAGGTCAGGTTCCGCGTGGCGTTCTGCGCCTTTGCCCGATCGGAGACCAGTGTCCAGGCGGGCTCCAGGTCGCTTTGTACCGTGAGCGTCAGGGTCAGGACTGTTTCCAGGTCCTTCTCCGGCTCATCCTCAACATTGCCGGTTACCGGATCAAAGCCGCGAAGGAAAAGGCCATAGGTGTCGAAGTTCTTCAGAGCGTCGCCCAACTCGCCGATCGTCAGAGAGATGCTGATGGCCTGCGTCACATCGAGATTGAAGAAGTCGGCGTCAGAAAACTGGATATTGCGCCGCGCGCCAAGGCACAGGTCTATGGCATCGAGAACGGTGGATTTTCCGCTGTCACCTGGCCCAATCAGGCAGTTAATCCCGGGCGCGGGCATCCATTTCAGGAAGCGTACGCCCCGGAAATTGAGAATTTCGATCCTGCGAATCCGTGCCATGGCAGAGTCATCAACCTTTGCAGCGACCTGTACAGCATCTTAATGCGCGCACCGCTGGGCCTCGCAATATGACCGGCCGCACATAATCCCGGACCGGCAGAACCGTTTTGGGTCGGAGCGAGTTGCCCGCCGCGGGACCAATCGATTGCTACTTCGCCTCCGAGGGTACCCGTCCTCGCCCTGACGGCCGACGCAGGCTCTGGGGACAGACGCGAGATCGGAGACTGCACATTTCCCTTGAAGGCGCGGTTGATAGATATACATATGGACTGTCGTATATCTCTGGAGGAGATCATGCAAGTCGCCAAATGGGGCAACAGCCTCGCCGTTCGCCTCCCTGCTGCCGTCGTGGAAGCGCTTGAGCTGAAGGAAGGCGACGACATCGAGATCCACGTCGCAGACGCGCGCGCCTTCGCCGTCGCCCGCAAACCCGGGCGAGACGAGCTGCTGAAACGCCTCCGCGCCTTCCGCGGGCGTCTGCCGGCCGACTTCAAGTTCGACCGGGACGAGGCGAATGCCCGGTAGCTTCATCGACACCAACGTCCTGGTCTATCTGGCATCGGGTGATCCGGTGAAGGCTGAGCGGGCGGAGAAGATCGTCGCGGACGGCGGCACGATCAGCGTGCAGGTGCTGAACGAGCTTGCCAACGTGGCGCGCCGCAAGACGCGCATGACCTGGTCCGAGACCCACGCGCTTCTCTCCACGATCCGTGCCTTGCTTCCGGTCCAGCCGATCACGGTGGAGATCCACGAGACCGGCCTCGTGCTCGCCGAGCGCTACGGTCTTTCGATCTACGACGCGATGATCGCCGCCTCGGCGCTTCACGCCGAGTGCGACACGCTCTGGTCCGAGGACATGCACGACGGCATGGTCATCCAGGAGCGGTTGCGGATCGCCAACCCGTTTCGCCCCGGCTAAGGACCACGGCCTGGCCGGCTCGGTACTGCTGAAGTCGCCGTCAGGGCCGGGCGGCCCCTGTCCGCCAGCCCCTTGCCGATCCGGCACTACCGGGACCGCTGCTGCTGCCGACTCCGATTTGACCGTGCTCTGCCACCTGCGGCCAGGGCCAGCCATGCCCCACGCCGACGCCGGGTCTGCCGCCACGGTGCCATCGTGACACCTTGATCACCCCAGCCGAGGTTCGCCACCGTCTCCTCCCTACTGTGGTGCGTGGCCGCCCGTCCGGCCTCTCGATCGGCGGATTTGGCCAGGAGGTGCGGGCTGCGCCCCGATCGCCTGCCCGCAACGGCGCCGCTACGACTTTCTTCCCCTGCCGCCGCCACCCCACGCAGCAGGCTGCGTGGGGACCCCGGCTGGAGCGCGGCATTCCTCGCGAGGCAAGAAAGTCGCGCCGCGCCGTCCTCCGCTGCGCTGCGGCCGCACGCGGTGCGGGTCGATCGCCTCCCGGCCCCAGGACCGCCATCGAGGCCGCACGGGGCGGCTCCGAGAACCCAAGCGAAGGAGACTTTCCATGGCGATCATCGGCAGCTTCACCAAGGACACGAACGGCTACACCGGGACGGTCCGCACCCTCAGCATCAACGCCAAGGCGCGGCTGGTCCCCGCCGAGGGCAGCACCGACAAGACGCCCGATTTCCGGGTCTTCGCCGCCGGCAACGTCGAACTGGGCGCCGCCTGGACCCGCAAGGCGAAGGAGACGGGGCGCGAATACCTCTCGATCAAGCTCGACGACCCGAGTTTCCCCCAGCCGATCTACGCGAGTCTGGTCGAGGCCGAGGCGGAGGGCAGCTACAACCTGATCTGGTCCCGCTGACCACCGCGGCGCCCCGCCCCACCGGGCGGGGCGCTTCGCATGTGCGCACGCGCCCAGCCGGCGAACGACGCCGCCACCTCCCGCACGGCCGAACGAGGAAGACAGCGCCTCCGCGGGCTTTCCATTGTCACGCCGGCCAGAGGTCGGGCCGGTTCAACCCCGCCTGCGGCGCCGCCCCCAGGGGAAGAGCCCTGCGCGCGGCTTCGGCACGCAACCTACAGCAGGGCCAGGCCGCGCCGGCCGCAGACCCCAAGCGGTCCGCGCCCGTCGCAGCCCGGCCCCGCCCGCTTGCGCACCTCAGGGGCTGAGCCACCCCGAAGGCCGGCGTCCGCCGCTCCCGTCAGCAATCGGCTGACCAGCAAGGGAGCAGACCATGACCATCATCCGCCACAGCGACTGCCCGGCCCTCAACGCCGCCATGACCGAGGTGGGCTACGAGATCATCGCAGTCGAGACCTACCATTGGCCCGACGGCGTGACCGAGACAGAGATCCTCTGGGGCCGGGACAAACCGCCGATCACCGAGGCCGAGGTGCCGTTCTGAATACCGCAGACCGGCCGGGGCGCGTCGCGGGGACGGCCAGTGCTGGCACGTGCTCGCGGCTCGACCGGCCGAATTTCAATTCGCCAGGCTGGCGACCGCCACCTCGAATACCTAGTATACTGGGTGGCGCGGTAGGGCGGTGTCGGGCCGCCTCCTGGGCATGTCGCTCAGGGAGATCTTGGCTCGGAACTTGCGCCGACTGCGCGCCGAACGTGGCCTCAGTCAGGAAGAGCTCGCGCACCGCGCCGGGGTGAACAGAAATTACGTGGGCATGATTGAGCGCGAGGAGAACGCGGCCACGGTGGACACGATGGAACAGCTGGCTGCTGCATTGGACGTCGATGCGACCGACCTGATCGATCCTGATGCCGCATCCGACAAATGACGCGGGAATCCGTACCGTGCACAGACCAAATTTTGATGCACCGATCGCCGATGAGCCGCCGATCTCAGATCGGCTGACGTCTTACGACGAGATCCATGTCATCCACTACATCGTCCTGCTCGATGCGGAGCGGGAAAACGTCCCGTGGGATGAGGTTGCGCGCGAGGCACTTCAGATCGATCCGACGTCTGAGCCGGCCCGCGCACGTCGCGCTTATGAGACGCATCTTGCCCGGGCGAAGTGGATGGCGAACTCAGGCTGGCGTCAAATGCTGCAAATCGGTTCGTTCGAAAGCCAAACCTGAGACTCGTCAATCAGAAACAAATACCAATAACTGCATCCAGTTCTGCGTCAATCGCGATCATTATGAACCTTCGATGACTTAGGTTGCGGATTCGCCCCTGCGTCCGAATCAATTGCAGTGGGCGCGTCAGAACCCCTGGCGCGTCGGAGGAGCGACATGCGGCCCTTCACGCGAGAGCGGCTGGCCGCCCGGTATCGTTATATCGAGAGCCTATCGCCGGACGGGCTGGTCTGGGAGTTGCAGCGACGGAGCACGGAGTACCGTGCAGACTATGAGGCGGTAGCACGGGTCGAACACGACCCGTTGTCCGAGGCCTCGAACGCAATCTCCGAACGATGGAGGTTACGATTTCCTCGAAAGCCCTGACACGACCGGCGACCAGGCGATGCTGTTCTGGAATGCGGATGCCACGGCCCGCATCGTCCGGGTTGTCGTCGCCGCGGGTCCGGCGGCCGGCCGCGCCCTGGTCCGATTCGAGCCGGACGTTTGGGGTGCCCGCCACATCGGCAGGCTCACGCCGGACGGCTACCACCTGATCGTCGCGCCGGACGTGGGCACCCGGCATCACCTGCTGCTGCCCGGCCCCGAGCCACCGGCCCCCGGCGCCATGCTGACGCCGTGCATCCCCTGGGATGAATGGCACCCCGAGCGACTCGAGGCGGCCCGCGCGTTCTGGCACTTCGCCGCCCGGCCCCGGGTATCGCCGGCGCCGCGCACCCCACCGCCTCGGCCGCACCCGCGCGGTCTGAAGATCGCTTACATGGCCTGGGCGCTCGATCTGGCCGGAGCGGGCGCCAGCGAGCGCGACATCCACCGCGCCGTTATCGGCGAGCCGCCTGTCCCCTGGGAAGACAGCGGCGCCCGCAGTCGCATCCGCACCTTACTCGCCACCGCACGATGCTGGCGCGACGGGGCGGCGCTTCAGCTCCTGCTGCCCCGGCGCCACGCGCTGGCCGGGTAGCCAGCCGCCTGCCGCGGCGACCAAAGCGACCGTCTTCGCCCTGGCCGATTCCGGCCACCCCCCGGAATCGGCCCTGAGCACGGCGCCGCCGGGCGCCGATCCTGCGTGCCGACGCGCGCCGATGGCCGGCCGCCCGACGTCGAGGATCACCAGCATGCAGCCAGAACCACTGCCCAACCTGCCGCCGCGCTACCTGCGCACGCCCGAGGCCGCCAAGTTCCTCGGCCTCTCCGGTCGGACGCTGGAGAAGCACCGCACCTTCGGAACCGGCCCCGCCTATCGCAAGATCGGTGGCCGGGTCGTCTATCGCCTCGAAGACCTCCAACACTGGGCCGAAGCCGGTGCCCGGACTTCCACCTCCGATCCCGGCCTCGGTGCCGCCACCACGCGCGGGCCGGGGCGCCCAGCGGTGTTCGCCCACCGATGATGGCCGAGCCTCCCCTGCCGGCGATCCTGGAACATGCCCGCCCGCGCGCCCCGGTCGATCTGATGAACTGGCCGTGGTTCAGCCTGGCCAAGACGCCGCGCGCCACGCCGATCCGCTATCAGGGGAGACGGCATTCGGTGCTGGTCGCGCCGGCGCCGGGCGCCACCACCATCGCCACCATCTGGGACGCCGACATCCTGTTCTGGGCCACCTCCCAGCTAATCCAGGCGCAGGACGAGAAGCTCCGCGTTACGCCCACGCTGATCGCGCCGGCGCGGCGCATTCTGCGCTTCCTGGGGCGCGACACCGGGCACAGCCAATACGAACGGCTTGCCGCGGCGCTGGAGCGCCTGGGGGCGAGCGAGGTCGTCACCACCATCGGCACACTGTCTGACCGTCCGGTGCGGTTCCATTGGATCGAAGCCTGGCAGCAAACCGCGGATGGAATCCTGCTCACCCTGCCAGAGTGGCTGCTGGACGCCGTTCGCCGGCGACGGGTGCTCGCCATCGATCCCGACTATTTCGCGCTCACCGGCGGCGTTCAACGCTGGCTCTGGCTGCTTGCGCGCAAGCATGCCGGGCAACAATCCACAGGCTGGCGAATTTCATTCGACGCGCTGCATGCCCGATCCGGTAGCGCAACACGGCACTGTCACTTCGTCGCGCCTCTGCGGAGGATTGCGCAGTCCGGGCGGCTCCTGACGTATCGAGTCGAACCCGTCCAGCACTGCGGAAACGAAGGGCTCAGCATCGGCCGATGGGCCGTGCCCGTCCACAGTGCCGCGTTGGTGCCTGGGGATAAGTCGGCTTTTGATCCACAGTTACAGGAGCGCATCTGTGAGTGAGCGCAGCCTATCACTTGAACCGGCACGGCCTATCACTCGAAAAAACACGGTCTATCACTTCACGCATGTTCGGATTATCTCTTTTGAATCAGATAGATACGAGCCATTCGCGGCGCACTACTTAAGTACTGATTCTGGTACTGAATCTTCCCTTGTATTTGCTGCGTGTTCTCACCCCAAAAACCACGCCCGTCGGCGCCTTCGCGCACGCCGACGATCAACGTGTCTCCCCCCGACCGACCGTCGTGTCGGACGGCAGAAGGAAGGCGCATTGAGAGAGGGATGGCCCCACGGTTCGTGCGTCCCTCGCGCCGTCGGCAAGGACACGAAGCGGGTGTCGGGAGGACCACAACGGAACGGCTCGGGAGGCGAGCAATGATCGCGCAGGAGCCTCTGACCAGCGTCAGGCTGGTGTTCTATCGGGATCGGGTCGAACACTGGCTGCGCTTCGGCCGTGATGCCGGCGAGCGCATCCTCGATCGGCGCCGGCGCCTGATCTTCTTCGCGCCAGGCGCCGTGTTTGCGTTCATCCGCTGGCAGGCGAACGACTTCGGGACCGTCCTGTCGCGCATCGACATTCTGCGCGTCTGCGGGGCGGGAGAACCCTGCGCGACGGTGCCCGGTGTGGACCCCGGCGGCGAGATCTTGCTGCGACTGTCGGGCTGGGCGCGTGTGCAGGGATTGCTCGCGCTGATCGACGCGGTCGAGCAGGCCGGCGTCGAGGCGGCGGATGTCGCGCCAACCTACTGGCAGCACGTCCACAACCGCCTGCTCTGCGGCGAGCAGCCACGGCCTTACGGTCGCGATCAGCATCACGCCTGGCTACTGCGGTGCAGGGTCTTGGTCTCATGATGCGCCGACCGCAGAGGCGGCACGCCGTGCTCCTCGCCATGTTCGCGGGCCTGTTCTTGCTCGCCGCGTCAGCGGTGCAGGCACGGCCGCTGGTGGTCTGGAACGCCACCGCCAGCACGCCGGTCGGCCTTTGGCGCGTGTTGCCGGCCGCGAGCCGGAAGCGCCTCCGCGTCGGCGATTACGTGCTGTTCTGGCCGGACCGGCGCAGCGCCCAGCTGTTCGCCCGGCGCGGCTATCTGCCGCTCGGCGTGCCTTTGCTGAAGCGCGTCGCCGCCGTCGCTGGACAGACTGTCTGCGAGCGCGACGGCGAGGTTTCGATCAATGGACGCACTGTCGCCCGCGCCCTGCCGGTAGACGGGCGCGGACGCAGTCTGGCCGCATGGAGCGGTTGCGGCAGGCTCCCGAACGGCGAGATTTTCGTGCTGATCCCGAGCGTGCCTACCTCGCTCGACGGGCGGTATTTCGGGCCGACGCCGATCCGCGCCGTCATCGCCCGCGTCATGCCGCTCTGGCTTCCCGGCGGGCGGACGCGATGACCGTGCCGCGCATCTTCCCCGCCATCCTGTTGTTCGGCCCAGGGACGGCCATCCTGCCGTCCCTGCCGGTTTCCGCACCGCCGGCGCGCACAGCGACGGTCAAGGGCGGCGCAGCCGGCGCGCCCTGGCGCGCTTTGCCCTTGACCGGAGCGAGCACGCTGGCAGCGCTTCACCTGTCAGCGGCGTGGCAGCGGTTTGGCTCATGGAGGGGTTCACGATGGACGTGCTGACCCTGGTCGCGACCTGCGGTCTTGCGGCCCGCGCGTCGCTGTTCGTCCCGCTCAGCGGCGCGCCGGTGTGCGCAAGTGCGGCGCCTCTATTGCGCGGCGACGGACACGAAGCGGTCGCCGTTTGGCAGCCCGACATCGCCGCAGCGGCGCACCGCTTCGACATTCCCGAAGCATGGATAGCCGCTGTGATGCGCGCGGAAAGCGGCGGCCAGGCGACCGTTGACGGCCGGCCGATTCGCTCACCGGCGGGCGCGATCGGCCTGATGCAGGTGATGCCGCAGACCTACGCCGCGCTGCGTGCCCGCTACGGGCTGGGCACCGATCCCTACGCGCCGCGCGACAACATCCTCGCCGGCGCGGCGTATCTGCGCGAGATGCTGGACCGCTACGGCGTGCCCTGGTTCCTCGCTGCCTACAACGCCGGGCCGGCGCGGCTCGATGCGTTCCTGCACAGCGGCCGCGCGCTGCCAGCCGAGACACAGCGCTACCTCGCCGCACTCGCGCCGCAGATCGACGGCACGTCGGGCGCGTTGCAGACGGCAGTCGCGACGACGGTATCCAGCAGGGAGTCTGCTCCGGAGCCGCCGGTCCCGGGCCCGAGCGACGCCATCAGCGCTGGCCTCTTCGCGACCGTTATCGTGCATCCCAAGGCCTCTCCGGCGCGCACGGTCCCGCCGATCGTGAGACCGAGCCATGCGCCGATGTCTGCGCCGACGGAGGTCACCGGCAGTTCGGCTGCGGCCGGGCTTGAGCCGCGATCCGTCTCCGGTTCTGCCCTCGATGTGCACGGAAATACTGCGCTGTTCGTCGCCCTCCAGTAACGCGGGCGCACCGCGGATGATCTCGCGACGGCTTCTGTCGACGCAGCGGCGCGGCGCAACGTCCAACTGTCGAACTGCACGTCGGCTGTACCAATTCTGCGCCCGATTGCGCCATCAATTGACGCAGCGGCGTTGGTTGATCTGACCTTGATCGTGTATCGCGCGGGATCGCACCTATTCGCGTCCACGGCGTCGATTTCTGGCGATCTACGCTTGGAGAATGGCGACCCGAGAGCGGTCAAAAATCCGATTAGGAAGGACGGCAAGATAAAGGCCTGCGGCACCACTGCGCGCGCTTGGTCGTGATTTCAGTGTCTGCACATTGGGTTATCGACCGCAGCCGCCGTGCCGCGGCTTCGCAACGACGCACGGCAACCCCGTGTCAAGGCCGCCTCCATCGGTGCATTTTCGCAGTGCCACCAAGGCTCCTTCGCGAGTGGCAGCTCTGCCGTCAATCTTGGAGCATGGCTCGCCCCGACGATGACCCGCGCCTTCGCCCTCGCCTCGGCCGCACGCGCAGCCGGGATCATCGGAGTATGCTGGCGGCAACGCAGATCAAGCGCGCGATTTCCCGCGCCGGCGCAACCGCGCGGCCATCTGTTGCAGCGCCACCTGTCGGTGCGCGGAGCCTCGCCGATCTGCCGGCCAAGCGCGGCAGGGGCGCAGCCTTCGCGCGTGGGCGGGCAACCTCACCACGGGGTTGGTCGCAGGCGCGGCCCGGAGCGCGCCGTGTCGTCGTGAAGGCGCGCTACGTGAAGATGCACACCGGGAGCCGCGCGGCGGCGGTGCATCTGCGCTACCTCCAGCGTGACGGCGTCACCCGTGAGGGTTCACCCGGCGAGCTCTACTCCGCCACGGCGGACCGCGCAGATGGCCGCGCCTTTCTCGATTGCTCGGAAGGCGACCCGCGTCAGTTCCGCCTGATCGTCGCCGCGGAGGATGGCGCCGAGCTCTCCGACCTCCGCGCCTTCACCCGCGATCTGATGCGGCAGGTCGAGCGCGACCTCGGCACCGGCCTCGACTGGGTCGCGGTCGATCACTTCAACACCGCCCACCCGCACACGCACATCGTCATCCGCGGCGTCGATGAGGCCGGCGAGAACCTGGTAATCGCCGGGGCATATCTGGCCCACGGGATCCGGGAGCGCGCCTCGGAGCTGGTCACCATCGAGCTCGGCCCCGAGAGCACGATGGAGCGACAGGCGAAGCTCGTACGCGAGATCGACCAGGAACGGCTGACCCGGATCGATCGGGCGCTGCTGCGCGAGGCCGGTGACGCGGCGGGTAGCGTGATCGACCTGCGCACCGCCGTCGGGGAGCCGCGCTCCGACTTCGACTGGCAGCTACGGATCGGCCGGCTGCATGCGCTGGAGCGGCTGGGATTGGCCGAGGAGATCGCCACCGGCCGCTGGCGTCTGGTTCCCGGCATGGAGGAGACGCTGCGCGCCCTCGGGGAACGCGGGGACATCATCAAGACCATGCACCATGCGTTGACCCGCCATGGTGCGGAACGCGGCGCCGAGCAGTTCGCGATCCACGACCGCCGCGAGTCGCTCGCCGCACCGATCATCGGGCGGCTGCTGGGGCGGGGGCTTGGCGGCGACGAGCTGGGCGATCGGGTCCATCTGATCGTCGATGGCCTCGATGGGCGGGTCCACTACGTCGAACTCCCCGGCGCCGGCGCGGATGCCGCCAACCCGCCGATCGGGGCCATCGTGGAGCTTGGCGCAGAACGCGGAGCGCCGCGCGCCGCGGACCGGAACATCGCCGACCTGGCGCACCAGAGCGCCGGCATCTATCGGCCCGCAGACCACCTCGCCACCGCGCGCGCCGATCCCGGCATCGCCGATCCGGAGGCCTATGTCGAAGCGCATGTCCGCCGCCTGGAGGCGCTGCGCCGCGCCGGCGCGGTCCAGCGGCTCGACGCCGACCAGTGGCGCGTCCCAGCGGATTTCGTGCAGCGTGCTGCCCGCCACGACACGGACCGCAGCCAGACGCCCAGCCTGCGCGTGCTGTCCGCGCTGGACCTGGAAGCCCAGATCCGCAGCGACGGGGCGACCTGGCTCGATCGCCAACTTCTCGCCCGCGATCCGATGCCGGTCGTGCAAAGTGGCTTCGGGTTGGCGGTCGAAGCCGCCCTGGAGCACCGCCGCCAGCACCACCTCGCCCATGGCGATGCCCGCCATGTCGCGGACGGGGGCGTGCGTTATCGCCGGGACCTTCTCGCGACGCTGGAACGCCGCGAACTCGCGCGTGCCGGTGGCGAACTGGCGGCGACGCGCGCCGTGCCGTTCCAGATGCCGGCGCCCGGCAAGACGATCCGCGGCACCTACCGCGAGGCGATCCAGCTCGCCTCCGGCCGCTACGCCCTGGTCGAGAACGCCAAGGAATTCACCCTGGTCCCCTGGCGGTCGGTGATCGAGCGAAACCTTGGCCGCGAGGTCGTCGGGCTCATCATCGATGGCGGGATTTCCTGGCAGATCGGCCGGGATCGAGGGCTCGGCATCTGATGCCCCGCTGAGGCGCAGAGCTTCCAGGTCGCATCGGGGGAACCTGGTGCTGAAAATCTGACGCGTCGTACCGGGTCTGGACTACCGCAACGGGTGGTTACGCGACGGTCCGGTTTGTACCTCGGAGAGGCTGAAGCGGACGTTCGCACCGCGACCGACACCGGCCGAAACGAGACTTGCTGCTATTGGGATGGTGGGACCATGGCGCGGCCCCCGGTCCGCTCTGGACGACTGCCTGCTTGATAAAGATTGTATCGTGTAGCGCTACACGCTATACAACAGAGGCAATGAACCAACCTGAAGCCTCACACCCCGGCGCCTACATCCGCGAGAAGGTGTTGCCGGCCGGCCTGACGGTCACGGCCGCTGCAAAACAGCTGGGCGTCGGGCGCCCGGCGCTATCCAACCTTCTCAACGGCAAAGCAGCACTTTCATCCGATATGGCGGTTCGGCTGCAGAAGACCTTCGGTTGCGACAGTGAAGACCTCCTCCGACGCCAAGCGGCTTATGACAGGGCGCAGGCCCGGGTTCGGGAGCCAGAGATCGCCGTTCGCGCCTATACGCCCAGCGTTCTGGCGATCAAGGCGATGCAGATCGAGGCCTGGGCGAGTAGGATCGACGCGCGCCACGAACTCGCGGCCTTGCTGCGCCGACTGGTTTATTCGACCGGCAAGGGTCTGACCCAGCTTGACTTTCCCGCGTTCGAGAATGCTCAGCGGCACGGCTGGGACGGGTTTGTCCAGGCCGAAGCTGCCACACCCTGGATTCCGCTTGGCGCATCCGGCTGGGAATTCGGCGTCGACAAAGACCCCGCGAAAAAAGCTAAGGACGACTACAAGGCCCGGTCCAAACTAACCGCCGCAGAGCGGGCAGGCCTGACCTTCGTGTTTGTGACGCCGCACCGTTGGCCTGGGAAGACGGCCTGGGCGGCGAGCAAGGCGGCGGAGCAGAAGTGGAAGGGCGTTCGCGCTTATGACGCCAGCGACCTGGAACAGTGGATCGAGACCTCGATCCCTGCCCAGGCGTTCTTCGCCGAGCGTGTGCCCCAACAAGATCTCGACCTCTTGGATCTTGAGGCTGCATGGCGCCGATGGGCCAATGCCGCTAAGCCGCCGCTGAGCAAGAGCCTGTTCAAGTCGGTTGCAGCCACGGCCGCCTCCCGCCTGAGCGACTGGCTCGGCCGCCCCCCCGAGCGGCCGTTCACGGTGGTGGCGGATTCTGCTGCTGAGGGGCTGGCTGTCCTGGCCTGCGCTTTCGAAACCGGCGCGCTCGAAGACGGCCGCGCTCGCGAGCGCGCCATCGTGGTGAAGAGCCCGGCCGCGCTGGCGAAGCTCAAATCGGCGACCTCCGATTTCATTGCGATCATCGATTCCGCTACAGTCGAAGCGGAGGCGGACGATGTGTTTCGCCGACACCACACCATCGTGGTCACGCATCGTAATGGTGTCGAGGAGCGCGCCGACTTCGCCATGGACCTCGTCGACGACGAGACGTTTCGCGTGGGGCTCGGTGAAATGGGGTTCGGGCACCTCGACGTCCAGCGCCTGGACCGAGAGTCGGGCAGGTCGCTTACCGTGCTCCGGCGGCGCCTTGCGCAGTTGCCGGCCCTTCGATCCCCGCCCTGGGCGAATGACGCCGATATTGCGAGACGCCTGGTCCCGTTAATGCTGGTCGGCGCCTGGGACTCCTCGTCGGAGGCGGACCAAACTGTGGTCGAGGCCATGGCTGCTCAGCCCTATGACGACATCGAAGCGACCGTGGCCGAGTGGGTGGGCGAGGCGGACGGCCCATTGTGGTCCGTCGGACGCATGCGCGGGGTCGTCTCCAAGACGGATGCTTTTTATGCCGTACAGCGTCACATAACTGCCGTTCATCTGCGGCGCTTCTTCGATATCGCTCGCGTCGTCCTCGCTGAGGCTGACCCCGCACTGGACCTGCCCGAAGATCAGAAATGGGCGGCGGCGATGTACGGTAAAACCCGCCGCCACTCGCCGGCCGTACGCCGGAGTCTGTGTGAGACCCTCGTCTTGCTCTCGGTGCACGGCGACAATCTCTTTCAGTCGCGACTCGGCGTCGACGTGGTCGGTCAGGTTAACGCTCTGATCCGAGAGCTGCTGACGCCGCTTGATGGCGCCACGTGGCAGTCGCAGCGGCACGATCTCCCTCGCTATGCCGAGGCCGCCCCCGAGGTGTTCCTGAGCCTTTTGGATGACGACCTGCGAAGTTCCGCACCGAAAATTCATGCCCTCTTGAAGCCGACCGCTTCGGGCCCGTTCTCATGGCCCGGAAGAACGGGATTGCTGTGGGCGCTGGAAGCGCTCGCGTGGAATCCTGCTCGGCTTTCACAGGTGGTCGATCTGCTGGCGAGACTGGCGGAGATTAGGATCAGCGACAACTGGGGCAACAAGCCGGAGCAATCGCTGGACTCGATCTTTCGCTGCTGGATGCCGCAGACCGCGGCGCCGGTGGACGCCCGTATTGCGGCCCTCGAACGCCTTTGCCGCCGCCATCCCACGGTCGGCTGGCGCGTGTGTCGCAACCAGTTCGGCAGTCGTGACACGGTCGGTCACTATAGCTCCAGGCCGCAATGGCGCGCCGACGCCGCCGGCGCCGGGGATACCGTTCCGCGAGACGAAATCTACCGTGTGGCGCGTCGCGCTCTCGACATCGCGCTGGCGTGGCCCAAGCACGACGAACACACCCTTGGTGATCTCGTATGGGAACTCGGCCACATTCCCGACGAACAGGATGCGGTCTGGTCGGCCATCCGGGCCTGGTTGGCCACGGCACCGTCCGACGCCGCGAAGGCGAACCTGCGCGAACTGATTCGGCGCTCAATCATGATGCGGCCGCCGAAGCAACCGCGTGAGGGCGCCCCGCCCATCTCGGTTCAGGCGCGCGAAGTGCTCGAATTACTGGAGCCCAAGAACCTGATCTGGCGACACCAGTGGCTGTTCGCCCAGCAATGGGTACAAGAGTCAGCCGAGGAGCTACACGACGAGGACCTCAACTACGCGCAGCGGGAGGCGCGGATCGAACGGCGCCGACGAGATGCGATGACGGAAGTCTGGGAAGCCCGGGGTCTGGATGGCGTGCTCCAACTCTGCCGCCTTGGCGAAGCGTCGGCCATCATCGGCAGCATCCTGCCCAAAATCCTTACGCCAGAGGAAACAGAGCGAGTTCTCATCGAACTAGCGGAAGGGCCGGCCGAGCCACAGCTGGAACATTGTCTGTCGGGGCTACTTCGGAGCCTTGCGCCCGACGAGCGCGCCAGAATCTACGATTCAGCCTGTGATGTGAACTCAGGGGGCAACCGGTTCAGCGCCGATGGGGTGCACCGGTTGATGCTGCGCTCGCCGTTCGGCGCCGAAACTTGGTCGCGAGTGGCCGCGCTCGCGATCGAGGAACAAGCGCGCTACTGGGCCGATGTTCAGCCCCGCCCGCTATTTCGCGATGATCCTGGCGAGGTCAACCAAGCGACCGATGAGCTATTGAATGCCCAACGGCCCCGCGCGGCATTCGCTACCGTTCACATGGCTTTCAGCGCCCTCACCACCGATCGCTTGGTGCGCCTGCTCACGGATGTCGCAACAGTCGGTGCCGAGCCGACCGGTCATTACCCTCTGTCCCAACACGATATCTCTGAAGCATTCGATGTCTTGTCGGGGCGGCCGGACACCGATCAGGACACCCTGGCTCGCCTGGAATTCTTCTACATTGACGGGCTGAGACACACGAAGCACGGCATCCGCAACCTGGAGCGTCAGCTCTCCGACTCGCCCTCCTTGTTCGTGCAGGCCCTCGTCTTCACATTCCGCCGCAAGGACGGAAAAGAAGACCCGCCGGAACTCGAGGCCACGAACCCCGAAGTGGCGCAGAATCGAGCGCGGTCTGCCTACTCCCTGCTGTCACAAGTCCGCCGGCTGCCGGGCATGAATGACAATGGCGAGTTGGATGGCCGAAAGTTACGGGAATGGATTGTCACCGCCCGGACCCTCGCCCGCGACTATGGGCGTGAGGAGATCGCCGAAGAGCAGATTGGTCAGATCCTGGCTCACAGCCCAATTGGGGCGGACGGTGTGTGGCCGCACGAGACGGTCCGGGAAGTTCTTGAGGAGCTGGGCACCGATAGGCTGGCGAGCGGCATGATGATCGGCAAGCAGAACGCGCGCGGCGTCGTGGTGCGTGGTCGCGGTGGCGATCAGGAACGCGACATCGCCAAGACCTATCGGGACGCGTCTGCCGCCGTTGCAGCCGAGTACCCGTTCACCGGACGTCTGCTGAATGAATTGGCGCGAATCTACGATCGCGAAGCGGCTTGGCACGATGACCGCGCCCTCGTCGAGAAGCGTCTGCATGACTGATGGCAGCAGACCCAACCCTGTTGATCGGAGCGGCGACTGCATTGATCACAGCGTTGGCGCATGCCTTTGTCCAGGTATCAAAGAAGCTGCGCGAGTGACGGAGGGACGACCGCCGCCGAGCGCGGCCTTCTGGCCGCTCGGTGGGGATTGAGCATCATGACGACGACCCACAAATCTGACGGCGTATCCATACCCAAGCTGGTTCTCGGCTGCGAAATCAGCGCCCGTCACGAATTCGCACCAGTGGATGGCGATTTCCCTAGAATGTCTGATTTTGGAGTCAAAGGCGGGATGGTTGAGCAACCGACTTGGGTCGACTCCGGCCGCCTTCTGCCGGCTCCAACCGTCGGAGGTTTACCACAGGAGGTCTACCACTGGGTTGCGCGGGCTTGGTCTATGGACTAGTCTAATTAGACTAAGGCTTTCCGAGGCAACCCATGGCCACCGTCAACATCCACGACGCCAAGACCCACCTCTCCCGCCTGATCGAGCAGGCGGCGCAGGGGGAGCAGGTGATCATCGCCAAGGCTGGCAAGCCCCTGGTGAAGCTCACTGCGCTTGAGGCCCCGGCGTACCCGCGCCGCCTCGGCTTCCTCAAGGGCCAGATCGCCGTCCCAGAGGATTTCGATACCATGGGCGCCGAGGAAATCGCGCGCCTGTTCGGGGCAGAGGCCGGCTGAGCGCGCCGGCATGAAACTGCTGCTCGATACCCATGTGCTGCTCTGGGCAGCGGGCACCCCGCGGCGGATGTCGCGCGCCGCGCGGGCGTTGCTTGAGGATGAAGCGAACGAATTGATGTTCAGCGCCGCCAGTCTCTGGGAGGTCGCGATCAAGCAGCAACTGGGACGGGAGGATTTCCGTGCCGACGCGCGGCTGCTGCGGCGCGGCCTGCTCGATAACGGCTATGCCGAGCTTCCCGTCACCAGTGCGCACGCCGTCGCCCTCGACCTCCTGCCGCCGCTGCACAAGGACCCGTTCGACCGCATGCTGATCGCGCAGGCGCTGGTCGAAGGGATCATGCTGCTCACTGCGGACGCTAACCTCGCGCGATATCCAGGACCGATCCAGGCGATCTGAGCCCGCGGCCTCGAACGAAGGGCGCAACCCGCCGTTCGTTTCTATTTCTTCGATCCTATACGATTGCCGTTCTTTGCTGTTGCGCGGCGGAGTTTCTGTCTTTCTATCTGTGCCCCGTTCGCATCCATGAGCGGGGTCGATGACCGGGACGAAGATTCTCTGGGGCCAGATGCTGGGCGCACTCGCCATGGTGCTGCTCGGCTGCTGGGCCGCCACGGAATGGACGGCCTGGCGGCTCGGGTTCCAGCCGGCACTCGGTTTGCCCTGGGTCCGAATTGGCTCGGCGCCGGTCTATCCGCCGCAGCTGTTCTTCGCGTGGTGGTACCATTTCGACTCCTATGCCCCCGGCGTCTTCGCCAAAGGCGCGGCGATCGCCTCGGCCGGAGGTCTCGGCGCGGCGCTGCTCGCCATCGTGGCCTCGGTACTCCGTGCGCGCCAGGCGCGGCACGTCACCACCTACGGCTCAGCGCATTGGGCAACGCACCACGACATCGCGGCGGCGGGCCTGTTCGGTGACGCCGGGGTGCAGCTTGGCCGGCTTGGCGCGCAGACCCTCCGCCATGATGGCCCGGAGCACGTGCTCTGCTTCGCCCCGACGCGCTCGGGCAAGGGCGTCGGCCTGGTCGTGCCCACCCTGCTGTCATGGACGGGCAGCGTCATCGTCCACGACATCAAGGGCGAGAACTGGACCCTGAGCGCCGGCTGGCGAGCGCAGTTCAGCCACTGCCTGCTGTTCGATCCGACCAACCCGCGCGCCGCCGCCTACAACCCGCTGCTGGAGGTCCGCCGCGGCGAATGGGAAGTGCGCGACGCCCAGAACATCGCCGATGTGCTGGTCGATCCCGAGGGCGCACTGGAGCGCCGGAACCACTGGGAGAAGACCAGCCACTCGCTGCTGGTCGGCGCCATCCTCCATGTCCTTTATGCCGAGCCGAACAAGACCCTGGCCGGCGTTGCCGCGTTCCTCTCCGACCCGGCGCGGCCGATCGAGCGGACCTTGCGCGCGATGATGACCACGCCGCATCTCGGCGCGCGCGGCGTCCATCCCGTGGTCGCGCAGTCGGCCCGTGAGCTGCTCAACAAGTCGGAGAACGAGCGCTCCGGCGTGCTCAGCACGGCGATGTCATTTCTCGGCCTCTACCGCGATCCGGTGGTGGCGAAGGTCACGTCGCACTCGGACTGGCGGATCGCGGATCTGGTCGGTGCCGAGCGGCCGGTGTCGCTCTACCTCGTCGTGCCGCCCTCGGACATTTCGCGCACGAAGCCGCTCATCCGTCTGGTGCTCAACCAGATTGGCCGCCGCCTGACCGAGACACTCGACGTTTCCGCGCGCCGAGTGTCGGGCCAGGCGCCGTCGCGTCTGCTGATGATGCTGGATGAATTCCCGGCACTGGGCCGACTGGATTTCTTCGAATCCGCGCTCGCCTTCATGGCCGGGTACGGCATCCGCGCCTTCCTGATCGCGCAGTCGCTCAACCAGATTCAGAAGGCCTATGGCGAGCACGACGCGATCCTGGACAACTGCCATGTCCGGGTCTGCTTTGCGACCAACGACGAGCGGACCGCCAAGCGCATCTCGGATGCGCTCGGCACTGCGACCGAGCTCCGGGCGATGAAGAACTACGCCGGTCATCGGCTTGCGCCGTGGCTGTCGCACCTGATGGTCAGCCGCCAGGAGACCGCCCGCCCGCTGCTGACCCCGGGCGAGGTGATGCAGCTGCCGCCGACCGACGAGATCGTGATGGTCGCCGGCCTGCCGCCGATCCGCGCCAAGAAGCTGCGCTACTACGAAGAGCCGGCATTCCGGGACCGGGTGCTGCCGGCGCCGACGCTGTCGGAGCGTCGCTACCCGGACACCCCACCGGCCCGACACGACGACTGGACCGGCGCGGCACCGATCGGCGCCCAGGCTGCGGACGCTGCCGAAGCAGCGCTCCCGGACCCCGCCAATGGTGGCATCCGCCAGGAGCCGGAACTTCCCGAGCACGAAGCCATCGTGGCGGCACGCGATCCGGCTGGCGAGTTCGCCATCCTGGAGGACGAACCCGACGACGAGCCGCAACGCCAGCGCGCCATGGCGGCGCTGCAACGGCAAGCCGTGCGCAACGCGGCGATCGACCGCGGCGACGGCATGGCGATGGGGATGTAGCCCATGAAAAGCCGGCTGAACTGCTACTTCGATCCCAAGCTCGCCGACCAGCTCACCGCTTTCGCGCTGCGCCAGGGCGTGCACCGCTCGCAGCTGGTCGAGGCGGCCGTCACCTCTTTCCTCTCACCCGACGCGCTGGATCGCCGCGAGGCCGCCTTCGTCCGCCGCCTTGATCGCCTGTCGCGGCAGGTGGAACGGATCGAACGCGACCTGACTATCGCCATCGAGGTCCAAGCCCTGTTCGTGCGGTTCTGGCTGTCGGCATCGCCGCCGATCCCGGCGGCTCAGCAGGACGCGGCGAAGGCGCAGGGAGCGAAGCGCTACCAGGGCTTCATCGAGACCCTCGGCCGGCGACTTCAGCGCGGCGACTCCCTGGTCCGCGAGATCAGCCGGGAGATCACCCCCGAGCATCACGGGCGCGCCGGCACGTCGGCAGCAGCCGGCGACCATGCGGATGAGGGCCTCGCACCCGCTGACGAGGACAAGGCCGGGAAGGAGGGGGTTCATGCCGGGGTCTGACAGCACCGGTGTGATGCTGGCCCGCTCGGTGCGCATGCTGCGCACCGCCCTCGGCCCGGCGATCGCGGCCCTGCTGGGACAGCCCGACATCGTCGAGGTAATGCTCAACCCGGACGGCCGGCTCTGGGTGGACCGCCTCGGCGCCGGCCTCGCCGATACCGGGCTGCGTATGCTGCCCGCGGACGGCGAGCGCATCATCCGCCTGGTCGCCCATCATGTCGGCGTCGAGGCGCACGCCCATAATCCACGCATCTCCGCGGAGCTACCGGAGACCGGCGAGCGCTTCGAAGGCCTGTTGCCGCCGGTGGTTACCGGCCCCACTTTTGCCATCCGCAAACCTGCCATCGCGGTGTTCTCGCTCGACGACTACGTCGAGACCGGGATCATGCACGCCGATCAGGCTGCCGTGCTGCGGGCGGCGATCATTGAGCACTGGAACATCCTGGTCGCCGGCGGCACCTCGACCGGTAAGACCACACTCGCCAACGCGCTGCTCAAGGAAGTCGCCGCGACCGGCGATCGCGTGGTGGTCATCGAGGACACGCGCGAACTCCGGGTC
>JAJZVV010000018.1 GCA_021845595.1 Pseudomonadota bacterium | reverse complement strand
GCCGCCGCCGCCGCCGCCGCCGCCGCCGATGCCGCCGACGCCGCCGGTGACGCCGCCGCCGGCGCCATAGAGGCTGAAGCCGCCACCGCCAGCGCCGCCGCCGCCGGTGACGCCGCCGCCGGCGCCATAGAGGCTGAAGCCGCCACCGCCAGCGCCGCCGCCGCCGGCTCCGCCTTGGCCGCTGTTCCCGCTGCCATCGAGCCCGGCCGACAGAAAACCGCCGCCCCCGCCGCCGCCATCGTTCCCCCCACCGGCGCCGCCGTGGCCGCCGGTACCACCACCGCCACCGCCGCCGTGCGAACCGGCGCCAGCATTCGCACCGCCGGCGCCGCTGCCGCCGAAAGAGCCGGCGCCGCCGCCACCGCCCGCGATCACCAGCGGTAGGCCGGTGGGCGTGCCGTTGGGCGCGATCACGAAACTGCCGCCGCCGCCGCCGCCAGCATACTGTCCATTGCCCCCTTGGCCGCCGACGATGATCGAGAGCCTCTCACCCGCGGTCAGGGCAAATTCCCCACCCCACTCCGCGCCCTTGCCCCCGGAAATTCCGTGCCCCGCGCCGCCCTGGGCGCCGTAGGCGACGATGTCGTAAATGCCGCCGGCGCCGGCCGTGAATGTCGTCGGGCCCGGCGTCGTATCGGTCAGCACAGGGGGTCGCGTGCGCCGGCGCCGTGCCGGCCAGCGCCAGCACCAGCACCAGCACCGTGGCGCCGGCGGAGAGATGCGTCAGCTGCGTCATGAGGACATCCTCCCAGGTGGATTTTGCGCTTTTATGGTTCAGAAGTTACGCAAAACATGCCCATGGAAAGACGCGCCGTCAATTGGAGATACGGACGTGTAACGAATGATCCGATCGTCACCATTCGACATGCTCTGCGCGCCGCGCCGGCCGCCCCGCCGGCGACCGTGGCGCAGCGAGGGCCGGGCCTAGGCGGAGGAGGGTTCGGGCCCGCCGCCCCGCTGCCTGCGGGAGAGCCGCCGCCGGAATGCCAGCAGCCCGGCCAGGCCGCTGCCCAGCAGGGTGAGCGAGGCCGGCTCCGGCGCGGTGGTGGGGGGCACGGTGGTGGGCGAGACGAACGAGATCACCACCTCGCCATTGCCGGTCCGCACGCCCGGATTCTCGATGCTGCTGCCGGCGACGAAGGACGGGGCCAGATACGACCCGCCACCGCCGCCGCCACCGCTGCCGTTATTGCCGCTGTCGCCGCCGCCGCCGCCGCTGTGGCCGCCACCGCCGCCGCCGCCAAGGGCGCCGCCACCGCCGCCGCCGCCGACACCGCCGCCGCCGCCGCCGCCGCCGGAGCCGAAGGCGGCACCGCCAGCGCCGCCGCCGCTGGCTCCGCCCTTGCCGCCGCCCCCGCCTGTGCCATCGAGCCCGGCCGACAGAAAGCCGCCGCCCCCGCCGCCACCAGACTTCCCCCCGCCGGGGCCGCCGGCGCCGTTCGAACTGGCGCCACTAAAATACGCACCGGCGCCGCCGGCGCCGCCATCGTTGCCGCCGCCGCCGCCGCCGCCCGCGATCACCAGCGGTATGACGCTGGGCGCGATCACGAAACTGCCGCCGCCGCCGCCGCCGCCAGCGGAGAGTCCATTGCCCCCTTGGCCGCCGACGATGATCGAGAGCTTCTCACCTGCCGCCAGGGTGAACGCCCCACCCCACTCCGCGCCCTTGCCCCCGACGGTGAGAAACCCCGCGCCGCCCTCAGCGCCGTAGGCGACGATGTCGTAGATGCCGCCGGCGCCGGCGGTGAAATTCGTCGGGCCCGGAGTCGTATCGGTCAGCACAGGGTTCGCGTGCGCCGGCGCCGTGCCGGCCAGCGCCAACACCAGCACCGTGGCGCCGGCAGACAGGTGCGTCAGCTGCGTCATGTGGACATCCTCCCAGGTGGTTTTTTTGCGTTGTTATGATTCAAAAGTTACGCAAATCATGCCCTGCGAAAGACGCGCCGTCAATTGGAGATATGGCCGTGTAACGAATGATCCGATCGTGAGTATTCGACATGCTTTGCCCGCCGCGACGGCCGCCCCGCCGGCAACCGTGGCGGAGGGAGGGCCGGGCCTAGGCGGCCGAGGGTCCGGGTCCGCCGTCCCGCTGCCTGCGGGAGAGCCGCCGCCGGAAGGCCAGCAAGCGTAGGGTGGGGTGCCCTTTCGCACCCCACCGCTTGCGTCGGCCCCCTCTCGGCGTTTGCAGTCCTGCCGATAAGTTGGTGGGGTGCGAAAGGGCACCCCACCCTACGGGCGCTTCCGCGCCCCGCGTGGCCCGCCGCCCCGCTTGACACGCCGGGGCGGGGGCGCAAGCATTCTGGCAACGAAAAAAACGTCGGGCGGCGCGACCGCCTTGGGGTGGTCGCACGCTCCCGTGCCGGCACGAGACGAAGCCGACAAGCACACCAAAATGGGGGGAACGACCATGGGATTTTTCCTGAGCGATCGCGAGTTGTCACGCCTGGCGCCGGCGGAGGCGGTGTTCACCGCGCCGGTGCCGCCGCAGATGGTTTCCAACGGGGAGTTCAATCCGCTGCCGCAGACGGCGCAGCAGCGCCGGGCGGAGGCGCGGCTGGCGGAGCTGGCGGAGCTGCACGGTCGCCGGCTCGGGCTGGACCGGCGCGGGTTCCTGCGCAGCGCCTGCGGCATGGCCGCGGCGTTCGTGGCGATGAACGAGGTGTTCGGCCGCGTCTTCGAAGTGAGCGAGGCCGAGGCGGCGGAGCCGGAAGCGGCGGCGGCGCGCGCACGCCAGCATGCCGGGCAGTTCGTGTTCGACGACCAGCTGCATTTCGTGCGCGACGACTACAAGTTCGAAGGGCTGATCGGGCTCGCCAAATATGCCGCCGAATACTGGAACCCGGCGATCGCCAAGGACCGCTACGGCCTGACGCTGGACCGCTACAAGTTCGATAATTTCCTCAAGGAGGTCTATCTCGACAGCGACACCGAGATCGGCCTGCTCTCCGGCGCGCCGTTCGATGATCCGGCCAACTGGCTGCTCACCAACGACCAGATCAAGCAGGCCGCGGACACGGTGAATTCCATCGCCGGCACGCGCCGGCTCTACTACCACTCGGTGATCACGCCGCGCCAGCCGGGCTGGATGGACGAGGTCGAGCGCTGCATCGCCACAGTGAAGCCGAACAGCTGGAAGGGCTACACGATCGGCGATCCGCTCTCGCCGGCGACGACGAAATTCCCCTGGCGGCTGGACGACGAAAAACTGATGTATCCGTTCTACGAGAAGGCGGTGAAATCCGGCATCACCACGCTCTGCATCCACAAGGGGCTGCTGCCGGCGGATTATGAAACCTCGATCCCCGGCGGGGCGTGGAAATTCGCCGCCGTGGACGACCTGCCGAAGGCGGCGAAGGACTGGCCGCAGATGAATTTCGTCATCTACCACGCCGCGCTGCGCCCGTTCCTCGAAAACCCGGACAAGGACCTCGCCGAGTTCGAGAGCACCGGCTACATGCGCTGGGTTTCCGATCTCGCGGCGATCCCGGCGAAATACGGCGTGAGGAACGTCTATGCCGACGTCGGCACCTCCTTCGCCGTCTCGGCGGTGACGGCGCCGCGGTTCTGCGCCGCGATGATGGCGGTGCTGATCAAGGGGCTCGGCCACGAGCACGTGTTCTGGGGCACGGACTCGGTGTGGTACGGCTCGCCGCAATGGCAGATCGAGGCGTTCCGCCGGCTGGAAGTGCCGGAGGACATGCAGCGCAAGCACGGGTTCGCCCCGCTCGGCGCGGCGAACGGGGCGGTGAAGGCGGCCATCCTCGGCGGCAACGCGGCCCGCTTCTACAAGCTGCAGCGCCACACCGAGATCGAGCCGCTCGGCGGCGACGGCATCGCGCGCATGAAGCAGGCCTATCTGCAGGACGCGCCGGGGCGCAGCAACCTCGCCTACGGCTACGTCGTGCCGCGCGGCTGATCAGTCGTCGTCCTCGCCTTCTCCGCCGCCGCCGTAATAGCCGGGGCCGCCGTAATAGCCTTGGGGCGGGCCTGCATAGCCGGGTCCGCCCCAACCGCCTTCACCCCAGCCGCCTCCGCCCCAGCCGCCCTCACCCCAGCCGCCCCACGGGCGCTCGCCTTCGCCACCCCAGCCGCCATGCTCGCCGCCCCAGCCGCCATGCTCGCCGCCCCAGCCGCCGTGTTCGCCCCCCCAGCCGCCGCGGTCACCGCCGCGCCAGCCATCGGCGCGGGCGGGGGCGAGGGTGGCGAGCAGCGCGGCGAAGCCGGCGGCGAGAGCGAGGCTGCAGCGGATCGGCGGGCGCATGGCGGGAACTCCCTGGAGGGTTGAGAACGACGAAACGGCGATGATCGCGCGCCGGCCTTACGCGGGCCTGAACGCGACCTCCGGCTTGTCGGCGAACGGGTCGCGCGGGGTGCGGCCTTCGAGAATGTCCTGCATGCGCCGTTCCACCGCCGGCAGGATGCGCGGGTGCGTGATGCAGTAGAACAGGCCGGACTCGATGGCCGCGAAGGTGCGCTCGGCGACGTCCGCGGCGGTGAGGCGGCCGGACTGGATCGCCTTGCGCGAGCCCTCGGCGGCGGCGCGCTGGCTTTCGGTGCGCGGGCCGGCGTTGCGCAGCGCCTCCGGGCGGTTGCGCTCGGCGTCCTTGATGCCGGTATCGACGAACGCCGGGCACAGCACGCTGACGCCGATCGGCGCGCCGACCTGGCGCAGGTCCTGGTGCAGCGTCTCGGAGATCGTCACCACCGCGTGCTTGGAGGCGTTGTAGACGCCCATCAGCTGCGGCGAGATCAGCCCGGCGACGGAGGCGGTGTTGACGATGTGCCCCGGCGCGCCGCCGGCCAGCATGCGCGGCACGAAGGCGCGGATGCCGTTGACGACGCCGAGCACGTTCACGCCGAGCACCCATTGCCAGTCCGCCGGCGAGGTCTCCCAGATCAGCCCGCCGCCGGCGCTCACCCCGGCGTTGTTGAACAGCAGATGCACGCCGCCGAACCGGGCGACGCTGCGCGCGGCGACGCGCTCCACCGCCTCCGGGTCGCTGACATCGACGGTTTCGAGCGCGACCTCCGTGCCCCGGGCGGTGAGTTCGGCGCCGACGAGGCCGAGCGGGCCGGGCTCGACATCGGCGAGCACCAGCTTCATGCCGAGCCCGGCGGCGCGGCGGGCGAATTCGCGCCCGAAGCCGCTGGCCGCTCCGGTGATGACGGCGACGCGTCCGGAAAACTCCTGCATGGCGCTGCTTCCTATGGCTCGATGACGATTTTTCCGGTGACCTTGCGCGCGGCGATGTCCTGCAGCGCCTGCGCGGTCTCGGCGAGGGGGTAGTGGCCGGAGACCAGCGGGTTCAGCTTCCCCGCCGCCAGCCAGGCGAAGAGCTGGCGCATGCCCTCGGCGTGGCGCTCCGGCTCGAAGCGGGCGAAATTGCCCCAGAACACGCCGACCAGCGAGGCGCCCTTGAGCAGCGGCAGGTTCAGCGGCAGGGCCGGGATGGTTCCGTCGGCGAAGCCGATGACGAGATAGCGGCCGCGCCAGGCGATGGAGCGGAACGCCGGCTCGGCGAGCTTGCCGCCGACCGGGTCGTAGATCACGTCCGGGCCGCGTTTGCCGGCGGTGCGCGCGATGCCGGCGCGCAGCTCCTCGGTGGTGTAGTTGATGGTCTCGTCGGCGCCGTGGGCGCGGCAGATGGCGAGTTTTTCGTCCGACGAGGCGGCGGCGATGACGCGCGCGCCGGCCGCCTTGGCGATCTCCACCGCCGCCAGCCCGACGCCGCCGGCCGCGCCCAGCACCAGCACGGTTTCCCCGGCGCGCAGCTCGGCACGGTCGATCAGCCCGTGCCAGCCGGTGGCGTAGACGAGCATGAACCCGGCGGCGACATCGAACCCGACGCCGTCCGGCAGCGTCACGCAGCTCTTCGCCGGCACCACCACTTCCTCGGCGAACCCGCCGATGGAACAGAGCGCCAGCACCCGCTGCCCGGGCACGAGCCCGGCGACATCCGGCCCGACGGCGGCGATCTCGCCGCTGACCTCGGCGCCGGGCGTGAAGGGCAGCGCCGGCTGGAGCTGGTATTTCTTCTGGATGATGAGGATGTCCGGGAAATTCACCCCGGCGGCGCGCACCCGCAGCCGCACCTCGCCCGGGCCCGGCTGCGGCGAGGGCAGATCCTTGAGCTGCAGCAGCTCCGGCCCGCCCCAGGTCTCACACACGATCGCCTTCATGCCGCCCCTCCCCCATCGTTCGTGGGCCGAGTCTGCCGGGAGCGCGGGCGGGGGGCAAGCCTTGCGCCGGGGGATGGGCTGGTCGGCAGCCTGCCCTGAGGGTATGTCTTTCGGCTGCCATGGCAATTCCCGATTATCAGGCTCTTATGATCCACGTGCTGTCGGCATCCGCCGATGGGGAGGTACGGATCGGGGACGTCGTCGAGAGGCTGGCCGGTCAAATCGGGCTGACATCGGACGAACGTGCTGAACTCCTCCCCTCCGGCAAGCAAACCGTGTTTGCCAACCGGGTGCATTGGGCAAAGACCTATCTCGGCAAAGCCGGCCTGATCGAAAGCACACGGCGGGGCTATTTCCGCATCACCAGCCGCGGCCAGCAGGTGCTGCGGTCTCCGCCGCCACGCATCGACAACGGCTTTCTCAACCAGTTTGCCGAGTTTCGCGAGTTCAAGCAGAAGTCGGCGGAGGGTTCTGACGACGAACAAGGCCAGATGCAGATGGCCTTGGAGAAATCGCACGAGACACCAGACGAAGTCATGCGGGCTGCGCACAGACAGATCGAGGCGGCCCTCGCGCAGGATCTGCTCGATCGCATCCACGCTGCGCCTCCGGCGTTCTTCGAACGGCTGATCGTCAGCCTCCTGCTGCGAATGGGCTATGGCGGATCCGCGACTGACGCCGGGCGTGCGCTCGGCCGCAGCGGCGACGACGGCGTTGACGGGGTGATCGACCAGGATGCGCTCGGTCTCGATCGCGTCTACATCCAGGCCAAGCGCTACGCCGAGGGCAACAACATAGGATCCGCCGCGATCCGGGATTTTTTCGGAAGCCTCGACCGGCACAAAGCCACCAAGGGACTGTTTGTGACGACATCCGCCTTCTCACCTTCGGCGCGTGAAACAGCGGAATTCCTGAGCAAGCGGATTGTGCTCATCGATGGGCAGCAATTGGCCAGACTGATGATCCGCTACGATGTGGCTTGCCGAGTCGAGGAAGTGCTCCACATCAAGAAGATCGACGAGGACTTCTTCGAATAGTGCGGCCGGCGGGCAAGGTGGGGGCATCGGCGCTCTCATCGCCGGCGCCGCCCGCGCCGGTGACGGAGCCGGCTTTACGCGACCGGCCGGGGCCGTATGTTTGGGTCGAAGCACCCAAAGCCGGGACGCGCATTAATCTTATCGGACCCGACCAGGTAATCAGGGGGAACGTGCATGACCGGCCGGCTCGAAGTCTACCGCGTCCAGGCCTACAACACGGCCAAACTCTCGGAAAACCGGATGCACGACGATGCCGTGGCGCGGCGGTTCGGGTTCAGTGGCGGGCTGGTGCCGGGGGTCGATGTCATGGCCTACATGATGCACCTGCCGGTGTCGCGCTGGGGCCGTGCCTTTCTCGAACGCGGGTGGATGGAGGCGCGGTTCGTCAAGCCGGTCTATGACGGCGAGACCGCGGACGTCACCGCGGACGAAGGCGATGGCGCGCTGACGATCGAGCTTCATAGCCGGGGACAGCTCTGCGCGACCGGCAGCGCATCGCTGCCCGCGTCCGCGCCCGCGGTCGCGATGTCCGATTTCCGCGAAACCGCCGCGGTGGCCGAGCGCCGGCCGGTCAGCGCGGCCTCCTTCGCGCTCGGCACCTGGCTTGGCACGGCGCCGCGGGCCTGGGCCGGCGATGCGGCCACGGACTATCTGGCCGATGTGCGCGAGACCGATCCGATCTACGCCCGCGAAAGCCTCGGCCATCCCGGCCTGCTGCAGCGCGTCATGAACAAGGTGCTGATGGACAACGCCATTCTCGGGCCGTGGATCCATGTCGGCAGCCGGATGCAGCTGCTGACGGCCGCCGCGCGCGGCGACATATTGACCGCCCGCGCCAAGGTGACCGGCAATTACGAGCGGAAGGGCCATCGCTTCGTCGAACTCGACGCGCTCATCATCGCCAATGGCCGCACGCCGCTGGCCCATTGCCAGCATATCGCGATCTACCAGCCGCGCGAGCAGCGGGCGGCGTGAGGTCAGAGGGGGTGTGCGTGGTCCGGTTGATGATCTCGCGCGCATCGGGGGGTGCTTGCCGCAGCCGCTCCGGCCGCCCCGGGTCTTACACACGATCGCCTTCGTGCCGCCCCTCCCCCTTCGTTCGCTGGCCGCGTCTGCCGGGAGCACGGGCGGGGGGCAAGGTGGGGGGTGCCCGCGCGGCGCTCAGCCCGGGCTGGGCGGGCAGGATACTGCGTCGACCAAGCTCCTTACGTAGTCGCAAAGTTCTTGCAAATGCGCTCGGTTGTTATGGGCTATTTTCTTTATAATTTCGCACGCGTCCGCGTTTTTCCTATATCTTACGCTGTTGTCGGACAGATTTGCGCATGTTTCTTCGATTATTCTAGCGCCATCCACACGCTTTAGCCAACTGTCACAGAAAAGATTGCCCGCCCAATAGGAGTTGTTGAATTTTTCGTCTCCGGCCAGCCTGCACAACGTCGCCTTTACGTCTTCAGCCTTGGGTGGGATCTCGCCCGGAAGCCGCTGCGAGATGAATTCAGCGATCGCGGTCGGGTCGATAAGATAGCATTCGAAATTCCGCCGTGGCAGGAACTTGATCGCGCCCTTTGACTCCTGTGACATTTGCCTCTTCTCATCGTCGGAGAGTGCCTCGCTATCGAAGCTTATCACGGCAGGCGTGGCGAGGGGCATGGCCGCGGTCGAGAGCCGCCTATAGATTTCGGAAACCAACTTTCTGTTCCTCTTCCTCTGGAAATCCCCGGTTGCCAGTACGGAAATGAACTTGACAGCACTGGAAAGCGGTTTTCCGGTCGCCAGCTCATAGAGCAGGGGGAAACAAAGTTCTTCGGTTTCGCCTTCAACCCAGACGATCTTCTCGGCCGCGAAGACGTCCATCATCGATATGCCGAGTTGCGCCGCTGCCTCACGCAGGTCTTTGATATTTTTGAGATCGAGCTTTTGGACGCTGGACTCGTAGCCGTCCCGCCTGACCAGATGGACGGATTGAGGGTTCCCGAAGCTGATAACTTCCGGGGAGTGTGAGGCGATGATGTATTGATGATGAGCATAATCGCTTTGCAGAATGCGCAGCAGCGCCTTCACGGCGGCCGGATGAAGAAAAGTGTTGATCTCGTCGATAATAATGACTGCGTTTTCGCAGGTCATAACCGCGGTGAGGATCGCAATGACCTGCGCCACGCCAGCACCGCTATCGAAAAGTCCAAAACCAAACTCCGGGCCAGGCATATCGACTTTTGGCCAAACCAAAATCTCTACCTCTGCATTCGGCGTAAAGATGTTGGTCGGTCTTGTGCTTATATTACACACATTTGGTATTATACGACGAATATTTTCTTTGAGTTTGTTGTATAAATCCCCCCGCTCTCCCTGCATTGTGCTGAGTACTGTTCCCAAATTATCAAAATTTATACTTAATTTGCTTGCATTGTCGTATGGATAGCTTCGTAGAGCAATACGATTACAGGAAAAAAAGAATACTTTGTCTGCCGCCAACTCTCCTGCAATTTCCGGCGTACTATCAGCACCACTACCAGCTACCGCTATCAGATTCGGATTCTCTGGCCCATGCATAAGTGAAATTTGCAGAGCCGTTTTATTGCCGTCATTATAGCACAAATTGTGACTCGGATATTTTGCACTTATAAATATGCCGTTATGTTGCTCATAATTTATTGTAATCGATTTTTTTTCCGATAATGCCGTATAGAAACTAGTTAAATTTCTTGCTGTCTCTGCCTCAATTGGTATGAAAGCATTCCCTCTGGTTCGTGTAAGTCGGTGTAAAATAGCCTCTTTCAATTCTTGCCCGCTAACGTCTATTTCCAAATGAGCTACGGGCTCCATCGGCGGCGTTTTACCCAGGACACCCGGCGAGCGATGCGGGTCGTTGGCTAGCTGCGGCCGTAGCGCGCGCAGTAACGCGCTCTTGCCGACATTGTTGGCGCCGATGATCAGATTGAGACCATCACCGAATTCGATCTCCCCCGAGTCCTTGAACGACTGAAACCCGACGACCCGTGCCTTGCGCAGCTTCATGGCCGCCCCTACCCCGCCCTCACCGTCCCGTCTCCACCGTCTCCACCGGCCCGCCCGACTGCTTCCACGCCGAGAAGCCGCCGGTGATGTGGGCGACGTTGTCCAGTCCCATGTCCTGCACCGTCTTCGCCGCCAGCGCCGAGCGCCAGCCGCCGGCGCAGTAGAACAGGAAGCGCTTCGGCTCGGTGAACACCGGCTTGGCGTAGGGGCTTTCCGGGTCCACCCAGAATTCGAGCATGCCGCGCGGACAGGCGAAGGCGCCCGGGATGCGGCCCTCGCGCTGGATCTCGCGCGGGTCGCGCAGATCGACGAAAAGAACGTCCGCCGCGCCGTGCAGAGAAAGCGCCTGCTCCACCGACAGCGATTGAATCTCCGCCTCGGCCTCGGCCAGCAACTGCTTGTAGCCCCGTTTCATCCCTCGCCTCCTCGCCCGCCCGGCGGGCCGCAGGCGAGGACTTAATCACAGCGCGGCGCCGGCCGGTAGCCTGGCGCCGGAAACGGCCTCGGCCCCGCCATCTCCCCTTGCAAACCGCCCGCCGCCAGGCACATGTCTCTCGCCACTATGAGCGCCGGAGGAACCGTCATGGCCGAAGCGAACCCGATGACCGAAGCGGACCCCTACGCCGCGAAACCGTGGCTGGCGCTGTTCGATGCCGGCATGCCGGCGGAGATCACGCCGGTGTATGACGACGGGCTCTCCCTGTTCCGCGCCGCCGTCGCCCGCGCGCCGGAGCGGCCGGCGGTGCTGTATTTCGACGCCGTCATCACCTATTCCGAGCTCGACCTGCTCTCCGACGCCCTCGCCGCCGACCTCGTCATGCGCGGCTTCGGCGCCGGCGACCGGATCGGGCTCTATCTTCAGAACGTGCCGCAATTCATCATCGGCGCGCTGGCGGCGTGGAAGGCCGGGGGCATCGCTCTCGCCATCAACCCGATGAACCGCTCGCGCGAGATCACCCAGCTCTTCACCGACGCGACGCCGAAGGCGCTGATCTGCCACGGCTCGGCCTATGAGGATGTGGTCGCCACCGTGCGCGCCACCGGCGAGGCGCCGATGCCGGCGCTGATCTACACCACCACGGCAGCGGATTTTCAGACGCGGAACGACCCGCGCCTGTTCCACGGCGTGCGCACGCGCCGGTTCCCCGAAACCATCGACCTCGCCACCGCGCTCGCCGCCGGGCGCGGCCATGCGCCGGCGCCGGCGCGCCATGGCCCGCGCGACATCGCCTTCCTCGTCTACACCTCCGGCACCACCGGCGTGCCGAAGGGCGCGATGTGCACGCACGGCAACATGAGCTTCAACGGCCAGGCGCTGAGCCGGTGGGTGGATATCGAGGACGGCATGCCCATCCTCGGCATCGCGCCGCTGTTCCACATCACCGGGCTGATCTGCCAGTTCGTCGCCGCCTTCGCCACCGCCTCGCCGCTGATCCTCGCCTACCGGTTCGAGCCGGGCGTGATGCTCGATGCCATCGAGGAGCACCAGGCCGGGTTCGCCATCGGCGCCATCACCGCCTACATCGCGATGATGAACCACCCCTCGGCGCGGCCGGAAAAATTCGCCAGCCTCAAGCGCGTCTATTCCGGCGGCGCGCCGATCCCGCCCTCGGTGGTGGCGGAGTTCAAACGGCGCATGGGCCATGTCATCCGCAGCGGCTACGGGCTGACGGAGGTGAACGCGCCGACCCACATCACCCCGCTCGGGCGCGAATCCCCCACCGACGCGGCGAGCGGCGCGCTCGCCATCGGCGTGCCCTACTTCAACACCCTGTCGTGGATCTGCGACGACGAGGGCAGGCCGGTGCCGCAGGGCGAGGTGGGGGAAATCGTCGTCGCCGGGCCGATGGTGGTGCCGGGCTACTGGAACAAGCCGGCGGAGAGCGCGGAGGCGATCCGCGACGGGCGGATGTTCACCGGCGACATCGGCTTCATGGACAAGGAGGGCTGGTTCTACGTCGTCGATCGCAAGAAGGACATGATCGTCGCCTCCGGCTACAAGGTCTGGCCGCGCGACGTGGAGGACGTGCTCTACACCCACCCGGCGGTGCGCGAGGCGGCGGTGGTGCCGGCGATCGACCCGTATCGCGGCGAAACGGTGAAGGCGGTGATCAGCCTCAAGCCGGGCCAGCGCGCGACCGCCGACGAGATCATCGAATTCTGCAAGGCGCGCATGGCGGCCTACAAATATCCCCGCATCGTCGAGATCATCGACGATCTGCCGAAGACGGTGACGGGGAAAATCCTGCGCCGCGAACTGCGGGCGGGGTGAGATGGCGCTGCTCGCGCACGAAAAGGCGCTGCGGCTCGGCGCGTTTCTCGGCGTCTTCGCGGTGATGGCGCTGGCCGAGGCGCTGGTGCCGCGGCGGCGGCGCGGGTTGGCGCGGTTGCAGCGCTGGCCGGCAAATCTCGGCATCGTCGTGATCGACACGCTGGTGCTGCGGCTCGCCTTTCCCACCGCCGCGGTGGGCGTGGCGATGCTCGCCGCCGCGCGCGGCTTCGGCGTGCTGCACTGGCTGCATCTGCCGCCCGCGCCCGCGTTCGTCATCGCGCTGCTGGTGCTGGATCTGGCGATCTACGCGCAGCACGTGCTGTTCCACGCCGTGCCGCTGCTGTGGCGGCTGCACCGCATGCACCACACCGACCTCGATTTCGACGTCACCACCGCGCTGCGCTTCCACCCGGTGGAGATTCTGCTGTCCATGGCGCTGAAAATCGGCCTCGTCGCCGCCCTCGGCGCGCCGGCGGCCGCGGTGCTGGCCTTCGAGGTGGTGCTGAACGCGGCGGCGATGTTCAACCACGCCAATGCGCGCCTGCCGCTCCGGCTCGATGCCGCGCTGCGGCTGGTGCTGGTGACGCCGGACATGCACCGCGTGCACCATTCCACGCGCATCGAGGAGACGAACAGCAATTACGGCTTCAACCTGCCCTGGTGGGACCGGCTGTTCGGCACCTACCGCGCCGCACCGCGCGCCGGGCAGGAGGGGATGACGATCGGGCTCGACGCCTTCCGCGCGCCGGAGGAACTGCGGCTGGACCGGCTGCTGACCCAGCCGCTGCGCGCCGGGGCCGAGGCCTATCCGCTGCTCGGGCATCGCGGATGAAGCCGGCACGGCTGGCCCTGCTCGGCCTGCTGCTCGGCGCCATCGCCGCCGCCGTGGCGCTGCGCGGGCGGGTGGATGTGGCGGCCGTGGAGGGCTGGATCACCGGGCTCGGGCCGTGGGCGCCGGTCGCCTATCTCGCGCTCTACACGCTGGGCGCGGTGCTGTTCGTGCCCGGGCTGCTCTATGCGCTGGCCGGCGGCGCGCTGTTCGGGCCGGTGTGGGGCTCGGTGTGGAACCTGCTCGGCGCCACCCTCGGCGCCACCGCGGCGTTCCTGCTCGCGCGCACCATCGCCGCGGAGTGGGTGGAGCGGGCCAGCGGGGCGCGGCTCGGGCGGCTGCGCGCGGGCATCGCCGCCGAGGGCTGGCGATTCGTCGCGCTGACGCGGCTGGTGCCGCTGTTTCCGTTCAACCTGCTGAACTACGCGCTCGGGCTGACCTCGATCCGGCTCGACCAGTACGTGCTGGCCTCGCTGGTCTGCATGGCGCCGGCGACCATCGCCTACACCCAGCTCGGCTATGCCGGGCGGGAGGCGGCGGCGGGCCACGGCTCGGCGCTGAAGAGCGGCCTGATCGCGCTCGGCGCCATCGCCGCCGTGGCGCTGGTGCCGGGGCTGGTGCGCCGGCTGCGGCGGACGGGCGCGGCTAGCTAGCTACTCGACCTCGCCGGCGCGGTTGCGCAGCAGCGCGGTGTGGGGGCGGGCGCGGCGTTCGGCTTCGGACAGGCGCAGCCATTCCACCAGCCGCTCCAGCACGAACCGGGTCGCCAGCACCACGTCCAGCGCCAGCGCCTCTTCGAGGGAGAAGAACCGCAGCTGCTCCAGCTCGCCCGAGCCGGCCAGCTCGCCGCTGACATGCGCCGCATCGACGACGAAGAACCGTGCGTTGAACCGGATCGGCAGCGCCGGCGGCGTCACCGCGCGGCAGAGATAGTCGAGCGCGTGCAGATGCGGCGGATGGCCGAGCGAAAGGCCGGTCTCCTCGTGCAGCTCGCGCGCCGCGGCGACGGCGAGCGCGCGGGCGAGGCCCGGTTTCGCCGCGCGCTCCAGCCGGCGCAGCACCTCGGGGGCCAGCGCGCTGGCGGGGCGGACGCGATAGTCCGCGCGGTCTACGCCGCCGCCGGGAAACACCAGCCGGTTGGGCAGGAACCGGTGCTTGGCGCCGCGCAGCCCCATCAGCACCGAGGCCTCCCGGCCGGCGCGGCGCACCACCAGCAGGCTGGCGGCGTGGCGCGGCACCACGGCACGGCGCGGCGCGGTCTCGGGCGGCTTGCTCTCGGACACGGGGCGGCTCCTTTCAGGCGGGTTGGGCGCGCGGGGTCGCGCCGGCGGCGGCCTCGGCGAGGCCCCAGCCGAGCAGCAGGAAGAACCAGCCTTCCAGGGGCAGATTGACGAGACCGCCGGTGGAGGCAATGGGCCAGAGATGCACGAGCGCGGCCAGCAGCAGCCCGACGCGCCGCGCTGCGCCCTCCCGATGCGGAGCCAGATGGCGGGCCAGGGGCGCCAGCCAGGCCACGGCCAGCGCGGCGAACAGCGCCAGCCCGGGCAGGCCGCCGTCGGTCGCCGCCTGCAGATAATAGTTGTGCGGATGGAGGTTGCAGATCTCCGCCCCGCCGGCAGTGGCGTCGGCGATGCCGAGCGCCGGCAGCCCGTGGAGATAGACCGGGTCGGCGCAGAAATGGCGGAACCCGTCGAAGCCGAGCCCGTGCAGCGGGTGGGCCAGCGTCATCACCGCCGCGCGCGTGTAGAGCTGGCCGTAGGAGCTGGCGGCGAAATGGCTCATCTGCTCGGTGAAGCGGCCGACCAGCTTGGCGAAGGTCGGCGGCGAGACCACCGGGGTTGCCGCCAGCACCAGCGCGGCGGCGACGAGGGCGCCGAGCGCGACGCGGCGCAGCCGCGGCAGCAGCGCGGCGCCGACGAGAAGACCGAGCCCGGCGAGCAGCGCCGGCATGCGCTGGCCGATCAGCACCACGGTGATCACGCCGAGCAGCGCCAGCACCACGCCGCCCACCCGCGCCAGCCGCCCGGGCCGGTCCAGCAGCCACGCCGAAGCGGGCAGCATGGCGGGGAACAGCAGCCGCACGAACGGCGCGCCGGCGCGCGGCTTGACGAACGGGCCGGTGAGTGCGCCGTCCGGCCAGCGCGGGGCGCCGAGGAAGTTCCGCCCGGTCAGCGCCTGTTCCCAGGCGGCGCCGGCGATGAACAGGGCGCAGGCCGAGACCACCCATTGCAGCGCCCGCCGCGCCGCCGGCCCGGCGAGCACGGATTGTTCGAGCGCGGCGACGAAAATGATGAAGCGGCCGAGCGCCAGCGCCTGCGCCAGCGCGCCGGGCCCCGCGCCGCTCCAGGGCAGCGAGCAGAGGATTTCCCATCCCCACCATGCCAGCCCGAGCACGAGCCATGGCCGCAGCACCAGCCGGCGGCGGCCGGTGAGCACCAGGGCGAGGAAGCAGGCATCGGCGAGGCCGATCATCCCCTCCGCCAGGGCACGGCCATAGAGCAGGAAGGCGGGCAGGATCAGCACCGCCGCGAGGCCGGCGCGTTCGAGGACACGGGTCATGCGGCCGGTCTGGTCCGCCGCGGCGGGGCTTGCTGTCAAGCGGCCTTGGTGACCTTGCCGCCGAGATAGGCGGCGCGGACCTCCTCGTTGTCCCACAGCGCCGCCGGGCTGCCTTCGGTGACCAGCCGGCCGGTCTCCAGCACATAGCCACGATCGGCGACCGAGAGCGCGATGCGGGCATTCTGCTCCACCAGCAGCACCGTCGTGCCCTGCTCGCGGATGCGTGCGATGACGCGGAACACCTGCTGGACGATGAGCGGCGCGAGGCCGAGCGAGGGCTCGTCGAGCAGCAGCAGCTTCGGCTGCGCCATCAGCCCGCGGGCCAGCGCCAGCATCTGCTGCTGGCCGCCGGAGAGCGTCCAGCCCAGCGCGCCCTGCAGGCGCAAGAGGTCGGGGAAAATCTCGTACATCTCGTCGGCCTCGCGCCCGAGCTGGGCGCGGGCGACGCGGCGGTTGGAGGCGCCGAGCAGGATGTTCTCGCGCACCGTGAGGCCGGGAAAGACGCGCCTTCCCTCCGGCACATGGGCGATGCCGAGGCGGACGACGCGCTCGGGGTGCATCCCGGCGATCGGCGCGCCCTCGAAGCGGATCTCGCCCCGCGTCGGGCGCAGCAGGCCGGAGATGGCGCGCAGCGTCGTCGATTTGCCGGCCCCGTTGGCGCCGAGCAGGGCGACGATCTCGCCCTTCGCGACGGCGAGGCTCAGCGATTGCAGCGCCTGCACCGCGCCGTAGGCGGCGGCGACGGCGTCGAGTTCAAGCAGCTTCATGGCTGGGCACCTCGCCGAGATAGGCGGCGATCACCTCGGGATGGCGCAGCACCTCGGCGGGCGAGCCATCGGCGATGTGGCGGCCGAAATTGAGCACGGTGATGCGGTCGGCGACCTGCTCGACGAGGTCCATGTCGTGCTCGATGAGCAGGATGGTGAGGCCGTGGCCGCGCAGGCGCTTGAGCAGTTCGACGAGTTCCTGCTTCTCGGTGAGGTTGAGCCCGGCCGCCGGCTCGTCGAGCAGCAGCAGCACCGGGTGGCCGGCGAGCGCGCGGGCGATCTCGACCAGGCGCTGATGGCCGTAGGGCAGGCTGGCGGCGAGTTCACCGGCGCGCTCGGCCATGCCGACGAACCCGAGTGCCGCGAGCGCGCGGGCGGTGGCGGCGGCGCGCTGGCTGATGCCGCTGCCGGGGCGCTCGGCGCCGATGACGACGTTGTCGAGCGCGCTCAGCGAGTGGAACAGGCGGATGTTCTGGAAGGTGCGGCCGATGCCGGCGGCGGCGAGCACGTGCGGCGCCAGCCCGGCGACGGGGCGCGTGTTCAGCGTGATGCTGCCCGCCGTCGGGCGGTAGATGCCGGAGAGCACGTTCAGCAGCGTCGTCTTGCCCGACCCGTTGGGGCCGATGAGCGCGTGCACGCTGCCCTGTGCGATGTCCAGATCGACGCCGTCGACGGCGCGGACGCCGCCGAAATGCTTGGCCAGACCGCGCACCGAGAGCAGCGTGCCGGCGGCGGCCTCGATGTCGAGCTCGAGCGGGCCGACCGGCGCGGCCGGCGCCCAGACCCGGTGGCGGCTGAACAGGCCCCAGATGCCGGCGGGCAGGAAGACCATGATCAGGATCACCGCCGCGCCATAGACGGCGAGGTAGAACTGCTTGAGGAAGCGTAGCCATTCCGGCAGCAGGATCAGCAGCCCGGCGCCGATCGCCGCGCCGATCGCCGCCTCGACGCCGCCGAGCAGCACCATGGTGAGCAGCACGACGGAATCGTCGAAGGCGAACTGGTCGGGGCTGATATAGCGGAAGGCGCCGGCGAACAGGCCGCCGCCGAGCCCGCCGAGCAGCGCGCTGAGGGCGAAGGCGATGATCTTGACGCGGAACGTGTTGATGCCGACGACCCCGGCGGCGAGCTCGTTGTCGCGCACCGCCTGCATCGCCAGCCCGAGCCGGCGCGATTTCAGCACCGCGACCAGCCCGCCGACGGCGAACAGCACGACGAGGCAGGCGGCGAGATAGGTCTGGTTGTTCTCGAAATCGATGCCCGGCAGATGCGGGCGGCCGATGTTGCGGATGCCGTCCGGCCCGCCGGTGACGCTGATCCAGTTGGTCAGCACCAGCGTGAGAATCTGCTGGAAGCTGATCGTCACCATGGCGAGATAATGCCCGCCGAGCTTCAGCGTGGACATGCCGAGCGCGATGCCGAACAGCGTCGCCACCACCAGGCCGAGCGCCAGCGCGGGCGCGAAGCCGAGCCCGAGCGTGGTGGTGCCGAGCGCGACGCCGTAGGCGCCGAGCCCGAAGAACGCCGCCTGGGCGAGCGAGATCTGGCCGGTGTAGCCGAGCAGCACGGTCAGCCCGAGCACGGCGATGGCGTAGCTCGCCGCCTGGAGCAGCAGCTTGACCATGTACTCGCCGAGCGGAACGGCGGACGCGAGCCCGACCACGAGCGCGGCGAGGACGAAATAGACCAGGATGCGGGCGCGCGGGCTCATGCTTTCTGCGACACTTTCTCGCCGAACAGGCCCGACGGGCGCAGCAGCAGGAAGGCGAACAGGACGATGAAGGCGAAGGCGTCCTTGTACGGCACCGAGATGTAGTAGGCGCCGAAAGTCTCGATGACGCCGATGGCGATGCCGCCGACGATCGCCCCGGGCACGTCGCCGAAGCCGCCGATGATGGTGGCGGCGAAGGCTTTCAGGGCGATCTGGCCGCCGAGCCCGACGGAGACGAACAGGATCGGCGCCACCAGGATGCCGGCGATGCCGCCGAGCATGGCCGAGTAGATGAAGGTGAGCATGATCATCCAGCCCACCTTGATGCCGAGCAGGCTCGCCATTTCCTTGTCCTGCGAGACCGCCTGCATGCGCTTGCCGAGCAGCGTGTGCTCGAAGAACAGATATTGCAGCGCCACCAGCGCCAGGGTGACGGCGATGATGGTGAGATATTGCGCGTCCAGGAACAGCGCGCCGAGGCTGATGCCCGGCGCATCCAGCATCGGCGCCAGCATCGAGGGCTCGGGACCGTAGATGCCGAGGATGATGTTGGTGATGAAGATCGAGGCGCCGATGGTCGAGATCACCACCGGCAGGAACGAGCGGTTGCGCAGCGGATAATAGACGCCGAGATTGAACAGCGCGCCGAACACCGCCATCACCGCCAGGGTGATGAGGATGCCGAGCCAGTAGGGCAGGCCGAGATCCGCGGTGGTGACGACCATGCTGTAGGCGCCGACCACGGCGAACTGGCCCTGGGCGAAATTCACCACGTTGGTGGCGCGGTAGATCAGCACGAACCCGAGCGCCACCAGCGCGTAGACCGCGCCGATGCCGACGCCCTGGAACAGCAGCTGCAGAAGGACCGTCATCGGCCGCCGTCCGTCCGCCGGGCGATCAGGGCGCGAACTCGATGTGCTTGATGAACACCACCTTGCCGCCATCGTTCTTGACGATGTTGTAGCCGTGCAGCCCGTCGCCGTTGGCGTCGAAATCGTAGGTGCCCTCGACGCCCTTGTAATCGCGGACGGCGAGGATCGCCTCGCGCACCGCTTTCGGGTCGGTCGATTTGGCGGTGTTGATGGCACGCGCGGCGAGTTTCACCGCGTCGTAGGTCCAGGAGGAGAAATTGTCCGGCGCCATCTTGTGCGCGGCCTTGTAGGCATCGGCGAAGGCGTGCGCCTCGGGGCTGGAATCGGCGTTGAAATCAGCGACGCCGTAGGTGCCGAACAGCGCCGGGCCGGACAGGCGCAGCGCCGTCGTCGCCACGATCGAGGGCGAGCCGACCCAGGGGGTGCGCACGCCGAGCTGGCGCAGCTGGCGGGCGAAGATGCCGAGATCCTGCTCGAAGGTGAAATAGCTGCCGATGACGTCGGCCGGCGAGCCCTTGATCGCCAGCACCACCGGGGTGAAGTCGGTCGCCTGGTTGGCGTAGCCCTGCTCGGTGACGACCTCCGCGCCATCGGCCTTCAGCTCCTCGACGAGGTGCTTGTGGCCGTTGGAGCCGAACGCATCGGTGGAAAACACCACCGCCCATTTCTTCAGCTTCAGCTCGTTGACGCCGAAGGCGGCGATGACCTTGGCGGAATAGGCATCGTTCGGGCGGCAGCGGAACAGCCACGGGTCGCCGCCGCGCGTCAGCTCGGGATCGGTGCCGCCGAAGAACACCGGCTTGGCGACGCGGCGCACGTCCGGGTCCATCGCCTGGGTCTGGGTCGAGCGGATCGAGCCGAGAAAGGCGACGATGGAGGCGTCGGAGGCGAGGCGGTTGAACGCCGCGACGCCGCCGGGGTTGCTGGTCTGGTCGTCCTCGATGGCGAGCACCAGCTTGCGCCCGAGGACGCCGCCGGCTGCGTTCACCTCGTCGGCGGCGAGCTGCGCGCCCCATTGCGCGAAGCGGCCGGATTCCGCTGCCGCGCCGGTGATCGGCACGACCATGCCGAGCTTGAGGTCCTCGGCGCGGACGGGCGCCGCGGCGAGACCGGCGAGCAGCGCGGCGAGCACGACACTCCGCGCGCCGAGACGCATGGACGGACGATTCCTGGCGGCCATGTCGGGTGGTTCCTCCCTCGCGGTTCTGTGCGCGCGTGTCGCGACCGATGAAAGCATCTTGCCCCGGTTCGCCCCGAGCCACAACCGGGGCGGGCCCGCGGCCGGACTCACGCCAGAACGTGGGCCCCGCCGTCGATCGGGATCACGGTGCCGGTGATGCGCTGTGCCCCGTCGCCGGCGAGGAAGGCGGCGAGCGCGCCGACGTCGTCGATCTCGGCGAGGTGATGTTCCGGCGTCGTCGCCGCGGTCTGCTCCATCAGCTCGTCGAAATGGGCGATGCCGCTGGCCGCGCGGGTGCGGATCGGCCCGGGCGAGAGGGCGTTGACGCGGATCTGGTTCGGCCCCAGCTCGGCGGCGAGGTAGCGCACCGCGCTCTCCAGCGCCGCCTTCACCGGGCCCATGACGTTGTAGTTCGGCACCACACGCGCCGAGCCGTAGAAACTCACCGTCAGCAGCGCGCCGCCGGCCGCCATCAGCGGCTCGGCCAGGCGCGCCGCGCGCAGGAACGAGTGGCAGGAAATATCCATCGCCTGCGCGAACCCGGCGGCGGAGCAGTCGATCACCCGTCCGTGGAGATCCTCGCGCGGGGCGAAGGCGATGGCGTGCAGCACGAAATCCAGCCCGCCCCAGTGCCGGGCGACGGCGGCGAAGACCGACTCCAGCTCCCCCGGGTGCGAAACGTCGCAGGGCAGCACCAGTTCGGCGCCAAGCGGGCCGGTGACGGCGCGCACGAACGGCTCGGCGCGGGCGTTGAGGAAGGTGGCGGCGAGGCGGGCGCCGGCGGCGGCGAAATGGCGGGCGCAGCCGGCGGCGATCGAGTGCTCGTTGGCGATGCCGAGCACCAGCCCGCGCTTGCCGGCGAGGCCCGGTGCGGGCCCCGCCGGCGCGGTCATACCGGCCACGCGATCAGGCGGCCGGCTTGGCGGCGATCGGCGCCGGCGCGGCGGCGGCCGTGGCCGGCCCGCTCACGGCGGCGGGCTTCGCCGCCGGCTCCTTGGCCGCCACGTCCTTGTGGGCGGGTTTCGCCGGTTGGCCGGGCGCCTCGGCCTGCAGGCCGGCGAGCGCCAGTTCCGACGCCTCGAAATAGGAGGTCCGCATCTCGTCATTGATCCGGCGCATGCCCGCGACCATGCGCTCCATGCGCTTGCGCATGATATCGAGCTCCGCCTCCATATATTCCTCGGGCCGGCGCGGGGCGGTCAGCAGGCGCATTTCCGTCAGCCCGTCCTCCATCAGGCTGCGGCCGAGTTCGGCCTGCTGCAGGGCCATGCTCATGAAGCCCTGGAACAACCGTTCGGTGGCCTTGCCGCAGCAGGCCAGCCGGTCCTGCGCGGGGGCGAAGAGCGTATCCAAGCGGAACGGGTCTAGCGTCGGGGATTTGCTGTCGCGCATCGTCCGTCTCCTGGGTTTGCCATGGTCTGGGTGCCGTGGCGGTCCGGATGGCCCATGCCCGGAGTGGGCATGCCATCGCGTGCCTCACCGCGGCGCCTTCATACCGCAACGCAACAGCGGCGGGGATGAAAATGCCTTGACATGGATCAAGCCCCGCCGCCCGGCGTGATCACCATCAGCGTGTGATGGGCGATCATCGCCTCCTCGTCGGTCGGCACCACCCAGACCTGCACCGCGCTTCCCGGGGCGCTGATCCGCCCCTGCCCGGCCGCGTTGGCGGCCGGATCGAGGGTCACGCCGAGCCAGCCGAGCCGCTCGGCGATCAGCGCGCGCACCGGGGCGGCGTGCTCGCCGATGCCGGCGGTGAAGACAAACCCGTCCAGCCCGCCGAGGGCGCCGGCGAGCGCGGCGGCCTCGCGGGCGGCGCGGTAGGCGAACAGCGCCACCGCCTCGCGCGCCGCCGGGGCGTCGCTGGCCAGCAACGTGCGCATGTCGCTGGCCAGGCCGGAGACGCCGAGCAGGCCGGAACGGTGATACAGCAGGTCCTCGATCGCCGCCGGACTCATGCCGCGCTGCTGGGCGAGATACAGCACCACGCCGGGATCCAGGCTGCCGCAGCGTGTGCCCATCACCAGCCCGTCGAGCGCGGTGAAGCCCATGCTGGTCTCGACGCTCCGCCCCGCGCGCATGGCGCAGAGGCTGGCGCCGTTGCCGAGATGGGCGACGATCACCCGCCCGGCCGCCAGCTCCGGGGCCAGCACGCGCAGGCGGCGGGCGATCCATTCATAGGACAGGCCGTGGAACCCGTAGCGCCGCACCCCCGCCTCGGTGATGTCGGCCGGCAGGGCGAAGCGGGTGGCCAGCGCCGGCATGGTGCGGTGGAAGCCGGTGTCGAAGCAGGCGACCTGCGGCAGGTCCGGGCGCATCGCCGCGAGCGCGCGGATCGGCGCCAGATTGTGCGGCTGGTGCAGCGGCGCCAGCGGCGCCAGCGCGGCCAGCGCCTCGAGCAGCGCCGGGCTCACCCGCTCCGGCGCGGCGAACGCCGCCCCGCCATGGACGACGCGATGGCCGACCGCGACCAGAGCCTCGGCGCCGTGCTGATGGGCGAGCAGGTCGAGCAGCCCGCCGAGGAGATCCTCGTGCGTGCGCGCCGCGCCGGCCTGCCAGCGCCGCTCCGCCAGCACCGCCCCCGCCGCGTCGCGCATCGCCAGATGCGGCGCGGTGCCGATGGCCTCGATCGCCCCGGCCAGCACCGGCGCCAGCGCGCCCGGCCCGCCGATGGCGTGCAGCGAGAATTTGATCGACGAGGAGCCGGCGTTGATGGTCAGCAGCGTCCGCATCGCCGGCCTCAGCTGGCCACCGGCGTCCGGCCCATCCCGGGGAGGGCCAGCCGGGCGCGGGCGAGCAGCACGGCGACGGCGCAGGAGGCGATGCGGGTGCGCTCGGCATCGGCGCGGCTGGTCAGGATGATCGGCACCCGCGCCCCGAGCACCACCCCGGCGGCGTCCGCGCCGGCGAGGAAGGTGAGCTGCTTGGCCAGCATGTTGCCGGCCTCGAGGTCCGGCACCAGCAGGATGTCGGCATAGCCGGCCACCGGCGAGACGATGCCCTTCTCCTTCGCCGCCGCCGGGCTCACCGCATTGTCGAAGGCGAGCGGCCCGTCGATCAGGGCGCCGCGGATCTGGCCGCGGTCGGCCATCTTGCACAGCGCCGCGGCGTCCAGCGTCGAGCGCAGCTTCGGCGTCACCGTCTCCACCGCCGAGAGAATGGCGACGCGGGGCTTGGTGAGGCCCATGACGTGCGCGAGGTCGATCGCGTTCTGCAGGATGTCGCGCTTGGTCTCGAGATCCGGCGCGATGTTGATGGCGGCGTCGGTGAGCAGCAGCGGGCGCGGATAGCGCGGCACGTCCATGAGATAGACATGGCTGACGCGCCGTTCGGTGCGCAGCCCGCTGCCCTCGGCGACGACCTCGTGCATCAGTTCGTCGGTGTGCAGCGAGCCCTTCATCAGCAGCGCGGCCTCGCCCTGGCGCACCAGCTCGACCGCGGCGGCGGCGGCGGCGTGGCTGTGCGGCGCCGGCACCAGGCGGAACCCGGAAATGTCCAGCGCCGCCTCCTTGGCGACGGCGCGGATGCGCGCCTCCGGCCCGACCAGGATCGGCGTGATCAGCCCGGCCTTCGCCGCTTCCACCGCGGCGCCGAGCGCGGCCTCGTCGCACGGATGCACGATCGCCGTCGTCACCGGGCTGCCGCCGGCGGCGCGGTCGAGCAGTTCGCGATAGCGCTGGTGGCGGCTGATCTGCACCTCCGGCAGTGCCACCCGCGCCAGGCGCAGTTTTTCGGTCGGCGCCTTCACCTCCGCGCCGCCCTCGATCACCGTCTCGCCGCGCTGGTTGACGACGCGGCAATCGAGCAGGACCACCGAGTGCTCGGGGCGCTTCTCGCGCACCGTCACGGTGGCGGTGATGGTGTCGCCGATCGAGACCGGATGCAGGAACCGCAGGCTCTGGCCGAGATAGACCGTGCCCGGACCGGGCAGGCGGGTGCCGAGCACGCTCGAAATCTGCGCCGCACCGAGCATGCCGTGGGCGACGATGTGGTGGAAAATGTCGGTGCTGGCGTAGGCGGGATCGAGATGCGCCGGATTGACGTCGCCGGAGACGACGGCGAACAGCTGGATGTCCTCGCGCGTCACCGTGCGCACGATGGCGGCGCTGTCGCCGATGGCGAGTTCGTCGAAGGTGCGGTTTTCGAGAAACGCACCCGCGTCGCGCTGGTCGATCGCCATCTCAGTGCTCGCGGACGTAGGCGCCGGGCGCATCCATGATCGGCCGGTAGCGCGCATGGCCCATCGGCGGCGGCGGCGCCGGCGGGCCGGAGCGGGCGTCCAGCCATTCGACCCAGGCCGGCCACCACGAGCCCTCGTGCCGCTCCGCCCGCTCCAGCCACTCGTCCGGCCCGACATAGCGGCCTTCGGCGGGGCGCAGGAGGCGGCGGAAATGCCGGTTGGGGTGGCCCGGCTCGCTGACGATGCCAGCATTGTGCCCGCCCGAGGTCAGCACGAAGGTGATCTCGCCATCCTCGAGCAGATGGATTTTGTGCACCGAGCGCCACGGCGCGACGTGGTCGGTCTCGGTGCCGACGACGAAGGCGGGGATGCGGTGGACGTCGCCGAGCGAGACCGGGCGCCCGCCGGCGGGGAAGCGGCCCTCGGCGAGGTCGTCGTCGTGGTAGAGCCGGGTGAGATATTCGCTGTGCATCGCTGCCGGCATGCGCGTGCCGTCGGCGTTCCAGGTCATCAGGTCGTTGGGCATCTCGCGCTCGCCGAGCAGATAGCTGCGGATCGAGCGTGACCAGATCAGGTCGTTGGAGCGCAGCAGCTGGAACGCGCCGGACATCTGGCGGCTGTCGAGATAGCCCTGCCCGCGCATCATGTCCGAGAGGAAGGCGAGCTGATCCTTGCCGATGAACAATTGCAGCTCGCCGGCTTCGGAGAATTCGGTCTGCGCCGCGAGCAGGGTCAGGCTGGCGAGGCGCGCGTCACCGTCGCGCGCCATCGCCGCCGCGGCGATGGCGAGCAGCGTGCCGCCGAGACAGTAGCCGGCGGCATGGATGCGCGCCGCGCCGGTGATGGTGCCGACGGCGTCGAGCGCCGCCATCACCCCCTCGGTGCGGTAATCCTCCATCGTCGCATCGCGCAGCTCGGCGCCGGGGTTGCGCCAGGAGATCGCGAACACGGTGTAGCCCTGCCCGACCAGATAGCGGATCAGCGAATTATGCGGCGACAGATCGAGAATGTAGTATTTCATGATCCAGGCGGGGACGATCAGCAGCGGCTCCGGCCGCACCGTTGCCGTCGTCGGCGTGTACTGGATCAGCTCGATCAGGCGCGTGCGCAGCACGACCTTGCCCGGGGTGACGGCGAGTGTCTCCCCGACCGCGAAGCCGCCGGGCCCGGCCAGCGGCTGGCCCGACAGATGCTCCTGCAGGTCGCTGAGAAAATGCGACGCGCCGGCGAGCAGATTGGCGCCGCCGCTGTGCAGCGTGGCGTTGATCACCTCCGGGTTGAGCCAGGGGACGTTGGAGGGAGAGAACATATCCACCCACTGCCGGGTGGCGAACGGCACGATGCGGGCGTTGCGCGCGGACATGCCTTCCGGCGCGGCGGCGGCGGCGGCCCACCATTCCTCGGCGAGCAGGAAGAGCTGGTGGAGGAAGGCGAAGGGCGCGGCCTGCCAGGCCGGGTCGGCGAAGCGGTGATCCCCCGGCAGCGGGGCGATCACCTGCGCCCCGCCGGCGGCCTGGGTGGCGCGGGTGGCCTGCGCCAGCGCCTGCTCGGCCAGCTCGATGCGGTGGAACGGGCTGTTGGCGAGGTGGACGGCCCAGTCCAGATGGGCGAGCCACAGCGTCGCCGGGGAGAGGCCGAGGGTGAAGCGGCCCTGCAGCGCGTGCAGCGCCTGGTCCAGCGCGTGCCAGCCTTCCGCCTCCGGCCACCGGCCCGCGGGCAGGTGGAGCGGGGCGATGGCGCGCGTGGTCACGTCGTCCATGGCGGAACTCCTCAACTGGCGTAGCAGTGCTGGCACTGGCGTGGCAGCTTTGGCACTGGCGTGGCTTTCCGGCGCCGCCACCCCTTGCGCGCGGCCCGGCGGACGGGCCTTGACGCAGATCAACCAACCTGGAGCGCCTCGTTCCTAGAGCGGGCGCCCCTTGCCCTCAACCTGGAAGTTGTTACATCTGAGTTGCGTGCAATGGTGCTCGGCCAATGGGCGTTTGGCCAGTGGGCGTTTGGCCAATGGGCGTTTGGCCAGCGGGCGCTTGGCCAGTGGGCGTTTGGCCAGTGGGCGTTTGGCCAGTGGGTGCCCGGGCAGGAGGGGGACGGCGTGGAGGCGATGCACCGCGCGGTGCGGGACGCGGCGTTCGATGGCATCGTCGTCACCGATTCCCGCGGCACGATCCATCTCGTCAACGCCACCGTGCGGCGGATGTTCGGCTACGCCACCGAGGAGATGCTCGGGCGCAATATCGGCCTGCTGATGGCCGAGGCCGACGCCGCGCAGCACCAGCAGTTCATGCGCCGCTATCTCGACACCGGCGAACGCCACGTCATCGGCACCAGCCGCGAAGTGGTGGCGCGCCGGCGCGACGGCACGCGGTTCCCGATCGAGATCGCCATCGGCGAGCTCGGCCAGGACGGCGAGCCCTATTTCATCGGCATCCTGCGCGACATCACCGACCGCAATCCGGCCGAGGCGGCGCTGACCGAGCGCGAGGAGCGGCTGCGCTCGATCCTCGCCACGGTGCCGGACGCCGTCATCGTCATCGACGAGCACGGCACCATCGAATCGTTCAGCGGCGCCGCCGAGCAGCTGTTCGGCCACACCCAGGCCGAGATCGTCGGGCAGAATGTCAGCGTGCTGATGCCCGAACCCTATCGCAAGGACCACGACGGATTCCTCGCGCGCTATCTCGCCACCGGCGAGCGGCGCATCATCGGCATCGGCCGCGTCGTCGTCGGGCAGCGCGCCGACGGCACCACCTTCCCGATCGAACTGCATGTCGGCGAGATGTTCCCCGGCGGGCGGCGGCTGTTCACCGGGTTCGTGCGCGATCTGACGGAAGTCCAGCGCACCGAGACCCGGCTGCAGGACCTGCAGGCCGCCCTGCTCCACGCCTCGCGGCTGACGACCATGGGCCGCATGGCCTCGACGCTGGCGCACGAGATCAACCAGCCGCTCACCGCCATCGCCAACTACGTGCAGGCGGCGCGGCAACTGCTCGACAGCGGGCGTCCGGACGCGATCCAGCGCGTCGCCGACGCGATCGAGAAGGCGGCGGCGCAGGCCAGCCGCGCCGGGACCGTCATTCGCCACATGCGCGAGTTCGTCACCCGCGGCGAGACCGAGCGCCGGGGCGAGGATCTCAACAAGATGGTGCAGGACGCCAGCGCGCTGGCGCTGATCGGCTCGCGCGAATATGGCGTGCAGGTGCGCTTCAACCTCACCCCCGACCTGCCGCCGGTGCTGGCCGACAAGGTGCAGATCCACCAGGTCGTGCTCAATCTCGTGCGCAACGCGATGGAAGCGCTGCAGGGCCGCGACACCCGCGAGATCACGCTGACCACCCGGCTCGATGCGGCGCATCGCCTCGCCCATGTCGAAGTCGCCGATACCGGTCCGGGCCTCGCGCCCGAGATCGCGGCGCAATTGTTCCGTCCGTTCGTCTCGACCAAACCCCAGGGCATGGGCCTCGGGCTTTCGATCTGCCGCGAGATCATCGAGAGCCATGGCGGCCAGTTGCAGATCAACTCGGTGCCGCAGCGGGGCATGACGGTCGCGTTCACCCTGCCGCTGGCGCCGGAGGCCGACCATGACCTCGAGTGACCTCGTCATCGTCGTCGATGACGACGACGCCGTGCGCGATTCCCTCCAGGTGCTGCTGGAGACCGCCGGCTACCAGGTGCGCGGGCACGCCTCCGGCGCCGCGCTGCTCGCCGACGTTCCAGCCGCCGGCTGCATCCTTCTCGATATCCGCATGCCGGAAATGGATGGGATCACGGTGCTCGACCGGCTCCGCGAGCAGGGCGCGCGCTTGCCGGTGATCGTCATCACCGGCCATGGCGACGTGCCCCTGGCGGTGCGCGCGATGAAGGCCGGCGCCATCGACTTCATCGAAAAACCGTTCGACCAGGACCAGATTCTCGCGAGCCTCCGCGAGGCCTGCGCCAACCACGCGCGCGAGGCGGCCGGGCGCGAGGACGCCGGCGGGCGCGCCGGCGCGCGCCTGGCGAGCCTGACGCCGCGCGAGCGCGAGGTGCTGGAAGGGCTGATGGCCGGGCTGCCGAACAAGACCATCGCCTTCGATCTCGGCATCAGCCCGCGCACCGTCGAGATCCATCGCGCCCGGGTGATGGAGAAGAGCGGCGCGCGCAGCCTGTCCGAACTGGTCCGCCTCGGCCTCGCCGCCGGCATCGAGCCGAAGGCGCGATAGCGGCGCGCGCCCCGCATAGGGGTAATTCCGTATTTCGGTGCGCCTACCCAGAGCACTAGCCTTCATCGGGCCGGTGGCGGGTTGCGATGATGGGCTGCGGTGACGCGTTGCGGTAACGGTTGCGGCGCCCACGGGCCATTGCGCACTCCCCCGACGGCGGCTGGTCGATCTGGGTCGGGTTGGTGTTGCCGATGGACATGATCACGTACAAGACCGAGACCGCCGGCGTGGCGAGTGGTGCGTGGACCATGCTGTGCGAGGCCGATGGCTGCGCCTGTTGCGGAATCTGCATCATCGACGATGACGCCGCGGTGCGCGACGCCCTGGCCGCGCTGCTCGATGCCTATGGCTACCGCACCCTGAGCTTCGCGCGGTGCGAGGACTATCTCGCCCTCGCCTGGCCGGCCGATGTCGGCTGCATCATCCTCGATCCGCACCGCCAGGGCGAGGTCGTGAGCCAGGCCATCGCCGCGCAGTGCCGCGCCGGGCGGCGGATTCCGGTGGTGGTGATGGCCCGCACGCTGAAGCGTCCGCCGCCACTGCCGGGCAATCCGGAGATTTTCCACCTCCTCGAGAAGCCGTTTCCGCCCGAGCAGCTGCTCGGCGTCGTGGCCGCGGCCATCGAGGCGCACGCGACCCCGCGGATTACGTAGCTTTCCGTACGGCACAACCCTGATTTCGCCCGGCCCCTGGCCGGCGTCTAGTGGGGCCCGGAGACGAGGTGAAGGGAAGGGACCAGACCATGCAAGCGCTGCGCGAGCCCCACGGCCATGATGTCGCCACCCGGCAGGAACCGGGGCGGACGGCGCGTTCCATCGCCACCGACGCTCTGGCGGAGGACGATGCGCTGCACCTGCCCGGCCGCATCAGCTCCTTCGCCCGCGGCAACGAGATCTACGCCGAGGGCAGCGCCATGGACCATCTCTACCGCGTCGTCTCCGGCGCCGTGCGCATCTGCAAGGTGATGGCCGACGGGCGGCGCCAGATCGTCGAATTCTCCGTCGCCGGGGACACGTTCGGGCTCGATGGGCTGGCGGCGCACGGCTTCAGCGCCGAGGCCATCACCGCGACCACTCTGGTCTGCTACCCGCGGCGCCAGCTCGAGGAGGCGGTTCGCCAGGGTGGGCGGGTGGCGCGGCTGGTCGAGCGCATGACACTCAACCGTCTGGTCGCGGCGCAGAACTGCATCGTCATGCTCGGGCGCAAGACGGCGCAGGAGCGCGTCGCCTCGTTCCTGCTCGAAATGTGCCAGCGCACCACGCTGGCCAACGCCGGCGTGCTGATGCTGCCGATGTCGCGCTACGACATCGCCGACCATCTCGGCCTCACCGTGGAGACCGTCAGCCGCGTCCTTGGCGCGCTCCGGCGCGAAGGTGCCATCGCGCTCGCGGACGCCCACAATCTGCGCGTCCTCGACCGCGGCCGCCTGCGCGCGCTGAGCGAGGACCGGGTTTGATAGACCCCCGCGCGGACCGGCGCCCCGGCCTCAACCGTCCTGCAGCGCCCGCACCACCAGCGCCGCGGCGCTGGCGCGGTTGTCGATGCCGAGCTTGTCGTAGATCGATTCCAGGTGCTTGTTCACGGTCCGCGGGCTGAGGCCGAGAATTGCGGCGATGTCCCGGTTCGCCTTGCCTCGCGCCAGCCACAGCAGCACTTCCGCCTCGCGCGCGGTGAGCGCCAGGCGTTCCTTGAGATGCACCGCCTCCTCGGCGGCGTCCGGCGTGGCGGCGGCGGACACGCGGAGCAGGATCTCGTCCTCGGCGACGCGGCCGACATAGGCGATGTCCAGCGCCCGCCCGCCGAGCACGACGCGCCGGCGGGCCTGCATCCCCGCTTCCGAGCCGCCGCGCAGGCTCCAGGCCACCAGCTCCGCCGGCAGCGCGCCCGCCTGCGGCTCCAGCAGCGCCGCCGCCTGCGGCGTGCTCCACACCACGTGCCCGGCGAGGTCGATCGCCAGCAGGAACCGGCCGGCGACGTCCAGCGCCCGATGCGCGCTCAGCGTCAGGCGCGCGTTGGCCAGGTGCACGCCGACGCGCGCCACCACTTCGGCCGGCGCCACCGGCTTGGTCACGTAGTCGACGCCGCCGGCCTCCAGCGCCTTCAGCACATGCTCGGTCTCGGTCAGCGCCGTCATGAAGATGATCGGCACCGATGCCAGGCCGGGGCGCTGCTTCAGCCGGCGGCAGGCCTCGAACCCGTCCATCGCCGGCATCAGCGCGTCCATGAGGATGATGTCCGGCGTCGCCCGCGCCGCCACCTCGAGCGCGGCGCGGCCGGACTGGGCGACGAGCACGGTGTAGCCGGCCTCGTCCAGCGCGTCGTTGAGCAGGCCGAGCGTGCCGGGCGAATCGTCCACCACCAGGACGATGCTGCGCGCCGCCCCGCTCATGAGGGCGAATCCTCGCCGAGCGCGGCGAGAAAAGCGTCGAGCCGGAAGGCGGCCAGATGCGCGCGCAGCCCGGCCAGCGCCGGGGCGGCGGCTGGGGTCTCGCGCTCGAGCGCGTCGAGCCGGGCGCGGATGCCGCGCACATAGCCGATCGCCGCGAGGCGGCGCAGCTCGGCGCGGTCCGCCGCCTCCAGCCCGATGGCGGCTCGACCGGCGGATGGATCCGGTTCGGGAGGGTCGGGGACAGCGGGCGCGGCCGGGTCAGCCACCTCGCCGACCCATTCGAGCCCGAGCCGGACACCGATGCGTTCGAGCAGCGCCGGCACGCTGACCGGCTTGGCCAGCACGTCGTCGTGGTCGCGGCGTGCCGGCGCGCCGCGCAGCTCCCCGGCATTGGCCGAGACGATGACAATGGCACTGGCCGCGTGCCCGCCCTCGCGCAGCCGCCTGGCAAGCTCCCAGCCGCTCATCCCCGGCATGCCGAGATCGATCAGGAACAGGTCCGGCCGGCAGTCCGCGGCCAATCGCAGGCACTCGGCGCCGTCGCGCGCCTCCAGCACGATGAAGCCGATCGGCCCGAGAATCTCCTGCATCAGCCGCCGGTGCAGCACGTCGTCGTCGGCGACCAGCACCAGGCGCCGCCGCCCGGCATAGCCCCCGGCATAGGGTCCGGCAGGGGCAGGGATGCCGGGCGCCGGGCGCGCCGGGCGGCGCACCTCGGAGAGCATCAGGCGCACGGTGAACCGGCTGCCCCGGCCGGGCTCGCTCGTCACCGTCACGTCCCCGCCCATGATCTGCGCCAGCAGCCTTGTGATGGTGAGGCCGAGACCGACGCCATGCACCGGCGGCAGATCGGCATTCTCGACGCGCTCGAACGGCTCGAACACGCGCTCGAGATCGGCGCGCGCGATGCCGATGCCGGTATCCTCGATCTCGAACTCGGCGACGTCGTTGCGCCGGCGCACGCGCAGCACGACCTCGCCGCGCGTGGTGAACTTGATCGCGTTCGACAGCAGGTTGATGAGGATCTGACGCAGCCGGCGTTCGTCCGTATGCACCGTGCCGGGCAGCGCGGACAGGCATTCGTAGCGGAACCCGATGGCCTTCGCGGCCGCCTGCAGGCGGAACATGTTGACGATCTGGTCGAGGAATTCGCCCACCCGCACTTCGTCGCGGTACAGCTCGATGCGGCCGGCCTCGATCTTGGAGATGTCGAGCAGGCCCTCGATCAGGCCGGCGAGATGCTCGCCGCTGCGGCGGATGATGCGGATGGCGTCGCGGCGGCGCTCGGGGATCGCGCTGTCGGCTTCGAGCAGCTGCGCATAGCCGAGGATGGCGTTGAGCGGCGTGCGCAATTCGTGGCTGACGCCGACGACGTAGCGGCTCTTGGCGTGATTGGCCGCCTCCGCCGCCTCCTTGGCCTTCTGCAGCGCCGCGTCGGTGCGGCGATGGGCGCGGATTTCGCTCAGCAGCAGGCCGGTCTGCCGCCGCGTCTCCTCGCGCGCCACGCGCCGGCTCTCCAGCGCCAGCACCAGCCACCAGGCGCCGATGCCGGCGATCACCAGCAGCACGAAGAACGCTTTCCAGAACGCGGCCGCGAGCAGCGCCCCGCCGCTCGGCAGCTGCGCCACGGTCTGAGTGTAGATCGCCAGCAGGATGGCGCCGATGATGGCGGCGAAGGCGGCGAAGGTGGCGAGCGAGCGCACCACCGGGTGCCGCAGCGGCGCGGCCAGGGCGCTGAGCCCGCGCGCCGCGGCAGGCTTGCAGCCATCCTGGCAGCGTGCGTCCAGCGAGCAGCAGAGCGAGCAGATCGCCCCGCCATAGGCCGGGCAGAAGGCCATGTCCTCGGGCTCGAACGCATGGGTGCAGATGACGCAGGCGAGGCTCTCCCGCCCGGCCCACCCGGCGCGCGGCTTGCGTGCGAGATAGAAGCGCCCGCCGGTGGCCCAGGCGATCAGCGGCGCGGCGGTGAAGGCGGCGGCGAAGCCGAGAAACGGCGGCAGCGCGTGCGCCAGTGGGCCCAGGAACCCGGCCAGCGCCGCAGCGGCGAGGCCGACGCCGAGCAGCATGGCGCCGACGCCGACGGGATTGATGTCGTGCAGATGCGCGCGCTTGAACTCGATGTGCGGCGGGCTGAGGCCGAGCGGCTTGTTGATGACGAGGTCCGCCACCAGCGCGCCCATCCAGGCCGCGGCGATGGCGGAATAGAACGCGAGCGTGTGCTCGATCGCCTGATAAACGCCGAGCTCCATCAGCAGCAGCGCAATGGCGATGTTGAACACCAGCCAGACGACGCGGCCGGGATGGCTGTGGGTGAGACGGGCGAAGAAGTTGGACCAGGCGATGGACCCGGCATAGGCGTTGGTGACGTTGATCTTCACCTGCGAGATCGCGATGAAGGCACCGGCCAGCACCAGCGCCGCCGCGGGCGAGGGCAGCACATAGCCGAAGGCGACGCGATACATCGCCACCGGCTGCGCCGCCTCGGCCGGGGCGAGACCGGCGCGCACCGCCAGCGCGGCGAGGAACGACCCGGCGAGCAGCTTCAGCATCCCCGGCACGATCCACCCCGGCCCGCCGGCGAGCAGCGCCAGCCGCCAGCCGGTGCGCCCGCGCCCGGCCGGCTGGGGCGGCAGGAAGCGCAGAAAATCCACCTGCTCGCCGATCTGCGCCACCAGCGAGAACACCACCGAGGCGGCGGCACCGAACCCGAGCGCATCGAACCCGGCGCTGCCCAGCGCGCCGCGATACCCCGACCAGGCCACCAGCGCGCCGTGCCCGTGCAGCGCGATGAACAGGAACGGCAGCAAATGCAGCCCCAGCCACAGCGGCTGCGTCCAGAGCTGGAAACGGCTGATGAAGGTGATGCCGTGCGTCACCAGCGGCACCACCGCGGCGGCGCAGACGATTTCGCCCAGCCAGACGGGAATGCCGAACCCGGCCTGGAGGATCGAGGCCAGGATCACCGCCTCGATGGCGAAGAAGATGAAGGTGAACGAGGCGTAGATCAGCGAGGTCAGGGTCGAGCCGATATAGCCGAACCCGGCGCCGCGCGTGAGCAGATCGATATCGACGCCATAGCGCGCGGCGTAGGCGGCGATCGGCAGTCCGGTGGCGAAGATCATCAGCCCGACGACGACGATCGCCAGCACCGCGTTGGTGAAGCCGTAGCCGATGGTGATGGTGCCGCCGATCGCCTCGAGTGCCAGGAACGAGACCGCGCCCAGCGCCGTGTTCGCCACCCGCGCCGCCGACCAGCGCCGCGCCTTGGTCGCGGTGAAGCGCAGCGCGTAGTCCTCGAGCGTCTCGTTCGCGACCCATTGGTTGTAGTCGCGCCGGATGCGCAGGATGCGTTGCCGCGACGCCGGCGAGGCGTTCACCCGCCGCTCCCCGAACGACCGGCCGCGCGACGCGGACACGGCGCGGGGCCGGCGCATTGCCGATGCCGCCTCGAATTCATTCCACATCGTGAAGTCCCGAGGCCACGCGCGTCAAGCGGCATATTGCGGTGCGGCATACGTCATTCGACGTATTTCCGCGCCCGGTATGCGACCCGATGCTGCACTGCATAGGGGGCGAAGCGGCATCCCGCCGCCGCCCGACCGAGGAGGTCGCTGCATGGCTCAGGACAGGATCGATCCGCCGCCTTCATCGGCGCTGCGTCGCCGGCTGCTGCAGGGCATGGCCGCCCTGCCCGCCGCTTCGCTCGCGCCTGGACTCATTTCCCGCGCCGCGCGCGCCGCACCGGCGACGGCAGCGGTGAACAGCACCGGGCTCGCCGTGACCGACGATGCCGTCACCGTCGGCATTCTCCACTCCATCACCGGCACCATGGCGATCAGCGAGACCGGCTCGGTGGAAGCGGAGAAGCTGGCGATCTCCCAGATCAACGCCGAGGGCGGCGTGCTCGGGCGCAAGATCAACTTCATCCAGGAAGACGGCGCCTCCGACTGGCCGACCTTCGCCGAGAAGGCGAAGAAGCTGCTGGTCAAGGACAAATGCGCCGCGGTGTTCGGCTGCTGGACCTCGGCCTCGCGCAAGGCGGTGCTGCCGGTGTTCGAGCAATACAACGGCATGCTCTACTACCCGACCTTCTACGAGGGGCTGGAGCAGTCCAAGAACGTCATCTACACCGGACAGGAGGCGACGCAGCAGATCATCGCCGGGCTCGACTGGGTGACGAAGGAGAAGGGCGCCAAGACCTTCTACCTGCTCGGCTCGGACTATATCTGGCCGCGCACCTCCAACAAGATCGCGCGCAAGCACATCGAGAACCACATGAAGGGCACGCGCGTGGTGGGCGAGGACTACTTCCCGCTCGGCCACACGCAATTCAACTCCGTCATCAACAAGATGAAGCTCGTCAAGCCGGACGTGATCTACGCCATCATCGTCGGCGGCTCGAACGTCGCCTTCTACAAGCAGCTCAAGGCCGCCGGTGTCGATCTGAGCAAACAAACGCTGATGACGATCTCGGTGACCGAGGACGAGATTCTCGGCATCGGCGGCGAGAACATCGCCGGCGCCTATGCGTGCATGAAGTATTTCCAGTCGCTGCAGAACCCCAACAACGCCAAGTTCGTTCCCGCCTTCAAGGCGATGTGGGGCGAGAAGAGTGTCATCGGCGATGTCACGCAGGCGGCCTATCTCGGCCCGTTTCTGTGGAAGCTGACAGCGGAGAAAGCGCAGAGCTTCGACATCGACAAGATCGCCGCCGCCTCCCCGGGGGTCGAATTCAAGGGCGCGCCGGAGGGCTATGTGCGCATCCATCCCAACCATCACCTCTGGAGCAAGACGCGCGTCGGCCGCGCCCGCACCGACGGGCAGTACGACGTGATCTACGAAACCGCGGACCTGATGGAACCGAATCCATTTCCGGTCGGCTACCAGTGACGAACAGCGAGCCGTAGGCGACCGCTCCGGTCCGTCACGCGTGGCGGACCGGACCCCTTCCCGGCCCGCCACGCGCACGGAGAACGGACATGTTCATGGGCTATTCCCTCGGCGATCTCGGCTCGATCCTGGCCATGCAGGGCTTCGCGGGCCTGGTGCTGTTCTCGGTTTTCGTGCTGATGGCGCTCGGGCTCGCGATCATCTTCGGCCAGATGGGCGTGATCAACATGGCGCACGGGGAATTCATGATCCTCGGCGCCTATGTCACGTTCCTCTGCTCGCGCCTGTTCGCGGCCTATCTGCCCGGCGCCTTCGCGGTCTATTTCTTCCTCGCCATCATCCTCGCCTTCTGCGCCTCCGGCCTGCTCGGCATGGCCGTGGAATGGGCGCTGATCCGCCATCTCTACAAGCGCCCGCTCGATACGCTGCTGGCGACTTGGGGCCTCAGCCTGATCCTGCAGCAGGTCTATCGCAGCATCTTCGGCGCGCGCGAGGTCGGCGTCGAACTGCCGGGCTGGATGATGGGCTCGACGCACCTGACCTCGCAGATCGAGATCCCGATCAACGGGCTGATCGTCATGGCGCTGACCACGCTGATCACGCTCGCCGTCTATCTGCTGATCTTCCGCGCCGGGTGGGGGCGGCAGGTGCGGGCGGTGACGCAGAACCGCGCCATGGCCAGCGCCGTCGGCATCGACACCGAGCGGGTGGACCGGCTCACCTACGGCCTCGGCTGCGGCATCGCCGGCGTCGCGGGCAGCGCCTTCACCATGATCGGCTCGACCAGCCCGACCGCCGGACAGCTCTACATCGTCGACACCTTCCTCGTCGTCGTGTTCGGCGGCGCGCAGAGCCTGATCGGCACCATCGCCTCCGCCTTCACCATCTCCCAGGCGCGCTCGACGATGGAGTTCTTCCTCAGCGGCTCGATGGCGCAGGTGCTCGTGCTGCTCAGCGTCGTCGGCATCCTGATGCTGCGCCCGCAGGGGCTGTTCGTTCTCAAAATCCGTCGTTGAGGAGCCGCGCGATGACCGAGAGCACCTTCTCCCGCAAGGACCTGATCGGCGTGCTGACGTTCGCGGCGCTGATCCTCGTCGTTCTGCCGATGGCGCTGGACCCGTTCCGGCTCAACCTGGTGGGCAAATATCTCACCTACGGGTTCGTCGCGCTCGGCCTCGTGCTGAGCTGGGGCGACGCCGGCATCCTCAGCCTCGGCCAGGGGATTTTCTTCGGCCTCGGCGGCTACTGCATGGCGATGTTCCTCAAGCTCGAAGCCTCGACGCCGGCGGCGACGAAGATCCAGTCCACGCCGGGCATACCGGACTTCATGGACTGGAACCAGCTCACCGCCCTGCCCTGGTTCTGGCGCCCGTTCCACAGCCTCGCCTTCACCATCGCCGCGGTGCCGCTGGTGCCGGCGCTGCTGGCGTTCGTGATCGGGCTGGCGATGTTCAAGCGGCGCGTCGGCGGCACGTATTTCGCCATCATCACGCAGGCGATCGCGGCCATCCTCACCATCCTCATCATCGGCCAGCAGGGCTATACCGGCGGCGTCAACGGCATCACCGATCTGCGCACGCTGCTGGGCTGGGACATCCGCACCGATCACGCCAAGCTGGTGCTCTACTTCATCAGCGGCGGATTGCTGATCGCCTGCCTGGTGGCGGCCCAGACCGTCCGCCGCAGCAAGCTCGGGCGCATCCTGCTGGCGATGCGCGAGCGCGAGGACCGCGTGCGGTTCTCCGGCTATGACGTTGCCAACTTCAAGATTTTCGTCTTCTGCGTCGCCGCCGCGCTGGCCGGCATCGGCGGGGCGATGTTCACGCTGCAGGTCGGGTTCATGTCGCCCTCGTTCGTGGGCATCGTGCCGTCGATCGAGCTGGTGATCTTCGCCGCCGTCGGCGGGCGCTCCTCGCTGCTCGGCGCGCTCTACGGCACGCTGCTGGTGAACTGGGCAAAGACGACGTTTTCCGAGGATCTGCCCCAGCTCTGGCTGCTCGCCATGGGCGCGATGTTCATCGCCGTCGTGGTGCTGTTCCCCAACGGGCTCGCCGGCCTGGTGCAGGACCGGCTGGCACCGCTGCTCGCCCGGCTGCGCCCGCAGCGCCCGGAGCTGCAGCAGGTGGCGCCGGCGGCGGTGGATGCATCCAACCAGGGAGTTGCGCGATGACCGAGCCGGCCGATTTCCTCCTCGCCGTCGAAGGGCTGAGCGTGTCGTTCGACGGGTTCAAGGCGGTCGACGATCTCTCGTTCTACGTCGATGCCAACGAGATCCGCGTCATCATCGGCCCCAACGGTGCCGGCAAGACGACGGTGCTCGATCTGATCTGCGGGCGGACGCGGGCCAGCGCGGGCTCCGTGCGCTTCCGTGGCCGCGAGTTGACGCGGCTCAAGGAGCATCAGATCGTCCAGGCCGGCGTCGGGCGGAAGTTCCAGACGCCTTCGATCTACGAGGAGCTCACGGTGTTCGAGAACCTGGAGATCTCGTTCCCGCGCGGCCGCTCGGTGTTCGGCGCGCTCGCGTTCCGCCGCGACGAGGCGGTGCGCGAGCGGGTCCGCGAGATCGCGAGCCTGATCTTTCTCGAACCGATGCTGGGCGAGCGCGCCGAGGCGCTGAGCCACGGACAGAAACAATGGCTCGAGATCGGCATGCTGCTGATCCAGGATCCGGCGCTGCTGATGCTGGACGAGCCGGTGGCGGGGATGAGCGTCAGCGAGCGGCGCAAGACCGCTGAATTGCTGCGCCGGGTGCTGCGCGACCGCGCCGTTCTGGTGATCGAGCACGATATGGGGTTCGTCGAGGACATCGCCCATCGCGTCACCGTGCTGCACCAGGGGCGTGTGCTGTCGGAGGGATCGATGCAGCACGTGAAGGCGGACCCGAAAGTGGTCGAGGTCTATCTTGGGCATTGAGGAGACGGCGATGCTGAATGTTTCCGGCCTCAGGGCGGGCTACGGCCAGAGCGAGGTGCTCCACGGCATCGATCTTGCCGTCGGGGCGGGCGAGATCGTCGCGGTGATGGGCCGCAACGGCATGGGCAAGAGCACGCTGATGAAGGCGCTGATCGGGCTGATCCCGGTGCGCGGTGGCGAGATTCGTCTGCGCGACGATGCGGTGACGGCGCTGAGGCCGAACCAGCGCGTCGCCCGCGGCATCGCCTATGTGCCGCAGGGGCGGATGATCTTCCCGGCGATGACGGTGGAGGAGAACATCGCCACCGGCCTCGTCGTGCGCGGCGGCGGCGCGATTCCGCAGGATCTCTACGCGCTGTTCCCCGTGCTGGCGGAGATGAAGCGCCGGCGCGGCGGCAATCTCTCCGGCGGGCAGCAGCAGCAGCTGGCGATCGCGCGCGCGCTCGCCACCGGGCCGGGGCTGCTGCTGCTCGATGAGCCGACGGAGGGAATCCAGCCCTCGATCATTCTCGAACTCGGGCGTACATTGCGGCGCATCCGCGACGAGCGCGGGCTGGCGATCGTCGTGTCCGAGCAGGTGCTGAGCTTCGCCTTGGCGATCGCCGACCGGGTGATCGTGCTGGAGGGTGGCCGGGTCGTGCACAGCGCGGCCCGTGCCGAGGTGGACGAGGAGCAGGTCTCGCGCTTCCTCGCCGTGTGACGACCCAGGGCCTTGTAACGACGAAAGCCGTAAACCGCAGAGGAGAAACAACAGGCATGACCGATACGATCGTCAAGGTGGACCTGTCGCAATCCCCCTATGAGAACGACATGATCCACAATCGCTGGCATCCGGACATCCCGATGGTGGCGACGGTGAAGCCGGGCGCGGACTTCATCCTCGAGTGCTACGACTGGACCGGCGGGTTCATCAAGAACGACGAATCCGCTGCGGATGTGCGCGACATCGACCTCTCGATCGTGCATTTCCTCTCCGGCCCGATCGGCGTCGAAGGTGCGGAGCCGGGGGATCTCCTGGTGGTGGACATTCTCGACATCGGCGCGTTCGCCCATAATTCCTGGGGATTCAACGGGTTCTTCTCGAAGAAGAACGGCGGCGGGTTTCTCACCGAGCATTTTCCGCAGGCGCAGAAATCGATCTGGGATATCCAGGGCATGTTCACGCGCTCGCGCCACGTGCCCGGCGTGAGCTTCGCGGGGCTGATCCATCCCGGACTGATCGGCTGCCTGCCCTCGGCGGACCTGCTGGCGAAGTGGAACGCGCGCGAGACGGCGCTGATCGCCACCAACCCCGCGCGCGTGCCGCCGCTGGCCAACCCGCCCTTCCCGTCCACCGCGCACATGGGCCGGATGAAGGGCGAGGCGCGTGCCGATGCCGCCGCCACCGGCGCGCGCACGGTGCCGCCGCGCGAGCATGGCGGCAACTGCGACATCAAGGACCTTTCGCGCGGCGCGCGGGTGTTCTTCCCGGTCTACGTCAAGGGCGCCGGGCTCTCGATGGGCGACCTGCATTTCAGCCAGGGCGACGGCGAGATCACCTTCTGCGGCGCCATCGAAATGCCGGGCTGGATCCATCTCAAGGTCGAGCTGCTCAAGGACGGGATGGCGAAATACGGGATCAAGAATCCGATCTTCAAGCCGAGCCCGATCAAGCCCGCCTACAGCGACTATCTCATCTTCGAGGGCATCTCGGTGGACGAGCAGGGCACGCAGCACTATCTCGACGTCAACGTGGCCTATCGCCAGGCCTGCCTGAACGCCATCGCCTATCTGACCAAATTCGGCTACTCGCCGGCGCAGGCCTATGCCATTCTCGGCACCGCGCCGGTGCAGGGCCATATCAGCGGGGTGGTGGACATTCCGAATTCCTGCGCGACGCTGTGGCTGCCGACGGAGATTTTCGACTTCGACATCAATCCCGGAGCCGCCGGGCCGAAACTCTCGGTGCCGCCAGGCATCGACATCCCGCTGGCGCCGGACCTGTAAGGGGCGTTCATGGCCGTCTACGACTATCTCTGCGAGGCCTGCGGCGCGTTCACCGAAACGCGCCCCATGGCCGAGTTCGCCCTGCCGCAGCCCTGCCCGGGCTGCGGCGTTCCGGCGCCGCGCGCGCTGCTCACCGTCCCCGCCCTGGCGACGATGGATGCCGGGCGCCGCGTGGCGCAGTCGACCAACGAACGCAGCGCCAACGCCCCGCGCCGCAGCCACGCCGCCGGCTGCGGCTGCTGCGGGCCGAAGAAAACGGCCCTCAGCGCCGACACCCCGCGCGCCGCTTCGTCCGGAGGGCGGCCGTGGATGATCGGGCATTGAGGGGGCGGACGCTTCACGGCTGATTTGGACGATCGCGCCCAACACCAGAGATTCCGCCGTAGGGTGGGGTGCCCGTCCGCACCCCACCACCGCGATACGATCCTGAACGCCGTGACGACAGACATCCTTGCCTGATTATCGTCGTCACCGTGTCCCGGGTGGCCGTTATTTCTTCACCCTCGCCCTGGCGGACCGGCGCAGCGACCTGCTGGTGCGCGAGATCGCGGCGCTGCGCGCGGCCGTCGCGCGCACGCGAACCCTGCATCCGTTCCGGATCGACGCGTGGGTGGTGCTGCCGGAGCACATGCATGCGGTTTGGACACTGCCCGAAGGTGACGCGGCCTATTCCGTGCGCTGGGCATTGATCAAACGCTGGTTCTCGGCGGCGATACCACCGGGTGAGGACCGCTCGGCCTCCCGCGCCGCCAAGGGCGAGCGCGGGCTTTGGCAACGCCGCTTCTGGGAACACACCGTGCGCGATGACGCGGATTTCGCGCGGCATGTCGATTACGTCCACTTCAATCCGGTGAAGCACGGATTAGCGGCGAGCGCGGCCGACTGGCCTTACTCGTCGTTCCGGCGGGCGGTCGCGCGCGGGTGCTATCCGGTCACCTGGGCACTGCGGGATGAGGACGCGGGCGATTTCGGGGAGGGGGAGGCATCCGCGGAGTGACGCGGAAGCAGGGGGGTTTTCCTGGCTGCGATAGGAAGCCAGCGCGGGGTGGGGTGCCCTTTCGCACCCCACCGCTTGTGTCGGCCGGCCTTTCGGCGTTTGCCGTCGTGCCGAAATGTGGTGGGGTGCGAAAGGGCACCCCACCCTACGCTACGCTTGCTACGCTACGCTTGCTCGCGCACGGCCCGGTTGGACCGACCCCGCCCCCACCCCGCCTTGCCTACCCACCCCCCGCTGCGCTATGCGCCCCGGCTCATCGCACGAGGAACAACGCCATGCGCCGACGCCGCGGCCGCGCGCTCGACGGTTGGCTGATCATCGACAAGCCGCCCGGCCTGACCAGCACCGATGTCGTCAATCGCGTCCGCCGCGCCTTCGATGCGCAGAAGGCGGGCCATGGCGGCACGCTCGATCCGCTGGCCACCGGCGTGCTGCCGATCGCGTTCGGTGCCGCGACCAAGACCGTCCCCTACGTCATGGACGGCACCAAGCTCTACCGCTTCACGCTGCGCTTCGGCGAGGCGCGCGATACCGATGATGCCGATGGCGCCGTCACCGGCCGCACCGATGCGCGGCCCACCGACGAGGCGCTGCGCGCCGCCCTGCCCGCCTTCACCGGCACGATCATGCAGGTGCCGCCCGCCTACTCGGCGGTGAAGATCGCCGGCGAGCGCGCCTACGACATGGCCCGCGAAGGCCGCGCCCCGGTGCTGGAGCCGCGCCAGGCGCGGGTCGACCGGTTCAGCCTCATCGGCCGGCCGGACGCGGACAGCGCCGTGTTCGAGGTCGAGTCCGGCAAGGGCGTCTATATGCGCAGCCTGGCGCGCGACCTGGCGCTCGCCTGCGGCAGCCTCGGGCACATCGCCGCGCTGCGCCGCCTGCGCGTCGGCCCGTTCACCGAGGGGCAAGCGATTCCGCTGGACAAACTGCGCGAACAGGACGATACGGCGCCGGCTTCCCCGGACCTGCTGCTTCCGGTCGCGACCGCGCTGGCCGACATCCCGGCGCTGGCCTTGACCGCGGCAGAGGCCGCCGACCTGCTGCACGGCCAGGCGCTCAGCCTGGTCGGGCTGATGGGCCGGATTCCGCGGACGGCCGACCCCGAGGGCGGGTTGGTCCGCGCCATGGCGGGGAGCCGCGTGCTGGGCCTGTGCCGGCTGGAGGATGGCTGGCTCAAGCCCGAACGCCTGCTCTAGCCGCCACGCGGCGGGCCGGGCGGGACCGGCCGCGATGCGCAACCTCTTGCACGGAGACATGCCGATGTCGATCACCGACGAGCGCCGGGCTGCGCTCATCCAGGACTACGCCACCGGCGCCGCCGACACCGGCAGCCCCGAAGTACAGGTCGCCCTGCTGTCCGAGCGCATCGGCAACCTCACCGAGCATCTCAAGACCCACGCCAAGGATTTCCACTCCCGCCGCGGCCTGCTGATGATGGTCGGTCGCCGCCGCCGGCTGCTGGACTATCTGAAGGCCAAGGACGCCGCCCGCTACGAGGCGCTGATCGGACGGCTCGGCCTGCGCCGCTGAGCCGGCGGGCCGGCATCTTCACCGCGCTTTTTCTATGGCTTCGCCGGCGGCCGTCGCTATATAGCGGCCTCGGCATCTCTCCGCGCCATGGTGGCGCGGGGTAACGCCCCGGGGCCAGCTGCCCCGGTCGTCGCGCACGCGGCGGGATGACTGACGGCCGATCCGGCACCCCCCTTGAGCATGCGGGACCAGGCATCGGCGTCTTCGGCGACATGGTTCCTTGGCTGCGGCCCCCGGCCCAGCCCCCCGTGCCGCCCGAGACGCCGGCCCCCGCCCAAGGGAGGCCCCGGCGCTGCCGTCCGCCCGCCCGCCCGTGTCGCGGCCGCACAAGGACCTTCGAGGATATGGACGCGATGTTCAACTATTTCCGCAAGGAGCTCGACTGGGGTGGGCGCAAGCTCGTGCTCGAGACCGGCAAGATCGCCCGCCAGGCGGACGGCGCGGTGCTCGTCAGCTACGGCGACACCATCGTGCTCTGCACCGCGGTCGGCGCGCGCAGCGCCAAGCCGGGCCAGGATTTCTTCCCGCTCACCGTGCACTACCAGGAAAAGGCCTTCGCCGCCGGCAAGATCCCGGGCGGGTTCTTCAAGCGCGAGGGAAGGCCGAGCGAGTACGAGACGCTGGCGAGCCGGCTGATCGACCGGCCGATCCGGCCGCTGTTCCCGGCCGGGTTCCGCAACGAGGTCCAGGTCATCGCCACCGTGCTCAGCCACGACCTGGAGAACGACCCGGCGGTGGTCGCCATGGTCGGGTGCTCGGCGGCGCTGACGCTCTCCGGCATTCCTTTCTTCGGCCCGATCGGCGCCGCACGCGTCGGGCGCGTCGGCGATACCTACGTGCTGAACCCGACGCCGGAGCAGCTCGCCGGCTCGGCGCTCGATCTCGTCGTCGCCGGCACCGCCGAGGGCGTGCTGATGGTCGAATCCGAGGCGCGCGAGCTCTCCGAGGAGCTCATGCTCGGCGCCGTCACCTTCGGGCATGCGGCGTTCCAGCCGGTGATCCAGGCGATCATCGAGCTCGCCGAGCACGCCGCCAAGGAGCCGTGGGCGCTGCCCGAGCCGTCCGCCGAGCAGCAGGCGCTCGCCGCCCGGGTGGACGCGCTGGCCCGCGCCGACATCGCCGCCGCCTATGGCGAGCGCGAGAAGCAGGCGCGCCACGCCCGCATCGACGCGGCCAAGAAGGCGACGCTGGCGACCCTCGCCGAGGAAGGGCTGGACACCGAGCGCGCCAAGGCGGCGTTCAAGGAGCTGGAGGCGGACATCGTCCGCAACGCCATCCTCGACACCGGGCTGCGCATCGACGGGCGCGACACCAGGACGGTGCGCCCGATCGTCGCCGAGGTCGGCGTGCTGCCGCGCGCGCATGGCAGCGCGCTGTTCACCCGCGGCGAGACGCAGGCGCTCTGCGTCGCCACGCTCGGCACCGGGCAGGACGAGCAGATCATCGACGCGCTCGGCGGCGAGTACCGCGAGCACTTCATGCTGCACTATAATTTCCCTCCCTACTCGGTGGGCGAGGCCGGGCGCATGAGCAGCCCGGGGCGGCGCGAGATCGGCCATGGCAAGCTCGCCTGGCGGGCGATCCATCCGCTGCTGCCGGCGAAGGAGACGTTCCCCTACACGCTGCGCGTGGTCAGCGAGATCACCGAGAGCAACGGCTCCTCCTCGATGGCGACGGTGTGCGGCAGCTCGCTGGCGCTGATGGACGCCGGCGTGCCGCTGAAGCGGCCGGTCGCCGGCATCGCCATGGGGCTGATCAAGGAGAGCCACAAATTCGCCGTGCTCTCCGACATTCTCGGTGACGAGGACCATCTCGGCGACATGGACTTCAAGGTCGCCGGCACCGAGGCCGGTGTCACCAGCCTGCAGATGGACATCAAGATCACCTCGATCACGCCGGAGATCATGGAAATCGCGCTCGGCCAGGCGCGCGAGGGGCGGCTGCACATCCTGGGCGAGATGGCGAAGGCGATCACCGGCGCGCGCGACGATGTCGCCGCGACGGCGCCGCGCATCACCGTGATCAACGTGCCCAAGGAGAAGATCCGCGAAGTGATCGGCACCGGCGGCAAGGTGATCCGCGAGATCGTCGAGCAGACCGGCACCAAGATCGACATCGAGGACGACGGCACGATCAAGATCGCGGCCACGTCGGAGACGCAGTCCCAGGCGGCGATCGATTGGATCCGCGGCATCGTCGCCGAGCCGGAGCTGGGCGTGATCTATAACGGCAAGGTGGTGAAGACCGCCGATTTCGGCGCCTTCGTCAACTTCCTCGGCTCGCGCGACGGGCTCGTGCACATCAGCGAACTCGCCGCCCGCCGCGTCGCCAAGACCAGCGACGTGGTCAATGTCGGCGACCAGGTGAAGGTGAAGGTCATCGGGTTCGACGAGCGCGGCAAGGTGAAACTGTCGATGCGCGTGGTCGATCAGGCCACGGGGGCGGATATTTCCGCTCAGGTCGGCCCGAAGGGCGGGCGGCGCGACGAGGAGAACGCGGCGGAGTAATCCGCCGCGGAAGCGGCGAACGGCGGCCGGGGGAAGCGAGGACGGCGATGAAGGCGATCAACGCGATCCGCATGGGGGGTGTCGAGGTTCTGCCGGTGGTGGAAGGCGGCAAGGGCGTCGCCATTTCCAACGGCATCTCCGCCGGCCACTGGGCGGCCGGCTCCGGCGTCGGCACGTTCAGCGCCGTGAATGCGGACAGCTACGACGACGACGGCACGTGGATCCCGCAGCTCTATCACGGCCGCACGCGGCGGGACCGCCACGAGGAGCTGATCGCCTACGCCATCCGCGGCGGCATCACCCAGGCCCGGCGCGCCTACGAGATCGCCGCCGGCAAGGGGCGCGTGCACGCCAACATCCTGTGGGAAATGGCCGGCGCCGAGCGCGTCATCACCGGCGTGCTGGAAGGCGCGCGCGGGCTGATCAACGGGCTGACCTGCGGCGCCGGCATGCCCTACCGGCTTTCGGAAATCGCCTCCAAGTTCGGCGTGCATTACTACCCGATCGTTTCCTCCGCGCGCGCCTTCAACGCGCTGTGGAAGCGCGCCTACCACAAGGCGGCTGCCCTGCTCGGCGGCGTCGTCTACGAGGATCCGTGGCTCGCCGGCGGGCATAACGGGCTGTCCAACACCGAGGACCCGCAGAAGCCGGAGGACCCGTATCCGCGCGTGCACGCGCTGCGCAAGCTGATGCGCGAGTTCGGCCTCGGCGACACGCCGATCATCATGGCCGGCGGCGTCTGGTGGCTGGAGGAGTGGGAGGACTGGATCGACAATCCCGAGCTGGGGCCGATCGCCTTCCAGTTCGGCACGCGCCCGCTGCTGACGCAGGAAAGCCCGATCGGCGATGCGTGGAAGCGGCGGCTGCTGACGCTGAAGGAAGGGGACGTGTTCCTCAACCATTTCAGCCCGACCGGGTTCTATTCGAGCGCGGTGAACAACGGCTTCATCCGCGAGCTGCGCGAGCGCAACGAGCGCCAGGTGGCCTACACCACCGAGCCGGTGGGCGAGCATGTCGCGGAATTCGGCGTCGGGCCGCGCAAGCGCATCGTGTTCCTGACCCAGCCGGACGCCGAGCGGGTGCGCGCGTGGGAGGCGGAGGGCTTCATCGAGGCGCTGCGCACGCCGGATTCGACGCTGGTTTTCGTCACCCCCGAGAAGGCGAACGAGATTCTCGCCGACCAGACCGCGTGCATGGCCTGCCTCAGCCAGTGCCGCTTCTCCAACTGGAGCCAGGAAGGGCCGGACTACACCACCGGCAAGAAAGCCGACCCGCGCAGCTTCTGCATCCAGAAGACGCTGCAGACGATCGGCCATTCGGGCAACGACGCCGCCGCTGTCGAGGACAACCTCATGTTCAGCGGCCACAACGCCTTCCGCTTCGGCTCCGACCCGTTCTATTCGAACGGCTACGTGCCGACGGTGCGCCAGCTGGTGGAGCGGATCCTGACGGGGCGGTAGAGAGCGGCAACGGCCGCGCGCTCGTTCCAGCGACGTTCGTTATTCAAATCTGACCTTCCCGCTTCGCGGCCGGCGCCGTATATTTCGACAAGGCGCGTATTTGGGAACGGCGCACCGGAGCCGCAGTCTATGGCGAAGCACGCAGCGTCAGCAGATATTCAGGAGACTGCGCGAATTCTCGCTCGCCTGGGCGATGTAGTAGTTGTTCCGATATATATTGACCCCAGTCGAGCGTTGTTTCGAGAACACAGAAAGAGTCATATCGAAGCGCTCAAGCTATTCCTTTGGGCTTACGCCTTCGAACGCGCCGGCGCGCCGCAATCGTATAGGACATCAGCGATCCGCGCGCTGGAGAAATGCGCGGACTTCTGGAGTGACAAGGATATCCCCAACAAAATCTGGATCGACTTCTCACGCCGCTTGGGTCCTACGAAAGCGAACCCCGCGCGCAATCCGCTTTACCCGAAAAATTCAAGCGGGTCAATCAATTATAATGCAGTGGACTTCTGCAAGAATCGTCTCCAGTCGGACGGCCAGAATCTATATTTGTTTTCATTCCGCAATATAAGCGCGGACAAGGTGCGGGCGGCGCACGACGGCCTCAGACGGATAAGAGGGATCGGACCGAAGATCGCCTCCTTGTTCCTTCGCGATATCGCGCTGGAGAACCGCATTTCGGACCGCCGTCTTCGCGATCGTCATCTGCTCCAGCCAATAGATGTGTGGCTTCGGCGCGCCGCAGAGACCTTGACGGGGAGCGATCTCAGGGATGAACAGGCCAGCCGAGAGCTTGTCGACATCGCAGACACAGCAGACTGCTGTGCCATGTGCCTTAACGCTGGAAGTTGGTATTTCGGCTCGCAAGTAGTGCGATCGGAGAAGCCATTCAGAGAGTCTTTGAGAAATCCGCAAGCTTTGTTGTGCAACCTGGAGCGGCATCGCAGAGATCTCATTGAGCGTGGTGAATGGCTTCTCGAAGAAGCCAAGCGATTGAGCGCTCTCTCAGGCGATGGCCGCCAAAGCGGATAAATTCACTTGGCGCACGGGTGACGTAGCCTTTGTCAAACAGGACGAGGCGGAGCCAGGTTAGAGCAATTTCAGGCTGACTGGAATCAGGGGCTTCCGGCGCGGGGTTGATCTGTGATTCATAGGGTTCCGGAGTCGTAAGCCGGAGGTTCGGATGCCCTGGGTTCGCGGAAAGGCCTACTCGCAG
>JAJZVV010000036.1 GCA_021845595.1 Pseudomonadota bacterium | reverse complement strand
CGGGCGGGCCGGCGGCGCGGCCGGGCGCGGCCGGGGGCTGGCGCGGCCAGCAGTGCCGGCGCGCCCTCACCGCAGGCCACCGCCGGCGCGAGGGTGAAGCCGAGCCCGTGCAGCACCGAGGACAGATGCTCGGTCTTCACCGACAGGCGCGACGCCAGCCCCGCCGGGACCGGCCCCGGCCCGTGCCTGAGCTGGCGGGCCAGTTCGGCGCCGACGCGCTCGGCGATGTCGAGGCGGAGCAGCACCGGCCCGGCGGCCAGCCAGCCCATCGCCGCGGCGAACCCCTCCGGCCAGCCGGGCGGCGGCGCGATCGCGACGCGGCCGGGCGGCGCCGGTGCCGGCGTGGCGAGGCCGCGGTCCACCGCCCACAGCAGCCCGCGCAGCCGTTGCGGGCCCGGCTTGAGCAGCGCGGGCATGAACAGCGCGTGCCGGCCGGCGCGAACGCCGAGCGCGCGCAGCCGGCCGCGCACCGCCGGATCGATCGGCCCGCCCTCGGCCGCCATCGCGCCGGGGGCGATGCCGAGGGTTTCCACCAGCCGGTGCAGCGGCCCGCGCAGCGCCGCATCCGAGGAAGCCGCGGCGGCGGCGGCGAACAGCGGCGCCAGCTCGCGCCGGATCGTGGCGTCGAGGAGGCGCTGCAGCCGCTGGCGCACCGCCTCGCGCTGCGGCCCGTCGAGGAACTCGCTGGCCAGGGGTTCGGCGCGCGGACGGATCGGCTCGGCGCCGCGCGCGAGCCGCCCGACCGGCACGCCGTCCCAGATGATCTGCCCGTCCGTCGCGACGGTGAAATCGGCATCCGCCGCCGCCGCCAGCGCCGCCACCCGGCGCGGCATCTCGGTGCCGAGCGCCCGGCGCGCGGCGCGCAGCACCAGGCGGCGGTCATCGGCGGTGGCGTCGGGGTCGGGGTGGAACATCAGCCCGGCGACGCGGCCGACTTCGTGGCCCTCGACGAGAACCGCGCCCGCGCGCGTCACCGCGGCGAGCAGCTCCTCGCCCTCGGTCGCCGCCAGCCGGCGCATCAGGTGGCTGGCGCGGCGATCGACGAAGCGGGCCAGCAGCCGCTCGTGCAGCGCGTCCGACAGCCGGTCCTCGACCGCGCGGGCGCGCTCCTGCCAGTGCACCGCCTGGCGCAGCCAATCCGCCCGCGCCGCGATGAAGGCCCAGACGCGGATGCCGGCCAGACGCGCCATCAGCGTGTCGATATCGCCCTCGGTGCGCGCCAGCTGCTCGATCTGCCCGGCCAGCCAATCCTCGGGCAGCCGCCCGTCGCGCACGAGATGGGCGAAGACGCGGGCGCACAGCCGCGTATGGCTGTCATCGGCGAGCTTGCGGAAATCGGGGATCTGGCAGGCTTCCCATAGCAGCCGCACGCGCGCCGCCCCGCTGGCGAGGCGGCGTGTGTCGGCATCGCGCGCCAGGGCGGCGAGGGTGAGCAGGTCGGCGGCGTCGTTGCCGCGCACCAGCCCGCGGCGCGGCGGCGGCGCGGCGAGGGTGGCGAGCAGGGCCTCGACCGAGCTGAAATCGAGCGCGTCGTTGCGCCAGCACAGCTCTTCCAGCGGCTCGAAGACGTGATCCTCGACGGCGCGGGCGATCTCGTCGCCGAGCGGTGGGCAGGTGCCGGTGGTGCCGAAACTGCCATCGCGCATGCCCCGCCCGGCGCGTCCGGCGATCTGCCCGAGCTCGGCGGCGCCGAGCGGCCGGCGGCGGTGGCCGTCGAACTTGCCGAGCCCGGCGAAGGCGACATGGTCCACGGCCATGTTCAGCCCCATGCCGATGGCGTCGGTGGCGACCAGGTAATCGACTTCCTTGGCCTGGTAGAGCGCGACCTGGGCGTTGCGGGTGCGCGGCGACAGCCGGCCCATCACCACCGCGCAGCCGCCGCGGCGGCGGCGGATGGTCTCGGCCAGGGCGTAGACCTCCTCGGCGCTGAAGGCGACGATGGCGGTGCGCGGCGGCAGCCGGGCGAGCTTGGTCGGCCCGGCGTGGATCAGTTGCGACAGGCGCGGCCGCGTCTCCACCACCGCCTGCGGCACCAGCCGCTGCAGCAGCGGGCGGATGGTCTCCGCGCCCAGGAACATCGTCTCCACCAGCCCGCGCGCGCCGAGCAGGCGCTCGGTGAAGACATGGCCGCGATCGGCGTCGGCGCAGAGCTGGATCTCGTCCACGGCGACGAACTCGGCGCTCTGCAACCGGGCCGGCGGCATCGCCTCGACGGTGCAGGAGAACCAGCGCGCCTCGGGCGGGATGATTTTCTCCTCGCCGGTGATCAGCGCCACGTGCCGCGCGCCCTTGGCGGCGACCATGCGGTCGTAGTTCTCGCGCGCCAGCAGCCGCAGCGGGAAGCCGATGATGCCGGACCGGTGCGCCAGCAGCCGCTCGATCGCGAGATGCGTCTTGCCGGTGTTGGTGGGCCCGAGCACCGCGCGGACCCGCGGGGAGAAATCCGCCATGGCCCGAGTGTCCGGCCCCGGCGCGCCGAGTGCAAGCACCGAACGATTACACGCCCCCGGTTGAAAGCGCCGCCGCCGCGCCGCATATCGCGCGGGCCGCCAGAAGGAGAGCCAGGAGACCATGACCGAGACCGCGACGGCGCCCGAGAAGGGCGCGGAAACGCTTGATTTCTCTGCCGAGGTCGGCCGCCTGCTCGACCTCGTCGTGCACGCGCTCTACTCGGATCGCGAGATTTTCCTGCGCGAACTGGTGGCCAATGCCGCCGACGCCGCCGACCGCCGCCGCATCGAATCGCTGACCGACGGTGCGCTGGCGCCCCCGGCCGAGGCCCGGATCCGCATCCTGCCGGACACCGCGGCGCGCACCCTGACCATCAGCGACTCGGGCATCGGCATGAGCCGCGCCGAGCTGATCGAGCATCTCGGCACCATCGCCCGCTCCGGCACCCAGGCCTTCGCCGCCGCGCTCGGCAGCAAGAACGCCGAGGAGCGCACCGCGCTGATCGGCCAGTTCGGCGTCGGGTTCTATTCCGCCTTCATGGTCGCCGACCGCGTCGAGGTCGTCTCCCGCCGCGCCGGCGCCGACCATGCGTTCCGCTGGTCCTCCGACGGCCGCGGCCGGTTCGAGGTGGCGCCGGCGACGCGCGAGGAGCCCGGCAGCGACGTGGTGCTGTACCTGAAGCCCGACGCCGGCGAGTTCCTCGACGCCTGGCGGATCGAGACGATCGTGCGCAAATGGGCCGACCACGTCACCGTGCCCATCGTCATCCTGCGCGACGGCAAGGAGGTCGCGGCGAACGAGGGCACGGCGCTGTGGCGCAAGCCCAAGGCCGATGTCAGCGACGAGCAGGCGGCGGAGTTCTACCGCCATCTCGGCCATCTGTTCGGCGCACCCTGGGCGCGGCTGCACTGGAAGGCCGAAGGCGCGCTGGAGTTCCACGCCATGCTGTTCCTGCCCGAGGAGCGGCCGTTGCAGCCGGCGGAGGAGGAGCGCGCCTCGCGCGTGCGCCTGCATGTCCGGCGCATGTTCATCACCGACCGCGCCGACCTGCTGCCGTCCTGGCTGCGGTTCGTGGAAGGCGTCGTCGATACCGAGGATCTTCCGCTCAACGTCTCGCGCGAGATGCTGCAATCGACGCCGGTGCTGGCGCGCATCCGCAATTCGGTGACCAACCGGGTGATGACCGAGCTCAAGACCCGCGCCGCCGCGCCCGACCAGGGCTATGTCCGCTTCTGGGAGAATTTCGGCGCGGTGATGAAAGAGGCGCTGTGGGACGATCCCGACCACCAGGACGAGGTCGCCGCCATCGCCCGGTTCCGGTCCTCCGCCGTCGAGGGCTGGACCTCGCTCGCCGAGTATGTCGGGCGCATGGTCGCGGGCCAGGAGGCGATCTACGTGCTGGCCGGGGAGGACGCGGCGCGGCTGCGGCACGCGCCGGTGCTCGAAGGGTTCCGGGCGCGCGGCGTCGAGGTGCTGCTGCTCGACGATGCGATCGACGCTTTCTGGCCCGACCGCTTCACCCGCTTCGACGGCAAGCCGATCCGCCGCGCGGCGCAGGCCGGCGCTGATCTCGCCACGCTCGGCGCCGCGGCCGAGGCCGCGCCGGAGGGTGAGGACATCGCCGCGCTGACGGCGGCGCTGAAGACCGCGCTCGGCGATGCGGTGAGCGCGGTGCGCACGAGCGCGCTGCTCAGCGACAGCGCGGTGATGCTCGCCGCCGCCGCCCGTGGGCCGGACCTGCACATGCAGCGCCTGCTGCGCCGCTCCGGCCGCGGCGGCACGCTGCCGGCGCCGGTGCTGGAGATCAATCCGCGCCACGGGCTGATCCGCGCGCTCGCCGCCCGCGCCGCGGCTGCGGACGCCGCGGATGGCGAGACCCTGGCCGGACCGGCGCGGCTGCTGCTCGACCTCGCCCGGCTGCAGGAGGGCGACGCGCCCGAGGATCCCGCCCGATTCGCCGCCGTGATCGCCGCCTATATGGAAAAGGGGCTCGCGGCCGGCGGCTGAGGCCCGCTACCGTCGCCGGCACCGGCCGCGCCACGTCGCGCGCGGCGAGACCAGGGGGCGGCGATGGTGGATCGGGAACCGGATAGTCTTGGCTCATGCCTGGCCGCGGCGGACGAGCCGGCGCTGGCGCTGCACGCGGTGCGCCCGGACGGGCTCGCCGCCTGGCTGGCGACGCTGCCGGACCCGGCGGCGCGGTTCCTCGCCGCCATCGGCTTCGCCGCCAAAGCGGGCGAACTGGCGCTGGTTCCCGGGTCCGACGGGCTCGCCGCCGCCGCCCTCGGCCTTGGCGAGGACCGCTCGCCGCATGTCTTCGGCGATCTCGCCTGGAAACTGCCCGAAGGAAGCGTCTGGCGCCTGGTCGCGGGTGATTTCGAGACCGCGACCGCCACGCTCGGCTTCTGCCTAGGCGCCTACCGCTTTACCGCGTTCAAGCCGGCGCGCCGGGCGCCGGCCCGGCTGATCCCGCCGGCCGGCACCGAGTCGGCGCTGGCCGCGGCGCGCGCCGTGTGGCTGGTGCGCGACCTGATCAACGCGCCGGCCAATCATCTCGGCCCCGAGGAGTTGGCGGACGCGGTCGCCTCGCTCGCGGCGCGGCATGGCGCGGCCTGCCGCCTGGTCCGTGGCGGCGCGCTGGAAGCGGCCTATCCGGCGCTGGCGGCGGTTGGCCGGGGCTCGGCGCGCGCGCCGGTGGTCGCCGTGCTGCGCTGGGCCGGCACCGGCACCGGTACCGACTCGCCCCTCGTCTCGCTCTGCGGCAAGGGGGTCGTGTTCGACTCGGGCGGCTATGACCTCAAGCCGCCGTCGGCCATGCAGCGGATGAAGAAGGATATGGGCGGAGCGGCGACGCTGCTGGGCCTCGCGCGGATGATCATGAGCGCCGACCTGCCGGTGCGGCTGGCGCTGCGGGTGGGTTGTGTTGAGAACAGCGTCTCCGGCGCGGCGATGCGCCCGCTGGACATCCTGCGCACCCGCGCCGGGATCTGCGTGGAGGTCGGCGACACGGATGCGGAGGGGCGGCTCGTGCTGGCGGACCTCCTGGCTGAGGCCGGCGAGGAGAAGCCGGACGTGCTGATCGACTGCGCCACGCTGACCGGGGCGGCGCGGGCGGCGCTGGGGCCGGATCTGCCGGCGCTGTTCTGCAACGACGATGCCCTCGCCGCGGATCTGCTGGCCGCCGGTCAGGCGGTTCATGACCCGCTCTGGCGCCTGCCGCTGTGGGATGGATACGATCAGTGGCTCGACAGTCCTGTCGCGCACTTAAACAACATTTCAGGAAAAACCTATGCCGGTGCGATCGTGGGTGGGTTATTCCTGCGTCGTTTCGTTGTCGCCGGACTGTCATGGGCGCACCTCGACCTCTACGCCTGGAACGATCAGGCGCGGCCAGGACGACCCGAGGGGGGAGAGGCGCAGGCGATGCGGGCGCTGTTTGCCGCCCTCGCCGCCCGCTTCCGGAGGCCAGGATTCAGGCAAGCAGGCGGGTGATGCGCGGCGGTGAGCCGGCGCTTCAGGAAAGGGACAGACTGATGGTGACGTCACCGACCAATGAACATCTCGTAACCATCCTCCGCGATACCATCGTTGCGCTGGTGCGGAAGGATGGTCCGGACCTCTCGGCGCGGCAGCTCGGGGTTTTCCTGACCTGCTATCTGCAGGAGGGCGCGCACACGGTGCGGGGCCTGGCGGCGGAGCTCAATGTGTCCAAGCCGGCGATCACCCGGGCACTGGATCGGCTCGGTGATCTGGACCTGGCGCGGCGCAAGGTGGATCCGCTCGACCGCCGCAGCGTCCTGGTTCAGCGCACGCTGAAGGGCAACGCGTTCCTGCGCGACCTGCGCGCGATCATGGCCGAGGCCGGTGCGCCGGCGAAACGGGTGGCGCCGGAACCGGCGCGCAAGGCGGCCCACGGCTGAGACGGCGCCCGGCGCGGCCAGGGCCGGCGCTCAGGCGCCCGCGCCGTGCCGTGCGGCGCCGGTCTGGCGCCAGCGGGCGCTGACATAGGCGAGCCAGAGGATTTGCGGCACCAGCGGCAGCAGCAGGAAGACGAGCTTGCCCTGCGTGCCGGCGCCGACGAACCCGATGGCGCACAGGCCGCCGAAGGCGACGAAGCCCCAGTGCACGAGGGTCACCGCGCGCGCATCCATGCCGCTGCGGTGGGCGAGCTGATAGAGATGGCCGCGATGCGCCTCGGTGACCCGCTCCCCGGCCAGGGCGCGGCGCAGCAGCGTGAAGGCGACGTCGAACAGCACGCCGGCGAGCAGCATCGGCACCAGGACGAACGACATTTCCACCTGCCCGAACCGGCTCGCCGCCACGCCCAGCGTCGCCAGCACGAAGCCGCAGAACTGGCTGCCGACGTCGCCCATGAAAATGCGCGCGCGGGGGAAGTTGAAGGGCAGGAATCCGGCCAGGCCGGCGGCCAGCAGCAGGGCGGCGAAATAGACGAACCAGCCGCCCTGGCTGGCGGCGATGCCGGCCAGGAACAGCGCCGCGATCAGCGCCACGCCGGAAGCGAGGCCGTTCAGCCCGTCGATGAAGTTCATCGCGTTGGTGGCGAACAGCACCCAGGCCAGGGTGGCGAGGGCGCCGAACCAGCCGAGATCGACCGGGCCGAAATAGGGCAGGCGGTAGACGCGCACGAACAGGCCGCTGCCGATCGCCATCAGGGCGGCGAGAATCTGCGCGCCGAGCTTCACGGTGAACGGCCAGTCGCGCAGGTCGTCGAGCATGGCGACGAGGGCGATCGCCGCCGAGGCGAGGATGACGCCGCGGAAATATGGATCCGCGAGGCGGGAAAAGGCGGCGAACCGGTAGAGCACGGCGATGCCGATCATGAACGCCACCACCACGCCGACGCCGCCGCCCTTCGGCACCGGGTTGGCGTGGGCCTTGCGCGCGTTCGGATGATCCAGCACGCGGGCCGCGATCATCATCCGCACGCACCCGGCGGAGACCAGCGCGAGCACGGCGAGGAAGCCGAGATGGCGGAGGAAGGCGAACAGCGTCAGGGTGATGGCTCCAGGTCCGGGGCGCCGACCATGGCCGAACCCGGCGCCGCGGACAACCCGGCCGGCCGCCCCCGGCGCTGGCCTTTGCCCGCCAACGCGCTATAGGGGGCAGACATGGCCAGCCGCCGCTCGGTTTCCCGAATCGCCCTCAATGTCCTGTTCGACGGGGCATTGGCCGCGCTCGCCGTGCCGCTGGCGCGGTGGCTGGCGAGCCCCGAGGGGGGCATCCTGCAACCGGTCTGGCCGCTCGGCCTCGGCGCCCTGGCGCTGCTCGCCGGCGGGCTGCCGTTCCGGCTCTCGACGCAATATTGGCGCTTCGCCGGCATCGGCGATCTGCTCAGCGTCGCCGGCGCCAGCCTCGGCGGGGCCGGCCTGTTCGCGCTGGCGCTGACGCTCGCCGGCGTGCCGCTGCCGAGCCCGAGCTTCCCGGCGGTGCACGCGCTCGCCCTCCTGGTCCTGCTCGGCATTCCCCGCGTGGCCTACCGGCTGAGCCAGCGCCGCCGCGGCGGGCGCGGCGCCGGGAACGCGGAGCCATCGGCGGCGCTGCTGGTCGGCGCCGAGGAGGGCACGGACCTGTTTCTGCGCGCGCTCGCCGACGAGCCGCGCGCCGGGCTCAGGGTGAGCGGCGTGATCGCGCTCTCCGCGCGCCAGCCGGGCCGGCGCATCCAGGGCCAGCCGATCCTCGGCACACTGGCCGAGGTCGGCGCGGTCCTGGCACGGCTGCGGACCGAGGGACGCCTGCCCGGGCTGCTGGTGGTGACCGCCGATCTGTCGGGGGCCGATCTCGCGCGGCTGCTGGAGGCCGCGGACCGCGAAGGCGTGGCCGTGCGGCGGGCGCCGCGGCCGACCGCGCTGCACCCGGCCCAGCGCCGCGGCGGCGCCGAACCGGGCGGCATCCAGCTGCGCAACGTGATGATCGAGGACCTGCTCAACCGCCCCCAGGTGCCGCTGGACCGCGAGGCGATGGCCCGCCTGGTGCAGGGGCGGCGTGTGCTGGTGACCGGGGCGGGCGGCACCATCGGCTCGGAACTGGCCCGCCAGGCCGCGGCGCTCGGGCCGGAGACGCTGGTGCTGCTCGACAACGGCGAATACGCGCTGTGGCAGATCGACCTCGACCTGTCGGAGAACCATCCGCAGGTCCGCCGCCGCGCCATCATCGCCGACATCCGCGACGAGCCGCGGCTGCGGGCGATCTTCCAGGAGGTGCGGCCCGAACTCGTGTTCCATGCGGCGGCGCTCAAGCATGTGCCGATGGTCGAGGCGAACCCGCTCGAAGGGCTGCTGACCAATGCCGCCGGCACCCGCCATGTCGCCGATGCGGCGCGCGCCGCCGGGGCGCTGGCGATGGTGCTGATCTCGACCGACAAGGCGGTGAACCCGACCAGCCTGATGGGCGCCTCCAAGCGCCTCGCCGAAATGTACTGCCAGGCGCTCGACATCGCCGCCCGCACCGCCGGGTCCGGCATGCGCTGCGTCACCGTCCGGTTCGGCAACGTGCTCGGCAGCACCGGCTCGGTGGTGCCGCTGTTCCAGCGCCAGCTCGAGCGTGGCGGGCCGCTGACCGTCACCCATCCCGACATGCAGCGCTATTTCATGACCGTGCGCGAGGCCGTCGGGCTGGTGCTGCAGGCCAGCGTGCTCGGCGCCGGCGAGGCGGCGCTGCCCGGCGCGCGCGAGGGCGGGATTTTCGTGCTCGACATGGGCGAGCCGGCGAAAATCGTCGATCTGGCGCGGCAGATGATCCGGCTTGCCGGACTCAGGCCGGAGACCGACGTCGAGGTCCGGTTCACCGGGCTGCGTCCCGGCGAGAAGCTGTATGAGGAGCTGTTCCATGGCCGCGAGCCGCCGGCCCCGACCGGCACGCCGGGGCTGCTGATGGCGACGCCGCGCACCGCGGACCCGGCCATCGTCGGGCGCGCCATCGATGAGATCGCCGCCGCCTGCCGCACCTTGCAGGAGCGCCAGGCGCTGGCGACGCTGGCGCGGCTGGTGCCGGAATTCGAGCACAACGCCGCCGGCGGGGCCGCCGCGCCGGCCAAGGGGTGATGACACGCATGAGCGAACCGGCGCCGCCGATTGCCTTCCTCGATCTGGCCGCCCAGCGACGGCGGCTGGAGCCTGGTCTTTCGGCCCGGCTCCAGGCGGTGCTGGCGCACGGCCAGTTCATCCTCGGTCCCGAAGTCACCGAGCTCGAGCAGCGCCTGGCCGCGTTCTGCGGCGCGCGGCACTGCGTCGGCGTCAGCTCCGGCACCGACGCGCTGCAGATCGCGCTGATGGCCGAGGGGGTCGGCCGCGGCGACGCGGTGTTCCTGCCCGCTTTCACCTACACCGCGACCGCCGAGGTGCCGCTGGTGCTCGGCGCCACGCCGGTGTTCGTCGATGTCGATCCCGCCACTTTCCAGATCGATCCGGCGCACTTGGCCCGGCGCATCGCCGATGTCCGGCGCGCCGGGCGGTTGCGGCCGCGGGCGCTGATCGGCGTCGATCTGTTCGGCCAGCCCGCGGACTGGCCGGCGCTCAACCGCATCGCCGCGGCGGAAGGGCTGTTCACCCTCGATGACTGCGCGCAGAGCTTCGGCGCCAGCCTGCACGGCGAGCGGCTGGGGCGGATGGCGGCGGCGACGGCGGTCAGCTTCTTCCCCTCCAAGCCGCTCGGCGCCTATGGCGATGGCGGCGCGCTGTTCACCGAAGACGAGGCCCGGGCCGCGCTCTATCGCAGCCTGCGCAGCCACGGCGAGGGGACGACGCGCTACGAGGTGCTGCGCACCGGCATGAACGGCAGGCTCGATACGCTGCAGGCGGCGGTGCTGCTGTCGAAGCTCGATGTGTTCGAGGCCGACCTGGCGGCACGGGAGCGCGTCGCGCGCCTTTACGATTCCCGCCTGGCCGGGCTGGTCGACATTCCCGCCCGCGTGCCGGATTCGACGAGCGCCTGGGCGATCTACGCCATTCTGGTCGCGGACGCGGCGACCCGGGCGCGGCTGCAGGAGGGGCTGCGCGCGCGGGGCGTGCCGAGCGCGATCTATTATCCGCGCCCGCTGCACCGCCAGCCGGCCTATCTGCCGCACCATGACGGGGTCGCGCTGCCGGTTTCGGAGCGGCTCGCCGAGCGCATCCTGGCGCTGCCGATCCATCCCGATCTGACGGACGCCGCCGCCGAGGCCACCTGTGCGGCGGTGCGCGCGGCGTTGCGCGACTAGAGCAATTTCAGGCTGACTGGAATCAGGGGCTTCCGGCGCGGGGTTGATCTGTGATTCATAGGGTTCCGGAGTCGTAAGCCGGAGGTTCGGATGCCCTGGGTTCGCGGAAAGGCCTACTCGCAG
>JAJZVV010000010.1 GCA_021845595.1 Pseudomonadota bacterium | reverse complement strand
GACGCCGTCGCCCAGACCGGACGCTTGTGTCCATTATCGCCTTCGTGGACACTTCCCACCATCCCGTCGCCAAAGGGACGGCCAGTCTCGCTCAGATCACCACCCAACAGCAGGCGGTTCTCGGCGGAGGGATACCCAGATCGTAGCTGTAGCTCGCCAGGTAATTGCCCGACGTGCCGCCGCAGGAAACCGCCGCCGCAGCATAGGCCTTGGTACACCGCCGGTTCAGGGTATCGTAGGCGAAGCTGATCACGAAGATCCAGAGTGCTCGCACAAGACCTGCCGCGCTCAACACCAGAAGCCGCCCTCGTTGGGTTCGGTGCGTCTAAAATTCCGTAACGGGTAGCTCGGTCCTGCCTCGCTGGCCCTTCGGCTGGATAAGCGGACGCTGCTTGGCGATCGCTTTAAGGTCCCAGACAAGGAGCGGAATCGCATGTTCGCGCGCACGAAGATTGATCTGGTCCAGGAGGTCGCGCAGGCCACCAATACGCTCGTCAAAGGCGATGTTGCCGCAGATGTTCAGAAGGAAGCGGCAGGGGATGCCATGATCCTCTGCATACACCTGGAATCTGTCAGAGTAGTACCCGTAGCCGACCGGGATGCGCGCTTTGACGATCTTCTTTACATTACGCCAGTCGATCACTCTTATTCGGTGTCCAAAAAACAGCGCGGCTACACCATTATTGTTGATCACGATAGTGGCTCTTGACAAGCACGCTCGCGTTAAAAAGACTGCGCCGATAAACAACAAAACCGCTATTGGAAGAGACCAGATATACTCGTCAGCACCTGCCGCGCCGACCATAGCCAAAAGCCACGTGACGGCAGTAGCTAGCGACAATCCGAACGTTATCGAAGCGTTGTAGCGATACGCTTTCGAGCCTTCGCTTCCCCCTTGAACGCTCATCGCTAGTGCTACTTTGATGGTGATGAGCTGCTGCCGGTATTGTCCACAGATGCAGGGCTGGGACCACAACCGCCACCGATAGAGCACGTGGTGTCAATCGATCCGACCGTTCCCAGAAGGGACGTGTTGACGCCAAGAACGGAGCCTTGAAGGACGGTAAGATTTACGCCGGCGCCTACCGCTAGCCCCGTTGCAGTAGCTTCAGGCAATGCAGCCGCAGCGCCGATAGCGCCACCAGTGATGATATCACGCGTCCAATCAGGCTTTCCTCCGGTCGCAAGGATGCCCCAATCAACCGCAGCCGAGCCGCCCGCTCCCGAGATTCCACCCGCCGTAACAACGCCACCCGCCGTTCCAATTCCTGCGCCGACTGCCTCTGAACCAAGAGCTGCTCCCGCCGCGCCTCCTAGAGCGCCAGCCTCACCTACCAGCCACGGCGATGTCGCGCCAAGTGCTCCACCTGCTACGGCACCCACACCGATCCCTGACAGCGTACCCAAAAATGTGCCGGTCGCGTGGTAAGTCGCGAGACCGCCGCCAATTCCTCCGAACACCGCGCCGATTGCAGCTCCTGCGCAATAGACAGCCGCCGGTCCGACGCACTTGCCGCTCGGGTCGGTATTGTTGAGCGGATCATTTCCAACATAGGCATACAGGTTCGCGCCGCCGGCGTATCCGATGGGATCGGGCTGCAGGAAGCGGCCCCAGGCGGGGGCGTACATGCGGGCGCGAGCGTAATAGAGGCCGTTGCTCTCGGGGTCGATGCGCAGGCCGGTGTAGCGGAAGCTGCCGGCGGTGCTGCCGCTCTCGCCGTACGGCCGGTAGCCCGCCTTGGTCAGCGCGCCGCTGCCGGAATCGAGCGTCGCCAGGATCGAGCCCTGAATGTCCGGGATCATCGTCTCGCGCGTGCCGGCCGCGACGTTCATCTGGTTCAGCACCGCCGTGGGGTCGAGCCCGTAAGCGTACCAGTGCTGGACCTGTCCGCTGCTGCCGTCATACTCCAGAACCTCGCGGTTGTCCGCATCCGTGACATAGATGGTCGTCGCCGCCCCCACCGTCTTCAGCTTGCGCCGGCCCTGCGCGTCGAAGGCATAGGCGGCCACCGCGCTGCCGCCCTGGCTCACGCCGGCCAGCCGGCTCTCGGCATCGTAGCCGTAGGTGAAGGTGCCGTCATCGGTGAGATTGCCGTTGCCGTCATAGGTCGGCGTCACCGATCCCACGGCCGTGTACTGGTTCAGGGCATTGGCGCTGTTGCCGACCGTGCCCGGCGTCGCCGGCGGGTAGTCCCACCAAGTGGTGTCCGTCGTGATCTGACCGGTGCGCTGGTTCGCGGCATTGTCGGTGTGGTTGAAGGTGACGCTGGCGGTGGCGGGCGTCACCGCGGCGGGACATGGGAGACGATTACCCACGATCCGGCGTCGCCCGACCGCAGCGCTGATCGGCAACCAGCGCGTCAAGAGCACGGAATCGGCGGCATTCGCGGCTACGCGGCCGGCGAGAAGAGCAAAGGCGGTAAGCGCCACGCCCTGGTCGGACCCGAAGGAAGGGCGATCCAGCACAAAGGCCGCTTTTGGTCCCGGGTTTCGTCATGTCCGCGACGGGCGCGCAGGCGCGAGCGGGGTTTCATCGCCGGGCGCCGTCGCCCCCGGGATCCACATTCGTCCACAGCCCACCCCCCTGGCGTGCCGGCGGCAGAGGCCTATGGTCCGCCGCTTCCATGCAAGCCCTCGACACGCCCCTGCTCGGCATCTCCCAGCGCCTGCCGCCTGCCAACCCGCAGGCCGAGCAGGCGCTGCTCGGCGCCCTGCTGGCCAACAACAAGGCCTATGAGCGCGTCGCCGAGTTCCTCGCGCCCGAGCATTTCGCCGATGCCGTGCACGGGCGCATCTACCAGGCGATCGCGCGGCGCATCGAGGCCGGCCAGCTCGCCGACGCGGTGACACTGCGGGCCGAGCTGGAGCATTCCGGCGTGCTCGACGAGGTCGGCGGCACCGCCTATCTCGCCCAGCTGCTCGGCGCCATGGTCGGCATCATCAACGCCGGCGATTACGGGCGGGCGATCTATGACGCCTGGCTGCGCCGCCAGCTCATCGATCTCGGCGAGGTCGTGGTCAACCGGGCGTTCGGCGCCGAGGCCGAACTGGACGCCAAGGACCAGCTCGAGGCCGCCGAGCAGGCGCTCTACGATCTCGCCACCCGCGGCGGCGGCGATGGCGGGTTCGTCAGCTTCGAGCAGGCGCTGGTCGGCGCCATCCATACCGCCGAGCTGGCATTCCGCCGCTCCGGCCATGTCTCCGGCCTCTCCACCGGGCTGCGCGATCTCGATGCCAAGAGCGGCGGGATGCACCCGTCGGACCTCGTCATCCTCGCCGGGCGCCCCGGCATGGGCAAGACCGCGCTGGCCACCAAGATCGCCTTCGGCGCCGCCAAGGCGCTGCAGGCGGAGGCGCGCGCCGCCGACCCGCCGACCGCGGCGAAGGGGCAGGTGGCGATCTTCTCGCTGGAAATGAGCGCCGAGCAGCTCGCCACCCGCCTGCTCAGCGAGGAGGCGCGGATCAGCGGCGACCGCATCCGGCGCGGCGATATCGGGCAGAAGGATTTCGACCGGTTCGTCCAGGTCAGCCGCGACATCGCCACGCTGCCGATCGCCATCGACGACACCCCGGCCATCACCCTCTCGGCGCTGCGCACGCGCTGCCGGCGGCTCAAGCGCACCAAGGGTCTGGCGCTGGTGGTGATCGACTATCTCCAGCTGATGCGCCCCGCCGCCGGCACCCGGCCGGAGAACCGGGTGCTCGAGATCAGCCAGATCACCCAGGGGCTGAAAGCGATCGCCAAGGAGCTAGCGGTGCCGGTGCTGGCACTGTCGCAGCTCTCGCGCGCCGTCGAGAGCCGCGAGGACAAGCGCCCGCAGCTCTCGGATCTGCGCGAATCGGGCACGATCGAGCAGGACGCCGACCAGGTGCTGTTCATCTACCGCGACGAATATTATCTGCAGCAGCGCGCGCCGAAGCAGATGGCCTTCGAGTCGGAGGACAAGTACCACGACGCGCTGGAGAAATGGCAGCGCGACATGGACCAGGTCTACAACAAGGCCGAATTGTTCATCGCCAAGCAGCGCCATGGCCCGACCGGCAAGGTGGACCTGTTCTTCGAGGCCGAGTTCACCCGCTTCGCCGATCTCGACAGCCATCACCACGGCGATGGCCACGACTGAGACACACTCCGGCGCCGTGCTGGAGGTGGATCTCGCCGCCATCGCCGCCAACTGGCACGCGCTGCGCGCCCGCCATCCGGGCGGCGAGGTCGGCGCCGTGGTCAAGGCCGACGGCTACGGGCTCGGCGCGGAGGCGGTGGCGCGGCGGCTGGCGGGCGAGGGCTGCCGCTGCTTCTTCGTCGCCACGCCGGCGGAGGCGTTGGCGCTGCGCGCGGTGCTGCCGGAGCCGGTCATCGTCACCCTGAACGGGCTGGCGGACGCGGCGGCGGCGCTGGCCGAAGCGGCGATCACGCCGGCGCTGGCCAGCCTCGGCGAGGTCGCGGCCTGGGCCGGGGAGGGGCGGCGGCGCGGGCGCCGGCTGCCGGCGCTGCTGCATCTCGATACCGGCATGTCCCGCCTCGGGCTCGATCAGGCCGAGCAGGACGCGCTCGCCGCCGATCCGTCGCCGCTCGACGCCATCGCGCTGCGGGGCGTGATGACCCATCTCGTCGCCGCCGAACGCCCCGACGACCCGCTCAACGCGCAGCAGCTGGCCCGCTTCGCCGCTGCCCGCGCGCGCCTGCCACCCGCGCCCGCGAGCCTCGCCAATTCCTCCGGCCTGTTCCTCGGGCCGGCGTTCGCCACCGATCTCGCCCGGCCCGGCGCCGCGCTCTATGGCATCAACCCGACGCCGGACCGGCCCAACCCGATGCGCCCCGCCGTTCGGCTGCGCGCGCGTGTGCTGCAGGTGCGCGCCGTCGCGGCCGGGGCGAGCGTCGGCTACAACGCCACCTGGCGCACCGCGCGGCCGGCCCGGATCGCGACGCTGGCGATCGGCTATGCCGATGGCTGGCCGCGCGCGCTCTCCGGCCGCGGCGCGGCGTATTTTGACGGCGAGGCGGCTCCGCTGGTAGGGCGTGTCTCCATGGACCTGACCACCTGCGACGTCACCGGCCTTGCGCCGGTGCGCCCCGGCGACTGGGCGGAGCTGATCGGCCCGCACGCGCCGCTCGACGCCGTCGCCGCGGCGGCCGGCACCATCGGCTATGAAATCCTCACCGGGCTCGGCCCGCGCATCGCCCGCGTGACGGCGTGACCGCGCTGCTCGACGCGCTCGCCGGCACCGGGCGCAGCACACTCGCCGTCTGCCAGGCCGCCGGCCGGCTCGCCCTGTTCGGCCTCGCCGGCCTGGCCCATGTCCTGCGCCCGCCGATCTATGGGCGGATGGTGCTGCGCTCGGTGCTGGACATCGGCTATTTCAGCCTGCCGGTGGTGGCGCTGACGGCGATTTTCACCGGCATGGTGCTGGCGCTGCAATCCTATACCGGCTTTGCCCGCTTCTCGGCCGAGGGGGCGATCGCCAACCTCGTCGTGCTGTCGATCACCCGCGAACTCGGCCCGGTGCTGGCCGGGCTGATGGTGGCCGGGCGGGCCGGGGCGGCGATGGCGGCCGAGCTCGGCACCATGCGCGTCACCGACCAGATCGACGCGCTCGGCACACTCTCGACCAACCCGATGAAATATCTCGTCGTGCCGCGGCTCATCGCCGGCACCATCGCGCTGCCGCTGCTCGTCGTCGTCGCCGACATTCTCGGCGTTCTCGGCGGGTTCATCATCGCCACCCTCAAGCTCGGCTTCAACAGCGCGACCTATCTGCGCAACACGCTGGATTTCCTGGAGACCGACGATGTCGTCTCCGGTCTGGTGAAGGCCGCCGTGTTCGGCTTCATCATCGCCCTGATGGGCTGCTTCAACGGCTACAACAGCCGCGGCGGCGCCCAGGGCGTCGGCTCGGCGACGACTTCGGCCGTGGTCAGCGCCTCGGTGCTGATCCTCGCCTTCGACTATGTGCTGACCGAGCTGTTCTTCTCGCGATGACGCCGAAACTCCGCGTCCGTGGCCTGTGCAAGGCGTTCGGCGACAAGCAGGTGCTCGCCGGCGTCGATCTCGAGGTCGCTGCCGGCACTTCGATGGTGGTCATTGGTGGTTCGGGCTCGGGCAAGTCGGTGCTGCTCAAATGCATCATCGGTCTGATCGAGCCGGACGAGGGGGTGATCGAGATCGACGGCACCGATCTCGCCGGGCTCGACCGCGAGGCGCGCGAGGCGAAGCGGGCGCAGATCGGCATGCTGTTCCAGAACGGCGCGCTGTTCGACAGTCTGCCGGTCTGGGAGAACGTCGCCTTCGGCCTGCTGGCGCGCGGCGCGGTGGCGCGCCGGGAGGCGCGGGCGCGCGCGGAGCGCGTGCTGGCGCAGGTCGGGCTCGCCGCTTCGGTCGGCGATCTCTCGCCGTCCGAGCTCTCGGGCGGGATGCAGAAGCGCGTCGGCCTGGCGCGGGCCATCGCCGCGGAGCCGGCGATCATGTTCTTCGACGAGCCGACCACCGGGCTCGACCCGATCATGGGCGCGATCATCGACGGGCTGATCGTCGATTGCGTCAAGCGCCTCGGCTCGACGGCGGTGGCGATCACCCACGACATGGCCTCGGCACGGCGCATCGGCGACCACGCCGCGATGCTGCACCAGGGGCGCATCGTCTGGACCGATAGGGCGGAGCACCTGCTCGACTCGGGCAATGCGGTGGTCGACCAGTTCACCCATGGGCGCCGCGAGGGCCCGATCCAGATGGAGCTGCGGCGGTGAGCGCGGATGCGGCGCCGGACGAACTCGCCCGGCTGCTCGCGGTGATGGCGGCGCTGCGCGACCCCGTCACCGGCTGCCCGTGGGACCGGGCGCAGGATTTCGCCACCATCGCCCCCTACACGATCGAGGAGGCCTACGAGGTCGCCGACGCCATCGCCCGCGGCGATGTCGATGCGCTGGCCGACGAGTTGGGCGATCTGCTGTTCCAGGTCGTCTATCACGCCCGCCTCGCCGAGGAGGCGGGGCAGTTCGATTTCGCCGCCGTGGCGCGCGGCATCACCGAGAAAATGATCCGCCGCCATCCGCATGTTTTCGCCGGCGCGGCGCCGCAGAGCTGGGAAACGCACAAGGCGGCCGAGCGCGCGGCACGGGCCGAAACCGGCGTGCTCGCCGGTGTGCCGCAGGCGCTGCCGGCGCTGGTGCGGGCGCAGAAGCTCGCCGCCCGCGCCGCGCGCGTCGGTTTCGACTGGCCGGACGCCGTCGCGGTGCTGGCCAAGCTCGACGAGGAGAGCGACGAGCTGCGCGCCGAGCTCCCCGGCGCCGATGCCGCCCGCCTTGCCGACGAGGTCGGCGACCTGCTCTTCGTCGTCGTCAATCTGGCGCGCAAGCTCGGGCTCGACGCCGAGACCTGCCTGCGCGGCGCCAACGCCAAGTTCATCCGCCGGTTCGAGGCGGTGGAGCGCCGCCTCGCCGCCGCCGGCCAGGATCCGGCCGGGGCTGGTCTGGCGGGGATGGAGGCGGCGTGGCAGGCGGTGAAGCGGGCCGAGCGCGCCGATTGATGGACCGCTGGGCGCACTGGTCCGGCGTTTGATTTGACAGGTCGCGGAAGCGTCGTTACCCCGCCGCGCCAGCATCTCCCCCGCCGGCCTACGTCGCCGGCCTTCGCGAATGGTTCCGCTCATGTCCGTCCACGCGTTCATCTTCCCCGGCCAGGGCAGCCAGTCGGTCGGCATGGGCCGCGATCTCGCCGCCGCCTTCGCCGCCGCGCGCGAGGTGTTCGAGGAGGTCGACGAGACGCTGCGCCACAAATTGTCCAAGCTGATGTTCGAGGGGCCGGCCGAGGAGCTGACGCTGACCGAGAACACCCAGCCGGCGCTGCTGGCGCATTCGATTTCGGTGCTGCGGGTGCTGGAACGCGAGGGCGGCTGGCGGCTCGCGGACAAGGCGGCGGTGGTGGCCGGGCATTCGCTCGGCGAGTATTCCGCGCTCGCCGCCGCCGGTGCGCTCACCGTCGGCGAGGCGGCGCGGCTGCTGCGCCTGCGCGGCCAGGCGATGCAGAAGGCGGTGCCGCCCGGCGCCGGCGCGATGGCGGCGCTGCTCGGGGTCGAACTCGATCAGGCCGGCGAGATCTGCGCCGCCGCGGCCGAAGGGCCGGCGGGTCGCGAGGTGGTCGAGATCGCCAACGATAATGGCGGCGGCCAGGTCGTCGTCTCCGGCCATCGTGCCGCCGTCGAGCGGGCGCTGGAGGTGGCGAAGGCGCGTGGCGTGCGGCGGGCGATGCTGCTGCCGGTCTCGGCGCCGTTCCATTGTGCGCTGATGGCCCCGGCGGCGGACGTGATGGCCGAGGCGCTGGCGGCGGCCGATCTGCGACCGCCTTCGGTGCCGGTGATCGCCAACGTCTCCGCCGCCAAGGCGACCGACCCGGCGGTGATCCGCGGTCTGCTGGTGCGCCAGGTGACCGCGACGGTGCGCTGGCGGGAGAGCGTGGCGGCGATGACGGCGCTCGGCGTCGACAGTTTCGCCGAGCTCGGCGCCGGCAAGGTGCTGGCCGGGCTGGTCCGGCGCATCGCCCCGGACGCCGCCGCCGCCTCGGCCGGCACGCCGGCGGAAATCGAGGCGCTGCTCAAGGCGCTGTGAAGAGGGAGGCTCCGATGTTCCGACTCGATGGCAGGACGGCGCTGGTCACCGGCGCCTCGGGCGGCATCGGCGCGGCGATCGCCCGCACGCTGCACGCGCAGGGCGCGAGCGTGGTCTTGTCCGGCACGCGCGAGGCCGCACTGGCGACGCTGGCCGGGGAACTCGGCGAACGGGCCCATGTCTGCGCCGCCGACCTGCGCGACCCCGCGGCGCCGGACGCGCTCGTCGCCGCCGCCGAGGCGAAGGCCGGGCCGATCGCAATTCTCGTGAATAATGCGGGCCTTACCCGCGATATGCTGGCGTTGCGGATGAAGGACGAGGATTGGTCGGCGGTGCTCGATGTCGATCTCACCGCGCCGTTCCGCCTGGCCCGCGCCTGCCTCAAGGGCATGGTCCGTCGCCGCGCCGGGCGGATCATCGGCATCGCCAGCATCGTCGGCGCCACCGGCAATCCCGGCCAGGCGAACTACGCCGCCGCCAAGGCCGGGCTGATCGGCATGAGCAAGGCGCTGGCCCAGGAGGTCGCCTCGCGCGGCATCACCGTCAACGTCGTCGCGCCCGGTTTCATCGCGACGCCGATGACCGAGGCGCTGAGCGCGGAGCAGCAGACGCAGCTGGCGGGGCGGATTCCGCTCGGCCGGCTGGGCATGCCGGCCGACGTCGCCGCCGCGGTGGCGTTCCTGGCGGCGGAGGAGGCCGGCTGGATCACCGGGGCGACGTTGCACGTCAATGGCGGCATGGCGATGCTGTGAGGATGCTGGGCGGCCGGTTGGCCGTGCTGGCGTGTGTGAACAAACCATGCTAATCGGCCCGGCGCTTGGTTCCGGGCAGGCTGGTCGGCGGATATTTCAGCACCGGCAACCGGGGCCGCCGGGGATGGGCGGCGCGGGCCGGGCGACGAATACGTAATTGGGCAAGCAGGAGAGCAGGAATCCGATGAGCGAGATCGCCGACAAGGTGAAGAAGATCGTGGTCGAGCACCTCGGGGTCGACGAGTCGAAGGTGACGCCGGAAGCGTCCTTCATCGACGATCTCGGCGCCGACAGCCTCGATACCGTCGAGCTGGTGATGGCGTTCGAGGAGGCGTTCAGCGTCGAGATCCCGGAGGACGCCGCGGAGAAGATCAGCACGGTGAAGGACGCCATCGACTATATCGAGAAGCAGAAGGCGGCCTGAGCGCGCCGGTGACGGCAGCGGGTCGAACGCCGGCAGGGATGGGCGTCAGAGGGGCATGATGGCGATGCGGCGCGTGGTCGTAACGGGCATGGGCATTGCCTGCCCGCTCGGGGTCGGGGTCGAACATGTCTGGCGGCGCCTGATCGCGGGCGAGTCGGGGATCGGCGCGATCCAGGGCTTCGACGTCAAGGATCTGCCGGCGAAAATCGCCGGCCAGGTTCCCGCCGGCAGCAAGGACCAGGGTGGGCTCGATCTCAACGAGTGGATCCCGGTCAAGGACCAGAAGAAGATGGATCGCTTCATCCACTTCACGCTGGTCGCCGGGACCCAGGCGGTCGAGGATTCGGGCTGGGTGCCCGAGACCGAGGAGGATCGCTGCGCCACCGGCGTGATGATCGGTTCCGGGATCGGCGGGCTGGAGACGATCTACGAAGGCGCGGTGATGGTCTCGCAGGGGCGGGCGCGGCGGCTGTCGCCGTTCTTCATCCCCTCGGCGCTGATCAATCTCGGCTCCGGGCATCTGTCCATCAAATACGGCTTCAAGGGCCCGAACCACGCGGTGGTGACGGCCTGCGCCACCGGCGTGCACGCGATCGGCGACGCGGCGCGGCTGATCATGCTCGGCGATGCCGACGTCATGGTCGCCGGCGGCGCCGAGGCCACGGTGTGCGAACTCGGCATTGCCGGGTTCTGCGCCTCGCGCGCGCTTTCCACCGGCTTCAACGACACGCCGGCCCGCGGCTCGCGGCCGTGGGACAAGGATCGCGACGGGTTCGTGATGGGCGAGGGAGCCGGGGTGGTGGTGCTCGAGGAATACGAGCATGCCCGGCGGCGCGGCGCCAAAATCTATGGCGAGGTCGTGGGCTACGGGCTCTCGGGCGACGCGCACCACATCACCGCGCCGGCCGAGGGCCATGAGGGCGCCTTCCGCGCCATGCGCTCGGCGCTGCGCCACGCCGGCATGGCGCCATCCGACATCCAGTACGTCAACGCGCACGGCACCTCCACGCCGCTCGGCGACGATCTCGAACTCGACGCCGTGGAGCGGCTGTTCGGCGATGCGTCGCGCACGGTGGCGATGTCCTCCACCAAGTCCGCGGTCGGGCACCTGCTCGGCGCCGCCGGCGCGGTGGAGGCGATTTTCTCGCTGCTGGCGATGCGCGACGGCGTCGCGCCGCCGACCCTCAATCTCGACAACCCGAGTCGTGAGAGCGCCATCGACCGGGTGGCGCACGAGGCCCAGCGGCGCCCCATCCAGGCCGCGCTCTCCAACAGTTTCGGCTTTGGCGGCACCAACGCCTCCATCATCTTCCGCGCCGTCTGAAGCGCCTCCCGCCCGGGCGCCGCTTCAAGGTTGGCGCTGGCGCCGCCGCCTCGGCGCCGCCATTCTGGTGGCGGGCGCGCTTGCCGGGGCGGTTTCGGCCGGGCGGACGGCTTGGCGCCAGGCCTATGACCGGCCCGGCCCGCTCGGCGTCGCGGCCGACGTGGTTGTGCCGCGCGGCAGCGCCGGCGACGTGGCGGAGGCGCTGCGCCACGCCGGGGTGATCGCCGATCCGCGCGCCTTCCGGCTCGCTGCCCTGCTCGGCGTCGGCGGCGCCATGCATGCCGGCGAATTCCACTTCCCCGCCGGTGCCTCGCTGCACCAGGTGCTGGAGATCCTGCACGCCGGCCGGCCGGTGCAGCACAGCCTGACCATTCCCGAAGGCAGCACCGCGCGCCAGATCGTGCGCCTGCTCGCCGCGGCGCCGGCACTGCCCGGCCCGGCCACGCCGCCGCCCGAGGGCGAGGTGCTGCCGGAGACCTATGCCTATAGCTACGGCACGACGCCGGAGACGATCCTCGAGCGCGGGCGGGTGGCGATGGCGCGCGCGCTGGTCGGGCTGTGGGCGACGCGGGCGCCGGGCCTGCCGCTGGCCTCGCCGCGCGAGGCGCTGATCCTCGCCTCGATCGTCGAGCGCGAAACTGCCAGGCCGGCGGAGCGGGGCATGGTCGCGGCCGTGTTCCTCAACCGGCTGCGCCAGCACATGCGCCTGCAGGCCGATTCGACGGTGGTCTACGCGGCGAGTGACGGGCTGGGCCGACTCGACCACACGCTCACGCGCGCCGACCTCGATCTGGACAGCCCATTCAACACCTACCGCATCGCCGCGCTGCCGCCGGCGCCGATCGCCAGCCCAGGGGTGGCGGCGCTGCGCGCGGTGCTGCAACCGGCGGCCTCCGACGCGCTCTATTTCGTCGCCGACGGCACCGGCGGGCATGTCTTCGCCCGCACGCTGGAGGAGCATCACCGCAACGTCGCCCGCTGGCGCGCGGCGACGGATCACACTCCGGCGCCGTAGGCGCCGGAGTGTGATCGGCGGAGGCCGCACGGCCGGAGCCGTGAATCACACGACAAGACTAACTTCTGTGGATCGGGTCGATCCAGGCGACCGGCTCCGGCTTCTCCGCCGGCTGGATGTCGAGATTGACCACCACGGCCTCGTTGTCGCTGCGCACCAGCACGCATTCCAGCGTCTCGTCGGTGCTGGCGTTGATCTCCTGGTGCGGCACGTAGGGCGGGACGAAAATGAAATCGCCCGGCCCGGCCTCGGCGACATATTCCAGCCGTTCGCCCCAGCGCATGCGCGCGCGGCCCTTGAGCACGTAGATCACGCTCTCCAGCGCGCCGTGATGGTGCGCGCCGGTCTTGGCGTTGGCGTGGATGCTGACCGTGCCGGCCCAGATTTTCTGCGCCCCGACGCGGGCGAGATTGATCGCCGCCTTGCGGTCCATGCCCGGCGTCTGCGCCGTGTTCGGGTCCAGCTGGTCGCCCCGGATCACCTTGACGCCGTTGCTCTTCCAGTCGATCCGCGCTTCCGGTTGCTGGCTCATGCTGGCACTCTCCCCGTCGATGGACGGAGCGTTGCACATGCGAATGAGCCAGATCAACGCGCCGCCGGCCGGTTCGGGCGCAGAGACCGGGCCATGAGCGCACCCCCGAGCCAGCCGGCCTCGCCTGGCGCCGCCCCCGGCCAGACGGGTTCGTCGCCGGGCCACGTCGTCGCGGTGCGCGGCCCGGTGCTGGACATCGTCTTCCCGGCCGATGCCCTGCCGCCGCTGGACGAGGCGCTGGTGGTGGAGTGGGACGGAAGCGAGACCCTGATCGCCGAAGTCCAGGCGCATCTCGACGCGACCACGGTGCGCGCCATCGCCCTGCAGGCGACGGCGGGGCTGCGGCGCGGCACCAGGGTCGTGAGCACCGGCGGCCCGATCACCGTGCCGGTGGGCGATGCGGTGCTTGGCCGGCTGCTCGACGTGCTCGGAACGCCGCGGGACCTCGGCGCGGCGCTGCCGGCGGAGACCGAGCGCTGGGCCATCCACCGCGCCCCGCCGAGCCTCGCCGAGCAGACCGGCGCGGCCGAGCTGTTCGAGACCGGGATCAAGGTGATCGATCTGCTGGTGCCGCTCGCCCAGGGCGGCAAGGCGGCGATGTTCGGCGGCGCCGGCGTCGGCAAGACCGTGCTGCTGATGGAGCTGATCCACGCCACGGTCGAGCATTACCAGGGGATTTCGGTCTTCGCCGGCATCGGCGAGCGGTCCCGCGAGGGCCACGAACTGCTCTCGGACATGCGCGGCTCCGGCGTGCTCGGCCGCACCGTGCTGGTCTATGGCCAGATGAACGAGCCGCCCGGCGCGCGCTGGCGGGTCGGGCTGTCGGCGCTGACGATCGCCGAGTATTTCCGCGACCGCAAACATCAAAACGTGCTGCTGCTGATGGACAACGTGTTCCGCTTCGTCCAGGCCGGCAGCGAGGTCTCCGGCCTGCTCGGCCGGCTGCCCTCGCGCGTCGGCTACCAGCCCACGCTGGCCTCCGAGGTCGCGGCGCTGGAGGAGCGCATCGCCTCCGTCGCCGGCGCCGCGATCACCGCCATCGAGGCGGTCTATGTCCCGGCCGACGACTTCACCGACCCGGCGGTGACGGCGATCTCCGGCCATCTCGACAGCGTCATGGTGCTGTCGCGCGCGATGGCCGCCGAGGGCATCTACCCGGCGGTCGATCCGCTGGCCTCGTTCTCGGTGCTGCTCGATCCGCACGTGGTCAGCGCCGAACACTACGATCTGGCCCAGCGCGTGCGCGAGACGATCGGCCATTACCGCGAGCTGCAGGACGTGATCGCGCTGCTCGGCGTCGAGGAACTCGGCGCGCAGGACCGGCGCATCGTGGCGCGGGCGCGGCGGCTGCAGCGGTTCCTCGCCCAGCCCTTCGCGGTGACCGAGGCCTTCACCGGCACGCCCGGCCGCTCCGTCCGCCTCGCCGACACGCTGGCCGGCGTGCGCGCCATCCTCGATGGCGAGACCGACACCTGGCCGGAAAGCGCGCTCTACATGATCGGCGCCCTGAGCGAGGCGAAGCGGCCGGAACCGGAGGGCGGCGCGCGGGCGTCCGCGGTGCCATGAGGCTGCTGATCACCACCCCGACCGCGCTGGTGCTGGACGCCGTCGACATCGTCTCCGTGCGTGCCGAGGACGAGAGCGGCAGCTTCGGCATTCTCGGCGGACACGAGGACTTCCTCACCGCCTTGCCGCTCGGCGTCGTCCAATGGCGCCATGCCGACGGGCGCACCGCCTGCTGCGCCGTGCGCCGGGGCGTTCTCACCGTCACCGGCGGAGCGACGGTGGCGATCGCCACCCGCCAGGCGCAGCTCGGCACCAGTCTCGAAGCGCTGGAAACGGCGGTGCTGGAACGGTTCCGCGCCGCGGAGGAGGATGAGCGCGCCGCCCGCGTCGCGGCGCTGCGCCTGCACGCCAAGGCGATCCGCCAGATCATCGCCGCGCTGCGCCCCGCTCCGCCGAGCGGGCTGGAACTCGGCGGATGAGCGCGGACCGCCCAGATGGGCTGCCAGATGGGCTGCCAGATGGGCTGCCAGATGGGCTCCTCGGCTCGGTGCGCCGCCGCCTGGCGCGCCACCGCCAGGCGGCGGCGGCGGGGGAGCCGAGCTTCGGGCGCTACCTCGCCCAGGTCGGGGTGCTCGGGTGGATCATCGTCGTACCGACGCTGCTCGGCACCTTCCTCGGCCGCTGGATCGACGCGCGGCTGCATACCGGCATCTTCTGGACCGGGCCGCTGATGCTGGCCGGCGTCGTCCTCGGCTCGTGGTCCGCCTGGCGCTGGATGCACGGGCGATGAGCCCGCTCACCCTCCTCGCCGCGCTGGCCGCGGGCTTCGCCGGCGGGCTGGCGCATTTCGCCCTGCTGGCGCGCAATGCCGCGCTCTATCTCCGCCCACGCGGGCTGTGGCTGGCGATCGGGCTGCAGAGCGCGCGGCTCGCGCTCACCGCCGCGCTGCTCATCGGCGCCGCGCGGTTCGGCGCCATGGCGCTGCTCGCCGCCGCGCTCGGCCTGTTCCTCGCCCGCCCCGTCGCCCTCCGGCTCGCCACCCGGCGTGCACCGCAATGATCGGCTCGCCGCTCGCCACCAGTGCGGTGTTCCATCTCGGCCCGGTCCCGGTCACCGCGCCGGTGGTGGTGACCTGGGTGCTGATGGCCGTTCTCGCCGGCGGCGGCGCGGTGCTGACGCGGCGACTGGCGCTGCGCCCCGGCCCGGTCCAGGCGGCGCTGGAACTGGTGGTGGCGGCGATCGAGGACCAGATCCGCGACACCATGCGGGTCGCGCCGGCGCCCTATCTGCCGCTGATCGGCACGCTGTTCGTCTACATCTTCTTCGCCAACTGGTCCTCGCTGGTGCCGGGGATCGAGCCGCCGACCGCGCATATCGAGACCGACGCGGCGCTGGCCCTGATCGTCTTCGCCGCCGTTATCTGGTTCGGCATCCGGGCCCGCGGCCTCAGCGGGTTCGCCGCCACCTTCGCCGAGCCGACGATGCTGATGCTGCCGCTCAACCTGCTGGAGACCTTCACCCGCACTTTCTCCATGCTGGTGCGCCTGTTCGGCAACGTGATGAGCGGCGTGTTCGTGATCGGCATCGTGCTGTCGCTGGTGGGGCTGCTGGTGCCGGTGCCGCTGATGGCGCTCGACCTGCTCACCGGCGCGGTGCAGGCGTACATTTTCGGCGTGCTGGCGATGGTGTTCATCGGCGGCGCGGTCAGCGGCGAGACCGGACCCGGTCCGCAACAGGAGGCGAAGGAATGAACTGGATCGAGGTCGCAAGCATTCTCGGCGCCGCGATCGCCGTCTCGTTCGGTGCGCTGGGCCCGGGGCTCGCCGAGGGCCGCGCGGTGGCGGCGGCGATGGATGCCATCGCCCGCCAGCCGGAGGCGGCCGGCACGCTGTCGCGCACGCTGTTCGTCGGGCTGGCGATGATCGAGACGATGGCGATCTACTGCCTGGTCGTGGCGCTGCTGCTGCTGTTCGCCAACCCGTTCGTGCATTGAGACATGCATCTCGACGCCTGGACGCTGGCGCTCCAGACCGTCAACGTTCTCGTCCTCGTCTGGCTGCTCGCCCGCTTCCTGTTCCGCCCCGTCGCCGCGCTGATCGCCGAGCGGCAGGCGGCGGCGGCGAAGCTGCTCGACGATGCGGCGGCGGCGAAGCAGAAGGCGGAGCAGGACGCGGCCGAGATGGCGGCGCGGCGGCGGGATTTTGCCGCCGAGGGCGAGCGGCTGCAGGCCGAGGCGCGCGACGCCGCGGAGGCCGAGCGCGCGCGCCTGCTCGCCCTGGCCCAGGCCGAGGCCGAGGCGCTGCGCGCGGCCGCGCGCACCGGCGCGGCGCGGGAGGAGGCGGCGATGCGGCGCGCGCTGGAGGCGGCGGCGCGGCGGCTCGCGCTGGCGGTCGCCGCCCGCCTGCTGGCGCGCCTGCCCGCCGGGGCGACGACGCCGGCGCTGCTGCGCTCGCTCGCCACCGACCTCGCGGCGCTGCCCGACGAAGCGCGCAGCGGCCTGGCCGATGCGTCCGCTACCGTCGAGGTCGTCAGCGCGGTGCCGCTGGCGGAGGCCGAACGGGCCGCTTGCGCCGCCATGCTCGCCGAGGCGACCGGGCGCGCGCCGGCCTTGACCTTCCGCACCGACCCGACGCTGATCGCCGGGATCGAGCTCTACGGCGCCCATACCGCGGTGCGCAGCTCCTGGCGCGCCGATCTCGACCGCATCGGCCAGGAGCTGAGCCTGGATGACGAGCATGTCTGACGACACCCCGGATCACTGGCTCGGGCGCGCCAGCGCGCGGCTGGACGCCACCCGGCTCGGCACCGAGGCGGAGGAGTTCGGCCGCGTGCACAGCGCCGCCGACGGCATCGCGCTGGTCACCGGCCTGCCGCACGTGCGGCTCAACGAGGTGCTGCGCTTCGCCCGCGGCCAGCTCGGCTTTGCCCAGACGCTGGAGCGCGACTCGATCGGCTGCGTCCTGCTCGACCCGGCCGAGACGGTGGAGGCCGGTGATCGGGTGCGCGGCAGCGGCGCGGTGGTGGAGGTGCCGGTGGGCGAGGCGCTGCTCGGCCGCGTGCTCGACCCGCTCGGCCGCCCGCTCGATGGCCGCGGCCCGGTCGCGGCGGCGGCGCACTGGCCGATCGACCGGCCGGCGCCTTCGATCATCGAGCGCGAACTCGTCACCGAGCCGGTGCAAACCGGCATCCTCACCGTCGATGCGCTGTTCGCCCTCGGCCGCGGCCAGCGCGAGCTGATCATCGGTGACCGCGCCATCGGCAAGACGGCGATCGCGCTCGATACCATCATCAACCAGAAATCGACCGACCTGATCTGCGTCTATGTCGCGGTCGGCCAGAAGACGGCGTCGGTGGCGCGCGCGATCGCGGCGGTGCGGCGGCACGGCGCGCCGGAGCGGTGCATTTTCGTCGTCGCCACCGCCGCCGCCCCGCCCGGGCTGCAATGGATCGCGCCGTTCAGCGGTTTCACCATCGCCGAGTATTTCCGCGATCGTGGCCAGCACGCGCTGGTGGTGATCGACGATCTCACCAAGCACGCCGCCACGCACCGCGAAATCTCGCTGCTGACGCATCTGCCGCCCGGGCGCGAGGCGTTTCCCGGTGACGTGTTCTACCTGCACGCGCGGCTGCTGGAGCGCGCCGCCAAGCTGTCGGCGGCCAAGGGCGGCGGCTCGCTCACCGCGCTGCCGATCGCCGAGACCGACGCCGGCAATCTCAGCGCCTACATCCCGACCAATCTGATCTCGATCACCGACGGGCAGCTGGTGCTGGACGCCAAGCTGTTCCACGCCGGGCAGAAGCCGGCGATCGACATCGGCACCTCGGTCAGCCGCGTCGGCGGCAAGACGCAGGCGCCGGCGCTGCGCGCGGTGACCGGCACGCTGCGGCTGGTCTACGCGCAGTTCCTGGAGCTGGAGCTGTTCACTCGCTTCGGCGGCATCACCGAGGCGCGGGTGAAGAGCCAGCTCGCGCGCGGCGAGCGGCTGCGGGCGCTGCTGGCGCAGCCGCAGTTCGCCCCGCTGCGCCTCGCCGACGAGGTCGCCCTGGCGCTGGCGCTGCAGGAGGGGCTGCTCGACGCGGTGCCGACGGAGCAGGTGGCGGCCTTCCGCGCCGCGCTGCCCGCCTGGCTGGATACCCATACCGGCGCCGCCGTGGCGGCGATCGAGGCGACGCGGGCGCTGGACGAGGCGGGGCGGGCGGCGCTGCACGCGTGCCTCGCGGCGCTGGCGGCGAAATACGCCGGATGACCGAGCGCCTCGCCGACATCTCCCGCCGCGTCCACAATGTCCGCCAGCTCGAAGCGGTGGTCACGGCGATGCGCGGCATCGCCGCCAGCCGTGCCCAGCAGAGCCGCGCCCTGCTGGCGCCGGTGCGCACGCACGCGGGCGTGATCGCCGGGGCGATCGCCGAGGCGCTGGCCCTGCTGCCGTCCCCGGCCGGCCATGGCGCGGCGCCGGGCACGCCGGGCCTGCTGGTGCTGTTCGCGGCCGAACAGGGCTTCGCCGGCGCCTTCAACGATCTCATGCTGGACGCCGCCGGGACGGTGCCGGGCGAGCTGTTTCTGATCGGCTCGCGCGGGGCGATGCTGGCCGAGGAGCGCGGGCTGAAGCCGGTCTGGCAGGCGGCGATGGCGCCGCACGTCGATGCCGTGCTGGCGCTGGCCGAGCGCATCGCCGCCGCGCTCTATGAACGCCTGCCGGGCTCGCGCCCCGCCCGGGTGGAGATGCTGTTCCCGATCTGGACCGCGGGGGCGGGGCTCACCGTGCAGCGCCGCTCGCTGCTGCCGCTCGACCTCGCCGGGTTCGCCCGGCCGCCGCGCCGCACGCGCCCGCTCACCACGCTGCCGGCGGAGCGGCTGCTGGAGCGGCTGGCGGAGGAATATGTCTATGCCGAACTGTGCGAGGCGGCGCTGAGCGCCTTCGCCGCCGAGAACGAGGCGCGCGTCGCCGCCATGGTCGCGGCCAAAGCCAATATCGGGCGCATCCTGGAGGGGCTGGTGGCCCGCGAGCGCGCCGTGCGCCAGGAGGAGATCACCGCCGAGGTGGTGGAGCTCGCGGCCGGCGCGGCGGCCGTGACATAGGGTAGGGGGCTATGGTAAACGCGCCGGCATGACCCATACGGTGCGTGAAAAACACAAGCTGCTGGCCCGGGTGCGGCGCATCCGCGGCCAGGTCGAGGCGATCGAGCGGGCGCTCGAAGAGGAATCCGGCTGCGACAAGGTGATGCACCTCATCGCCGGCGCGCGCGGCGCCATGGCCGGGCTGATGGCCGAGGTCATCGAGGACCATGTCCGCACCCACCTCGTCGACGCCGCCCGCCATCCCGGCGCGCTGGACGCCGAGGCGGCGGAGCAGTTGCTCGACGTCGTTCGCACCTATCTCCGCTGAGGACCCCATGGACATGATCACGCCCGGCGCGGCGGCCCACGCGCATGTTTTTCTCGGCAAGGACCACGCCCGCAACGAGCGCCGCACCTGGGCGGTGATCGCGCTGACCACGGCGATGATGGGCGTGGAGATCGCCGGCGGCGCCGTCTTCGGCTCGCTGGCGCTGATCGCCGACGGGCTGCACATGTCCACCCATGCCGGGGCGATGCTGCTGGCCGCGCTTGCCTTCACCTATGCGCGCCGCCATGCCGACGACCCCCGCTTCAGCTTCGGCACCGGTAAGCTCGGCGACCTCGCCGGCTACAGCAGCGCCATCGTGCTGGCGATGATCGCGCTGCTGATCGGCTATGAGGCGGTGCAGCGCCTGTTCGCCCCGGTGCCGATCCATTTCGCCGAGGCGATGGCGATCGCCACCCTCGGGCTCGGGGTGAACATCGCCAGCGCCTGGCTGCTGGGCGCGGGCCATGAGGGGCATCATCACGGGCATGATCACCACCATGGGCATGATCACCACCATGGGCACGACCATGACCATGGGCATGACCACCACCATGCGTCGGCGCGGACGGATCGTGACCATGCGATGCGCTCGGCCTTCGTCCATGTGCTCGCCGACGCGGCGGTTTCAGTGCTGGTGATCGTCGGGCTCGGCCTGGCCTGGGGCTTCGGCTGGACCTGGATGGACCCGCTGGCCGGCATCGTCGGCGCGCTGGTGATCGCCAACTGGTCGCTCGGCCTGCTGCGCGACACCGGCGCCATCCTGCTCGACATGACCGCCGACCCGGCGCTGGCGGCCAGCATGCGCCGCTCGGTGGAGGCGGCGGGGGACGAGGTGCGGGACCTGCATCTCTGGCGCGTCGGCCCCGGCCATCTTGCCGCCATCCTCTCGGTGGCGACGGCGCGGGAGGACGCGGCCGGGTTCTATCGCGGCAGGCTGGCGGCGCTGCCCGGGCTTTCGCACCTCACTGTCGAGGTCTGCGCCGCGCCCCGATAGGCCCGGGCGGAGCGGCCGGCTATGCTGGCGGGACCAGGCCATCGCCGAAGGAGGAAACCGCGCCCATGCCCGATCTGATCGAAACCGTCGCCGACGGCGTCGCCACGCTCACCCTGAACCGGCCGGACCGGCTCAACGCGCTCTCGGCCGACATGCTGGACCGGCTGCACGCGGCCCTGACCCGCTACGGCGCCGATGCCGGCGTCGGCGCCATCATCCTCACCGGCGCCGGGCGCGGCTTCTGCGCCGGGGGCGATGTGAAGGGCATGGCCGAACGCGGCGATCGCGGGCTGGAGGAGCGCGCCGAGGAGCTGCGCGGCCGGCACCGCATCATCGCGCTGATGCGCGGCCTGCCGAAAGTGATCGTCGGCGCCATCAACGGCCCCGCGTTCGGCGCCGGGCTCGGCATCGCGCTGGCCACCGACCTGCGCCTCGCCGCCGAGAGCGCGCGCTTCGGCACCGCCTTCGCCGGCGTCGGCTTCTCAGGGGATTTCGGCGGCTCCTACCACCTGACCAAGCTCGCCGGCCCGGCGCGGGCGCGCGAGCTGTATCTGCTGGGCGAGCCGTTCGACGCCGCGCGGGCGCTGGAATGGGGGCTGGTGACGAAAATCGTGCCCGATGCCGCGCTGGCCGACGAAGCGATGGCGCTGGCGCGGCGCCTCGCTGCGGGGCCCCGGCTGGCCTACGGCTACATGAAGCGCAATCTGCTCGCCGCCGAGAGCGGTACCCTGGCCGACGTGCTGGAGCTGGAAGCCTTCCACCAGGCCCGCACCGCGCTCACGGAGGACCATCGCGAGGCGCGGCAGGCGTTCGTCGAGAAGCGCAAGCCCCGCTTCACCGGCCGCTGAGGCGGCGCCGCTTCACCGGCCGCTTCGCCGGTCCTCGCTCAGGCGTCCGGCGGGGCGGCGGCGATGGGGATTTCGCGGCTCTCGGCGCCGGCCTCGCCGCCACCCATCGGCTGCTCCAGCGCCTCCTCCAGCTCCGCCTCGAGCGAGGTCGCGCGCCGCCCGCCGTGCGGGGCGATGCCGAACTGCGGCGCCACCGGCGCGGCCGGCTGCGCGGGCTGCGGCTGATTCTGCTGCTGCGCCTGGTTAATGGCGTTGATGATGCGGAAGTAATGTTCCGCGTGCTGATAATAGCTCTCCGCCGTCACCCGGTCGCCGGAGCTGGTGGCGTCGCGCCCGAGCTGCAGATATTTCTCGAACAATTGCTGGGCCGTGCCGCGTAGCCGCACCTCCGGCCCGTTGCTCTCGAAAACATGGTTGCGGTTCAGGGGTATGCCGCCGCCGTGATGGCGGATACTGGTGCCCCCACCCGTGCCGCCGCCGCTGCCGCCGCGGTGATTGCGTCCGCGCATGCGCTTGATGTTCATTCGCTTGCCGTCATTCTTTCCTGTTCGCGGCCTGCCGGTTCGCGGCTTGCCAATTCGCGACCCGCTTCTGTGTGGCTGGGCTGATGGCGGTTTCCGCCGGCATCCGCCAACGGCACCTTTCCGAAGCCAATGCCTCAAGCAACGTCCCGTGGTGCACTGCCCGGCGATGCCGAGACCTGCGCGCCCGTTCCCGGGCCCGCGATCACCCCCGAAGCGGGGACTCCGTCGCCAGGGCGACGATTGCTGCCGTGCGACGGCACGCTACTCGTCTCGCACCGCGACGCCAAATGTTTTTTTGCCCGGGCTGTTTTTTCGCCCCGACCGGCCGCCGCGGGCGGATTCGTGGCCAGAATCAGCGCCCGTGCGATCCCGGCCAGGTCGGCGCGCGGCGCCAGCGGGACAAGCCCGGCGCGCCGCGCCAGCCCGGCCACCGCGTCGGCCTGTCCCGCGCCGAGTTCGAGCACGGCGACCCCATCCGGGGCGAGCAGGCGCGGCAGGGCGGCGATGATGCACCGGTAGGCATCGAGCCCGTCGGCCCCGCCGTCGAGGGCGCGGCGCGGCTCATAGCGCGCGACCTCCGGCATCAGGCCGGCGATGGCGGCCGATTCGATATAGGGCGGATTGGCCAGGATGAGATCGAACCGCCCGGCGATGGGCGCGGCCCAGTCGGCGCAGAGGAAGGCCGCCCGTGCCGCCAGGCCGAGCCGCGCGGCGTTGCCCGAAGCGAGGGTGGCCGCTGCCGGCGCCACGTCGACGCCGAGGCCCCAGGCGGCGGGAAACTCGCCGAGGGCGGCGAGCAGCAGGCAGCCCGTGCCGGTGCCGAGATCGAGGATTCGCCGCACCGCGCCGCGATCGGGCCGGGCGGCGAGCGCGGCCTCGATCAGGGTCTCCGTGTCCGGGCGCGGGATCAGCGTTGCCGGCGAGACGGCGAGGTCCAGGCTCCAGAACTCGCGCCGCCCGAGGATCAGCGCCAGCGGCTCGCGCGCCGCCCGGCGGGCGAGCAAAGCGGGCAGGGCAGGGGCGTCGAGCACGGTCGTGGCGGCGAGCAGCAGCGAGGCGGGTTCGGCGCCGAGCGCGTGGGCGAGGAGCAGGCGCGCCTCCAGCCGCGCGCTCGCCACGCCGGCCGCCGCGAGCGTCGCCTCCGCCTGTCCGATCAGGTCCCGCGCCGTGCCGCGCATCAGGCTTCGGCACAGACGATGTAGTTCACCGCGAGATCCCGCCCCACCCGCCAGCCGCCGAGCGCAGGGGTCAGCCCGGCGCTGTCGGCCAGGCGCAGCCCGGCGGCGGCGAGGAAGGCGGCGAGTTCGGCCGGGGTGATGAAGCGCTGCCAGTCATGGGTGCCGGCCGGCAGCAGCCGCAGCACGTATTCGGCGCCGAGCTTGGCGAACAGGAACGCGCGGCGGGTGCGGTTGAGGGTGGAGAGGAAGACCAGCCCGCCGGGTTCGACCAGCCGCGCCAGCGTGGCAAGGAAGGCCTCGGGATCGGCGACGTGCTCGATCACTTCGAGCGCCAGCACCACCGGAAACCGGCGCCCCTCGGCGACGAGTTCCTCCGCCGTGCCGGCGCGGTATGTGAGATCGAGACCGGCGCCGGCAGCGTGCGCCCGCGCCGCCTCGATTGCCGCGCCGGCGGCGTCGAGGCCGAGCACTTCGTGGCCATGGCGGGCCAGCGCCTCGGCCGCGAGCCCGCCGCCGCAGCCGACCTCCAGCACGCGCACCGGCGCGGCGCCGAAACGGGCGCGGATGCGGGCCTCGATCCAGCCGATGCGCGCCGGGTTCATCCGGTGCAGCGGGCGCATCGGCCCGGCCGGATCCCACCAGCGCGCGGCCAGCGCATCGAAGCGCGCCACCTCGGCGGCGTCGACGCTCGCCAACATCGTTCCCGCGCCCTCTTGCATCGCCCGGCTCCCTCCTGCATCGCTACATGCTCGACCCGAACCACGGCCGCGCCGCGCGCGGCCCGCCTCTGGAGTCCGCATGGCCCGCATCGTCATGAAATTCGGCGGCACCTCGGTCGCCGATCTCGACCGCATCCGCAATGTCGCCGCCCGCGTCAAGCGCGAAGTGGCGGCGGGCAACGAGGTCGCGGTGGTGGTCTCGGCCATGGCCGGGGTGACGAACCAGCTCGTGGCCTGGTGCCAGGCGCTCTCGCCCCTGCACGACGCGCGCGAATACGACACCGTGGTCGCCACCGGCGAGCAGGTCACGGCGGGGCTGCTGGCGATCGCGCTGCAGGATATCGGGGTCGAGGCGCGGTCCTGGCAGGGCTGGCAGGTTCCGGTGGCCACCGACGATGCGCACGGCAAGGCGCGCATCGAACGCATCGACGGCGAGGAGCTGGTGCGCCGCATGGGCATCGGCCAGGTCGCGGTGGTGACCGGGTTCCAGGGCATCGGCCCGGACCGGCGCATCACCACGCTCGGCCGCGGCGGCTCGGATACCTCGGCGGTGGCGCTTGCCGCCGCGCTCGGCGCCGATCGCTGCGATATCTACACCGATGTCGATGGTGTCTACACAACCGACCCGCGCGTTGTTGCGAAGGCGCGCAAGCTGTCTAAGATCGCCTATGAGGAGATGCTCGAACTGGCCTCGGTCGGGGCGAAGGTGCTGCAGACGCGCAGCGTCGAGCTGGCGATGAAGCAGCGCGTGCGGGTGCAGGTTCTCTCGAGCTTCGAGGACGTGCCCGGAACGCTCATGGTTGACGAGGACGAAATCGTGGAAAAACAGTTGGTCACCGGCATCGCCTATGCGCGCGACGAGGCCAAGATCACGATGCGCCGGGTGCCCGACCGGCCCGGCGTGGCGGCGGCCATTTTCGGCCCGCTTGCCGCCGAGGGCATCAATGTCGACATGATCGTGCAGAACATCGGCGCCGACGGCACCACCGACCTCACCTTCACCGTCGGCAAGGCGGATCTCGCCCGCGCCCACGCCGCGCTGGACGCCGGGCGCGCCCAGATCGGCTATGCCGAATATACCACCGATGCCAATGTCGCCAAAATCAGCGTCGTCGGCGTCGGCATGCGCAGCCATCCCGGCGTGGCCAACACCATGTTCCGCACCCTGGCCGAGAAATCGATCAACATTCAGGTGATCTCGACCAGCGAGATCAAAGTGAGCGTGCTGGTCGCGGCCGATTATACCGAGCTTGCCGTGCGCGCCCTGCATACCGCCTACGGCCTCGATGCCGCCTGACAGCGTGACGATGCCCCCCGACAGCACCGCGCTCGCCGAGGCGCGGGCCTGTTTCGATGCCCTCGCCGCGCGTGGCGCCGGCTTCCTGGGTACCCGCCATGCGATCATGGGCGGGGCGATGAGCTGGGTGAGCGAGCGCCATCTGGTCTCGGCCATTTCCAATGCCGGCGGCTTCGGCGTGCTCGCCTGCGGCGCCATGGGCCCGGACCTGCTCGCCGCCGAGATCGCGGCCACCCAGGCGCTGACCAGCCACCCCTTCGGCGTCAACCTCATCACCATGCATCCCGAGCTGGAGGCGCTGATCGGCGTCTGCCGAGAGGCCGGGGTCGGCCATGTCGTGCTCGCCGGCGGCGTGCCCAGCGGCGCCGCGGTGCGGGCGGTGAAGGATGGCGGGGCGCGGCTGATCTGCTTCGCCCCCGCGCTGGTGCTGGCGAAGCGCCTGGTCCGGCTCGGCGCCGACGCGCTGGTGATCGAGGGCTCCGAGGCGGGCGGGCATATCGGCCCGGTCAGCCTCACCGTGCTGGCGCAGGAAGTGCTGCCGCATATCCGCGAGGTGCCGGTGTTCGTCGCCGGCGGCCTCGGCCGCGGTGAGGCGATCCTCGCCTACATGGAGATGGGCGCGGCTGGGGCGCAGCTCGGCACCCGCTTCGCCGCCGCCACCGAATCGATCGCCCATCCGCGCTTCAAGCAGGCCTTCATCCGTGCCGCGGCGCGCGATGCGGTGCCCTCGGTGCAGCTCGACGAGCGCTTTCCGGTGATCCCGGTGCGCGGCCTGGCGAATGAGGGCACGCGGCGCTTCCTCGCGCACCAGGCCGAGACGCGTGAACGCTTCCTCGCCGGCGAGCTGGACAAGGAGGCGGCGCAGCTCGCCATCGAGCATTTCTGGGCCGGGGCGCTGCGCCGGGCGGTGATCGAGGGCGATATCGAGCAAGGTTCGGTGATGGCCGGCCAGTCGGTCGGCATGGTCGGCGCGGTGCAGCCGGTGGCCGAGATCATCGAGGAACTGACCGACCAGGCCGTCGCCACCCTGGCCGCGCGCCGGCTCGGCTGCCCGGCAGGGTCCGCCGCGTGACCGCCGCATCGCCCCCGGGAGACTGAGCGGGTGGCGCGCCGGCTGCTGGCGCGGCTGCGCGAAACCATGGCCCGGGCGCACGCGCCGCTGGCCGAGCTGGTCCGCCTGGTCGCGGCCGAGATGGTCAGCGAGGTCTGCTCCATCTACGCGCTCCGCGCCGGCGATCTGCTCGAGCTCGTGGCCACCGAGGGGTTGCTGGCCGACGCGGTGGGCCGGACCCGGCTGCGCGTCGGCGAGGGGCTGGTCGGGGTCTGCGCCGCGACGGGCATGGTGCTGAACCTCCCGGATGCGCAGAACCACCCCGCGTTCGTCTATCGCCCTGAGACCGGCGAGGAGCGTTTCGCCTCGCTGCTCGCCGTTCCGGTGCGCCGGGCCGGGCGCACGCTCGGCGTGCTGACGGTGCAGAACCGTGCCCCGCGCCATTACACCGAGGAAGAAGTCGAGGTGATGGAGACGGTGGCGATGATGCTGGCCGAGCTGCTCGCCTCCGCCGGCGCGGCCGAAGGGGCGGAGGAAGGGCTCGGCGCCACCTTGCCGCGCCGCTTCGCGGTCGCGCCGCTTGCCCCCGGGGTGGCGATCGGGGCGGTGCTGCTGCACGGCACCTGGCACGCGCCGTACCGGCTCCTCGCCGACGATCCCGCCGCGGAGCTGGAGCGGCTGACCCAGGCGATGCAGAGCGTGCAGCGCGGGCTCGACGAACTGCTCACCCGGCGTGCCGCGGCGGCGGGGGCGGCGGCCGACATTCTCGAAGCCTATCGGCTGATCGCTGCCGACGCCGGCTGGATGCGCCGCGCCGGCGCGGCGGTGCGCGACGGGCTGACGGCCGAGGCGGCGGTGCACCGCGTCGTCGAGGAGATGCGCGAGAGCATGCGCCGCGTCGCCGATCCCTATCTGCGCGAGCGGCTGGCGGACCTCGAGGACCTCGCCGGGAGGGTGCTCGCAGCCCTCGGCGGCGGCCGGAGCGCGGTCGCGGCGGAGGGCAGGCTGCTGATCGCCCGTCGCCTGGGCCCGGCGGACGTGCTGGACTGGCATGCCCGCGGCATCGCCGGCCTCGTCGTCGAGGAGGGCAGCGCCGCCGGGCACGCCGCGATCATCGCGCGCGCGCTCGGCCTGCCCGCCGCCGGCGGGGCGCGCGGCGTGCTCGCAGCCGCGGAGGACGGCGACGTCGCCATTCTCGACGCCGACGAGGGCCATCTCCTGCTCCGCCCCGAGGCGGAGATGAAGCAGACCTATCACCGCCTGCTGGCGCAGCGGCGCGAGCAGGCGGTGGGCCTGCGCGAATTCGCCCGCCGCCCGGCGACCAGCCGCGACGGCGTGCCGGTGCGGCTGATGCTCAATGTCGGCCTGCGCCAGGAGCTCGACCAGCTCGAGGCCACCGGGGCCGAGGGAATCGGTCTTTTCCGCACCGAGATCCCGATGCTGGCCGCCGGGCGCATCCTCGACGTGGCCGAGCAGGCGGCGCTCTATCGCCGCGTGCTCGACGGCGCGGGCTCGCGCCCGGTGCAGTTCCGCACGCTCGATCTCGGCGGCGACAAGCTGCTCGCCGAGACAGCGATGGCGGAGGAGCAGAACCCGGCGATGGGCTGGCGGTCGCTGCGCGTCGGGCTGGACCGCCCGGCGGTGCTGCGCCGGCAGTTGCGCGCTCTGCTGCTTGCCTCCGCCGGCCGGAAGCTGTCGGTGATGTTCCCGATGGTGGCGACGCTCTCCGAGTTCCGCGCCGCCCGCGCGCTGCTGCAGGCCGAGGCGGCGCGGGTGCGCCCGGGGCCGGAACGGCTGGACATCGGCGCGATGCTGGAAGTCCCCTCGCTGCTGTTCCAGCTCGACGCGATGCTGGCGGAGGCGGATTTCCTCTCGGTCGGCACCAACGACCTGATGCAGTTCCTGTTCGCCGCCGACCGTGGCGCCGCCGCGCTGGCCGGCCGCTACGACCTGATCTCGCCGCCGGTGCTGGATCTGCTCGCGGATCTGCAGCGCCGGGCCGCGGCCGCCGGCACGCCGATCTCGGTCTGCGGCGAGGCGGCGGCGCGGCCGGTCGAGGCGCTGGCGCTGATCGCGCTCGGCATCGAGACGCTGTCCATGCCGGCGACCAGCGTGCTGGTGGTGAAGGCGGCGCTGGCGGCGACCGACCTCCGTGCGTTCCGCACGCTGCTCGCGGCGCTGCGCGAGCGTGCGGCCGGCGCGCCGAGCCTGCGCGAGCCACTTCTCGCCTGGCTGCGCGAGCATGGCGTACCGATCTGAAAGCATGCGGTAACCCGCGTGCGGCTAGACTGGAGCGACGTGTCTTCGCCCTGCGCGGGCCGGGAGCCACGCGCCGGCATGTTGGCTTGGCGGTTGGCAAACGCGCAGGACGAGGCTAAATCCGTTGCGAGGCCTCCGCGCGGGTCGGGCGCCGGCAGGGTCGAGCCGGCCTCGGCGATGACGGAGCAGGCAGGATGAGCATGCTGCACGCAGGCAGCGAGGGTTTGGCGACGAGCCAGGCGTTGATGTCGTCCCGGGAGGGGGACATGCCCGAAATCTCGATGGGTGCGAGCCGGGTCGGCGCGGACCTGCAAGCTGCCCGCGACCGGCTGGGCTGGGGCATTGCGGATGTCGCCGCCAGCCTGCGCATTCGTGCCCCCTATCTGAAGGCGCTGGAGCAGGGACGGCTTGGGGATCTGCCGGGGCCGGCCTATGCCGTCGGCTTCCTGCGCACCTATGCCACCCTGCTCGGGCTGGACGCCGATGAGATGGCGCGCCGCTTCCGCGCCGAGGCGGCCGAAGTGAACGGCAAGACACGGCTGCAGTTCCCGTCCCCGGTGTCCGAGCGCGGCGTTCCCGCCGGCGCCGTGGTGCTGCTCGGCCTGCTGCTGGCGATCGGCGGCTATTCCGCCTGGTATCGGCTCAGCGGTGACCGCGCCGGGCCGGAGCGGATCACGGCGCCGCCGGAGCGTCTGCTGGCCGACGATACCGCGCTGCCTGCCCCGTCGGGCCCGCCCCCGGCCACGAGCCAGGCGGGGACCGCCGTCGCCAGTACTCCCGTGGCCGGCGCTTCCGGCTCGTCGCCACCCGATCGGTCTCCCGGCACGCCGGCGGTGGCGGCCGAAGCCTCGCCCGGGGCGCCGGCCCCTAGTCTGCCGCAGGTTTCCGCGACCTCGGCTGCTGCGGCGGTGCCGCCTCCGGCCCAGCCGGTCGCGTCGCCGGCGCTACCCGCCCCCGCGGCGCGCGTCGCCGAGGCGGTCAGCCCCGCCCAATTGTCGGCCAACCATGGCGGCGAGACCGTCGAGGCGGTCGGCGAGAGCCGCATCACCCTGCGCGCGGACGCCGATGCCTGGGTTCAGGTCCGCGACCACCAGGGGCAGGTTGTCTTCAACCGCGTGCTCCGCGCCGGCGAGACCTGGCGCGTGCCGGTGCCGCCCGCGGGGGAGGCGCCGCTGCTGCTGACCACCGGCAATGCCGGGCAGACCTCGATCCTCGTCGACGGCGTCCCGGCGCCATCGGTCGGGCGCACGGGCATGGTGCGGCGTGACCTCGTGCTGGATCCCGAGCTGCTGCGCCAGGGCAAGCTGCCCGCCCAGATCGCCACCGCGCGTGCTGGCGCGCATCCGCCGGCCGCTGCCCATCCATAGGGCTCCGGTTCGCGGCGTGGTAGCAGGCGTGATACGGCCGCTCCTTGATTTCGGCGGCGCGATCGGTCAATGCCCATCGACCCTCACCGTGGGATTCATGCCATGAACTATCGCGAGTATCAGCAGATCGTCCGCCGCCGGTCGCGCCAGATCCACGTCGGGCCGGTGCCGGTTGGCGGCGACGCGCCGATCACGGTGCAGACCATGACCAACACGCCGACCGAGGACGTGGCGGCGACGGTGGCGCAAATCCATCGCGCCGAGCGCGCGGGGGTGGACATCGTCCGCGTCTCGTGCCCGGACCAAGCCTCGACGGCGGCGCTCAAGGACATCATCCGCCAGGTGCGGGTGCCGGTGGTCGCCGACATCCACTTCCACTACCGCCGCGCCATCGAGGCCGCCGAGGCCGGCGCGGCCTGCCTGCGCATCAACCCGGGCAACATCGGCTCGGCCGAGCGCGTGCGCGAGGTGGTGAAGGCCGCGCGTGACCATGGCTGCTCGATGCGCATCGGCGTCAATGCCGGCTCGCTGGAGAAGCATCTGTTGGAGAAATACGGCGAGCCGAACCCCGAAGCGCTGGTGGACTCCGCGCTCGAGCACGCGAAGATCCTGCAGGACCACGATTTCCACGAGTTCAAGATCAGCGTCAAAGCCTCCGACGTGTTCCTCGCCGTCGCTGCCTACCAGCAGCTTGCCGAGGTCTGCGACCATCCGCTGCACATCGGCATCACCGAGGCCGGCGGGCGGCGGACGGGGACGGTGAAGTCCGCCATCGGCCTGGGCTCGCTGCTCTGGGCCGGCATCGGCGACACCATCCGCGTCTCGCTCTCCGCCGAGCCGGAGGAAGAAGTGCTGGTGGGCTGGGAGATTCTGAAGTCCCTCGGCCTGCGCCATCGCGGCGTGCGCATCATTTCCTGTCCCTCCTGCGCGCGGCAGGGCTACGATGTGATCCGCACCGTGCAGACGCTGGAGGAGCGCCTGGCGCACATCGAAACGCCGATCACGCTCTCCATCATCGGCTGCGTCGTCAACGGGCCGGGCGAGGCGCTGATGACGGATCTCGGCATCACCGGCGGCGGCAACGGGCGGCACATGGTGTACAGCGCCGGCAAGACCGATCACACCATCGCCGGCGAGGACATGGTCGAGCACATCGTGGCACTGGTGGAGGCCAAGGCGGCCGAGATCGCCGCGGCGAAGCCAGCCGAGCCGGTTGCGGCCAGGGCGGCGGAATAGACACGAACGCAGCTTGACAAATCAGCGGCTTATTGGTAGCCATACACTTGTTTCCGCTACGCCCGTAGGCGGGCATGTTTTAGGCACCCCGCGCCTTTGGCGCGGGGTTTTTATCATGAGGCGAGATTCATGAAAAAGGTGGCTATCCTTATGGATGGCGGACACACAAGAGTTTTAGTTCGTAAAGCCGGAAAAAAATTCGATCCAGATTATATCGAAAGACTAGCGCTGGCCGCAATTTCCAACGGAAATGAGGACATAATTCGCATTTTATATTATGATTGCGCACCGTTTAATGGGAAAGTTAAACTACCCGTCAGTGGATATATGAAGGAACTCAACGACAGTGGCGCTTGGTTAGATGACCTTGCGGAGCGAGAGTTATTTGCGGTTAGGCGCGGTGTCCTCAAATTTCGTGGCTTCATACCACGTAAAGTTCCAGTCGCTCCGGGCACACTGAAGGATGAGGACTTTGAGGCTCGTTTTGAGCAGAAGGGCGTAGATATGCGAATCGGGTTGGATATCGCTACCTACGCGGATAACCGTTCTGTCGATCGTTTCGTCATTTTTACCGCTGACACCGATTGCATTCCCGCCTTCAAGCACGCAAGAAAACTCGGCTTACAGGTCGTGCTTGTCGATCTCCCGGGCGGCAATCTCGTCGGGGAATTACGTCGGCATGCCGATTATGTTCGCCGTGTTGAACTCCCTTGAAGGGCAGAACTTGTTATGCCGAAATCGGCCGTGACCCGCCTGCAGCCGCCGCGCGGCACCCATGATCTGATCGGCGAGCAGCAGCGCCGGCACCACTTCGTCACCGATACCGCGCGCGCGATCGCCGCGCGTTACGGGTTCGCCGAATGGGCGACGCCGATTTTCGAGAACACCGAGGTGTTTGCACGCACGCTTGGCGACACGTCGGATATCGTCACCAAGGAGATGTATACGTTCTCCGATCGCGGTGGGGAATCGCTGACCCTGCGCCCCGAGGGCACCGCGGGGGTGTGCCGGGCGCTAGTCTCCAACGGGTTGACCCAGACCCTGCCGCAACGGGTGTTCTATGCCGGGCCGATGTTCCGCTATGAGCGGCCGCAGAAGGGACGGTTTCGCCAGTTTCATCAGATCGGCGTGGAACTCATTGGCCCGAGTAATCCGGTCGTCGATGCCGAAGTAATCGCCTGCGGCTATCACATCCTGCGTGCCCTCGGCATCGCCGACGAGGTGCGACTCGAGATCAACACGCTCGGCGATGATGAGAGCCGAGCGCGTTATCGTGAGGCGCTGGTGGCGTATTTCAGCGAATTTGCTGCTGATCTTTCGGCCGAGAGCCGGGTGCGGCTGGAGAAAAACCCGCTTCGAATCCTCGACAGCAAGGATGCGACAGACCGCGCGATCATCGCTGATGCGCCGCGCCTCACAGATCATCTGAAGCCGGGCGATCATGCTTACGACTTTCATGACAGCGTCAAAAGAGCCCTCAAGAGGGCCGGGATTCCATTCGTCGAAAACCCGCGCATCGTGCGCGGCCTCGATTATTACAGCTACACGGCGTTCGAATTCGTCACCGAGCGGCTCGGCGCGCAGGGCACGGTGATGGCCGGTGGGCATTACGAGACACTGGTGAGAGAAATGGGCGGGCCGGAGATCCCGGGGGTTGGCTTCGCCGCCGGGGTCGAGCGCCTCGAGATGCTGCTGGCCGCGCCGCCATTGGCCCCGGCGCCGGTTTTCGTCCTCCATGCCGATGGCAAGTCTGCCCTGGACGCGTTCAACGTCGCCCAAGGCCTCCGAGAGGCCGGAATCGCGGCGGAATTTTATTATTACCCTGATCTTGGCGGCGGTCTGAGGCGCGCCAATAAGGTCGGCGCCCGCGCCGCGGTGATCCTTGGCGAGGACGAGCTGGCCCGCGGCGTCGCGCAGGTGAAGGACCTCGCCAGCGGCGCTCAGAGCGAAGTGAGGCTCGATGCGCTGGTGGCGAGCCTGGCCGAAGCGCGATGAGCGTCACCGCACCGGATGGTCTCGGCCTGCTCGGCGCGGCGGTGATCCTGCTCGCCTATGCGCTCAACCAGCTCGACCGGCTTGCCTCCAGCGACTGGCGGTTTCCCGCGGTCAATCTCGCCGGTTCCGTGATGATCATGGTTTCTCTGCTCTACGCCTTCAATCTTCCATCCGTGGTGATCGAGATTTTCTGGATGGCGATCAGCCTGTTCGGCATGGTGCGCGCGCTGCGCCGGCAGGCGGCATGAGCCTGGACGCCAAGCTCGACCGCATCGTGGCGCGTGCCGAGGAGCTGCGCGCGTCGCTCGGTGCGCCGCTGCCGGGCGAGGCGTTCGTGCGCGCCGCCAAGGAACTCTCCGATCTCGAGCCGCTGGTCGCGCGCATCGGCGAATTGCGCGCCGCCGAGCACGGGCTGGCGGAGGCGGAGACGATGCTCGCCGACCCGGAGCTGCGCGAACTCGCCGAGACCGAGATCGAGACGCTGCGCGCGCGCATGCCTGGGCTGCGCCACGAGATCTGCGTGGCGCTGCTGCCGAAGGATGCCGCCGACGATCGCGCCGCCATCCTCGAAGTGCGTCCCGCCGCCGGCGGCGACGAGGCCGCGCTGTTCGCCTCGCAGCTCTTCGGCATGTATCAGCACTACGCCCAGCGTCATGGCTGGCGGTTCGAGATTCTCGACTACGCGGACACCGAACTCGGCGGGCTCAAGGAGGGGATCGCCGAGATCAATGGCAAGGGCGTGTTCGCGCGGCTGAAGTTCGAATCCGGCGTGCATCGCGTGCAGCGCGTGCCGGCGACCGAGGCGCAGGGCCGCATCCATACCTCCACCGTCACCGTCGCGGTGTTGCCGGAGGCCGAGGACGTGGACGTGCAGATCGACGAAACCGAGCTGCGCATCGACGTTTTCCGCGCCTCCGGCGCCGGCGGCCAGCACGTGAACAAGACCGAAAGCGCGGTGCGCATCACCCATCTTCCCACCGGCATCGCCGTCTCGATGCAGGAGGAGAAGAGCCAGCACAAGAATCGCGCCAAGGCGCTCAAAGTGCTGCGGGCGCGGCTCTACGAGCGCCAGCGCGAGGCGCTGCACGCCACCCGTGCGGCCGACCGCCGCGCCCAGGTCGGCACCGGCGACCGGTCCGAGCGCATCCGCACCTATAACTTCCCGCAAGGCCGCGTCAGCGACCATCGTATCAACCTGACGCTCTACAAGATCGACCGTGTCATGCTCGGCGAACTCGACGAGTTCATCGATGCGCTGATCGCCGAGGACGAAGCGGCGCGGCTCGCAGCGGAGGAAACCACGCCATGAAAACCCACGAAGCGGTGGTGAACGCGCAGTTCGGCGCCCAGGCCAACGCCTATCTCGCCAGCGCGGTGCACGCGAGCGGCGAGGACCTCGCCGCCATCGCCGCGCTCGCCGCCGCGCGCCGGCCGGCCGCGGCGCTGGATCTCGGTTGCGGCGCCGGCCATGTCAGCTTCGCGCTCGCCGCCCATGCCGCGTCGGTGACGGCGTATGATCTCTCCGCCGAGATGCTCGGCGTCGTCGCCGGCGCCGCGGCGGAGCGGGGGCTGGGCAACGTCACGACAAGGCAGGGGGTCGCCGAGGCGCTGCCCTTCGCCGATGCCAGCTTCGATTTCGTCGCCAGCCGGTTCTCCGCCCATCATTGGCGCGATCTGCGCGCCGGGCTGCGCGAAGCGGCGCGGGTGCTGCGGCCGGGCGGCGTCGCCGTCTTCGCCGATACGGTCGCGCCGCCGGATGCGCTGCTCGACACCGCCCTGCAGGCGATCGAACTGCTGCGCGATCCCTCCCACGTGCGCGACTACACCCGCGCGGAGTGGGAGGCGGCGCTGGCGGACGCCGGGCTGCGGGTGACGCACGCGACCGCGCGGCGCCTGCCGCTCGAATTCGCCGCCTGGGTCACGCGCATGCGCACGCCGGCGGTGCAGGTGGAGGCGATCCGCGCGCTACAGGCCGCGGTTGCCGAGGAGGTGCGGGGCCATTACGCGATCGCCGCGGACGGCAGCTTCGAGCTGGACACGTTGATGCTGGAGTGCGCGTCGGCCTGACCGCGGGCGATGAAGCCGCCGCCGAGCACGCGATCGCCGTCGTAGAACACGCAGGCCTGGCCGGGTGCGGGCAGGGCGGGCGCATCGAGCCGCACGCGCACGCCGGTAGCGGCGGGAAAGACCGAGGCCGGCTGCGGCACCTCGCGCGCACGCAGCTTCACCGTGCAGCGCAGCGGCGCCGCCGGCGGCGCGATCAGCCAGTTCAGCTCGGTCAGGGACACGTCGCGGGTGCCGCTCGCCGGCGGACCGACCACGATGCGCCGCCGGGCGGGGTCGATCGCGGTGACGATCTGGCGCGTGCCGTCGGCCATCGCCGCGGTGCCGAGGCGCTTGCCCTGGCCGACCGTGTAGCCGGCGATGCCGTCGTGGCGGCCGAGCACGCGGCCTTCGGCGGTGACGATCTCGCCCGGCTCGCCCGCCTCGGGGCGCAGGCGGGCGACGAGGTCGGCATAGGAGCCGTTCGGCACGAAGCAGATGTCCTGGCTGTCCGGCTTGGCCGCGACCGGCAGGCCGAGCCGGGCGGCCTCGGCGCGCACCGCGGCCTTGTCCGCCATGGCGCCGAGCGGAAACAGCGTGCGCGCCAGTTCGGCGCGGGTGGTGGCGAAGAGGAACCAGCTCTGATCGCGCGCCTTGTCCACCGCGCGGTGCAGCTCCGGCCCGGTTCCCGTGTCGATGCGGCGGACATAATGGCCGGTGGCCAGCGCCTCGGCTCCGAGATCGTCGGCGAGCGCGAGCAGATCGGCGAACTTGACGCGCTGGTTGCAGCGCACGCACGGCACCGGCGTCTCGCCGGCGGCGTAGGAGGCGGCGAAATCCTCGATCACGGCGGCGCGGAAGCGGGCCTCGCGGTCGAGCACGTAATGCGGAATGCCGAGCGCGTCGGCGACGCGGCGCGCGTCGTGGATGTCCTGGCCGGCGCAGCAGGCGCCCTTGCGCCCGACCGCGGCGCCATGATCGTAGAGCTGCAGCGTGACCCCGATCACCGCGTGCCCGGCCTCGTGCAGCAGCCCGGCGACGGTGGAACTGTCCACGCCGCCGGACATCGCGACCAGCACGCGCATGGCTACCCGCCGAGCAGGTTGCGCGTCGCCGCCGGCAGGCGCACGACGAGCCCATCCAGCGCCTCGGTGATGACGATCTGGCAGCCGAGGCGCGAGGTCTTTTCCAGGCCGAAGGCGAGGTCCAGCATGTCCTCCTCGTCCTCGGTCGGGCTCGCCAGCCTGGCGAACCAGGCCGGATCGACGATGACGTGGCAGGTCGAGCAGGCGAGCGAGCCCTCGCAGGCGCCCTCGATGTCGATCCCGTGGCGATGGGCGATTTCGAGCACGGACAGGCCGGCGGGTGCGTCCACCTCGCGGCGCGTGCCGTCGCGTTCGATGAAGGTCATTGTCGGCATGGCGCGGACGTAGAGGCTTCGGCGGCGGATCTCAAGGCCCGGGTTCAAGCGGCGCGGCGGGCGATGCGGGCGGCCATCGCGGCATAGGCGGCAGCGAAATCGGCGATGTCGGTGTCGGTCGCGTTCCACGGCAGGGAGACGCGGATGGCGCAGCGTGCCAGCTCGCCGAGCCCCATGGCGGCGAGCACATGGCTGGCGGCGACCTTCCCCGAGGAGCAGGCGGCGCCCGCGGAAATGGCGATGCCGGCGAGGTCGAGCGCGATCACCTGCGTCTCGGCGGCAGCGCCGGGCAGGGCGAGGCAGGTGGTGTTGGCCAGCCGGGGTGCTGCGGCGCCGATCACCACCGCGCCGGCGGCCCGCGCGGCGGCCTCGGCGGCGTCGCGCAGCGGTGCCAATGCGGCCGCATCGCCGGCCGCGGCGGCGGCGGCGGCGAAGCCGGCGATGGCCGGCAGGGGCGGCGTGCCACCGCGCCGCCCGCGCTCCTGGCCGCCGCCCCGGATCAGCGGCGCCAGCGCTGCGGCGGCCTCGGGCGCGAGCAGCAGCGCGCCGGCGCCGGCCGGTCCGCCGAGCTTGTGACTGGACAGCGCCAGGCTCGTCGCCCCGAGTGCCCCGAGATCGACCGGCATCCGCCCCGCCGCCTGCACCGCGTCCACGTGCAGCCGGGCGCCGTGGCGCCGGCAGAGCGCGGCGGCCGCGGTGACGGGCTGGATCGTCCCGGTCTCGTTGTTGGCGAGCATCAGGCAGACCAGCGCCGGCGGGCCGGATGCGAGCAGCCGTTCGAGGGCCGCGAGATCGGCGACGCCGGCCCCGTCCACCGGCAGAATCTCGGCCCCCGGCGCGGCGGCGCGCACGGCGTCGTGCTCGGTGGCGCCGGCAATCACCCGCCGCCCGTCGCCGAGCCCGTGGATGGCGAGCGCATCGGCCTCGGTGGCACCGGAGGTGAAGACGACATCCTCCGGCGCGGCGCCGAAGCGCGCGGCGAGGGTCTCGCGCGCGGCCTCGAGCCGGCGCCGCGCCGCGCGCCCGGCGGCGTGAATGGACGAGGGGTTGCCCGGCGACTCCAGCGCGGCGAGCACGGCCGCGCGCGCCTCCGGCCGCAGCGGCTCGCTGGCGTTGGCGTCGAGATAGACCATCGCGGCCGGCTATTCCGCCGGCTCGCAGGTCCCCGGCTGTAGCGGGCTTGCCTGGTGCTCGGCGGCGATGGCGCCGAGGCGCGCCTCGACCTCGGTCAGCTCGGCGCGCAGACTCTCGAGATCGCGCAGCAGCGGGTCGATCGCCGCCTCGATCGGGGTGCCGTAGGGGACGAAATTGGTGCGCTCGCGCTTGCGCTCGATCGGCCGGGCGGGAATGCCGGCGACGGTGACGCCGGCCGGCACCGGCTGGACGACCACTGCGTTGGCGCCGATTCGGGCGTTGTCGCCGATGGTGATGGCGCCGAGGACCTTGGCGCCGGCGCCGATGATGACATTGCGCCCGATCGTCGGGTGGCGTTTGCCCCGCTCGGAGCTGGTGCCGCCGAGCGTGACCTGGTGGTACATGTAGACATCGTCCCCGACCTCGGCGGTTTCGCCGATCACCACGCCCATGCCGTGGTCGATGATGATGCGCCGGCCGATGCAGGCGCCGGGATGGATTTCGATTCCGGTGAGCATGCGGCCGAGATGGGCCAGAAACCGCCCGAGCAGTCGGATTTTGTGGCGCCACAGCCAGTGCGCCAAGCGGTGCCACACAATCGCGTGCAATCCAGGATAGCAAAGCAGGACTTCAAGATCGGACCGGGCGGCCGGATCCTTCTCACGATAGGCCTGGATGGTTTCCCGCAAAAACATGAAGGCCATGCGACATTTCCATTATCAAACGGCGGAGGTCCGCCCTATATTGACGACACCGGCGGGAGGCTTCCGACCATCCCGTGTTTCGGGTCAGGGCGGCGGCAAAGGAGAGACGAACGAGGCGCACCTAGTCTCGCAGCGAGGGGGTGTCCTGTGGCAATTCGAACGATCGGCCTTCCAAGGGTCACGGCGTGACGGTCTCCGTCCCGGTCCTGAGCGTGTCGTAGGCATCGCGTAACATGGTCATTGCGTATCGTGGTCATTGCGTATCGTGTCCGGCAGATGGGCATGCCGCAAGTCCTGCAAAAGGGGGAACACGGGTCGGCGCGGTGCGGGAGCGGTCGGGAATGCGAAGACGATAGGGGGAAGGCGGCAGGGGGGACGGCCGGGGCCACCGGCTGAGCGTGATGAGTGGCCGAGGGTGATTGAGTGATCGATGCGTCCGGACCGGTCCGGGCGCGAGCAGGAAACGGAAACTGGAACGCGATGCCTGAAGTCATGTTCGCCGGCCCGGATGGGCGGCTCGAAGGTCGCTACCATCATTCCAAGCAGAGCGGCGCGCCGCTGGCGTTGGTGCTGCATCCGCACCCGCTGCATGGGGGAACGATGAATAATCGTATCACCTATGCCATGTACCAGTCCTTCCAGCGGCTGGGCTTCTCCGTCCTGCGGTTCAATTTCCGCGGCGTCGGCCGCAGCCAGGGCCGGTATGATGGTGGCATCGGCGAAATCGGCGACGCCGCCGGCGCGCTCGACTGGCTGCAGGCAGTCAACCCGAGCGCCGGCGGGCTTTGGATCGCGGGCTATTCGTTCGGCGCCTTCGTCGGCATGCAGCTGCTGATGCGCCGGCCGGAAGTCTCCGGCTGGGTCAGTGTCGCGCCGCCGGCAAGCCATTATGATTTCGGCTTTCTCGCGCCGTGCCCCTGCGGTGGGCTGATGATCCACGGCGATGCCGATGAGCTGGTGCCCGAGCCATCGGTCAAGAAGCTGGTGGAAAAGCTCAATACCCAGAAGGGCGTGCGCGTCGATTACCGGATCTTCGCCGGGGCCGACCATGTCTTCGCCCAGCATGCCGAGGCGGTCGCCGCGGCGTTGGAGGACCATGTCGGCAAGGCGATGAGCCCACGCGTCATGCCGCTCGCCGCCGACTGACCTCGCCGGCCCCGGACGGTGCGCACCGTCCGGGGCTGCGCGCCGGCAGCCGCTACGCCTCGTGGAACTTCAGCAGCCGCCCGGCGTTGCCCATCACCGCCAGCGTGCCGACATTGTGCAGCACCGCCGCGATCAGCGCCCCTGAGGGGCCGAGCAGGCCGGTCGCGGCCATGCCGATCACCACCACCGTCCAGCCCAGCCCGACCGCGACATTGGTGTGGATGGTGCCGCGGCAGCGGCGGCTGAGCCGCACGCACGTCGCCAGCCGGCGCAGATCGTTGCTCATCAGCACGACGTCGGCCGAGGCCAGCGCGACATCGGTGCCCTGCGCCCCCATCGCCACCCCGACCGCGCCCGCCTTCAGCGCCAGCGCGTCGTTGATGCCATCCCCGACCACCAACGGCCGGTAGCCGGCGCGCGTCTCGGCCAGCACGCATTCCAGCTTTTCCTCGGGCAGCGCCTCGGCGCGCACCTCCGCCACCCCGAGGCGGGCGGCGATCGAGCGCGCCACCGAGGCGCGGTCCCCGGTCAGCAGCAATTGCCGGCGCAGGCCGAGCCCCTTGAGGTCGGCGATCGCGGCGCGCGCCTCGGCGCGGGGCTCGTCGGCGAGCAGCATCCAGCCGAGAAAACTCTCGCCGCGGCCGACCCCGGCGATCGGGCCGTCATGGGCCGGCGGCGGCGGGGCGAGGACGCCGTGCTCGGCCAGCAGCTCCGGCCGTCCGAGCACGACGGTCTCGTTGCCGAGCCGGCCGACGACGCCGAGCCCGCGCGCTTCCTTCACGTCCTCGAGCGGCAGCGCCGCGCCGAGCGGGGCCAGCGGCGCCAGCGCGCGGCTGACCGGGTGGTTGCTCGCCGCGCCGAGCGCGCCGGCGACGGATTTCAGCGCGTCGACGTCGACGCCCGCCGCCGCCCGCGCTTCGGCCAGCCGCAGCTGGCCGAGCGTCACCGTGCCGGTTTTGTCCAGAATAACGGCATCGACGCTGGCGAGATCCTCCAGGAAAGCGGCACCCTTGACCAGGATGCCATGCCGCCCGGCCACCGCGATGGCCGCGATCGAAGTCGCCGGCGCCGCCAGCACCAGCGCGCAGGGGCAGGAGGCGACCAGCACCGCCAGCATGCCCGCCGTGCTGCCGGAGGCGAACCAGACGCCGAAAGCCGCCAGCAGCACCAGCACGGTGTAGCGCCCGGCATGATGCTCGAGCAGGCGGGTGACCGGCGGCTTGGCCTGCTCGGCCTGCTGCATGAGCGCGATCACCCGCCCGAGCGTGGTCTGGCCGCCGACACGCGTCACCTCCACTTCGAGCACGCCGTCGAGATTGAGCGAGCCGCCGAACACCGCGCCGCCCGGGCCGAGCTCGGCCGGCACCGATTCGCCGGTGATCGAGGCGGTGTCGATGCTGGCCATCCCGGTGCGGATCAGGCCATCGGCGGGAATGCGCTCACCCGGCTTGAGCGCGATGCGATCGCCCGGGCGCAGCGCCTGCGCGTCCACTTCCTCGGCGCGGCCATCGGCGCCGAGCCGGCGCGCCTTGCCCTTGGTCAGCCGCCCGAGCGCGCGGATCGCCTCCTGGGAGCCAAGCAGGGATCGCTCCTCCAGCACGTGCCCGATGGTCATCACCAGCGGCAGCAGCGCGGCGGTGGTGAGATCGCCCTCGGCCCAGGCGGCGATGAGGGCGAGGGCGACGAGCTGGTCGGTGACGCCGTGCAGGTCCGGATGGCGCAGGCTGTACCAGGCCGCCTGCAGCGCCGGCACGGCGACCAGGAGGGCGGCGAGGCCGGCGACGAGTTCGGCGATGTCGAGCTGGTCCGGCGCGGCCAGCCGCAGCGCCGTGGACAGGATCAGCAGCCCGGCGGTGATCAGCGACAGGGTCAGGCGCACCGCCAGCGAGCGCCGCTCGCCCTGGCTCAGCAACCCGGTTTCGGCAAGCGCCGCGCTCATGGTCGGGGTCCTTTGCTGTCACCCGCGGGCGGGGCGGAGGGGGCGGGCAGGGAAGGGCCGGGCAGATAGAGATGGCCGGCCGCGTCGGGCGCGACACTGTCGACCTCGCCCGCCCGGCGCAGCACCGCGCCGACGCGATCGGCGTAGAGCCGGGTCAGCAGTACCTGGCCGAGATCGCCCTTGAGCTGTGGCGCCAGCGCCGAGATGCGCGCCGCGCGCGCCAGCGCATCGGAGCGGCGCTCCGCCGCCGCCGCCTCGGCGTCGGCCACGATCCGGTGCGCCTGCTGCTCCGCCTTCGCCGCACTCGTGGTCGCGAAGCTGCGGGCTTCGGCGATGAGCTGGTTGGCGGTCTGCGTCACCGTCAGCACCCGGTCGAACGCCGCCTTGGCGTTGCTGGGCAGGGCGGCGGCGAGGTCGATGCGGCTGACGGTGACGCCGAGCCCCGAGCCGGTGGCGGAACGCCGCTCTGATACATCGGTGGCGGCAAGCGCGGCGAGGCGCTGGTTCATCGCCCGCACCAGATCCGCCCGCAGCCGCTCGCGTCCGCCGCTGAGCGCCGTCTCCTCCGGCCGCGCCACCAGGATCTCGTCGAGGTCGCGTGCGGCGCAGACAGCGGCGGCGCTGGCGATGAAAATCCGCTCCAGCGCCGCGCGCACATGTGTCTCGGCGACGACGAAGGCGAGCGGGTCGCTGATCTGGTAGAACACCGAGGCCTGCAGATGCACGACGCCGCCATCGCCGGTGAGCAGAAACCCGGCATTGCCGCGCGCGTCGGTGCTGATCTGGAACTCCGGCGGCCGGCCGGCCATCATGAAGCCGTGCTCGTCGAACCGGGTGATGCGCAATTCGATCTGCCGGTCCGCGGCAGGGATCAGCAGCACCTGCTCGATCGGCCGCGGCCAGGCCAGCACCAGCCCCGCACCTTGCAGCCGGACGATGGCGCCGAGCCGCAGCACCACGGCGCGGCTGTCGGACGGCACGCGGCGGATGTTCGACCCGGCCCAGGCCGCGGCGAGGCCGAGCACGAGCAGGAACAGGAAGCGGAAGGCGAGGCGGACCGACTGGGCGAGCGGCCCTTCGGGAAGCCTGGCAGGAGCGCTCATGGCTTGGCCGCCGCCGGCTCCGCCTCCTTCGCCGGCCCGTCCACCAGCAGCCGGAACGGCGCGGCGTCGGTGCGCAGGATCAGGCGCGCATTGGCGCCGATGATCTGGTCGAGCGCGTCGAAGCTGCGCAGCAGCGTGTAGAGATCCGGCGCGCTGGCATAGGCGCGGGCGGCGATGGCGGCGGCTTCGGCACGCGAATTGGCCTCGATCCCGGCCGCTTCGGTGCGCGCCTTGGCCACCAGGATGCGCGCGTCGCGGTCGGCGCCGGCGCGGATCTCGGCGGCTTGGCGCTCGCCCTGGGCGAGGCGCTCGGTCGCCACCGTCTGCCGCTCGGCGCGCATCCGCGCCACCGTGGCGGCGAGCGTCTCGGCCGGCAGCGTCAGGCTCTCGATGCCGACCTGGCGGATGGTGATGCCGTAGGCGTGGCGCACCTGCTCCTCCAGCCGTTCGCGCAGCCGGCGTTCGAACTCGCCGAGCTGGACCTTGGCCGGATCCGCATTCACCAGGCTGGCGAGATCGAACCCGCTGGCGGTGATTTCGAGCGTCGAGCGGATGAAGCTGCGCAGCTGCTCGGCGGCTTCGTCGGGCTGGTTGCGCACGGTGCGCAGGAACTGGCGGATCGCGTCCGGCTCGTCCGGCACCTGCCAGGCCAGATAGGCCTGGACCAGGATGCGCAGCCCGTCGCGCGTGCCGACATCCTGCAGCCCGCTCGAGGTCGTGCGCAGGCGGAGATCGACCCGGATCGTGTTTTCCACCGGGGCGGGGATGCGCAGGGCAAGGCCGGGGGCGGTGATGACGCGCACCGGGTTGCCGAAGCGGGTCACCACCACCGCCTCGCCCGGGCTGACCAGCACCAGGCAGGCGGCGAGCGCGGCGACGAGCACGACGAGGGCGGCGACGGCGAAGCGCACCGTGGCGCCCAGCCGCCGCGCCGCCGGCGAGACCGGACCGTCCGGCGGTGCCGCGCCTTCGTCGCCATGTCCATGGTCATGTCCATGGCCGTGATCATGGCCGTGATGATCGTGGTGATGGTGATGGTGGCCGTGCAGGAGCGACATGGGCGGATCCGGAGCGGGGCGTCAGGGAGCGGGGGCGGGGTAGTCGCGCAGGTCCAGCGTCGGCGACGCGCCGGCCAGCCGGTGATCGAGCAGCAGCAGCCGGGCACGGCCGAGCGCGGTCTGCAGGCGCTGCAGCCGGCGATCGAGCAGGAAGGGAGCCGGCGCGGCGCTCCAGGCGGTGCGGTCGGCGGCGAACAGCGTCTGCTCGGCGTGCGCCTCACCAGTCCGCTCCGCGGCCGCGGCCTCGGCTTCGTCCTCGGTGGTCACCGCCTCGGTCCGCGCCGCCTCCAGCCGCTTGGCCAGCCCGCCGTGCTCCTCGGCGACGACGAGCCGGGCCTTGATCTCGGCCGCCTGCACCGCGTGGTAGGCGCCGGCGGCGGCCTGCGGCGGGTGGATCGCCTCGACGATCACGGCCATGACCTCGAGCCCGGTGCCGAGCGCATCCAGCTCCGCCTGCAACGCGGCACGGAACTCGGCGGTGAAGCCGGCGCGGTTCTCGCCGAGCACCGCGGGCAGGGTGTGGGCGGCGAAATAGCGCGCGAGCAGCCGCCCGGAGAGGCCGCGCAGCAGCCGCTCCGGTGCCTCGACCCGATAGGCCGCCGCCCGCGCCGCATCGTCGCCGAGGCCGATGCGATAGACCACGCGCAGGTCGGCGACGATGGCCTGGAACCCCAGCCGCCCGTTGCCAGCGGCGGGGCTGGCGACGAGGTAGGTCGCCTCCGAGGGGTGGACCTGATCCCACAGCCGGTCCGCGCTCGGCGGCGCCGGCGCCTCCGCTGTGGCCGGCGGCGCGGCGATGGTGCCGTCCGTGGCGGATGGACCGGGGATGGTCAGCGTCACCGGGACGTCGTGCAGCGTGCCGCGTTCGATGCGGCGCATCACGCCGAGCGGCCAGGGCAGGCGCAGATGCAGCCCCGGGCCGAGCACCTCGACCGGGGCGCCGAGCCGTTCATAAATGGCGCGCTCATTGAGTTGCAGCGCCACCAGCCCGCTCAGCCCCCAGCCGAGCAGGGCCGTGCCCAGCGCCACCGCCGGCGCCGCCTGCCAGATGAAGCCGAGCGCCCAGCTGCGGGTGAGGTCGATGCCGAACTGCGCCTCCATCGCGCCGCCGATCGCGGCCGGACCCGGCAGGCGGGGCTGGATCAGCCGCGCCAGCGCGCTGCGCGCCACCGATTGCGCGTGCTCGGCGGCGGCGAAGGGCAGGAACAGCATGGCCAGAGCCCGCACCGCCAGTTCGGCCGCGACGAGCAGAACCAGCGCGCCGACCCCGCGTTCGACCCAGACCGGCCAGCCCGGCCCGAGCGCCTGCAGCGCCGTGGAACCGCCGATCAGCAGCAATGCGGCCAGCGGTACCCGCTGCAGCCAGTGCAGCGATTCGGCCTCGCGCAGCGCGTGTGCCGGCAGGCCGGCCAGCAAACGCTCCAGCACCAGGACCGGGAACGCCGCCAGTGCCAGAATCCCGCCGCCGAACAGGCCGGCGGCGGGCGGCGACGCCGGCGCGGCCCGCCATCCGGCAATGACGGCGAGAGCGGCGAGCAGGGCGAGCGCGCCGCTCGCAAGCGCCTGTGGCCAGCCGGCGAGGCCGGCGCCGCCGGGAATGTCGGCCTCGGGGCCGGCTTCCGCGAGTGCCGCCGCGCGCTTCTGGCGCGCCAGACCGAGCAGGGCGGCCGCCACCAGCCCGGCAGCCGCGACCAGGAACGCGCCGCCGAGCGGCCCGTCCGCTTCCGGCGACAGGGCGGCGGCAAGCACCGCCGGTCCGCCGCCCTGATAGGCGGCGAGGCCAAGCGCCGCGCCGAGCAGAGTGAACAGGGCACCGACCCAGACCAGCAGCGACAGCCACGGCTCCGCGCCGTCCGCGCCCCCGTTGCCGTCGCCCGCCCGGTCCTTGTCGCCGCTGCTATCGTTCAGCATCAGCCGCCGGGATCATGCCGATATAGCCGGAGATATCCGCATACCAGATATTCCCCGCATGGTCGGTGGTGAGCGTGTAGGGGCGCGCATGGTCGCGCGGCAGGGTGAAGCTGATGATGGTGCCGCCGCGCAGCCGGCCGATCGCGCCGGCGCGGAGCATGCCGAACCAGATCGCCCCGTCGCGCCCGACGGTCAGGCCGGAAAGCCCGGCGTTGCGCGTGTTGACCGGGATCTCGTTGAAGGTGCCGCCGGCGTAGTGGGCGATGCGGTCGGCGCGGACCTCCAGGAACCAGACGCTCCCGTCCGGCGCCACGGCGATGTCCGACGCCACCGCGTTGCGCTGCGGCAGGTCGAGCGCGGTGATTTTGTCGTCGGCGCTGATATGCAGCAGCTGGTCGCCCGATTGCAGCGTCGCCCAGACGCTGCCATCGGCGGCGAGCGCGACGCCGTAGGGGCCGCCGCGGGCGGAATCGTAAATGTGCCGGGTGAGCGCGCCGTCCTTGAAGCGGGTGATGGACAGGCCGGTTTCCTCGGCGAACCACGCCGAACCGTCCGGCGCGACGGCGAGGCGGCCGAGGCGGACGCTGGCGGTATCGAGCGGGAAGCGATTGACCTCGCCCTCCGGCGCGACGCGGGTGATCGCGTGGCCGGCATTGTCGGTGTACCAGGCGGCGCCATCGGGGGCGATGGCCAGCCCGATCGGCTCGAGATTGGCCATGTGGGTGGAAAGCCGCTCGATCCTGCCGCCGCGCAGCCGTCCGATGGCATCGGTGAGATCGAGCGTGAACCAGATCGTCCCGTCCGGCGCGGCGGCGATCGCCGTCGGCATGTCGAGCGGGTCGAGCATTTTGTATTCGACGAACCCGAGGCGCGGCTGCAGCCAGCTCCGTCCGAGCGCAAACCAGGCGCCGAGCAGGACGACGACCATGAGGCCGGCGAGCAGCGCGAAGCGGCGCGGCCGGTGCAGGATCGAGGGGGTCATCGTCGCGCTACCGCCGACGCGGGAGCTGGCGCCCGCTCGGGCCCGCGCCGCAGGCGAAGCAGGCCGAAGACCAGGCCGCCGCCCGCCAGCAGCACCGCCAGGATCAGCGCCCCGGCGCCGATGAGATCGATCAGGTCGGCACGCGCCAGCAGCGCCTTGCCCTCGATCGCGCTGCGCCAGGCCTCCGCATAAGGGACGAGGGAGAAAATGGCATAGAGCGTCGCCGCGCTGGCCGGATCGCGCGCCAATGGGCCGGATTCGAGCCGGACCGGCAGCCCGCTCGCGCTGGTCTGCCACGTGCGCCCGCCATCGATGCTGCGGAACAGACCGCGGTCGGTGGTGATGACGAGCGTCGTTGCATCGGGGTCGGCGGCGATGCCGCGGACGATCGGGTCGGCCACCGGCAGTGCGCCCGGCACAGGCTGCCAAGTCTGGCCGAGATCGTCGCTGCGCAGCAGCCCCGCCCGGCCGCCAGCCCAGAGCCGGGCCGGGTGGGCAGGGTCGAGCGCGAGCGCGTCGAGCGGAATGGGTGCCGGCCGCGTCTGCCAGTGCCGGCCGCCGTCCGCGCTCGCCAGGACCCCGCCGCCGGCGAGGAGCAGCAGCGTCTCCCTCGGAGCGCGGGTGACGGCGAGCGCACCGGGTGCGGCGTCGACGGGCAGGGACAGGGTCTCGAACCTGGCGCCGGCGTCGTCGCTCGCGAACAGCCCGGCGGGGCCGAGCAGATAAGCCCGGCCCGGTGCCGCGCCATAGGCGATCGCGCGCGCCGGCGCGGCTGCTGCCGGGGCGTCGGCCGGTTTCCAGGCGCTGCCATCCCAGCGGAACACGCCCGCAGGCGTGCTGCACAGCGCCGAGGCGCCATCGGGGGCGAAGGCTACGGCGAAAATGGCGCCAGCGAGGATCGGCGGTGCTTCCTGCATCCAGCTGCGTCCGCCGGTCGGCGAGCCGAACAGGCCATTGTCGGTGCCGAGCAGCAGATGGTTGGGATCGCGCGGATCCACCGCGAGCGCGAGCGTGCCGTTGAGGAACAGGCCGACATCGGCGCTGATCCATGTCGCGCCGAGATCGCGCGAACGGAACAGACCGCCATAGGTGTTGGGATCGTGCGCCCGCGCGGCGCCGGCCAGCACCAGCAGCACGGCGCACAGCACGACGATCGGGGCCAGCCTCGTCAGACGGCGGCGATATATGCGGCTACGGACCATGGGAACAAGTACTATGCACGCTCGGCTCGGGGGCGCGAACCCCGAAAACGCGACGAGAGGCCGGGGACCGGCCTCTCGCGCTTTCAAGCACCGGGGAAACGGTGCGCTTACGGCTTACGCGAATGCTCGCCGGGCGCGAGCGTCACTTCAGCCGCATGCGCGCCATTGCCGATCAGCCACGAGTTCGCCAGCAGCGGATAGGCTGCCGTATAGCTCGTCGGCTCATGCGCCGAGACGCAGTTGTTGTAGCCACCGGTGATCTTGTAGCACTTCTCATAGGCGAGGAACTGCTGCACCGAGTCCGTCTGCTGGATGTTGGCGACCATCCAGTCGCGGATGCCTTCCCACGACGAATAGGCGTCAGACCCGAACACCATCTTGCCCTTCGCCGTCGGCACTTCGAGCAGCTGCGAGCCGTTGGTGTGAGCGCGGAAGGCCGGATGGATCTTCACGCCCGGGATGACTTCCATCTCACCGTCGACGATCACCGCCTTGCCGGAGAGGACCTTGCCGTAGACCTGCTCCAGCGTCAGCGGCTCATAGCCGCAGGCTGGCGTGCGCGCGCAGCCGCCGGGGGAGACGTTCTGCGCCTTGATGTGCTCGTTCGGATAGTTCAGCGCCCACTCGATGCCGCGCAGCTCCTCGCGCTGCACATAGAGCGTGGCGTTGGGCAGATCGGATAGCTGGCCGGCATGGTCCCAGTGCGCGTGGCCGATGAACACCCGCGTCACGTCCTTGGCGTCGAACCCGAGGGCCTTCAGCTCATCGGCGAGCGGCACGAAATGATCGACCCCGAGCATCTTGTGGTATTCGGCCTGCTTCCAGCCCGAATCATACAGCATCAGCTCGTTGCCGCACTTGATCACGCCGATATTCACCGGCAGATCGGCCCATTCGACATTGTGCATCGGGCTGGTGCTGCCCGGAATGAACGCCCGGTCCGGCATGAACCCGCCATACGGGATATGCGGGATCCGGCTGGTCTCGACCACCCACACGGAGCAGACGGTATCGGCCGCCGCCGCCGGGGTGCTCGTCACGGGCAGGCCCAAGCCGGTGGCCGCGAGGGCACCGGCAAAGGCCATTCCAATCAATGATCTTTTCGCCATTGTTCGTTCTTCCTCCTGCTCGTGCCCGTTGCGCGGACACTGCTTGTTCACCGGGGCCGAAGGCTCCGGCGCCGCTCAGTCACGCCTTGCAGGCATCGCTACCCGCACGCCGGATCCACGCCGCGACCTCGCCCGGGGAACACACGTTCCCGCGCGCGGTCAGTTCGGCTTGTGCTCCCCCGGCCAGAGCACGTCGCCGACCTTGATCAGCTCCTCGGCGCCATGCTGGCTCATCGGCTGGGCCTCGATGAGATGCTGATCGTCATTGTCATGTCCGATCCGCAGCATCTCCGTCGCCGCCTTTTCGTAGAGCATGATCGCATCGAGATAGCGCTGATGGATGTCCTGCAACGAGGCGGGGGGCGTCAGCGCCCGCGTCTTCGTCTCGGCAGTAACGAATTCGTCCCGCACCGGACCCAGCCGGGAGACGAGCTGATTCACGTCATGTTTTTCGGTGGCGTATTCGAGCCCGGCCATCGTCAGCTGCGCCGCCGCTACCTCCACCAGATCGCGATGCACCGGCCAGAGCGCCACCGAATAGGCGTCCTCCTCCGGCGTGAACGCGCGCGCCACCGCCGCTGCGGGTGCGACCTCGGCCGGAGCTGCGGCCTGGAGCACCGGCGCCGGGCGGCGCTCGTGCTCGAACGCGTAGCCCGCCAAGCCAAGCAATCCGACCAGCAGCATCAGAAAGGAGACGAGCACCGCACTCGGTACCCGCATGGACGATCCCCCATTCAATTTCCTTGCCGCAACGCTATCGCCTGCGGCACCACCGGTCAATCAGCGCGCGGCGCGATTCGCCGTCATTCCGTCGCCGCAAACGTGCCGGGCCGGAGCCCGGGGCCTACTCCGCGCCCGCCCGCCGCGCCAGCAGCCCGCGTCCGGGATCGTAGCCAAGCACCGCAAGCGCCATGAACACCAGCGTGTAGCCGGCGACGACGGCCGCGGAGACCGCGTTGAACTCGCCATAGAGCGCGAAGCGGATCAGTTCGGTGGCATGGGTGAACGGATTGGCCTGGCAGATCCAATACAGCGTCTGGTTCGCCTCCTGCACCCGCCACAGCGGATAGAGCGCCGAGGAGGTGAAGAACATCGGGAAGATGACGAAATTCATCACCCCGGCGAAGTTCTCCAGCTGCTTGATGAACGAGGAGAGGACGAGCCCGAGCGCGCCCAGCATCAGCCCGCCCAGCACCAGCGCCGGCAGCACGAAAATATAGCCCGCATAGGGCGGCGTGATGTCCCAGAACCAGGCGATGACGAGAAAAATATAGGCCTGCACGACGGATACGGCGACGCCGGCGAGCAGCTTGGCGAGCAGCAGGAACCAGCGCGGGAAGGGCGCGATCATCAGCGAGCGCATGCTGCCCATCTCGCGGTCGTAGACCATCGAGAGCGAGCTCTGCATGCCGTTGAAAAGCTGGATCATCGCCAGCAGTCCCGGGGCGATGTAGACCTCGTACGGGACATAGGTCTCGTAGGGCGGAATGATCGAGACGCCGAGCACGAAGTGGAATCCGGCGGCGAAGATCGCCAGCCATACCAGAGGGCGCACCAGTGCCGAGACGAACCGGCCGCGCTGTCCGAGCCAGCGCAGCGCCTCGCGCCGCACCACGCCGTTGAGGCAGAGCGCGTACTGAGCCGGGCTCATGCCGCCTCGCTGCCAGCACGGGTGAGGCGGTCGAAGGCGGATTTGAGCGTTTCCGCCCCGGTCTGCGCCAGGATCGCCGGCACGTCGCCGGCGGCGAGCACGCGACCGCGATGCAGCACGACCACTTTCGCCTCCGCCCCCGCCTCGTCGATCAGATGCGTCGCCCACAGCACGCCCAGCCCGCGCTCGCGGCAGAGAAGGCGGACATGTTCGAGCAGGAATTGGCGGCTTTCGATGTCGAGCCCGACCGTCGGCTCGTCGAGCAGCAGCAGCGACGGCTCGTGCAGCAGCGCGCGCGCCAATTCCACCCGCCGGCGCTGACCGCCGGAGAGCTGGCGCACCTTGTCGCGCCGGCGATCGGCGAGATTGACCCGCGCGAGTTCGGCACCGACGCGCGCGCGCACCGCGCGTTGCGAAATCCCGTGCAACGCCGCATGGTAGTAGAGATTCTGCTCGACGGTGAGGTCGAGGTCGAGAGTCGGCTGCTGGAACACCACGCCCATGCGGGCCAGCGCCGCCTGCGGCTCGGCCCGGATATCGTGGCCGAAGACCACGATGCGGCCGGAGTTGCTGTGATAGAGCCGGGTGATCAGCGCGAACAGCGTGCTCTTGCCGGCGCCGTTGAGCCCGAGCAACACGGTGAAATCGCCGCGCCCGACACCGAGACCGACGCCGTCCAGAACCTTGCGGGCCCCGAACGCGTGGCTCAGCCCTTCGACCGACAGCGGCATGGCCTCCCCCGCGGGAGGCACCGCGCCCTCAGGCGACACGCCCTCAGGCGACGTGCCCTCAGGGGACATCGACCACGCCCCAGGGCTCTTCGCCGACGGGAACCGATTTGAGCACCTTGCGCGCGGCGACGTCGATCACCGACATGTCGTTGCTGACGCCGTTGGCCGTGTAGAGCCGGCTGCCGTCCTGCGAGAACGCCATGTGCCAGACGCGCTGGCCGACCAGCAGATATTTGTCCACCGCGCCGGTGGCGACATCGACCACGGCGACGCGGTTGGACGGGCCGAGGGCGACGAACGCGGTCTTGCCGTCGTTGGTGATGTTGATGCCCACCGCCTGCACCGTCTCGCGCGGCACGCCGGGGATCTGGAAGTGGATCGTATTGACGATCTTGCGCGTCGCGACGTCGATCACCGCGACCGAGCCGGCCACCTCGGAGGAGACCCAGACCTGCTTGCCGTCCGGCGTGAAGGCGGCGTAGCGGGGCCGCTGACCGACCAGCACGCCGCCGATCATCTTGCGGGTCTCGGGGTTGATGAAATGCACCATGCTGGTGGTTTCGGAGGTGTTGATCAGCAGCTTGCCATCGGGGCTCACCGCCATGCCCTCGGGCTCGACGCCGGTCGACACCGCGCCGATCACGCGCGCGCCGGGCACGTCCACCACGGTGATGGTGTTGTCGTTCTCGTTGGCGACATAGAGCGTGTCGCCGTCCGGGCTGATCGCGAAGGTCTCCGGATCCGCGCCGCTCGGCAGGTTGCCGGTCACTTTCAGCGTCGCCAGGTCCAGCACCTCGATATGGTCGGCGTCGCTGGTGCAGATGTAGACGCTCTTGCCATCCTTGGAGACGATCAGCCCGCGCGGCCGCGCGCCGACCGGGACGGTCTGCAGAATCTTCAGACTCGCCGCGTCGACGACGGTGATGGTGTTGTCCTTCTCGTTCGACAGCAGCAGCCGCTCGGCCCGCGCCGCGGGGCTGAGCAGCGCCAGAATCGCGAAGGCGAGCAGCGGCTTCAGGACATGTGGCATGTCGTCTCCGGTTTGTCGGTGCCGAGCGTGTCGGTCTCGTAGAACTGGTGCAGGAACCCCGGCTGCGGCGAGATCGAGACCAGCGAGCGATCGTCGGCCAGCAGCACCGGCTGGCGCAGCTGTCCATCCCAGGGACGGATGCTGAACGGCGGGCCCTTGTAGCCGGCGACGGTGAAGTCCGGACCATGCAGGAACGCCGCCATCGCCGCCGGATCGGCGCTGGCGGTGCGTGTCGCCGCCTCGCCGAAGGCGCGCACGGCGAGCCAGGCGCCGTAGTCGCGGTCCGTCATCATGCGCTTGGCGAGCGCGAGGAAGCGCAGTTGCAATTGCCGCGACCCCATTTCGTCGAACATCGGCGACCAGGCGCTCGGCGTGAGACCCTGCGTGCCGACGACGGGGCGGGGCAGGAAGCTGCGATAGCCGAGCTGGTCGCCGAAATTATCCGCCTCGTCGGCGACGACCAGCACGTCGTAGGAAATCCCCTGGGTCAGATTGGAGACTTCGGTATTGACCTGGAAATGCCCGGTATCCGCCTGCTGCGCGGCGGCGTTGAAGCTCCAGGGCTTGTCGGCGACGATGCCGACCTGGAATTTCTTCGCCGCATGGCGGATGGCGGCGGCGTAGAGCGCGTCGTCCGCGTCCTTGCCCTGCACCAGCATGATGTGGCGCCAGTTCTTCACCACGAGATACTGCATCAGCGCGTCGGCGAGCATGGCCCGGCTGGGCAGCATGTGCAGCACGTTGCGCCGGCAATCGGCGCCGCGCAGCGCGTCGTCCGTGCTGGTGGCATCGATCAGGGTCGCGCCCTTGGCCTCCGGCAGATCCGCCAGGGCAAGGAGCAGCGGCGGCGGCAGGTCGGTGACGAAATTGCGCGCCCCGGCGGCCAGCCGTGCCTTGAACGCCGCCGTGACCGCGGCCGCGTCGGCGCCGACCGCCTCGTCGAGCTTGAATTCCTGGCCGGTGAACCGGCCGGTGGTGGCGTTGTCGGCGAGCGCCAGCCGCGCGCCGGCGAGGCCGACATCCTTGGGCGGCGGGGTCAGTTCGGTGGACGGGCGCGGGCGCGGCGCATCGAGGGCGAGATAGGTGATTTCGACTGGCGCTCCGGATTGGGCGGCTCCCGCTTGGGCGAAGGCCGCGGCGGGCGCGAGCGTGGCGGCCAGCATCAGGGCCGGCACCAGCCGCGTGGCGCCCCAGCCCATCCGGCGCCGATCCTCCGCACTCCGCATTCCGCTTCCTCCGCTGCCGCCCCGCGCCACCCCGCCCCGCGCCACCCCGCCCGGCCCGTTCGCGCGCCGCATCTTGACGGCGCGGCGCAGTCGCGCAAGGCCTATGGCAAGGGGGTGGACATGGTTTCACGACACGGACGGGCCGGCAAGCCGGGCCTGCCGAGGCGGGTCGCGCTGCGGATGCTGGTCGCGCTCGCGGCGCTGACCGAGGTTGCGGACGCGGCGCGCGCGGAGCCGCCTCTGCTTGCGGTGTTCGATTTTTCCCTGGTCGATACCTCGCCGAGCCCGCCGGGCGCCGCCGAGATCGCGCGCATCAAGGCCCTCGGCGACACGCTGCGCACCGCGCTCGCCGCCTCCGGCCGCTATCGCATCGCCGACCCGGCCCGGCTGCGGGCCGCGCTCGATCCGAGTGCCGGGATCCTGCACTGCAACGGCTGCGAGCGCAGCGCCGCGCAGGCGCTGGGCGCACCGCTCGCCTGCTATGGCTGGGTGCAGAAGGTGAGCGAACTGATCCTCAACATCAATCTCGTCATCGAGGACGCCGCGACCGGGGCCGTGGTGCGCGCGGGCAGCGTCGACATCCGGGGCAACACCGACGAATCCTGGCAGCGCGGGCTGCGTTTCCTGCTCGATGACCGGATTCTCGGTGATCCGGGCGAGCATTGACAGTCCGCGGCGATCGGGCGCGTTATGCAGCGAAATCTGCGATCAACCCTTCGATTTCGGGAGAGGAGCGTCATGACCATTGGCAGGCGCGCCCTGCTGGGCGCGTGCGCGACCGCGGCACTCGCCCGCACGGCGCGGGCGGCCCCGGTGGTGCGGCTCGGCGTGCTGCGCTTCGGCACCGTGTCCTGGGAACTCGACGTCATCCGCCGGCACCATCTCGACGCCGAGGCCGGGGTCACGATCGAGGCGGTGGAACTGGCCGGGTCGCAGGCGACGCAGGTGGCGATGCAGGCCGGCAGCGTCGATCTCACCGCGCAGGACTGGCTCTGGGTCGCCCGCCAGCGCGCCGCTGGGGCTGATTGGACGTTTTCGCCATTCTCCAACGTCGCCGGCGCCGTCGTCGCACCCGCCGCCTCGCCGGTTCGCTCGATCGCCGACCTCAAGGGCCGCCGGCTCGGGATCGCCGGCAGCCCGATCGACAAGAGCTGGCTGATCCTGCGCGCCTACGCCCAGCGCACCCTCGGGCTCGATCTCGACCAGGCGGTGGAGAAGCGCTTCGCGCCGCCGCCATTGCTGGCCCAGGAGGTCGCGTCCGGCCGGCTCGATGCGGTGCTGACCTTCTGGCCCTTCGCAGCCCGTGCCGAGGCCGCGGGCATGCGCCAGGTGCTGAGCGTCGAGGACGCCGTGCGCGGCCTCGGCATCCAAGGCACGGTGCCCGTCGTCGGCTATGTGTTCGCCGACTCCTGGGCGGCGCGCCAGCGTCCGGCGCTCGACGGGTTCCTCGCCGCGGCGGCCAAGGCGCAGCGCATCCTCGCCGAACAGGACGCCGAGTGGCAGGCGCTCAGGCCCCTGACGGCGACGCAGACCGATGCCGAGCTGGCTCAGCTGATGGCCTATTACCGGCGCGGCATTCCGCGCGGCTTCGGCGCGCCGGAGCGCGACGCTGCGGCGGCCCTGTTCACCGTGCTCGCCGAAACCGGCGGCGAGGCGCTCGTGGGCAAGGCGCGGACCCTGCCGGCGGGCACGTTCTGGCAGGCGGGACCATCCTGACGCGGGCAGCGGTCACGGCGCGGCTGGCCTCGGCGTTCGGCCTGCTGCTGGTCTGGGAACTGGTGGCCCGGCTGGCCGGCAGCCGCATGCTGCCCGCGGCCTCGACGGTCGCCGGGGCGATGCTGCACGAAGCCGTTGCCGGGCCGCTGCTGGTCAATCTCGGCATCACGCTGGCCCGCGTCGTCGCCTCCTTCACCGTCGCCATGGTTTTCGGCACCGCGCTGGGCATCGCCATGGGCGCGTGGCGGCGGCTGGACCTCGCGCTCGATTCGTGGGTCACGGTGCTGCTCAATCTGCCGGCGCTGGTCGTGATCGTGCTGATGTATGTGTGGTTCGGGCTCAACGAGTGGGCGGCGATCGCGGCGGTGGCGCTGAACAAGCTGCCGAGCACGGCGGTGACGCTGCGCGAGGGCGCGCGGGCGCTCGATCGCGGCCTGGCGGAGATGGCGCAGAGCTTTCGCATGGGGCGGTGGGCGCGGCTGCGCCATGTCGTCCTGCCGCAGCTGGCGCCTTATCTGTTCGCTGCCGCGCGCTCGGGGCTTGCCATCATCTGGAAGATCGTGCTCGTGGTCGAACTGCTCGGGCGCAGCAACGGCGTGGGGTTCCAGATCGAATCCTATTTCCAGCTCTTCGACGTGACCGGCATCCTGGCCTATACGCTGGCGTTCATCCTTGTCGTGCAGGCGATCGAATGGGTGCTGCTGCAGCCGCTGGAACGGCGGGCGAACCGTTGGCGGCGATGAGCGCGCCGGTGATCCTCGAGGTCGACATCACCCGCAAGAGCTTCGCCGGGCGCGATGGCGCATCGCAGCTGGTGCTGGAGGACCTGCGCTTCCGTCTGGCGCCGCGCGAGATCGTGGCCGTCGTCGGTCCCTCGGGCTGCGGCAAGACGACGCTGCTGCGGCTGATCGACGGGCTCGACAGCGATTTCACCGGGCGGATCGTCTGGCACGCGACCGACCGGCCGCGCATCGGCACCGTGTTCCAGGAGCCGCGGCTGTTGCCGTGGCGCACGGTGCGGGACAATCTCACCCTGGTTGCGGCGGGGCGCGAGGCGCTGGCCGACGAGTTGCTGCACGCGCTCGGCCTGTGGCCGTTCCGCGACGCCTATCCGCCGCAGATTTCGCTCGGCATGGCCCGGCGTGCAGCCATCGCGCGGGCCTTCGCCATCGATCCGGACCTGGTGCTGCTGGACGAACCCTTCGTCTCGCTCGATCCGACGATGACCGAGCGCGGGCGGGATGTGCTGCTCGATGCCTGGCGGCGTCGGCCGACCGCGGCGCTGATCGTCACCCACGACATGGACGACGCCGCCGCGCTGGCCGACCGCGTGCTGCTGCTGTCGGCCAATCCGGCGCGCATCGTCGCCGAGGTGGCGATCCCGCCCGAGCAGCGGCGCGCCGGGGCGGAGGCGGCGCACGCGCTGGCGCAGTCGCTGCGCCAGGCGCGGGCCGCCGAAGCCCGTCCGAGTGGGCCTATTTCAGGGTCTTCAGGTAGGCGATGACGTTGTCACGCTGCTTGTCGCTGTTGAGGCGGAAGACCATCTTCGTCCCCGGCGCCATGGCCGCGGGATTGGCCAGCCACTTCTCCAGCGTCTCCTCGTTCCAGGTGAGGCCGAGCTTCTGTACCGCCTCGGAATAGGTGAACCCGGCCTCGGAGCCGGCCTTGCGACCGACGACGCCGTACAGGCTGGGGCCCATCTTGTTCTCGCCCGGCTTGGCCGAATGGCAGATCGAGCACTGGGCGAAGACCTGCTTGCCGGCGGCGGCGTCGCCTTCGGCGAAGGCCGGGGGTGAAAGCAGGGCACCGCCGATCAGCAGCGCGCCGAGGAGGGATTTCTGCATCCTGTCGATTCCATTTCCTGACGAGACCGCGCCGGAGCGGCGCGGGGGCATTATCGACACTCCGCCCCGCTTGTCGATAGCGGCGGATTTCGTTGGGGAATCGGCTCGTGCCGGCGTCCCCGGCGATCGGGCGGCGGGCCCGGGCTCCGGGCGCTGATTTCAGAACGTCACCCGCACCCCGCCGTAGGCGGCGATCGGCGAGGCGGGGGTGTAGCTGCGCGGATTGGTCGCGCCCGGCGCCTGCGCGATCGGCACCTGCGCGGTCGGCGAGAAGGTGCCGTAGGTCGTGTAGGCGGCGTTGAAGGCATTCTCGAGCTGGCCGAAGAACTGGACGTTCTTGTTGACCTGATAGGACGTGTTCAGCCCGACGACGAAATAGGCTCCGGTCGGCTGGGTCAGGTTGGCCTCGTCGCCGAACAGGTACTGGCCGGAGGCGGCGATGCCCTCGGCGCCCACCGTCCACGCCTCGGTGATCTGGTACTCGGTGCCGAGCTTGACCATGTGCGGCGGGATGCCCGGCATCTGCGCGCCGGGGTGGACGGTGATGGTGCCGTTGGCGCTGGCGGCGGGGTTGTTCGGGCTGGAGAGCGGGAACGTGTTCTGGAACACGGCATCGGTGTAGGAATACTCGATCCACGCGCGCAGCCGCGAGGTGGTCAGCTTGAGGCCGACATCGACACCCTGGCGAAGATCGCCGGGGATGTTCTGGAAATAGGCCGAGCCCTGGATCTGGCTCGCGACCATGAGGATGTCGTCGTGCAGCTGGGTGCGGTAGCCACCGACCTGCCAATCGAGCTTGGCGCCATCGAACGGCTTGACCTGGCCGTGCACCCCGGCCTCCACCGTCTGCGCCGTGACCTGCTTGAGGTTGGGGTCGCCGACGAAGAAATTGGTCAGCGTGCATGGGCTGGTCGGGCTGGCGCAGGAGAGCTCCGCCGGTGTCGGCACGCGGTTGGACTCCGAGGCGGAGACATAGGCCGTGGTCGTCGGCGTGATCTTGTAGGTCAGGCCGGCCGCCGGGTTGAAATGGTTGTAGCTGTGCTGGCCGCTGAGCGCGCCGCCGAGATGGTCCGCGAGCACGATGCTGGCGACGTTGAACCGGCCCGAGACGCTGAGCGACAGCGCTGGCGTGATGTCGAAAATATCAAGAAAATAAAGGCCGTAATAGACGTCGTGATCATTGACGTTGACCGGCGCCATGGAGCCGTCGGCCTGGTCGATCTGGATGCCGGGGTAGGTGAAGAAGCGGTTGATCGGGTTCAGTCCGCCGATCAGCGTCGCCGCCGTGTAGTGGGTGAACCCGCCATCGAGGCTGGCGCCGGCGACGAAGTGATTGGGATGGCCGAAGAGCTTCGACGTGTTGGTGGCCTGCACCGAGACGCCGTAGCCGTCGGTGTTGGTGTCCATCAGGTTGAGCTGCGAATAGGGTCCGCCATTGAGAAAGTCCGGAATCGGGGACCCGCCCAAGGTGGTGAGGAACTGGCTCGGCCCGGCGCAGAGAAAGCCCGGCGCGAACGAACCGCACGGCGCGCCATTGGCGACGTTGCCGTTGGTCACGCGCTGGAACAGATTCTCGACATAGGCGTTGGCCTGCACGGACGTATCCGCGGTGACGTCGTAGCTCGCCGAAAGCACCGCCATGCCGTACTGATCGGCGGTGTTGTTCGGCGCGGTGAACACGGCGGTGCGCTGCGCGTCCAGCAACTGCACCGGCACGGTGGCCGGGTTGTTGAGCCGGTTGTTGGCGCCGAGCAGGCTGAGATGCACCTCGGCCTTGTCGTTGCGCCAGCCGATGTCGCCATAGAGCTGCTGCAGCGCCGAGGATTCGTTCTGCCGCCAGCCGCCGGAGTTGAGCTGGGTGCCGGCGATATAGACGGCGGTGTTGCCGATCTGCTTGCCGTACTGGAACTCCTCCGAGGAGGTGGCGAAGGAGCCGCCCCAGATATCGGCCTCGGTGCCGTGGAAGGTGAAGCCGTTCTTCATCTGCACCGACAGCGCGCCGCCCAGGGCGTTGAGCCCGAACACCGGGTTGGTGCCTTCGAGATTCATCGTATCGATGGCGATCGAGGGGATCAGGTCCCAGTTGACGGTATCGCCGAACGGCTGGTTGAAGCGCACGCCATTGACATAGACGGCGATGCCCTGGGCGTTGCCGACCAGCGGCGAGGCCTGGAAGCCATGATAGACGAGGTTTTCCTGGAACGGATTGCCGTTGGCGTTGCCCAGCGAGACGCCGCCGACCTGCTCGTTCAGCGCCCGCATCATGTTGGGCGTGCCATCGAGCGTCACGTCGTTGGCGTTGAGCACATGGGTTTCGCCCGCGATCTTGTTGCGGTCGATGCCCGAACCGAGCATGGGCGTGGCGCCGAATACCTCGGTCTCCGGCAGCACCGTGTTGTCGGGTGGCGCCGGTGGCGCGTCCTGCGCGCGCGCCGCAGCGCTCGCGGCCAGCAGCAGCAGGCCACCGATCAAGGCGGCACGCGCGGGCGGCCGAATGGGTCGCAGCTCCAAGATCCGTCTCCTCCCCGCCGGCGCTCCGGCGCGCTGGTCGGCCGCCATGATCGCCGGTGGCGGGGCGCTGTCCATCACAATCATTGCCGAAACATTTGCCGATCCTTGCCGGACGCTTGCAGAATCTTCACGTATCCGCACACTGCTCCGCCCTCCGCGGTCTGCGCGCGGAGGCGGGGAGGGACCACGCGATGCGCTCGCTGCGCGCCAGACTGATCGCCATTCCCGGCGCGATCCTGCTGATCGGGCTGGCGGTGACGTTCGCGGTCACCCTGCACAGCGCGCGGCTGCGCGTCGCCACCGAGACCGGGGCCGCGCTGAGCGTCGGACGCAGCCTGGCGGCGCTGACGCTGCGCGCCGTCGAGGCCGGTCCGCAGGCCGGCATGCTCGACCGGCTCGCCGCCGCGCTGCCGAAGCTGCGGCACGTGCGCCTGATCGTCCGCCCCGCCGGCGCGGCGGACCGCCCGGCCGTGGCGGCGAGCGCGCGCGTGCCGCGTTGGTTCGCCCGGCTGTTCGCCCCGCCGCCGGCCAGCGCGACCGTGCCCGTGCTGGCCGGCGGCCGGCCGGTCGGCGAGATCGAGATCATCGCCAATCCGCTCGACGAGATCGCCGAAATCTGGACCGAGATGCGCTTCCTCGCCGCGCTGATGGCCGCGCTCGCGCTCAGCATCGTGGCGCTGCTGGCGTGGTCGAGCGGGGTCGCACTGCGGCCGCTGCGCCGCCTCGCCGAGGGGCTCGACCGGCTCGGCCAGGGCCGGTTCGAGGCGATCTCACCGCCGATCCGCCTCGTCGAGCTGCGCCGCATCGGCGAAACCTTCGACCGCCTCGCCGCCGCGCTCGCCCGCGTCACCGCCGACAACCACCATCTCATCGACCGTCTGATCTCGGTGCAGGAGGAGGAGCGCAAGGAGATTGCGCATGAGCTGCACGACGAGTTCGGTCCGGCGCTGTTCGGCATTCGCGCCGAGCTGGCCTGCATCCTCCGCGCCGCCGGCGGGCCGGATGGGGAGGCCCGCGTCGGCGAGATCAAGGCCCGCGCCAGCGAGATCACCGCGCTGGTCGATCACATCCAGCGCGGCAATGCGCGCATGCTGGAGCGGCTGCGCCCGCTCATTCTCGATCACATGGGGCTGGCCGAAGCGCTGCGCCAGCTGGTGATGGGCTGGGAGGAACGCGTGCCGCGGCTGCAGTTCAGCCTGGAGCTGCCGCCCGTGTTGCCGGCGCTCGACGAGCGCGTCGGGCTGACGCTGTTTCGCTCGGTGCAGGAATGCCTCACCAACACCGTCCGCCACTCCGGGGCGGAGCATGTCGCCGTCCGGCTCGCCCTGCGTCAGGCGGTTCTGCCCGGTGGTGCGCCGGGAGGCGCAATCGAAGTCACAGTGGAGGATGATGGCGGCGGCTTCGCGCCCGATCAGCGCTTCGGCTTCGGACTGCTCGGCATGTGCGAACGCGCCCGCGGCCTCGGTGGCGAGGTCCGCATCGGCGCCGGTGCGCTGGAAAGGGGCGCCGGGGGGACAGGCGCCCGCGTGGAGATTTCCATTCCGCTGCAGACCTCGAGGGTGGCGGCGTCATGATCGGTGTGCTGCTGATCGACGATCACCCGATCGTCCGCGCCGGCTGCCGGCGGCTGCTCGAGAGCCGCGGCGGCGTGCGCGTTCTGGAAGCCAAGACCGCGGCCGAGGGGCTGGCGCTGTTCGAGACGGCCGAGCCCGACATCGTCGTTCTGGACGTCAATCTGCCCGACCGTGGCGGGCTCGACCTGCTGCGCGAGCTGCGCGCGCGCCGGCCCGGCCTGCGCGTGGTGATGTTCAGCATGTACGAGGACGCCGCCTTCGTCTCCCGTGCCCTCGCCGAGGGGGCGATGGGCTATGTCAGCAAGAATGACGACCCCGAGACGCTGATCGAGGCAATCGACCGCGTGCTCGCCGGCGAGGTCCATCTCGGTCGCAGCGTCGCGCAGACGCTGGCGCTGATGGCCGTGCGCGGGCCGGGCGGGACGGTCGGCGCGCTGACCCCGCGCGAGCGGGAGGTGCTGGCGCTGCTCGCCGAGGGCAAGGCGCTCGGCGAGATCGCCGGCGCGCTGGGGATCAGCTACCGCACCGTGGCCAATGTCTGCTCGCAGCTGAAGACGAAGCTGAAGGTCGCGACCCTGGCCGGACTGGTGCGCATCGCGGTCGAGGAGCACCGGTCCGGGGCTCTGGCCTGGGCGGCGCCGGCGCAGCCTATTCCGAGAGATTGAAGCGGATGGGCACGTCGGCGACGCCGGCGACGGTCAGCCCGCCGCGGGTCGCCGGCACGAAGCGCCAGGCGCGGACCGCGTCGGCCGCGGCGGCATCCAGGACGGCGCTGCCGGAGGACTCGGCGACGGCGACCTCGGTCGCCCGGCCTTCGGCCGAGACCGCGACGCGCAGCATCACCCGCCCGCTCTCACGCCGCCGCCGCGCCGACTCCGGATAGGCGGGCGCGCGGTTGCCGGCGGCGGCGGCGAGCGGGCGAGGGGGGATCAGCGGGGCCGACAATGCCGCCACCTGCGGCGCGCTCGGCGCCGCCGGCGCGGCCTGTGTCACCGGTGGGGTCGGGGCGGCGCGGGCGATGGTGCGCGCCGGCGGACGTGTCGCCGGGCGTGGCTTCGGCGGAACGGGCGGTGCGGCGACCGGCGGCGGAGGCGCAACGGCTTCCTCCGGCGGTGGCGGCGGCGCGGCCGCTTCAGGCGGTGGGGGTGGCGCAGCCGCCTCCGGCGGCGGGGGTGGAGCGGCCGCCTCCGGCGGCGGCGGTGAAGGAGCCGCTTCCGGCGGTTTCGGCGGAGCGGCCGCCTCCGGCGGCGGGGCTTCGGCCGGGGCGAAGACGAGCGGGACGATCGGCAGCGGCACCGGCGGCGTGGTCGTCACCGAACGCCCCATCAGCACGGTCAGCGCCAGGATCACGCCGGCATGGGCCGCGCACGAACCCAGCCAGCCGCGCGTGGTCAGCGGTGCCGGGGTGGAGACCGAAGGGCGCTGGGCGGCCCGGGAGGCGGGGTCGATGAACATTTGCTTGGACGTGGCGCCGATCGTATCGCGCGGAAGCGGTCCAAGCCAACCCCGCAGTCGCGGCCTGGCGTCCCGGGCGGGGTTCCTGGCCGACCCCGTGCTCAGTCGGGCACGCGCAGCATGAACCCGGCGCCGCGGACGGAGTGCAGCATCGGCACCTCGCCGGGGGCGTCGATCTTGCGGCGCAGCTTGCCGATATGGACGTCGACGACGTTGGTGTGCGGCAGGAAGCGGTAGTGCCAGACATCCTCGAGCATCATGTCCCGTGTCACCACCTGGCCGCCGTGGCGCATGAGATATTCGAGAATCTTGAACTCCGTCGGCAGCAGATCGATCGGCCGTGCGCCGCGCCGGGCGGTGCGGTCGATCAGATCGAGCTCGATCGGGCCGAGACGCATCATCGTCTGGCGCGAGGGCGGCGGGCGGCGCAGCAGCGTGTCGATGCGCGCGGCGAGTTCGGCGAACGCGAAGGGTTTGCACAGATAGTCGTCACCGCCGGCCTTGAGACCGCTCACGCGCTCATCGACCGCGTTGAGCGCGCTCAACACCAGAACGGGCGTGTGCACGCCCTCGTCGCGCAGCGTCTCGATGATGGTCAGCCCGTCCAGACCGGGCAGCATGCGATCGACGATCAGCAGGTCGAACCGGGCGCGCCGTGCCTCATCGAGCCCCTCCGGCCCGGTCGCCGCGTGGCGCACGGCGAGGCCACGGGTATCCAGCTCGCCGCGGATCTCCTCGGCCAGTTCGGCGTCGTCCTCGAGCAGCAGGATGTGCGCGCGGTGATGCGGCGTCGGCTGCGCCCCCAGCTTCAGATCGTCGGTTTGCATCGTGGCCCCCGCACGTGGCCCGGATGCCTCCCCGCCGCGGTCCGGAGCGGCGCGCGGGTGGCAGGACGGGCAAAGACGGCACATCTAGACCGCATTCGCCACCGTAGCGCCACTAAAGCCTCGTTCATTCGGCTTTAATGGCGTCTGGCACCGATGGTCTCGGCGCGGGAGAATGGACCGATGGATGCACGGGTTGCAGTCGAGAACGTCCGCTGGCGGCTGCCGGATTTGTTCCGCACCGCCGTGTTCCGGCTGGCGCTGGCCTATGGCGGTGCCTTCGTGCTCTCGACCCTGCCGCTGTTCGCCGTGATCTACTGGCAGACCGCGGTAGTCGAGACGGCGCGAATCGACGCCTTCCTGGTCCGTCAGGCCCAGGCCGCCGCGGATGGGCCGCCCGAACGTCTGGCCTGGCTGCTCGGCACCCGGCTTGGGGACGGCCTGCACCGGCTGACCTTCGCCGCCACGTTCGGGCCCGACGGGCGGCTGCTCGCCGGCAATCTGCAGCTTCTGCCGGCGGGCCTGCCCGCGGATGGCCAGGCCTATGCCGCCGAGGTGCAGATTCCCGGCCCGGACGGAACCCAGACCGCGGACGTGCGCGCGGTGGCCCGCGCCATGGCCGACGGGCGCATCCTGGTGCTGGCGCGCGACAGCGCGGAGCTCGGCGAGCTGCGCTCCGTGGTGCTCCGGGTGCTGAAATGGGGCGTGCTGCCGGCGCTCTTGCTGGCGCTCGCCACCGGTGCCCTGCTCAGCCTGCGCACCATGCGCCGGATCAAGGGGATGCATGCCCGCATCGAGCGCATCATGGGCGGCGACCTCGGCGAGCGCCTGCCGGTTCGGACCACCGGCGACGAGATCGATCAGCTCGCCAACAGCGTCAACCACATGCTCGACGAGATCGGCCGCCTGCTCGATGAGATCAAGGGCGTAGGCGAGGACATCGCGCACGATCTGCGCACCCCGCTCTCACGCGTGCGCGTGCGCCTGGAGCGCAGCCGTGACGGCGCCAACTCCCCGCCCCAGATGCAGGACGCGATCGACCGCGCCATCGCCGGGCTCGACCAGGCGCTGGCCATCATCACCGCGCTGCTGCGCATCAGCGAGATCGAGAACGGCCGCCGCCGCAGCGGCTTCGCCGAGGTGGACCTCTACGCCCTGGTGCAGGAGATCGCGGACCTCTACGGCCCGATCGCCGAGGAGAAGCCGGTCGGGTTCCGGCTGGACGCCACGCCCGTCGAACCCGTCGCTGGCGACTACGCGCTGCTGATCGAGGCCGTGGCCAATCTGGTCGGCAACGCCATCAAGTTCACCCCGGCCGGGGGGATGGTCACCCTCGGGCTGCGCGCCGATGCCGCGGGGCCGGTGCTGGTGGTGCGCGATACTGGCCCGGGCATCGCGCCGGCGGAGCGGGCGGCCGTACTCAAGCGCTTTTACCGCTCCGACCGCAGCCGCCATGTCGAGGGCAGCGGCCTTGGGCTCAGCCTGGTCGCGGCCATTGCCAAGCTGCACGGGTTCGGTCTCAGGATCGACGACGCCGCGCCCGGCTGTCTCGTCGAGCTCGCCTGCCAGCGGCCGGGGCCGGCGCTCGCCGCGGGGCGCCCCGGCGAGAACGTGCTTTCGCTTGGTTGAAGGAAACATTATGATTTCGGGCTTGAGAGCAGGCCGTGTCGGGGACTAAAGCCCGACGGCCCGCCGACGCTCGTGAGGCGCCGGGGAATATCCGCCAGCTTAGACGCGCCCTCCTCAGCATATGGCGCTGCTTGGCAGCGGGCGCTGCAAGGCAGGGGCAAGTCACGCGTAGTGGGCGGGCGCGCCCGGGGGTGGGCTCGGTGGTGTCTGGCCAGGCGTTGGGAGCAGATGGTGAAGGCAAGAGAAGTGTCACCGCGAAAGTCGAAGCGCGGGCTGCTGATCGGGCTCGCCGGCCTGGCCGCGGTGGCGGCGATCGCCGTGTCGGGGATTCTCGACCGGTTCCATGCGGACCGCGTGCTGACCCGGGTCACGGACGTGGCGGCCGTTCCCACCGTGTCGGTTGTGAAACCCACCCGCGACACCAAGCCGAACGAACTCGTCCTGCCGGGTGATATCCAAGCCTGGTACACGGCGCCGATCTACGCGCGCGTACCGGGCTATCTGAAAATGTGGTACAAGGACTACGGCGCCGTGGTGAAATCCGGCGACCTTCTCGGCGAAATCGACGCGCCCGATCTCGATCAGGAGTACGAGCGCGCCAAGGGTGACCTCAAGACCGCCATGGCCAACCTCAAGCTGGCCGACATCACCGCGCAGCGCTGGCAGAAGCTGGTGAACGCGGACGCGGTCTCGCGCCAGGACACCGACGTGAAAGTGCAGACCTACGCCGCCACCCGGGCATCGGCGGAGGCGGCGCAGGCCAATGTCAGCCGTCTCGGCGCGCTCGAAGGGTTCAAGCGCCTCATCGCCCCGTTCGACGGCGTCGTGACCGCCCGCAAGACCGATGTCGGCGCGCTGATCAATGTCGGCAGCGGCGTCGGGCCGGAGATGTTCGAGGTCTCGGATGTGCATGAGATGCGCGTTTTCGTCCGGGTGCCGCAGGCTTACACCGCCCAGATCAAGGTCGGCATGAAGACCGAACTGGCGCTGCCGCAGTTCCCCCGCCGCCGCTTCCCGGCCATGGTGGCGACGACGGCGCAGGCGATCAACACCAGTTCGCGCACCCTGCTTGTCGAACTGCACGCGCCCAACCCGGCCGGCGAGCTGATGCCCGGAACCTACGCCCAGATCTATTTCGAGTTGCCGGCGGACGCCGACGCCCTGCGGGTGCCGGTCAGCGCACTCGTGTTTCAGGAGCACGGGTTGCAGGTCGCGACGTTGGATGCAACAAACCGGGTGGTGATGAAGAATGTCCAGGTCGGCCTCGACATGGGCGCGACCGTCGAGATCGTCGCCGGCCTCGCAGCGGCCGATCGCGTCATCGACAGCCCTCCCGACTCGGTCCAGACGGGCGATCTGGTGCGGGTGATGGGGGACAAAGCGACGCCGTCGGGGCGTGCTCCGGCCGAGCACGAACAGGTTTCCGAGGCCACGCGCCCGGCCGAGGCGCGGCAGTGAGGGTCCGCATCGGGGCGTGCCTCGCCGCCGCGAGTCTGGCGGCCCTCGTCGGTTGCGACCTGGCGCCGACCTATGACCCGCCGGCGCTGCTGACGCCGATCCCCGCCGCTTACAAGAGCGGCGGGCATTGGCAGCAGGCGACGCCGTCGGACACGCTGCCGCGCGGGCCGTGGTGGGAAGCCTATGGCGACCCGCTGCTCAACCGGCTCGAGGGCGACCTGATCGCCGCCAACCCGGACCTCGCGAGCGCGGTGGCGCACTACGACGCGGCGCGCGCCTACGTCGCCGAGGTCAATTCGGGGCTGTTCCCGTTCATTTCCGTGGGCGGCATGAACACGACGAACCAGCAGTCCCAGCAGGCGCCGCGCCGCCGGCCGGGACTCTATCCGAACCAGTTCGGCGATAACATCCTCGACATGCAGGTGGGCTACGAGGTCGATTTGTGGGACCGCGTGCACAACCAGATTGCCGCGGCGCAGGCGCAAACCCAGGCGACGGCGGCCGATCTCGAGAATGTCCGGCTTAGCCTGGAGGCAGAGCTCGCCAACGACTACACGCTGCTGCGTGGTTTCGACGCCCAGATCAAGCTGCTCGCCGATACCAGCTTCGCCTACGCCGGCAATTTCAAGCTGGTGCAGACCCGCTACGCCGGCAAGATCGCCTCGGGGATCGACATGGCGCAGGCCAAGCTCGATCTGGATAGCGCCCGCTCGCTGGAAGCGCAGATCTTTGCCCAGCGGGCGCTCGTCGAACACGCCATCGCCACCCTGGTCGGCCAGCCGGCCTCGTCATTCACCATCGCCCGCGTCGATGCGCTCACGCTGGTGCTGCCGAACACGCCGACCGGCGTGCCGGCGACGCTGCTGCAGCGCCGCCCGGACATCGCGGCGGCGGAGCGGCGGGTGGCGGCGGCGAACCGCATCGTCGGCGTCGCGCGCGCCGCCTTCTTCCCGTCGCTGACGCTGGGCGCGATCGGCGGCTTCGAGAACTCGCTCGGCGCCCAACTGTTCAGCCTGCCGCTGAGCTTCTGGACCGTCGGGCCCGGCTATGTCCTGCCGCTGTTCGAGGGCGGGCTGCGCCACGCCGCGCTGGCCCAGAGCTACGCGGACCTGCGTGACTTCACCGAGCAGTACCGCGCGACGGTGCTGCGCGCCTTCGAGGATGTCGAGGACCAGCTGGCACTGCTCAACAACCTCTCGCTCGCCACCGCCGCCGAGCGCGAGGCCGCCGACGACGCCACGCGCTACTACGATCTTTCCTACAAGGCGTTCCTCGAAGGGCAGATCAACTACCTCGACGTCGAGATCGCCGAGACCGCGGCGCTGAACGCGCGCCGGCAGGTGATCGCGATCCAGACGCAGGTGCTCCAGGCCAATGTCCGGCTCGTCCGCTCCCTCGGCGGTGGCTGGTCCACCAAGGATCTGCCGACCCCGGACGCGGTGACGGACTACACGCCGACGAAATCCTGATTTCGACTCTGCGTTGCGCGCGCCGGCATCGCACCGGCGCGCGAATGTGGCACACTGCGTGCCATCAACGCGGGGGAGGAACGCCGACATGGCGCAGTTGCGATCTCTGTTCGATCTGGGCGGCAAGGTCGCCGTCGTCACCGGCGCGGCCGGTGGCATCGGGGCGGCCTGTGCGCGCCTGCTCGCCGAAGCCGGTGCGCGCGTCGTCGCCACCGATACCGACCTTGCGGCCGCGGCGGCGGTGGCGGCCGAGCTGCAGCCGCGCGGCCTCGGCATCGCCCTCGATGTCACCGACGCCGCCGCGGTCGACGCCGCCTTTGCGCGCATCGGCGCGGAGTGCGGCGGGGTCGATATCCTGGTCAACAACGCCGGCATCGCCATCCGCGGCGCCTCGCTCGAGGTCAGCACGGCGGACTGGCAGCGTGTCATCGACGTCAATCTCAGCGGCGCCTTCTTCTGCGCCCGCGCCGCGGCGCGGGAGATGCTGAAGCGTGGCGGCGGAGCCATCGTCAACATCGCCTCGATCATGGGGCTTTCGGGCGGCCTCTATCCGAACCCGGCCTATCACGCGAGCAAGGGCGGCCTGGTCAACCTGACCCGGGCGCAGGCGGTGGAATGGGGGCCGTCCGGCATCCGCGTCAACGCCGTCGCGCCGACCTGGATCCGCACCAACCTCACCGCCGGACTGCTCGCCGACGAGGCGGTGCGGACGCGGCTGCTCGCCACCATGCCGCTCGGGCGCATCGGCGAGGCCGAGGAGGTCGCCGCTGCGGTGCTGTTCCTCGCCAGCCCCGCCGCCTCGCTGACCACGGGCCACACCCTCGCCGTCGATGGCGGCTTCCTCGCCTCCTGACCAGCACACCCGAATGGGACACGGCCATGTCCTTCACATTCAAGCCGCTGCATTCGATCTTCACAGCCGAAGCGGAGGGATTCGATCTGCGCCGGCCGCTCGGGGCCGAGGCGCTCGACGCCGTTACCGCGGCGATGGACCGCTACGCCGTGCTGGTCTTCCGCGGCCAGGACATCGACGACGACCAGCAGCTCGCCTTCGGCCTCAATTTCGGCCCACTGGAGGCCGAGCCGGCGACGGTGGAGCTGCACCGAAGACGGCTCAAGCACGCGCGCATGAACGACATCTCCAATCTCGACGAGCAGGGCCGCATCCTCGCGGCCGATGACCGAAGGCGGATGTTCAATCTCGGCAACCGGCTGTGGCACAGCGACAGCAGCTTCAAGGCGACGCCATCGAAATACTCGCTGCTGCACGCCCGCGTGGTGCCGAGCGCGGGCGGAGAGACCGAGTTCGCCGACATGCGCCATGCCTGGGACACGCTGCCGGCTCCGCTGCAGGCGCGGGTGGAGGCCCTGGTCTGCGAGCATTCGCTGCTGTTCTCCCGCGCCCAGCTCGGCTTCGCCGAATTCACCGAGGCGGAACGCGAACGCTTCGCCCCGGTGCCGCAGCGGCTGGTGCGGCGCCATCCCGGCTCCGGGCGGCGTTCGCTGTTCCTCTCCTCGCATATCGGGCGCATCGTCGGCTGGCCGGTGCCCGAGGCGCTGATGCTGATCCGCGACCTCATCGAGCACGCAACGCCGCGCGAGGCGGTCTATGTCCACCGCTGGCGCGTCGGCGATCTGGTGATGTGGGACAATCGCTGCACGTTGCATCGCGGCCGTGGCTATGACGACCAGGCCGAGGCACGCGATCTGCGCCGGGTGACATTGATGGATGTCGCCCCGACGCTGGAACAGGCGGCCTGAGGCCGGAGACTACCCGCCTTCGGACTCGGCCCAGCGCCGCATCAGCGTGTTGGACGGCAGCGACGGGTCGATCAGCTTGTGCGCGGTCTCGATTCCGGCCACCGCCGGCGTGCGCGCCGGGTCGAGCAGGCCGATCTGCGCCAGAACGGAAGCCTGATCCCAGTAGATATGCTCGTTGTAGAGCCGGTCGCCGCGGAAATTGACGATCGCGATCAGCGGCACCTCGACATAGCGGCCAGTCGGCGCGACGCCGGGCAGCATCCAGTCGATCTCGCGGTCGTGGGTGAAGCAGAACAGCATCTCGTCGACGACGCGATCCACCCCGACGGTGCGCGACACCGGCACCAGCCTCGTGTCGGCGGGGTTCGAGAAGATGAAGTGGTTGGCGTAGAAGCGGCGCAACTGCGCGTGGCCGTAGCCGCCGGTCATGGTCGGGATGTGGTTCACGTAGGGCTCGGCCACCATCGTCGCCATGGTGTCGTCGACGTTGCGGGTGGCGAATTCATATTCGCAGTGCTTGTCCCACAGCGCCGAGAGATCGTAGTGGGGGCCCATGACGCGGCGGAACAGCGCGAGCGAGCGCGTGTGCGCCATCATCGCCGAGGGCTTGTGGAAATGCGCCCCGGGGCGGTTGAAGCCGTGGCCGGCCTCACCATAGACGTAGATCTCGACATCGCTGCGGGTGGCGAAGGCGGCGCGGATCGGCGCGATGACCTCCGGCGGCGTGTATTTGTCCTGCGCGCCGAAATGCAGCACGAGCGGGCAGGTGATCGCGGGCGCCTGATCGAGCAGGCCCTCGATGCCGACGCCGTAATAGCTCACCGCACAGTCCACGCCCGCGCGCACGGCGGCAAGATAGGCGAGCCGCCCGCCGAGGCAGAAGCCGAGTGCGCCGACGCGTTTTTTCCCGTCCGTACCCGCCGTCACTGCGTCCATGCCGCGCGCATGGGCGACGGTGGCGGCGATGTCGGAGACAGCGAGGGCGATATCGAGCCGCTGCAGATGGCCGAACGCCTGCTGCACCTCGGCCTCGGTGTAGCCGAGCTCGATGCGCGGGGCGATCTGGCGGAACAGGTCGGGCGCCAGCACGACATAGCCTTCCTCGGCCCAGAGATCCGCCACCGCGCGCATGTGCGCGTTGACGCCGAATATCTCCTGCAGCAGCACGATCGCCGGCCCGGTGCCACTGGGGGGCAGGGCGCAATAGGCGTCGAACCGGCTGCCGTCCGCCGCGGCGATCTTGATCTGCGAACCCATCGTCTCACTCTCCCATCGGGGCCTGATGCGGAGAAGTGTCGACGACCGCGCAGGCGGCGGCAAGCCGCGGCGGGCGGTTTCGCGCCTTAAACTCTGTCAGCGCTTCATTGCAGCGCTGACAGACTCTAGCTCCTTGTTTACGCGTCTGTTTATCCGCCTCCGGCGATTCTGCCTGCGGCGGACAGACGCTAGAGCAACCTCCGATCTGATTGAGCCGTTCCGGCTCGATCAGATCGGAGATAAGTTGCTCTAGACTCATAGGTTTCTAGAGCACGACCGTCCGACCGGATGATTCCATCAGGTCGGACCGTGCTCTAGGCCTGATCGAGGAAGTTTCCCGCGACCGAGGCGCGCGCGACGAGGGCGCGCAACGCCGGGTTCTGGTCGCTGTTCTCGGCGATGAGCGTTTCCATCGGCGCGAAATATTCGTGCGGCTGCGGCACCTGGCTGCTGGCAAAGCCCTGATAGTGCGTCTTTTTGAGCCCGTAGAGCACGCGCACGTCGCGCACCGGCAAAATCAGGGGGATCACCGGTTCCTGGCGCAGCACGCCGCTGGCCCGCCAGCGCGGCGTGGGGTCGCCCGGCATCACCGGCGCCAGCAGCCACGGCACCGGACAGACCGCCAGCAGCGATTGCGTGCTGGGAGCGAAGCGGGAGCGCTTGTCGAGCAGGTTCTGCAACGAGCCACAGGCCTCGATCGCAAAGATATCCACAAAAGCTTCCTCAGGCGTGCCGCCGAAATTGAGCCACAGCCCGTCGGGCAGGGTGCGAAGCCGGTTGCTGCCGGGCAGCTTCAGAAAGGGAAAGCAGCGCGCCGTCACATCGCTCGGCCGCCCCCGCATCCAGGTGTCACCGCCGGTGCTGCGCTCCTTCAAACCGGGCGGACGTTGAGGCCATTTCTGCAACCGGGCGCGAATGAGTGCGTCCAGGGATAGAAATTCACGCATCGTCGCTGTTCCCTCTCGATTGCCTGCCGGGTGGCATTCAATGGCAGTCATTTTCTAACAGCTAATGCGTGCGTTAGGAAGCAGAAAATTAACCGTAGGTAGCAGACGATACGTCAAACACCCGCGATGCCGTGGAAGCTTGGCCGCCCGGATAATGTTCGCGCGTCGTCGCGCCGCCCTCCCGAGCCGTTCGATTCACCGCAACAAATCTGTGATTAGCGGTTGGATCACGAGTCTTTAGAATCACTTGGCTAGACTTCTTGATGCTACTTATCAACAGCCTGTGGATAACGATATCCACAGGCTCGCCGTCGGCCCTGTTGGCCGTGATGGGGCGCCCTGCGCCAGACGCAGAGACCCGCGCGCCACGAGATCAGTGGCGTGATGCCGGCACCCGCCTCGCAGGTTGCTCTAAAGCACGGTCCGACCTGATGGAATCATCTGGTCGGACGGTCGTGCTCTAGAAACCATAATGGCTAGAGCAACTTTGCCCGACCAGACCGACCGCGAAGCGGTTCAGTCTGGTCGGGCGTTGCTCTAGTGAAAATGCCGTGGGCGCGGCAATTCGTCCGCCCGCGCCATGGCTTCGCCGGCGATGCCGCGCAGGGCGGTGCTGCGGTCGTGCAACCGCTCGGCGATGACATGCACGATGCCTTCCTCCGTGCGCTGCACCCGTCCCGCCACCTCCAGAAGCCGCGCGGCGACGATGGCGCGGCGGAAGCGGTCCACCAGCGCCGGCCAGACGACGATGTTGGCCACGCCGCTCTCGTCCTCGATGGTCAGGAACACCACCCCCGCGGCGCTGCCCGGGCGTTGGCGCACCAGCACCAGCCCGGCGACGCTGAGCGCGGTGCCGTGCGGCGCCTGCATCACCGCGGCGCAGCTGCGCACGCCTTCGCGCGCCAGGGCGGCGCGGAGGAAGCGCAGCGGGTGCGATTTCAGCGACATTCCCTGCGTCCGGTAATCGGCGAGCACGTGCTCGGCCAGCTTCATCTCCGGCAGTCGCGCCGGGCGCAGCGTCTCGGGCAGGGCGGCGAAGAGCGGCAGCGCGGCCTGGCCGGTGAGGCCGCGCACCTGCCACAGCGCGGCGCGGCGATCGAGCCCGAGGCTGCGCAGCGCGTCCGCCTCCGCCAGCGCCTCCAGCGCCGCGCGCGGCAGGCCGTGGTTGGCGAAGGTGGCGGCGGCGAGCGCGGTGAAATCCGCAAAACCATTGCCGCGCGCGGCGCAGAGCCGCGCCGCCCAGTCCGCCCGGAAGCCGTCGATCAGGCGCAGGCCGAGCCGCAGCGCGCCGGCTTCCAGCGTGCAGTCCCACGCGCTGGCATTGACATCGATGCCGCGCACGCTGGCGCCGTGCGCGCGCGCGTCGCGCACGATCTGCGCCGGGGCGTAGAAGCCCATCGGCTGCGAATTCAGCAGCGCGCAGGCGAAAGCCGCGGGGTGGTGGCATTTCAGCCACGCCGAGACATACACGAGATGCGCGAAACTCGCTGCGTGGCTCTCGGGAAATCCATAGGTGCCGAAGCCCTCGATCTGGCGGAAGCAGCGCTCGGCGAAGTCGCGCGGATAGCCACGCGCCACCATGCCGTCGATCATTTTCACCGCGAAAGTGTGGATGGTGCCGACATGGCGGAACGTCGCCATCGCCCGGCGCAGCCGGTTCGCCTCCTCCGGCGTGAAGCGCGCCGCCACCATGGCGATGCGCATCGCCTGCTCCTGGAACAGCGGCACGCCGAGGGTGCGGCCGAGCACGCGGACGAGCTCGTCCGCCGCTCCGTGTTCGGGGGCCGGCGAGGCGAAGTCCACCGCTTCCTTGCCCTGGCGGCGGCGCAGATAGGGATGCACCATGTCGCCCTGGATCGGCCCGGGGCGGACGATCGCGACCTCGATGACGAGATCGTAGAATTCGCGCGGGCGCAGGCGCGGCAGCATGTTCATCTGCGCCCGGCTCTCGACCTGGAAGACGCCGACGCTGTCGCCGCGCGAGAGCATGGCATAGACGGCGCCATCCTCGCGCGGCACCGCGGCGAGATCGTCGAGGCCGATCAGCGCGAACGCCTTGCGGATGCAGGTGAGCATGCCGAGCGCCAGCACATCGACCTTCATCAGCCCGAGCGCGTCGATATCGTCCTTGTCCCATTCGATGAAACTGCGCTCCGCCATGGCCGCCGGGCCGATCGGCACGGTCTCGTCGAGCCGCCCGCGCGTGAGCACGAAGCCGCCGACATGCTGGGAGAGGTGGCGCGGAAATCCGACCAGCTCGCGCGCCAGCGCGACGGCGTGGCGTACCGGCACGCTCGCCGGGTCGAGCCCGACCTCACGCACGCGCGCATCGGGCCATAATTCGTCCCCGGCGTGCCAGGATTGCGCGGCCAGCGCCGCGGTTGCGTCCTCGGCCAGGCCGAAGACTTTTCCCACCTCACGGATGGCGAGCTTCGGCCGGTAATGGATCACGGTGGCGGCGATGCCGGCGCGATGGCGGCCGTAGCGGCGATAGATATACTGGATCACCTCCTCGCGCCGCTCGTGCTCGAAATCGACGTCGATATCCGGCGGCTCGCGCCGTTCGGCGGAGACGAAGCGCTCGAACAGCAGGTCGATCTCGGTGGGGTCGACGGCGGTGATGCCGAGGCAGTAGCACAGCACCGAATTCGCCGCCGAGCCGCGGCCCTGGCAGAGAATGCCCGCCGTGCGCGCGAAGCCGACGATGTCGTGCACGGTGAGGAAATAGCGCGCGTAGTTCAGTTCGGCGACGACGCGCAGTTCCTTGGCCAGGGTTTCGCGCACCGCTTCGGGCATCCCGTGCGGAAAGCGCCGCTGCGCGCCCGCCGCGGCGAGGGCCGCGAGATGCTCGTCCGGCGTGCGGCCGGGCGGCACCGGCTCGTCGGGATATTCGTAGGTGAGATCATCGAGCGAGAAGCGGCAGCGGGCGAGAATCTCGGCCGTCCGGGCCAGCGCGGCGGGGTGGGCGGCGAACAGCCGCGCCATTTCCCCCGGCGGCTTGAGATGGCGTTCGGCATTGGCGGCGAGGCGGAATCCGGCCTCCTCGATGCGGCAGCCGGCGCGGATGCAGGTGAGCACGTCCTGCAGCGCGCGGCGCGCGGGGGCGTGGTAGAGCACATCGTTGACGGCGACGAGCGGCGTTCGCGCCGCGGCGGCGAGATCGGCGAGGGCGCGCAGCCGGGCGGCGTCGTCGGCCTGGTAGCGGCGGTGCGCGGCGAGATGCACCGCGGCGGGGAAGGTTTCGGCCAGGCGCCGCAGCACGGCCGGATCCACCATCGTTTCCGGCAGCACGATCAGCACGCAGCCGGCGCCGTGCCCGATCAGGTCGGCGAGATCGAGCGCGCACTGGCCCGGCCTGGCCCGCAGCTTGCCCACCGTCAGCAGCCGCGTCAGCCGGCCCCAGGCGGCGCGGTCCTCGGGATAGCAGAGAATATCCGGCGTGCCGTCACGGAACGCCAGCCGGGCGCCGACGGCCAGGCGCAGCCCGACGCGCCTGGCCGCCTCGTGCGCGCGCACCACGCCGGCCACGGTGTTGCGGTCGGCCAAGCCGAGCCCGGCGAGGCCGAGCGCCGCCGCGGTCTCCACCAGTTCCTCGGCGTGCGAGGCGCCGTGGAGAAAGGAGAAGGCGCTGGCGGTGGCGAGTTCGGCGTAGACCGTCATCAGGGGAAAAACCCGTGCAGGAACCAGCGTCGCCGCTCCTCCAGCCCGGCGCGGAAGACCCAGAACCGGGCGCCTTCGGTATCCTCGACGCGGTAATAGTCGCGCAGCCGGTCGCGTTCGCTGCGCTCCGCGGGACCGGGCGGGGCGTGGTGCCACCATTCGGCGCCGATGCGTTCGGGGCCGCTCGCCGCGCGCACGCGGTGCAGGGCGCCGCGCCAGCGGAACTGCAGCGGCGCCGCGTCCGGCACCGGGGCGGTGGCTTCGATCGGCTCCGGCCGGGCGAGCAGACGCAGCGGGCGCGGCGGCAGGTGCGGCCATGGGACAGAGGGGGCCAGCGGTGGAACGGGCCGGAGGGCGCGTTCCGGCACGTGGCTCGGCCATGGCTGCGCCCGCCACAGGCTGGCCGGGCCGAGCCGGTTGGCGAGCAGGTCGATCGTCGCCGCCAGCTTGCCGCCTGGCGCTTCGTCCATCCCGGCACCGTCGAGCAGCACCGCCTGCGCCGCATCGAGCGGCTCCAGCCGGCCAGCGGCGAGGCAGATCGCCTCGATGCCGAAGCCGGGATCGACCCGCTCCAGCTTCTCCGCCAGCAACCGCAGCAGCCAGGCCGCCGCGCGCACCGGCCGCGCCGTCGTCACGGCGATCGCCTTCTCCTCGCCATCGACGCGGGTGAACGTGGCGATGAAGGCCCCGCCGCCGCGCCCGGCCCGCTCCAGCCGGGCACAGAGCCGCACTGCCAGACGATCGAGCGCGGCGGCGAGGCTGTCGGTGGTGAGCAGCGGCTCGGCGAAGGCCAGCCGCTCTTCCCATGGCGTGGCCGGCATCGGCCAGGCGATCGGCTCCTCGGCTCCGCCCAGCGCCTGGTCGAGGCGAGCCAGCACGCCGCGGCTCCGGTCGGTGCCGAAGCGGGCGGCGAGGTCGGCGCGCGGCAGGGCGGCGAGATCACCGATCGTCTTCACCCCCAACCGGCGCAGCAGGAAGCCGGCGCGCGCCTCCAGCCGCAGCAGCCCGACCGGCAGCATCGCGAGCGCCGCCCGCTCCCCGCCCGGCGGCAGGAGGATGGAACCGTCCTGCCGCACCGCCCGGGCCAGCGCCCAGGCGGCGCCGCTGCTGCCGGCCACCGCCAGCCGCGCCTGCAGCCCGAACCCGCCCAGGCGCCGGGCGAGCGCCTCGACCAGCCCGGCCTCGCCGCCGAACAGGCCGGCGCAGCCGGTGATGTCGAGCCACAGCCCTTCCGGCGGGTCGGGCGCGGCGAGGGGGGTGAAATGGCGCGTGCACCAGCGGGCCAGCGCGGCGAGGCCGGCGGCATCGGCGTCCGGGTCGGCCTCGATGAGGACGAGATCGGGACAGATCGCCCGCGCCATCGCCGGCGTCTGGTCGGCAGCGAGGCCACGCGCCGCGGCCTCCGGAGAGACCGCGGCGAGCCGGCGCTGGCCCTGCCGCGTCTCGACCGTGGCGAGCGCCCTATCCGGCGGCGCGAAGCCGGGACGGCGGCGCAGCCGCTGGATCGGCCAGAGCGGCAACCACACGCAGAGCAGGCGTCGCATCCCTGTCTCCCATCGCTCGGGCCGGCGCTTCGGCCAGTTCCATGACCCAGGCGCCTGGCCGCCCGCCGCGCGCCTGGAGCAGTTCCACCCGCCAGCGCGCCGGCCCCGGCTCCCGGTCGCGGCGTTCGCTCGGCCAGGGCGCCAGCCGCCAGCGCGTGGCGGCGGCGTTGCCTTCCGCCACCCGGCGCACCGGCGCGGCGGCATGCGGCCAGCGGCGCAGCACGAAACCGGTGCTGCCCTGCCGGCGGCAGGCGAGCTGCAGGCGGCGCGCGGCGAGACGCTGAAACGCCCCGACCTCACCCAGCACCGCCGCCGCCGCGCCCTCGCGCAGCGCCACTTCCATCGCCGCCAGCACCTCGGCCTCCCGCCGCGCCCGGACCAGGATCAGGCGCGCGGGGTCGAGCCCGCAGGCGGCGAGTCCGTGCGGGTAGAGGTCGCAGACCGTGGCGATCCAGAGGATCGGCCGCGTGCCGGGCAGGCGGGCGAGCAGGCAGGCGGCGAAGGCGGCGGCCAGCGCGCCGGTTCTCGCCTGCCCATCGCCGAACCCGGCTTTGTCATCAAACTCGGCGACACCGATCTCGTGCACCTGGCCGAGACCCAGGCCGTGCTCCGGCAGATGGGCATCGACGGCGGCATCGCCGAACGCGACCCCGCCATGAGGCGGGCGCGGGTCAAGCGATCGCCGCCACGCCGGCAGGCCGGACGGGAGGGAGGAGAGGGGATCGGGCATGGTTTTCGGGGCTGGTGTTAGTTCCCTATTTGTTCTATATATCCTCCTTCGAGTCAAGCCGACTCGGCGGCTTTGGATGGCTATCGCTCGAACACCACCACGCTCTCGACGCGCGCCGACCAGAGAAACTGGTCGATCGGCGTCGCCTGCACGACGCGGTAGCCGGCCTCGGCGAGGCGGCGTGCGTCGCGGGCCAGGGTCGCCGGGTTGCAGCTGACATGGATCACCCGCTTCACGCCGGCGGCGGCGATGGCCGGCATGGCCGCCGCGGCGCCGGCGTGCGGCGGGTCGAGCACCACCGCGGCCGCGTCCCTCAGCTCCTCCGCCAGCGGCGGCCGGCGGGCGAGGTCGCGCACCACGACGCTGATGCGCCCGCCGAGCCCGGCGGCACCGGCGGCCTCCCGCAGCGCGGCGGCGGCAGCGGCGTCGCCCTCATAGGCAGTGAGCGGGGCGCGGGCGGCGAGGGCGAAGCTCAGCGTGCCGCAGCCGGCGAACAGTTCGACGAGGCGCGCCCGGCGCGGCAGGCGCTCCGGCAGTCCGGCCAGTACGGCGGCGCGGATCGCTGCCTCGCCGGCGGCCGTCGCCTGCAGGAAGGCCCCCGGCGGCGGGCTGGCCGTGACGGTGCCGAAGCCGAGCCGCGGCGGACGCAGCACCGCGAGCGGTTCGATCTCGCCGCCGGCCATCCCGAGACTGAGGCGGACCAGCCCGGCGGCGCGGGCGAAGGCGACGAGATGGGTACGGTCGGCGAGACCGAGCGGCACATCGAGGCGCAGCAGCAGGTCGATGCCGTCATCGAGGAGATTGGCCACCGCCGCGCCGCCGCGCGGGCGCGCGGCGAGCCCGGCGAGGGCGGCGCGCAGCGGCACGAGCAGCGCGGCCAGCGCCGGATCCAGCACCGGACACTCGGCGAGATCGATCACCCGCTCCGACCGCGCCGCGTGCAGCCCGACCAGCGGGCGCGAGGGGGTCCAGGCCAGCGCCAGGTCCATGCGCCGCCGCGACGCCGGTGCGCAGGCGATGGCCGGGGCGAGCGGCGCGTCGGGGAATCCGGCGCGGGCCAGCGCGGTGGCGAGCGCGGCCGATTTCCACCCGAGCAGCGCGGCGTCATCCCAGTGCTGCAGCGCGCAACCGCCGCATTGGGTGAAATGCCGGCAGCGCGGCGCCACGCGCTCGGGGCTCGCGCTTTCGATGCGTTCGATCGTCGCCGCGCGCCCTTCGCCCCGCCGCGCGCCGAGGCGCACGCTCAGCGTTTCGCCGGGGAGTGCGAAGGGGATGTAGAGCGGCGTGCCGTCCGCGCGCGCGGCGATGCCGTCGCCATCGGCGCCGACGCGCGCGACGCGGACGGCAGCGGTCTCAGTTGCCGAAGGCGGAGAGTCCGGTCTGGGCACGGCCAAGGATCAGCGCGTGGACGTCGTGGGTGCCCTCGTAGGTGTTCACCGCCTCGAGATTCATGACGTGGCGGATGACGTGATACTCGTCGGCGATGCCGTTGCCGCCGTGCATGTCGCGTGCGGTGCGGGCGATCTCCAGCGCCTTGCCGCAGGAATTGCGCTTCAGCATGGAGATCATCTCCGGCGCCGCCTGGCCGGCATCCATCAGCTGGCCGAGGCGGAAGACGCTCTGCAGGCCGAGCGTGATCTCGGTCTGCATGTCGGCGAGTTTCTTCTGGATCAGCTGCGTGGCGGCGAGCGGACGGCCGAACATCAGCCGCTGCATGGTGTAGTCGCGCGCCGCGTGCCAGCAGAACTCCGCCGCCCCGAGCGCGCCCCAGGCGATGCCGTAGCGCGCCTTGTTGAGGCAGGAGAACGGGCCGCGCAGCCCCTTCACGCCCGGCAGGACATTGGCCGCGGGCACGAACACGTCGCTCATCATGATCATGCCGGTGATGCTGGCGCGCAGGCTGAACTTGCCCTCGATCTTCGGCGTCGTCAGCCCGTCCATGCCGCGCTCGAGCAGGAAGCCGCGGATGACATCCTGCTCGTCCTTGGCCCAGACGACGCAGACATCGGCAATCGGCGAATTGGTGATCCAGGTCTTGGTGCCGTTGAGGACGTAGCCGCCGTCGACGCGGCGGGCGCGGGTGCGCATCGAGCCGGGGTCGGAGCCGGCATCGGGCTCGGTGAGGCCGAAGCAGCCGACGAATTCGCCGCTGGCCAGGCGGGGGAGGAATTTTTCCCGCTGCGCCTCGGAGCCGAATTCGTGGATCGGGAACATCACCAGCGAGGACTGCACGGAGAGCGCGCTGCGATAGCCGGAATCGACCCGCTCGACCTCGCGCGCGATCAGCCCGTAGGCGGTGTAGGAGGCGCCGGCGCAGCCATAGCCCTCGATCGTGGCGCCGAGCAGGCCGAGCGCGCCCATCTCGGTCATGATGGTGCGGTCGAAGCGCTCATGGCGGTTGGCCTCGAGCACGCGCGGAAACAGCTGTTCCTGGCAATAGCTGCGGGCCGCGTCGCGGATGGCGCGATCCTCCTCGCCGAGCTGGGCTTCGAGCAGCAGCGGGTCTTCCCAGGTGAAAGCCGGGCTGGCGGTGGTGTGCGCGGGCGCATTCATGACGCGATCTCCGATAGCGGCGCCGCTCCCCCTTCGCCATGGGGGCCTTCGGCGGTGGATGACCCGGCGCCGGTGTTGCGATGGGGGCGGGCGGCGACCAGCATGAAGGCGGGAACATCGACGCCGAAGCCAACCACGGTCTGCCGGTCGTTCCCCGCCGTCCGTTCCGCCCGGTTCTCGCGCGCAGGCGCGTGGGACCGATCGCGCTGGGGCGCGGGGGCGCGATCGCGCGCAGGCGTGGGGGGCCGATCGCGCTGGGGCGCGGGGGCGCGATCGCGCCCAGGCGCGGGGGAAAGCTCGCGCGACGGCGCGGGGGAAAGCTCGTGCGGGGATGCGGCGGCGGGGGCCGCCTCGCCACTGCCCTTGCGGCCGCGGCGGGCGGCGGGCGGCTTCTCGGTTGCGGCCCGCGGTCCACGGCCCGCGGCATCGCCGCGCGCACGGCCAGCACCCGCCTGGCCAGCGCCCACCTGGCCACCGCGCGCCGCGCCGCCACGGCGGCCACGCCGGCCCGATGCGGCCTCGCTCCACTCGACCGGATCGAGACCTTCGATCTGCATGCGCTGGATCGCGCCGGCTGTCAGCGTCTCGATCGCCGCCATGGCGAGGCGGTCCTCGGGCGTCGCCAGGGTGAAGGCGCGGCCCTCCCGTCCGGCGCGGCCGGTGCGGCCGATGCGGTGCACATAGTCCTCGGCGTGGTGCGGCACGTCGAAATTGAACACATGGGACAGGCCGCCGATGTCGAGGCCGCGGGCGGCGACGTCGCTGCACACCAGCAACTGAATCTCGCCGGCCTTGAACTTCTCCAGCGTGGCGAAGCGCATCGGCTGGGTCATGTCGCCGTGCAGCGCGCCGGCCTTGAAATTGTGCCGGGTGAGGGAGCGGAACAGGATGTCCACGTCGCGCTTGCGGTTGCAGAAGATCAGCGCGTTCTGCACGTCCTCGGCGCGGATCAACCGGCGCAGCGCCTCGCGCTTGTCGTGTTCGGCGACGAGCGTGTAGCGGCTGGTGATGGTGCTGGCCACCGAGGCCGGCGGGGAGACGGTGATCTCTTTCGGGTTCTGCAGGAAGGCATCGGCGAGGCGACGGATTTCGGGTGCCATGGTGGCGCTGAAGAACAGCGTCTGGCGCGTCCGCGGCAGCATGGCGACGATGCGCTCGACATCGGGGATGAATCCCATGTCGAGCATGCGGTCGGCCTCGTCGATGACGAGCACTTTCACGTCCGTCAGCAGCAGGCTGCCGCGTTCGAACATGTCGATCAGCCGTCCCGGTGTGGCGATGACGACGTCGACACCGCGGGTCAGCGTGTCACGCTGGTCGGTCATGCTCTCGCCGCCGATGACCAGCGCATGCGTCAGGCGCGTGTATTTGCCGTAGGCGACGAAATTCTCCGCCACCTGCAATGCCAGTTCGCGCGTCGGCTCGAGGATCAGCGCCCGCGGCATGCGTGCGCGCCCGCGCGAGCCGGCGAGGATGTCGATCAGCGGCAGGGTGAAGCCGGCGGTCTTGCCGGTGCCGGTCTGCGCGCTGCCGAGCACGTCGCGGCCCATCAGCACCACCGGGATCGCCTGCTCCTGGATCGGCGTCGGGATGGTGTAGCCTTTTTCGGTCACCGCACGCAGAATCGGCTCGGACAGGCCGAGGTCGGCGAACGTCGCGGGCGCGGCGGTGGGCTCGGGCGGGGCCGGAACAGGGTCTGCCGCGAGGGCAATCATCTCGGAGGACGTGACGGTCTCGGACACAGGATGCTTTCGGTGGCACGGCGGCCGGTGCGGCACGCGGCGGGCGCGATGCTGGTCGCGTATGCTGTGCGGTATCTTGAATGCGCGGCGGAAAGTCAAGCTGCGCCCCGCCTGGGGGACTTGCGCTCCAGGCCCGCGCGACCACACTCGCTGCCGAGGGGAAGCCCACGGCGGCGGAGCCGAGAAAATGCGGGGAGTTGTCATGCGCCGTCGCCGGAACGCTGCGCGCCCTTCGAGCCGCCGGGCATTGGGCGGCGCGCTCGCGCTGGCGGCGATGGCAGGCGCGGCACGGCCGATGCCGGCGCAGGCCTGGTGGTCCGGCGGGGTGTTCTTCGGCGGGCCGTATGCGATGCCCTACTATGGCGCGCCCATGCTCGCCCCGCCGGCCGTGGTGCCGCCGCCTTACTATTATGCGCCGCAATATAATGCGCCGCCGGCCTACGCGCCGGGGCCGTACGGAGCGCCTGACGAGCCCTATCCGCCGGCAGCGGGTGCCCCCGCGGCGCCGCCGCCCGGCAGCGCCGCGCCGGGCCGGACCTGCTTCGCCAGCGCCCATATCTGCCCGCTGGATCCACCGGGCACGCCCGGCCAGCGCTGTTCCTGCCCGGCGAATGGCAGCCGGGTGTTCGGCCATGTCGGCTGAGCGGCGATGACGGACCCGGCCGGGGCGCCCGCCGCCATCGAAGACTACGCCCTGATCGGCGATTGCGTCAGCGCCGCGCTGGTGAGCCGGGCCGGCTCGATCGACTGGCTGTGCTGGCCGCGCTTCGACAGCCCCGCCTGCTTCGCCGCCCTGCTCGGCACGCCGGCGCATGGGCGCTGGCTGATCCGCCCGCAGAGCGCGGCGGCGCGGGTGCGCCGCTTCTACCATCCCGGCACCCTGGTGCTGGAGACGGTGTTCCATACCGAGACGGGCAGCGTCGCGGTGATCGACTTCATGCCGGTCTCCGACCCGCTCGACAGCCCGCGCCCGGCCCTGATCCGGTGCGTCGAGGGCAGGTCCGGCCGCGTGGCGCTGCGCTTCGAACTGGCGCTGCGCTGCGATTACGGCCGCACGGTGCCCTGGATCACCACGCTCGGGCCGGGCGCGCTCAGGGCCATCGCCGGGCCGGACCAGGTGGTGCTGCGCGCCTGTTCCGACACGCCGCGGCTCGCCATCCTGCCCGACGCGCCGCTGCCATCGGGCGGGCCGGAGCTGTGGCAGGCGATCGAGATCGAGGCCGGCGAGACCGTGGCCTTCGTCCTCGCCCACGCCGCCTCCCACATGCCGCCGCCGCCGCCGCTGGACGCCGCCGCCGAGCGCGCCGCCACGGAGCGCTTCTGGCGGGACTGGAGCGGCCGCGGCACCTATCGCGGCGCCTTCGCCGAGCCGGTGCAGCGCTCCCTGATCACGCTGAAGGCGCTGACCTACGCGCCGACCGGCGGCATCGTCGCCGCGCCGACGACCTCGCTGCCGGAGCAGTTCGGCGGGCGGCGCAACTGGGACTATCGCTATTGCTGGCTGCGCGACGCGACGCTGACGCTGCAGGCGCTGATGGACGCCGGCTACTACGCCGAGGCCCAGGCCTGGCGGGACTGGCTGCAGCGCAGCGTCGCCGGCAGTCCCGAGCAGGTGCAGATCATGTACGGCCTGGCCGGCGAGCGCCGCCTCGACGAATGGGAGGCGTCGTGGCTGCCCGGCTACCAGGGCGCGCAGCCGGTGCGCATCGGCAACGCCGCCGCGGAGCAGGTGCAGCTCGATATCTTCGGCGAAGTGATCAGCGCGCTCCAGCATGCGCGCGCTGGCGGGTTGGGGGCGCCGCGTTCGGCCTGGTCGCTGGAGGTGGCGCTGATCGGGCAGCTCGAACGCATCTGGGATCAGCCCGACGAAGGTTTGTGGGAAACGCGCGGCGGGCGGCGGCATTTCACGTTTTCCAAGGTGATGGCCTGGGTCGCGCTCGATCGCGCCATCCGCAGCGCGGAGCGCGACGGGCTGGAGGCGCCGCTCGATCGCTGGCGCGCGCTGGCGCGGCAGATCCATGCCAGTGTCTGCGCGCAGGGCTTCGATGCCAGGCGCGGCAGTTTCGTGCAGAGCTTCGGCTCGAGCGAACTCGACGCCAGCCTGCTGCGCATCCCGCTCACCGGCTTCCTGCCCGCCGAAGACCCGCGCGTGCGCGGCACGCTGGCGGCGATCGAGCGCGAGCTGATGACGGACGGGCTGGTACGCCGCTATCGCACCGAGGCGCGCGCGGACGGGCTCGAGGGCGACGAAGGCGCGTTCCTCGCCTGCAGTTTCTGGCGTGTCGAAGCGCTGGTGCTCGATGGACGGCGCGAGGAGGCGACGGCAGCCTTCTCGCACCTGTTATCACTGCGCAACGACGTCGGTTTGCTGGCGGAAGAATACGATCCGAAAACGCGACGACAGCTCGGCAATTTCCCGCAGGGGTTTTCCCATCTTGCCCTGGTTCGCGCGGCACTGGCTGTCGATGGAGTTTCCGACGGAATCACAACATAGCCTTGCGCGGCGGGCGGCGATATGCCAATCACCGCCGGCGTCCAAGACCAAGTCGTGAGGGGGAGCCGAGTGGCGGAATACATCCTGGAGACCGAGGGGCTGACGAAGGAATTCCGCGGCTTCGTGGCGGTCGACGGGGTGAAGTTGGCGGTGCGGGCTGGCACCATCCATGCGCTGATCGGGCCGAATGGCGCCGGCAAGACAACCTGCTTCAATCTGCTGACCAAGTTTCTCCAGCCGACACGCGGCACGATCCGCTTCGCCGGGCGCGACATCACCGGCCTGTCACCGGCGGCGGTCGCGCGGCTCGGCCTGGTGCGGAGCTTCCAGATCTCCGCCGTCTTCCCGCACCTTTCCGTGCTGGAGAATGTCCGCCTCGCGCTGCAGCGCAGCCGCGGCAACTCCTTCGATTTCTGGCGCTCGGAGCAGGTTCTGCATCGGTTCGACGGCCGCGCGCGCGAACTCCTCGCCGATGTCGGCCTGTCCGATTACGTCAACCATACCGCCGTCGAACTGCCCTACGGCCGCAAGCGCGCGCTCGAGATCGCCACGACCTTGGCGCTCGATCCGCCGATGATGCTGCTCGATGAGCCGACCGCGGGGATGACGCACGAGGATGTCGATCGCGTCGTTGCCCTCATCCGCCGCATTCGCGGCGGACGCACGATCCTGATGGTGGAGCACAATCTTTCCGTCGTCGAAGGTCTGTGCGACACCATAACGGTCCTCACACGCGGGCGCGTGCTGGCGGAGGGTGACTACGCCAGCGTTTCGCGCAATCCCGAAGTGATGACGGCCTATCTCGGAGACGTCGATGGCTGAGAAGCCGATGCTCGCGGTCGATGCTCTGCACGCCTGGTATGGCGAGAGCCACATCCTGCACGGCGTCGATTTCAGCGTGCACGAGGGTGAGGTGGTGACGCTGCTCGGGCGCAACGGCGCCGGCAAGACCACGACCATGAAGGCGATCATGGGTCTGGTCGGACGGCGCGAGGGCAGCATTCGCTATCGCGAAACCGAGACGATCGCGCTGCGCCCGGATCTGATCGCGCGCGCCGGCATCGCGCTGTGCCCCGAGGAGCGCGGCATTTTCGCCTCGCTCAGCGTCACCGAAAATCTGCTGCTGCCGCCGGTGGTGGCGAGCGGCGGGCTCGATCTGCCGACGATCTATGCGCTGTTCCCGAACCTCAGGGAGCGGTCCGCCAGCCAGGGCACGAAGCTCTCCGGTGGCGAACAGCAGATGCTGGCGATCGCGCGCATTCTGCGCACCGGTGCGCGGCTGCTGCTGCTCGACGAGCCGACCGAGGGGCTGGCGCCGGTGATCGTGCAGCAGATCGGCCGCACCATTCGCGAGATCAAGGCCCGCGGCTTCACCGTTCTGCTCGTCGAGCAGAATTTCCGCTTCGCCGCGACGGTGGCGGACCGGCATTACGTGATGGAACACGGCAAGATCGTCGACATGATTCCGAACGAGGCGTTGGCCTCGAACATGGGCAAGCTGCACGAATATCTGGGTGTGTGATGAGCAATATGAAGCCATCGCGACGGCAGGTTCTCGGCGGCGCGCTGCTCGCGACCGGTCTCGCGGGCAGGGCGGCGCGCGGCGCGCGACCCGTGGTGCGTATCGGGGTTCTCGGCGACCAGTCCGGGCCGTACCGCGAGATCGCAGGCCCCGGCGCGGTTGCCTGCGTGCGGCAGGCGGTCGCGGAATTCGGTAGCCGGGATTTCGACATCGAGATTCTCGTCGCCGACCATCAGAACAAGCCGGATGTCGGCGTCGGCATCGCGCGGCAATGGTTCGATCGCGACGGCGTCGACATGGTGACGGATCTGACCAACTCCGCGGTGGCGCTGGCCGTTGCGCAGGTGGCGCACGCGAAGAACAAGGTCGCCGTGGCCGCGGCCACCGGGACGACGGAAATCACCGGACGGCAATGCTCGGCCAACGCGCTGCACTGGAGCTACGACGTCTACATGCTGGCGCGCTCGACGGCGCTGCAGGTGGTGAAGTCCGGCGGCCGGAACTGGTATTTCGTCGCCGCCGACTACGTCTTCGGCCGGCAGTTGCAGGGCGAGAGCGCGGCGACGGTGGCGGCGAACGGCGGCAAGGTGCTGGGCACGTCGTTCTACCCGTTTCCGGGCACGACGGAGTTCTCCTCGTTCCTGCTCGCCGCGCAGAGTTCCGGCGCGGATGTCATCGGGCTCGCCAATGCCGGGGCTGATCTCGTCAACTCTCTCAAGCAGGCGCATGAGTTCGGCCTGTCGCGGCGCATGCATCTGGCATCGCTCTCGGGCTTCATCTGCGATGTCAACGCCGTCGGGCTCGAAGTCGCGCAGGGGCTCAATCTGACCGCGAGCTTCTACTGGGATCTGAACGAGCGCACGCGGGCGATGACGACACGGGTAAGGCCGACGATGCCGAATCACGCGCCGCCGACCATGGCGCAGGCCGGGACCTATTCCGGCACGCTGCATTATCTCAAGACGGTCGCAGCGATGGGTCTGCCGGCGGCGCGCGACGGTGCGGCGACGGTCGAGCGGATGAAGGCGACGCCGTGCGACGACGACGCGTTCGGCAGTTTCCGCTTGCGCGCGGACGGCCGGGTCCTGGTTCCGGCCTATCTGTTCCGGGTCAAGTCGCCGGCGGAAAGCCAGGGGCCGTGGGACTATTACACCAAGCTGGCGACGACGCCGGCCGACGAGGCCGCGCCCCCGCTCGGGCGTGGCTGTGTTCTCGTGAAGGAGTAGAGACATGACACGACCGATGCCGACCCGCCGCGCCACCCTGCTGGGCGCTGCCACGCTGCCTCTGGCCGCCGGCCTCGCCGCGCCTCGCGCGCGCGCCGCCGGCAAGACGATCCGCATCGGCGTGCTCAACGACATGTCCGGCCCGTACCGCGACACGACCGGGCAGCTCTCGGTCGCCTGCACGCGCCTGGCGGTGGCGGAATTCGCCGCCAGCAAAGGGCTGACGGTGGACGTGCTGTCGGCCGACCATCAGAACAAGCCCGATGTCGGCGCCGGGATCGCGCGGCAATGGTTCGATCGCGATGACGTCGACATGATCATGGACGTGCCGACCTCCTCGGTCGCACTCGCCGTCAACAGCGTCTGCCGCGAGAAGAACAAGGTTTTCATCAATTCCGGCGCGGCGACCACGGCGCTGACCGGCAAGCAGTGCTCGCCGAACACCATCCACTACACCTACGACACCTGGATGCTGGCGCGCTCGACCGGCGGCAACACGGTGAAGTCTGGCGGCGACACATGGTACTTCGTCACCGCCGACTACGTGTTCGGCCATGAGTTGGAGGAGATCACCGCGCGCTTCGTCACCGAAGCGAAGGGCAAGGTGCTCGGCCATGCCATCTATCCGTTCCCCGGAACGACGGATTTCTCCTCGTTCCTGCTCGCCGCGCAGGCCGCCGGGGCGAAGGTGCTGGGCCTGGCGAATGCCGGCACGGACACGGTGAATTGCGTCAAGCAGGCGCACGAATTCGGGCTGGCGCCGGCGATGCGGGTCGCCGCGCTGCTGATGACGATCCCCGATGTCCACGCGCTCGGCCTGGCGACCGCGCGCGGGCTGCTGCTGACCGAAAGCTTCTACTGGAACCTGAACGATCGGACCCGCGCCTTCACCGCGCGCGCCAAGCCGGCGCTCGGTGGCCGCATGGCGAACATGATCCAGGCCGGCTGCTATGCCGGGACGCTGCACTACCTCAAGGCCGTCGCCGACATCGGCGCGGACGCCGCCAAGGCGGACGGCGCCGCGGTGGTGGCGCGGATGAAGGCGATGCCGACCGATGACGACGTGTTCGGCCCCGGCAAGATCCGCGCCGACGGCCAGCTGCTGGTGCCGTCCTATCTGTTCGAGGTGAAGACGCCGGAACAGAGCAAGGGGGAGTGGGACTATTACAACCTGCTGGCGACGACCGCGCCCGGCGAGGCCTGGCAGCCGGTGGATCCCGGTTGCCCGCTGGTCAAAGCCTGAGCTACGGCGGCAGGAGCTGGCCATGTTCACCATCTTCGGCATTCCGGGGCCGCTGCTCTTCGGCCAGCTCCTGCTGGGACTCATCAACGGCGCCTTCTACGCCATGCTCTCGCTCGGCCTGGCGGTGATTTTCGGGCTCCTGAACATCATCAACTTCGCGCACGGCGCGCTGTTCATGATGGGCGCCTTCGTCGCCTGGATGCTGCTGAACTATGCCGGCATCGGCTACTGGTGGGCGCTGCTGCTGGCGCCGCTGATCGTCGGCGCCTTCGGGCTGGTTCTGGAGCGCACGCTGATCAGCCGGCTCTACAAGCTGGACCATCTCTATGGCCTGCTGCTGACCTTCGGGCTGGCGCTGGTCATCGAGGGGCTGTTCCGCAACGAATACGGCAGCTCCGGCATGCCCTATCAGATCCCGAGCGCGCTGCAGGGCGCGACCAATCTCGGCTTCATGTTCCTGCCCAACTATCGCGGCTGGGTCGTCGTCGCCGCGCTCGTCGTCTGCCTTGCCACCTGGCTGCTGATCGAGAAGACGAAGCTCGGCGCGATGCTGCGCGCCGCCACGGAGAATGCCCCGCTGGTGCAGGCCTTCGGCGTCAACGTGCCGCGCATGGTGACGCTCACCTACGCCGGGGGCGTGGCGCTGGCGGCGCTGGCGGGTGTGCTGGCGGCGCCGATCTATTCGGTGAATCCGAACATGGGCTCGAGTTTCATCAACACCGTCTTCGCGGTGGTCGTGATCGGTGGCATGGGCTCGATCATCGGCTCGGTGCTCACCGGCTTCGGGCTCGGCGTCATCGAAGGGCTGACCAAGGTGTTCTACCCGGAGGCGTCGGCCACCGTGGTCTTCGTGGTGATGGCGATCGTCCTGCTCACGCGCCCCGCGGGGCTGTTCGGAAAGGCCGCCTGATGACGAGTTCGGCCAGCACCACGCTCGCCGTGGCGCGTTCCAGCCCCGCCACCGTGTTCGGCTACACGCCGGTTCAGGCGATCGCGCTGGCGGTGATGGTGGCGCTGGTGGCGTTCACCCCCAGCGTGCTCTACCCGGTCTTTCTGATGAAGGTGCTGTGCTTCGCGATGTTCGCCTGCGCCTTCAACCTGCTGATCGGCTATGTCGGTCTGCTCTCGTTCGGCCACGCCGCGTTCTTCGGCATGGGGTCCTATGTCACCGCGTGGACGGCGAAGAACTGGGGGCTTTCCGCCGAGCTTGCGATCCTGCTCGGCGGCGTCACTGGCGCGGGCATCGGCGTCGTTTTCGGCTGGCTCGCCATCCGCCGGCTTGGCATCTATTTCGCCATGATCACGTTGGCGCTGGCGCAGATGGTCTATTTCGTCTGCCTCGAAGCGCCGTTCACCGGCGGCGAAGACGGCATCCAGCAGGTGCCGCGCGCGAAGTTGCTCGGCTTCATCTCGATGCAATCCGACATGGCGATGTATTGGCTGGTCGCCGGATTGTTCCTGTTCTTCTTCCTGCTCATCCACCGCATCGTGCATTCGCCGTTCGGGCAGGTGCTGAAGGCGGTGCGGGAGAACGAACCACGGGCCACCTCGCTTGGCTATCGCACCAACGACTACAAGCTGATCGCCTTCATCATCTCGAGCTTCATCGCTGGCATCGCCGGCGGCACCAAGGCGCTGGTGTTCGGCATCGCCACCCTCACCGACGTGCATTTCTCGATGTCGGGCGAGGTGGTGCTGATGGTGCTGCTGGGCGGGCTCGGCACCGTTTTCGGTCCCGTCGTCGGCGCCCTGGTGGTGACGGCGATGGAGAATTATCTGGCCCAGTTCGGCGCCTGGGTGACGGTGACGCAGGGCGCGATTTTCGTCGTCTGCGTGCTCGCCTTCCGCCGCGGCATCATCGGCGAAATCGGCGCGCGGCTGAAGCTGGCGCTCTGATACCAACCGGCCGAGATGCTGACACATCTCGGCCGGTTGGTATCGGGTCTTGGTTTCGCGCGCCGCCGCCCGCCAACCCGGCGCGCATACCAACCGGCCGAAGCCTTGTGAGAGTCAAGGCTTCGGCCGGTTGGTATGAGGCCCGGACCCCGCGTTAGGGGTCCGGGCGCAGCGCGGCTCAGGCTGCCTTTGCGTCCGCGGTGATGGTCTGCGTGCCGCTGCCGATGGCGATGCGGCGCGGCTTCAGGCTCTCCGGCATCACGCGCTTGAGGGCGACATGCAGCAGCCCGTTGCGCAGCTCGGCGCCGTCGGCAACGATGTGCTCGGCCAGCGCGAAGCGCCGCTCGAACGGCCTGGCGTCGATGCCGCGATAGAGCACTTCGCTCTTCGCTCCGCTCTCAGCCTGGCGGCCGGTGACGATCAGGGTGTTTTCCTTCACCGTGATGTCGAGATCCTCGGGCGCGAACCCGGGCACGGCGAGCGTCAGCCGATAGGAATCCTCGGCCGTGCGGGCGATGTCATAGGGAGGAAAGCCGGTACCGTTCCCCGCTGCCTGGGCGCTGTCGACGAAGCGGGCGAGCCGGTCGAAGCCGATGGCGCTGCGGAAAAGGGGAGAGAAATCGATCGTGGTCATCGCGAAACCTCCTGAAACGAGCAAGGTCCTGAATGGATCGCCCGATGGGCCGACCCAGGGTCGTCGCCCGGAGCCCCTGAGGGCGCCCCGGACGCACCCGAGATGGCGAGCGCCGCCACCTGCGTCAAGAGGCGGCGCCCGGCTCGAATGGAGGGTGGGAATTCGGTTCGGCGGCTATTTCCGGCGGGCGCCGATGCCGGCGAACTTCTTGTTGAACTTCGCCACCTGGCCGCCGGTATCGATCAGGCGGTGCTGACCGGTCCAGGCGGGGTGAGATTTCGGGTCGATGTCGAGGCGCAGTGTCTCGCCCGGCTTGCCGTAGCAGGAGCGGGTCTTGTACTCCGTGCCATCGGTCATGATGATGGTGATCTCGTGGTAGTCGGGGTGTATGCCGGGCTTCATGGTGCTGCTCCTGCTGGCTCCGCCGATGCCGACCGGCGGGCGAAAGGGGTCGGAGCGGCGCGTATAGCGCCCGTTCCCCCGCCGCGGCAAGGGCGGGGGATTCGGTCGCGGGCCTCGCTCAGCTATGGGGAACCTGGCGGTTCATGCCGGCGCGGTCGTGGTAGCGGAACATCCTGTCCGCGGTCTGCCGCTGCTGCGGCGACAGGCTCTCGTAGAGCTGCCCGAAGGCTGGCACCAGGCGCTGAAGATCCTCGGCGTGGGCCTGCACGATGCGCTGATAGGAGCGCATGCTGTCGACCGCGGACATGGTGTCGAAGCTCCGGGCGCGCTCCTGATACAGCGTGTCCATGTGGTCCGCGTTCGCGCGCATGACGTCGGCGAAGGCGTTCCAGGCCGAGGTCTGCTCCGGGGTGATCTTGAGGTCGTCGTGGAGCCGCTTGATCTGGCGTTCGACGCGGGCGCGCGCCTGCGCCGGCGTCTCGGGCGCGCTGGGCCTCTGGGTCTGCGGCGTCGGTGCGTAGGGTTGCTGCGGCGCATAGGGTTGCGGCGCCGGGCCGGCGGGCTGCGCGGCAGCGGGGTGGGCCAGGATCATCGGCGCAGCGGGGATGGTGAGAAGGAGCGCGGCAAGAAGCATCGGGGGAGTACGGCGGGCAGTGGCACGATCAGGCATGGTCTGTCCTTCCTCTTGGTCGGTCGGGGCGTGAAGGGCTGTGCAGAGGGCGGGGTCAGCTGAGCAGGGCGCGGGAATATTGCACCGGCAGCTCGGGCGTGACGCCGAGCGCGCGGGCCGCGCGCAGCGGCCAGGCCGGATCCGCCAGCAGGGCGCGGGCGAGAATGACCAGATCCGCCCGGCCGTTGCCGAGAATTTCCTCCGCCTGGTGCGGATCGCGGATCAGCCCGACGGCGCCGGTGGCGATGCCGGCTTCCCGCCGCACCCGCTCGGCGAAGGGCACCTGGTAGCCCGGATGCAGCGACGGAATCCGCTGCGCCGGCGAGACGCCGCCTGACGAGCAGTCGATGAGATCGACATCGCCCCGCCGGGCGAGCGCGCGCGCCAGGGTCACCGTGTCCTCGATGGTCAGGCCGCCATCGACCCAATCGGTGCAGGAGAGGCGTACGAACAGCGGCAGATCCTCCGGCCATTCGGCGCGGATGGCGTCGATCGTCTCCATCAGCGCGCGCGAGCGGCCGGCGAGGTCACCGCCATACGCGTCGCTGCGGCGGTTCGCGACCGGGGAGAGGAAGGAATGCAGCAGGTAGCCATGGGCGGCGTGCAGCTCGATGATGCGGAACCCGGCGCGGCGCGCCATCGCGGCGCTGGCGGCGAACTGCCCGGCGATCTCGCCGATCTCGCCCGGGGTCAGCGCGTGCGGCACGGTGTGGCCGTCGGCGAAGGCGATCGGGCTCGGCGCGAGCGGCACCCAGCCGCCCTGCTCGGGGGCGATCGGCGCGCTGGCCTGCCAGGGCGGTGAAACGCTGGCCTTGCGCCCGGCATGGGCGAGCTGGATGCCCGGCACCGCGCCGCAGCGGCTGATCAGGGTGGCGAGGCGCGTCAGCAGCGCCTCGTGCGCCGCGGTCCACAGGCCGAGGCAGCCCGGGGTGATGCGCCCGATGGCCGAGACATGGGTCGCCTCGGTGAAGACGATGCCGGCCCCGCCGGCCGCGCGGGCGCCGAGATGCTGCACGTGCCAGTCGTCGCCGAGACCGTCCGCGGCGCTGTACTGGCACATCGGCGCGACGGTGATGCGGTTGCGCGCCGTGACCGAGCGGAAGCTGACCGGTCGAAAGAGATGCGGGGTCGGAGCCATGGCGCGGGTCCTCGGGCGGGATGGGCAGCGGCGGCATAGTGCCGGGCGGGGATCATTTGGCAAGCGCGGCGGCTCGTGGTGAGATTAAATCGCGGCAAGGGGAATCGCGGCACGCGACCCGCCAGCCGGGAGCCACGCCATGTATCTGCCCGCTGCATTCCGCGAGGATCGCCTCGACGTCCAGCACGCGCTGATGCGTGCTCACCCGTTCGCCCTGCTCATCACCGCCGGCGCGGCCGGGCTGCTGGCCAATCCGCTGCCGTTCCTGCTCGATGCCGATGCCTCGCCCCGCGGCACGCTGCGCGCCCATCTCGCCCGCGCCAATCCGCATCTGGCCGAGTTGGCCACCGCCGCCGAGTGCCTGGTGGTTTTCCAGGGACCGCAGACCTACGTGTCGCCCTCGCTCTACGCGACCAAGCGCGAGACCGGGCGCGTGGTGCCGACGTGGAACTACGCCACCGTGCACGCCTGGGGCACGCCGCGCGTCATCGACGATGCCGCGTGGCTGCGCACCCTGGTGGAAGGGCTGACGCAGGCGCGCGAATCGTCCCGTCCCGAGCCCTGGGCGGTCACCGACGCGCCGGCGGATTTCATCGCTGCGCAGCTGCGCGGCATCGTCGGGGTGGAAATTCCCATCGCGCGGCTGGAAGGCAAGTGGAAGGCGAGCCAGAACCGCCCGCCCGCGGACCGCGCCGGCGTGATCAGCGGGCTCGCCGGGGAGGGCGAGGCCGGCGCGGCGATGGCGGCGCTGGTCGCCGAGCGCAACCGCAACGGCGGGGGCTGATCCATCCGCGCATCGTTCAGCCGAGGGAAAATGCCCGCGCCGCGGCCGGCGCGTCAGTCGTCGCCGCGTCGGCCATAATAATAGCCATACCCAGGCGCGCCGTAGTAGGCCGGGGCCGGCGCGTAATACGGATATGGCTGGTAATAAGGATAGGGCGGAGGGGCCACATAGGTTGGCGCCGGGGGCGGCGGCGGGGCCGGAGCGGGCGCCTGGACCACGATCACGGGCGGCTGGTTATAGGCATGCCGGTAATAGTCGTCGTGATCGCAGCCGGATAGGCCGATCATGGTCAAGCCCGAGACTGCAAGAGGTGTGAAGCGGTATTGCACGGATATTCTCCCCCATAGATTCAGAACACGTCCCGACAAATTCGCCGAACATGGCGGCCGAGGCAGCGTTCAATCGTCCTGAGCTCCGTATTCACACTCATATTTATGCCGCACGACAGGCGACGATCAGGGTATCATCGACCTCACGGCCTCTCACGGGAAAGTCCGGCACATGAACGATCGTTCATGACGAGTCAAGAATGGCGGCGCACGCCGCGACTCAGAGCAGGGATTTGGCGTGCTGCAGCACGAGGTCGCAGACCTTCTGAGTGACCTGCGCCTTGAGGCCGCCGCCGCCGAGGCCGAAATTCTGGCCCTGGCCGGTTTGCAGCAGCCCGTTGCTGCCGGCCTTGAACTGGCTGTCGGACGCGCCGCCCGGCGCCCGGCCGAGCAGCGAATCCTTCACCGAGGCAGCGCCGCCACCCAGGTAGTTGTTCTGGATACAATATTGGATCAGCCCGGCGAGATTGGTCGGACTCGCCTTGTCCACCGACGGCAACGCCGACCCGAGCCCCCCGAGCGCGCCGCCGCCCGGCGCGGCCCCTCCGCCTTGCCCCGCTCCGACTGCATTCTCCAGTTGGTTGAGCAACTGCGCCTGTCCCCCGGCAGGCAGCAGCGCCGCGCCGGCAGAGCCGATGGCCAGCGCGACGGCGATCCGCCGGATGAGGGGAGCCGCAAGGTGATGGTGAAAGGCGCGCATCGCCGTGATCCTCCAGGGCCGGGAGCTGCCGCCGCCACTGCCAGGCCCGGCGGCCTCCGCTGTCATGCGGAGGCAGCCTAGGCGCGCTCCGGCCTTCGGCGCCAGATCCCGCGCCGCTTCAATATTTCGTGCAGGGCGCGTCGGCTTGCCGGATGTGCCGCCCGGTCAGCGCGTCGATCGTCTGGTCGACGCAGCTTCCGTCCGAGCGCTGGATGCGTCTCGTCACCAGGGTTCCGCTCTGGCGTACGTCGATCACGCGGGTCGAATACGGTTCCTCGGTGGCTCTGGGCGGCGTCTGGGCGAATGCCGCGGCAAGGAGACCGCGCCGGGCGGTGTGGGTGAACAGGTCCGCGGTGATGATCCAGGTCGAGAGCGCCTGGCCGGCGCCCGACGGCGGGGTCAGGGTCACCAGGATGTCGCCCGAGGGGCAGGTGAGCAGATCGATGCCGTAGCGGGTCTTCGCCTCGGGTTTGACGTGATCGATCCCGCTCAGACAATCGGTGTTTCTGCGCCAGGCATCGAGCTGCTTCTCCGCGCCGCCGACATCGGCGAAGGGCGAAAGCCCCAGCTGCACCGCCGAGACCCAATGGAAATACTGCGGCACCGCGCCGAGCATGGCGATGAACAGGGCAGGATACATCAGAACCCACTGCCACCAGCGAGCCGGCCGGGTCCGAACGTCCTGCGCGGCTTGTGATTTTTTCGCTTCTGGCATGGCGCTTCCCCATCGCCGCGCGCCGCGCTTCACCGGGAATCGGGCGACCGCGCGCCGGCCGATTAAGATCGCCTATGTAACATCCGCGACGCCGGAGCGGGAGGGGATCGCGCCTGCTCAGCCCAGGCGCAGCAGCTTGATCCGCTTGCCCTCGGTGGAGAGCGCGATGCGGCCGGACTTCAGCGCCAGCGCGTCGGCGCCGAACAGGTCGTGCCGCCAGCCGTGCAGCGGCGGGATGTCCGGCTGCTCCTCGGCCGCGAGCCGATCGATCTCCTCGGAAGAGGCGACCAGTTTCGGGGCCACGTCGTGCTGCTCGCATTTCGCCGCCAGCAGCACTTTCAGCAGCGCGACCAGGGCGGGCGAGGGGCGGGCGCCCTCCCGCGCGCGCGGCAGCTCGGGCAGCGCGTCCTCCGGCAGGGCGGCGGCGGCTTCGATCACGGCCAGCAGTGCCGCGCCCTGTTTGCCCTCGGCGAAGCCACGGCCGACGCCACGGGCACGGAGCAGGTCCTCCGCCGTGCGTGGCGCGGTGGCGGCGATCTCCAGCAGCGTCTCGTCCTTGAGCAGACGCTGGCGGGGGATGTTGACGCGCTGCGCCTCGCGCTCGCGCCAGGCGGCGATGGCGCGCAGCAGGCCGAGAAAGCGGCGGTTGTTGCTGCGCGCGCGCAGCCGCTCCCAAGCGGTCTCGGGATCCGCGCGGTAGGTCGCCGGCTCGGCCAGCGCGCCCATCTCCTCGGCCACCCAGGCGCTGCGGCCTTCCTTCTCCAGCCGCGCCATCAACCGCTCATAGACGCCGCGCAGATGGGTGACGTCGGCGGCGGCGTAGGCGATCTGGGCCGGCGAGAGCGGCCGGGCGGACCAATCGGAGAAGCGGTGGGCCTTGTCGATGTGCCCGCCGGTGAGGGCGGCGACCAGCGTGTCATAGCCGGCCTGGTCGCCGAAGCCGCCGACCATCGCCGCCACCTGCGTATCGAACAGCGGCCGCGGCACGGCGTCGAACAGCAGCAGGAAAATCTCCACGTCCTGACGGGCGGCGTGGAAGACCTTGGTCACCGCCGGGTCGGCGAGCAGGGCGCCGAGCGGGGCCAGATCGATACCGGGGGCGAGCGCGTCCACGACGACGACCTCGGCGGTGCCGGCGAGCTGGACGACGCAGAGTTCCGGCCAGTAGGTGCGTTCGCGCATGAACTCCGTATCGACGGTGACGAACGCCTCCCGCCGCAGCCGGGCGCAAACCGCGTCCAGCGCGTCGGAGGTGGTGATGAGTTCGGGCGGGGGAAAATCGGCACGGGCGGGGCGCGGCATGCGTTTGTCTCTACACCGGCCCATGGCGTGGCGGAAGCGCGCCCGGGCAACAATTAGGAGGGCGCGCCTGGGCAGCGAGCACGGAAACGTGCCCGGGCAACAAACTTGACAGTGGCGCCCCCGCTCGCTTGTGTGCCCGGCGCTTGTGTGCCCGGCGCCCGCTCCGGCCGGCGCCCAGTTCACGCGACCCCCGAGCAGGAACACGCCGATGCATTCCTACCGCACCCATTCCTGCGGCGCGCTCAGCGCCGCCGACACCGGCCGCACCGCTCGCCTCTCCGGCTGGGTGCACAGCAAGCGCGATCATGGCGGGCTGCTGTTCATCGATCTGCGCGACCACGCCGGCATCACCCAGTGCGTCTTCACCCAGGGTAGCGCCGTGTTCGCGGAGGCCGACCGGGTGCGGCCCGAGAGCGTCATCACCGTCACCGGCGAGGTGGTGGCACGCGCGCCCGGCACGGCGAACCCACGGCTGCCGACCGGCGAGATCGAACTGCGCGCGGCGACCCTCACCGTGCAGTCGGCGGCCGAGACGCTGCCGATCCAGGTCGCCGGCGAGCAGCAATTCCCCGAGGATCTCCGGCTGCGCTACCGTTTCCTGGATCTTCGCCGCGAGCGGATGCAGCGCAACATGGTACTGCGCAGCCAGGTCATCGCCTCGATCCGGCAGCGCATGACGGCGCAGGGGTTCCACGAATTCCAGACGCCGATCCTCACCGCCTCCTCGCCCGAAGGCGCGCGGGACTTCCTGGTGCCGGCGCGGCTGCATCCGGGCAAGTTCTACGCCCTGCCGCAGGCGCCGCAGCAGTTCAAGCAGTTGCTGATGGTCGCCGGGTTCGACCGGTATTTCCAGATCGCGCCCTGCTTCCGCGACGAGGCCTCGCGCGCCGACCGCTCGCCGGGCGAGTTCTACCAGCTCGATTTCGAGATGAGTTTTGTCACGCAAGACGATGTTTTTGCGGCTATCGAGCCGGTGATCGCCGGCGTGTTCGAGGAGTTTGCCGCGGGCCGCACCGTCAGCCCGACGCCCTTCCCCCGCATCCCCTATGAGACCGCGATGCTCGAATTCGGCTCCGACAAGCCGGATCTGCGCAACCCGCTGCGCATCCGGGACGCGAGCAGCGCCTTCGCCGGCTCCGGCTTCGGCCTCTTTTCCCGCATCGTCGCCGCCGGCGGCGTGGTGCGCGCGATCCCGGCGCCTCGTGCCGGCACGCAGCCGCGCTCCTTCTTCGACAAGCTCAACGACTGGGCCAAGGAGGAGGGCGCGGGTGGCCTCGGCTACATCATTTTCGATGCCGAGGGCGCCAAAGGGCCGATCGCACGCAATCTCGAGCCGGAGCGGGCGGCGCAGATCCGCGACCTCTGCGGTCTTGGCGCCGGGGATGCGGTGTTCTTCGTCGCCGGCAAGCCGGCCGAAGCGGCGAAATTCGCCGGCAGCGTGCGCACGCGGCTCGCCAGCGAGCTGGGCCTGGCCGAGACCGGGGCCTTCCGCTTCTGCTGGATCACCGACTTCCCGATGTATGAGCGCAACGAGGACACCGGTCTGATCGATTTCTCGCACAACCCGTTCAGCATGCCGCAAGGCGGGCTGGAAGCGCTGGAGACGCAGGATCCGCTGACCATCAAGGCCTACCAGTACGACATCGTCTGCAACGGCATCGAGCTTTCGTCCGGCGCGATCCGCAATCACCGCGCCGACATCATGCTGAAAGCCTTTGCCATCGCCGGCTACGGCGCCGACGAGGTGGAGGCGCGCTTCGGCGGCATGCTCAACGCGTTCCGCTACGGCGCCCCGCCGCACGGCGGCTCGGCGCCGGGGATCGACCGGATGGTGATGCTGCTGGCCGACGAGCCGAACATCCGCGAAGTCATCCTGTTCCCGCTCAACCAGCAGGGCGAGGACCTGATGATGGGCGCGCCGGCGCCAGTCGCTCCCGCGCGGCTCAAGGAATTGTCGCTGAAGCTCGATCTGCCGCCGAAGGCCCACGCCGGCGGCTGACGCGATGCGCCTATGGGCAACGGGCACTCGTTCACTTATCTATCATCGAACCCGTCGGAGACTCCGCGCATGTCCACGCGCCTTGCTGCCCTCGCCGCCGCCACCCTGCTGAGCACCGCCGCGCCGTGGGCGTTGCCGGCCCGGGCGGAACCGGCGCCGCCGACGATCAGCACGCCGCGCGCCGCCGCGGCGCCGGCCGCCGCGCAGGTCGCCGCCGGCCTCGCCGCACATCACGCGCGCTATCAGCTGAGTTTCGAATCGGGGCGCGGCGGCGACATCGTCGGCGGCAGCGGGTCGATGAATTTCGACGTCATCGATGCCTGCGACGGCTGGGCGGTCGAGCAGAAGCTCTCCATGGCCATCTCCAACCGCGACGGCCAGGACGTGCAGATGGAGACCGACTACGCCACCTGGGAATCCAAGACCGGCACGCGCCTGCGCTTCCGCATGCGCCAGACCACCGACACCGCCCTCACCGAAGCGACCTCCGGCGAGGCGACGCTCGATCATCCCGGCGGGCGCGGCGAGGTGCGCTACAGCCAGCCGAAGGAAGAGATCACCCCGCTGCCCAGCGGGACCTTGTTCCCGATGTGGCACACCGCGTCGATCCTCGCCGGCGCCGCCGCGGGCAAGCGCTTCCTCGCCCTGCCGCTGTTCGACGGCACCGCCGACGGTGGTGCGCAGGACACGTTCGTCACCATCACGAGCTGGAACACGAAGTCGCCGTCGGCGCGCTACCCGGCGCTGGCCAAACTCGCCAGCGGGCGCGTGCACATCGCCTTCTTCGACCGCAAGCCCACGGCGCTCGAACCGGACTACGAAGTGAGCATGCGCTACTGGGAGAACGGGGTCGCCGACGAGATCCGCATGGATTTCGGCGATTTCGTCATGATGGCGCGGCTGTCCGAGTTCAAGCTGCAGCCGCCGCACCATTGCTGAGCCGCCACCCCGGAGCGTCGCCGCCCCGGGGTAGCGTCTCGGTTACTCCGCCGCCTGAGCCATGGAGCGGAGTTCGCGGGCGGCCGCGACCATGTTGTCGATCGCCGGGCGGACCTCCTCCCAGCGCCGCGTCTTCAGCCCGCAATCCGGATTGACCCAGATCTGCCAGTCGGCCAGGCGGCCGCGGGCGAGGCGAAGCAGCTCGGCCATCTCCGCCGCGCTCGGCACGCGCGGGGAATGGATGTCCCACACGCCCGGGCCGATCTCGTTCGGATATTTCTCGACCTTGAAGGCGTCGAGCAGTTCCATCCGGCTGCGCGTCGCCTCGATGCTGATGACGTCGGCATCGAGCGCGATGATGTCGGCCATGATGTCGTTGAAGTCGGCGTAGCACATGTGGGTGTGGATCTGGGTCTCGTCGCGCACGCCGCTGGCCGAGAGGCGGAAGCTCGCGGTCGCCCAGCGCAGATACTCGGTGCGGTCGGCGCGGCGCAGCGGCAGGCCCTCGCGCAGCGCCGGCTCGTCGATCTGGATCACGCCGATGCCGGCGGCCTCCAGGTCGGTCACCTCGTCGCGCAGCGCCAGCGCGATCTGCCGGCACACCGTCTCGCGGGTTTCGTCGTCGCGCACGAACGACCATTGCAGCATCGTCACCGGGCCGGTGAGCATGCCCTTGACCGGGTGATTGCTGAGCGACTGGGCGAACTTCGTCCAGCGCACCGTCATCGCCGCCGGGCGCGACACGTCGCCCCAGATGATCGGCGGCGCAACGCAGCGGCTGCCATAGGACTGCACCCAGCCATGCTTGGTGAAGGCGTAGCCGGCGAGCTGCTCGCCGAAATACTTCACCATGTCGTTGCGCTCGAACTCGCCGTGCACCAGCACGTCGAGCCCGGCCTGCTCCTGCCAGGCGATCGCCTGCTTGGTCCATTCGGCGATCGCCGCGTCGTATTTCGCGTCGTCGATGGTGCCGCGGGCATGGGCGGCGCGGGCGGCGCGGACTTCGGCGGTCTGCGGGAAGGAGCCGATGGTGGTGGTGGGGAAGGCGGGCAGGTTGAGCCGGGCCTGCTGGCGCGCGCGGCGGGTGGGGAACGCGCTGGCGCGCCGCTCCATCGCCGGGGTCACAGCGCCGAGGCGGGCGGCGACGGCCGGGTTGTGCACCTTGGTGCTGGCGCGCCGGTCGGCCACCGCCTTGTCGCTCTCCGCGAGCGCATCGGCGACACTGGCCGCGCCTTCATCGAGAGCGCGGGTGAGGGTGGCGATCTCGGCCAGCTTCTGGGTGGCGAAGGCGAGCCACGGCTTCAGCTCGGCCGGCAGCGCCGTCTCCTGCGCCAGGTCCACCGGCACGTGCAGCAAGCTGCACGAGGGCGCGACCATGAGCTGGCGGGTGCCGCGCTTGGCCGCCGCCTGCTCCAGCGTCGCCAGCGCGCGGCGCAGGTCCGTGCGCCAGATATTCCGCCCGTCGACGATGCCGAGTGAGAGCCACAGCTCCGGCCGCGCTGCCTCCAGCACCGCGCCGAGCTGGCCGGCGCCGCGCACCAGGTCGAGATGCAGCCCGGCGACCGGCAGGGCGAGGGCGGTCGGCAGGTTGTCGGCCAGCGGCGCGAAATAGCTGGCGAGCAGGATGTCCACGCCGCGATTTGGCGCCAGCACCGCGTAGGCGCGGCTGATGGCGGCGCGGGTCTTGGCCGGCAGGTCGAGCGCCAGCACCGGCTCGTCGATCTGCACCCAGGCCACGCCCTCGGCGGCCAGTTCGTCAAGGATTTGGGCGTAGACCGGCAGAACCGCCTCGAGCAGGTCGAGCGGATCGGAGCCGTCGATGGTCTTGGCGAGGGCGAGGAAGCTGACCGGGCCCAGCAGCACCGGACGGGTGCGCCGGCCCTGGGCGAAGGCCTCGCGGAAGGCGGCGAGCGGGCGGTTCTCGGTGAGCACGAAGCGCTGCCCGGCGGCGAGGCGGGGGACCAGGTAGTGGTAGTTGGTATCGAACCACTTGGTCATTTCCAGCGCCGGCACGGCGGCGCCGCCGCGGGCGAGGGTGAAATAGGTGGCCAGCGAAACCGGGCCCTCCTGCCAGCCATAGCCGGCAGGAATGGCGCCGAGCATGACGGCGGTATCGAGCACGTGATCGTAGAAGGCGAAATCATTGGCGGGGACGTGCTGGATGCCGTGGCCCTGCTGCAGGTCCCAATGGGTGGCCCGCAGGCCGGCGGCGGTGGCGCGCAGGGCGGCTTCGTCGGCCTGCCCACTCCAGAACGCCTCGAGCGCGGTTTTCAGTTCGCGCCGGCGGCCGATGCGGGGAAAGCCGAGATTGGTGGCGATGGTCATGCAGGGCTCCTGTTGGCCGAAGCGGCTGGGCGGTGACGCGGGGAACAGCGGATAGAGCCACCAGATCGATCCGTCAAGATATAAGCATATCTTTATGTCGTTTTGACGCGGCCCGGCCGTAGCGCCGCGCCGGCAGCTCCAGTAGACCTGCAGGGCAGGGGAGCCCGCCGCCATTACCAGCGATCCGACCCGCCGCGCCCGCGGCCAGCGTGCTCAGCGAAGCGGCCTCGATGCCGAGAGCTTGGCCGCCGCCGCGCTCGAGGCGGAGGGCTGGACCATCCTCGGCCGGCGCCTGCGCACCGGGGCCGGCGAAATCGACATCGCCGCCACGCGTGACGGGCTGCTGGCGCTGGTCGAGGTCAAATCCCGCACCCGCCTCGCCGCGGCGGCGGAGGCGCTATCGCTGCGCCAGCGCACGCGCCTCCTCGCCGCTGCCGAGGCGCTGCTCGCCAGCCAGCCGCATTGGGGCGCGAAGGGAGTTCGCTTCGACCTGATGCTGGTCGACGCTGCCGGCGCGGTGCGCCGCATCGCCGACGCGTTCCGGCTGGAGTAGTGCCGCCAAGCCTGTCGAGGTAGCTACAGCGTCGCGAACATGATCGCGACCGCCACCGCCATGGTCCCGGTGCAGAGCCAGCCCAGCGCCCGCAGCGGTCCCGGCAGGGTGAAGCGGCCCATCACCCGCGGCTGCACGGCCATCAGCATCATCATCACCATCAGCGGCACCGCGACGACGCCGTTGAGCACCGCCGACCAGAACAGCGCCTTGATCGGGTCGATGGCGGTGAAATTGATGCCGATGCCGATGAGTGTCGCCACCGTGATCGCGCCGTAGAACGCCTTGGCATCGAGCGGCGCACGGCCGAGCCCGGTGGTCCAGTCCAGCGCCTCGCCCAGCGCATAGGCGCATGACCCGGCCAGCACCGGCACGGCGAGCAGGCCGATGCCGATGATGCCGGCGGAAAATATGAAGAACGTGAAGGGTCCGGCGAGCGGCCGCAGCGCCTCGGCCGCCTGCGCCGAGGTCTGGATGTCGGTGATGCCGTGCACATGCAGCGTCGCCGCGGTGGTGACGATGATGAACAGGCTGATCAGGTTCGAGTAGCCCATGCCCGTATAGGTGTCGAACCGCATGCGCGCGATTTCCGCCGGCGCCTGCTCGGGCGCTTCGAGCAGCGGGCGGGCGCGTGGATCGACCCGCTCGTCCTCCGCCTCCTGCGAGGACTGCCAGAAGAAGCAATAGGGCGTGATGGTGGTGCCGAGCACGGCGACGATGGCGATGACGTAGTCGGTGTCGAAGGAGAAGGTCGGCACGAGCGTGTGGCGCGCGACGTTCGCCCAGGGAACGTCGATGATCAGCGCCGTGGCGGCGTAGGCGAGCAGTGACAGCGAGGACCATTTGAGAATGGCGACATAGCGTTCGTAGCGGGCAAAAATCTCCAGGATCGCGCAGGCGACGGCGAACAGCACGACATAGAGTTTGGCAGAACCGCCGATCAGCAGCTGCAGCGCCTCGCCCATGGCGCCGAGATCCGCGCCGAGATTGGCGATGTTGGCGATCAGCAGCAGCGCCACGATCGCGCGCAGCAGCCAGGGCGGATAATGTGCGCGCAGATTGCCGGCGATGCCGCGCCCGGTAACGCGGCCGATGCGCGCGCTGATCTCCTGGATCGCCGCCATCAGCGGAAAGGTGAACAGCATCACCCAGCACATGGCGTAGCCGAACTGCGCGCCGGCCTGCGAATAGGTGGCGATCCCGGAGGGGTCGTCGTCGGAGGCGCCGGTGATCAGGCCCGGCCCGAGCCGGCCGATGAGGCGCCGGTTCAGCGCCGCATTGGCCGCAGCGATGCGCTGGGCCGCGAGCCGCGCCGCCGGGCCGAGAGCGGTGAGGCGCGACACCGGCGTCAGTTCAGGAACATCTTGCCAGGATTGAGGATGCCGTTCGGATCCAGCGTCGTTTTGAGGCTGCGCATCACCGCCAGGCTTTCCGGCCCGTGCTCGATCTCAAGGAATTCGCGCTTGCCGATCCCCACCCCATGCTCGCCGCTGCACGAGCCGCCAAGCGCGAGTGCGCGGGAGACGATCCGCCGGTCCAGCGCCCAGGCCCGCTCCAGGGCGCCAGGCTCGTCGGGCACCATGATGGTGGTGTGGAAATTGCCGTCGCCGACATGGCCCACCATCGGCGCCGTGAACCCGGAGGCGTCGATATCCGCCCGCGCGCCGAGCACGGCTTCGGCCAGGCGCGAGATCGGCACGATGGCATCCGTGGTCAGCACCCGATGGCCGGGCCGATAGGCGAGCGCCGCCCAGTAGGCATCGTGCCGCGCCTTCCACAGCCGGTTCCGCGCCTCGGCATTGGTTGCCCAGCGGAACCCGGCGCCGCCGTGCTCCTCGGCCAGCGCCTCGGCCATCTGCGCCTGCTCGGCGACGCCGGCCTCGGACCCGTGGAATTCGAAGAACAGCGTCGGCCGCGCCGTGTAGCCTTCGAGCTTGGCGTAGGCGATGGTCGCTTCCATCATCTGCTCGTCGAGAAACTCGATGCGCGCGACGGGAATGCCGGCCTGCATCACCGCGATCACCGTCTCCACCGCTCCGGCCAGGCTGGGGAACTGGCACACCGCGGCGGACATCGCCTCGGGAATGCCGTGCAGGCGGAGCTGGATCTCGGTGATGACGCCGAGCGTGCCTTCCGAGCCGATGAACAGCCGCGTGAGATCATAGCCGGTCGAGGATTTGCGCACCCGCCCGCCGGTGCGGATCACCCGCCCATCCGCCAGCGCCACCGTGAGCCCGAGGACGTTCTCGCGGATCGTGCCATAGCGCACCGCGTTGGTGCCGGAGGCCCGGGTCGCGCACATGCCACCGATGGTGCACTCGCTGCCCGGATCGACCGGGAAGAACAGCCCGGCGTCGCGCAGATGGGCGTTGAGCTGCTGGCGCGTCACCCCGGCCTGGATGCGGCAATCCATGTCCGGCTCGTTGACCTCGAGCACGCGGGTCATGCGCGAAAGATCGAGCGAGATACCCCCGCGCACCGGCGTCACATGGCCTTCGAGCGAGGTTCCGGCGCCGAACGGCACCACCGGCACACGCCGTGCGTTGCACAGCGCGAGCAGCCGCGCGGCCTCCTCGGTGGTCTCGACGAAGGCCACCGCGTCGGGCAGCAGCGGCGGATTGGTGTCCTCGCCGTGGCTGTGCTGCTCGCGCAGGCTCGCATTGGTGGAGATACGCTCGCCGAGGGCGCTCCGCGCGGCCTCCAGCACGTCGTCGAGATCGGTCGCCATGGTACCTCCCTGCCGGTCCGCGGCCCGCCCGGACCATTGCACGCTTCTTCTGGCGCGCAGCGTCGGGCGCGCGCCACCGAACCTCAAGCCGCTCCGGGCTTCAAGGCCGAAATGGCGCCGAAGGCAAGCCTAGGTGCGCGACCGCGAGACCGATTTGATCTCGCCGCGCGGGCGGCCGGAGGCGAGGGCGATTTCCCGGTCCTGTGCCTCGATCACCGCCTTGATCGCCGCCTCGCCGTCGAGGTCCGCCAGCGTCGTGCTGGGAACCTTGCGCCGCGAGGTCTGGCTGCCGTCGGCGTAGGTGACGTCGAACAGAACGAAGCTGCTGAGCGCACGGCGTTTCATCATATCCGGTCCTGATCTGTGCCGGCGCCCATCGCGCACGGCGAGGGGGCAGGGCGGTTGGTCACGAGTCGCCCGACGGGGCGGGCTCGGGCGGCGGCGGCGCTTCGTTCTCGCGGGCCGCTTTGCGGCGGGCGACGGCTTCCTCGCGCTCGCGCTGCTTGGCTTCCTTTTTCGCCTGCGCCGCGCGGTTGCGCTCGGCGCGCTGCTGGTTGTAGTTCGGCTTGAAGACCATCGCTTTTCCCCTGTGTGCGTCACATCCCGCGGCCGAGAGCAACGGCCGATCCGACCGAGCCGCTCCGGCTCGGCCAGACCGGAGACAAATTGGTCCAGACTCGTATGGTTCCAGAGCGCGCGCCGCGCCAGACGGTTCGCGGACCCCGCTCCATGCCGCTGGTCTCATCCCATCAGATCGGCTCGGCTGATGGGATGCAGCTTTAGAGCGTGATGACCGAAGGTGGCATGGCCGTAGGTCTGAATCACGCGATCAAACAGAGAGCCTGAGTAGGATGGCGGAGCGAAGGCGACGTCATCCCACTCTAGCCGAGCACCCCGCGCTGGGCAGCGAGCTGGCTCTCTGGCACGACCCGTTCGTGCCCGTCCACCGCGTGCTTCACGCGATATTGCGGATCCCGGGTCTCGCTCGGCAGCAGGCGTTGGACTTTGTATCGGCCGCGCGGGATGTTGGCGTCCCGTGGCCCGGGCAGGAAATCGACCACCTGCCCGACCTGGAATTTATGCAGTGTCACAATGGTCTCCGTCGCCACCGGTGCCGCCCCACCGGTGCCCCCGGGGCGGCACCGGATCCAGCGGGTTCAGACGGCCTTCAGATTGATCGCCGACATCTTGCCCTGCTGACCGCGCTCGAGGTCGAAGCTGACCTTCTGGCCTTCGTTCAGCTGGCCCAATCCGGAGCGCTCGACCGCGGAAATATGGACGAACACGTCCTTCTGACCATCATCCGGCTGGATGAACCCATAACCCTTCTGCGCGTTGAACCACTTAACCGTGCCTTGCGACATCGTGTCTCTCCATGCAACCCGGCGGCCCACACTGTGCAGGCCGGAATACTTTTTCAAATTTGGGGGCACAGGATGCGAACGAGCCGCACGACAAGGCACAAGCAGCCCAATACTGGAAAAGCGCCGTCCGGCTCATATAGGGTGCCACGGCTGCGAGCGCCACACCGAATCGTATCCACGCCCGCCGCGGCGGCGGCTCAGACCGTCAGGCCGATCTTGCCGAACTGGCCGCCCCGCTCCATCAGCGCGAACGCCTCGGCCGCGCGCTCGAGGGGGAATATCTGCTCGACGACGGGCTTGAGCCGGTGCGCCACGATCGCGCGGTTCATCGCCTCGAAGCGTGTGCGCGAGCCGACGGCGATGCCCTGCAGGCGCACCATCGGCCCGATCAGCTGGCGGATGTCCACCTCGGCGCGGTAGCCGCCGACGAAGCCGATCACGCCGACGAACCCGCCGAAGGCGGTCGCCTCGATCGCCTGCGCCAGCGTGCCCGCGGTTTCGACGACGATGTCCGCCCCGCGCCCATCCATCGCCGCCTTCGCCGCGGCCCCCCAGGCCGGCATCTCGCGGTAGTTCAGCGTCGCCGCCCGCACGCGCACGAGAATCTCGCCCGGTCCGGGCCGCGGCACCGGGCGCTCGGCGAGGCGCAGGGTATCGAGACCGAAGCCCGTCGCTTCGACGGCGCGCATCGTGCTCGTGCGGGGTTCGGGCATTGTCGGTTCTCCGGCTCGGCCGGCCAGCGGGCGACGCGGCTCCCGCCCGATGCTACGTCCCGGTCCGCCGGGCCGCCAGCCCCGGCCGCGTCACGCTGGGAAGACCTCGATCGCCACCGACTTGACCAACGCCAGCACGGCGCTGCCAGGCGCGAGGCCGAGGCGGGCGACGGCGTCCGGCGTCACCCGCGCCAGCAGGCCGACCCCGCCCGCGTCGAGCGCCACCAGCGTCGCGCGCCGCGGCGGATCCTCGGTGATGGCGCGGATCGTGGTGGCGAGCACGTTGTGCACGCTGATGCCGCGCGGCACGTCGGTGGCCAGGATCACCTCGCGCGCCGGCACCCTGAGCCGCACCATCGTCCCCGGCGCCGCCGCCAGCAACGGCACCAGCAGCCGCGCCGCGCCCGCCGCGAGCGTCGTCAGCTGCCGCGCCGCGTCGTGCTCCAGAACCCGCGCGGCGAGCATCGCCCCGGCGTCGTCGCGCAGCGCCAGCGGCAGATCGCCGCGCACCGCGATCTCGCCCAGCGGCCCGGCCGCGCGCACCCGCCCGGCTTCCATCAGCGCCAGCCAGTCGGCCAGCCGCGCAACCTCAGCGAGATCGTGGGTGATGTAGAGGATCGGCAGCTGAAGCGCCTGCTTCAGCCGGGCCAGGTAGGGCAGGATCTCATCCTTGCGCGGCCCGTCGAGGCTGGAGAGCGGCTCGTCCATCACCAGCAGGCGCGGGCGGGAGAGCAGCGCCCGCCCGATCGCCACGCGCTGGCGTTCCCCGCCCGAGAGGGTCCGCGGCCGGCGCGCCAGCAGCGGCTCCAGCCCGAGCAGGGCCACGATCTCGTCGAACCCGCCGCCGTCCCTGCCGGCGCGGCGCTGGCCGTAGCGCAGATTGCCGGCGACCGTCAGATGGGGGAACAGGTTCGGCGTCTGGAACACCATGCCGATGCGGCGGCGCTCCGGCGGCAGGCAGATGCCGGCGCTGCTGTCGAACAGCACCGTGCCGTCGAGGACGACGCGCCCCGAGGCCGGGCGCAGCAGCCCGGCGACGACGGCGGCGAGGGTCGATTTGCCGCAGCCGGAGGGGCCGAACAGGGCCAGCGTCCCCGGCGTCGGCGCGGCGAGGTCGATCGCGGCAGTGAAGCCGGGGAAGTCGTGGCGGAATGCGATGGCAAGGCCGGCGCCCTCGGTCATCGCAGGCCGAGGCGCTGCCCGAGCCACCGTCCTGCCCATTCGGAGAGGCCGAGCCCGGCCAGCGCGAGTGCGACCGAGACGATCGCCAGCCGCGCTGCCAGCGCCTCGCCGCCCGGCACCTGCAGGGCGCTGAAAATCGCCAGCGGCAGGGTCTGGGTCTCGCCGGGGATGTTCGCCGCGAAGGTGATCACCGCGCCGAACTCGCCCAGCGCCGCGACATAGCCGGCGATCGCCGCCACCAGGACGCCGGGCGCGGCCAGCGGCAGGGTGACGCTGAGGAAACAGTCGAGCGGCCTGGCCCCGAGGGTCCGCGCCGCCTGCTCCAGCCCGCGATCGACCGCATCCAGCCCCTGGCGGCAGGCGCGCACCATCTGCGGGAAAATCATCACCCCGCAGGCCAGGCTGGCACCGGCGGTGGTGAAGGCCAGGCGCAGCCCGAAGGCGGCATAGAGCCAGGCGCCGAGCGGCCCGTGGCGGCCGAGCAGGAGCAGCAGCAGCCAGCCGATCACCACCGGCGGCAGCACCAGCGGCAGATTGACCACGGCATCGACCAGGAATCGCCCGGCAAACCGCCCGCGCGCCAGCGCGAAGCCGACCAGCACGGCGAGCGGCAGGCCGAAGGCGACGGCGCGCGCCGCGACCGCGAGGGTGAGCCGGACGACGGGCCAGAGTTCCGGCGGCAGCTTCGCCTACTCCGGCGTGAAGCCGAAGCGGACGAAGATCGCCCGCGCCGCCGGGCCGGCGAGGAAGGCGAGCAGCGCCCGCGTTTCGGCACGGTCATGGCCGCGCGGGATGGCGATGGGGTAGGTGATCGGGTCGTGCAGGTCCGCCGGGAAGATGGCAAGCACCCGCACCGTGGGCGCGGCCTCGGCGTCCGTGGCATAGACGATGCCGGCCGGCGCCTCGCCCCGGGCGACGAGCTGCAGCGCCGCGCGCACATCCGCCGCCGGCGCCAGCCGTGGCGCCATCGCCGGCCACAATCCCAGCCGGGTCAGCGCCTGGCGCGCGTAGAGCCCGGCCGGCACATGGCCGGGGTCGCCGACCGCAAGCCGTCCATCGCGGCCGAGCAGGCCGGCGAGGTCGAAATCCCGGGTCATCGCCGCCGGCGGTCCGCCCCCGGCCCGATCGGCCGGCCCGATCAGCACGAGCCGATTATGCAGCAGATCCCGCCGCGTATCCGGCACGAGCAGGTCGTGGCCGGCGAGTTCATCCATCCAGCGCTCGTCGGCGGACAGGAAGAGATCCGCCGGCGCGCCGGCCTGGATCTGGCGCGCCAGCGTCGAACTGGCCCCGAACACGAGGCGCAGCGGCGCGCCGCCTTGCCCCTGCCAGGCGCCGTCGACGGCGCGCAACGCGTCGGTGAGGCTGGCGGCGGCGAAGACGGTGAGCGGCTCCGGCGCCGCGCCAGCCACGAGCAGCGCGCCGCCGCCGAGCAGGAGCGTGCGGCGGCGCGGCCGGATCATGGCGTCGCGATGAGGATCGGGGCGAGAGCGTCGCGCAGCGCCGCGGTCTCGGCCGCGCTGGCGGTGCGGCCGTAGAGCGCCGCCTGTACCGAGGCCGCGCGTGCCGCGAGCGCGGCCGGGTCGGCGTAGTGTTCGGTCCAGAGCAGCCCGAGCAACCGGTTGATCGACGGCGGCTCCTCGAACCAGCCGAACGGCAGCATCGGCGCGATATAGGCGTGGCCTTCGCGCAGCGCCCGCACCGCGCGCCATTCCGGCGCCGTCGCCAAAGCGGCGCGGGCGGCGGGATCGGTCAGGATCAGTACATCCGGGTCGAGTGCGGCGATCGCCGCGGCGGTGACGGGGCGGAATTTCTCGCCCGCCTCGCCCGCCGGCGCCAGCACCTGCCAGCCGGCGACCCGCAGCGTCTCGAACGGCTGCGAGCCCGGCGCGGCGGCGATCAGCGCGTCCGGCTCGCCGCGGACATAGACCACGCGCCGCATCGCATCGGGACGGCGGGCGGCGAGGATGTCGGCGGCCATGCGCGCCAGGTCCTCCCCGCGCGCGGCGCGGCCGAGCGCGGTGCCGAGCTGGCGCAGAATGTCGGGAACCTTCTCCAGCCCGCCGTCGAACAGCAGCACCGGCACGCCGGCCTGCGTGTCGCGCGCGCGTGCGACGTAGCGCGGGCTGACGGTGCCGTAGTCGACGATGAGGTCTGGATGCGTCGCCGCGATGGCGGCCTGCGCCGCCGGCTCCAGCGGCGGCGACTTGGGCAGGGCGGCGAGCGGGGCGGCGAGCAGCGCGGCGGCAGCGGCGGCGGGCGGGTGTGGCCAGCCGGTCATCATCTCCGGCGCCAGCGCGGCCAGCAGCACCGCGGCCGGCGGGCCGGCGGGCATCACCCGCGCGATGCCTGCGGGCAGGGCGACGTGCCGCCCGGTCGCGTCGACGATCTCCGCGGCACCACCCGCCCCGGGCGCGAAGGCGAGCGACAGCAGCGTGAGGGCAAGGAACCGTCGTCGATCTCTGCGCACGGCGAAGCTCCGCTATGATTGGCAAACCATATCGGCTGCGTCGGCGTGCGGCAATCAGTCCGCCGCTCCGCGCCCGGCGAGCTCGGCGCCGGCGTCGCGGCTGAGCAGCAGGGCGCACGGTGCCGCCAGCGCCGAGGCGGCGCCGACCAGCAGGAAGGCGAGGCTGAAATCCGCCGGCCCCGGCAGCGCGTGGCCGAAGGCGCGCCGGCCAAGCTCCAGCCCGGCCGCGCCGAGCGCGATGCCGAGGGTGAGCGAGAGCTGCTGCAGCGTCGAATACAGGCTGGAGGCCGCGCTCATCCGCGCGCGCGGGATGTTGGCGAAGGCGATCGAGTTGTAGGCGGTGAACTGCAGCGAGCGCACCAGGCCGCCGATGAGCAGCACGGCGTAGATCGCCGCCAGCGGCCAGGCCGGGCGGAACGCGGCGCAGGCGGCGAGCAGCACGGCGGAGAGCACGCCATTCCACAGCAACGTGGCGCGGAACCCGATCCAGCGCAGCAGCGTCTGCGTTGCCGGCTTCATCACCAGCGCGCCGGCGGCGGCGGCGAACGTGATCATGCCGCTCTTGGAGGCCGAATCGCCGAACCCGAGCTGCATCTGCAGCGGCAGCAGGAACGGCACGGCGCCGACACCGAGCCGGAACAGCGTGCCGGCCAGCACCGAGACGCCGAAGGTGGGGATCGTGAGCAGGCCGAGCTCCAGCACCGGCCGCGGATGGCGCCGTGCGTGGCGCACATAGAGCCCGCCGGCGACCAGCCCGACCCCGACCGTCGCCGCCAGCGCACCGGAGCCGAGCAGGCCGCGTCCGCCCAGCTCCAGCCCGCCCATCAGCGCCACCAGAGCCAGTGCGCTGAGCGCCAGGCCGGTGCCATCGAACGGGTCCGGGCGCGGCTCGCGCACTTCGACGATGAAGCGGCTGACCAGCACGACGCCGAGCAGGCCGATCGGCACGTTGATGTAGAAAATCCACGGCCAGTACCAATAACTGACGATGAAGCCGCCGAGCGGCGGGCCGAGGATCGGGCCGATCAGCGCCGGCATGGTGAGCCAGGCCATGGCGGCGACGAGCTCGGACTTGGCGACGCTGCGCAGCAGCAGGAGCCGCCCGACCGGGACCATCATCGCGCCGCCGAGCCCCTGGACGATGCGCGCGGCGACCAGCGCGCCGAGCGTCTGCGCCGAGCCGCACAGCACCGAGCCGAGCGTGAACACGATAATAGCGAGGCGGAAGACCGCGCGGGCGCCGAACCGGTCGGCCATCCAGCCGCTCGCCGGGATGAACACGGCGAGGCTGAGCAGATAGGAGGTCAGCGCCACGCTCATCCGTACCGGGTCCGCGCCGTAGGCGTGCGCCATCACCGGCAGCGCGGTGGCGAGCACCGTCGAGTCGAGGTTCTGCATCAACAGCGCGCAGGCGACGATGAGCGCCGTCAGCCGCGGGCTGGCGGCGGCACGGGGCGGAGCGAGGCTGGCGGTTTCGGTGAGGGGAGGATGCATCGTCGCAAGCATCGCCCCGGCCGGCCGCGGAGGAAAGAGCCACATTGACGCCGCCGGCATGCCTGCGCAGGCTGGCGGCAGGCGTAGGGAGGGTGAACCATGGCCATCGGCAGGCTCGACCACTACACGATCCGCACCGGCGATCTCGCCGCGACGCGCCGCTTCTATACCGACGTGATGGGCTTCAGCATCGGGCCGCGCCCGGCGTTCCCCTTTCCCGGCGCCTGGCTCTACCAGGACGGTGCGCCGCTCGTGCACGTCATCGAAGATGCCGGCGCCGGGGCGGGCGCGACGATGACGGGGCGGATCGACCATATCGCCTTCACCGCGACGGACCTCCCCGGCGTGCGTGCCCGTCTCGCCGCGCTCGGCATCCGCTTCGACCAGCGGACGGTGCCGGACCAGGCGGTGCACCAGGTGTTTCTCACCGACCCCAACGGCATCCGGCTGGAGCTGAATTTTCCCGCCGCCGAGGCCGCGGGCTGAACCGCTCAGCCCGGCTTCGGCGCCGCCTCGTCCATCGCCCGCATCTCGTCCATCGCGAGCAGGCTGTGCGCGTAGGCGGCACCGGCCCGCATCTCGGCCGCGACCCAGATCGCCTCCATCATTTCCTGCTCGCTCGCGCCGTGGCGCTTGGCCGCGCGGGTATGGGCGCGGATGCAGAAGGGGCACTGGGTCACGTGCGAAACGGCGAGCGCGATGAGCTGCTTGGTCTTCACCGGCAGCGCGCCCTCGGCGAAGACGGTGCGGCTGAAATTGTCGAACGCCGCCAGCATCTCGGGCGCCAGCGCCTTGCGCCGCGCGGCGAGCTCGCGCGTGGGCGTGGGATAGAGCGGATCGGACATCGCGGCCCTCCTCGGTCTCGGATCGGGGTTACGGACCGGTCCGTTCTGCGCCGGCGCAGCGGAATTCGGCAAGCGCGACGGCGTCAGACGTCGGCGAAGCGAGGAAACAGCACGTTGTTTTCGAGATGCACGTGCTCGGTCAGGTCCTCGGCGAATTTCGCCAGCCCGGCATAGAGCGCGCGCCAGCTGTTGCAGGCCTCCGGCGGCAGCGTGATGTCGTTGGTGAGGACAAGGATTTCGGCGAGATTGGCGCCGTGGGCCTCGTGCTCGTCGCGCATGCGCGCGATCGGGTGGACGATCATGGGGTGGCCGCCGGCACGCATGAGCGGGAACAGAACCTGCTCTTCCTTGGCCTGGTGCTCCACCAGCTCGGCCTCGATCGTCTCGAGCAGCTCCGCCAGCCCCGCCGGCGCCGCGGGGTCGTCCCGATGCACCGCTTCCACCCGCCGCGCGAGCCGGATCAGCTCGGGCAGTTCGGCCCGGTGAACGGCGTGATAGCGATCCAGGATATGGTCGATCAGCGCGTCGGTTTCCTCGGGCGCCACCGGAGCCTGCGGCTGCAGAGCGGCGAGTTCGCGTTCGAGATCGGCCAGCCCGACGCCGCGCGCCGCGGCTGCGTCAGCCAGCCTGGTCGCGCCGCCGCAGCAGAAATCGAGCTTGTGGCGGCGGAACAGCGCGGTCGCTCCGGGCAGTGCGGCGGCGATGCTGCCGATCGGCTGGTCCGCGAAGCCTGGCGCGGCGGCGGCGGGAGATGCGGACATGACGGGCTCCTCGGCGGTTCCTGAAACATTCATATCAGGTACTAGTTCAACCGCGCGCTGGAAGCCGGGCAATACGTAGTTTCCCGGAGGGCGGAACCTTCACTCCTCCCCGGCCGGGAGCGATTTGATGTAGCGGGCGAGCGCCTTCACGTCCTCCGGGCTGAACACCATGCGCAAGCCCGCCCGATCATTCTTGCCTGCCATTTTCGGCTATGAACGGCGCCCGTTCGCTATTTGCAGAACTCCGATTCCCAGGTGTTGATCTGGTCGGTGGCGGCGGCGTACGCCGTTCCCGTCAGCAGGGAGTGATCGCCGCTGTCGACATAGCGCGACCAGCTGTCGGTAACTGTCTTCATAGCGGATTCCAGTTCGACCGGCGCGACTTCGGACGTCTTCTGGAGTGCCGCGGTATATTCCTTGGCGCCGGCTTGCGTCGGATTGTCCCGGAGACCCATGAATTCGGCAAAGTTCTTCTTCGACGCCGTGCAGAAGGCCGTCGGGTTCGAACTCGTGCTTCGCTTCTTGCCACAGGCCGGAATAACGCTCACGACGGCCATGGCCGTGCAGAGCAGCAGGCTGTAGCGCGATTTCTTGTCGCGGAGCGGCATTCTGATGGTAACACTCATCGACGCGTCCCCCTTATTTTTACATTCTAAACTTTTTGGTGTTAAATTGATTTTCGCGCTTCAGTCAATACGTACTTTCCCGAAGGACGGAACCCTCGCTCAGTCCCCGGCCGGGAGCGATTTGATGTAGCGGGCGAAGGCCGCCACTTCCTCGGGGCTGAAGACCTTGCGGAAGCTCGGCATGGCGCCGGGCTTGCCGTTGAGGATGCGCTGGCGCACCTGCTCCTCGGTCATGCGCGTGCCGGCGAGTTTCGGGCCCTTGTCGGCCTTCATGCCATACGCGCCGTGGCACCAGCTGCACTGGTTCGCGAACAGGGCTTTGACGTCCACCGGCTTGGCGGGAGCCGGGTCGGCGGGGGCTGGATCGGCCGCCTTGGGTGGCTCCTCGGCGCCGGCGAGGTTGGGCAGCGAGAGAGCGCCAGCCAGCAGCCAGGCGGGCCAGCGGCGAAGTCGGCGTGGAGACATGGTGCGGCTCGGGTCGGGCGTGGCGGGCGGGGCAAAGGCTGACGCGCCCGGGCCGGAACGGCACCGGGCGCGCCGAGGCACGGACTACAGGCCGAACACGATGAGCTGGCCGTTATCGGTCGGCATCGAGGTGAAGGGCTCGCCGAACAGGGTCGAGAAATTGCCCGAGACGTGGCTGCCCCAGCCGGTGACCACGGCGATATATTGCTTGCCATTGACGGCGTAGGAAATCACTCCGCCGTGATGGCCGATGCCGTTATTGTGCGACCACAATTTCTCCCCGGTCTTGGCATCGAGCGCGTCGAACATGCCGTCGGAGCCGGGAACGAAGACCAGGCCGCCCTTGGTCGAAAGCAGGCTGGCCAGCGGTGGATATTTGTAGATCACTTCCCAGGCGATCTTGCCGGTGATCGGATCACGCCCGGAGACATGGCCGAAGGCCGCCGCATGGTCCGGCGGCGGCACGGACGTCCACGTGGCGCCAAAGTAATTCTGGCCGGAATAGTCTTTCGGCCGGTCCGCCTTGACGACCTCGATATCCTCGCACCATTCCTGGCCGACCTTGTAATACAGGCCGGTTCCAGGATTGTAGCTGCCGGAATTCCAGCTGATGGCGCCGTCGATCGCCGGGCACAGCGCCTTGTTCATGCCGACATGCAGATCGCGCCGGCCGATGAGCTGGCCGGTCTCGGGATCAACCCCTTTGACGTAGTTGGCGGTCTTGCCGAGATGCCAGACATTGCGGATGCGCAGCGGCACATTGGCCGGATCGCGCTCATAGACATAGACATAGCCGCCCTTGTTCGGGTGCACGACGTAGTTCTTGCCGTCGCGCTCGATCATGACGAACTCGCCCACCGCGCCATCGAAATCCCACGCGTCGTGCGGGTTCTCCTGGAAGTAGGATTTCAGCTTGCCGGTGCCCGGATCCAGCGCGACGACGCCGGACGTGTAGAGATTGTCGCCCGGCCGCGGCCCTTCGGTCTTCCAGTTCGCCCCGCTCGGGTCGTAGTCCGGCGCCGGGTTGGCCGTGCCCCAGAAGATCGTATCGGTGGCGGCATCATAGGTGCCGGTCATCCAGCCGCCGCCGCCGCCGGTCTTCCAGCTGTCGTTGCCCCAGCTCGCCCGCGAGCGCTCATCCCCGCCGATGGTGTCGAACTGCCAGGCGACCTTGCCGGTCGCGGCATCGACAGCGAAGATCGGCCCGCAGCAGCCCGAAAGCTCGCCACCGTTGGCGCCGATGATGACCTTGTCCTTCACCACCACGGGCGCGCCGGTGAAGCCCTTGTTGCCCTTCTCCACCGTCATCACCTGCGTATCCCAGACGGGCTTGCCGGTGGCCATGTCGAGCGCGATCAGGCGCCCGTCCACGGTGCCGATGTAGAGCTTGCCGAAGGCCGCGGCGACGCCGCGGTTATAGGGGTTGTAGATGGTGCCCTGCGCGCGGTCCTCGTCGAGCTTCGGCTGGTATCTCCACTTGAACGCGCCCGTAGCGGCATCGAGCGCCCAGACCTGGCTGTTGGACGTGGAGTAGAACAGCGTCCCGTCGATCACCAGCGGCACCGATTGCACGCCACGCTTGGCGACGGACGGCGTATGGAGCCACGCGATCTTGAGGTCTTTCACGTTGCTGGCGTTGATCTGATCCAGCGCGCTGAAGTGCCAGGACCGGTAGGATTGGTGATACATCACCCAGTTGTTGGGATTTTCATCCGCGTTCACGAGCGCGTTGGCATCGAGCTCGCCGGCGCGGACCGGCGCGGCACCGAGCAGGGCAGCCACCCCGCACAGCAAGAACAGCCGTAAAGACGTTGATCTCAGCATTGATTCCTCCCCAGGAGTCGGCTTTGTTACCCGATCTTTGCCGTGGCATCGTTGCCACGGCCCACTGACTGCACACCGCCCGCGAGGGCCGATGCCACGACAGTCTCGTTGGTTGCCTCACGCGCTGGACCAGTATCCATGCCCGAGTGCCAAGCCCGTCAGCACTGGGCACGTCGGCCGTTCCACGCGGCGCGCCGGCAACGTTATTCACGCCCAAGTATGGCGATCTCATTGCTGATGTCAATTATTTATGCCCAGCGACCGATGCGGCGCGCCGGCACCGGAGCATCGGAGCGGCACGCCGATGGCGCCGCGTCGGTTGCGGCTGGTTGGGCCTTGGGTCCGGGATGGTGGGTGCGACAGGGATTGAACCTGTGACCCCCGCCGTGTGAAGGCGATGCTCTCCCGCTGAGCTACGCACCCATCCGTGTCGGGATCGCGGTTAGGTAAGAGGTTTCGGCGCCCCGCGCAAGCGCCGAGACGTGAGGCAGGATCAGTCCGCCGCCTCGGCCTGCGTCGCCGCGCCGGTGAGGGCAAAGCCCTCGTAACCCTTGGCGCTGACCTCGTCGCAGAGCTGGCGATAGACCCCGACGCCACCGATATAAGGCATGAAAACCCGCGGCTTGCCGGGAATGTTGGCGCCCATGTACCAGGAGTTCGCCGCCGGATAGAGCGTCCGGTCGGCGACCTCGTTGACCTGCGCGACCCATGCTTCCTCGGCCGGCGTCGTCGCCTCGATGCGCGCGATGCGGTGGCGCTGCATATGCTCCAGGCAATCGGCGATCCAGTCCACGTGCTGCTCGATCGAGACCATCATGTTGCTGAGCACGGACGGGCTGCCCGGGCCGGTGACGAGGAACAGGTTGGGAAAGCCCGCGCTCATCAGGCCGAGATAGGTCCGCGGCCCCGCCTGCCACTTCTCCGCCAGCCCGTCGCCGGCGGCGTTGCGGATGTCGATCTTCGCCAGCGTGCCGGTCATGGCATCGAACCCGGTGGCGAAGACGATGCTGTCCAGCGCGTAGTGCGCCGCGCTGGTCCTGAGCCCGTCCGGCGTGATCTCCGCGATCGGCGCGCTGCGGACATCGACGAGGGTGACGTTGGCGCGGTTGTAGGTCTCGTAATAATGGGTGTCGGCGCAGATGCGCTTGGTGCCGATCGGGTGATCCTTCGGCGCCAGCAGCTCCGCCACCGCAGGATCGCGCACGGTGGCGCGGATTTTCCCGCGCACGAATTCGGCGGCGGTGTCGTTGGCGGCGCGGTCGAGAATGAGGTCGTTGAACGCAGCCATGAACCCGAGCCCGCCGGCGGCCCAGCGCGACTCGTATTCGCGCTGGCGCGTCGCGGCGTCCACCGCCAGGGCGGAAACGTCGTTGAACGGATAGAGAATGCCGGTGCGCATCTGCCGCGCCTTCGCCCGGCGCTGCTCGTAGTCCGACTTCCATTCCTGCTCGTAGGCGTCGGTCATCGGCGCGTTGCGCGCGGGGATGGAAAAATTCGCCGTGCGCTGGAACACGGTCAGATGCGCCGCCTGCTCGGCGATGACCGGGATCGCCTGGATCGCCGAGGAACCGGTGCCGATGATCCCCACGCGCTGGCCGGTGAAATCGACGCCTTCATGCGGCCAGTAGCCGGTGTGGTAGGTGCGGCCGGCAAACTCCGCCAGCCCGGGAAAATCCGGCACCCGCGCGCTGGAAAGGCAGCCGGTGGCCATGACACAGAACCGCGCGCGCACCGTGCCGCGATCGGTGGCGACGTGCCAGCGCGCCTCGGTCTCGTCGAAACGGGCGCCGTGAACGGTGGTTTCGAGCCAGATGTCCCGCCGCAGCTCGAACCGGTCCGCGACATGGTTGGCGTAGCGCAGGATCTCCGGCTGCGCGGCGTAGCGCTCGCTCCAGCGCCAGTCGCGCTGCAAGTCAGGCGAGAAGGAGAAGGAATACTGCATGCTCTCGACATCGCAGCGCGCGCCGGGATAGCGGTTCCAGTACCAGGTGCCGCCGACGCCATCGGCCTTTTCCAGGATCACCGCCGAAAGCCCGAGGCCGCGGGCGCGGTGGAGCAGGTAGAGCCCGGCGAACCCGGCGCCGACGATGACGAGATCCCGCTCGGCGGGCAGGGACGGGCGGGGCGCGGCCTGGCCTGTCGGCAGATCGGTCATGCGGGTTCCTCCACGGGTCGATCGGATCGGCGCTTGGCCGCACCATTGCATCGACTATTGGCGGCGGGGCAGGGGGCGTCAATCGGCGCGCGGCGGCACCGGGGTCAGAAACTATGGATCTGCGCCGTGTTGAGGCTGGCCACGCCGGAGAAGATGATTTTCGTGTTGTCGGCCAGCGTCACCGTGGTCGAGCCGCCGGCACTGGTCTGCCCGATGATGGCGCCGGCGCCGTAGCCGAACAGATCCACCTGGTCGGCGGCGGAGAAATGCCAGATCGTCTCGGTCCCGCCGGCCGCGCCCTTGGTGAACTCGAAGACATTGAGGCTATAGTCGGGGACGATCACCGCGCTTCCCGTGCCGGCGACGAAGGTATCGTTGCCGTGGCCGCCGAAGATCGTCGTGCTGCCGCCGCCGGCGAAGAAAATATTGTTGCCCGCGGTGCCGCCGCCGTTCAGCGTCGTGTTGCCGGTGCCGTAGCCGACGAAGACGTTGTTGTTGCTGGCGTTGAATACGTTGATCGCACCACCGGGGCCGGCAAAGAACACATCCGCCATCGGGTCTAACCCCCCCGATGCATCGACCACGGTACTCTGGCTCGATTGCGCGTCATAGAGCAGGCTGCCGCCATTCTGGAAGAACACGTCCGCCCCGCCGGTGCCGGCCCACACCGAGGCATTGCCCGCCCCGCCGACCATCGTCGCCGCGCCCTGCTGGATGGCGAATTCGGTCGTCTCGGAGCCCATGAAGTACAGATATTTGCCCGCCCCGCCGAACAGCGTCGCCTGGCCCGAGCCGCCGAGGATCGTGCCGGTGCCCGTCGTGTTGCCGACGAATTCCAGCGCGGTGCTCGAATTCAGCTCATACAGACCGCCGCCGGCGTTGGCGAAGATCGTCTCCGGCCCGCTGCCCGCCGCCACCGTGTCCTGGCCGCCGGAATTGACCACCGTGCTGGCGCCGCTGTTGCCGCCATAGACCGCCGCGCCCGCAGCGTTGAGAAACTCCGTCTGACCCGATGCGTTCGTACCAACGATCGTATCCGCCCCGTTCGACGAGACCATGTCGTTCGAGCCGCCGAGGAATACCAGGCTGCTGCCCGCGCTGGTCGTCACCGTGGCGGCGCCGGAGGGGGCGTTGACCGTGTCAGCGCCGTCGCCGGTGACGATGTCGGCGCCGGCGCCGGCCACGAACATGTTGGCGCCCTGGCCGCCGATGAGCGTGTCGCCGGCGCCGCTACCGGTGAGCGTGTCCGCACCCTGGTTGCCGATCAGCAGCGCATGGCCGGCGCCACCGTCGCCGAGCGTCAGCGCCGCACTCCCGGTCACGGCCAAGCCGGCAAAGCCCGTCGGCGGGGCGACGGTGCTGCCCGCCACCGCTGCGGTGAGCACGGCGATGTTCGTCGCGCCCGCCTGCGCCGTGCCGAAGCTGCCGGCGGCATCGTCGTAGCGCACCGGCCCGCCGGCGGCGGCCAGCCCGGCCAGCGCCGTCGCCGCGGCCGCCTCGGCGCCCGGCGCATAGGCGGAGAGATCGAGCGAGCCCTGGCCGGGCGTTCCGCTCGGCACGCCGAACACGACATCGGTGCCCCCGGCGCCGTCCGCCTGCGTCTGCACCGTGGCCCCCGCCGCCGGTGCCGCCATCGCCAGGCTCAGCGTGCCGCCCGAGGCGAGGGTGAGGTCCAGCGCCGAGGCGGTGAGCGCGGCCCCGGACAGGGTCGTGTTGGCGAGATCGATCGTGGCAACGCCGCCGAAGCCTTCGATCGTGCCGGCGAACTGCCCGACATTGCCGAGGGCGAGCACGGCGCCCGGGCCGGCGAGGTCGATGGTCTGGCTGCTGTCCACCGTGCCGCTGATGCGCAGCGCCGAGCCGGCGGCGATGGCGATCCGCCCGGCGCCGGCGGCGATGGCGGCGACGGTGAGCGTGCCGGAGACATTCTCGATCAGCCCGTCATTGGCGAAGCTAGCCGGCCCGGCGCTGATGACGCTGCCGCCGCTGCCCGCGAGGGCGAGCAGGGTGCCGCGGTTGGTGAGGCTGCCGAGGCTGACGACGTCGCTGCCGGAAAGCGTGTTCTGCCCGGCGAGATCCCACGAGGCGCCGGGATCGACCGTGATCTGGCCGGCGCCGGCGAAGCGCGTGCCGAGCCCGCTCAGCGAGCCGGTGCTGGCCGCCGAGAGCAGTTCGAGATCGTTGGTCGCGCCAGCGGCGAAGATCACGTCGCCGGTGAACGACGCGCCGGGCGCGATCTGCAGCAGGTTCGTGCCGCTGTCGCTGAACAGCACGGAATCGGCGCCCGGCCCGCTAGTACCGGCGATGCTTCCGGCGTTGTTCACCGTGCCGCCGGCGCTGCCGGTGATGACGATGCCGGCGCTGGCGCCCTCGATGCGCTGCCCGGCCGCATTTGCCACCGAGCCGCCGGCGCCGAGCAGCACGCCGACGCCTCCGCTGCCCGCGATGGTGCCGTCGGCGTTGACCACCGTGCCCGCGCCGCCGGCGATGACGACGCCGTTCGCGGCGCCGACGATCCAGCCCGTCGACGGCGACGAGCCGTTGGTCACGGTGCCGCCGGCATCCTCGAACACGCCCCAACCGAGGCGTGTGCCGGCCGCCGCGCCGCCGAACCCGGCCTGCGCCAGCAGCGGATCGGTGGATGTGGCCCCGAGCGTGCCGCCGGTGGCATCGATCACGCCGGCGTTGAGGACATCGCCAGGCCCGTTGCCGGTGACGACGCCGAAGATCGGGGCGGTGATGGCGCCGGAATTGCTGGCGGAGCCATCGCCCTGCAGGAACACGCCGATGCCCTCGGGGTCGGTGGCCGTGATCGAGCCCGCGTTCGTCAGGGTCAGCGGCGCGCCGGCGAGATAGACCCCGACCGCGACCCCCGAGATCGTGCCGCTCGCGCCATTGCTGAGCGCACCGCCCGCGAGCATGCCGACGCCGGCACCGGCGGCGCGCAGCATTCCCGGCTGATCGGGCGCGGCGGCCTGCAGGAACGCCCCGAGCGGGCTGGAGGTGGCGGCGGCGAAGGGAAAGGTGCGCTGCGAGGAGTCGTTGGCGCTGATGAGGCCGTAGTTCGCTACCGTGCCGGTACCGTAAGTGATGCCGATGCCGACCCCGCCGGTGATCGTGCCGCCGATCTGGTTGCGGACTGCGCCGCCTTCTTCGAGCAGGATACCGACGCTGGTCGGACCGGTGCCGGCGATGGTCCCCGCCAGATTGACCACCGACGACGGCAGGATGCCACCGCCGGCGACGCCCGCCAGTCCGCCCGCGATCGTCCCGCCCGCGTTGCTGACCGTGCCCTGGGCGACGAACACCCCAATTCCGGCCGTGAGCGTGGCCGGCAGACCGGCCTCGTTGACGCGCGTGGTCGAGGCCTCGATCAGGCCGGAATTGAGCACGGTGCTGGCCGGCCCGGCAGCGTCCACGCCGACGCTCACGGCGCTGATCAGGTCATGATTGTCGATCGTGCTGGCCGCGCCGAGGACGCTGACGCCGGTACCGATCGAAAGCGTACCGGTTAGCGGCACACTGGCCGGCTGAAACGACGGCACGCTCGGCGCCGCGCCGGCGACGATGGCAACGCCCGAGACGGTGATGGTGCCGAAATTCTGCACGCTGCTCGCGTTCCGGGAGAAAATGCCGTCCAAGTTGGCGCTCAGCAGCCCGGCCGCGGCGTTGGTCAGGCTTCCGCTCGCCGCCAGCCCGACCCCCAGGGCGCCGCCGGCGCTGATCGTGCTGTTGTTCACGACCGTCCAGTTGAGCGATGACGCCCCGGCGGTCCCCGCAGCGAGTCCAATGGCATAGCCGGCGGGGTTCGAGATCGACATTGGCGTGTCGATCGTCGCTGGATTTGCGAAAACGGTATTCGCGAGCCTGGAGATGCTCATTCCCGCAGATCCTCGGCTACAGGGAGATGTAGATCATACTGAGATGCCAATCGTAATGATACGACAAAATGCCAGATTGAGATACACCCGACCGGCGCGAAAATGCGCAAATATACTACTCATGGTTGTTTTTGCGCCATCACCCGACCCGATTCCAAATGTCTCTTGGACCGCATCCGGCCGGCGCCTATTCCTCCCCCGATGACCGCCCCGCTTCCCGCCTCCGCCCGCGCCGGGCTTGGCCTGCTCCTCGCCGCGGACCCGGATCTCGCCACCATCGAGGCCGGCGCGGGGCCGCTGCCCTGGCGCACGCGGCAAGGTGGGTTTCCGGGGCTGCTCCAGGCGATCGTCGGTCAGCAGATCAGCAACCAGGCGGCGGCGGCGATCTGGCGCCGGCTCGCCGCCCTGCCGGGGGCGCGCGAGCCGGCCGGCCTGCTCGCGCTCTCCGACGAGGCCTTGCGCGGCGCCGGCCTGTCGCGCCCGAAATGCGCCCACGCCCGCGCGCTCGCCGCCGCCTTCGCCGAGGGCCGGCTCGCCGCGGCTTCGCTCGCCGGCATGGCGGACGAGGCGGCGATCGAGGCCATCATTTCGGTGCGCGGCCTCGGCCGCTGGAGCGCGGAGGTCTATCTGCTGTTCGCCGAGCAGCGCGCCGACATTTTCCCCGCCGCCGATCTCGCGCTCGCCGCGGCCGCTGCGGCGCTCAAGCGGCTCCCGGCGCGGCCGACGCCGGCGGCGCTGCGCGCCCTGGCCGAGCCTTGGCGCCCGTGGCGCGGGCTGGCGGCGCGGCTGCTCTGGCACCATTGGCGCCATCTCACCGGCCGCCCGACGATGGACGAGGCGCCGGTAGACGAGGCCGGGACGGCGTGAGAATTTCGCGCCGGAAGGAGTTTTCTCATGCCCGCAGACCCGATGCTCGTCACCCGCGAGGGTGAAACCGCGATCGTCACGTTCAACCGCCCGGAGGTGCGCAACGCCTTCGACCTCGCCCAATGGCGGCGTTTGCAGGCGGCGATGGAAAGCCTCTCCGCCGACGAAACGCTGCGCGCGGTGGTGCTGCGCGGGACCGCGGGCCATTTCTGTGCCGGCGCCGACATCGGCGCGTTCGCCATCGAGCGCGGCGACCGGGCGAAGGAGGATATCTACGCTCAGGTGCTGCACGAGAGCATGCAGTCCATCCGCCTCTGCCGCCACCCGGTGATCGCCCAGCTCGAAGGCTCGGTGATCGGCGGCGGCGCCGGCATCGCGACGATGTGCGATTTCCGCGTCGGCGACGGCGATATCCGGTTCGGCATCACCGCGCGCAACCTCGGCATCTGGTATCCCTACGCCGAGATCGAGCCCGTCATCCGCATGGTCGGCATCGGCGTCGCGGCGGAGATTTTCATCGAGGGGCGGATTTTCACCGGCCGGGAAGCCTACGAAAAGGGCCTGCTCTCGCGCCTGGCCGCCGACGGCGCGGCGGCGGGGGAGGCGATGGCGCTCGCGCAGCGCATCGGCACCGGCAGCCCGCTCTCGGCCCGCTTCCACAAGCGCGCGCTGCGCCTGCTCGGCGGCGAGCTGCCGATTTCGGCCGAGGAGGAAGCCTCCGCCAACGGCTTCGTCGAGACCGAGGATTTCCACAACGCCGTGCGCGCCTTTTTGTCCAAGCAGAAGCCGATTTTCGCCGGGCGCTGAACACGGCCGCGCCGCCGGCCGGTCGGAGTGCGGCAAGCAGTGGATTTCGTATGTAGATTTTCGATTGGTTTACGCCTGCGTGGCAGTTTGCCGCCATGGCATCGGTGCTCGCCGAATTCTCGAGGTTGTTTCAACCCACGACGTTCCGGGAGCGCGGCGTCCGTCTGCCGCTGACCAGCCCCGTGCTCGCCGGCGCCTGCGTGCGCGCCGGCGCGCGCGGCGAGCCGGAACTGGTGCTGCCGAACCCCGATGGCGGCGATGGGTTCTTCGTCTGGCCCTGGCGCGATCTGCGCGAGGTTTGCCGCGTGAGCATCCATGACGTGCAACTCATGGACTGCATCGCGGCCAGCCAGCCGATTCTGCCGATGACCGTGGCCCGGGCCGCGCACAAGGTCGCGGCGTCCGGCATTGCCGGTCGGGCGGCGATGGACGCGGCCAAGAACGGTGCGGCGATCGACGAGGAGACAGTCCGCGCCGCTACCGCCTTCATGCTCGAAAGCCTGGCTCGGCACTGCCAGACACAGTCCTTCGCGGCGCTTCCCGAGCCGGACGGCGAGACCGCGGCGGTGACCCCGTTGCGGCGGCAGATGGCGGCGCTCTATGGCCGGCCGGCCAACGACGTGGTGAAGGCGATAGAGGAGATCGCGGCCGCCATCAGCGTCATCGGTTTCGGCGAGCAGACCGAGCAGGCGCGCCTGCCGCGCTTGCTGGCCGCGGTCGAGGCGCTGCACGGGGCCGTCACGGAGCGGCTCGAGGCCATGAAGGGCAGTCGTGCCAGCTGCGCCGAGTTCATGGCGACCGCGAGCGGCCTGGTCGCGCGCGGGGCGCGGCGGTGGCTGGCAGAGGCGCGCGCCCGCTTCGCCCGCCCGGTGGCACTGGTCGCAGCATACCTCGCCGAGCCGGAGCCGATGACGCACTGGCTGCAGCGGGCCGACTGGCTGCTCAACGGCTGGTCCGGCCCGTGCGTCCGCCGCCTCGCCGGGGCAAACGGGCAGAATTGGGAGCGCGATCCGGGAGACATGGTCGCCCTGGTGCCGATGCTGCCGCGGGAAGCGGAAGCATGGCTGACCCCGCTCAGCCCCGAGGAAGCGCGCATCTTCCGCTCGCGCCCCGCGCGGCTGCGGATCGAGCGCCGCAGCCATGGGGATAGCCAGATGCTGATCGCCCACGAAGAATCCCTGCGCGCGGCCAGCCTGCGCATGCTGGGGGTCTGAAGCGCTTGCGGCCAGCCGAGACCATGACCGAACCCGATCCGTCCCTGCCCTCCGAAAAGACCCGGGCGCGGCTGCTGCGCGCAGTGGCAGCGGTCGATCTCCTGCCGGTTCGTGGCGCGGCCGACGAATTGATCGCGCCGATGCGGCCGCTCCTGGCACAGCTCAAGCCGCCACGCCCGCTGACCTTCGGCCGGCTGATGTTTCAGCCGATCGAGCAGCTCATCATCGACGGCGCACGCTGGCAGCCGGGCATGACGGCGATCCCGCGCACGGCGCTGCTCCGGCTCGTGCAGCTCGTCCGCGGCATCATGGGGGGCCGCGCGCGCCAGATCGACGCCATGCTCGCCGGCAAGACCTTGGCCGATCACGACGCCGTGCGCAGGGTCGGCGGGCTTCTCTGGCCGGCCGCAAGCCTCGTCCTGGGATCGGCGAGCGTGCCGGCCGACTGGACCCAGACCACCCAGCTGTCGGTACCCGACTTCACCGAGGTCTCTCGCGGCCTGACCGAGATGCTCGCCTTGAGCGATCGCATCCTGGCACTCCAGGAAGATGTCGCCACCGCGTCCCCGAACCTGGAAAATCGGCTCCGCTCGGTGCTGGCCGGCGCTCTCGGGCGCGGCGAGCAGGCGTTCTCCCTGACGCTGGCGCTGCTGCTTGGCTGCATGCCCGGCGATGGCCGGGTGCTCGACATCGGAATCGAGCTCGCCGCGGCGACCGCCGACCAGGCGCTGAAGGGCGGGCCCAACAAGGCCGTCAGCTTCGTGTTCGGCGAGCTCGAAAACGCCGTGGACACGGCGCTGAGCGGCAAGCTGGAACTCGGCGCGGCGGCGGACGCGATGACGGCAATCAGCGCGCGATGTGCCGGACTGCAGGGCTGGGACCATCGCGAAGACTGGCGCGAGCGCATCCGGCGCATCCGCTCCCGCATCGACAGCGCCTGCCGCGAGCGCTTCGAGACCGTTCTGGAGCGCCAGCTGGTCGCGCCCCTGACCCACCTGCCCAGCGAGCCCGGCGCCGACTCTCTCGAAGCTCTGGAGGGCATCGCGCGCGAGCTGATCCGCTTCCATCAGGCCGGGCGCAGCCCGGCGAGCGCGCGGAACGACCCGGTTCTGATCCAGTTCGAACAGTGGCTGCGCACCAAGAGCCGCGACGAGCTGCCGCTGACCACGATCGAGCGGGCGCGACTGATCGAGATCATGCGCGGTCCTGAAGCGGGCCTGGCCTACCTCAGAGAGGTGGGCGCCCCCTCCGAAGCGGCTCAGGCGAGATAGAGGGTGATCGCTCCCGGCGGACCGGCCGGCAAACGTTGATCACGAGATCGAATAAAGAGCAGGCGCTTTCTTCCGGTCGGGCGGCGAGTGCCCGTGGTCAGCCGAGCCAGCGATGCGTCGAGCTGCCGAACGCGAGCAGCTGCCCGGTCTCGTCATGCACCTCCGAGCGGCTGAAATAGGTACTGCGGCCGTGGCTGACCACGCTCGCGCTGCCGATCAGACGCCCCTCGCGGGCGCGGCCGGTGAACTGGCAGGTCAGGGTGACCGTAACCGACCTGCGCTGGCCCGGCGGATCGGACCACACGCCGGCGGCAGCACCGCAATCGTCGAGCAGACTCATCAGCACGCCGCCATGGACGATGCCGCCACGATTGAGATGGTGCGGGCGCAGAACGAGGCCGATGCGCGCGAACCCATCGTGCCACTCGATTACCTCGTTGCCCAGCAGATCACTGAAGGGGGATGGACGGCGCGCGTTCTGATCCATTCGGTGTCCAATCTGTGGCCCCGACGCTGGCCTCGCCGGCCTCGGGGACCCGGGCGGGACCTTCGGGGAGAAATGCGGCGGGACGATGCGTTCAGGCGAGATAGTCGTGCACGACCTCGCCGAGGCCGAGCGTGAGGTCGGCAACGAGGTGGGTGGCGGAGACGATCTCGCGCACCGGCAGATCGGCGACCGGCGCCAGCGCGTGCGGGTGCAGTTCCAGCGCGCCGGGACCGGTCCAGGCGCCCTTCAGCGTGATGTCCTGCAAATAATACCGCACCAGCTCGCAGATGCGCGGCGAGCCGTCGACATGCGGAATGATCTTGAGCAGGAAAGCCGGTTCGGCGAGCCCGGCCAGCACCGTATCGTGCGGCAGCGCGCGGTGCTTGTAGCCCATGGTGCCGACGGCGATGCGCAGCTTGCCGTAGTCGAGCGTGCCGACCAGCGTATCGATTTCGACTTCCAGGCACGGGTTGGCGAGCTTCTTGGGAAATCCCCACAACTCGCGCCCACCGGCGATCGGCGGGTGATCGTTGAGAAACATCGAATGCACATAGCCGCCGATCTCGCCGCCGTGGCGCACCGGGATCACCTGGCCGGATTCGGTATAATCGCCGAAGCCGGTGCTGTCGGGCATGCGGATGAACTCGTACTTCACCACGTCGCCAAGGATCTCGAGCGGCGCCGGCACGACACGCTCGAGCGCGGCGCGGTCGGTGCGATAGGTGATGATCATGTATTCGCGGTTGGTGAACCGATACGGCCCGATCGGAAAGGCCGGATTGGTCAGCGGCATGGCGAATCCGGTCTTCCTGACCGTGGCGTCATCCATGGTGCGGCTCCTCGGCGCTGAATGTGGGGCGGGCGGGCCGCGCGTTATAGCCGCATGCCGCCGGGGCGGCGAATCCCCCCGCCCCCGGGGTGCGGCGGGCGCGACCGCGCCCGCCGCTGCCGCTCAGCCGAGGCGGCGGAACATCCCGGTCTTGCGATCGACGCTGAAGCGGGCGATGACGCTGCCCTCGGCGGTGGCGTAGGCGAAGCCGATCGTGTTGTCGGCACCGTCCTTGACGTCGACCACTTTCCAGCTGTGGTTGCCGTGCCAGAGCAGCAGCGCCTCGGCGATCTTCTGCACGTCCGCCGCGGTCAGCGCCCGGTCTTCGACCGGGGCGAACAGCCCGAACAGGCCCGGACCGCCATGATGCATCCCCATCATGTGATGCATCCACATCGGCCCCATCATGCCGGGGCCGCCCTCGTGCTCCATCATCATGCCCTGCATGCCGCCCGGCGCGGGCGGATCGTCGGCAAGGGCGAGGTGCGTGGCGGCTGCGGCACCGGCGAGCGCGGTGGCGACGAAGCCGGCTATGACCAGTTTGCGCATTCTGTCCTCCATGGTTGGTGGTGCGCCGAGAGACATATGGGGTGCGGCGGGGAGGGCGGGTGGGGCGAAGTGCAACGGAGTGCAACAGCCCTGCGCAGCGTCGCGCGTTTCTTCTATGTTCACGCCATGGACGTTCTGCCGCACATCCTGGTGATCGACGACGACCGCGAGATCAGGGATCTTCTGGCGCGCTTTCTGCAGCTGCACCGTTTCCGCGTCACCGCCGTGCGCGATGGGCGCGAGGCGCGTCGGGTCTGGGCGCTCGGCCACTATCAGCTCGTCGTGCTCGACCTGATGCTGCCCGGCGAGAGCGGGCTCGACGTCGCGCGCTGGCTGCGCACCGAGGGCTCGGTGCCGATCGTGATGCTGACGGCGATGGGTGAGGAGACCGACCGTATTGTCGGGCTCGAACTCGGCGCCGACGATTACCTCGCCAAGCCGTTCAACCCGCGCGAGCTGCTCGCCCGCATCCGCGCCGTGCTGCGCCGGGCCGGGGAAGGAAGCGAGGCGGGCCTGCCCGCGGGGAGCGCGCTGCGATTCGCCGGCTGGACGCTGGAGCCGGCGCGCCGGCGCCTGACCGACCCGCACGGCGTCGAGGTCGCGCTCACGGGTGGCGAATACGAGCTGCTGCTGGCGCTGGCCGAGCGCGCCAACCGGGTGCTGACCCGCGACATGCTGCTCGACCTGCTGCGCGGCCGGCAGGCGGCGCCGTTCGACCGCACCATCGACGTCGCCGTCTCCCGCCTGCGCCGCAAGCTCGACGATGGCGGCCAGTTGATCAAGACCGTCCGCGGCGGCGGCTATGTTCTTGCCGCACCGGTGGACCGGGCATGAGGCTGCGCCAATTGGATCAGGCATGAGGCTGCGCCAAATGGATCAGGCATGAGGCTGCGCCAAATGGATCAGGCATGAGGCTGCGCCAAATGGATCAGGCATGAGGCTGCGCCTCTGGCCACGCAGCCTGGCTGCGCGCACCGCCATTCTCCTGTTTGCCGGGCTGGTGCTGGCGCAGGTCGCCGCGCTCGGCATCGAGGCGATCGGCCGCGGCGGGCTGCAGCGGCTCGAACAGGGGCGGCATCTCGGCTTGCGCGTCATGGAGCTCTACATCACCGTCGCCAAGACGCCGCCGGACCAGCGCGGCGCCGCGCTGCGCGAGCTGCGCCTGCCGGCCGGCATCACCGCCCAGCTCGACAGCGCGCCGCCGGCACGGCTGCTGGTGAGCCCCCTGGCGGTGCAGCAGCTCGTCCGGCTCAACATGGCTCTGGTGCCGCTGCCGCCGGCGCTGCGCCCGGCGGAGGTGGTGCTGCTCGGCAGCCCGGCGCAGGAGCAGATGATGATCGGGCTGCGCCTGCCCGATGAGCCCGCCATTGCCGAGCGCCCCCGGGCCGAGGGCCCCCGGGCCGAGCGCCCCCGAGCTGAGCGCCAGTGGCTGAACGTCACCGCCGCACTGCCGGTGCCGCGTCCGTGGCAGCAGCCGGACCTGATCGCCGCGTTCCTGCTTATGACGGTGGTGGCAGCGGCGTTGACCGCCTGGGCGGTGGGGCGGCTGGCTGCGCCGCTTGGGACGCTGACCGCCGCCGCCGACCGGCTTGGCGAGGACGTGAATGCCGCCCCCTTGCCGGAGGCCGGGCCGAGCGAAGTGACGGCGGCAGCGGCGGCCTTCAACCGCATGGCGGCGCGGCTGCGCCGGTTCGTGCAGGACCGCACCCTGCTGCTGGCCGCGATCGGGCATGATCTGCGCACCCCGATCACGCGGCTGCGGCTGCGCGCGGAGTTCGTCGCCGACGATGAGTTGAGGGCGAAAATGCTGGCCGATCTCGACGATCTGGAAGCCCTGGTCACCGCGACGCTGACCTTCGGGCGCACCGCGACCAGCCGCGAGCCGGCGGCGCCGCTCGATCTCGCCGTGCTCGCCCGCACCCTGCTCGACGAAGCCGCCGACGCGCGGCCGGAACTGGCCGAGCGGCTGGTCTATGACGGCCCCGAGCATCTGACGGTGCGGGCGCGCTCGACGGCGCTGAAGCGCGCGCTCGGCAATCTGGTCGCCAACGCCATCGCCTATGGCGGCAACGCGCGCATCCGGCTGCTTCCGGCCGAGACCGCAGGGGCGCCGGTCCGCATCGAGATCGAGGATGACGGGCCCGGCCTGCCGCCGGGCGAGACCGAGCAACTGTTCGACCCGTTCCGCCGCGGCGAGGAAAGCCGCTCGCGCGAGACCGGCGGCGTCGGGCTCGGCCTGACCATCGCGCGCGACATCCTGCGCGCCCACGGCGGGGAGGTGACGCTCGCCAATCGCGGCGAGGGCGGCGCGCGCGCCTCGGTGCGCCTGCCGGCATGAGCGCGCCGGCGGCCGAAACCTGGCTCCAGGTCCGGCCGGAGGGGCTTTATTGCGTGCCCGGCGATTTCTTCATCGATCCGCTGCGCGCCGTGCCGCGCGCCGTCATCACCCACGCCCACGCCGACCACGCCCGCCCCGGTCATGGCGCCGTGCTGGCCAGCGCCGAAACCCTGGCGCTGATGCGCGCCCGGCTCGGCGCCGGCGCCGCGGGCGCGCGCCAGCAGCCGGTGGGCCTGGGCGAGGCGCTGACGCTGGGCGGGGTTCGCCTCTGGCTGGCCCCGGCCGGGCACGTGCTCGGCTCGGCGCAGGTGGCGATGGAGTATCGCGGCCAGCGCGTCGTCGTCAGCGGCGACTACAAGCGCGCCGCCGATCCGACCTGCGCCGGTTTCGAGCCGGTGCGCTGCGATGTGTTCGTCACCGAGGCGACCTTCGCCCTGCCGGTCTTCCGCCATCCGCGGGCCGGCGACGAAATCGTGAAGCTGCTCGCCAGCCTGGCGCTGTTTCCCGAGCGCAGCCACCTCATCGGCTGCTACGCGCTCGGCAAGAGCCAGCGCGTGATCGCGCTGCTGCGCCAGGCGGGGTGGCAGCGGCCGATCTACCTGCACGGGACGCTGATGCCGCTCTGCCGGCTCTACGAGGCGCTCGGCGTGCCGCTCGGCGAGCTGCGCCCGGTCATCGGCGCGACGAAGGCGGAGCTGGCCGGCGCCGTCGTTCTCGCGCCCCCCTCGGCGCTCGCGGACCGCTGGTCCGGCCGGCTCGCGGACCCGGTGACGGCGCTGGCGTCGGGCTGGATGCAGGTGCGCGCCCGTGCCCGCGCCCGTGGCGTGGAGCTGCCGCTGGTGATTTCCGATCACGCCGACTGGGACGCGCTGAACGCCACCATCGACGAGACCGGCGCCGCGGAGGTCTGGGTCACGCATGGGGCCGAGGAGGCGCTGGTGCACGCCGCGACGCGCCGCGGGGTGCGGGCGCGGGCGCTGCGCCTGATCGGCTACGGCGAGGAGGCCGGCGAGGATGGGGGCGAGGCTCCGTGAAGCCCTTTGCCGCCCTGCTCGAGCGCCTCGCCTTCACCCAGGCGCGCGGCGCCAAGCTCGCCCTGCTGCAGCGCTATTTCGCCGCCACGCCGGACCCCGACCGCGGCTTCGGCCTCGCCGCGCTGACCGGCGGGCTGCGGCTGGCGACGGCCAGGCCGGCCCAGATCCGCGCCCTCATCGCCGCCCGCACCGACCCCGAATTGTTCGCGCTCGCCTACGATTATGTCGGCGATCTCGCCGAGACCGTGGCGCTGATGTGGCCGGCCGCCGACGAGGGTGCCGCACCGCCCGGCCTCGCGGAGGTCATCGCCGCCCTGGAGCGAACCCCGCGCGAGGCGGTGCCGGGCCAACTCGCCGCCTGGCTCGACCGCTGCGACGCTTCCGAGCGCCTGGCGCTGCTCAAGCTCATCACCGGCGGATTGCGGGTCGGTGTGTCGGCCCGGCTGGCCAAGGTCGCGCTCGCCGGGCTCGGCGCCGGGGGTGTCGCGGTCGAGGCGATCGAGGAGGTCTGGCACGCGCTCACGCCGCCATACGGTGCCCTGTTCGCCTGGCTGGAAGGCCGCGGCGAGCGGCCCGATCCGGCCGGGGCGCCGAGCTTCCGCCCGCCGATGCTGGCGCATCCGCTGGAGGCGGATGATTTCGCCCGGCTCGACCTCGCCGCCTATCGCGCCGAGTGGAAATGGGACGGCGTGCGCGTCCAGCTCGCCGCCGGACCGGGCGGGCGGGCGCTGTTCTCGCGCGGCGCGGAGGACATCTCCGCCGCCTTCCCCGACATCGTCGCGGCGATGGGCTTCGCCGCCGTGCTCGATGGCGAGCTTCTCGTGGTGCGCGAGGGGATGGTGGCGCCGTTCGCCGACCTCCAGCAGCGGCTCAACCGCAAGGCTGCCCCGGCCCGCCTGCTCGCCAGCCATCCCGCCGCGGTGCAGCTCTACGACATGCTGTTCGACGGTGAGGAGGATCTGCGTGCGCTGCCCTTCGATGCGCGCCGGGCGCGGCTGGAAGCCTGGTTCGCGCGCGCCCGGCCGGCGCGGATGGGGCTCTCGCCACTGCTGCCGGTGGCCGGTCGCGCAGCGCTGGCGGCACTGCGCGACGGCGCCCGCGAGGCTGGCATCGAGGGGCTGATGCTGAAGCGTGCCGATAGCCCCTATCTCGCCGGGCGACCGAAGGGGCTGTGGTGGAAATGGAAGCGCGCGCCGCTCACCATCGACGCCGTGCTGCTCTATGCCCAGCACGGCCACGGCAAGCGCGGCGGCCTCTATTCCGACTACACATTCGGCCTCTGGCGCGAGGACGGGACCCTGGTGCCCGTGGGCAAGGCCTACTCGGGCTTCACCGACGCCGAGCTGACCTTCCTCGACCGCTGGATCCGCACCCACACCGTCGCCCGCTTCGGCCCGGTCCGCGAGGTCGAGAAAACCCTCGTCCTGGAGGTCGCCTTCGACGCCGCGCAGCGCTCGACCCGGCATAAATCCGGCGTCGCGCTGCGCTTTCCCCGCATCAGCCGCATCCGCACCGACAAGCCGGCCAACGAGGCCGACCGGCTCGACACGCTTCTCGGCCTGATCGGGCCGGGGAAAGATTGACCCCAGCGCGCCGGCGTGATGCCCTGATGCCGAGCAGAGCGACGGAAAGCGACGCAGACCAGGGGGAACGGCGCGATGACGATCATTCCGAACCATGCCTTGCGCACGCTGCGCTCCGGCGGATTGGCGCTCGGCCTCGGCGTGCACCATCTGCGCACTGCCGCGACCGCCATGCTGGCCGCGGCCGGCGGCTTCGACTGGCTGTTCATCGACACCGAGCACGGCGCCTTCTCGGTGCACGAGGCGACGCAGCTCTGCCTCGCCGCCCTGCCGACGCGGGTGACGCCGATCGTGCGTATCTGCCACGGCGCGCTGGACGAGGGCACGCGGGCGCTGGACAACGGCGCCATGGGCATCGTCGTGCCGCACGTCGATAGCGCAGCGCAGGCGCGGCGCATCGCCGAGGCCTTCCGCTTCCCCCCGCTCGGGCACCGGTCCTGGGGCGGACCGCCCGCGATCTACGGGTTTTCTCCACCGGACGCCGCCATCGCGCAGGCCGAGATCAACCGTGAGATCATCACCATCGCGATGATCGAAACACCGCTCGCGGTGGCCAACGCGGACGAAATCGCCGCCGTCGAAGGCATCGACGTGCTGATGTTCGGCACCTCCGACCTCACCGCCGAAATGGGCATTCCGGGCCAGATCGGCCATGAGCGGATCCAGGCCGCCTATGCCAGCGTCGGCGATGCCTGCCGCCGGCACGGCAAATTCCTCGGCATGGGTGGTGTCTACGACCGCGAATGGGCCGGGCGCTACCTCAAGATGGGCGTTCGGTTCGCACTCGGCGCCGGCGATCACGGGCTGATCGTCGCCGGCGCGAAGGAGCGCTCCGCCTTCCTGCGCGGTTTGCTGTAGCCCGCTCACTCGTCGGGCAGCAGCAGCATCACCGCCGCCTGCGCGGCGATGCCTTCGCCGCGGCCGGTGAAGCCGAGGCGCTCGGTGGTCGTCGCCTTCACCGAGATCCGCGTCTCGGCGACGCCGAGCAGGGCGGCGAGGCGGGCCATCATCGCCGGCGCGTGCGGGGTGATCTTCGGCCGCTCGCAGATCAGCGTGATGTCGGCGTTGACCAGCCGCCCGCCGCGCGCGGCGATGCGCCCGGCGGCGTGGGTGAGGAAGCGGGCGCTGTCGGCATCCCGCCAGGTCGCCTCGGAGGGCGGGAAATGCCGGCCGATATCGCCCTCGGCCAGCGCGCCGTAGATCGCGTCGCACAGGGCGTGAATGCCGACATCGGCATCGGAATGGCCAGCGAGCCCGAGCGGATGGGGCACGCGCACCCCGCACAGGATCAGCGGCCGGTCGGGGGCGAAGCGGTGCACGTCGAAGCCGGTGCCGACTCGCGGCGCAAACTCCCTCGATTCTGCCTCGGCCACGCAACTCTCCCGGTTTCCTGCTACGCAACGTGCAGGGTTGCGGCAGGGTGATTGCGCGTCAATGGGGTTTGCCGCTACCCTGCACAAATCATGAGCAACGCTGTCTCCCTCGCGACGGATCGCCCGGGCGAATCCGAAGCCCCGCCGGTGGCCGGGCTGCGGCCGATCGATCTCGGCGGCGCCGTGCTGGCGGTGCCGGTGATCCTGGCGCCGATGTCCGGCGTCACCGATCTGCCGTTCCGGCGCCTCGCTGCCCGGCTCGGGGCCGGCATGGTGGTCTCGGAAATGATCGCCTCCTGGGCGATGGTGCGGCAGAACCGCACCACCCTGCGCATGGCCGAGCTCGACGACGGCGTTGCCGCCGGGCCGCGGGCGCTGCAGCTCGCCGGCTGTGAGCCGGCGGCGATGGCCGAGGCGGCGCGGCTCGCCGTCGATCGGGGCGCCGAGGTCATCGACATCAATTTCGGCTGCCCGGTGAAGAAAGTCGCGGTCGGCCAGATGGCCGGCTCGGCGCTGATGCGCGATGAGGCGCTCGCCGGCCGGCTGCTCGAGGCCACGGTCCGCGCCGTTCCGGTGCCGGTGACGCTGAAGATGCGGATGGGCTGGGACCATGCCAGCCTCAACGCGCCGACGCTGGCGCGTATCGCCGAAGCCGCCGGCATCCGCATGCTCACCGTGCATGGCCGCACCCGCCAGCAATTCTACACCGGCCAGGCGGACTGGGGCTTCGTCGCCCGCGTCAAGGCCGCGACGCGCCTGCCGGTGATCGTCAATGGCGACATCCTGCGCGAGGAGGACGCCGCCACCGCGCTCGCCGCCTCCGGCGCCGACGGGGTGATGATCGGGCGCGGCTGCTACGGCCGCCCCTGGTTCCCCGCCCAGGTGGCCCATTTCCTGCGCACCGGAATCCGCCATCCGGACCCGCCGCTGGGCATGCGGAAATCTATTATGCTCGAGCATTACGCGGCGATGCTGAGCCATTACGGCAACGAGCCCGGGTTGCGGCTCGCGCGCAAGCATCTGGCCTGGTACACCCGCGGTCTGCCCGGCTCGGCGGAATTCCGCGCTACCGTGAACCAGCTCGACCGCCTCGCCGACGTCTACGCGCTCATCGACCGGTTCTTCGACCCCCTCGTCGCCCGCGCCGCCTCGCCCGAACCGGTGGGACTGGCGGCATGAAGGCGAAGCCGTTCGGCCTCGGGCGGGCCAGCGCGCCGCAGCCGGACGCGGCCGCCGTGCTCAGCGGGCTGCCGGTCGCGGTGGCCGTGCTCGACGCCGAGAATCGCTTCCGCTCGGTCAATCCCGCCGCCGAGCAGTTCCTGGGCCTCTCCGCCGTCCAGCTCGACGGCAAGCCGCTGGCCGAGCTGATCGCGGCGGACCATCCGATCTTCCTGCTCATCGAGCAGGTCCGCCGCACCGAGTTGTCCGTCGCCGACTACGACATGGACCTCGAAGGCCCGCGCTTTTCCAAGCACGGGATCACCGTGCAGGGCACGCGGCTCGCGGAAATGCCGGACGCGGTCGTGCTAGTGCTGCAGGACGCCTCCACCGCCCGCAGCCTGGACCGCCAGCTAAGCTTTCGCGGCGCCGCGCGCAGCGTCTCCGGCATGGCGGCGATCCTCGCCCACGAGGTGAAGAACCCGCTGTCCGGCATCCGCGGCGCGGCGCAGTTGCTGGAGGCCAGCGTCGGCGCCGCCGACCGCGACCTCGCCGTGCTGATCCGCGACGAGGCCGATCGGATCCGTGCCCTCGTCGATCGCATGGAGATGTTCGGCGAGAAGCCGATCGCACGCGAGGCGGTGAATATCCACCGTGTGCTCGAACATGTCCGCCGGCTCGCCCAGACCGGGTTCGCCGCCGCCATCCGCTTCCAGGAACTCTACGATCCCTCGCTGCCGCCGGTCTGGGGCAACCGTGACCAGCTCGTGCAGGTGCTGCTCAATCTCGTGAAGAATGCCACCGAAGCGATTGTCGATGCGAATGTCGAGGCCGGCGAGATCACCTTGATGAGCGGCTACCAGCACGGCGTGCGCGTGGCACTCCCCGGGTCGGGGCGGGCGCAGCAACTGCCGATCCTGGTCGTGGTCCGCGACAACGGTCCGGGCATCCGCGAGGACATCCGGCGCGACCTGTTCGAGCCGTTCGTCACCTCGCGCGTCTCCGGCAGCGGGCTGGGCCTGGCGCTGGTGGCGAAGATCGTCGGCGATCACGGCGGGCTGATCGAGGTCGAAACCCGTCCGGGCCGGACCGAGTTCCGGCTGCATCTGCCGATGATCCCGGAAGGGATCCGTCCGCCCGACAATGAGTGAGCGGAGCCGCCGATGAACGCGCCGACCATCCTGATCGCTGACGACGACCGCTCGATCCGCACCGTGCTGACGCAGGCGCTCTCGCGCGCCGGCTATCAGGTGCGCAGCACCTCCTCGGCGGCGCTGCTGTGGAGCTGGGTCGAGCGCGGCGAGGGCGATCTCGTCGTCACCGACGTCGTCATGCCCGACGAGAACGGGCTCGACCTCATCCCGCGCATCAAGCGGGTGCGGCCGGAGATGCGCGTGATCGTGATGAGCGCCCAATCGACCCTGCTCACCGCCGTCAAGGCAACCCAGCGCGGCGCCTTCGAATATCTGCCCAAGCCGTTCGATTTGCAGGAATTGCTCGCCGTCGTCGGGCGCGCGCTCACGGCCCGGCCCGCCGCGGCGCAGCCTGCCTCCAGCCCGGCGGAGGAAGGGCTGCCGCTGATCGGCACCTCCCCGGCGATGCAGGAAATCTACCGCACCGTCGCCCGCCTCACGACCACCGACCTGACGGTGATGATCAACGGCGAGTCCGGCACCGGCAAGGAGCTGGTGGCGCGCGCCCTGCACGATTACGGCAAGCGGCGCGGGGGCCCGTTCGTCGCCATCAACATGGCGGCGATCCCGCGCGAGCTGATCGAGAGCGAGCTGTTCGGCCACGAGCGCGGCGCCTTCACGGGTGCGACCACGCGCAGCCCCGGGCGTTTCGAGCAGGCCAACAGCGGCACGCTGTTCCTCGACGAGATCGGCGACATGCCGCCCGAGGCCCAGACCCGCCTGCTGCGCGTGTTGCAGGAGGGCGAGTTCACCACCGTCGGCGGCCGACAGCCGATCCGCGCCAATGTCCGCATCATCGCCGCCACCCATCGCGATCTGCGCCAGGCGATCCGCCAGGGCCTGTTTCGCGAGGACCTCTATTACCGGCTCAACGTGGTGCCGATCCGCATCCCGCCGCTGCGCGACCGGGCCGAGGACATCCCGTTGCTCGCCCGCCACTTCCTGGAGCGGGCGCGCGCGGCCGGGCTGCCGCTGAAGGCGCTCGACGCCGGCGCCGCCGAGGCGCTCGCCGCCTATCGCTGGCCGGGCAATGTGCGCGAGCTGGAGAATCTCATGCGCCGCCTCGCCGCGCTATGGCCGGACGAGACCATCACCGCCGCGGCGGTGCGCGCCGAGCTGGCCGACGCTGCGCCGCCGGAGCCGGCGACGGAGCCCCGGCCGGAGGTGACCGAGACGCTGGCGCGCGCCATCGAGCGCCATATCCGCCAGTTCCTCGCCGCCCATCGCGACGGGCTGGCGCCGACCGACATGTACGGCCAGGTCCTGGCCGAGGTCGAACGGCCGCTGATCCAGATGACGCTCGCGGCCACCCGCGGCAATCAGATCAAGGCGGCGGCGATGCTCGGGCTCAACCGCAACACGCTGCGCAAGAAGATCCGCGAGCTCGAGATTCCCGTGCTGCGCGGCGTGTCGTAACGGCCGGGCCCATGGACGCCGCGCCGCCGGAGCGCGCACGGACGGCCGAGGAGGCGGGGGGCGCGGCGCGCGCCGGGCGGCTGCAGCGTCTCATCGAGGTCCTGCTCGGCAAGTTCGTCACCCTGGCGCTGGCGGCGGTGGCGCTGGTGCTCGGCATCGCCACCTTCTCGCTGCTGGCCGGCGGCGTGCCGCTCGGTCTGCGCCCGAACCTAGCCTTTGCCCTGGTGCTGGCGAATGCCGCCGTGCTGCTGCTGCTCGCGGTGGTGCTGGCCGGGCGGGTGACGCGCGTCCTCGTCGACCGCAGGCGCGGATCGGCCGGCTCGCGGCTGCACGTGCGCCTGGTGCTGCTCTACAGCGGCGTCGCCGTCGTGCCCGCCATCGTCGTCGCCGCCTTCGCCACCGCCTTCTTCGATCTCGGCATCCAGGCCTGGTTCAACGACCGGGTGCAGACCGCGCTCGAGGAGAGTCTGCAGACCGCGCAGGGCTATCTCGACGAGCATCGCAACACGATCCGCGCCGACGCACTGGCGATGGCGAACGATCTCGGGCAGGCGGGGCACATCCTCGGCGACGATCCGGACCGGTTCGCCCGCCTGCTCGCCACCCAGGCGGCGCTGCGCGGCCTGACGGAGGCGGTGGTCTATGAGCCGGTGACCGGGCAGGTGATCGTCGCCGCCGGGCCGATGGCGGGGCTCGCCGACGAGCCGCCGCCGAGCTGGGCCACCGACACGGCCCGCCGCGGCGAGGTCGTGGTGCTGGACGCCGGCGGCGGGTCGCGCGTGCGCGCGGTGGTGCAGGTCAACACCACGCCGGCGCTGATGCTGATGATCGACCGCCCGGTCGATCCCGAGATTCTCGATCATATGGGGCGGGTGCAGAAGGCGGTCGCGGAGTATGACCGGCTGACGCAGAACCGCTCCGGGCTGCAGATCACCTTCGTGCTGATCTTCGCCGTCGTCACCATGCTGGTGCTGGCCGCGGCGATCCTGATCGGACTGGTGCTGGCCAACCAGATCGCCCGCCCGATCGGCGCGCTGATCCTCGCCGCCGAGCGGGTGCGCGCCGGCGACCTCTCGGTGCGCGTTCCCGAGGCGATGACGGCGGACGAAATCGCCGGCCTGTCGCGCGCCTTCAACCGCATGACCGGCCAGCTCGGCGCCCAGCGCAGCGAGCTGATGGACGCCTACCGCCAGATCGACGAGCGGCGGCGCTTCACCGAGACGGTGCTCTCCGGCGTGTCCGCCGGCGTCATCGGCCTCGACGAGGCCGGCGCGATCGAGCTGCCCAACCGTGCCGCGAGCGAGCTGCTCGGCGAAGACCTGATGGGCGCCATCGGGCGCAAGCTCGCCGACGCGGTGCCGGAGTTCGCCGCACTCGCCGCCGCCGCTGCCGCGGCGCCGGATCGCGCGCATACGGCGGAGGTCGAAATCGGCCCGGCCAGCCGGCGGCGCACCCTGCTCGTGCGCATCGGGGCCGAGCGCGCCGCCGGGCACACCAGCGGCTTCGTCGTCACCTTCGACGACATCACCGAGCTGCAATCGGCCCAGCGCAAGGCAGCCTGGGCCGACGTCGCCCGCCGCATCGCGCACGAGATCAAGAACCCGCTAACCCCGATCCAGCTCGCCGCCGAACGGCTCAAGCGCCGGTTCACCCGCGAAATCACCTCGGATCCCGACACGTTCGCGCTCTGCGCCGACACCATCGTCCGCCATGTCGCCGATATCGGGCGCATGGTGGACGAGTTCTCCGCCTTCGCGCGCATGCCCCAGCCGGTGATCCGCCCGGAGGATATCGGGCGCATCGTGCGCGAGGCGCTGGTGCTGCAGCGTCAGGCGCATCCCGAGATCACCTGGGAGACTTCGCTGCCCGACCGCGGTCCGCTGGCGCCGTGCGACCGCCGCCTGCTCGGCCAGGCGCTCACCAACCTGTTGCAGAACGCCGCCGATGCCATCGCCATGCAGCCGGACGGCGCGGACGGGCACGTGTGGATCGCGGTGCAGACCGAGGCCGACCAGGTCCGCATCCGCGTCGCCGACGACGGCATCGGCCTGCCGGAGGGCGACCGCGCCCGGCTGGCGGAGCCCTATGTCACGCACAAGCCGAAGGGAACCGGCCTTGGTCTTGCCATCGTCAAGAAGATCATGGAGGACCACGGCGGCACGCTGAGCCTCGACGACCGCGCCGGCGGGCAGGGCACGGAGGCGGTCCTGGCCTTGCCGTTGCGCCGGGGATAGCAGATTGGCGTATGCTGGATTGAAATGACCAGGACCAACCAAGCGCATGGCGCATGAGATTCTCATCGTCGACGACGAGCCCGATATCCGGCTGCTGATCGAGGGCATCCTCGGGGATGAGGGCTATGAGACCCGGCAGGCGGGCGACTCCGACGCCGCCATCGCCGCGTTCCGCGTGCGGCGTCCGGGGCTCGTGGTGCTCGATGTCTGGCTGCAGGGCTCGAAGCTGGATGGCCTCGGGCTGCTCGATCTTTTCCGCCGCGAGGAGCCGGCGCTGCCGGTGGTGATGATCTCCGGTCACGGCACCATCGAGATGGCGGTCGGCGCGATTCAGCAGGGCGCCTACGACTTCATCGAGAAGCCGTTCCAGTCCGACAGGCTGCTCCTGGTCATCCGCCGCGCGCTCGAGGCGGCGCAGTTGGCGCGCGAGAATGCCGAACTGCGCCTGCGCGCCGGGCCGGAGAGCGAGCTGATCGGCGACAGCGCCGCCATCGCCGGGTTGCGCGGCGCCATCGGCAAGGTCGCGCCCACCGGCTCGCGGGTGCTGATCCAAGGTCCGGCCGGCTCGGGCAAGGAAGTGGCGGCGCGCATGATCCACGCCCGCTCGCGCCGGGCGGAGGGGCCGTTCGTGGTGCTCAACTGCGCCACGCTGCATCCGGCCCGGTTCGAGGAGGAATTGTTCGGCATCGAGGCCGGGCCGGACCCGCTCGCCCGGCCGCGCCGCGCCGGCGTGCTGGAGCGCGCCCATGGCGGCACGCTGCTGCTCGACGAGGTTTCGGATATGCCGCTCGAAACCCAGGGCAAGATCGTCCGCGCGCTGCAGGAGCAGACCTTCGAGCGGCTCGGCGGCTCGGCGCGGGTGCGGGTGGATGTGCGCGTGCTCGCCTCCTCCAACCGCGACCTGCAGGCCGAGATCGCCGCCGGCCGCTTCCGCGAGGATTTCTATTACCGCCTGGCGGTGGTGCCGCTGCGGGTGCCGAGCCTGAAGGAGCGCAACGAGGACGTGCCGCTGCTGGCGCGCCATTTCCTCGCCCGTTCGGCCGAGAGCGCCGGCGCGCCACGGCGGGAGCTTTCCACCGACGCGCTGACGGCGCTGCAGGCCTATGACTGGCCGGGCAATGTGCGCCAGCTGCGCAATGTCATGGAGTGGCTGCTGATCATGGCACCCGGCGCGCCCTCCGAGCCGATCCGCGCCGACATGCTGCCGCCCGAGATCGCCGGCGCCGCGCCGCCGCTGCTCAATCTCGACCCGGCCGCGGACCTGATGGCGCTGCCGCTGCGCGAGGCGCGGGATCTGTTCGAAATTCAATATCTGCAAGCCCAGCTTCTGCGCTTCGGCGGCAATATCAGCCGCACCGCGCTGTTCGTCGGCATGGAGCGCAGCGCCTTGCACCGCAAGCTCAAGCAGCTCGGCGTCACCACCGAGGACCGCGCCGTCGCCGAGCCGGCGGAGCGCCCCTACAGCGCCAGATAGCGCTGCCGCGCCTAGGGCACCAGATAGCGCTGCCGCGCCTATGGCATCAGATAGCGCTGCCGCGCCTATGGCATCAGATAGCGCTGCCGCGCTGGGGCATCGGCCTCCAGCGCGGCGTGGGTTCCGGACCAGACGATGGCGCCCTTCTCCATCACCAGCACCTGATCGGCGACGGCGCGGGCGAAGGCCGGCCCCTGCTCGGCGATCAGCAGGCTGACCCCTTCCGCGCGCAACGCCCGCACCGAAGCCTCGATCTGGCGCAGCACCAGCGGCGCCAGGCCCTCGCCGGGTTCGTCGAGCAGGACCAGGCGCGGGTTGCCCATCAGCGTGCGCGCGATGGCGAGCATCTGCTGCTCGCCGCCGCTCATCCGCCCGGCGGGGCGGCGGCGGAGCTCGCCCAGCGCCGGGAACAGCGCGAACAAGCGCGCCGCGGTCCACGGCGCCAGGCCCGGGCGCGGCGGCCGGCGACCGGCTTCGAGGTTCTCGGCCACCGTGAGTTCGGCGAAGACCCGTCGCTCCTCGGGCACATAGCCGATCCCGGCGCGGGCGATGCGGTGCGGCGGCAGACCGGCGATCTCGGCGCGCTCGAAGCGGATGCGCCCGCTGCGCGGCGGAACGAGCCCGATCAGCGATTTCAGCACCGTGCTCTTGCCGGCGCCGTTGCGCCCGAGCAGCACGGCGACGCTGCCGGAGGCGAGGCCGAAGCCGACATCGTGGAGAACCTGGGCGCGCCCGTAGAAGCTGCACAGCCGCTCGACCTCGAGCATCACGCGTCCACCCCGAGATAGACGCGCCGCACCTCGGCATCGGCGCGGATCTCCGCCGGGCGGCCAGCGGCGATCAGCGTGCCACGGGCGAGCACCAGGATGCGGTCGGCGGTGCCGAACACCGCGTCCATGTCGTGCTCAGTGAACAGCACGCCGAGGCCGCGCTCGCCGGCGAGGCGGCGGATCAGGGCCATCAGCGCGCCGCGCTCGCCGGGCGCCATGCCGGCGGTCGGCTCGTCCATCAGCAGCAGGCGCGGCGCGCCGGCGAGCGCCACGGCGAGTTCGAGCCGCTTGAGATCGCCATAGGCGAGCACCGCGGCGGCGCGATCGGCCTCCGCCTCCATGCCGAGTTCGGCGAGCAGCGCCTGCGCCTCGGCCCGGAACGCGGCAGCGGCCGGGCGCCAGAACCGCCAGATCTGCCGGTGGTGGGCGAGGAGGGCGAGCTGGACGTTCTCGCGCACCGTCATCGAGGCGAAGGTCGCGGTGATCTGAAAACTGCGCCCGACGCCGCGCCGGCAGATCGCCGCCGGACCGAGGCCGGTGATGTCGCGCCCGTCGAGGCGGATCCGTCCGGCGCTGGGGCGGAGCTGGCCGGAGAGCAGGTTGAAGCAGGTGGATTTGCCGGCGCCGTTGGGGCCGATCAGCGCCACCACCTCGCCGGCGGCGACGGCGAAGGACACGTCGCTGAGCGCGGCGACGCCGCCGAACGCGCGGGAGAGCCGCTCGGCGGCAAGCAGCGTCACGCCCGCATCCGCCGCGCCGCGGCCCCGGCGAGCCCGTCGGGGAACAGCAGAACCAGGGCAATAATCGCCGCCCCGAGCACCAGCCGCCACGCGTCCGTGGCCAGCAGCAGCGCGTCGTAGAGCCCGGTATAGACGAGCGCGCCGACGAAGGGCCCGCTCATCGTGCCGACGCCGCCGAGCAGCACCATCAGCAGCGCGTCCACCGACCGGCCGAGGCCGAGATAGGTCGGGAACACGCTGCCCTTGGCGTAGGCGAACAGCGCCCCGGCGAGCCCGGCGGCGGCGCCGGCCAGGGTGAACGCGGCCCAGCGCAAACGCGTCACGTCGAGCCCGATCGCCGCCGCGCGCTGCGGCGCATCCCGCGCGCCGCGCAGCGCGTAGCCGAACGGCGCATGGAGCGCGCGGCGCAGCACCAGCGCGCCGCCGGCGCAGAGCGCCAGGGCCAGGAAATAGAACCCGACCGGACCGCCCAGCCAGCGCGGCGGCCAGACCCCGAGCAGCCCGTTGTCGCCGCCGGAAATCTCCTCGAACTGCATCGCCCCGGCCCAGACGATCTGGGCGAAGGCGAGGGTGAGCATGGCGAGATAGACGCCGGCGAGACGCACGACGACGAGCCCGAACAGGGCGGCGACGGCGCCGGCGAGCAGCAGCCCCATCACCAGCGCCAGCGGCAGCGGCGCGCGCAGCGCCAGCGCGGCGAGCGCCGCGCCGTAGGCGCCGAGCCCGAACCAGGCGGCGTGGCCGAAGCTCGCCATGCCGCCGGGGCCCATCATCAGGTGCAGCGAGGCGGCGAACAGCAGGGCGATGAGCGCCTCGGTGGCGACCGAGAGCAGGAACGGCCCGGCCAGGAAGGGCAGGGCCACGGCGGCGGCGAGCGTCACGAGGGCGAGGGCGCGCAGCGCCGGCGTCGCCGGGCGGACCAGCGCGGGCGCGCCGGCTCCTGCCGCCTCGGCCGAGGCGCTGCCGAGCAATCCGTGCGGGCGCAGCACCAGCGTCGCGGCCATCACCACGAACACCAGCACCAGCGTGCTGCGCGGGACCAGTGCGATGCCGAACGCCTGCAGCAGCCCGATCAGCAGGCTGGCCAGTGCCGCGCCGGAGAGGCTGCCGAGCCCGCCGACGACGACGACCACGAAGGCGTCGGTGACGGACGAGAACCCCATCTGCAGCGTCGCCGTCGTATCCGGCAGGCCGAGCGCACCGCCGAGCCCGGCCAGTCCGGCGCCGAGGGCGAAGACGGCGGTGAACAGCCAGCGCTGATCGACCCCGAGGCAGGCGAGCATGTCGCGATCCGCGGTCGCCGCGCGCACCAGCACGCCCCAGCGCGTGGTGCGGAACAGCGCCAGCAGGGCGAGATAGACCGCGGGGCCCAGCCCGATCAGCACCAGGTCGTAGAGCGGGAAGCGGGCCGCGCCGATGCGCAGCGCGCCGGCGAGGAAGCCGGGGCGGGGCAGGGCGAGATCCTCCGCACCCCAGAGCCGCTGGGTGAGATCCTCGGCCATCAGCGCGACGGCAAAGGTGGCGAGCAGCTGGAACAGGTCCGGGGCGCGATAGAGCCGCCGCAGCAGCGCGATTTCGAGCCCCGCGCCCAGCGCGGCGACGAGACCGGCGGTGGCGAGCGCGCCGAGCGCGAAGCCGACCGGCGTCGGCGGGGCACGGGTGATGAGCGAATAGCCGAGATAGGCGCCCAGCATGTAGAGGCTGCCATGGGCGAAATTCACCACGCGGGTGACGCCGAAAATCACCGTCAGTCCGGCGGCGAGGAGAAAGAGCTGGGCGGCGGAGGCGAGCCCGGTGAGCAGCTGGAGGAACAGGAACCCGTGCATCAGATCGGCGGCGTCATCGCAGACCGTCCTTGCCCTCGATCTGGTCGGCGCGCAGCCCGCCGATGCGCGGCAGTGGCCGGCCTGAATCGGTGACCACCACGGCGACCACGATCTCGTCGCGCCGCGGCGCGTCGGGCACGCGCACCTCCATGGCGTCGAAATGGCTACGGACGAAGGCGGCGTCCTTGTGGCCGAGCGGAACGTCGATCGCCGCGCCCATGCCGGCCCGCTTCTTGGCGCTCGGCACCAGCGCCGCGCCCTTCTCCACCGCCTGGCGCAGCGGCGCGCCGAGCTTGGGGTGGAGGATCGCGGCGGCATGTTCCAGCTCGCCATCCTCGCCGACGATCGCCGCCTTGCCGTAGCTCTCCGCCTCGTGCGGCGCGATGCCGAGGGCACGCACCGCCCGCTCGCCGAGCAGCCCGCCCAGCATTTCGCCGATGGCGATCAGCTCGCCGAGATCCTCGACGAACCGCCCGGCGCAGGGATTGGCGATCACCGCGATGGCGGCGGCCTTGCGCCCGGGCGGGCGGATATCGTGCTCGGCCTCGCGGTGGGTTTCCTCGACGATGGTCAGCAGCTTGCGGATCATGCGGCAGTCTCCATCAGCAACGGGGCGCCGGCGAGGCGCATCCGCCCGCGCAGCGCCAGCATGGCGGCGAGGATACGTCCGTCGCGGACCAACCGCTCGGCCAGAGCGTGGCCGGCGGCGAGCGCGGCGTCGATCTCCGCGGCGGCGAGCGGACCGAGGCTCCAGGTGACCGGGATCGCGCCGAGATCGCTGTCGGGATCGATGGCGGCCGCGGGGCGGCGGACGATGGCCGGGTGGCCGGGCAGATCGACCTGGTTGGCGATGACGGTGGCGGCGGCATCGGCCGCGGCGGCGGTCGGCGCCAGCACCGTGACCGCGTCGGCGATGCCGAGCGAAAAACTGCGCCCGCCGCTGCCCTTGCAGGCGCGCCCGGAGGTGGCGATGCCGCGCGCCGGCAGCGCCGCATCCAGCACCACCACGCCGTCGATGGCCGGCGCGGCGGGGTCCGTAACCACGCCGCATCGCAGCCGTTCGCCCGCGGCGAGGTGGACGGCGATGTCGCCACCATTGTTGACGAAGGCGTGGCGCAGCCGCCGCCCGTGGATCAGCGCGGCGAGCAGATGATCGGCGACGGCGCCGGCCACTGCTGCCATCGGGGTGATGAAGCGCTCGGCGTAGGGCAGGCAGGCACGGTGCATCGCGCGCGCCACCGTCGCGTTCGGCAGCGGCGCGGGCAGCCGCGCGCGCAGCAGCGGCAGCTCGGCGCAGAGCGCGGGCAGGATGGCGGGGAAGGCCGCGGCGGCCTGGGCGTAGGCGCGGCGGATTTCCGGCCCCGGCCCCTCGGCGCGGCACAGACAGTCGATCGGCCCGTGCTGCAGATGCAGCCGCCCGTCGGCCAGCAGCGCGGCGTGGACGGTCACGGCAGCGGAAACCGGGTCGTCGCCGGCAGATCGGCGACGCGGGTGCGCTCGGCGCGGAGTTCGGCCAGGCTCCGGATGCGCTCGGCGTGACCGCCGTCGGCGAGATAATCGGCGCGCGGGATGAGAAACTCGATCGGCGCGACCAGGGCCGGCGTCGGCACGTCGCCGAAGGCTTGCGCCGGCATCGCGGCGACATCGACCATGAAGGTGATGCCGCCGCCCGGCCAGACATAGACCGGCGCGCCGCCGGCGGTGACGCGGGTGCGGCCGGCCTGCACGCTCCGCGTCAGCCGCACCGGGTTGGTCGTCGCGCCCGCCCGCAGCGAGCCACCGGCGCCGGCCATGAACAGCACGGTGCACAGCGCCGGCTCGCAATTCTCCCCGATCCGCGCCACCACCGCCGACACCGCCTCGGGCATCGGCGCCGGGCGCGGGCGCAGCGCCTCGTCGAGCACGAACCAGGCGGCGTGCTCGCCGGTGGTCGAGACCATCAGCAGCCGCAGCCCGGGCCAGGCGGTGCCCGGGTCGATGCGCTCGATAATGGCGAGCGGATCGGCGATGTCGGTGCCGCCCCAGCCCTGGCCGGGCTGGGCGACCTGGAAATAGCGCCCCGGCGTCGAGCGCCGGCCGCGCACGCGGATGCCCGCCGGGCGCATGGCGAGAAAGCGGCCGGCCTGGTGCTCGGTGAGCACGCCGGTGATGTGGTCGTCGACGACGATCACCTCGTCGGTGTGGCCGAGCCATTGCGGGGCGAAAATGCCGATCGTTGCCGAGCCGCAGCCGACGCGCATGCGCGCCTCGGGCACGCCATCGATCACCGGGGCGGCGCCGGACTGGACCCGGAGGCGCGCGCCGCCATCGATGGCGAGGTCGGCCGCGCCGCCATTGGCCAGCGCCAGCAGCGTCGCGCAGGTGACGACGCCCTCGCGCTTCGAGCCGCCGGTGAGGTGGCGCACGCCGCCGAGGCTCAGCATCTGGCTGCCATATTCCGCCGTGGTGACGTGCCCGACCACCTCGCCCTCGGCGCGCACCAGCGCCGTTTCCGCGCCGAGATGCCGATCGGTGTCGATTTTCACCTTCAGCCCGCAATAGGAAAAAATCCCCTCGGTCACGACGGTGACCATGTCGATCCCGTCGATCTCGCTGCCGACGATGAAGGGGGCGGGCTTGTAGTCCGGATAGGTGGTGCCGGCGCCGATGCCGGTGACGAACAGATCCCGCGCCGCGATCGGATTGCCGTCCCAGTCGGGCCCGAGGAAGCGCACCGCCTCCGGCGCGCGGGCGAGGATGGCGAGCGGGTCGCGCCGGGTCAGCACGCCGCCCAGATTGGCGTAGCGGTCGCAGGCACCGGTCTGGCCGGTGCGGATGCGGCAGAGCACCGGGCAGGCGTCGCAGGTGACGATGCCCGGCGTCGGCTTCGTCGCCTCATTCAGCGCCGCCGCTGCCGGCGCGTCGGTGGCGGCATGGGTGGTGCCGGGCGGGCGGCTCATGCGCGTCCTCCGTCGCGGGCGGCGCGGATGGCGGCGAGGACGCGCTCGGGCGTCGCCGGGACGCGGGTGACACGCGCGCCGGTGGCGGCGGCGATGGCGTTGAGGATCGCCGGCGCGGTGGCGACCAGCGCCGGCTCGCCCACCCCCTTGGCGCCGAACGGGCCGAGCGGGTCCGGCTCCTCGATCAGCGTGACCTCGATCGGCGGCACGTCGCCGATGGTCGGGATCAGATAGTCGTGCAGATTGTCGGTGCGGCCGGGCACATACTCCTCCATCAGGGCGAGGCCGAGCCCCTGGGCGATGCCACCGTGGATCTGGCCCTCCACCAGCGTCGGGTTGATGGCGCGGCCGACCTCGTGGGCGGCGGCGATGCGGCGGACCGTGACGGTGCCCAGCGCGGTGTCCACCGCGACCTCGGCGATCTGCGCCGCGAAGGCGAAGCTGGCGTAGGGAATCCCCTGGCCGTCTTCGTCGAGCGGGGTGGTCGGCGGGTCGAAATGTCCTTCGGCGCGCAGCACCATGCCGTCCGCATCGGCGGGCAAGGTCTCGAGCGCGAGCAGGCTGCTCTCGGTCCCTTCGCTCACCTGCACCGCCCCTGGCAGGAAGCCGATGCGCGCCGCCGCACCGGCGTTGGCGCGGCGCAGAATCTCCGCCCGCAGCGCCAGCGCCGCCAGCCGGGCCGCGCTACCGCTGACGAAGGTCTGGCGCGAGGCGGAGGTCTTGCCGGCATCGCGGGTGCGGTCGGTATCGCCGGTGACGAGGTCGATCGCGGCCAGCGGCGCGCCGAGCGCATCGGCGGCGATCTGCGCCAGCACGGTGTTCGATCCCTGCCCGATATCGACGGCGCCGGAGAACAGCACGACACGCCCGGTGCGGGCCAGGCCGATCGCCATCGTCGAAGGGTTGGAGAGGCTGGTGTTGCCGATGCCGTACCACATGCAGCCGATGCCGACGCCGCGTCGTTCGGGGCCAAGCCGCTCCGGGCCCCGGTTGGCGGCGTTGAAGGCCGCGGCCTCGTCCCGCCAGGCGCGCCAGCGTGGCCGCAGCGCCTCCAGGCACAGGGCCAGCGCCGCATCGGCGCCCAGCACCTGGCCTGTCGGCGTGCGGCAGCCCGGCCGCAGCGCGTTGCGCAGACGGAACTCCAGCGCATCGAGCCCGAGCCGGTCGGCGAGCGCATCCATCAAAGCCTCGTGCGCGATCGCCGCCTGCGGCACGCCGAAGCCGCGGAAAGCGCCCGCCGGCGGATCGGTGGTGTGGATCGCCGCGCTGGTGCAGAGCACATGTGGCACCGCGTAGGGGCCGGTGGCGTGGACGGGGACGCGATTGGCCACCGTCGGGCCCCAGCTCGCATAGGCGCCGGTGTTGAAATCGCCATGGAACCGCACCGAGAACAGCCGCCCGTCGGCGCCGGCCACCGCCTCCGCGCGGATGCGCGCGGGGTGGCGCTTGGTCGTGCTCGCCATGCTCTCCGGGCGCGAATAGACCATGCGCACCGGCCGGCCGGTGAGCCACGCGGCGACCGCGATCAACGGCTGGACCGACAGATCCAGCTTGCCGCCGAAGCCACCGCCGACCGCGGTCGGCACGATGCGCACCTGTTCGGGCCGGATGCCGAGGATGGCGGCGATTTCGTCGCGGTCCATGTAGGGGGTCTGGGTGCAGGCGATGATCTCGATCCGCTCGCCGACGCGGCGCGCGTAGCCGGCTTCCGGCTCGACATAGGCGTGCTCGACGAAGCTGGTCTCGATGGCGATGGCGGCGTGGACGGCGCCCGGCGGCGGCGCGGCGTCCGGATCGCCGGCGCGGACGCGGCCGCGGCAGAGGATGTTGCCCGGCGCATGCGCGTGCAGCGCCTCGCTGCAGGTCGCATCGTCGAACCGGACCGGCGGCAGAGGGTCCCAGGTAATCGGCACCTCGGCCTCGGCGATCGCCGCCAGCGCCTCGGCCGGCCCGACCAGGGCGCAGACCGGCTCGCCGCGATGGCGCACCCGTCCCTCGGCGAGCACCGGCTGATCCTTGCCGGTGGCGTAGATGCCGTAGCGCAGGCTGCCCGGCACGTCGGCCGCCGTCAGCACCCGCACCAGGGCGGGATGGGCGGCGAAGAGGGGCGCGAGGTCGCCGATCACGAAGCGCGCGTGCGGGTGCGGCGAACGGACCGCGCGCACGGTGAGGAACGGCTCGGCGGGCAGGGCATCGGCGCCGAACCGCTCGCGGCCGGTGACCTTCTCCACCCCGTCGCGCCGCGCCACTCGCGCGCCCACCGCGGCGCCGGCCTCCGGCTCGGCGGGCAGCGTGGCGGCGGCGTCGGCGACGGCGGCGATGATGGCGCGATAGCCGGTGCAGCGGCAAAGCACGCCGCCGAGTGCATCGGCGATCGCCGCTTCGTCCGGGTGCGGCGTGCGCGCGAGCAGGGCAACGGCGGCCATCAGCATGCCGGGGGTGCAGATGCCGCACTGCGCCGCGCCATGGCGGAGAAAGGCGCGCTGCAGCGGTGCCAGGCGCTCCGCCGCCAGTCCTTCGACGGTGGCGATGGCGCGGCCCTCCACCTGGCCGAGCGAGGTGAGGCAGGCGCAGACGGGCGCGCCGTCGAGCAGCACGGTGCAGGCGCCGCAATCGCCGGCGTCGCAGCCGATCTTGGTGCCGGTGAGGCCGAACGCGTCGCGCAGCACGGTAGCGAGCCGCTGCGCCGGCGGCGCGGTCGCGACGACCGGCCTGCCGTTGAGGACGAACCCGATCACGCTCACGCCGCCCGCGCGCGGGACGTGCCCAGCGCGCCGAGCGCGCGGCGCAGCAGTTCTTCCGTCGCCTGCAGCCGGTAGCCGGCGCTGGCACGGACATCGTCGATCGGCGCCAGCGGGGCGAGATCCGGGGTGACGAGATCGGGCTCCGGGCGGCGCCCGGCGAGCGCCGCTTCCAGCCCCGGCAGTCGCAGCGCCCTCGGGCCGCAGGCGCCGACGGCGACGCGCGCGCGGCGGATGCGCCCGGCCGGGTCGAATTCCGCCACCACCGCGACCATGGTGATGGAAATCACCAGATAGCGCCGGGCGCCGAGCTTCTCGAACACGCCCAGGGCCGGGCCCGCGGGGCGCGGGATGCGCAGCGCCACGGCAAGCTCGTCCGGCCGGCGCGCGGTGCGGCGGTTGCCCTGGACGAAGTCCGCCACCCCCAGATGGCGCGTGCCGGCGCGCGAGGCGAGTTCCACCGTGGCGTCGAGCGCCAGCAGGTTGGGGATGCCGTCGGCGGCGGGCGAGGCGTTGCAGAGATTGCCGATGACGGTTCCGGCGTTCTGCACCTGCACGCCGCCGACCTGGCGCGCGGCGGCGCGCAGCCCATCGAACAGCGCCGGCAGGTCGGCGCCGATCACGTCGGACCAGGTGGCGAGGCACGGAATGCGCCAATAGCCGGGATGCGCCTCGATCCGGCGCAGGTCGGGCAGGGCGGTGATGTCGAGAATCGGGCCGGGGAGGGGGCGGGCGACGTGCGACGGATAGAGGTCGGTGCCGCCGGCGAGGATGACGCGCGGCCCGGCGGCGAGCGCGGCCAGCGCATCGGCCAGCGATGTCGGGCGCAGCCAGGCGTCCATGCACGGGTTTCCGCCGGTTTCTTCGCCGTCACGATCGGCCGGGCGGCGCAGGCTTGTCAAACCCGACCGGTTCGGAGTTTGCTGGCGGATGACCGTGTTTGGGAGAAGAAACGTGTTCGCGGGCCGCTATCGCTTCGTCGTCGCGTCGCTGCTGTTCGGCGCCGGCATGATCAACTACATGGACCGGGCCGCGCTCTCGGTGACGGCGCCGCTGGTGCGCAAGGATCTCGGCCTGAGCGCCGCGCAGCTCGGGCTGATCTTCTCCAGTTTCTTCTTCGGCTACGCGCTGTTCTGCTTCATCGGCGGGCATCTCGCCGATCGGTTCGGGCCGCGCCGCGTCTATGCCTGGGCGATGGCGCTGTGGTCCGTCTGCTGCGGCCTGACCGCGCTGGTCTCGGGCTTCTTCACCCTGCTCTTCGCCCGCGTCGCCTTCGGCGTCGGCGAAGGACCGATGTGCTCGACGACCAACAAGGCGATCTGCAACTGGTTCCCCCGCCACGAGACGGCGACGATGATCGGCGTCACCTTCGCCGGCCAGCCGCTCGGCTCGGCGCTGGCCGGGCCGGTGGTCGGGCTGATCGCCGCCTCGTATGGCTGGCGCATCGCCTTCGTCGTCATCGCCGTGATCGGGCTCGGCTGGGCGCTGGCGTGGCGGACGCTGGTGACCGACCAGCCGGCGCAGCACCCGAAGGTGCACGCGCCCGAACTGCGCATCATCCAGGAAAGCCGGGCCGCGCACGTGCCGAGCGAGGCGGCGCACGCGAGCAGCCTCGGCGCCTATCTGATCCGCCCCAGCGTGCTCGCGCTCGCCGCCGGGCTGTTCTGCGGCAACTACGTCCTTTATTTCTTCCTCTCTTGGCTGCCGAGCTACCTCGTCGACGCGTTCCACCTCAGCCTTCGCACCATGAGCGTCGTCAGCGTCATTCCGTGGATCGGCGGGATGATCGGCTATACCGCCGGCGGCATCCTCTCTGACGCGCTGCTCAAGCGCAGCGGCAACGGGCTGTGGGCGCGCAAGACGGTGGCGATCGCCGCGCTCGGCTGCGCCGCGGCCTGCATCTTCCTCACCATTCTCGCTGCCAGCGCGGCTCAGGCGGTGGCGCTGCTGGCCTTCGCGACGCTGTTCATCGTCGCCGTGCCGCAGGCGCTGTGGGCGATGAGCCAGGAACTGGTCGACGCCGAGCATGTCGGGGGCGTGAGCGGGTTCACCCACGCGCTGAGCAACATCTCCGGCATCATTGCGCCCTCGGTGACCGGGTTCGCGCTGCAATGGACCGGCAGCTATGCCTCGTCGTTCGTCGTCGCCGGAGCGGTGGCGCTGACCGGGATGGTGGTGCTCTCGCTCGGCATCCGCACGCGCGCCGTGCCGGCCGCGGCAATGGCCGGAGGGTCCGCCGCCTGAGCCGAGCCGGCTAGAGCAATTTCAGTCTGACTGGAAATATCCGGCATGACGGAAGTAGTTACTGCATTCGGCGGGGCTGAAGGTGTCGGCGGCCGGGCCGAGCGCCTTCCACAACTCGTCCATCGTTCGCAGCGCCT
>JAJZVV010000017.1 GCA_021845595.1 Pseudomonadota bacterium | reverse complement strand
CTGACCGGGGAGATTGCGGCGATGCTCCGCCTTGGGATGGGCGGTGCGGCGCAGGGAGCAGCCGCCGGGTCTGGTGCCGGCCCTGGTCCTGATTTGTTCCAGCGTTCGGTAAAAGTGGTTGCGGGGAGGCGCTCATGTGGGCATCGCGTGACGGGATCAGCCATCACGAAGCCGTGGTCAACGGCGTGCGGCTGCACTACGCCCGCGCCGGCACCGGGCCGACGCTGCTGCTATTGCATGGCTGGCCGGAATTCTGGCTGACTTGGCTGCCGGTGATGCAGCGCCTGGCTGATCGCTACACCGTGATCGCGCCGGACCTGCGCGGCTTCGGCGCCAGCGACAAGCCCGATCCGGGCCCGTCCGACCAGGTCGGCGCGGCCGTCCATGCCGCGGATATCGCCGCCCTGATGGCCCATCTCGGGCTCGGTCGCGTCGGGCTGGTGGCTCACGACGTCGGCTCGTATGTCGCGCAGGTCCTGGCACGCAGCGTTCCGGATCGGCTCGCGGGCCTGTTTTTCTTCAACTGCCCCTACCCCGGCATCGGCCCACGCTGGGCCAAGGCCGAGCATCTACGCGAGATCTGGTACCAATCCTTCCACCAGATGCCGTTCGCCGCCGAACTCGTCGGCTCCTCGCGCACCGCCTGCCGGCTCTATATCGGGCATTTCCTGCGCCACTGGGCCGGCGGCAACCCGCACGCCTTCGACCCGGTGCTGGACGAATTCATCGACAATTTCCTCGCCCCCGGGGCGCTCCAGGGCGGGTTCAACTGGTATCTCAGCCAGAACGCGGCGCGGCTGGCCACCATCCGCGGCGACATCCCGTCCCTGGCGTCCATCACCACGCCGACCTGCGTCCGCTGGGGCGACAGCGACCCGCTCTTTCCCTATGCGTGGACAGACCGGCTCGGCGAGAGCTTCACCAGCCTCGATCTCGCGCCCTTCCCCGGCGCCGGCCACTTCCCGCACGCCGAGGCGCCCGACCGCGCCGCGGCCGAGATCGCGGCCTTCTTCGGCCGCCGCGACTTCGCCTGAGGTGCGCCGCGGCCGCAGCTGGTCAGGAACTGCGGCTCTGGCCAACCTGCTGGCGCAGCTGGTCGATCAGCGCCTGAATGTTGCTGCCGTTGCGCTGCAGGAAGCTCATATAGTCGCTGCGCTGGGTGATGCGCATGCTCGTGCCCTCGACGATCAGATCCTCGATCTCCGGGCGTCCGCCGACCTGATGGACGAGCCAGTCCACATGCGCCGGCTCCGAATTCGGTCGCAGCACGAGGGTCTGCACCAGGGTGCTGTCGTTCTGCGGCACACTGCGGCCGATCGTATGACGCACGCCCTTGTATTCGCCGAGGCGCGAAATCACCCCGTTCGTCAGCGCCTGATGGAACAGCGCGGTGTATTCCTGCTGCTGCGCCTCGCTCGCCTGGCGCCAGAAGCGGCCGAGGCAGAAGCGGGCGATGCCGTCCACGTCCACCGCGCCGTCGATGATGGCGAGGAAGCGCTTGCGCTTGTCGGCGGCGCTTTCCGCGCTATCGAGCACCTCGGTCAGCTGGCGCGCGATGGTGTCGATGAACCGGCTGGCGTCCTCGGCCCCGCCGGCGCGCGCCTGGCCAAGCATCAGCAGCATGGCGCCGCCCGTCAGCAGAAGATGCCGGCGCCGCCACCGAGGGCTGGCCGCTGGCGCGCGCGCGCCGGTGGTGCAGGGGAATGACTGGGCTCGGTCGAGCGCGGATTCGGTCATGGCTTGGGGCTCGCTTTCTCCGGCTGCGGGAACCATGCCGGCACGGTCGCCGGCTCGTCGCTACTCGCCGCCACGACCTTGCTCTGCCGGTGCTGGCGATAGAGGCTGCGCAGCGTCGCGTAAGGATCGAGCGCGTTCTTCATGATCGCGTCGAGGTCATCGAGCACGCGTTCACGCTGATCGATGGCGTACAGACCATAGCGTACATACTCCAGATCCGTCACCACCGCGCCTTGCCCCACCCAGGTGAACGGGTCCATCGCCGTGTCCATGCCATAGCCGATCGCGTCGCGCGGACCGGATGGGCCGAGGATGGGAAGATAGAGGTAGGGGCCCTCGCCGACGCCCCATTCGGCCAGGGTGATGCCGAAATCGGTCGGGTGTGCGGGGTAGCCGAGGCTGCTCGCGGGGTCGAAGAAGCCGCCGAGACCGAGCGTGCTGTTGATCACGAAGCGCATCAGCGTATCGCCGGCCCGGCGCGGATTGCCCTGCAGCACGTGGTTGCTGATGACCACCGGCTGCGCGAGGTTCTCCAGCGCGTTGTGGGTGGCGTTGCGCACCGGCTGCGGCAAGGCATAGCGATAGCCCTCCGCGAGCGGCCGCAGCACCACCGCGTCGATCCCCTGATTGATGTTGTAGAGCACCCGATTGGTCGGCTCGAGCGGATCGTTGGTCTGCTTGAAATCGGCCAGCGCCTCGGCGTCGCTCGCCGGCGGCGGTGTGGCGCAATCGGCAAGGCTGAAAGCGACCATGGCCAGCATCAGGGACGCAGCAGTGCGCATCGACCACCTGAGGATGATGTCCGCCCCGTGACCAGGGCGGTCGGTTGGGGCACTGCCCTTGGAGCGTCGCCGGCAGGGCCCGTGACGATAGCCATGGCGAATTACCGGAAGCTGACCCCGAAGGCAAAAACCGCAAGCCCATTTGTATCCCGGCACTCTTGCGGCCAGTCTCCGGCTCGCCCAGAACGCAGCCTGTGAGGGAGGCCGTGATGGCGCGAGATGGGACTGCAAACGGAACGACGGATGGCCCCAACATGCCACCGGGGACGGACCGGCGGCTGGAACGCTGGGTCACGGGTCCACGGGTCGCCGGCCTGCCGGTTCCCGATCTGGCGCAGAAGCCGCCGCTGCTGTCCTTCGAGTTTTTCCCGCCGCGCTCGGCGGCGATGGAGGCGCAGCTCTGGGCCTGCGTGCGCCGGCTGGAGACGCTGCGGCCACGCTTCGTTTCGGTCACCTACGGTGCCGGCGGCACCACGCGCGAGCGCACCCACGCCACGGTGACCAGGCTGGCGCGCGAGACCAGCCTCGTCCCTGCCGCGCATCTGACCTGCGTCGGCGCCACGCGCGACGAGGTGGATGCCGTGGCGCGGGACTATTGGCAGGCCGGCATCCGCCACATCGTCGCGCTCCGCGGCGATGCGCCGACCGCCGGGCCCTATGTGCCGCATCCCGGCGGCTACGACTTCGCCGCCGACCTCGTCGCCGGGCTGAAGCGCGTCGCGGATTTCGACATCTCCGTCGCCGCCTATCCCGAAACCCACCCGACCGCGCCGAGCCCGGAGGCCGACCTCGACACGCTCAAGCGCAAGATCGACGCCGGAGCGAGCCGGGCGATCACCCAGTTCTTTTTCGATACCTCGGTCTATCTGCGGTTCCTCGACCGCTGCCATGCGGCGGGGATCACGGTGCCGATCGTTCCCGGCATCCTGCCGGTGACGAATTTCGCCCAGCTCACGCGCTTCGCCGCCCAGTGCGGCGCCTCCGTCCCGGCATGGCTCGGCCATCTGTTCGAGGGCCTGGACGAGGACGCCGAGACCCGCCGCCTGGTCGCCGCCGTGGTCGCCGCGGAGCAGGTGCGCCTGCTCCAGGCCAACGGCGTCGACGAATTCCACGTCTACACCCTGAACCGTGCCGATCTCGCCTATGCCATCGCGCATATCCTGGGTGTCCGGCCGCGCCCTGCCGCCCGGCCGGCCACCGGTGCCGCGCAGAGAGCAGCAACGGGCTGAGCCGCAGCGGCCCCTGGCGGGCGGGTTGGAGCAGGTCGGCACGTTCTCTATGATCGCGTCCGTGTCGCACCCCGCCAATTCCCCCCGGACCCAGCCCCATCCGCCGCCCTATCTCGCGCGGTTGAACCCCGAGCAGCGCGAGGCGGTGGAGACGCTCGACGGCCCGCTGCTCGTGCTCGCCGGCGCCGGCACGGGGAAGACCCGCGTCCTGACCGCGCGCTTCGCCCATATCCTGCTCACCGGCCGCGCCGCGCCATCCCAGGTCCTCGCCGTCACGTTCACCAACAAAGCCGCGCGCGAAATGCGCGAGCGGGTCGCCGCGATGCTCGGCCGCCCGGTCGAGGGCCTTTGGCTCGGCACGTTCCACGCCCTAGGCGCGCGCATGCTGCGCCGGCACGCCGATCGTGCCGGGCTCTCCTCCAACTTCACCATCCTGGACGCCGATGACCAGCTCCGCCTGCTCAAACAGGTGATGGAGGCCGAGCGCGTGGACGCCAAGCGTTGGCCGCCGCCGGCGCTGATGGCGCTCATCCAGCGCTGGAAAGACCGCGGCCTGCCGCCCGCGCGCGTGCCCGAGAGCGAGGAGCCGGAATTCGCCGGCGGACGGACGCGCAGCGTCTACGCCGCCTACCAGGCGCGGCTCGGGACGCTGAACGCTGCCGATTTCGGCGATCTGCTGCTGCTGCCCACCGAACTGCTGCGGACCGACGCGGACGTTCTGGCGCAATATCACCGCCAGTTCCGCTACATCCTGGTCGACGAGTATCAGGACACCAACCTGGTGCAGTATCTGTGGCTGCGGCTGCTCGCCCAGGGGCACCGCAATCTCTGCTGCGTCGGCGACGACGATCAGAGCATCTATTCCTGGCGCGGCGCCGAGATCGAGAACATCCTCCGCTTCGAGAAGGATTTCCCCGGCGCGAAAGTGATCCGGCTGGAACGCAACTATCGCTCCACCGCCCCGATCCTCGCCGCCGCCGCGGCACTGATCGCCCACAACGAGGGCCGCCTCGGCAAGACCCTGCGCCCCGGCGCCGAGACGGCGGTCGGAGGGGCGGCTGGCGGCGAAAAAATCCAGGTCGTCGCGCTGTGGGACTCGGACGAAGAGGCGCGCATGGTCGGCGATCGCGCCGAGGCGCTGCGCCGAGACGGCGAATCCCTGGCCGAGATGGCGGTTCTGGTGCGCGCGGGGTTCCAGACCCGCGCCGTCGAGGAGCGGCTGATCACCATCGGCCTGCCCTATCGCGTCGTCGGCGGCCTGCGCTTCTATGAGCGGGCCGAGATCCGCGACGCGCTGGCCTATGCCCGCGTGCTCGCGCAGCCGGCCGACGATCTCGCGTTCGAACGCATCGTCAATCTGCCCCGGCGCGGCGTCGGCGAGACGGCACTGCGGGCGATGCACGACCGCGCCCGCGCCGAGCACATCCCGCTCAGCGAGGCCGCGGCCAGGCTGGTGGCGGCGGGTGCGCTGCGCGGCAAGGCGCGCGAGGGTATCGCCGGCCTGCTCGCCGGGTTCGGCCGTTGGCGCGGGCAGCTCGAGGCCGAGGGCCATGTCATCGCCATGGCCACGATGCTCGACGAATCCGGCTACACCACCATGTGGCAGCAGGACACGGCCCCGGACGCGCCGGGGCGGCTCGAGAATCTCAAGGAGTTCCTGCGCGCGCTGGCCGAGTTCGAGAGCCTGGCCGGATTTCTCGACCATGTCGCGCTGGTGATGGAGAACGAGACGAATGCCGACGGCGAGCGGATCAGCCTGATGACGCTGCACGCCGCGAAGGGGCTGGAGTTCGACACGGTGTTCCTGCCCGGCTGGGAGGAGGGACTGTTTCCGAACCAGCGGTCGCTCGACGAAGGCGGGATCAAATCGCTCGAGGAGGAGCGCCGGCTCGCCTATGTCGGCCTGACGCGGGCGCGTCGGCGCGTCGTCGTCAGCCACGCCGCGAACCGGCGGCTCTACTCGGGGTGGCAGAGCGCCATTCCCAGCCGTTTCCTCGACGAGCTGCCCGAGGATGAAATCGAGCGGACCGGCTCGGCGGCGCTGGGGCGCGCGGCCCGCCACACCGGCCCGGTCGCGTTTCCGCTCCAGGTCCGCGGCCGCGTGCAGGAGGCCTGGGAGCAGGCGCCACGCCCGCCACAGCGCGCCTCGCTCACCGTCGGCAGCCGCGTTTTCCACGAAAAATTCGGCTACGGCACGGTGACGTCAGTGGAAAGCGACCGGCTGGATGTGACCTTCGAGACCTCGGGGCCGAAGCGCGTGCTCGACCGGTTCGTGGTGGCGGCATGAAGGCCGCACCGGCGGCCGAGCTCGAGACGATCGCGGTCGAAGTGCCGGAGGCCGCAGTGCCGGCCTACGAGGCGGCGCTGGCGGCCGCCTGCGGCGTCGTCGGGTTTTTCCAGGACGAGGCTCGGGGGGTGTGGCGGGTCGAAGGTGTCAAGGCGCCGGGCGAGATGGAGGCCGAGCTGGCGCTGGCGCTGGCACTGGCCGCGGCGGCGAGCTCCGTCACTGCGCCGCTGGCGCGCGGACGCACACCGGCCGGGGGCTGGCTCGCGCGAACCAGCGCCGCCTTCCCGGAGCAGCGGATCGGCCGGCGCTTCGCCATTCGCGGCACGCATCTGCCGCCGGCACGCATCCCAGGGCGCATCGTACTCGCCCTCGATGCCGGGGTCGCCTTCGGGTCCGGCGAGCACGGCTCGACGCGTGGGTGCCTGCGCGCGCTGGAACGGGTCCCTGTCCGGCCGCAGCGTATTCTCGATCTGGGAACCGGTTCCGGCGTGCTCGCGATGGCCGCCGCCGCCCTGTTCCATCGCACGGTCCGGGCGACCGACATCGATCCCTGGTCGGTGCGGGTGACGCGCCAGAACGCCGCTGCCAATCGGCTCGGGTCACGCATTCGCGTCCACCGCGCCGATGGCTGGCACGATCGCGTTCTGGCGCGCGAAAGCCCCTATGATCTGGTGCTGGCGAACATCCTCGCCCGGCCGCTCTGCGCCATGGCGCGGGACCTGGCCCTGCACCTCGCGCCCGGCGGCACCGCCATCCTCGCCGGACTGCTGGCCCGGCAGGTACGCATGGTGCTCGCGGCGCACCGCCGCCAGGGGCTTGTGCTTCAGCGTGTGCTCGCCGAGGGCGAGTGGGCGACGCTGGTGTTGCGCCGCCGCGGCGGCCCGCCGGTGCGAGCGGCCGATGGCCGGCCCTGAATCTGCCAGCCGCGGCCGCGCCGCCGGGTCGGCGTCAGCCCGCTGCTTGCCGGAAGCGCCCGCACAGCGCGGCGCGCTCGGCGGCGCGGTTGACCGCGAAATCCTTGTCGAACACGTAGCGCAAGTCGCAGCGCGAAAGCCCCATATCGGCCAGGTCCCGGTCCGAAAGCCCGACCAGCTCCCGGCGCATGGCCCGGCGTTCGCGCTGTGCCGCGAACCAGGTCGCGACCGCTGCGACGCCGCGCGCCGCGACCCCGATCAGACCATCCGTGCCGCCACGGCGGCTGCCATGACCAAGGCTCAGATCGATACCGCGCTCAGCAATCCCGATTGCCATCGTCCTCTTTCCTTCGCGTCAATGCCGGTGCGCCAATCCCGTCGGCGGTCTCGGCTCACACCGTGTTGTGCAGTGCAATGTAGGCCGTCCCGGCCGGGCCCGAAGGTCCGAGGACACTGCGGCAGCCATGCGCTGAGCGCATGAATTCCCCATGAGTTATGCAATAAACTGCATCTACGAGGAGTGCCGAGGCGATGACGCGGCTTGACGCGGTGCGTGCAGCGATCCGGTCCGAGGGGCTCGACGGGTTCATCGTGCCGCGCGCAGACGAGCATCTCGGCGAATACGTCCCCCCCGCCGCCGAGCGGCTGGCATGGCTCACCGGATTCACCGGTAGCGCGGGGCTCGCCATCGTGCTGGCGACGCGCGCGGCGGTCTTCACCGACGGGCGCTACACGCTCCAGCTCGAACAGGAAACCGACGTGGCGCTGTGGGAGCGCTGCCACATCACCGAGACGCCGCCGCCGGTCTGGCTCAAGGCAAATGCCCCCGCCGGTGCCCGGATCGGCTACGATGCGCGGCTGATCAGCGAGGAGGCGCTGGCGCGCTTCGCCGAATCGGGCGTCGCCCTGGTGGCCTCGGCGAACCCGATCGACGCCGTCTGGACCGACCGGCCGCGGCCACCCGCGACGCCGGCACTGCCGCATCCGCTCGCCTATGCGGGCCAGAGCTCGGCCGAGAAGCGCGCGCAGCTCGCCGCCGAGCTGACTCGGGCCGGTCAGCACGCGGCCGTGCTCAGCGACCCGCATGCGATTGCCTGGCTGCTCAATATCCGCGGCGCGGATCTGGACTATACCCCCGTCGCGCTCGCCGATGCGCTGCTCCACGCCGACGGGCGCGTCGATCTCTTCATCGATGCGGCGAAGGTGCCGGAGGTGACGCGCGCCTGGCTGGGCAATGGCGTCGCGGTCGCCGGACCGGAGCGGCTCGCCGCCGCGCTCGACGCGTTGGCTGGCCGGCAGGTGCGCGTCGACCCCGCCGGCACGCCGGCCTGGTTCGCCCAGCGGCTGCGCGCGGCCGGCGCGGAGGTCGTTGCCGGGCCTGATCCCACGCTGCTGCCGAAAGCGTGCAAGAATGCCACCGAGCAGGAAGGCGCCCGGGCCGCGCATGGGCGCGACGCCATTGCCGTCTGCCGTTTCCTTGCCTGGCTGGAAGCCGGCGCGGCGGGCGCGACGGAACTCTCCGCCGCCGAGCGTCTGCTCGGCTTCCGCCGCGACCTGCCTGGTTTCCGCGGCGAGAGTTTCCCGGCTATCGTTGGCGCCGGCGAGCACGGCGCCATCATTCATTATCGGGCGAGCACGGCGAGCAACCGCGCGCTGCGGCCCGGCGAGGCGTTCCTGATCGATTCCGGCGCGCAGTATGAGGACGGCACCACCGATGTCACCCGGACCGTCTGGATCGGCCCCGGCACGCCCGGCGCGGCGCTGCGCGAGCGCTACACCCGCGTGCTGAAGGGCCATATCGCGCTCGCCGCGCTGGTCTTTCCCGAGGGCATCGCCGGCCCGCACATCGATGGGTTCGCCCGCGCCGCGCTGTGGCGCGCCGGGCTCGACTACGACCACGGCACCGGCCACGGCGTCGGCAGCTTCCTCTCGGTTCATGAAGGGCCGGCCGGAATCTCGCGGGCGGCACGCATGGTGCCGCTGGCGCCGGGAATGATCCTGTCCAACGAGCCGGGCTTCTACCTTCCCGGCCAGTATGGCATCCGGCTGGAGAACCTGCTCCTTGTCCGCCGCGCGGATCTGCCGGAGGCGAGCCGGCCGTTCCTCGGCTTCGAGACGCTGACCCTGGCGCCGTTCGACCGACGCCTCATCGCCGTGGCGCTGCTCGATGCCACGGAGCGGACTTGGCTGGATACCTATCACGCGCGCGTGCTCGCCGCCGTTGGCCCGCTGCTCGATGCCACCACGCGGGAATGGCTTGCGGCATCGTGCGCGCCGCTGGGGTGAGCGGATTACTCCGCGCGGGCGAGCCTGATTTTGGTTGCGCGCTCGCTTGCCGCGAGCATTTGCATCTGAAAGATGTAGAGCCCACCAGATATGCGCCCGAACCGTGCATCAGAAAATTATCTTCGCAATTCCGCAACGCATCTTGTGAAGTCGAGCAAATAATCGTAATTGAAGCACCCAATGCGGCACGCACTGCCGGATCAAGTCTCAATTGTTGAGTATCGATCGTCGAACGTGCGTTTGGGGGGTTGGATGATGACAACGAAACCGCGGACCAGCAGACAGATTGGCGCGATGGGCAGAGCGGCCCTGGCAGGCCTTGGCGCGCTCACGCTCCTTGCCGCAAGCCCGGCCCGGGCCGGCACGATCACCTTCAATTTCGGCGCCATCACCGCCAACGGACAGACCGCCGTGATCACCGGCGTACTGGGGCAGAACGCACAGAGCTTTACCCAAGCGGGCCAAACCATCAGCGCCGACGCCTATTGCTGCGCCACCGGCAGCACCGCGACCGGCGCCTATGTGACCCAGAAGGCCGGCAGCTTCGCCTCCGGCGAGGCGGGACTCGGCGTCAGCACCAATTCGACGGGGTCCGACCCACAATGGGAAATCCAGAAGGGCAGCTACCTGCTGCTCGACCAGCGCGCACTGACCGGCGGCTATGCCATTTCGAGCCTGTCGATCGGGTCGGTGCAGACCAATGAAGGCGGAACCATCGACATCTATGGCGGCGCCTTCAGCACGAGCAGCCTCGATCTCAGCAAGCTGACCCTGCTCGATACCGTTACCAATCCGCCCGGCGGCGTGGTCCAGACCTTCACCAACCAGCCCAATGACCCCTTCTTCGTCATCACCGATTCGACCGGGAACATCGTGGTCGAGCAGGCCGTCATCACCGCCGCCGTGACCACGCCGGAACCGGCGAGCCTGCTGCTTCTCGGCGCCGGCCTGGTCGGTCTCGGCCTCGTCCGTCGGCGCGCCGCCTGAGACATCGCGCATTGGCGCTCGGCCTGGATCCGCGCCGCAGGTCCAGGCCGAGCACGCTGTCGCGCCGCCGCGATCAGATCGCGGGGTCGAAGTAGCCGAGGAACCCGCGCTCACGCAGCGCGTCCACCACACGCTCGGCCAGGGTGTCCGCCGGCGCGTCCAGCGTCGGCAGGGTGAGGTCGGGCGCGATCGGCGCCTCGTACGGCGCACTGACGCCGGTGAAGTTCTGCAGCCCGCCGGCCCGCGCCTTCCGATACAGGCCCTTGGGATCGCGCCGCTCGCACTCCTCGACCGGGGTGTCGACGAAGATTTCCAGGAACTCATCGGCACCGAGCAGCGCCCGCGCGGCGTCACGGTCCGCGCGGTAGGGCGAGATGAACGAGACCAGCACGATCAGCCCGGCATCGACGAACAGCCGGGCGGCCTCGGCGACGCGGCGGATATTCTCGACCCTGTCGGCCTCGGTGAAGCCGAGATCGCGCGAAAGCCCGTGGCGGATGTTGTCGCCGTCGAGAATGTAGGTGTGCCGGCCCTCGGCGTGCAGCTTCTGCTCGACCAGATTGGCGATGGTCGACTTGCCCGACCCGGAGAGCCCGGTGAACCAGAGCACGGCCGGGCGCTGGCCCTTCAGCAATGCGCGCGCGGTCCTGTCCACGGTCAGCGTCTGCCAGCGCAGATTATCCGCCCGTCGCAGTGAATGCTCGATCATCCCGGCCGCGACGGTGGCGTTGCTCAGCCGGTCGATGACGATGAACCCGCCGAGCCGGCGGTCGGTGGCGTAGGGTTCGAAGGGAATGCGCCGGGCCAGTGCGACATGGACCAGCGCCACCTCGTTCTGCTGCAGCGACCGTGCAGCGATGTGCTCGAAGCTGTTGACGTCGACACGGTGGCGGATTTCGGTGACCGTTCCCGCCACCATGGTGGCGCCGGATTTGAACAGGTAGGAGCGGCCGGCGAACAGCGGCTGCTCGTGCATCCACACGACATGGGCGGCGAACTGGTCGGTGAGTTCCGGTGGCGCATCGGCGGCGGCGAGCACGTCGCCGCGGGTGAGGTCGATCTGGTCCGTCAGCTCCAGCAACGCGGCGTCCCCGGCACCGGCCTGCGCGCGGTCGCCCTCGAACCCAACGATGCGCTTCACCCGGCTCGACGCGCCCGAGGCGACATTCGTGACCCGGTCGTTCACGCGCACGGCTCCGGCCGCGATGGTGCCGGCGTAGCCGCGGAAATCGAGCCCGGCGCGGGCCACCCATTGCACCGGCATGCGGAACGGCAGGGTCACCTCGGCCGCTTCCGTCTCCGCGGTCTCCAACACGTCGATCAGCGTCGGACCCTGATACCACGGCGTGCGGGCGCTGGGCTTGGCGACGTTATCGCCATGCTTCGCGGCGAGCGGAATCGCCGTCACCTTGGCCAGACCCAGGCGCTCGGCCAGCTGGCGGTATTCAGCGGCGATCGCGCCGAAGCGGGCGGCGTCGAAGCCCACCAGGTCCATCTTGTTGACCGCCAGCACCACCTGGCGGATGCCCATCAGGGCCGCGATGAAGCTGTGCCGCCGCGTCTGCGTGAGCACGCCGTGACGGGCGTCGCACAGCACGACGGCGAGGCGGGCGGTGGAGGCACCGGTCGCCATGTTGCGCGTGTACTGCTCGTGGCCGGGACAGTCCGCGATGATGAACTTGCGCCGCGAGGTGGCGAAGAAGCGATAGGCGACGTCGATGGTGATGCGCTGTTCGCGCTCCGCCTCCAGCCCGTCGAGCAGCAGCGAAAAATCGAGCTCGCCATCCACGCCGCCCAGCCGGGCACTGTCGGTGGCGAGACGACGCAGCTGGTCCTCGGGCACGCTGCCGGTATCGTAGAGCAGCCGCCCGATCAGGGTGGACTTGCCGTCATCGACGCTGCCGCAGGTGATCAGGCGCAGCAGGCCACCGCCATCCTGCGGCGGCGATGACTGCGCCGGGTGTCGGTCGAGAGAATTATCCGTCACTTTCGCGTCCTTTTAGGAAAGCCCAACTTCAGATGCGCTTTTAGCGCCTGGCACCGGCCTGTCCATGGGGGTCCTGCCTGAATGCCCGGCTCTGTCCGGCATCGACGCGGATGCTTGGCTGGGTTAACGCTTGCGCCGATGGTCCGGCCGGAACTCGGTGCCGAGTCGGGGCAGCTCAATCCATGGAGGAGGCCATGCCCGCTCTGTTTGCCCTCATCGGCCGCGTGCTGCTCGCGGCGATCTTCATTTATGCCGGCTACGGCAAGCTCATGGCGCATGCCGGAACGGTCGGCTACATCGCCCACGGCGGTCTGCCGATGCCGGAGCTTGCCTATGTCGTGGCCGTCGCGGTCGAACTCGGCGGCGGCATTCTCCTGCTCATCGGCTGGCAGGCGCGCGCGGTCGCGGCCGTGCTGGCGCTGTTCTGCATCGTCACCGCGGTCGTGTTCCACAGTGACTTTGCCGATCGCAACATCATGATTCACTTCATGAAAAATCTGGCGATCGCGGGCGGCATGCTACAGGTGACGGCGTTCGGCGGCGGCGCGCTGAGCCTGGACGGACGAAACGAGAGCGGCACCGGCGCCCTCTCCGGCGCCTCGGTCTGATGCAGCGCGCCGTGCGGCGGCTGGCGCCCGCGGCGGCGCTTACACCAGAAACACCGCCATCAGCACCAGCAGAACGATCAGGAACCCGGTCCCGGCGATCGCGAAGTGGGTGAAGCTGGCGAAGAAATGCTCGCGGTCGGCGAGGAACGCCTCCTGCGTCAGCACGGGGCCGGGACGGGCGGATGGGGCGTGGTCGGCCATGGCGGAGCCTCGGTGCGGTGGTTGATGGTGACGGCGTTTTCTACGGCCTTGCCGGCGCGTCCGGCAAGGGGTTGAGCAGGCGCGCGTCGGGCGCCGGGGAGCGGGCGGGGCGGCCGGTGGCGTGGAGCGCCAGCGCCAGCGGGTAGATCACGTGCTCCTGCGCCAGCACCCGCGCGGCCAGGCGGTCGGCGTCGTCGTCCGGCAGGACCGGTACCGCGGCCTGCGCCAGGATCGGCCCTGAATCCATGGTCTCGGTCACCAGATGCACGGTGCACCCGTGCAGCTTCGCCCCGGCGGCCAGCGCGCGGGCGTGCGTGTCGAGACCGGGGAAAGCCGGCAACAAACTCGGGTGGATGTTGAGCATGCGTCCGGCCCAGCGCCCGACCAGCAGCGGGGTCAGGAGCCGCATATAGCCGGCGAGGCAAACGGTCTCGACGCGCGAGTCGGCTAGCGCTGCGTCGATGGCGGCCTCGTGGGCGGCCCGGTCGCTGCGGAACGGGCGATGGTCGATCACGCGCGTGGTGATGCCGGCCGCCTCCGCGAGCGCGAGCCCGGCGGCGTCCGGGCGGTTGGCGATCACCAGCGCGATCCGCGCCGGGTAGTCGGCGGCCCGCGCGGCGGCGATCAACGCGCCGAGATTACTCCCCCGGCCACTGATCAGAACCGCCACGCGCTTCATGCCGCCGCGGCCGGCCAGCCGTCGGGCAGTTCGATGCGGACCCGCGCCGCGCCCTCGGCTTCCGCCAGGGTGCCGATGCGCCACACCGTCTCGCCGGCGGCGGCGAGCGCGGCGCTGGCCGCCTCTGCATCGGCGGCGGCCACGACGAGCGCCATGCCAATGCCGCAGTTGAAGACCCGCAGCATTTCCTCGGCCGCCACCCCGCCGGCGTGGGCGAGCCAGGCGAAAACCGGCGGCACCGGCCAGGATGCGCCGTCAAGCACCGCCTCTACCCCAGCCGGCAGCACACGCGGCAGATTGCCGGGCAACCCGCCGCCGGTGATATGGGCGGCGGCCTTGAGCCACCCACCGCGGTGCAGCGCGAGCAGGGAGCGGACATAGATCCGCGTCGGCGTCAGCAGCGCCTCGGCCAGGCTGACCCCCGGGGCGAACGGCGCCGGGCTGCCGGCGAGCAGGCCCGCCTCGGCGAGAATCCGGCGCACCAGGGAGAAGCCGTTGGAATGCACGCCCGAGCTGGCCAGGCCGAGGACGATGTCGCCCGGCGCCACACCTTGCGGCAGCAGACGACCGCGCTCGGCGGCTCCGACGGCGAAGCCCGCCAGGTCGTAATCCTCCCCGGCATAGATGCCCGGCATCTCCGCCGTCTCACCGCCGACCAGCGCGCAGCCCGCCTGCCGGCAGCCCTCGGCGATACCGCCGATCACCGCCGCGGCCGGCCCCGTCCGCAGCCGGCCGGTGGCAAAATAATCGAGGAAGAACAGCGGCTCGGCACCCTGGACCACGAGGTCATTGACGCACATGGCGACGAGGTCGATGCCGACCGTATCGTGCTTGCCGCTCTCCACGGCGAGGCGAAGCTTGGTGCCGACACCATCGGTGGTCGCGACCAGGACGGGATCGAAGTACCCTGCCGCGCGCAGGTCGAACAGGGCTCCGAAGCCGCCGAGTCCGCCAAGCACGCCTGCGCGCCGGGTTCCGGCCGCCAGCGGCTTGATCGCCTCGACGAGCGCATCGCCGGCATCGATGTCCACACCGGCGTCACGATAGGTCAGGGTGGTCATTGCGCTCCTGGGCGAGCTGGGGCCATGGTGCGTGCGCCGTTGCAGGGAAGGCGGAACGCGAGGCGCATGACGGGGGTCGGGGCGGATCGGACGGCGATGGGTTGGGACCGCGGCGCAGACAAACACAGCGCCGCCCGCCACGCAACGCCTCCGCGGACAAGGTTGGTCCGGACCGGCTCGGCACGGCGCGGAGGGACGCGTGCCTGACGATGCCGGCCTGGCCACGCACGGTGCCGTCCGCGCCCAGACGGGCGCCGGGTTCGTCACCCTGCCGAACATGATCACGTTCCTGCGGCTGTGCATGGTCCCGGTGGCGATCTGGTTGGTCGTGCATCAGCGCATGATGCCGGCCTTCTGGCTGTTCACCGCCGCCGGCATCTCGGACGCCGTCGACGGCTGGCTCGCTCGCCGCGGCGGCGCCACGGCGATCGGCGCGGTGATCGACCCGATGGCCGACAAGACCCTGCTCGTCGGCATGTATGTCACGCTCGCCATGGTGCGTGTGCTGCCCGACTGGCTGGCGATGCTGGTGGTGTTTCGCGATCTCGTCATCGTCGGCGGCGTGCTGGCGCTGGCCGTGCTCGGCCAGCGCGTGCCGATCCGCCCGCTTGCCATCTCGAAGCTCAACACCGCCCTGCAGATCGGGCTGGTCGGCGTAGTCCTGCTGCTCGCCGGGCTCGGCGCCGCCGACGAGCCCAGCCTGCGCGCCGCGCGCGCGGTGCTGATCTGGACCGTCGCCGGCTCGACCCTGGCCTCCGGCGCCGCCTACGTCGTCTCGGTGGCGCGACCGCGATGACCGAGGAGCGACGCCCCGCCACCGCGCCCGGCCCGCGTGCCGAAATGCCGACGACGCTCGCCGCCTCCGCCCCGCCGGCGCCGCGGGAGGCGAGCCGGCTGCAGCGGGCCGCCCTGCTGGTCGGGCTCGGCATCGTCTTCTGGCTGTTCCTGCAACTGTTCGGCCCAGTGCTGCTGCCCTTCGTCGCCGCCGGCGCGGTCGCCTACGTGCTCGATCCGATCGCCTCGCGCCTGGCCCATGCCGGGCTGCCGCGCTCGCTCGCGGCGGCACTGCTCATCGTCGCCCTGATCGCGGCGATGCTGCTGTTCGCGCTGCTGCTCTATCCGCTGATCCTGGCCCAGATCGGCATCCTCGCCTCGCGCCTGCCGGTCTATGCCGGCATGCTGCGCAACTTCGCCGTCAGTGTCATGTCGGACCTGCAGGAGCGCCTGGGTCCGCAGGTCGTCGACCAGCATCTGACCGATCTCGTCGGCGGTCAGGCCGGCTCGATGGTCTCCTTCGCCGTCGGCGCGGTGATGCGCCTGATCGGCAGCGGCTTCGCCCTGTTCAACCTGGTGACGCTGGCGGTGGTGACGCCCGTCGTCTCCTTCTATCTGCTGCGCGACTGGCCGGGACTGATCGCCCGCGTCGATGCCTGGCTGCCGCTGCGCTATGCCGGGCTGCTGCGCGCGCAGGCTCGCGAGGTCGACCGCATCCTCGCCGCATGGGTACGGGGCCAAGCCACCTGCAGCCTGTTGCTCGCGCTCTACTACGCCACCGCGCTCTCCATCATCGGGCTCGATCTCGGCCTCATCGTCGGCATCGCCGCCGGCGTGCTGTCGTTCATTCCCTATGTCGGCTCGATCACCGGCTTCGCCGCCTCGATCGCGCTGGCGCTGGCGCAGTTTCCGGACTGGGGCGGCCTCGCCCGGGTGTTCGTGGTCTTCGCCATCGGCCAGGTGCTGGAAAACTACGTGATCTATCCGCGCTTCCTCGGCGGGCGGGTGGAGCTGCACGCGGTCTGGGTGATTTTCGCCCTGTTCGCCGGCGGCAGTGCCTTCGGCTTCCTCGGCGTGCTGCTGGCCGTGCCGGTGGCGGCGACGATCGGCGTGCTGGCGCGGTTCTGGCTGCGGCGCTACCTCGCGAGCCCGCTCTATCTGGAGCCGCCGCGCGCATGACCGCTCCCGGCGAGGCACGCCAGCTCGTGCTCGAGCTGGCCCCGGAGCCGGCCTACACCGCGGCCGACTTCATCGCCACCCCGGGCAATCACGAGGCCCGCGCCTGGCTGACACGGTCCGAGACATGGCCGCACGAGCGACTGGCGCTGTGGGGCGAGGCGGGCGAGGGCAAGACCCATCTTCTTCGGCTCTGGGCCGACACGCATGGCGCGGCGCGGCTCTCCGGGGCCCGGCTGCGCGCCCTGCCCTCGCTCCCGCTGCCAACGCGCATCGCGCTCGACGACGCCGATCTCTGCCCCGACGAAGCGGCGCTGCTGCATCTGCTCAACCTTGCCGCGGAGCAGGGAACGTTGGTGCTGCTGGCCGGGCGTGCGCCGCCGGCGCGCTGGCCGGTCCGGCTGCCGGACCTCGCCTCCCGCCTGCGTGCGACGCTGGCTGTGCGGGTCGGCCCGACGGACGAAGCCTCGCTTGCCGCGCTGCTCGCGCGCCTCGTCGCGGCCCGTCAGCTCGTCGTCGCCCAGCCGGTGCAAGCGTGGCTGCTGGCCCGGCTGCCGCGCCACCCGGCGGCGCTGCGCGAGATCGTGGCACGGCTCGACCGCGCCGCGCTGGCGGCCCGCGCCCCGATCGGCCGCGCGCTCGCCGCGCGCGTTCTTGCCGAGATGCAGGGCCTGGAGGCGGGTGAGGACGCTTCGGAGGATGTGTGCGCTGCACCGCAACTGCTGTAGACTGCGCCGCATGGACGAGACCGCTCCAAAAGCGCTTCTGCGCAGCGTCGCCGCGGCCGAGACGGTCGCCGGCGAGGAGGCCGCGCGCTTCATCAATCGCGAACTGTCGTGGCTGGACTTCAACCTGCGCGTCGTCGAAGAGGCCGAAAACCCGCGCCATCCGCTGCTCGAGCGGGTGCGCTTCCTCTCCATCAGCGCCTCCAACCTCGACGAGTTCTACTCCGTTCGCGTTGCCGGGCTGATCGGCCAGGCCAAGGCCGGCGTGAGCACGCCGGCGCCGGACGGGCGCACGCCGGCGCAGCAATTGCAGGCCATCCACGCGCGCGTGCAGACGGTGCTCGCCGAGCAGCAGCGGGTGTGGCTCGATCTGTGCCGGCGGCTGCGGGCAGCGGGCATCGCGCTGATGGAGGGCCGGAGCCTGCACGCCGACGGCCTCTCGCCGGAGGACCTTCGCTGGCTCGACGCCTGGTTCATGGAGCGCGTCTTTCCGGTGCTGACGCCGCTGGCGATCGACCCGGCCCACCCGTTTCCGTTCATCCCCAACATGGGGCTGGTGATGGTGCTGCGGCTGGTGCGCGACGCCGATGGCGGGGCGATGCGCGCGCTGATCCCGCTGCCCGGGCTGATCGAGCGCTTCATCCGCCTGCCGTCGGCGCCGGGGGCAGGCATCCGCTTCGCCGCGCTCGAGGATGTCGTCGCCCTGTTCATGGACCGGCTTTTCCCCGGCTACCGCGTCGCCGGCCAGGGCCTGTGCCGGTTGATCCGCGACACCGATGTCGAGTTCGAGGAGGAGGCGGAGGATCTGGTCCGGTCCTATGAGACCGCGCTGAAGCGCCGCCGCCGCGGCGTCGCCATCCATGTCGCGGTCAACGCCGGCATGCCTGACGATCTGCGCGAGCTGGTCGCCGACGAGCTCGACGCGCCGCGCGAGGAGGTGGCGGTGCAGCAAGGCATCCTCGGCGTCGCCGACCTGCGCCAGCTCATCGTCGATGACCGGCCGGACCTGCTGTTCGCCCCCTACACGCCGCGGTTCCCCGAGCGCATCCGCGATTTCGGCGGCGACTGCTTCGCCGCCATCCGCGCCAAGGACATCGTCGTCCATCATCCGTTCGAGAGCTTCGACGTGGTGGTGCAGTTCCTCCGCCAGGCGGCAGCCGACCCCGCCGTGGTGGCGGTGAAACAGACGCTCTACCGCACCTCGTCGGACAGCCCGATCGTCAAGGCGCTGATCGAGGCCGCGGAGGCCGGCAAGTCGGTGACCGCCATGATCGAGCTGCGGGCGCGCTTCGACGAGGAGGCGAATATCCGCCTGGCGCGCCGGCTCGAAGCCGCCGGCGTGCAGGTCGTGTTCGGGTTCCGCGATCTGAAGACGCACGCGAAAATCTCGCTCGTCGTCCGCCGAGAAGGGGCGGCGATGCGCGCCTATGCCCATTTCGGCACCGGCAACTACCACCCGATCACGGCGCGGATCTACACCGACCTGTCGTTTTTCACCTGCGAGCCCGACCTCACCCGCGATGCGGCGCGGCTGTTCAATTACATGACCGGCTATGCCGCCCCCGCGCGCATGGACGCGCTCGCCTTCAGCCCCCTCACCCTGCGCACGACGCTGATCGGGCTGATCGAGCAGGAGATCCAGTTCGCCCGCGCCGGCAAGCCGGCGACGATCTGGCTGAAGCTCAACGCCCTGGTCGATCGCGTGCTGATCGACAAGCTCTACGAGGCCTCGCGCGCGGGGGTGAAGATCATGGCCGTGGTGCGCGGGATCTGCTGTCTGCGTCCCGGCGTGCCCGGACTGTCCGAGACCATCCGCGTCAAATCCATCGTCGGCCGCTTCCTCGAACACAGCCGCATCTGCGTCTTCGGCAACGGCCACGCCCTGCCCAACCGTCACGCCAAGGTGTTCATCAGCTCGGCCGACTGGATGGAGCGGAACATGGACTGGCGCGTGGAAACCCTGGTGCCGATCCACAACCCCACCGTCCATGCCCAGGTTCTCGACCAGATCATGGCGACCAATCTCCGCGACTCGGTGCAATCGTGGGAACTGCTCGCCGACGGCACCTGGCGGCGCGTGCAGGCGGGGCGCAAGCCTTTCTCGGCACACGAATATTTCATGACCAACCCATCGCTGTCCGGGCGCGGATCGGCGCTGCACGGGCCCGGCGTGGACGCGGCACTGGCGCTGCGGCGGGCCGACCGGCTGACGCAGGACTGAGCCGATGCCCTACACGCCCTCCGCCGAGGTGCCGCGCTGCGCGGTGGTCGATGTCGGGTCCAACTCGGTGCGACTGGTCGTTTTCGAGGGTCAGGCGCGCAATCCGCTGCCCATCTTCAACGAGAAGGCGGTGCTGCGCCTCGGCCGCGGGCTGGCCGTCAGCGGGCGGATGGACGAGGAGGCGATGGCGCAGGCGCTGACCGTGCTGCGCCGCTACCACGCCGTGGCCCGCGCCATGGGGGCTGGCACGGTGGAGGCGCTGGCGACCTCCGCGGTGCGGGAGGCGGTGAACGGTCCGGACTTCGTCGAGCGGATCCGCGCCGAGATGCCGGAGTTGCCGATGCGCGTGCTCTCCGGCGCCGAGGAGGCGACCCTTTCGGCGGCCGGGGTGCTATGCGGCATTCCCTCCGCCGATGGCATTCTCGCCGATATCGGCGGCGGCTCGCTGGAAGTGGTGCGGCTGGCCACCGGCAGTGCCCGCGCCGTGCAGACGCTCCGCCTCGGCGTCATTCGCCTGGCCGAGCGGGCCGGCGGCGACGTGCTGCGCGCGCGGGCGATCGCGGAAGCGGAGCTGGCGGGCGTGTCCTGGCTGGGCGAAGGCGAGGACCGCGATCTCTATCTCGTCGGCGGCGCTTGGCGCGCGCTGGCGCGGGTTCACATGGCGCAGACCGGTTACCCGCTGGCGATCGTCCATCACTACACCATCCGCCGCGAGGAGGCGCGCGACCTCGCCGGGGTGATCGCGGGTGCCGGGCGGCGCGCGCTGGAACGCCTGCCCGGTGTCGCGCGCCGGCGCATCGAGGACCTGCCATTCGCCGCCGTGGTGCTGCGCCGGCTGCTGCGCGCGGCAGCGCCGCGGCGCGTGGTGTTCAGCGCCAACGGGCTGCGCGAGGGCTGGTTCCTCAACCGCATGCCAGCGGCGGTTCGCGCCGAGGATCCGATGCTCGCCGCCGCGCGCGAGATGGCCGCGCGGCACGGGCGCGACCCGGCCCTGCCCGGCGCACTGCTGCGCTGGACCGAGCCCCTGTTCCCCGACGAAAGCGCCGAGCTGCGCCGGCTGCGCGAGGCGGTCTGCCTGCTCTCCGACATCGGCAGCCACGACCACCCGGAATACCGTGCCGAGCAGTCGTTTTTCCGCATCCTGCGGCAGCCCGGCGTTGGGCTCGACCACCACGCCCGCGCCTTCCTCGCCCTCGCCGTCGCGCTGCGCTACGAGAGCGAGCCGGATGCGCCATTCCTGGCTCCGGCCCGTCTGCTGCTCGACGTCTCGGCGACGCATCGCGCCGAGGGGCTCGGGCGGGCGCTGCGGCTGGCCTATACACTCTCGGCGGGAACCCCGGACCTGCTCGCCGGCACCGCGCTCGTCGTCACGCCGCGGCAGCTGGTGCTGCGGCTGGCGGAAAATTCCGGCGTTTTCGCCGGAGAGGCGGTGCTGCGCCGGCTCGACCGGCTGGCGCAGGCCCGCGGGCTGGAGGCAACGGCCGAGGCCGGCTGAACGGCAATATCGGGGACCCGAACGATGGACGCACCGCGCCGCACCTTACTGCTGACCGGGGCGAGCCGAGGGATCGGCCATGCCACGGTGAAACGCTTCGCCGCCGCCGGTTGGCGGGTGCTGACCGTCTCGCGCCAGCCCTTCTCGGACAAATGCCCCTGGCCCGGCGGGGAGGGGAACCACGTCCAGGCGGACCTCGCCGACCTCGAATCGCTCGATACGGTGATCGCCAATATCCGCGAGCGCCTCGACGGCGGCCGGCTCGACGCATTGGTGAACAACGCCGCCATCTCGCCCAAAGGGCCGGGCGGCGCGCGGCTCGGCGTGCTGGCCACCGATTCGCTGCTGTGGCGGCAGGTGTTCCGGGTCAATTTCTTCTCGATCGCGCTGCTCGGCCGCGGCCTGTTCGAGGAGCTCCGCCGCGCCGGCGGCTCCATCGTCAATGTCACTTCGATCGCCGGCACCCGCGTCCACCCCTTCGCCGGCGCCGCCTACGCCTGTTCCAAGGCGGCGCTGGCGGCGCTGACGCGGGAAATGGCGCATGATTTCGGGCGCCACGGTGTGCGCGTGAACGCGATCGCCCCGGGCGAGATCGAAACCTCGATGCTCTCGCCCGGCACCGACGAGATCGTCCGGGCCGAGATCCCGATGCAGCGCCTCGGCAGCCCGGCCGAGGTGGCGGAGACGATCTTCTTCCTCTGCACCGCGGCAACCTACGTCAACGGCGCCGAAGTCCACATCAATGGTGGGCAGCATGTGTGAGGGTGGGGCGAGCGGGGGATCTGGGGAAGGACGTATTACTGACCGTCGAGACGCGGCCGTTCGATCCAGCCGCCTACCTGGATAGTCCCGAAGCGCTGTTGCCTATCTCGACGGCGCCTTCGCGGATGCCGACGCCGGCGAGATCGCCGACGCGCTGCGCGTCATTGCGCGCGCTCGCGGCATGTCTCGTCCCGCCGAGGAGACCGGCTTGACCCGGCGGCTATCAACGAGGCGCTGAGCAGCGGCGGGAACCCGGAGTTCGCGACCGTCCTGAAAGCCGTTCGGGCATTTGGCTGCCGTGTTCATCCCGAGCCCGCGTCCGCCGCCTGAAGGTCTTTGCCTACTGCTGCCCGGCGGCGCCTCCGGTCTCGCGCGGTGATAGCCAACGTGCCAGCCGTCCAGTGCCGTCGCGGTATGCGCACCGTGTAGCCGGGGAAGAAGTTTGCTGACGGATTTGGTACGTAACACTAGAGCACGGTCCGACCTGATGGAATCATCCGGTCGGACGGTCGTGCTCTAGAAACCTATGAGTCTAGAGCAACTTATCTCCGATCTGATCGAGCCGGAACGGCTCAATCAGATCGGAGGTTGCTCTAGAACCAAGCCGTCAACACCTGTCCCAGCTGCACACGACTCGCTTCACCGCGAAGGCAACTGGCTCTGGATTCCCTTGCGTGGAGAATGGCGGGACGTCTCCGCGAAGTCGGAGGAGATCGTCCGGCAGACCTTCATCCGCCATCTGATCGACCACTACGGTTATTCGCTGGCGCAGATAGATCAGGAGCGGCGGACCCAGCACAGCCACAAGAGCCCTCGCGCCGATATCGTTATCTGGGAGACGCCCGAAAAGAAGGCTAACAACAATACGCCGGTCCTGGTCGTCGAGCGCAAGGCCGAAGGCGTCGATATCAACGTCAAGGACTATTACCAGGGCGAGAGCTACATACGCGCGATCGGGGGCGAGTTCTTCATCGCGCACAACACCCGCTTCACCGCCGTGTTCAAGCTGGTCCCGGGCTTCCCGGGCGATTTCGTCCAGATCAACGAGATAGCCAAGGCATCCGACTGGGGCGACGCCAAGCGCATCGAGGAGATCAAGAACAAGGTGCGGGCGTTCCACCCCAAGGAGTTCCAGGACCTTCCGCTTGGCGGCGATGAAGTCGCGGCTGTCGATCATCGCATCGGTCAGGGCGCGGTGGTTGACCGTCGATCCCGCGCGCGAGGGCGTCCACCGTATCAGCTCCGACGAACTCCGGCCTGACGTCTCGTCGCGCCGCCGTGGGCGTCGAGCTTCGCCGGTGCGAAGCGGCATCGGCCCGTAGCAGATCTCTGGCCGCTCAGTATGCGTCGATATCACTTGCATGATGCAAGCAACGTCCGTATAACTAGCATTATGAGAGTCACTCGGTGCGGCCATGCAGCGTAAGAGCTACGGCAACATGCAATGTCCGATCGCCCGCAGCCTTGAGCGGGTCGGCGAGTGGTGGAGCATCTTGATCCTGCGCGATGCCTTCCAGGGCCTCACGCGTTTCGAGCAGTTCCAGAAGAGTCTGGACATCGCTCCCAACATGCTGGCGCGCCGGCTCGGCGCACTGGTCAAGGCCGGCGTACTGGAACGCCGACGCTACTGCGAGCGGCCACCACGCTACGAATACGTGCTGACCGAGCGCGGGCGCGACTTCCGTCCGGTGCTATGGGCGCTCCTCGCCTGGGGCAATGCGCACTTCGCGCCGGAAGGCAAGAGCGTCGTCCTGATCGACAGCGCGACCGGCGCCGAGGCGGAGCCGCTCATGGTGGACCGGCACACCGGCCGCCCGCTCGCCGCGCCGGCATTCCGCACCGCCCCCGGCCCCGCGGCTGACGAGAGCACCCGCCAGCGTCACAGCGGCGGCGCGGGACGCATACCATGAGCGACCTTGTCGAACGTACCCCGGCCGCGATAACCGGCCGGCTGCGGCCGCGGTTCCAGACGGCCGCCCTGGTCGGCGCGGCCCTGCTCGTGGCGCTCGGCGCGGCGCGCTACGGCCATGATTGGTGGACTGAAGGGCGCTTCATCGAGAGCACCGACGACGCCTATGTCGGTGCCAACATCACCCCAGTGGCGCCGCACGTCAGCGGCTTCGTGCAGCAGGTGCTGGTCGCCGACAACCAGCGTGTCGAAGTCGGCCAGATCCTTGTTCGCCTCGATCCACGCGATTTCCAGGCCGCCTTGGACCATGCCGAGGCCGTCCGCACGGCGCGGCAGGCGGCGCTCGCCAGCCTTCAGGCACAGATTCCACTTCAGCAAGCAGAAATCCGCCAGCAGGAGGCCGACCTCACCGGCCGCCGCGCGCGGGCGGACTTCAATGCCGTGGACGCCGATCGCTATCGCGCGCTTGCCCGCACCAACGCCGGATCTCGTCAAGATGCACAGCGCAGCGCAACGCTGGAGCAAGAAGCGCGCTCCACCGTTGCCGCCGCCATGGCGGCGCTGGACGCCGGCCGCCAGAAACTGGCCGTTCTGGAAGCTAATATCGCCGAGGCCGAGGCCGCCAAGGCCCAGGCCGATGCCGATGTGCAAACCGCCCGGCTCAATCTCTCCTACACTGATCTGCGCGCCCCTATCGCCGGCTATGCCGGCAACCGCGCGGCGCAAGTCGGCGCCTATGTGACCGCCGGCAGCTATCTGCTCTCCGTCATTCCGGCCGCTGGCCTCTGGGTGGACGCGAATTTCAAGGAAGATCAGTTGGCCCGCATCAAGCCCGGTGATGCCGTAACCGTGGTCGCTGACGTGATGCCTGGGCATGTCTTCCACGGCCATGTCGCGAGCCTCGCTCCGGGCACCGGCGCCGTGTTCAGCATCATCCCGCCAGAGAACGCCACCGGGAATTTTACAAAAATCGTGCAGCGCGTGCCGGTGCGCATCGTGCTGGCCGGTGGTGAAGACATGCTCGACCAATTGCGCCCCGGGCTCTCGACGACCGCCAGCGTGGACACGCGCGCAGATCGGCGTCCAGACAGACGCCGCGCGCCATGACCCACCCGGCGCCGCCGGCCGCCGCCAATCCGAGCATCCTGCCCTTCGCGGTGATGTGCGTTGGCATGTTCGTAGCCCTGCTCGACATCCAGATCGTCGCCTCCTCGCTGCAGGATATCGGTGGCGGCCTGTCGGCGGCCCAGGACGAGATCAGTTGGGTGCAGACCGCCTATCTGATCGCCGAGATCATTGTGATCCCGCTGTCGGGCTGGCTGACCCGGGTATTTTCCACGCGCTGGCTGTTCGCCGCTTCGGCCGCCGGGTTCACGCTTGCCAGCATGCTCTGCGGCCTCGCCTGGGACATCCAAAGCATGATCCTCTTCCGTGCCCTGCAGGGGCTGCTCGGCGCGTCGATGATCCCGACCGTGTTCACCTCATCGTTCCATTACTTCCAGGGGTCGCGGCGGGTCTATTCGGCGGCAGTGATCGGCACCATCGCCTCGACGGCGCCGACGCTCGGGCCGATCATCGGCGGCTGGATCACGGATACGCTGAACTGGCATTGGCTGTTTTACGTCAACCTGCTCCCGGGCCTCGCCCTCACGGTGACGGTGCCGCTCTTGGTCCGCATCGACAAGCCGGATCTCCGGCTGCTGCGCGGCGCCGACTATCCCGGCATCCTGCTGTTAGCGACGGGCCTCGGCACGCTGGAATACGTGTTGGAGGAAGGCACGCGATGGAATTGGTTCGACAATCTGACGATCCGCCTCTGCGCCTGGATCGCCGCCGCGTCCCTGGCGCTATTCGCCGTACGTAGCTTGACTTATCGCAACCCAGTGGTCGATCTGCGCGCGTTCGGCGATCGAAATTTCGCGCTCGGCTGCCTTCTGTCCTTTGTCACCGGGATCGGCATCTTCGCCACGATTTATCTGACGCCACTGTTTCTCGGCTATGTGCGCGGGTTCAGCGCGTGGCAGACCGGGCTCGCGATCTTCTCGCTCGGGGCGGCCTCGCTCATCGGCACGCCGGTCTACGTTTTTCTGGCGCGCCGCATCGACACGCGCTGGCTGATGATGTTCGGACTGGCCTGCTTCGGCATCTCGCTATGGAGCTACAGCCTTATCACGCATGACTGGGGCAGCGACCAGTTGCTCGTGCCCCAATTGCTGCGCGGCTTCCCGCAGGTGTTTGCGGTGGCGCCGAGCGTGACACTTGGCCTTGGCAGCTTGCCGGCAGCGCGGCTGAAATACGCGAGCGGGCTCTTCAACATGATGCGCAATCTTGGCGGCGCAGTCGGCATCGCGGTGAGTGCCGCGATCATCAACGACCGCACCAACCTGCATTTTCAACACATCGCCGCGCATCTGACGCCGGCGAGCGGAGCGACGGGCCGGCTGCTGCAAGGCGTGGCCGCGCGCTACGGCGCCATGCCCGGCCTGCTCGGGCCGGCGAATTCGACATCGCTCCGCCAGCTTTGGCACCTCGCCTATCGCGAAGCCGCAACGCTTGCCTTTGCCGATGCCTTCCGCATCATCATGCTGGCCTTCATTCTTGCGACCCTGTTGGTGCCATTGATGCGCAAGGTCGGGGCTCCGGCGCCGGCCGCGGCCAACGCGCATTGAAAGACCGCGACGCCTTCGCGGGCGCCGGGAGTTAAGAGGGAAGGATACGGACAATATGACATCCAGCGATGAGAACGATCCTCACTGGAAGGCGTCGGCGCCCTGGATTGACGCCTCCAGGAGAACGTCACCTCCGGAGGGTGCAGGTATAATCGACGTACCTGTCTCACGCCGCCTGGCGGTTGGAGGTGCCGCCTTCTTTGGTGTCACGATGTCCATGCTCAGCACGCGAGCGTTCGCGCAATCCGCCGCCCCAGACAGCGCCAGCGATTCCATGGTTGGAACGAAGCCGCCCGAGGCGGCCGCGATCAACGCGGACGAGGATCCCTATCGCGCGGTGAAGATCGCCCGGGCGATGCGCGCCGGGCCGACACGCATCACCCGGGATGCAACCATCGCTGAACTGGACCGACATGGGAACATGGCGCGTATCCTGCGCAGCGGCAGCAATGGATGGATCTGCACGCCCGGTGACGAGAACAGGATCGGCGATCCCCCAATGTGTGTCGACGAACTCGGGATGCAATGGTTCAAGGATGCGTTTGCGCGGCGGCCGCGGCCGACCAACAAGGCGCCCGGGCTCTGTTACATGCTCTGCGGCGCAACCCAACACAGCAACACCGATCCCGCGGACAAGACGAGCCCTCCCATCCCGATCGGCCCGCACTGGATGATTCTCTGGCCCTTCGATGCGGCACATTGCGGCCTCCCGACGACGGTCCGGGACGCCGGGGCGTGGGTCATGTTTGCCGGGACTCCCTATGCCTATCTGCATATCTGCGGAACGCCCTGGGATGGGAACGAATACCTGTCCGGTGATGAGGCGGTTTGGACCATGCAGTATTCGAGGCGCCACCCCAGCTGACGCGAACCATGCACCATTTCTCCTCACGAGCCGCACGGCATTGAATGCTTGCGATCGAGTTCCTCGCTCGGCCTTTTGGGAGTCGATCTCGCAGCGGTGTATCAGCGCGCTAATCAACCGCGCCAGATTTGCCGGAGGCTCCTACCCTTGAGAGGATGGAGCGATGGAAAGCCGGAAGGCAAGCAAGAGCTATTCGCGCGAATTTCGAGCGCGGGCGGTTCGCATGGTGCAGGAGCACGGGGGCGAGCACGCTTCGCAATGAGCGGCGATCACGTCGATTGTGGGCAAGATCGGCTGCAACGCGTGGACGTTGCGGCGGTGGATAAGGCAATCGGAAAGGCATGGGGGCAAACGCGCTGGCCTGACCACGGACGAACGTGAGCGGTTGAAAGCGCTGGAGCGCGAGAACCGCGAGCTCCGCCAGGCCAACGAGAGCCTTCGCAAGGTGTGGCGCGAGAGAGAAGTGATCCCATGACGACCCTAAAAGGTGGGCATCGTCAGCGATGAGGACATGAAGGCCCGCACCATGTCCGTGGCGCGCGGCGAGCACCGGATCGCGCCCGACGAGCCGAAGATGTGGTTCACCTCGGCCGAGCACTTCGCCAAGGTGCTGTCGGCCGGCAACCGCGACCTGCTCAGGGTGATCGTGGAGCAGATCCCCGGCTCGCTCGATGAACTGGCGCGAATCACCGGCAAGGCGAAGTCCAACCTGTCGCGCACGCTGCGAACGATGGCGGGCTACGGCCTCGTCCGCCTGGAACGCGGCGAGCGCGGCCGCATCACGCCGAAGGTCATGCACGACCGCGTGGAACCCGACCTCCCGATCACGCTGTCGCGCAAGGCGAGCTGAGCCATCACCGCTTTGGCCTGAGCAGGCCGGCGCGCGTGCCAGGTTCCGCTCCAGGGTGGCGGAGAGGGTGGGATTCGAACCCACGGTACCCGGTTAGGGCACAACGGTTTTCGAGACCGTCACCTTCGGCCACTCGGTCACCTCTCCCGCACCTGTTCCATAGAGCAATCGGAGCCGGCTCGCCAAGGGGCGGAGCGGGTCGCCGGGGTGGGGGCGCCGGCCCGTTGGAGCGGGGAGCGGCCGTGGGCGATCCGCGCTATAGAGGGGGCAAAGGGAGACACCATCATGGCCGTCATCGCCGCGATCGAGCCGGGCTTCTACCGGATTCCGCTTGAGACCGTGCTCTCCGACAGCACGCATGGGGAAATCCGTGCCTTCGAGATCATCACCGTCCGGGTGCGCGACGCCGATGGCGCCGAGGGGGTCGGCTATACCTATACGGTCGGGCGGCTGGGCGGTGCCGTGTTCGACATTCTCCGCCGCGAGGTCACCGAACTGGCGTCGCGGGCCGAGGCCGACCGCATCGAGGCGCTGGGGCAGCGCCTCTGGTGGGGCCTGCACTATGGCGGCCGCGGCGGGCCGGTGGTGCTGGCCCTGTCCGCGCTCGACATCGCGCTGTGGGATCTCAAGGCGAAGAAGGCCGGCGCCCCGCTCTGGCGCCTGCTCGGCGGGCATGACCCGCTGGTGCCCTGTTATGCCGGCGGCATCGACCTCGAACTGCCCCTCGATGCGCTGCTGCGCCAGACGGATGCCAATCTCGGGCGCGGCTTCCGGGCGATCAAGATGAAGGTCGGCCGCGCTTGGCTCGCCGAGGACGTGGCGCGGGTCGCGGCGATGCGGCGCCATCTCGGCGAGGGGTTTCCGCTGATGGTCGATGCCAACATGAAATGGACGGCGGACGCCGCCATCCGCGCCGCCCGCGCCTTCGCCCCGCACGATCTCACCTGGCTCGAGGAGCCGGTGCCGCCGGAGGACATTCCAGGCCATGTCCGCGTCGCCCGCGAGGGCGGGCTGCCCGTCGCCGCCGGCGAGAATCTCCGCACCCTGACGGATTTCCGCCAACTCATCGAGGCCGGCGGGGTCAGCTTCCCCGAGCCGGACGTGACCAATTGCGGCGGCGTCACCGGCTTCATGAAAATCGCGCATCTCGCCGAGGCATTCGGCCTGCCGGTCACCTCGCACGGCGCCCACGACATCACCGTCCATCTGCTCGCCGCCGTGCCCAACCGCTCCTTCCTGGAAGCGCACGGCTTCGGGCTGGACCGATACATCGCCGCACCACTGACGCTCGAGAACGGGTTCGCCCGCGCTCCGGAACGCCCCGGCCACGGCGTGGAGTTCGACTGGGCCGGCCTCGCTGGGCACCGACGGGACTAGTTCTCGTCTTTTTCGTCTGCTGGATGGCGCCGGCAATCCCGCCGGCGCCGATCACATTTTGAGGGGCGAGTATGCGCATCGGCATTGCCGGCATCGGCGGACGCATGGGTCGGGTTCTGGCCGAGGAAGCAGCGCGGGCGGGGACGCTGGTCGGCGGCATCGACCGCGACGATGTCGCGACGCCGCCGGGCACGGCGCGCTTTCCGACCATCGCCGGGCTCGCCGAAGCGGCGGATGTGGTCATCGACTTTACCCACGCGAGCACGGTGGCCGAGCATGCCCGCGCGCTCGCCGCGGCCGGGTGCCGCTGGGTTCTCGGCACCACCGGCCTCGGGCCGGCCGAGGAGACGGCGGTGGACGCAGTGGCGCGCCGGATCGGCGTTGTCCAGGCGGCCAATTTTTCGCCCGGCGTCGCGCTCGTGCTGGCGCTCGCCGAGCGCATCGCCGCAACCTTGCCGGCCGAGGGGTATGACGCCGAGATCGTCGAAATGCACCACCGCCAGAAGGTGGACGCCCCGTCGGGCACCGCCCTCGCCCTCGGCCGGGCCGTCGCCCGGGGGCGCGGCGTCGCGTTCGACACGGTGATGGAGAGCGGCCGGCACGGGCACACCGGCGCGCGCGCGACCGGCGCGATCGGCTTTGCCGCCCTGCGTGGCGGGCAGGTAGTGGGCGAGCATACGCTGCTATTCGCCGGCGCCTCCGAGCACATCGCGCTGACCCACCGGGCCTTCGATCGCCGCGTGTTCGCCGAGGGCGCGGTGCGCGCGGCGCTGTGGCTCGGCACCCAACCTGCCGGACGCTACGGCATGGAGGATGTCCTCGGCCTCCGTTGACCGGCGCTGCAGATTCGGTCACACAGCGCCGGTCCGGAGCCTACCGGGCGGTGAGGACGAGAGGATCGAGATAGACATGCGCGATCGGGGAGAGTTCCTGTTCACCTCGGAGTCGGTCTCCGAGGGTCATCCCGACAAGGTTGCCGACCGGATCAGCGACACCGTTCTGGACGCCTATCTCGCCGCGGACCCGCACGCCCGGGTCGCCTGCGAAACCCTGGTCACGACCAACCGCATCGTCATCGCCGGCGAGACGCGCGGGCCGGAGACGGTCACCGCCGATTATCTCGCTCATCTCATCCGCCTCGCCGTGCGCGACATCGGCTACGATCAGGCCGGCTTCTCCTGGCACCGGGCGGCGTTCGAATGCCATCTCCACGCCCAGTCGGCCGATATCGCCATGGGCGTCGACCAGGCCGGCAACAAGGACGAGGGCGCCGGCGACCAGGGCATCATGTTCGGCTACGCCTGCCGCGAGACGGAGGCGCTGATGCCGGCGCCGATCCACTACGCCCATCTGATCCTGCGCCGCATGAGCGAACTCCGCCACGCCGGGGACCGTGCCGCGGAAGGCCTGCTGCCGGATGCGAAGAGCCAGGTGACGCTGCGCTATGTGGACGGCGTGCCGGTCGGCGCCACGTCGGTCGTGGTCTCGGTGCAGCACCAGGAGCATCTGGAGCAGCATCAGATCAAGCGCATGCTCTGGCCGATCGTGGTCGGCGCGCTGCCGCATGGCTGGATGTGCCCGGAGGATCAGTTCTACGTCAACCCGACGGGGAAATTCGTCATCGGCGGCCCGGATGGGGATTGCGGCCTGACCGGGCGCAAGATCATCGTCGACACCTATGGTGGCGCGGCGCCGCATGGCGGTGGCGCGTTCAGCGGCAAGGACCCGACCAAGGTCGACCGTTCGGCCGCCTATGCCTGCCGCTACCTCGCCAAGAACGTCGTCGCCGCCGGCCTCGCCGACCGCTGTACGCTTCAGATCAGCTATGCAATCGGCGTCTCGCACCCGCTCTCGGTCTATGTCGATCTGCATGGCACCGGGCGCGATGTCGACGAGGCGCGGCTCGAACTGGTGCTGCGCGAGGTGATGAACCTGACGCCGCGCGGCATCCGCGAGCATCTCGCCCTCAACCGGCCGATCTACGTGCCGACGGCTGCCTATGGCCATTTCGGCCGCGAGCCGGACGACGCCCATGGGACGTTCACCTGGGAGCGGACCGACCTGGTGCCGGCACTGCGCTCCGCCTTCGACCGCTGAACCGCCGGCCGGATGCGCGTCGTCGCCACCTCCAACGACGCCGTCCGGCTGAGCTTCCTGATCGCGCTGCTCGCTGACGCCGGCATCGAGGCGACGGTGCTCGACGCCTATACCGCCGCCATCGAGGGCAGCATAGGCGCGATCCCGCGGCGGCTTGTCGTGCGGACCGAGGATGAGAGCCGCGCGCGCCGCGTGCTGCGCGAGGCCGGCGAGGCGTGAGCGAGGAAACCTCCGGCCATCTTCTCGGCGGCACCGTCCGCTATACCCAGTTCGCGAGCGGCTTCCGGACCGGGATCGAGCCGGTGCTGCTCGCCGCCGCGATCCCCGCGCGGAATGGGGAGCGCGTGCTGGAAGCGGGAACCGGCGCCGGCGCCGCCTTGCTCTGCCTCGCCGCCCGGCTGCCGGGCGTCGCCGCCGTGGGTGCCGAGCGGGATCCGGCCCTGGCCGCACTCGCAGCGCGCAATATCGCTGCCAATGGCTGGTCGGCGCGGCTCGGCGTGACCATCGCGGATGTTGTCGAGACCGGTGCGACGCTGGGTCGCTTCGACCACGCCTGCGCCAATCCGCCCTGGCACGATCCGGCCTCCACCGCTTCCGCCGATGCCGCACGTCGCGCCGCCAAGCAAGGGTCGGCAGGGCTGGTCGTATCCTGGGCTTCGGCGCTGGCGTCGTGTCTTGTCCGCGGCGGCAGCTTGACCTTTATCCTACCGGCGGGGCTGTTGACCGAGGCCCTGGCGGGCCTGGCCGCCGCGGAGTGCGGCACGCGCGTCCTCGCCCCGCTCTGGCCCAAGCCGGCGCGGCCCGCGAAGCTCATTCTGGTTCAGGGACGGAAGGGCGGCCGTGGCCGGGACCGGGTGATCCCCGGGTTGGTGCTGCATCGCCCTGACGGCTCCCCTTCCGAGGAGGCCGAGCAGATTCTCCGCGCCGGGGCGGCGTGGCCGATCTGAGCGCGTCTCAGGCCTGCATCAACTCGGGGTGGCGGAGATACCACAGACGCTCATAGGCGGCGACGAGCCCTTCCATGCTGCGCCGGCGATTGCCCCCCTCCGGAGCCAACGGCCGACGCATGAGCATTGTCTCCATGGTGCGCAGCAACTGCTCCGCCACATCGAAATCGCCCTGATCGCAGGCCTGGTGAAACGCGATCAGGATTTTGTCCGAGAGGCGCCGACTGTAGCGTTGCGGAACAACCGGCCCGCTGTCGCGGCTCCCGGTTCCCGGTCCAACGTCAGTTAAGGCCATGGTAGCGTCCATTTGTTTCTGAGCCTTCCATTGAGTCCATGACCCTGGTTTTCTACCCTGTCAACCTGATCGTGCCATGTGGCTGCGGATGGCGTCGGCAAGATCTCGTGCGGTCGTTCGCTGGTCGAACAGAGCCGCAAGCCGGCCCTGCGGGTCCATGAGATAGATCAAGGAGGAATGGTCCATCAGGTAGGGCGCGCCGTTTTTCCCAGGCACCTTGGCGTAGTAGACGCGAAAGTTCCGCGCCGCAGCGGCGATCGCGGACGGGCTGCCGGTCAGACCGACGATGCGCGGGTCGAACAGCTTGACATAGCCGGCCAGCACGTCCGGCGTGTCCCGCTCGGGGTCGATCGTGATGAACAGCGGTGCTATGCCGACAGCCGCCGGCCCCAGCCGGTCGAGCGCCGCGGCCATGGTCTGCAGCTCGGTCGGACACAGATCCGGGCAAAATGTGTAGCCGAAATAAACCAGCACCCAGCGGCCGCGGAAGTCCGCCTCGCTGACGATTCGCCCGGATGGTCCGACCAGTTGGAACGGCCCGCCGATCTCCGTCCCCGCGGGCAGCACCAGGCCGGAGCCCTCGCGCGCGAGCCCCACGGCCGTCTCGATCCGGGCCAACATGCTCGATCCCGTCGGGCTGACGTGGGCAAACCAGAGCAGGCCCCAGACCAGCAGCAGCACGGCGAGCGTTGCCGCCAACAGGGCGCGAAACACCCGTGACATCAGCGCACCAACCGCCTCTGCCGCGAAACGCGGCCGAGCACTGCGTCCCAGACCGAGGCGGAATACGCTCCATAAATACGACTGTACACGAATATCACGCCTTCGTGAAGCGGGGATCCGGCCCCATCATGCTGCTCGCCCCGGCGGCGAGAGCCGCGTCCCCGAACGCCTCCTCCCATGTCCCCGTGGTCGCCGCCTTGCTGTATTCGGTCGCGCGGTTCTCGAAGAAATTGGCGTGCTCGACCGCGTTCAGCATATCGTCAAGCCATGGGAGCGGATTCTTCTCGACGTGATACAGCGGGTTGAGCCCGATCTGGGTGAGACGGCGATCGGCGATGAAGCGGATGTAGCGCTTCACCTGCGCCGCATCGAGCCCTTCCACCGCGCCCTGCTCGAAGGCGAGATCGATGAACGCATCCTCGTGATCAACGATGGTTGCACATGTGATGTAGAGGTCGCGCCGCAGTTCCTCGGTCCAGATCTCGGGGTTCTCCTGCACGAAGGTGCGGAACAGCCGGATCACCGACACGCAGTGCAGTGTCTCGTCCCGTACCGACCACGAAATGATCTGGCCCATCCCCTTCATCTTGTTGAACCGGGGGAAATTCAGCAGAATTGCGAATGACGCGAAGAGCTGCAAACCCTCGGTGAAGGCTCCGAATGCGGCGAGCGTCTTGGCGATCTCGTGCTTCGAATCCACGGAAAATCCGTGCATATAGTCGTATTTGTCTTTCATTTCTTTGTATTTTAGGAACGCCTGGTATTCGAGCTCGGGCATACCTATCGTATCGAGCAGATGCGAGTAAGCGGCGATGTGAATAGTCTCGATGTTGGAAAACGCCGACAGCATCATAAGCACTTCAGTCGGCTTGAAGACCCTGGCGTAGTGCTTCATGTAGCAATTGTTCACCTCGACGTCCGCCTGGGTGAAAAAGCGGAAAATCTGCGTCAGCAGGTTCCGCTCCGCCTCGGTGAGGTTGCGGTGCCAGTCCTTGACGTCGTCGGCCAGCGGCACTTCCTCCGGCAGCCAGTGCACCCGCTGCTGCACCAGCCAGGCCTCATAGGCCCAGGGATAGCGGAACGGCTTGTAGACCGGGTTCTCGGTGAGGAGATCGAAACGCACGGGGTGCTCATCTGGGCTGGACATCGACTCGGGTCCCTTCCGCATGGGACCGGCAGGGTAATGCAATCGGGCGGCAAAGGAAGGCGTTGTTCCATATCCCACGGTTGGGTCTTGCTCCGGCTGCCACTCCGGCGCGATAGTTGCCGATTGTCCCCATTCCGCCGTCAATCCGGCAAGGTCCCCGATCATGGTCGCGTTCGCCGCCCGCACCGCCCGACCGCCACCGCCGGCGGGTGGAGCGTTCGCGGCGATCGATCTCGGCACCAATAATTGCCGCCTCCTCATCGCCGCGCCCGTTCCCGACGGGTTCCGCGTGCTCGACAGCTACAGCCGCGTCGTCCGGCTCGGCCAGGGCATGATCGCGAGCGGCCAGCTCGATGCCAATGCCATGGAGCGGGCGTTGGCAGCGCTCAAGGCCTGCGCTGAGCGGCTCGGCCGCCATCGGCTCACCGGCCTGCGCGCCGTCGCGACCGAGGCCTGCCGGCGGGCCGAGAACGGGGCCGCCTTCCTCGATCGCGTCCGCCTGGAAACCGGGCTCACGCTCGAGCTCATTTCCACACGCGAGGAAGCGGAACTGGCGGTGGAGAGCTGCGCGCCGCTGCTCCAACGCGAGGGTGGGCGGCGGGCGCTGCTGTTCGATATCGGCGGCGGATCGACCGAGATCGCTTGGGTCCGCCTGGAGGCGCCCGGCCAGCCGCCGGCCCTGATCGGCTATCGATCCCTCCCGCTCGGCGTCGTCGTGCTGGCCGAGCGCTATGGCCTTGCCGCGCTCACCGAGGCCGGCTTCGCCGCCATGGTCGCCGAGATCGTCGAGCATCTGCAGCCGTTCGAACGCATCCATTGCATCGGCCAGGAGATCGCCCGCGGCGGCGTTGTCGTGCTGGGCACGTCCGGAACCCTGACCACGCTCGCCGCGGTCGCGCTCGGCCTGCCGCGCTATCGCCGCGACCTCGTCGACGGCGCCGTGCTGTCGCGTTGCGAGGCGGAGCGGGCGCTGGCCGAGCTGCGTTCGCTCGGCCACGAGGGGCTGTGCGGCCATCCCTGCGTCGGGCCGGAGCGCGCCGACTATGTTCTGCCCGGTTGCGCCGTCGTCGCGGCCATCGACCGCGTCTGGCCCGCGGCGCATGCCGTGGTCGCGGATCGCGGGCTGCGCGAGGGCATGCTCCTGCGCATGATGCGGGCCGCGCGCGCGGCGCACCGGCGCCACCCGGCCTACCTCAACCGAGCCCCGGCGGTGCGGCCGGGGGGAGCGGAGCGGAGCTGACCCGAGCATGGCCAACCCGCCCCGGCGCCGGCCCGCGCGTGACAACCCCCTCAGCGCGCGCAGCGAGGAGGTTCGTCTCACCACCGCCAACGGCCGCTCGCCCTCCTCGCAGCGCTGGCTCGCGCGCCAGCTCAACGACCCCTACGTGGTGGCGGCGCAGGCGAGGGGAATGCGCTCGCGCGCCGCGTTCAAGCTCACCGAACTCGACGAGCGGTTCCACCTGCTCGCCACGGGGGCGCGGGTGGTGGATCTCGGCGCCGCGCCGGGCGGCTGGAGCCAGGTCGCGCGCGCCGCAGGCGCCGGCACCGTGGTCGCGGTCGACCTGCTGGCGATGCCCCCGATCGAGGGGGTCAGCTTCATCCAGGGCGACTTCGCCGAACCCGCGACGGTCGCCCGCGTCCTCACCCGGCTCGGCGGCGCGGCGGACCTCGTGCTGTCCGACATGGCTCCCAACACCACCGGTCACGCCGCGACCGATCATATGCGCATCATGGCGCTTGCCGAAGCGGCGCTGGACTTCGCCGTGAGCGTTCTGGCACCGGGCGGCGGCTTCGTCGCCAAGCTGCTGCAGGGCGGGTCGGAGCGGGAGATGCTGCGCCGGCTGCAGCGCCATTTCGCCTCCGTACGCCACGCCAAGCCGCCGGCGAGCCGGAAGGAATCGCGGGAGCTCTACGTCGTCGCCAAAGGCTTCCGGCCGTAGGCCTGCCTTCGCCGTCAGCCCCGGGCGCCTCGGAACCTGCGTCACAGATCGGCGCTTGCGCGGAGCAAGGGGCGCGTCTATGTGAACGCGCCACGGTTGCGGAAAGGTCCGGCCATGGCTCCCGACACACCCTTCGCCACGCCAGAGTCACGCATCACCGAGGCGCTCGCCTTCGACGATGTGCTGCTGATGCCCGCCTACTCCGCCGTGCTGCCCACCGCAACCGACACCGCCACGCGGCTTACGCGCAGGATCGGGCTCAATATTCCCCTCGTCGGCTCGGCCATGGATACCGTCACCGAAAGCGCGATGGCTATCGCGCTCGCCCAGCATGGCGGCATCGGCGTGATTCACAAGAATCTCGGCATCGAGGAACAGGCTGCCCAGGTCCGCCAGGTCAAGAAGTTCGAGTCGGGCATGGTGGTGAACCCGCTCACCATCCATCCCGACCAGACACTGGCCGAGGCGCGGGCGCTGATGACCACGCATCGGATCAGCGGCGTGCCCGTGGTTGAGCGCGACAGCGGGCGGCTCGTCGGCATCCTCACCAACCGCGACGTGCGCTTTGCGACCGACCCGAGCCTGCGCGTCTATGAGCTGATGACGCGCGAGAACCTGGTGACGGTCCCCGCCGAGGTCGGGGCCGAGGAGGCACGGCGGCTGCTGCATCGGCACCGGATCGAGAAGCTGCTGGTGGTGGACGAGGCCTATCGCTGCGTCGGATTGATCACCGTCAAGGACATGGACAAGGCGCAGGCCCACCCGCTCGCCAACAAGGACGAAATGGGCCGACTGCGCGTCGCCGCCGCCACCGGCGTCGGTGAGGACGGAGCGGCCCGGGCGCGGGCGCTGGTCGCCGCCCAGGTGGACGTGATCGTCGTCGATACCGCGCACGGCCACACCGCCGGCGTGCTGGAGGCGGTGGCGCGCATCAAGCGGATGTCGAACGCCGTGGACGTCATCGCCGGCAATGTCGCCACGCCCGAGGCGGCCCTGGCGCTGATCGAGGCCGGCGCGGATGCGGTCAAGATCGGCATCGGTCCGGGCAGCATCTGCACCACCCGCGTCATCGCCGGCGTCGGCGTGCCGCAATTCTCGGCCGTGCTGGAGACCGCCGCGGCCTGCCGCGCCCACGACGTGCCGGCGATCGCCGATGGCGGCATCCGCACCTCGGGCGACATCGTGAAAGCGATCGGCGCCGGGGCGGACTGCGTCATGGTCGGCAGCCTGTTCGCGGGCACGGACGAGGCGCCGGGCGAGGTCTTCCTCTACCAGGGCCGGTCCTACAAATCCTATCGCGGCATGGGCAGCATCGGCGCCATGGCCCGCGGTTCGGCCGATCGCTATTTCCAGCAGGAGATCAAGGACACCCTGAAGCTGGTGCCGGAAGGCATCGAGGGCCGCGTCGCCTATCGCGGGCCGGTCGCCGGCGTGATCCATCAGCTCGTCGGCGGGGTGCGTTCGGGCATGGGCTATACCGGCAGCGCGACCATCGCCGATCTGCAGCAGAACGCCCGGTTTCGCCGCATCACCGGGGCCGGTTTGCGCGAGAGCCATGTCCACGACGTCGCGATCGACCGTGAATCGCCGAACTACCGGCAGGAATAGGCGCGCCTCGCCCCGATGAGTCCGGCCGGGCGGCTGGCGGCTGCCATCGAGCTGCTCGCGGCGATCGAGGCCGCGCCACGCAAGCCGGCTGATGCCGTGGCCAACGAGTTCTTCCGCGCCCGCCGCTTCATCGGCGCCGCCGACCGGCGTGCCATCAGCGATCGCGTCTGGGCGGTGCTGCGCGCCTTCCGCCGTCTCACCTGGTGGCTGCGCCCTGCGGCGACGCCGCGGCTGCTCGTTGCCGCCTCGATGCTGCTGATCGACGCCCGCGGCTTCAACGCACTCGACGCCGGCTTTTCCGGCGGTCGCTTCGGCCCCGACCCGCTCACCGAGGCCGAGCATGCGGCGCTCGCCCCGCTCGCCGGCCACACGCTCGATCATCCCTCGATGCCCGAAGCGGTGCGGCTGGAAGTGCCGGATTTCCTGCTCGAACGCTTCCGCGCCCGCTTCGGCGCCGCGCTCGGGCCGGAACTCGCCGCGCTCGGCGCCCCGGCCCCGCTCGATCTGCGCGTCAATCTGCTCCGGGGCACGCGCGAGGCGGCCATCGCAGCGCTGGCCGCCGAGGGGGTGGAGGCGACGCCAACGCCCCTCTCGCCCTGGGGTCTGCGCGTCGCCGGCCGCCGGCCGATCACCGGCGGGGCGGCATTCCGCGCCGGGCTGGTCGAGATCCAGGACGAAGGCAGCCAGCTCGTGGCCGCTCTGCTCGCCGCCGGCCCTGGCATGCGGGTGGCCGATCTCTGCGCCGGCGCCGGCGGCAAGACCCTGGCATTGGCGATGAGCATGGATAATCGCGGCCATATCCTGGCCTGCGACGTATCCGCCCCGCGGCTGGAGGGCGCAGTGCGGCGGCTGCGCCGGGCCGGCGTTCACAATGTCGAACGCCATCTGCTGACCCCGGGCGACAAGGGCCTGAAGCGCCGCGCCGGCAGCTTCGACCGTGTCCTCGTCGACGCCCCCTGCACCGGCACCGGCACCTGGCGGCGCAACCCGGATGCGCGGCTGCGGCTGACCGCGGCGGACCTCGCCGAGCTCACCGTGAAGCAGGCGGGCCTGCTGGACCAGGCGGCCCGGCTGGTGCGCAAAGGCGGGCGTCTGGTATACGCTACCTGCTCGCTGCTGGCCGAGGAGAACGAGGCGCAGGTGTCCGCCTTCCGCGACCGCCATCCGGAGTTTGTGCCGCTGGAGCTGGAACGGGCCTGGACCGTGCCGGTGCCCCTGGTCGGTCCGTTCCTGTCGCTGACCCCGCGTCAGCACGGGACCGACGGGTTTTTCGCCGCCATTCTCGAGCGCACGGCATGATGACGGTGCGCCGCGCTCGCCCGAGCGACGCGGCCGCGATCGGCGCGGTGCATGTCGCCGCTTGGCGCAGTGCCTATCCCGGTATTCTGCCCGACGATTACCTCACCCGCCTCTCGGTGTCGCGGCAAGCGGCCTACTATGACGGCGCCATCCGCGGTGGCGTAGGCGTGCACGTGTTGACCGCCTCCGGCCTCGACGTGCCGGCACGGCCGCCGACGACGGCGGCGGGACCGCGGATCGTGGGCTTCGTCACCGGCGACCGCGCCCGCACCCGCGGGCTGGCGGACGGCGAGATCGAGACGCTGTATGTGCTCGACGACTGGCGCGAGCGTGGGCTCGGCCGGCGGCTGATGCGCAGCGCCGCGGCACATCTGATGACGCTCGGCTGCCGGTCCGTGTTTCTCTGGGTGCTGCGCGACAACCCCAGCCGCTGGTTCTACCAGCGTCTCGGCGGCAAGCCGGTGGCCGAATCCTCCGTCCGCGTCGGCGGCATCGACATCGCTCAGGTCGCGCTCGTGTGGGATCCGATCGAGCGCCTCATCCAGGCCTCGACCCAGGCAAGCTGATCCGACAGGCTCATCGCGTCAGCCGATCCTGTCCGATGAGGTCGTGCGCGGACGCGCCAGCGCCCGGACCGCGTCCTCCACACTGAGGAACAGGTGGTCGGCGCCGAGCAGGTCCAGCAGGCCGAACGCGCGGAATGCTGCCTGCGCCCGCACCGATTCCAGGCGCGCGACGGCAAGAACCACCCCGGCGGATCGGCAGTGCCGAATGATACCGGCCACGACTTCAGCGGCGGTGAAGTCGATGGCGATGATGCTGCTCGCCTCCAGCACGACGACATCCGGCCGCTTGTCACGGCGCGCGATCAGCTCCAACACGCCGTGTTCGAAACTGTAGGCGTTGAGAAAGGAGAGCGGCGCCTGGAAGGCGATGACCAGGACCGAAGACTCGGTCTCGCCCTTCGAGTGGGGCGTCGGCGCCCACCAGATCGAGGTGCCGGGCACTCGCTCGAACTCCACCGGCCGGGCGCGCGTCATCGTCCACATCCCGTGCGTGAGCGACAGCACGATGCCGATGCCGATGCCGCTCTCGATCGGCAGGACGACGATCGCGGCCAGGGTGGCGAGGATGAGGGCGAACTCGGCGCCCGTCCGGCGATAGACCTCGATCATCCGCGGCACGCGGAAAATGCGGAGCGCGATGAACAGCAACACGCCGGCGAGCGCGGCCTGAGGGATGTGCGCGAGCAGCCCGGTACCGAAAGCGACCTGCCCGAGCACGATCGCCGCGGCGAGCAGGCCGGCGAGCTGGGATCGGCCGCCGGTCTCGGCGACGATCGCGGTCCGCGGCGGGCTGGCATCAACCGGAAACGCGCCGAACAGGCCGGCCAGCACGTTGCTGGCGCCGACACCGAGAAAGTCGCGATCGACCGCGGGCGCCTGCCCGGGATCTGACGGGAAGGCCCGCGTCGTTGCGGCAGTCTGCAGCATGACCACGACCGCGACGACGAGGGCCAGCGGCAGGACGCGCAGCCATGTGGCGAGCGCCCCGTCCGGGAGGCCAAGATGCAGCCAGGCACCGGGGACGGGCCCGAGCACCGTCACACCGTGGTGCTCCAAGCCGAACACCAGCACGACGGCGGTCGCGGCGACGAGACCGATGAGCGCTCCCGGGATCCGTGCGCTCAGACGCTCCGCCCCGACGGTCAGGCCGACGACAGCAAAGCCGAGAGCGGCATCATACGGGTTGGTCTGGCCGAGACCGAGCGCGAGCGTCGCCATGCGGTGCAGAAGGCTGCCCTCCGGGGGCGCCAAGCCGAGCAGGGTCGGGAGCTGCGAGACCAGGATGTGCACCGAGATTCCCGCGAGAAACCCGGTCGTGACCGGCACCGAGAGCAGGTCCGCGACCCATCCGAGACGGAGCAGGCCGGCGACGATCAGGACCAGCCCGACGGAGAGCGCGAGCGTCTCCGCCAGGGCAGCATAGTCGGCGGTGCCCGTCGCCGCGGACGCGACCAGGCCGGCGGCGAAGATCGGGGCGATCGTCGAATCGGCGCCGACCGAGAGGAAGCGATTGGCACCGAAGACGGCGAACCCGAGAGCCCCGGCGATGAAGGCAAAAAAGCCGATCTCCGGCGTCAGGCCCGCGAGACGGGCTGTCGCCATCTGTTCGGGGATGGCGATGGCGGCGAGCGTGACCCCGGCGACCAGGTCGGGGCCGGCGTTCCGCGCGGTGTAGCCGGACACCGAGGACAAGAGCGGCCACGGCCGCATGGCAACCGGGGCAGGACGGTCGGGGGGCGGAGGAGACATCACATTGCCTTTTAGAGCGTGATGGCCGCAGGTGGAATCGCCGGAGGTCTGAATCACGCGATCAAACAGAGAGCATAGAGTGGGATGGCTGAGCGAAAGCGAGTCATCCCGCCCGAGCATCGGCTCTTGACCCGATGCGTGATCTTGCCGATGGGGGAGGATAATCCGGCGGCTGTGGACCGCCGAGGCGAGCGGGGGGGAGAGCGATGGCGCTGGCGGTGATCGGGGCCGGGTTCGGCCGGACCGGAACGATGTCGTTGAAGATCGCGCTGGAACAGCTCGGCTTCGGCCCGTGCTACCACATGGTGGATGTGATCAGAACGCCGGGCGCGGCGCAACATTGGCTCACCGCCGCCGAGGGCGGGCCGATGGCGTGGGACAAGGTCTTTGCCGGCTACCAGTCCGCCGTCGATTGGCCGGCGTGCGACTACTGGCGGGAACTGGCGGCGCACTGGCCGGCGGCGAAGATCATCCTGACCACGCGCGACGCCGAGAGCTGGTTCCGCAGCACGCAGGACACGATTCATGGTCCGGCCAATCCGTTCAACGACGATCCTTCACCGCTCGGGCGCATGATCCGCGGCATCGGCATGCGCAATTTCGCCGGACGGACCGACGATCGCGCCGCCTGCATCGCCGCCTTCGAGCGCCATAACGCTGCGGTGAGGCGCGAGGCGCCCGCCGACCGGCTGCTCGATTACCGCGTTGCCGACGGCTGGGAGCCACTGTGCCGCTTCCTCGGCGTGCCGGTGCCGGACGCTCCCTTCCCCAAGGCGAACACGACCGAGGAGTTCATCCGGGAGGTACGGAACATGGTGGCGGCGCGGGACGCGGCGGGCTGATGACCGCGCCGCCCCGGAGACGCGGCATCGCTTGCGCGCCGCCGCGTGGCGTGCTGCAAGCGGGATCGTGAACAGCTCCTCACCTCCCGATCGTGTGCTGATCCTGGATTTCGGCAGCCAGGTCACCCAGCTCATCGCCCGCCGCGTGCGCGAGAGCGGGGTCTATTGCGAAATCTGGCCCTTCAACGCCGACCCCGCCCGCATCGCCGGCTTCGGCGCGCGCGGCTTCATCCTCTCCGGCGGCCCCGCTTCCGTCACCGACAGCGCCGCCCCGCGCGCGCCCGGGATCGTTTTCACCGCCGGCGTGCCGGTGCTCGGCATCTGCTACGGCCAGCAGGCGATGTGCGCCCAGCTCGGCGGCGCGGTGGAGAGCTCCGACCAGCGCGAGTTCGGGCGTGCCTATGTCGAGATCGCCGACGAGTGCCGCCTGTTCCACGGCGTCTGGCACAAGGGCGCGCGCGAGCCGGTCTGGATGAGCCATGGCGACCGGGTGACGCGCCTGCCGCCGGGCTTTCGTGTCGTCGGCGTTTCCGAGGGCGCGCCCTTTGCCGCCATCGCGGACGATGCGCGGGGATTCTACGGCCTGCAGTTCCATCCCGAAGTCGCGCACACGCCGCACGGCGCGGCGCTGCTGCGCAATTTCACCCACGATGTCGCCGGCTGCCGTGGCGATTGGACCATGGCGGCCTTCCGCCAAGCCGAGATCGCCCGTATCCGCGCCCAGGTCGGCGGCGGGCGGGTGGTCTGCGGCCTGTCCGGCGGAGTCGATTCGGCCGTAGCAGCGATGCTCGTCCATGAGGCGATCGGCGATCAGCTCACCTGCATTTTCGTCGATCACGGCTTGCTGCGCGCCGGCGAGGCCGAGGATGTGGTGGCGACCTTCCGCGACCGCTTCAACCTCCGCCTCGTGCATCGGGACGCGTCCGACCTGTTCCTCACGGCGCTCGAAGGTGTCGAGGACCCGGAGGCCAAGCGCAAGACCATTGGCCGGCTGTTCATCGACGTGTTCGAGGAGGAGGCGGCGGCCATCGGCGGCGCCGATTTCCTCGCCCAGGGCACGCTCTATCCGGACGTGATCGAAAGCGTCTCCGCGACCGGCGGCCCCTCCGTCACCATCAAGTCGCACCACAATGTCGGCGGCCTTCCCGAACGGATGCGCATGCGTCTGGTCGAGCCGCTGCGCGAGCTGTTCAAGGACGAGGTGCGCGCGCTCGGCCGCGAACTCGCCCTGCCAGACACGATCCTCGGCCGCCACCCGTTCCCCGGGCCGGGCCTCGCCATCCGCATTCCCGGGGTGATCTCGCGCGAGAAGCTGGAGACGCTCCGCCGCGTCGACACGATCTTCCTCGAGGAAATCCGCGCCGCCGGCCTCTACGAGGCGATCTGGCAGGCCTTTGCCGTGCTGCTGCCGGTGCGCAGCGTCGGCGTGATGGGCGACGGCCGCACCTACGACCACGCCTGCGCCCTGCGCGCGGTGACCAGCACCGACGGCATGACCGCCGAGGCGTTCGCCTTCGACATGGGCTTCCTCACCCGCGTCGCCGGCCGCATCGTCAACGAGGTTCGCGGCGTCAACCGCGTCACCTACGACATCACGAGCAAACCGCCTGGCACCATCGAGTGGGAATGATTCAGACCCTTCCGAGGGTATCCCACAGCGTCCTGGAAACCTCCATAACACACTGATAAACAAAATAAAATCGTTCGGAGAGGTTCGGGGACTATCGGCCGGCAGAGATCGCTGCTGACGGACTCCCTGACGGTCCGCTTCCCCATTGCGAAATCCGATTTCGTCCGATACCGTCAGGGTGTGAGTGGCCTCTGACGGTCTTTTTTTCGAGCTAACTTACTGTAAGAAAAAGTGATCCTGTCACGAGGATGCCAGAAAATGGCCTGACGGTTTTTTTTCGAGGAGGAGGCCCAAATGCTGACGGATGCAGCTCTTAAGCACCTGAAACCAAAAGAGAAAAATTATAAGGTGACGGACCGGGACGGCATGTATGTGCTCGTACGGCCGTCCGGGACTCTTTCATTTCAGCTCGACTACCGCATGAACGGACGGCGCGAGACCGTCACGTTCGGGAAGTATGGTCCAGCCGGCCTATCACTCGCGCGAGCCCGTGAGCTGTGCATCGACGCCAAGCGGGCAATCGCCGAGGGGCGATCGCCGGCGATCGAAAAGCAGCGTGAAAAGCGCCGCCTCCTGGAAGCTAGGAGCTTCGGCGAATTCGGTGAGAAATGGCTGACCGCAGCGCCGATGGCGGACAGTACGCGGGCGATGCGCCGAGCGATCTTCGAACGCGAACTGCTGCCGGCGTGGCGCAACAGGCTTCTGACGGAAATCACGCCGGATGACCTGCGAGCTCATTGTGGGGCGATCGTCGAGCGAGGCGCGCCGGCGACCGCGATCCATGTTCGTGATATCGTCAAACAGATTTACGGCTTCGCAATTCTGCACGGCGAGAAGGTCGCCAACCCGGCTGACGACGTAGGCCCGGCCTCGATCGCGACCTTCGTACCGAAAGACCGGTCGCTTTCGCCAACTGAGATCAGGATCATGCTCAAGCAGCTTGAGAAGGTGGCGACGCTGCCCACCATTAGGCTCGGCATGCGCCTCTTCCTGCAGACCATGGTGCGCAAGAGCGAGCTGCAGGACGCCGTCTGGGACGAGGTCGATTTTGAGAACGCCGTGTGGACGATTCCGAAGGAGCGGATGAAGCGCTCAAAGGCACACAACGTCTATCTGTCTCGTCAGGTGCTCGACATTTTCATCGCCCTAAAGACCTGTGCTGGCAACTCCAGGTACGTGTTGCCTTCGCGCTACGACGCCGATGCGCCGATGTCTCGCGCCACCTTCAATCGCGTCACGTATCTGGTGGTGGAACAGGCAAAGAAGGAAGGGCTTCCGCTTGAGCCGTTCACGGTCCACGACTTGCGGAGAACGGGCTCGACGCTGCTAAACGAACTGGGCTTCAACAGCGATTGGATCGAGAAATGCCTGGCGCATGAGGACGGCCGTTCGTCGCGCGGCGTCTACAATAAGGCAGAATACGAAGTGCAGCGTCGGCACATGATGCAGGAGTGGTCAAACATCATCGACGCTTGGGTGGCGGGCCAGAAATATGCCCCTGTTCTCAACCCACCGTCGATGCCGCTCTTGGAGCTCGACCCGGCGCTTTCACCGGCCGAGAGCGCCGTTGCGTGACGTCGGGGTGTTGCGCACGAGGTATGGGCGCGGATCGCCGCGACGCGAGCCATGCTTCGACTTCGCTCAGATCCCACACGACGCATCGTGGCGAAAGCGCGAAGCGTCGCGGGAACTCGCCGCGCTGTTCCATCTCGTAGATCGTGCTGTCGGCGAGTGGGACCATTTCCCGCAACTGATGCCGCCGTATCGTGCGCTTAGTCGATTTCTCCAATCCCGCTGCCATGTCGCTCTCCTCGATGTTCCGAACAATTGAAAGCGATCGTTGGCAAAAGAAGGAAGGCTGAAAACCGACCCATCGGGAAGTAGCGGGCCACGGCGTAGAAATAGGATGGGCTACCATTGCTCGTCCGATTTGCTGCTGTCGCCGCGGCGATGTCGGATGTCACTTTCGTGACCAAATTGAGAAAGCAGGCAGACGAGACTGACCTTTCCGACTTGTCGGCGTATCGCTAGAATTTGGGATCGTCCGATGGGTGGGGTCGGAGCGGCCGTGCGGGCCTGGGCAGCACCCGAGACGAGGTACGCCCATTCGCCGGCCATCGAGCCCGGGCGTGCAGCGGCGGCGCGCTTGGTCCGCCGGGTACTCCGCGTGATGCCTCACAGCGAATTGGCAACGCCCCGGATCTCGATGGAGGCAACCACACGGATTATCGCTTCGTGCCACCGGGCGCGCGATGAGTGCTGTCAATCTGCGGTAACCACATGCATCGAGTGTTCCAAGCGTTTATCGATGGCCTTGCCGCCGGCGGCGACGCCGAACGGCTCCGAACAGTTCTCGCCGATGCGGGCGCTGCGCTCGATCTGAGCTGCTTCGCATATCTTTCCATGCCGCCGAGAAAGGGCGATGCGCCTGAACTCATCTCGAACTATCCGGTGGAGTGGACCGATCATTACCTGCGGGAACACTATGAGCGGGTTGACCCCGTCATTGTCGACGCGCTGAAGACCACAGAACCGTTCGAGTGGGGCCGCGAATTCGAGGCGAAAAGTCTGTCGAAGCCACAATGCGCGCTGCTCGACGAAGCGGCGGCGTTCGGGATCCGCTGTGGCTTCACGGTGCCCGTCCACGACTCACGCGGTCCGGTCGCGGCGGTCACGTTCGCCGCAGACGAACGCCGCCCAACTTTCCAACGCTGCATTGAGCAAAATCGACACGTACTGCAGCTTATGGCGATGTATTTTCATGCTCACGCACGCCGAAGGCTATCGATCAATCGGGTCATTGATGGTGTCGCGTTGTCGCCGCGAGAACTCGAGTGCCTCGAATGGGCCGCACAAGGCAAATCTGCATGGGAGATTGGACGCCTGCTAAACATTTCCCGTCGTACGGCGGCGTTTCATCTCGACAATGCAAAAACAAAATTTGGCGTCAGAACAATTTGCCAAGCTGTGGCAAGGTTGGCCGCTTCTAAATCCATCGCCGAATAAGTTCCCGTTCCTGCCCCTGTGCAACTGCACAGGATGCGGGCCGCGCCAATGATCGCCTCCAATCGCGCAGGACCAATCCTGCCAGGAGGCGAACATGATCCAACTCATTACCGCCGATCGTTACGCGGAGTTCATCGACGCTCTCGCGGAAATGCATCGGCTTCGTTACCGGATTTTCAAGGAACGACTCGGCTGGGACGTTCAGGTCAGCGGCGACATGGAAATCGACGAATTCGATGCCTGTCGACCCGCCTATCTTTTGCAGAGGAACGCGGACGGTCGTGTTCAGGGCTGCGTCCGGCTCTTGCCGACGACCGGTCCCAACATGCTCCGCGACACCTTCCCTGCACTCTTGGATGGACAGGCCGCGCCGACATCCGACACGATCTGGGAGAGCAGCCGCTTCGGCGTCGATCTCTGCAGCCGAGACGAAAAGACGGCCGGCAGCATCGCGCGAGCGACCTATGAACTCTTCGCCGGCATGATCGAGTTCGGCTTGATGCGGAAGCTTACCGATATCGTCACCGTGACGGACGCGCGGATGGAGCGGATTCTTTGCCGCGCGCGCTGGCCTTTGCGCCGTCTCGGTTCGCCGCGGCCGATCGGAAAAACGATCGCCGTCGCAGGCTACCTCGAGGTGTCTTGCGAGCGGCTTCAGTGCGTCCGGGAAGCCGGGCGTCTGGACGGCGCGGTGATTAGCGCCGCGGCAGGGCGACGCGAACGCTCTCATCACGATGGGACCATGGAGCGGGCAGTCGCGTAGCGCGCGATGGCAGTCGTGATTGACGGCGCGGTGATGGTCACGGGCGCAGGCGAGTCGATTGGTCGTCCGATCCGTTTCGCCGATCGACAGTGATCCGGCTGCCGACACGGAGATGGGAGGCGCAGAGTAAAACTTGCAAAGCTTGTCCGACATGGAGATCCGCGATCTGATGTATCTGGAGGCCTCGGCGGCGACAGGAAACTTCACCCGTGCCGCCAAGTCTCTCGGGATCAACACCTCCACGATCAGCCGCCGCGTCGGTCGATTTGAGGACGAGCTCGGCCTTGCATTGTTCGAGCGCGGGCATGGCGGGGTTCGGCTGACCAGCGGTGGCAAGGCGGTATTGGCCCACATCCAGCGCGCTTTGGCCGAGCTCGACGCGATCAGGCACGCCAGCGATCAGAACGGCAACGGCATTGTGGGCAAAGTCCGCCTTGGGGTGCGCATGCCACCAATCGGTGAACCGCTTTGCGATCTACTGTCCGGATGGCGGGCAAAGCATCCCAGGGTGGGGCTCACGATTGCGGAAATGAACGAGTGGGAGATTCAGGCGGCCGTTCAGGAGCGCCGCGTCGACGTCGCACTGATGACGAGCCACACGCTCTGGCCTGACGCTGTGACGGCACCGCTCTACCGCGAGCGGATCGTCGCGGCGGTCCCGTGTGAGCATCCGCTCGCCGAGCAAGAAGCTCTCGATTGGAAGCGCTTGCGGAAGGAAACCTTCCTCGTTCAGGGGTGGGACAACAGTCAGTCGGCCCAGGCGTTCTACGCTTCGTTCATGGGCTGCGGTGTCAAATTCCAATGCCATGCCGCAAGCAAACAGAGCGTGTTCGCACTTATCGCCGCGGGATTCGGGATCACGCTCGCCACCGCCAGCCAAGCTGAGGTGGTGTTCCCCGGCGTCGTCTACCGACCGATCCGCGAGGACAATGCTTGGGTACAGGTCGAGCTCGTGTGGTGTCCGGAGGCGGAAGATCCGGCTATCGGCCGGTTCGTCGCTTACATGCGCGATGAAGCGCTCTCACGCCGGCTTTTCTGAGCTGGGCCTTTCTGGGACGGCGCGCTGCGGCGTCGCGCCGACGCGCCGCAATTTCGCGAAGGCCCGATCCGTCGCCATAAAACGCGCCAGCATCGGACCGATCAGCTTCGCGGGCTCGACGGCGCCCTGGCCGGTTTCGCGACCAAGCGCATTGCCGTAAGCGACCAGATCACGGTGAATGGCGGCTGGCAGTTCGACCGTCAGCTTGACCGGCTTGTCGTCCGGAATCGTGCCAAGCTTTAGCTTTGCCATGATCGTTGCCTCATGCGCGGTAAGGTTCGAGGACAAGGTCGTGCGTGACCATCACGCGCACCGGAAAACCTGGTCGGATTGTGATGGTCGGCTGAATGTTGAGCGAGCGGCTGACCACCTGCTGGCCGGTCTGATTGACGCTTTGCGACATCCCTTGCTGAATGGCCTCGGCAAGCGAGCCGTTGTTGTTGCCGCTCATGCCGGCTTCCGATCCGACGCTGAGGAGCGTCGAGAGGATCGCCGCCTTGAACAACGTGCCCCAGTGGTTGTCGACCTCGTCCTCGAGGCCTGCATAGCCTTCCGTGTCGGCGCCGGGCTGACGTTCGAGAACGATCGAACGGCCGTTCGGCATGATCAGGCGATTCCATACGAGAAGCGCGCGTGTCTGCCCGAAAGCGATCTTCGCATCGTACTGCCCGACCAGGCGTGCGCCTTGCGGGATCAGTAGGATCTTTCCTGTTGGACTGTCGTAAACATCTTCCGTCACCTGAGCGGTGACCTGGCCGGGCAAGTCGGAGCGCAAACCGGTGATCAACGCAGCGGGGATCACCGCGCCGGCCTGCAGAATGTATTTGCTCGCCGGTGCCTGAACGCGGTCAAGGCTGGTGGTGCGCCGGTCTACGGCGCCGTTGAGAAAGGCGAGCTTGTGATCCTGCGAAGTGAGATTGGCCGATCCGCTGTTTGAGGCCGCAAGCCCCTGAGAGGCGGCTGGCGTCGGCGCAGCGGCGGTTATGGTTTGGCTGACATTGGTTGTAGCGAAGAGATGGCTGACCCGTGCCGCCTCCTGCTCCTGTGCAATGCGCTGCTGCTCGGGATCGGTTCCCGCGGGCATTCCCGGCGCCGGAACACCCGCATTGGCCATCGGCCGGCCGAGATCGCCCGGCAGCGGCGGCCCGAGTTGTGGCGCTGGCTTGGGCAGCCCGGTGTAATCTCGCGGAAGATTCGCAAGGCCATCGGGCGTGTTGCGATTGTTGGTGTTGTAGAGTTCGGAGCCTGTGGTCTGATGCTGCGGCTTCAAGGCGAAAAACAACGCGCCGCCGATGCCGAGCGCCGCAGCCGTGCCCAGGCCGAGGAGGACTCTTCGCGATAGACGAGTGACCGGCGGCCGGCTCGACCGCAACCGCATCTCCTCGGCTGGGCGACTGCCTCCGCTCGGCTCGCCTTCTTGACGGGGTTCATCCGTCACGACTGCGGCCTCCCGTCGGTGCGGACAATCCGCACGAGCTGCTGATGCTTGCCGCCGAGCTTGAGCTCGGCCGAGGCGAACAGCCGATCGACGATCATGTGGTTGCCTTTGACGCGGTAGTTGACGAGCTGGCCGTCGCCTTCGGCGCCGATGACCCAAAGCGGCGGCAACTCGCCCTGGCTGATGCCGCTCGGAAACTCG
>JAJZVV010000035.1 GCA_021845595.1 Pseudomonadota bacterium | reverse complement strand
CATGCCGCCCAGGGAATGGGGCATGGCCAAAGCCCAGTTCGCCATTCTATTCGGCGAACGCTTCACCAGGGCCATGGCCTGAGCGTGTGCAACCGTCCTCTCGCACACGAAATTTCCGATAGTCCCGCCGATTTCTGTCCCCCCGAGGCGAAGGCGCGCACGAGGTGCAGTGCGCGTCGCAACCGGCGGGGCTGGGAAACGTCGTAGGCGACGAGATGAAGGGGGCGCACGGTCATGCATGCGGCATGTAGGGCGGCGACCGCACGCGTGTCAGCCCCGACAATATTGACGCGGGTCAGAGTGTCGGGGGCGGCTTGTTGGGAAGCTGTTCAGGTTCGGAGGCGGCAAGGCCGGTTTCCCGGACCAAGGGCAGCAGCATGGACTGACGCCAGTAGCGCACGAACTCGCTCCATTTGCCCCAGTCGTCGCTGGTGAGTGCCTTGGTGCCGTGAGCGAGGATGGAGTGATTGCGCATGTCGAGCATGTCGCGCAGGCGGCGCTCGCCGTTCTTGTCCTTCTGGCCGGGGTAGGGACTGGTGAGAAACTTCCCCACGTAGCCTCCGGGCCTCAGCGCGGCGGCGAGCTTAAGTGTCTGCATGAGGCCGGAAAGTACTTTTTGGCCGCGTCTGTCCTCGATGCCGGCGCTCGTGGCGACGGACGTGTCGATCCTGGTCCAATCGAGCTTGTCGGGGTCGATTCGGTCGCGGCGCAATTGCCATTGGCCGGTGGCCTCGACGAGGCGATAACAGCGCGCGATGGCATCATCGTAGCGGCCACGTGCGGCGCGGCGCTCGGCGTTGTGCCAGAGATCGAACAGGCGCGCGCTTTCCTCGCGCCCGCATAGCGCAGCCTGCGCAGCGAACGACGCCAGTGATGGGTGACGGGGGGCGAGCGCGCTCAACTTTTTCGCCGCCGCTTCGTGCGCGAAGCGGTCCCAATCGTCGAGGGCTTCCGCGGCGTTGCCGAGGTCCCGCAGACGGTCCCGGACCTCGCGCGGCGCCTTCTCGTCGGTGCCGAGATCCTCCAGCAGGCGTCTGGCCCCACGAGCGCACTCGCCGTAGGAGTAGGTTCCCCACGCGGCACGCAGCCGTTCCTCGGTTCGTTCCGCCAGCAGCCAATCGACCGGGATGCGGCTCGGGCGTTCCGTGCCATCCGTCACGGTCTGCAACGTGTCACGCCGCCCGGTCATGAATTGCAGCTCGGCGTCGGGAGTGGCGAGCGCGCACTGAAAGAGCGCGGAGGTCATCGACTTGGTGCCGCCCGTATAGTCGAACAGCAAGTCCGCGGCCGGAAAGCGAGCGCGGAGCGCGCGCAGCGTTTCGCGCAGATCGAGAAAAATCTTCTCTGGATCGTCCGGCGGGACGATGAGGATTTCGTATGCGAGATCGGCCCGGCCGACCATTTCGAGAATCGCCGGGATCTCGTTCGCCGAACCGCGTCGGGGAGGAACGCCCTCGGTCGCGACGAAGAGAACGAAGTCCGGGCGTCGATCGCGCAGGGCGGAGACGATAGGCGCGGGCGATCCGCCGACAGAGGCGACGAGCAGAAGCGTCACAGGATTTCCTCCTTCACTACCCAGCCGATGACCCAGCCGAAAGGGACGGCCTTGTCCCCGATGCGCACGATGGTGCGGGTGTGACCGCCCTGGCCAGGTGGGCCGATCTCCCTGCCGAATTTTTTCAACTGCGGGAAATGACCGCGGCGAACGCCCTCGAGCGACTTGCTCTCGAAGTGCCCGAAGCGGCCGAGGCGGAGCAGAAGGAAATCCGTCTGGAACTTTCCGTCACTGGCCGGCGACCGTCCATCAGGGGCCTTATGGGCTGCGAGCATGCCCGTCAGCGCCTGATTCGAGTCCTTCGATTCCTTGAAGAAAGCGCTTAGCTCGCCGTTGAAGACTTTCCAGTGGAACTCCCGCACGGTATCGATCATTCTATTGCGACTGAAGCGTGCCTGCCGTGCGGCAACCGCCATCGCCCGCGAATCGATGGTCAGGCTCACCTCGAAGGGAGCAAGCTTCCTGTCGTCGACGAGCGAGCGGGTGCGCTCGTAGTGCATCTGCATCTTGCGCGCGTCGGGCTTCCCGGGATGGACCATCTCCGCGCGGTCGATCACGGTATAGGCTTCAGGCAGCATCACGTCCGAGACATGCAGAAAGCGGAGCGGGTCCGTGGCGGTGTCGTGCGGGTCGACACCGAGGGCGGCTTGCATCGCCGAGCCGTGGTCCCAGCTTCCTTGGTCCCGGCCCTCGCGGGGAAGGGCGGCCGAGGCGAGCGCGGTGCGGAATGCGCCCTTGATCGAGGATCCGGGGATGTAGGGGTAGCCGTTGGTGCGCACGAACGGATGCACCGCGCCGGTGCGCGCGCCTGCTGAATCATCCATCGCGCTCCGAAGTTCGTCGAGAGAAGCCCGCGAGATGGGGATGCGCTCCTCGATGCAGCGCTGCCCGGCTGCGCGCAGCTCTTTCGCCGCGTCGCCGAGCCTTGCGTGATCGAGTGCTGTCCGGAAGCGCGTCAATTCCACCGGCCTCGACATGGTGCGGATCGCCCTTACGGGGTCGAATCGGCACAGATTGGCCTGCCTCCCGGGGGATACCGGCGCATCCTCGATTTCCTCACCGTATTCATCATATCGAGGCGTTCGCGGTCGGGACGCGGGGTCATCGAGCACATACTCATCGAGCCGCATCTCGGTTCCGTCGCCGATATGCACGGGCGTCAGCGGTACCAGGCGCAGCGTCGTTCGCGTCAGCGTGCGCGAGAGCGAGCCAAACGGCATCAGAGTGCCTCCCGATAGGGAATGGCGAGATGGAACCCGTTGTGGCCGACCGGGTCATCGGGGTCGTCGTCCTGGTGCAGTCCGGTCAGCCAGGCGCCGAACGGGCCGGCCCCACGCGCCGTGAACGTGCAGCCGCTTTCGGCCAGAACCAGGGGCAGTTTCCACGGGCGGCGGCCTTCCGCGACCATCTCGCGTCCGAGCTTGCCGAACAGCACGAAGCGGCGCCAGCGCGGCGCCTCCATATTGGGCGTGACGACGCCTTGCGACAGCGACAGCATGCGCGGTGAGCCAGCCTTCGGTGCGTCGAGCAGCCAGCCGACCGCCTCTCCGCCCTCCAGCGCGAACCGCCCACGGCCGTAGGTGGCATCGCGGCCGAACCCCTGCGCGCCGATTTCGGCCAGCAGGAATTCGACCTGACCGGCGGGCATCGCCGTGCGTACATAGAGATCCGCGAGTACCTGGCGCGCGTGCGTTCGCTCGCCGGGGCGCGGCCAGAGTTCGTCGGCGAACCAGAGGCCGCCACCCCCCGCCGCCGGCGTCTTGCCGCTGCGGCGATCGATGCGGTTGTGCGGGGCGCGCGCGTGGACGAGAAATGGAGGGTCCGGCGCGATGGTGCTTGCCCCGCTGTTCTCGAGGCATTTCCTGAGGCCGGCGGCGTTGGCACCGGCGCGCAAGCCACGCCAGCCGGAAAGCGGCAGAAAGCGGCGGCGCTTGAGCGACTTGGCGATTTCCGGCCTAGCCTCCGGCGCCTCCCCCCGCGGCGCCGGCAGCAGCGGCCGCGGCAGATGATCGGCGGGCAGAACATCGGAGAGCAGGAACGGCTCCTCGGGCAGACGCCGAAGAAATGCCCGCAACGCGTCGCGCCCGTGCCTGGCGCGGAAGGCCCAGCAGAGCATACCGAACAGGCTCCCGGAGGTCGGCGGCGTCCCGAACGGCACGGAGGAGTCGAGCCGCAACCGATAGCGGCGCATCTCCATCAGACCGGTACTCCCAGGATATGATCAGCGTCGACGATCGCGGGCGGAGTGACGGGGTCGAACCGGTGGCCGCGGAAGCGGTTGTCGAGCTTGAGCGGGTCCCGTTCAGCGACCAGCAGGTTGAGGTCCTGGAACTCAATGCGTCCGTAGCCGCGCGAGCCGGAGCCACCGAGCGCGTCCTGCTCAAGGAGGGCAAGACCGAGCAGGGCCCAGTTGAGGCAGGCGCGGTCACGCGCGCCGCCGTCGCCGGTGTCATAGAGGCGGAACAGCATTTCGAAGTCGAACCCGATTCCCGCCGGCACGCGCTCGGTCTGACGTGGGCCCACCTTGCCATGGGCCTTGCCCGCGATGCGGTCGATCAAAACCTCTGTCTTCTCCTCGAAGAATCGATCGGGTGTTTCGCGGTAGCGCATTCGGTCCTTCTCGCGCAGCGGACAGTCGCGCAGCATCAGGCGGGTGGGCCCGCCCTTCCATTGTTTCAGTGCATTGCCGAAGATGCGGAGGATGGGGTCATCCTCGGCGACTGTCTGGTAATCTTCGCTGTATCCCCACGCGTGGCCGTCGGCACGTATCTTGCCGAAGGCCCATTCGAGCAGGAAGCGCAGTTTACCTTTGACCGAAGAGCCGGGAATGTAAGGCTCGCCGGTAAGGGGATGCTTGATGACCGGGTTGTCGATGCCGCCGATCTCGACACTGTCCTTGCCGGCGCCGATGTGCAGGCCGGATCGTAGAAGTAGGGTCCCGGTCACGCGCACGGTCGCTTGTTGGCGGATCTCGCTCATCCTTCGCCTCTCTCATTCTTGTTCTCGAACACCTTGTGGAATGCAATCACCGCCTCGAAATGCGGTTGGAAGCCGCGCAGGAAATCGTCTCGCGTCTTCACCCCGAAGGCGTGGCGATTGAAGAACGAAACCAGTTCGCCTGGATAATTTTTGCCTCGTTTCCAGCTGTAGGCCGCCTTGGCGCGCAGGAGCGTCATCTGCGCCTGGATCTCGGCATCGTCCGCGCCGGCCAGCTCGGCGCGGCGCTTGAGCGCCATCACTTCGGCATAGAAGCGACGAAGCTGGCTCGCGGGGACGGTGGCGAGTCCGCGCGCCACCGTTTCGGCCTCGGTGCCGAGAAGACTTGCCCGCACCGCTCGGCTGTTCGGCGCGAAATAGGTCGGCGGCGGTTTCGGCTCCCGGAGCAGATCCTCGATGCGCTCGCGGCCGTGGTCTCCGCCTGCCCCCGAAGCGCCCCCGGCGCCGTGATTGCGGTGGGTCGAGGAGGAACCGACCCCGGGTCCGTGTGATCTCCCAAATCCCGACATCATCATGGTCCTTCTAGCGGTTGCGCCACAGCGCCAGCGTCATGGCGATCTCGGCATCGGCCGCCGCGCGCATGCCCGGCGCGGGCAGGCTGGCATCCAGCAGGGCCGCGAGCTGGTCCTGCTTCTTCTCGACCCGGCCCAGGAAGCGTGTGCGATGATAACGCCATTTCGCGTTCCAGCCGGCGGCCTCGGCGGCGCCCGCTTCGGCTCGCGCGCGCTGGGTCGCAAACTCGCGCATCCGGTACAGGAAAGTTGGTGGGATGGCGCCGTCGCGCAGCGATCCGTGCAGGCGTTCGGCGAGTTCCAGCGTCGCGTCTACTGTGCCCCAGGGGAGCGTGCGGCCGAACAGGCCGAGGCGGTTGCGGCCGGCGCTCTTGGCCTGTTCCAGCGCTTCCTCCGCCTCGCGGACAGCAAGCGCGATCGGGTGGTTCGGATGCATGTAGGCGATGCCGGCAGACAGGGTCAGGCTGGGATTGCTGCCGGCGAATTCGGTGAAATCCTCGTGCAGTCGACGCGCGAGCGGGAGCGCGAAGCGCCAGGGCAGAACCAGGAGCAGATCGTCGCCGCCTGCATAGACGGTGTAGGTTTCGCAAAACTCGCGTGTGAGCAGCGAGGGCAGGCGGCGGGCGAAATAGGCGTCCAGCAGGCGCGAAAGTGCGGCGATGCGCGCCGGCGAACGATCATCGCCGAGACCGCGCGCAAACACCTGCCCCAGTCGATCGACATCGGCCTTGAGCACGCCGAGCAGGGCGCGCCCCCGGAAACCGCCTCCGCTGTCAGGTTCCAGCGCGTGAGCGGCGATGTGGGCGAAGGTCATGACATCGCCGGGCGTAGCGCGATCCGGACCATCCGGATCGAGGCCGGCGTAGTGGTAGCGTGGGTCGTTCGGATCTTCGATGCGCGGCACATGGGGGCGCGGGCGGGGGACCGCGCTGCCCGCCTGCACCCCGTCACCCTCGAACACGACACTCGCTTCGGCCTCTGCGCCGCGTGCCAGGTATGGGAGCAGACGCCATGGCGGCGGCAGCGTTGCCATCGAACCGTCGGGCGCCGCGCCGTCGCGCGCCAGCGCAAACCCCTCCGCGCCAGGCAGGCTCTGGCCAAGATGCGTGGCGGCGTCGCAGAGAGTGCACTGCGAAGCAGCGGTTTCCGGCTTGCCGTTGCGCACCGCGGGACGAATGCCGCAGGTGACGCAGGCGCCGTCCGCGGCATCGAACGGTGCGGCGACGACACCGGTGCCGGCAAGGCCGCTTTCGCTTCGCCAGCCCGCGAACGGGCGATGCTTGGCTTCATCGAGAGCCGCAGCGAGATCGGCCCGCACCGCCGGAAGCCCGGCGCCGCGATCGGCGAACGCGCGTGCGGCGAATGGTCTGCCGGCGGCGAGAATGAGGCCGAGGTCGCCCTGCCAATGCGCGATCATCCAGGAGTCGATGGCTGCGCGCAGAGCATCGAGTTCGGTGTCGAGCTCGGGCAGCGCCGGGGCGAGGAGTTCGGCCTTGCCGCCGGCGTTCAACAGTACGGAAGAGGCCGGCAGGCCAAGCCGCTCGCGGATCGAGAGCAGTGCCGCCGAGACCGTTTCTGCCAACAGGAAGGAGCGCGCCCGCAGCACGCGCGCTGCCCCCTTCTGCCCGGCGAGGCGAAAGAGCGCATCTTGGATGCCCGAGAGATCGAGCACGATCAGACGAAATTTCTCGGCGGTCCGATCCTTCACCGCAGCGACGTCCCAGGCGCCTGGCCCCCGATGCCAAGCGGCGAGCGCGGCGGCAATGGCCGCGACGGCACGGGCGTGGTCGTGCAGCGAAACGTCAGGCTGGTCGATGGTCGACGAGGGAACCGCCCAGAGCAGCCGCTCGGAGAGCGAAAGCAGCGCCTGTTCGAAGCGCTCCGGCGACAGCGCGAAGGCGCCGAAGGACACGAAACCGTTGTGCCAGAGCCGCCAGAGTTCGGCCATGCGCGCGGGCTGGTCATGAGGCGAGCCGGTACGGGGCAGGATTGCCTCGGCCGAGAGCTCAACCGCCGGGTGGGTCAGCACAGGCGTCTGCGGCTTGTGCGGGTCGAGCCGGACGAGCGGGAGCAGCGCCCGCAGTTCCGTTTGGCGGAAGCCGATGTCCCGCTCGGGATCCGCGTCCTTGGGCTTCCGCTCGAGGCCCGAGGCGAGCCGGTCGGCTTCCGCGAGGATCCAGTCCGCCGGATCCTCGGGCCGCGGATTATGATGGCGCACCGCGGACCCCTGTATCCGGCCGGCATCGAGCGTGGCCGGCCAGCGCAGCCCGCGGCGCTCGGCGAGCAGAAGGGCCACATCACTCCAGAGCGCGTGGCGGTGCGTGTAGCGCCCATCATACAGGGGCAGAATGGCGGTCTCGGTGCCGGCGAGGTCGCGACCGGCCTCCGTGTAGGCCTGTCGCAGCGCCTCCTCATTCGGGTGGGCGCGCTGGGTGAGCTTGCCGATGTCGTGCAGCAGGCCCGCCAGGGCGGCTTCGCGAGGATTCATGTCGGGCGAGGTCACGGAGCCTCCTGAAGAATATCGATCGCGTCGGGCGGCAGTGCGAGGCGATAGGATGTGAACGGACGACGCCCCTCCGTGCGGACGAGGAAGGGCTCGCTCGCGGCGCCCAGTGCGGCGCGGAGAGCGCGGTTGAGGCGCGAGCATTTCTCCGCCAGCCAGGCGCGATCGAGCGCAATGCCAACCGTGGCCGTGCACGCCGCCTGGACGGCCGAAGGGTGAGCGCAGCGGTGCAGCGCCTCGCGGAAGGAGGCGGTCAAGGCCGCATCCCGCTCCTTTTCGGCGCGCAATCCCGGCAGGCCGGTGCGCGCTCGCTCGGCTAGAACCAGCAGGGCGGCGATGAGTGTCGGCGGAAGTGGAACCTCCGTTCCGTTGCAGCGCACGAAGCCGCGGCGGGGAACAAGCGCCAACCGAGGCGGGGCTAGCATCGTCTGGGCCGCCGCGACCGCGGCTGCGAACCCGCCTTCCAGCCGGTCCGCTCGCCACGTCCCGCGCAACCGCACGAACGGGATTTCAGCCAAGCTCAGCCCGTGGTTCGCAGTGCTGACGCTGCCGCCCTGGGGCAGCGGCAGGAGCATGGGCGGTTCGGGCGGGAAGAAGAAATCCCCGCGTCCTTGCAGGCGTGGATCGACCAGCACGTGCGAGAGAGCATCGCGCTCGCGTCCGCAAAGCGACAGGGCGATGGCGGCCAGGCAGCCCATCGTCTTGCGTCCGCCCGCGATCGAGACGTGAAGATCCCACTCGGCGTCCGCTGTCGCGGCGAGGATCGTGGCGAAGATGGCGTTCGCCGCCGCATCGTTGTCGCGGTCGGTCTCGATGTCCGCGAGCGGCTGACCGGAGTGGCCGAGCATCACCCCGATTTCGGGCGCCGGTAGCGTCGTGCCGAGCGTTCGCCCGAGCGCCGCGAAAGCCTGGGGCAATGTGCGGCGAGCGACCTCCGCGCCAGTGGCACTGGTCAGAACGGTTATGCTGTCGGGCAGGCGCGCGGGCGAGCGCCGGGCGAGCGCCCAGATCGTCTCTGTGACGACCTGCGGCGAAAGACCGGTAATTGCGACCAGGCGGAGCGGGCGGGCGGGAGTTGCCGGGCTATGCGGCATCGGCGACCACTTTGCCGAACCCCATCGCGGCACTCTTTCCGAGATGGAGCACTGAGGCCGCCCAGAGGAATGGCCAGATTTCGGGTGTTCCGGTCAATTCGAGCATAGCCTGGCCGACAATACCGCCCAGCTGCATGCTGGTGTTTTGGCGGGTCGAGAAGCGGGTGGTTTCCAGCCAGCCGAGCCGCGGGTCCGCGAACTCGAGTCCATTCACCGCGCGTCGTGCCTCGGTGGCCAACTCGTCCGGCGCCGCGAGACCGAGCAGGCGCAACCGGCGGATTGCGGCGGCGACGAGGTGAGCGGGCCGGAGCGTGCGGCCGGTGAGCAGATCCGCCTGAAGGCGCAGGCGCAGTGGGGTCACGAAGCGCAGGCGCACTCGGTTGGGGGCAGGTGGCGCAGCAAGGGTCAGCGGCTCTAGCGGGCCACCCCCTGCCACCTCGGGCGCGTGTGCCGGCCGCAGCGAGAGGAGATCGAGCGGTACTCGCCGCGCGGTCAAGCCGGCGCTCGCGGCTTCGACCAGCGCGCGCGCAGCATAGGCGGCAGCGCGTTCGGCCGCGGGCAGCAGCGTGAGGGTGATGTCGAAGGGCTCACCCGGCCCGACCCATCCGCCGCGCGGCGTCGGCTCTGGCGTAAGGATGTAGGGGCGGGTCGCGTCGGTTTCCGCTTCAGCGCCGAAGAAGGATGGATAGAGGCAGGCGGCCTGCAACGGACAGCCGGCGCAGGGGACGAGCGAGCGGGTGCAGACAATCCGCTTCAAGGCGTGCCCGAAAGCGCCGCGCCAGACCGACCCCGCATAAGGCTGTAGCCGCAGTGGCGCACGAGGGGCGAACCGGAAGATGGCGACGCGCAGGCCGGATAGGGCGAGGGTTCGGTCCATCCGCACTATGAAACCTGATCCATCGCAGCATCGCTAGGGGGCACAATATTGCTAACTGTCAATCGGTAGCCCTGGCGCGAACGCGGACCGCGCTTGACGGAAGCGGAGCCGCTTGTTCCATGTAACGACATGGAGAGCGACCTCATGGCACAGTCCGATGTCGGTTCCCCCGTCGCAGCCTGTCGGGCGCAATTGCGGGCGCGCGGTCTGCGGCCGAAGCGCAGCGGCAGGCGCGGTTGGTCGACGGTGATGGCGAGTTGTTCGAGGTGATGGGTTTCCTCGCGGACGTCTCGGTTTTCGAAGAGGACGAAAGCCCGGCACCGCATGGGCGCGATGATGTTGTCCTCATGTCCACCGCGCTGGGGCCGACCGGAGGCAAGGCGGCGCGGCTTGAGGCCTCCCGGGGCAACGCCCACACTCTGGACCGGGTGGATGCCACCGGACGGGCGTTCCTCCGCGGCGGGTTTCTCGTTGTTTTTCGACGCCATGCCGGGCGATGGAGGCGAGTTCGGTATAAACGCCGCGGGTTCCGAGAGGGCCGCCCTTGACATTGCACGGTGTTTTCCCGTACTCGCACATCCGAAAGGATATGCCCATGCCGTCTGTCGCCCGCACCACTCGTCCGCCTCGGGAACTGAAGAAGGACCGCATCGAACTGCGCGTTGCAGGGTCGGCCAAGGCGTTGATTCAGAGGGCGATGGCGGTGTCGGGCCTGACGGCTGGTGACCTCGCCTACGAGGGGGCGCGTCGGGTGCTGGACGAACACGAGCGCATGGTGCTGGCCGGGGCCGACCGTGACGCCTTCCTGGCAGCCGTGCTCAGTCCTCCGGAACCGACCGACAAGCTGGTGGCAGCGCTCCGGCGGCATCGCGGCCTGATTGGCTGATGGTCTTCGCTATCGAGCCTCTGAACAAGGGGCACGATCGGAAATCGTTCCAATGTGGCCAGGCCGACCTCGATGACTGGTTTCAGCGGCGTGCCAGCCAGGACGATAAACGAAATGTCGCGCGGGTGTTCGTAGCATGCGATGACAAGCATGGCGTCATCGGCTTTTACAGCCTGAGTTCATTCACTCTGACAATCGACGACCTGCCGGAGGAAATCGGACGGAAGCTGCCTCGCTATGAGGCAATCCCGGCGGCTTTGATTGGCCGCTTGGCCCGAGACATCCGGGTCCGCGGGAGAGGCATCGGCGAATTGCTGCTCGCCGACGCCGTCGGCCGCATCATCAGCGCCGGTCGCACGCTCGCGGTGTTCGCAATTGTCGTTGAGGCCAAGGATGCGGCTGCCTCGGCCTTTTACGAGGGGTTCGGGTTCCGCCCCTTCCCACAGCATCCGCGCCGTTTGTTTCTCTTGACCTCGACGGCATCGACTGCTGTCGAGAGGCTATAGTGACGAGAGAAAGCACCCATAGTTACCCAGCCGGGCGGGCGCCCGATGCGGGGAGGGCAGCGGGATGTTGGTTCCTGCGCGGCGGCTTTCCCGTTGCTTTTCTTTGTCTTAGAGCGGTTTCCGACGTTGCTGAATCGATGAGGGATTCCCATCGCTGAGGTTTTCTGATTCACGATTTCTGCTGGCGAAGGAGGCTGGCAGGGATGGGTCGAGCCTTATCGATGGATTTGCGCGAGCGGGTGATTGCCGCGATTGACGGCGGTTTGTC
>JAJZVV010000034.1 GCA_021845595.1 Pseudomonadota bacterium | reverse complement strand
AGCTCGCCGATGCGGTGCATCGCCCCGCCGCAGCACGGGCAATTCTCCGGCGCGGGATCGATCACCACCTCGTAGCGCGGCAGGTGGGCAGGCAGCGCGCCGTGATTGCGCGCCGGGGACTTCAAGCGCCTGGGCGCCGGTCGGTCATTGGGCTGAGCGGCATCCTGCGCCGCCTGGTTCTCGGCGACCGTCTGCTCCAGATCCTCCAGGCCAAGCAGCAACTGCTCGTCGGTCAGTTGCTCGGAGCGGCGGCCGAACTGGTGGCGGCTCAAGCGCTGGATCAGCAGGCGCAGCCTGTCATTCTCGGCGTGCAGTTCGCCCTGCTGCTGGAGCAGGGTCCGCAGCATCTGTTGCAACAGCGCCGGGTCGTCCGGCAGGGCGTCGGGGTCGATCTGCACAGGGCGATGATGAACGAGGCCGCCGCGTCGGAGCCAGAGCCAATGCCGACAATGTGCAAAATTTATCCGGCCAGTTCGGGCCGCCGCCGCTTCGCCGGTGCCCGCCACTCGCAGCCGTCGAGCAGCGCCGCCAATTGCGCCGACGAGAGCTGGATCCGTCCCGTCGTGGTCGCGGTCGGCCACGCGAACTGGCCGCACTCCAGCCGCTTCGTCAGCAGGCACAGCCCGACCCCGTCGTGCCAGAGAAGCTTGATCAGCCCGGCCCGGCGCCCCCGGAACGCATAAACCGCGCCGTCGAGCGGGTTCTCGGCCAGGCTCTGCTGCACCAGCATCGCCAACCCGGTCATGCCCTTGCGCATGTCCGTCACCCCGCAGGCCAGGTAGATGCGCAACCCGGACTCCAGGGTGATCATCGTCGCCTCAGCGCATCCAGCACCCGCCGCAGCGCGGCACCATCCACCTCGGCATCGACGCGCACGATGATCTCGCCCGGCAACACAATCTCGATGCGCCCACCCGAACGGGAGGCCGGCTGCCGCTCCTCCGGGTCCAGCGTCGAGGCCGGTAGCGCCGATCCGCCAGCCGCCACCTCCGCGAACCGCGGCGTGACCCTGGTCACAACGGCCGATCGCATCCCCAACATCTCCCGCCGCCATGTGTAGAGCTGGCCGGAGCTGATCCCGTGCTTGCGCGTGACTTCGGTCGGCGTCAGTTCGCCGCCATGGCTCTCCGCGACGATCTCGCGCTTCTGCTCCGGCGTCCAACGCCGACGCCGCTCACCGCGGGTGATGATCTCTACACGTGTGCCGCGTACGCTCTTACGACTGGTCGTATGAGCACTCTCACCCGTGGCAAGGACATCGGGGACTTCGTCCATCCCCGTGTTGCATCACACCAACTCCGGGGGCCGCAACGTGCGGACGCCGCGCCGCTTACCGCTGCTGTTGCCCCAGGCCGGGCCGTGATGCAACGGGCCCGGACGTGGAGGTCCCACAGACCGCAGTGTCCCGGCCCGTTAAATCGCGGCGCGCTGTTCTTGCTACCTGCGCCGCGAACGCCATCGGTTTCCGGTCCGTCTGGCGGATGACCCCCACCACCTGCTCGTCCGTGAACCTCGACTGCGGCATCGCTCCCTCCATCCGGAGAGCCACTCTCTCAACTTCCGAGCGGCCCGAAAATCCCGGAGCAGGTCACCCCAACAGAAATCTCAGCGTCCGGGCGCCTGTATTCATGTCACCCCCGGCGTCGGATACGGAAGAACGATCGCGGAGGGAGGCAACGGGGGGACGCTTAAGGGCTGCGAAAGCCGCGCAGACGGCGCAGGGGACGGGTAAGGCGCCAGGAGGTGGATTCCCGCATGCACGCCAGCAGGTGATGCGCGGCTGCGAGTTCCTTCCGGATGGCGTCGCGTTCGGCGCCGGCGGCAGCGGCGCATTGGGCGCGGTCGGACAGCTCGGCGAGATGGGTTTCCTGTTTGGCGACCTGCTGGCGCAGAGTGCTGTTCGCCGCTTCGAGAAGCTGGTTCGTGGCATTGGCCGCCGAGATTTTTGCGCCTAGCGCGAAAATTTCCCCGGTCTGCCGGTCGCGATCGGCGGTGAGTGCCGCGAGATCGGCCTCAAGGTTGGCGATATCCGCACGTAGGGTGTGGATTTCCCCAGCCAGCCGGTCGCGTTCGGCAACGGCCTGGGCGCTTGCGGTTTCGGCGGCGGCAAGCATCGCTTCGGGATCGGCGACGATCGTTCGGGTCAGTGGAAATCTGTCGGGCGCGTCGGGATTGGCGGTGGCGCGTGCAAGGGCGGCGAGTGCAGGCGGGGTGGTCGCCCCTTGCGCCCAGGCATTTCGCACGGCGCGATAATCGGCGGGTTCCTCGTCCCGGGCGGCGGCGCGGTAGGGACGCCAAAGATTGAGCGTGCCGGAGAGCCAGCATAGCGGATGAACACGGGCGAGCGGCGCTGCATCAGCGGCATGGGGGAGCGTTGCGGCTGCGGGGCTGCCTTCGCGCGCGAAGACCAGCAGATTCTGCGCGTACCACCAAGCGACGCGCGGATGGCTCCAGATCCGGTCGCGCCAGGGGTCGAAACATCGGAAGCCGTTGGCGCGGAACAGGATAGCCCAGAATTCCGGCCATTGTTCGTTGATATGATCGGTACCGTATTGGAACGGCAGCGCCGCCGAGAAGACGACGACATCGGCAAGCGCGCAGAGTTCGGCGATGAAGCCCGACGCGCGCGCGTGGGGCAGATGCTCGGCGACCTCGAGGCAGAGGGCGAGATCGAAACCCGCCGGATGATGTTCGGCGATACGGCGCGGCAGGCCCGGTTCGGCGAGATCGGCGGGCAGGAAGCGATTGGGCGGGATGCGCAATGCGGCGCGATCGACATAGTTGCCATCGACGCCGAGGGTATCGGCGATGCCGCACTCGGCGGCGGCGGCGAGCCAGGTGCCCACGCCGCAACCGATATCCACGATCCGCGCGGGATTAAGGGCGGCGAGAATTAGCGGGAACACGACGCGGGCGGACGCGAGGCTTTCGTCGCCCTGATCGGCGTAGAAGGCGGCATCATAGACGGCGCCGGTCATGTCAGGCGCGGCCGGAGGCAGCGAGGCCATATTCGAGAACGCTGCCGAAGCGGGGGGCGGGACGAACCCTGGCGGCGGCGGCGGCATCGGCCACACCCTTGGTGCGCGAGAGAAAAAAGGCGCGCCGATACGCCTCGTCGAGGGTCGACTGGAGGGTGGGGTCGGGCGGCAGTCCGGCCGACTGGCACGCATTCGCGGCACGATCGAGATTGCGCGTCCAGCGCATATGCCGGGCATAGGCCAAACGGTCCCGCGACCAGGCCGCGAAGGCGGCATCGATTTCACAATATCGATGAATTTCTGGGTCGTCGTGGAGGGTGGCGAAACGGTATTGGGCAAGGCCCTGGCGGTAGGAGCGGTGGCAGAACTGGTCGAAGCTGAGGGCGCGGATCATGACGGTATGGGCACGTGGCTCGAACCGGACAGAAAGCCCGTGCCGGCGCAAGCGGAAGCCGAGCTCGATATCCTCGCAGCCGAAGGTGAAATCGGGGTGAAAGACGCCATGGCGCACCAGCAGGCCGCGCTTGACCGAACTGCGCCCGCCCCAGAAGCCGGTATGGTCGAGTACCTGGCCGCGCTGCATCCAGCCATAGGAAAACAACTGACAGCCAACCTCGGTGACATGGCGCATGACCGGCAGATCACGGATTTCCGGGTCGAGGGTAGTGAGGCCGAGTACCGCGACCTCCGGCGCCGGCATGGCGAGATGCGCGGCGAGATGCGCCACAAACAGGCCGGGGGTTGCCACGTCGTCGTCGTCGAGAAAGACGAGAATGGGCGCTGTCGCAGCAAATACGCCGAGATTCTTGGCCGCGGCTAAGCCGGCTTGGCGCTGGCGGAAAATACGCAGCCTGAGGCGATCCTGCCAGGCGGCGAGGACTCGCGGCGTATCGTCGGTGGACCCGTCGTCGATGACGATGATTTCGAAGCGGTCACGGTCCAGGGTTTGCGCGGCCAGACCTTCCAGCACGCGCGGCAGGAGGTGCGCCCGGTTATGCGTGGTCAGCAGGGCCGAGAGGCTTAGGCTCATGCATGGGCTTCCAGCACCATGAACGCGGCATCGTGCGACAGGTGCGGCGCCTGGGCAAGCAGATCGAACATCTGGCGATCGGCGTCGGCATGAACATACTCGCTGACGGGCCGGCGCAGGCGATGCGCAACGGGCGCGGCATCGATGATGCCGAGCCGCAGCCCTTGGCGTTCAAGCACGACAGGCCAGACGAAATCGAGCCCCCAACCCATGCCGCACGCTTCCGGGAACGGCAGCAGAAGTTCCGCCGCGTCGTGCCGAATGAGGGTAACGGGACCGATTTCGACGAAGCGCGTGCGGCGGGCGCTGAGACCGGGCATGATTTGCGTGATCGGATGGTCGATGAAACTGTCGGAGGTGCGGGCGGGCTGGCAGAGGGCGAAATCGTGCCGGTCGGCCAGTTCGGTCATGGTATCGAGGAAATCGGGGGCGAGTTCGACGTCGTCGTCGGTCAGCATGATCCAGTCGAAGTTTCGATGCTCTTCGAGCAGGCGGTTGAGCAGGGTGAATTTCGGAGTTTTTTCGGTGACGACGAGTTCCGTCAGCGGCAGATCGTAACTGCCCTGCCCCTGCGGCGCGAGCGCGATCCAGCGCTGATGGACCTGGTGGTGGTTACTGGCGGCGCATTCGAGCATGATATGCGCGGCGGTATTGGGCTTATGGGCAAGGTATATGCCGGCAACAAGAATTTCAGCCACCGAAAAGTTCCTTGACGCGGGGGCGGACGGCTTCGATGGACAGGGTCGCGGCGATATGCGCACGACCATTGGCGGCGAGCCGCGACCAGAGCGCGTCGTCGCGCAGGAGACGCAGCACCTCGGCCGCGAATTCGGCGGGATCGTCGGCGACCAGCAGGTGCTGGCCGGGAATTAGGCCCATGCCCTCGGCGCCGATGGTGGTAGCAACGACAGGCAGGGAATGGATAAGGCTTTGACCGACCTTACCCTTCATGCCGGCGCCATAGCGCAGCGGCGCGACGAAAACGCGATGCCGGTCGAATAGCGGATCGAGACGGGGGACGTAGCCGAGAATCTCGATGCCAGGGCGGGCACCGAGGGCCAGCACCTCGTTTTCGGCATTGGCGCCGACGATGCGCAGGACGATATCGGGGATTTCCGCCTGGATGATCGGGAATATCTCGTTGGCAAACCAGAGCATGGCGTCGCCATTGGGACGGTGCCAGAAGCCGCCGACGAAAAGCAGGTCGCGCCGGGCAGAGGGCTCCGGGAACTGCCGTTCCGGCATTTCGAAAATATTGGGCAGAACCTCGACCACGACATCGGGCGCGGCCTGAAGCATGGCAGCGCGTTCGTCCTCGGTGATGGCGATGGTGACATCGGCGGCGCGGGCGGCGGCGATTTCGGCCTTAAACTGGCGTTCGGCCTGGTCGCGCAAGGCGGCATCCCGGCGCAATTCGGCCTCGCGGCGCATGCGCAGGCCATGGAAATCGACCATGTCGTAGACGACGCGCGCGCCGGGGCAGTAGCTACGGACGGGCGCCAGCATTTTGTGCATGGTATCGGGGAAGACGATGACCACCCAGGCAAGGCCGTTGCCGTTGGCCTTGAGGTAACCATCGATCTGCTCGGGTCCGAACAGGAAATCGGTGACGCCGAGGGCACCCAAGGCGGCTTGGTAACGGGCGCGGGCTTCCGGGTTGCCGAGGATGCCGGGCTGGAAATCGGGGCCGAACATCGAGGCATGGACCATGCGCAGGCCGGCCTCGCCGATCAGGCCGATCAGGGTTTTGAGGCGGAGCCCGCCGCTTTGCTGGTCGTAGAGGGGCAGATGGTCGGAGATGATGAGCATGACCGGGCCGCCGGAAGGCAGGGCCGGGATGGCCGGTGGCGGGGCCATGGCGGGAGCGGCGTCCGACGCCCCGGCCGGCACCGACGGGGGCGGGCGGCGGAGCCGGATGGTTTTTTGGAGCCGGACGATTTTCCGGAGCCGGTGGGAGAGCGAACGGATGGGGGCGGTGAGGCGCCAGGAATGAGAGGCGTGGAGGTTGGCGATAAGCTGGTCACGCTCGGCAAGCTGACGAGCGAGCCAGTCGAGATTGCGATTCTTGGCATCGATTTCCGCATCCAGCCGGGTGAGATGGTCCTGATTGGCGGCGAGCTGGCGCAGCAGGCGCGCGAGTTCCCGCTGGAGCACCGCTTCACGGGCACGGGCCATGGCGGGCGTGGCGGAGGCCGTGTTGGCAGGGGCTGCCGGTTCGGAGGTGGATTGGTATTGCCGCACGGCCTTTGGGTCCCGCTGGGTTTGGGGATGCGCAGGCATTGGGGATTAGCTAGGCCGGTCATGTACGTCAACGTGGTGGAAATTGTGTTGGGCATGAGGTGGCCGCGGATCATGCGGCTGCGGTGGCGATCTGGGGTGGGAATAGCTCGACTGTTGATTGCCGCTGAGAACTGACCCAGGCGGGACCGGTTTTTCCACCGAGAACTGACCCATGTTCGAACCTCTCCCCCTCGGCAGAAGCGAGGGAACGCGGAGTGATCGTCATGGAGCTACTAAGCGTTATTCGACGCTGGCGATTTCGGCAGCATTATTCGATCCGGGAGATCGCGCGGCGCACGGGCCTGTCGAGGAACACGGTGCGCAAATACCTGCGGACCGACAGCGTCGAGCCGAAGTTCAACACGCCCGACCGTCCGAGCCGGCTCGATCCGTTCGCCGACAAGCTTTCGCACATGCTACGGCAGGAGGCGGGCAAGTCGCGCAAGCAGAAGCGGACGGTCAAGCAGTTGCACACCGATCTGGTCTCGCTGGGCTATGACGGCTCCTACAACCGTGTGGCGGCGTTCGCGCGCGAGTGGAAGGCGGCGCGCCATCGGGAGCAGCAGACGACCGGACGCGGCGCGTTCGTGCCGCTGGCGTTCGGGCCCGGCGAGGCGTTCCAGTTCGACTGGTCGGAGGACTGGGCGATCATCGCGGGCGAGCGGGTGAAGTTGCCGGTCGCGCACGTCAAGCTCGCCTACAGCCGCGCTTTCATCTTGCGCGCCTATCCGCAGCAGACGCATGAGATGCTGTTCGACGCCCACAACCACGCCTTCCGGGTTCTCGGCGGCGTGCCGCGGCGCGGGATTTACGACAATATGCGCACGGCGGTCGACAAGGTCGGGCGGGGCAAGGAGCGCAAGGTCAACACACGCTTCTCGGCCATGGTCGGCCACTTCCTGTTCGAGGCCGAGTTCTGCAATCCGGCCGCCGGATGGGAGAAGGGACAGATCGAGAAGAACGTGCAGGATGCACGCCATCGGCTCTGGCAGCCGACGCCGAGCTTTCCCTCGCTGGCGGCGCTGAACGACTGGCTGGAGGCGCGTTGCCGGGAGTTGTGGGCCGAGATCGCACATGGCGCGCAGCCAGGCACATTGGCCGATATCTGGCGCGAGGAAGCCCCGCACCTGGCGCAACTGCCGCGCCCATTCGACGGCTTCGTGGAGCACACGAAGCGCGTCTCGCCGACGTGCCTGATCCACTTGGAGCGCAACCGCTACAGCGTGCCGGCGTCCTTCGCCAACCGTCCGGTCAGCGTGCGGGTCTACCCCGAGCGCGTCGTAATCGCCGCCGAGGGGCAGATCGTCGCCGAGCACGTGCGCGTCTTCGCCCGCTCGCACGACCGCAACAGCAGCGCGACGGTCTACGACTGGCGGCACTACCTCGCCGTCATCCAGCGCAAGCCCGGCGCGCTACGCAACGGCGCGCCCTTCGCCGAGCTGCCGCCCGCCTTCCGCGCCCTGCAACAGCGCATGCTCAAGATGCCTGGCGGCGACCGCGAGATGGTGGAGATCCTCGCCCTCGTCCTCCAGCACGACGAGCAGGCGGTGCTCACCGCCGTTGAACTGGCTTTGGAGGCCGGCGCGCCGACCAAGACGCATATCCTGAACCTGTTGCACCGCCTGGTCGACGGCAAGCCGACCGAAGCGCCACCGGTGAAGCCGCCCAGCGCCCTAACGCTGACCACCGAGCCGCAGGCCAATGTCGAGCGCTACGACGCGCTGCGCAAGCCCAGGGAGGCGCGCCATGCGTCATGACCCTGCCGCCGGCGCCGTGGTCATCATGCTGCGCGCGCTGAAGATGCACGGCATGGCCCAGGCCGTCGGCGAACTGACCGAGCAGGGCTCGCCGGCCTTCGAAGCGGCGCTGCCGATCCTGTCGCAACTCCTGAAGGCGGAGACAGCGGACCGGGAAGTCAGGTCCACGGCTTACCAGCTGAAAGCCGCGCGCTTCCCGAGCTATCGCGACCTCGCCGGCTTCGACTTCGCCTCCAGCGAGGTCAACGAGGCGCTGGTGCGCCAACTCCACCGCTGCGAGTTCCTGGCCGACGCCCACAACGCCGTGTTCGTCGGCGGCCCCGGTACGGGCAAAACTCACCTCGCCACCGCCCTCGGCGTTCAGGCCATCGAGCATCATCGCAAGCGCGTCCGGTTCTTCTCCACGGTCGAACTCGTCAACGCCCTCGAACAAGAAAAACACCAAGGCAAACCCGGGCAGATCGCCGGACGCCTCGCCTATTCCGACCTCGTCGTCCTCGACGAGCTTGGCTACCTGCCGTTCAGCGCCTCCGGCGGAGCATTGCTCTTCCACCTGCTCAGCAAGCTCTACGAGCGCACCAGCGTCATCATCACCACGAACCTCAGCTTCGGCGAATGGGCGGGAGTCTTCGGCGATGCGAAGATGATGACGGCGCTGCTCGACCGCCTCACTCACCGCTGCCACATCCTCGAAACCGGAAACGACAGCTTCCGATTCAAGACCAGCTCGGCGAAAGCCGCAAAGCCCGCAAAGGAGAAGACCCGGAACTTGACCAACGCCTGACCCTCAAACCATCATCAAACCCGGGTCAGTTCTCGACGGAAATCCTGGGTCAATTCTCGGCGGAAATCGACAGAGCCGGGACAAATCTGGTGAATGGGCAGACTGTAACAGTGTTCCCCGCGCGAGCGGGGATGAGCCGAGGGCCGGCCCGTCGTCACGATGGAGCCCGCCGTGTTCCCCGCACGAGGGGGGATGAGCCGGCCGACGCCTACGCTTCCCAGGCGCGTGAGGAGCGTTCCCCGCGCGAGCGGGGGGTAAGCCGAAAACCGGCACCAAGAGTGTCGAGTGCGAATCTCCGCGCAGATTTGACCTGGGATTTCCATTGAGAACGGACTTCGGTTCGAGGCAGGCTCTCTGCCACGTGGCAGGGCAGCGCGGCGGAGGAAGAGGAACACGCCCGTCCCATCACCCGCGAGCGGCGGCGCCTCCGCGCCGTCGTCGCGAACCCCGTGCTGGTCGTGCGCGGCGCGAGCAAAGCCTCGACGCAGCCGTCCGGCCGAAGCGGTCGCGCGAACAGCCTCGACACACGCATCGCTCGGAGGCGGCAGCAGATGCCGCAACCTGGGTAGGAGGCAGGGCTCGACCTGGAACCGGAGCCCGACCCTTCCGCGCCGGGAATGCGCATGTGAGGCGAGGGCTCGCAACTTGGTAATCGCATACGGGGCCAGCCTGGGTTGTCTCACTGGCTGGGGCGACACAGGTGATAGTGGCTGGTCAGAAGTGCCTCCAATATTCCCTGTGGAAACGGAGATATGCGGCCTGATGCTTCGATGGCGGCTTGCGCAATGGCCGAGGAACGCCGAGCTGGACGCGCTGCTCCTCCGAAAGCCGAGACGCAACCAGCATCTCTCCCTGCTCCGAGAAAGAAATCAGCCCACGGTCAAACGCTGCATCAAGAGTTGCCATGAGAAGGAGCCCATTTTCCGGGTCAAGTCGCTCCTCGTTGGAAGAGCATCGCCACGGCCTGATGTGAGAGGCACGAAGGACCTCACCAATCTCGCAGCCGGTCACCGAACATGCCGCACTCCAATGCTTTTCCAGATTTTCCCGGAATTTTCCCTGACCGATGCGAGCATCGATGAGCGCCCGCTTTGTTGTTTCAGGAATTGCTTGATTATCGATTTCACTCATATCGTCGAGAAGGCCGCGGTCGCGGCCAACGCTCTGAGACACAAGGTTGAAGATATTCCCCCATGGAGGAAGACGCCGTCCTGGCGCAACAGCGTCAAGAATTCTTTCAGCTTCCTTGGAAGACAGAATTTGAAAATTGCTGTGCATCACAGCTAATTTGTCTTTGCCAGTAATTTTCTTTGCATCAAGTGGAACGGGTTGGTCGAGCCAAAGGAAGTAATCGGCTGGACAGCGCCAGAGAGTCATTGCATTGACTCCTTCCGACTTAGGACTTGAGTCTAACCAAAATTCCTCAAATGCCTCATGGGTTTTATATATATCTCTTACTTTCTGAACGTCCCAAGCATCGTCTCCGAGTTTGTCCGACTTTATGTCCAGGGCAATTTTTGCTCGTTCATTGTCGTCTGTCACGAAGGCAGCATTTCCTGCTATGCCGACCAATTCTTGCCGCCCATCGTGAGAGGCGACCATAAAAATCACGAATTGCCCGTTGAGTTCGCGATGGTGTGCAATAATTTTGTCGCCTGCTTCCGTATGAAAGTAGCGCTCTTTGCCATCCTTCGAAACCATGTGAGGCGAGTTATTCCACTCTTCCGCGCCGAAGCCATGCTTGTCGACCCAGCGCGATGCGGTCTTGGCACCTGAAGGACGCTTATAGTTCTCGGTGTTCCACATCAAGGGCTTGAGAATAAATTTCGCGGCGACCATGGCTGTGACCTCGATATTTCGATGTTTGTCGATGCTATCCAGACCGGCCATGCTGCGCAATGCGGCTTCCGGGATAGGTGTTCCCTCGCGCGGCACCTGCTTCGTCGACGCCTGTTCGCGCTCGGGGCGGCCGCGGCGAGCGCCTGGGACGCTTCGGCGGCGGGGTGCCGAACCCCGTGGGCTATAAATCGTCTGCCTGATTTGCGGAGCCCGATGCCGCGGCATCCGTTCCAGCCGCCGGCGTGCCCTCAGCGCTATAGAGCGGCATTGTCACGGCAACTGGCGTGACGGGGACGGCTTTCACTCATTTCCCGTGCCGAGGCATGTGCTGGCGCAGCACCGCGTTCATGTGCGCCTGCCACCCCGGGCCTTCACGCTTGTAGGCATCCAGCACGTCCGGGTCCAAGCGCAGTGTCTGGTTGACCTTCCGGTCCGCCTTCGCCGGGCGGCCACGACGCCGCCGGATTGCCTCCGCCGCTTGCGTGCCGAAAATCTCCGCAATCGCATCCAGTGCGGGCCGAGCGGTGCGGATCTCCTCCTGCGTCCATTCCGGGTTATCTTCATCCGGGCGTGAAGCCGCCTCATCCTTTGTCTTGCTCATACCACTCCACCTCTTTGCGGTTCGCCTTACGAAAACTGATGACGTGGACCGCCTCGCCTCGCATCGTGATGACTGCCACATGCAGTCGCCGACCCAGCCGCGCCAGCACTCGAACGCGGGTTTCGCCGTAGTCCTTCCGCCGGTCCTCCTGCAGAATGGCGGTTTCCCATGCAAGGTCGGCCACCCGCTCGAACGACAGTTCGCGCTCCGCGATGTTCCTGGCATTTTTGGCCGGGTCGAACGTGATGCGCACGGATTTTTGCTACAGCAATAATTTTCGGAAATCAAGGAAATTTGCTGTAGCGAGAACCGCCGTAAACGGATTGACAGCGCGCCGCGGTTTGCCGAGGCCGCCGCGATGCGAGCGGCCCAAGCCTGAATTGGTCGCCCTACTGTTGGGCTGACCGGCCCCTCAGCAGGCGACGGGTTGGAGAGTCAACTGTCGGTGGTTTCGTGTCCCCGCAACCACTTTTACCGAACGCTGGAACAAATCAGGACCAGGGCCGGCACCAGACCCGGCGGCTGCTCCCTGCGCCGCACCGCCCATCCCAAGGCGGAGCATCGCCGCAATCTCCCCGGTCAG